>DATGGT010000126.1:0-446207 GCA_035308395.1 Terriglobales bacterium
AATTCCGTGTAACTTATTCATTACAGGATAGTTAACTCCAGACCCATCAAACTAAAGGACTTAAGGGAGAGGGTCATCGATTTGGCCGGAATTTGAAGGGGTTTTGGACGACTTCCGTGGACGTAATTGCGCCTGTCGACATTTGAAATTTCATGTTGTCAAAGAAGGTGGGTGCCGTCCGTCTCGGGAGGCGGACACAATTCAGCGATAGTGTTGCACTGCTTGTGATGATGTGTCTGTGACGGCGGTACAGGCGGATGGTGATGAATGCAGTTCTCTGTTTCCTAAGGATGATGTTTTATCGTGACGGGCGGTGGCGCTTGGGTCAGGGAAAAGTCGGGGATGGGCTCGCGGTTAAAGGCAATCAAGGGTCGGCCTGTTCTGGGGCGTCGAAAAATTGGGCGCGCTTTTCTTCGGGAGCTCCTGTTCGAGATGGAGACTCATCGCGTTGGTTTTCGTTTATCCCCGCCCATAATGATCTCCGCCCACTGCGCATAGTCGCCGGGATTGCGTCGCCCTATGGAACGTGCAACCGACCTCCCTACTTGTTCCGGGGCGGTCCTTAATATCTTGCGAATGAGCCTATCTTTCGAGTCCTTATGCGAGAACGGCACACCGGAGTTCCTTAAAAGTGTCCGTAAATCGGCTATTGGCAGTCGCGATAATTCTAATTCGAGCCATTCGTCACGTTTGCCCTCGGGCTCGAGCGCTGCTCTTTTGGCCTTCTGGGAAGTCACCTGTCGCGACCCTTGTTTCTGCTGATTCGCTCCCTGCAGCTTCTCGTTTTTCTCGACGCTTCCCAGAGCTTGAGGTGATTCAGTGCGAGTCTTTTTGGGGTCGAGGAGGCTAACCAACTCGGCCCATGTATGCGCCGGATAACGCTCAAACAGGGCAGCAATATCCCGCAGTAATCGCTTTGCGCTTTTGTTCACAGCCCAATCCTTTGGAGAAACTCGTTCGCGAGAGCCTCAAACTCATTCACCTTGTCCCAGCGAGCATATCCCGTTAGAAAAATCGGCTTGCCCTCGCGGGATCCTTTTGGATAAGAGTCCGAGTAGCTGATTTCATTCTTGAAGACATACCAGCCATTTTTCTTCGCTAGAGTCATGACGTCATTCCGAGACTTTTGATGTTCATTCTTCGATATCGTTACCGCATTAAACAAAATTCCGGCGATTTCGATCTCCTTATTTCGGTGTTCAAGCTGAAAATCCTCAAGGGATTTTACAAGCAACGGCAACCCGATCGTTGATAGAAATTCCGGCCTCACCGGAATCAGGACGTAGCCACTCGCTCGATACGCGGCATCTGTCAGCATCGATTGCGTTGGGGGACAGTCGATTAATACGAGATCGTATTTACGCCGCAACGGCTCCAGGAAGCTGGAGAGATGCTCTATTTTGCTGTACGAAGAGCTCTTAAGTGTCCACGCTAGATCCAGTCGGGAGGGAACAAGATCTAGGCGGCTGCCGTCGCTCCACGCTTTCACCTGAATGATCGCCTGCGAAAGATCTGCATGAGCCTCTCGCATTCCTGGTGAGGAGCTGGTTTGTTCGAATATTTCGTAAACGCTTGGCCGCTTTCTCCTGAGAAACTCCTGGTACCTCTCGCGTCCTAGCGCATACTGGCTGAGGTTGAATTGAGGATCAAGGTCCACCAGAAGAACCTTATGATTTTTCTTGTATGCAGAATGCCATCCCAAATTGGCAGTGACCGTCGATTTTCCAACCCCACCCTTCATGTTCACAACAGCCACCACGACCGAGGTCTTCCTGCGGGGGGTGCTCTGAGCCTTGCTTGACTCAGCCGTCGCGACCTGAACGCCAGTTGATTTCGCCCACTCAATTATTTCGGCACGTTTCCAAACCGGTCCGCTCTTTAGTTCGGCGACCGGGGCAGGAAAGTTCGCCATACGGACTCTCCAGTTTGAAACCGTCTGCTTGCTCACTCCGAGCATGTCCGCAAGTTCGGACGTACCTACGAGGTCCATTCCGTCCCCCAAGAATTCGGTGTTGACAAACGTCCATTTTGTTTTATATCGTGTACAAAGTTAAATTGCAAGCCGAGAGCCTGTAAGCTAGAGGATAAAACCCATGGCCGGGGCAAACCGCATTGCGGTGATTTTCGACTTTGACGACACGCTTGCCGAGGACTCCACGGCGGCGTTGATTTCTTACTACAGCGATCCAGAACGTAAGGATCCGACTAACAAAGCCGCTCAAGTTTTTTATGACGAGGCAGCTGACCTTGTCAGTCATGGATGGGATCCGCCATTGGCGTACCTGACGTTACTCGTTGACAAGGTAAAGTCGGGCGCCCTTCCTCAAATCCGGAAGGAAGATCTCAACAAAATAGGACGAGAATTCGTGATCATCCACAAGGGTGTAGATCAGTTCCTTACGGAATTGCGCCAGACTTTCGAGACCGACCCGCTGATCATTGAAGAGAAGCTCACACTCGAATATTACATAGTGAGTGGCGGGATCGGTGACGTCGTAAGGAGCGCGCCGATTGCTCACCATTTCAAAGAAATCTGGGCGTGCGAATATGATTTCGACGACGGCGGGGTAATCGCACGACCTAAGGCAGTGATTAGCTTCACTGAGAAGACTCGTTACCTGTTTTTGATCAACAAGGGGATCTCTAGGGAACAGAGTTACATCACGCCTTACGCAGTCAACGTCGATATGCCTCTTGAAGATCGTCCAGTTCCGCTGAGCCACATGATCTACGTTGGCGACGGGCCAAGCGACATTCCCTGCATGTCGGTTCTCGAGAAAGCAAAGCCCAAGGGAAACTCTATTCTCGTTTGGGGCGAAAAAACGGTTAATAAGGCGTGGGAGATCGGCGAGCGTGGGAAAAAGTGCCCCCGTGACTATGAGAAGTGGGGTAAACAGTTCATAATCGGCGGTGTGATGACTGTTGCCCGTAACATCGCCTCAGAACGGTCGGAGGCGAGGAGGAAGCGATTCGGGAAGAACGTCGGTTATTCTCAGTCCGGGAAACCGTCTCAAAATTAGCACTTGCGGTTCCACAGGGAGCGGTGTCATGCTCTGTGAGCGTCCCTCGAAAGAGCTATACTACCCCTACAAATGAATCGTGAAGCGCTGATGTCAGGCTTGATAGCTTGTGTTCGCCCCGAGACTGGCTATTCTGCGGAGCGTGTGTCCTCGAAGGTCGTTCTCAGCAGCAAAGACCACGCCGTCGGTGTCGTGCTATTTGGTCACGACAGCGATGTCCCACGATGTGTCGTCTGGCATGGAGCAAGACTGGTGGGCGAATGCCAATTCTCGGGGGAAAGCGGCTGGAAGATATTTCCCATCGTCGGCGGCAAGAGATCCCCGTCCCCGTTGTTCAATATTGACCCCATTCACTTCCTCATCGAAGAGGACTCAGGCGCCCGATTGCTCAGGGCGACCGCTGTTTAAACTTTTCGCCGGCTGTGGAGGCTAAGGAGAAGGCTAGCACCCACCCTAAATTTCGCAAAGAGCGCGAAATTTAGGATGGGGCACCCGCACCCGGCACCCGGCCCCATCCTCCGGCGTCCGACATACGCCTAACGCAAGGTCCCTCCGCTTCGTAGATCATCGCCTTCGCGACGATCTGCTCCGGTCGGGATGACAGAGTTGGGAAGATGGCTCTTTACTTCTTAGCGGCAAGAGAGGCCCACCCTAAATTTCGCAAAGAACGCGAAATTTAGGATGGGCACCCGGCTGTTAATTGGTGTCTTCTTGTCATCGTCCTATCCTTTGTGGCGATTGCTTGTCGACTGTTGGTCGTTATCTACTGCTTGTCGTAAACCGTCTCGGTCTTTAGCGGCTTCCCGTCTGCATCGGATCCTTTCAGAATGACGGTGGTCGTCTTTCCGTCGTGAGAGACGGTTGTGGAGCCGGTGGCTACGGTTTTGTCTCCTTTTTTGAGGGTGACGGAAACCATGTGCGAGTTGTCTTGTTTGATGGCGATGTGGTCGGCGCCGAAGGGGGCGCCGGTTCCGGTCACTTCAGAGTCTTTGCCGTCGTACTTGGAGGCGAATCCGTAGGTGTAGGCGGAACCGTCGGCGGCGACGCCGTCGAACTTGTAGGTCGCCGTGTCTCCATCGGCGGTGACGGTGCGGGTGAGGCTCTTGGGGGCCTTGCCGGCGGCGAACTTTGATTTTTCCACGTTCAACTTCCAGGTGCCGACAAAGGCCTTGTTCTCGGCGACGAGTGATCCGGCGAGGGCGAGGCACACGAATGCGATTGCGAAGATCGAGGAACTACGCTTCATAACTCTCTCCTTAAGTTTGAAAAATCAGCGGTTTGGATGGAATTTGTCGGTCGCGGGCACCGCCTGACCGCAGCGGCATCCTATGCTCATGGGGTGGGTGAGTCAAGGGAGGGTCGTTGGGAAGGCTGGTTTCCCCAGCGGCTGAAGCCGACTTGAAGACGATGCTGTGATCGCAGCGCTGAAGCGCTGCGCCACCCAAAGGCCAGCTAATCGTAGCGTCTTCGTCGGTGATAGGCGCCGCCGCCTAGGCCTCCTAGGTCGATCACAACGGTGATGATGAGGATCACGACATTGAGGCCGACGATGGGCTGGTGGGTGTGGGCCATCCAGGCATAGACGAGGGTGGTGAGGGGCAGGAAGATGAATCCGAGCAAGGGCAAGAGCAGACCGTGGTAGGCGCGTTGCAGGTAGTCGGAGAACAGGAACAATAAGACGAGCGCGATTCGAGGGAAGGCGAGAAAGACTAGCAGGATAAGGCAACCCATAAGTTCGTGTTCGTCCTTTCTCTTACGCTACTCTCTTACGCTACTGCACGGCTTTCTCGACGGCGGCGCGCAGTTCGTCATAGGGCATGGCTCCCGGATGATACATCGAGACGTGGCCGGCGCGATTCAAAACGACCACCGTCGGCGTGGTGCTGGCTCCGTAGGCGTTGAAGTTCTGTTTGCTCAGCGGGACGGGCATGTCTTGCAGGCCGCCGTAATAGCGCGCGCGAACGGACTCGATATAGGCGCGCTCCTTCTCGGGCGGGGCGTCGGCACCTTGCGCGGCGTATCCGTAGAGTTGCGTGGGACCGATGACGACTAATCCTTGAGGAGCGAACTCCTGGCGCAGGCGGGCGATTACCGGGACCTCGGCTTTGCAGTCGATGCACCAATGCGCCCAGAAAAATAAAAGAACGGGCGATCCTTTTAGCGAGGTGAGAGACGGGGGCTTCGGTCCGAGAAACTGGGTGGATTGGAGCGCGGGAGCGGGTTGTCCGACGAGGGCCAACACGTTGAGGTTTTTCTGCAGACGCGCTTGAATCGAGGTGTTTCCGTAACGAGTTAAGGCGGAGCGGAGCAGGGCAACGGCCTGGGGATGTTTTCCTGTGGCTTCGAGTTGCTGGGCGAGGACTTCGTAGGAGGCACCGAGGGCGATGGGAAGATGAGGCTCGGCGTCGAGTTTGCGCTTCGCCAACTCTTTCTCGGCAAGAGTGCGGGTCTCGGTGGCGTAAGCGGCCGCTTTGTCCCACTGTTGACCGGACGCTGCGCCGCGCGCCATCCAGGAGAGCGCCTCTAGATATTCGGGCGTGACGCCGCGCTGAGCCTTATAGTTCTGGAGCTCGGACTCGACGGCGGAGAAAGAATTCTGTGCCAGTTGGGCCCTGACATCGCCGACTAGATCACCCTGGGCGATTGACGGAACATTGGGAAGCAAGATCCCAGCGAAGAAAAATCCAGTGAGAAGCGCGGCTTTCCCCATTCGACTACGCGTCGTCTTACGCATCACCTGATGATGAATGAGGCTGCGTTAAGTTGCAAACCGTCATGCTCAGGCTGCGATCGCATAGTGCGACTGGGCGGCGGACAGGATCCCAATCATTTCCTGAAAACTTGCGATGTGGAACTGGAAATCAGAGTTCGCCTGGCGATTCTGCAAAAGGCGCCTCACTGGTTCGGAAGGGCTGAAGAGTTTTAGCTGGATAGCATTGTCGTCGGCCCAACGCTGGAGAAACGCGAGCATCCCGAGTCCGCCTCCGCCGATGGCTTCTACCGCGGAGAGATCGAGCGCGACGACGCGCGCGGAATACTGTGCCCTGACGGCATCGCGCAGCTTGAAAACAGAATCGCTGTGGACGATTCTGCCCTCACATTCGATCAATGCGAGGTCGCCGAGTCTTTCGACGCGTATGGTCAGCATAAAAGCCCCCACACCTTAGTTGCCATTTGGAGCAAGAGCGATGCCAAAAGGAGAGAGCTTTAGTTTTCAGAAGGATACGAAATCGGGGAGGAAAACATTGGGAAATCTTGGAGGGTGAGCCATGAAATGCCTACCTATGGAACGCCTGGCGGCGAAGGTCACGTCTGGCGTGAGGCGTCTGAAGTAAGGCCCCAGCCGTTACCTCTGTAAGCCAAAATTTTCTCGCCATTTTGCACTGAATATGTACAATTTTAGCTGCGTTTGACGTTTTGAGGCTGTACAGCAGCGCCCGGCTCCAGAGCGTGTTCTGCCTGCACCATCCTGCGAACTCCAGCGCACACTTCAACAAAAGGAACACTGCAACATCATGGAAACAGGAACAGTAAAGTGGTTTAACGATGCCAAGGGCTATGGTTTTATCAGCCGCCAGAATGGTGAAGATGTTTTTGTGCACTTCTCCGCCATTCAGGCAAACGGGTTTCGCAGCCTGCAGGAAGGTCAACAAGTTCAGTTCGATGTGGTGAAGGGCCCCAAGGGCTGGCAGGCCGAGAACGTTAAAGGCGTCTAGACCACAAGCAAAATTCGGGAACGGATCAGCGGCCTGCAAAGGCCGCTTTTCTTTTTGGGCTGGAGTTTACGCTGCCTGCTCGGCTTCTGCCACCGTGGCAAAGAAGGCAAAAAATCCATCCACTCGCGTAACTTCCAGAGCGTGATGGATGCGCTGATTCACGGCGACCAGTCCCAAACTGCGTCCATCTTTTTGTCGTGAGACGTAGGCTCCGACCAATGCACCGATTCCGGCGGAATCGGCTAATGGAACATTCGTGAAATCCAAAATCAACGCGCGCGAATGGTCGGCGCGGACTTTGGCCTGAAATCCGAACAAGTTCTGAAGCGTAAGTGGACCCGTCAGGCGTAAGACATTGATTCCGTTCTGAGACCCAGGAAACTCTTCGATCTGCAATGGCTGATCTGGCATGGAGGAAATGTTAACGGCCAATAAACGATGAAGTGTTAAAAACAGGTTAATTCCGGCGACCGGCGGAGAGCCGCGGCGGCGGGCTTCAGAGTAAAGTCAGCGCAAAGTTAGAGTACGGTTCTCAAGTACAATTTTGTTCGGAGAAAAAGGAAGAAGCAGCATGACTCTGAAAGTTGGCGATGCAGCGCCCGAGTTCGAGATCCCCGCGATCGCCGGTGAGCGCCGGATCAGGATCCGTTCGCGCGACTACCTTGGCCGCCAGAACCTGGTTGTGGCCTTTCATCCGCTGGACTGGACTCCGACCTGAGCGGCGCAGGTGCCCGAACTCGACGCCAGAAAAAGTGAGTTCGCGGCCCTGAATGCCCAGGTCATGGACATCAGCGTAGATTCGATTCCCAGCCACATCGCCTGGCGCGAGAAGGAAATCGGCCCGGTCGAAGTCGCGATCGGCTCCGATTTCTATCCGCACGCCGAAGTGACGCGCAAGTTCGGCATCCTGCGGGAAGGCCCTCCCGTGGCCGGCATCAGCGAACGCGCGGCGTTTATCGTGGATAAGGCGGGAAAGATCGCGTTTGCGAAGGTTTATCCCATTGATCAGGGTATCGACATGAACGAGATCGTGCAGGCGTTGCGGAATCTGAATTAGAACGCGGAGCCGATGCACGAGCCCAGGTTAGCGCCCAAAAAACGGGCGCGAACCTGGGGCACGAATCGACTACAGCCAGCGGTGAGCGGCGGAAGATCAGGCCACGAGGCTAAAGTTTTGTCTTCACGAAAGCCACGATGAACAGCACTCCTAGCAGGAGGTCCGTTCCCGCAAATGTCAGATCAGAGGCATGCAATCGCCCTTGCAGATGAAGCACGATCAAGGCGATGGCGTAGCTGAATTTTTCGAGAACGGCGACGAACATGAATGGGCGAAAACGGACTGGGTCAGAGGCGATGACGATGAAAGCGATCTGCCAGACCAGGGCTACGCCTATGAATCCATAGTAGAACGCAGGATGGGTGATCGGAGGCGGGTCCTGGCGGCCGATCAGGTTGAACATGAAGTAGAGCGGAGTCAGAACCAGCAGTCCCCAGATGGCGGCGATCCAGAAGACGATTTTGGCGAATTTCATCTGTGCAGTTTACGCCTGCTATTCGCCGCCTACGGTCAGGCCGTCTATGCGGATGGTGGGCGAGGCGACGCTGCCTCGGAATTCGAGGTCGCTGCCGATCTCGGAAATATTGTTGAACATCTCTTTCAGATTGCCGGCAACGGTGATTTCTTCGACGGGATAGGCCAGTTCGCCGTTGACGATCCACATACCGGAGGCTCCGCGAGAGTAGTCGCCAGTTACAAGGTTCGCGCCGTGGCCGAGAAATTCGGTGACGTAGAGGCCGTCTTTGATTTCCGCGATGATCTGCTCGGGCTTCTTCTCGCCGGCTTCCAAAAAATAATTGCCGGGGCCGATGCCGGGAGTGCCGGCGAGTCCGCGAGCGGCGTTGGCGGTGGTTTCGAGGCCGAGTTTTTTCGCGGTGTAGGTATTCAGCAGATAAGACTTGAGCACTCCGTTTTCAATGACGACGGTGCGGCGCGTGGGAATGCCCTCTCCATCGAACGGGGTGGTGCCGAAACCGCCGGATAGGGTTCCATCGTCGATGACGTTGACGTTCGCTCCGGCAATTTTCTCGCCGAGTTTGCCGGCCAGGAACGAGGCTCCGCGATAGACGGAATCGCCGTTGATGCCTTCGAAAATGTGTTCGAGCATCGAAGTGGCGACCATGGGGTCGAGCACGACGGGAACGTCCGCAGTCTTGACCTTGCGTGCTCCGAGACGGCGCAGAGTGCGGCGCGCAGCCTCTTTGCCGACCTGCTCCGGAGAGTCAAGCTTTGCCAGGCTGCGAGCTACTGAATACCAGTAATCGCGCTGCATCCCGCCATTTTCGTCTTGCGCGATGGGAACGGCTGCGACCGAGCAATAGGATCGGCGGTATTCGCCGACAAATCCGTGAGAATTCGCCAGCACTTTTCGGCCGGTCGCGGCGTCGAACGATCCGCCATCGGAGTTCTTGAGGCGCGGATCGAAATCGAGCGCGGCCTTTTCGGCGCGGCGCGCGTATTCGATGCGCTCGGCACTCGGCAACGAGTAGACGTCCTCGTGAAAAAGATGGAGGTCGCCGGGAAGCGATCCGAATTTGCCGGCTTCGGGAATGCCCGCGAAGGGATCTTCGGAAGTGATTCTGGCCAGCTCAAGCGCGGATTTCAACATGCGGTCGATGCCCGCGGCGGAGAAATCGCTGGAGTAAGTGCTGGCAGCGCGCTGTCCGAAGAAGATGCGGACGCCGATGGCGCGCGATCCGGACTCCTTTAACGTCTCGACCTGGCCGAGACGGACGGAGGTGGAAAATTCGTCGCCCTCGCGGACCACGCACTCGGCGGCAGTAGCGCCGCCCTTCATGGCGCGAGCGACTACATCGGTCGCGATTTGCTTAAGGTCGGTTACGGATTGGCTGGCTGCGGTCTCTAGTGTTGTTGTCATTTTCGGTAATTCTGAATCTATCACGCAGGCTGCCCCCGATCTTTAGTCAGCGTCTGCGGAAGGACAGCTATTGATTTGAGTAGCAACGCTGTGCCAGGGATGCAAGGTTAGGCGCTTTGTAGTAATGCAGATTTGCATTATAATCCGAGATAACGACGCGAGGTACGCGATGGCAACGTTAACTGTGACTCAGCGAGGACAAGTCACCTTTCGCAAGAAGGTGATGGAGCATCTGGGCGTAAAGCCCGGTGGCAAAATCGAGCTTGATCTTCTGCCCGACGGTCGAGGTGTGATTCGGGCGGCGCGGCCGACCGGAAAAATTCAAGACTTCTTCGGGATTCTTGCTGGGAAGACCAAGAAAGTCGCCACGATTGAAGAAATCAACGAAGCCGCCGCAGCGGGCTGGGCGGGCCGTGTCGATATGAAAAAAGGTCGCGTGGTCCGGAAATGAAGATCGCAGTCGATGCGAATCTATTGGTGCGAGCCGCCGTCCGAGATCATCCGGGCCAAACGGAAGTGGCGATGAAGGAAATGGGCCGGGCCGAGTTGCTCGCTCTCGCGCTTCCGTGCCTGTGCGAGTTTGCATGGGTGCTGCGGAGCGTTTATGGTTTCCGGCCGACGGAAATAGCTAAAGCCATTCGAGCGGCGCTCGCAGCCGGGAACGTAGAAACAAACCGGCCAGCGGTTGAAGCGGGCCTGGCAATGCTCGATGCGGGCGGCGATTTTGCCGACGGCGTAATCGCACATGAGGGGCAGTGGCTAGGCGCAGAGATGTTTCTGTCGTTCGACGCGGAGGCGGTGAAGATGCTGAAGGCGCAGGGAGTGGCGGCGCGGGTGTTATAGGACCACAAACTACTGCATGAACCCGCCGGACTCTTTCCGCGCAGTCCCACCGACCGTCATACGATCGATTTTGATCGTTGGGATACCGACGCCAACCGGAACGGCCTGCCCATCTTTGCCGCAGGTGCCGACGCCTTCATCAAGTTTCAGATCGTTGCCGACCATCGAAACGCGGGTCAGCACATCGGGTCCGTTGCCGATAAGAGTTGCGCCTTTGATCGGAGCGGTGATCTGTCCATCTTCGATCAGATAGGCTTCCGAGGCTGAGAACACGAATTTACCGTTCGTGATATCGACCTGTCCGCCGCCGAAGTTCACGGCGTAGACGCCATTTTTCACGGAACGAATAATGTCTCCGGGATCGTCCTGGCCGGCCAGCATGTAAGTGTTGGTCATGCGCGGCATCGGAATGTGTTCGTAACTTTCGCGGCGTCCGTTGCCGGTATCGGCGAGGCCCATGAGCTTCGATGAAAGCTTGTCGCTGAGATATCCCTTGAGAATGCCGTTCTCGATGAGCACGGTTTCCTGCGTGGGCTGGCCTTCGTCATCTACGTTCAGAGACCCGCGACGCCACGGCATCGTGCCGTTGTCGACCACCGTGCACTTTTCGCTCGCAACCCGCTTGCCGATCAGTCCGGCAAATGCAGAAGTCTTTTTGCGGTTAAAGTCGGCTTCCAGTCCGTGACCGACGGCCTCGTGGAGCAGGACGCCGGGCCATCCGGGACCGAGGACCACTTCCATGTCTCCCGCCGGAGCTTCGCGGGCATCGAGCTGCAGGATTGCCTGGCGCGCGGCTTCTTTGGCGAAGAACTCGGGAGTCTTGTCGTTTTCTCGACCCCCGAAGAAAAAGTCGAGCGCTACACGGCCGCCGCCGCCGGAACTGCCGCGGCCTGAACTCGCTTCAGTTTTTGCTATGCAGGAAACGTTCACGCGCGCCAGCGGCTGCGAGTCTTCGGCAAAGGTGCCATCGGATCCTACTACCAAGATATTTCTAAGCTCGTCGGCATAGCTCGCGCGTACTTCCTTGATTCGAGGATCGTAACCGCGAGCGGTGCGATCGGCGCGCATCAGCAGTTCAACTTTGGCGGTGATCTCGGCGTCAACGGACGGTAACGTCACGGGATACAAACTGCGCGCGGGCTTTTGCTGGAATCCGGCAACCGTCGACTTGGCCGGGGCACTCGCGATCAACGCGGCGGTGCGGGCAGCGTGGAGAATTCGTTGCGGAGAAAGATCGTCGGTGTAGGCATATCCGGTGCGCTCGCCGGAAACCACGCGAACACCGCAGCCCGCGGAGATGCCTTGCGATGCGGATTTCACGAGCGATTCGTCGACCATCAGCGACGTCGAGGTGAGGTATTCAAAATAGAGGTCGGCGTAATCGCCACCGGCCGAGAGCGCGGCGTTGAGGTAGTTCTCGAGATCCTGGTGGGTAAGGCCGTAGTGCTGGAAGAAAAAACGTTCTTGATTGACAGTCACCATATTTTGATGCCTTTGGCCTGAAAACGACTCGTAGCGCGTGATTGCATTATCCCACGAGCGGAAGGGCGTCAGTGCTGGTGCGTCAGTGTTGGCCCCGATTACGGAAGTCAGGCGAAACCGAACAATTACGCGGTCCAACGGTCACTGACGCGTGTGTTCGTGGAGCGAATAATTCATGGATGACTCCAGACTCTCTCCGCCAGGAACTCGGCGACTTTCTCCACGGTGCGCACGCGGCAGTCGTGGTGGAGGATGGCGCCATTGCGTTCGATCTCGCGGAATCGAAATATTCTATCTCGGGCGAATACAACAAGTGCCTGCTGCATCTGTGGTCGAACGAGCGGAATGTGGTTCGTCGCGTGCTGGATGCGGAAGTGAAGGCTACGACGCTGCGGTTGCAGGTGCAGCGTATGGGCCAGAATCGCCCAACGCGGCTCGACTTCTGCCGCGATCGTGACCGGCGCTCGCCGGCAGCGCGGCGAGCTGCGCGCATCGCCTACGAGCCCAGACTGCGCCGAGCGATCGAGAGAAATTATCCCGAATGGAACATTGTCCGGCTGACTACGAGCATGGATCTCGAGCACTCTTTCGGTCCAGCATATCTGCGCGGCTGGATGCGCCGTGGTCAGCGGGGTCTGGCAATCCTTGGAGTAAACGATCAGGAGACGCAAGCGACGGTCGATGGCGCACTGACGTGCGGCCTGCTGTGGCTGGAGGCGTGTCGCATGGCTCAGCAGGGGCGATGCATAGAAGGATTGGCGATGATTGTGCCGAAGGGCATGGGCATGCTCACGCGGCAGCGCATGGCACATCTGCATCCTACGGCGGCGAAGTGGCAGTTATATGAGTTTGAACAGCGCGAAGATGCGCTTGTCCCGCTCGATACCGGAGATCGCGGGAATCTGGCTACCCGGCTCGTGCGTTCTGTCGACTTGGGAATGGCATACGAACGTTTCGCGGAATCGATCACGCGCATTCGCAACATTTTGCCGGAGTGCGAGGTGGTCGCGCTCTCGCCCGCGCTGATTTCGTTTCGCCAATGCGGCCTGGAATTTGCGCAGGCACGAATTGCGCACGATCCTCGAAATTTTGAGAGCAGAGAAGAAATTGCTTTCGGGGTCGGGCCCGAGGAACGCGTCCTGAACCCTGAGAATGAAGAGCAGTTTGCCGATCTGGTGCGGCTGGCGGCGGCCGTTCGTAATAAGGATGGCCCGAAAAACCACGCCCTGTGGCGAATGCATCCTGAGCGATGGCTCGAGTCTCTGGTCTTCGGGAATATTGGCGCGCTCGATCGACGGCTGCTTGCAGAGACTGTTTACGCTCAAGTGCCGGCCTTCGCTGCGGCGGATCGCGCCATGATCGACATTCTGGCGACGACTCGCGAGGCACGGCTTGCAGTCATCGAACTCAAGGCGGACGAGGATATTCACCTCCCGCTGCAGGGCGTCGATTATTGGTCGCGCGTGGCGTGGCACCAGAGCCGCGGGGAGTTCGCGCAGTTCGGATATTTCCCGGGACAACAGATTTCTGAGCAAAAGCCGCTGCTCATGCTGGTCGCACCTGCGCTTCACGTCCATCCGACGACGGACACGATCCTGCGATATCTGTCGCCGGAGATCGAATGGGAAGTGTTCGGCATCGACGAGCACTGGCGCGAGGAGATTCGCGTCGTGTTCAGAAAAAGGCCGGTGCGTGCACCGGACTCAATGCCGATTGGCGCCTGATTAAGTGCCAAGGCTCTTGTGCAGCATGACCAGCTGGCCGAGATGATAGGCATTGTGATCGGCAACCAGCAACGCTTCGCGCAAAACGGTTTGTCCATCTCCCCACGGGAGCCGGGCATAGAGATCGACTT
The DNA here is from genome assembly GCA_035308395.1 of Terriglobales bacterium. Lineage (GTDB taxonomy): Bacteria > Acidobacteriota > Terriglobia > Terriglobales > Acidobacteriaceae > Acidiflorens. The sequence goes on from DATGGT010000126.1 coordinate 13,853, forward strand.
TATGGTTGGCGACGAGCCGCTCCATTGTCCGCAAATTGTTTTTGAACGCGGCGACGCTTGCATTCCAGGCCGCTTCATCCGCGGGCGCCTCCGAGGTAGGCCAATATCCCTGGGGCCACGCCGGGGAAACGTGCTTGGGGTTGCGGCTGAATTCGAGGATGTCCCATTGCGCCAGGCGCATGTGCTCGAGAAGCATCCACGCCGTGTGAGGAAAGTTTGCGACCTTCGTCCCGGTCAGCTGTAACGGCCATTCCGCTAGAGCCTCGTCAAAGCCAATATGAGCGCCACCGCCTTTCAGCAGATAGAGCAGGTGGTCGCGGAGAAGCTGATCGGAGGTGGCAGCGGATTTCTTTTTGTGTGCTGGTTTCTTCGGTTTGAGGGCTTTGGGCGCTTTGGGTTTTGCGGATGTTTTTTTCTTCGCCATAGGGATTCCATCGGATGAAGATTTACAGTTACAGAAGATGCACCGGTTATCCTGCCGGTTTCGCAATGATTTCGGCTTCTGGAGCTTCGCCTTTGTAGACTCGACCGATGCCTCGAACGAGGCGGCGCATCGGCAGCTCTCCACGGTCATCGGCGAAGAAGATCTCACCGGCGCGACTGCCGCGATAGCACCAGCGCTTCAGAATCGCGAGATGCTCCATGCGTTCGATCGCGCTCTCGGGGTTGCAGGCCGGAAATTCAGTCAGCGCCGTCTGGATACGCGCTTCCATCGATTGAGATTTGGTGTGCTCGCCGCCGGAGATTGGGAATTCCAGCGGCCCCGCCAATGCGCCGAGGTCAAAGCGAAATAGTGCGACGCACTCCGGCTGCCGCGACTTCTGCACCATGATGGCGTGCGAACGGTCGATGCGGCGGACGAAGTCCGGGAGTTGCTGGAGGACGGGGGTGAGCTTGTCGAGGCGGGTGTGAATGGCTGCCGCTGATTCGAATTCCATCTTCGCGGAGGCGCCGTCACGCTCTTGTTGCAGCTGGCGCTGAAGGGATTGCCCTCGCGAATCGAGGAAATTTTCGACGCGCGCGACCTCGCCGCGATATTCGTCATCGGTGCAGCCACGATAGCAAGGAGCCAAACACATCTTCATCTCGGAATAAACGCAGCCGGGAAAACTGGGATCGGGATGGAGGTCTTCGACGCAGCGCCGCATCTTGAAGAAGTCGAGGGCGTCATTCATGAACTTCTCCGCGGCAACACGCGAGGCAAAGGGTCCATAGTAAACGTTCTTTCCGGAAATGCGGCCGAGGCGCGTGGTAGTCGACGCGCGCGGGTATTCATTTTCCAGGTGCAGCTTGACTAGAGGAGCGAAGCGCAGGCGCAGACGGTTGGAATAGGTCTTGGGGAACGCTTCGCGCAGAACCTGGTAGAGAACGAATCCCGATTCGAAGTCCGATCCGGTCAGCGTGTATTCGATCCAGCGGACGCGCTCGCGCAAGTTCAGCCGCTTACTACGTTCCTCCGGTGGAGAGAGCAGCCGTTCCAGGCGCCGCCGAAGGTTGGCGGTTTTGCTGACGTAGGGCTCGGAGCTGAGATCGGCTCCGCGCAGGAGAAAGACGGCGGGAGCAGCGGCGACGGCAGAGAAAATCTCGGCGTCGGCCTCCGGGCGGAACTCGATGCGTTCGCGCAGCACAAGACGATTGTAGAAGGTCAGAGGGCAGAGGTCAGACCCGCTCCCACGCTATGTCATCCCTCGACTTACCCTCGCATTCGCTCGGGGCGGCGCTCGGGATGACAGAGTGGGGAGGGGGCTATCCGAAGCTGGCGCTCTTGAACTTCTGGCGGAAGTCGGGGCCGTCCATTTTTACGATGCGGCACATCTCCTGGAGTCTCGAACGCATACGCTCGCCGATGCGGTCGCCAAGAGTCTCTTCGCGGGTGGCTGCGCGGGCGGGCGACAGCGACGTTGCCCGGATGGCGCTCGCAGCCGGCTCATCCGCGAAATTTGTCGTGATGATCGTGGTGCGATTGTCGTTGTATCGCGTGTTGAGGATCAGGCTGACCGTGTCCCAAACCCATTCGCTCGGTTTCACTGCGCCCAGTTCGTCGAGCAAGAGCACATCGGCATCAAATACCGGGCGCAGCACTTGCAGTTCGGTCGCTTTGACCGAATCGTTGTAGGAATTCTGAATTTGCTTCAGTAACTCGCGATAATCGCAAAACAGGCACGCGCTTCCGCGGCTGGCGATGAGTTCTTTAAGGATGCCGACTGCGAGATGAGTCTTGCCGGTGCCGATTCCGCCGACCAGCAGCAATCCCTTGCCTTCGCGTGGATCGAACTCCTGCACAAATCTGGTCGCACTGATCTGAGCCAGCGCGACGGAGCGATCTGCGCCAGGAAAATCAGTGGTGAAGTTCGACAGCTCGCAGTGCTCGTATCTCTTTGGAATGTGCGCCGCCGCGACCATGGCGCCGCCCCGGGCACGCAACTGGCAGTCGCAGCGCGTGACGCCGGCATCGAGCGCGCCTGCGACCGGCTTCCATCCTGAGCCCGCGCATACCGGGCAAACTTCCGCTGTTGTTTTCATAATTCTGTGTGATTCAACTGTGCACCGGAACCTGCCTGGACCGCAACTCGAATCCGGTCGCCGTCTGTGCACATCCTGTGGAGAGCAGCGGTGAGCTGTGGAGAACGGACTGCACAGCGCTGACGAATTACGATTCGCAACGGAGTGTTCTTTTTTAAGCGCGTGAATCGTTGAGTGCAGGAGCCGTGTGGCACTTTCGGCTAAGTGTCAAAACCGGCAACTGGCACGTGTTTCCCATTGACAATAACTGGGCATGGGCGAGAATGGCCATCGCCGGTGCTCGCGCCTTGAGCTATCCTCCCCGGCTGAATGCGCGGGAACCGTAACGACTAGTGTCAGGAGAGAGCATGAACAAAGCTGATCTGGTTGACCGGATCGCCGAAGCCTGCAGTATTTCAAAGGCGCAGGCGACGACGGCGATCGATACCACCGTGGACAGTGTTACATCTGCCCTTCGAAAAGGGGACAGGGTTGCTTTGATTGGATTTGGCACGTTCTCCGTCTCGCAGCGCAAGGCCCGCAATGGCCGGAACCCGCAGACGGGTGCAACGATCAAAATTGCCGCCCGTAGAGTCGCCAAATTTACTCCTGGAAACGAACTGAAGAAAGTGGTGAATAAAGGTAAGTAGGGGCCCCAGACTTTTGCAGCAGAGCGAAACGGCAGGGGGTCGGCCCTGCCGTTTTGTTGTTTGGACCCGTACGTTTTTGGCTAAGGCGCGTGATGGTGAAAGTGAGTTACCACCGCTCGCTAGGGCTTATAATGTCGAGGGCAGCGAGGTAAGAACGTGCATTTCGTATTTTGGATCTGTGCCGTTGTAGTCTGGCCCTCGACTATACTTGTGTTCGATTTAGTTGTGATGGCTGTCCTACGCCCATTTGGGGTGCGTGTGCCGCTTCCCTTGTGGACTGGACGGCGTCAGGCGAATGTCGTTCTCCGGCCGCTCGGCAAGTTCAAATATGTTTTGATTTCGGGTCTTTTATTGCTCGGTTGGCCGATGGGCGCGGGGATGGCAGCGTACCAATCCATCGCACACAAGTACTTGGGCCATTTTGCTCTAACACCGATCGACGCTCTTTGGTTGTTAACGCTATGGTCGGCGGCGGGGATCGCTTACGGTCTGCGGACTTGGAAGGACCCGGGATCCGATAATCAGCCTTATCGCGTTGCCTAATCGGTGATTCCCGTCTTGCTGAATCCTTTCCAAATCCTGTAGAATCAAATGTCTGAATCGAGGATTTAGGAACCGATATGAAAGCAGCGATCCATCCCACTTATAGCGAAATCAAGGTGCATTGCGCCTGCGGCAACGCGTTTACCACCCGTTCGACCCATAAGGGCGACATCAGCGTAGAAATTTGCTCGGCTTGCCATCCGTTCTTTACCGGAAAGCAGAAGCTTATGGATACGGCCGGCCGCGTTGAGCGTTTCCGTCGCAAATACGCAAAGAGCGACGCCGGGAAAGCCGAAGCAGCCAAGGCCGCCGAAGCAAAGAAATAAGGTTCGAGTAGAAGAAGTTCTGAAGCCTCCCCGCGCGGGAGGCTTTCTTTTTGGCCGGATGGGAAAAGAAAGTAGAATCAGCTTGTGAACAAGTTCTGGGACAGCGCGGGTGCAGGTTCTATCGAGACGGGGCAAAGCCCCGTCACCCCACATGCCCGCGTGTTTCCCGATGGCCTGACCATCGGCAATGTTCGCATCTCGCCAGCCACGGTTCTGGCTCCGATGGCCGGAGTCACTGACACCGTTTTCCGTCGCTTCATCAAGAATCTCGGTGGATGCGGCCTGATCATGACCGAGTTCACCTCGGCCGACGGTGTTCTGCGCGACGCGCGTGTGCGAGGACGCTATCTGCATTTCTACGAAGATGAACATCCGGTTTCAGCGCAGTTGTTCGGCAGCAGCCCGGCGGTGCTGGCCGACGCAGCGCGATTGGTGGAGGACCTCGGTTTTGACCTGGTCGATCTCAACCTGGGGTGCCCGGCGAAGAAGGTTGTGAAGTGCAATGGGGGCTCGGGCCTGCTACGCGATCTGCCTCTGATCGGGCAAATTTTCGAGGCGGTGCGGGCCGCGGTGAAGATTCCATTCACCGTTAAATTTCGCGCCGGATGGAGCGACGACGAAATTGTCTGCGTGGAGCTGGCGCGTCTCGCGGAAGAATGCGGGCTGGGCGCGGTCGCGCTCCACGCCCGTACGCGCGAGCAGGGTTATAGCGGAAACGCGCGTTGGGAGTGGATCGCGTCCGTTAAGCAGGCGGTCAAGATTCCGGTGATCGGCAATGGGGACGTCCGGTCGCCTGAAGATGCCTGCGCCATCGTAGCGCAGACCGGCTGTGATGCGGTGATGATTGGCAGGATGGCTCCAGCAAATCCCTGGATCTTCCGCCAGATCGAGCAATATGTGCGAACGGGTTCCTATGTTCAGCCGAACGAGGCCGACCGCTACCAGATGATTCGCACTTATTTCCAGATGTTGCTCGAGGAAGAGATGTCTGGAGCTGAAGGCAAGATGAAGCAGTTCGCGTCGTGGTTCACACATGGAATTCCCGGAGGCGCCGCGCTGCGGAAGGCGATCTACGAAGCGAAGAGCGGGGCGGAGATTCTTGGACGCGTTGAGGAGTTCTTCGAAGCTAAACTGGCCGTGCGAACTACATCGGCGTAGAAGATCCACGATAGAAAATCCATGCCAGTACTGGGCAAAACTGCACTTGCCCGAGAACGTCTGCGAAGACAATACCGTCCAGCTCATGTGCGACTGCTTTTTGTTGGCGAGTCGCCGCCTGCATCGGGACGATTCTTTTATCAGGCGGACTCGGGACTTTATCGCGGCATGCGGCACACGTTCGTCGAGGCGTTTCCTGCTCTCGAAGACGCTGATTTTCTCGAGTCATTTCGCGGGCTTGGCTGCTATTTGGTCGACTTGTGTGGAACTCCGGTCGATCGCTTAGCCGCAGAGCAGCGTCGAAGGCTTTGTATAGCGGGCGAAGCTCGTTTGAGCAGGATGCTCAAGCAACTTCAGCCCGACATTGTGATCACCGTCGTTCGGTCGATTGCGGCGAATGTCAAACGCGCCGAAGACGAGGCAAATTGGACAGGGAAACATTTTGAGCTTCCGTATCCCGGACGGTGGCAGCGGCACAGAGTGGCTTTTGAAGAGGGACTCGTACCCCTCCTGCGGAGAGAACTCGCGAGGGGCACTCGCGATCTGATTCTCAACTAACCGTTGCGAGCCTTAACCGCCCGCGCTCGTCGCGTTCGACAATTCCCCAAGGCGTCGCGTCATCGTGAGTGAATACTGTCAGCCACTTCTCCGGGATCGCAGACGAATAGTACTTCTTACGGCTCTCGATGGTCTGAAGCGGATAGAGATCGAACGCCATTGCCCATGTAATGTCGAGATGGGCTGAAGTCGGGATCAGGTCGGAAATATAGCAAGCCTTCTTCGCCTGACTCTCGATGATGACCGCTTGCATGTTGGCCGTGTGTCCCGGGAAGACTTTGACTGAGATGCCAGGCGAAATCTCGGAATCGCCGTCCAGCAACACCATCTGGCCACTCTCGATCAACGGATCGTAGTTCGGACTCATGTAGCTGATGGCATCGCGCTCCAGTTGCAGGCGGCCATGTTCCCACTCGCCCCGCTGCGCGTAATATTTCGCATTCGGAAACGTCGCCACGACTTTATCTCCATCTCCGCGTCGTACTGTATTCCAGCCGCAGTGGTCAAAATGCAGATGCGTGTTGATGACGATGTCGATGTCCTCGGGGACGACTCCGGCGGCGTTTAAATTGTCGAGCAACTTAGCGGGCTGCTTGTAGATCTGCACCAACTTGTCGGGAAGTTTGTTGCCGATGCCGGTCTCAATCAGAATGTTTTTATCGCCGGTGCGCACGAGGAGCGAGTTCAGCCCGGCGTCAAGCCGGTTCAACTCGTCAGCCGCAACCTTCCTGGACCACAAGGTTTTGGGGACGACCCCAAAGAAAGCTCCGCCATCGAGGAAATAGGTTCCGTCGGAAACGACGGTGAGTTCGAAGTCGCCTAGAGTTGTGCGATGCATGGACTGCTTACTTCAGCTCCTTATTCCAGAAATCTTCCATCATGTGGAACAGCTGCATGCGTGTGGCTGAACCAGAGATTCCGTGCGTTTTATCGGGATAGATCATCAGGCGGAATTGTTTCCCCGCTTTGATCAGAGCGTCGGTCATCTGAATCGTATTCTGGAAATGTACGTTGTCATCGCTCGTTCCATGCACCAGCAGCAACGAACCGTGCAGAAGACGGGCTGCATTCACCATCGAATCGTCATAGGCGTTGCCGTTATCTTTCGGCAGGCTCAGGTAGCGCTCGCTGTATACGGAGTCGTAGTCGCGCCAGTTGGTCACGGGAGCCACCGAAATGCCGGCCTTGTAGCGGTCGGAGTGGGTGAGCGCGTAGAGCGTCATCGATCCGCCATTCGACCATCCCCAGATGCCGGTGCGCGCAGGGTCGAGTTGGGGGAACTGAGGAAACAGCTGATCGAGCGCAGCGAGCTGGTCTTTTAGTTCGACGCCGCCGAACTGTTTACGGATCGCCGCCGAAAATTTCTTGCCGCGATTGGGCGTCCCACGATTGTCGACCGAGAAAATCGCGAAGCCTTCGTTTGCCAGCATCTGATGGAAGAGCGAAGTGCCAGCATGCGACTCACTTCCCCACGCGTCCTCCACGGTCTGCCCGGCGGGGCCGCCGTAGATGTGGACGATGAGGGGAACTTTCTGGTTGGCGTCTGCATTACGCGGCAAAATCAAGTAGCCGTAGAGAACCGTGCCATCGTCGGCTTTGAACTCCAGAGCCTGGGGCGAGATCAGGTTGTAGGCGGCGATGCCGTTGCTCTCCCATATCGTCTGGCAGGAGTTGCCGACGGTGCACATGGAAATTCGCGGCGGAGTCAGGGCTGCGGAGTGCGTCTCGACGAAGTGTTTGCCATCGTCGTCGAAAATCGCGGTATTGTTCCCATCGCCTGACGACACGACTTTCATTTCCGTTCCATCGAGCTTGACGGAAAAAATCTTCTGTTGCCGCGGGTCTCCTTTGTTGGCGGTGAAAAACACCGTGCCTGATGCGTCGTCGACTCCGCTGACGGCGATGACCTCGTAGTCCCCGCTTTCCAATTGGCGCACTAGTTTGGCATCGGACCCTGCCGGGTCTTGCGGATTGAAACTGTAGAGGTAAATATGAGTGTGGCCGTCGCGCCAGCTGGTCCACAGAAAGCGGTCGCCAGATTTCAGGATCCGGAAATCGTCGTTGACGTTGACCCAGGCGTCTGGCTCGGATTCGGTCAAGACTTTCCGCGATTTTCCTGACCGCGTATCGATAAAGTAGAGGTCCAAAGTGTCCTGTTTGCGATTCAAGACCTCGGCCCAAGCCCAGCCTTCGCGAATCCAGCCAAAGCGCGGAACATAGGTGTCATCGTCATCGGTCAGCCTGATCCAGTGAACTTTGCCGCCGCCTCCGCTGCTCTCGATTCCCAGACGCACGGTCGGATTCGGATCCCCAGCTTTCGGATATTTCTCCTGCTCAACTCTGGGATGGGTGGGTATCCAGTCCGTGATCGGGTACGTCGGTACCCTGGTCTCGTCCATCTGCAAGAAGAGTATTTCTTTACCTTCCGGCGACCAGAAATAATTGCTGCGTACGTCTAACTCCTCGGCGTAGACCCAGTCGACTTCGCCATTCAAAATGTTGTCTTCTTTTTCTTTATCGGCGTCGCTTTGATTGTCTCGTGGCTTTGCTTCGGGGGGCAGGGCGTATTCGCCTACCTCGCCTGACACGGGATGCACATAGAGATGGTGCTTGCGCACGTAGGCGAGGCGCTTGCCGTCGGGCGAAAACTTCGGGTCGTCGCTCGGATCGGGAGACGACGTCAGCTGCACGGCTGTTCCGGTGTCGAGGCTGTAATACCAGAGCTGTCCTTGTGCATCGAAGAGCAGGTGCTTGGAATCGGGCGACCACATATATGCGGCAACGTGATAGCGCATCACGCGCTCTTTCTCGCGCTCGTCTTTGATCTTGCTCGCCGAAGGGGCGAGCTGCGAAAGCTTCGCTTCGCCGGCGAGAACTTTCTTTTCGCCGGTAGCGACGTCCACATACCAGAGTTCACCGTGCTCGCCCGCGTCGTCGCGCTGCACGAAAGAAACCTTGGTGCCGTCGGGACTCCACTTGATCGTCTCCGGAGCGCGCCCGGTGATTCCGCCATCGGCAAAGATTTTCTCGATCGTCAGCTTTTGGGACGCCGAGGTTTGAGCGTGGACGGCAAGAACGGCGAGAACGAGCAAGGTTAAGACGAGCAGAACGTGTTTCACGAACTTACTCCGATCGACATGAAGTGTTTTCCCGGCGCGGCGCTCGTCGTGAAACTCACGAGTGTACAGCGTTGGACGCAGTTGTGTCAGGGTCAACTGGCAAGGATCGCCTTCATCTCCGCGGGCACCGGATGATTGGCTTCGTAGGATGCAATCTCTCGTTCGTGCTGGAGAGTCAGCCCGATGTCGTCTAATCCATTGAGCAGGCAGTGTCGCGAGAAGTCGTCCATGGCGAACGCGGCCGAGAATCCATGCGCGTCTTCGACTCGCAGAGCTTCGAGGTCGACCGAGAGCTCGTATTGGGGAATCTCATTGGCGCGGCGCATGATTTCTGCGATTTGTTCTTCGCCTAGCTGCACCGTCAGCAGGCCGTTTTTCAGACTGTTGTTGGCGAAAATGTCGCCGAAAGACGGGGCGATCACCACCTGGAAGCCATAATCTGTGAGCGCCCAGACGGCGTGTTCGCGCGATGATCCGCAGCCGAAGTTTCTGCCGGCGACCAGAATGGTTGCGTTCTGATGATGCGGGGAATGGAGGATGAAGTCCTCGATCTTCTTCCCGTCGTGCTCGAAGCGCCAGTTGTGAAAGAGAAATTCTCCGAATCCACTGCGCTCGATGCGCTTTAGAAACTGTTTGGGGATGATCTGGTCGGTGTCGACATTGACCTTGTCGAGCGGGACGACTTTGCCTTTGTGCTTGCGAAACGGCTGCATGATTAATCCTCGAGGTCGCTACCAACCATCAAAATTTCCAATTCCGGATATCGGTGAAGTGGCCGGTGATTGCCGCGGCTGCGGCCATCATCGGACTGACGAGGTGCGTGCGACCTCCGCGGCCCTGCCGGCCTTCGAAATTGCGATTGCTGGTCGAAGCGCAGCGTTCTCCGGGTTGCAGGATGTCGGGATTCATCCCGAGACACATGGAGCATCCCGATTCACGCCATTCGAAACCGGCATCGAGAAAGATGCGGTGCAAGCCTTCCTGTTCGGCGACGCGCTTGATGGCCTGCGATCCTGGGACCACCATGGCGCGTACTTTCGCATTTACGTGTTGTCCTTTGGCCACGCGTGCCGCTGCCCGCAGATCTTCGATGCGCGAGTTGGTGCAAGATCCGATAAAGACGCGGTCTACGGCAATCGCTTCCATTGGAGTGCCGGGATCGAGGCCCATATACGCGAGCGCTTGCTCCGCCGCTCGCCGGTCGGATTCCTGCGCGAAGCTCGTCAACTCGGGAACACGGGCGTTGACAGCCACCACCATGCCGGGATTTGTTCCCCAGGTCACGAATGGCGCGAGCGACGCTGCGTCGATTTCAACGACCTTGTCGAATCGCGCTCCGGGATCGCTTGCCAAAGTGCGCCAATGCGCGACCGCGTCTTCCCAATCTTGCCCCTTTGGAGCAAAGCGGCGGCCTTTCGAATAAGCGAAGGTCGTATCGTCGGGCGCGATCATTCCGGCGCGCGCTCCGGCTTCGATGCTCATGTTGCAGAGCGTCATCCTGCTTTCCATTGACAGGCTGCGCACCGCATCGCCGGCGTATTCGATGACATATCCGGTGGCGCCGTCGGTGCCGATCTGGCCGATGATTCCGAGGGCAAGATCCTTGGCCGTGACACCGTCAGCCAGTTTTCCGCTCACGCGGACTTGCATCGTCTTCGGCTTTTTTTGCGGCAGGCATTGCGTCGCCAGGACGTGTTCAACTTCTGACGTCCCAATGCCGAAGGCGAGGGATCCGAATGCGCCATGGGTCGAGGTATGGCTGTCACCGCAGACGATTGTCATCCCCGGCAGCGTGATGCCCAGCTCCGGGCCGATTACGTGCACGATGCCCTGCTCGGCCGAATCCATGTCGAAGAGCGGAACTCCAAACTCACGACAATTTTTCTGGAGAGCCTCAATCTGCCTCGCGGCGATGGGATCGGTGATCGGAAGGCCGCGCGGCGTCGTCGGGATGTTATGGTCAACCGTGGCGACGGTACGAAGAGGCTGGCGCAGACGGCGGCCATTGGCGCGGAGACCGTCGAAAGCCTGGGGCGAAGTCACCTCATGGACAAGATGCAAATCGATATAGAGAAGCGCGGACTGGCCTTCGGGAGCCGCGACCACGTGCGCGTCCCAGATCTTTTCAAATAGAGTGCGAGGAGCCATTGCTTAAGTTTCGCCCAGAATATGCGGTTAGTTCAAGGCCGCGCGGCGTTCGTTTTCGTTTATGATTAGACCCTCGAGGAAAAGACTGCATGATTAACGGCAAACGCATTGCCGTGGTGTTCCCCGCGTATAACGCGGAAAAAACGCTGGAAGCGACCGTCCGGGAGTTGCCGGACCTGGTCGATATCCGCATTCTGGTCGACGATCACAGTTCCGATCGCACCGTCGAAATTGCGCACCGGCTGGGATTGCAGTCGTTCGTTCACAATCGCAACTACGGATACGGCCGCAATCAGCAGACTTGCTATTTCGAAGCACTGGCCGCCGGCGCGGACGTGGTGATCATGGTGCATCCCGATTATCAGTACACGCCGCTGCTCGTGACCGCGATGGCGAGCATGATCGCCTACGGCGTTTACGACGTGGTTTTAGGATCGCGCATTATCGGCGGGACCGCGCTCCGTGGCGGCATGCCGGTTTACAAATACATCGCGAACCGCCTGCTGACTGCATTTGAGAACTTGTTCCTGCGGGTCAAGTTGTCTGAATATCACACCGGATACCGCGCCTTTAGCCGCGAAGTGCTGACCCGTCTGCCGCTGCGCGAGAATAGCGACGATTTTGTTTTCGACAATCAGATGCTTGCCCAGTGCGTGTATTTCGGTTTCCGCATCGGCGAAGTCTCATGCCCGACAAAATATTTCGAGGAAGCGTCTTCGATCAATTTCCGGCGCAGTGTTCGCTATGGCCTCGAAGTTCTGCAGACCACAGTACAGTTCGCGTTGCAGCGCGCAGGGATCATACACAACCCTATCTTCAGCGATAACGGCAAGACGCTCGAGGGCGTGCCCGAGGCTTACTACGGCGAAGGGCTTCCGACCGCATCGACGCGCCGTTAAATTTCCATGAGCAACGTTTTTCTCTCCACTACTTAGGCCGCTTCACCGCGATGCCTGTGATTTCGAAGTGTGCGCCGCGGATCAGACTGCTGACTCCGAGAAAAGCGCGCGCTGGAAACTGTTCGTGGAAGTATGTCCGATAGACGGCATTGAATCTGTCATAGAGAGTGAAATCGGTGCAGTAGATCTGCACGGAGACCAAATCTTCCATGGACAGGCTCTGGCTTTCGAGGACTTGTTTGACCGTGTCCATGGCGAGTTTCGCTTCCTCTTCGGGAGTGGGCGGAACCTTGCCAGTTTGGTCAAAACCGACGGTGCCTGCGAGATAAAGGGTGTTGCCGACGACCACGGCGTCGCTGAAGGGGAAGGTTTTCCGCTTGGCCGATTCGTCGAGCACAACGTGCTTACGGTCTGCATCGGCGGCCCAACAGAAAGAAGCCGAGATTGAAAACAGGAGAAGAAGTGCGAGCCGGACGCCGCGTGGTTTCATTAGGGCCTCGGAATATTGAAGTGGTATTGCGGGGAGCAGGGTATCAGGTTACTGGCACGAATCACAGTTGCGGGGACTAGCGTTTCCGCGAGAGGAATCCCAGAATCTTGCTAGCAAGTTCGTCGGAGAATCCGAAGCGCGCTTTTGCGCGGGAGTACAAATCTACGGCCTCTTTGTCTAACCAGATCAAGCTCGATTTCAGTACGCCGTCTTCTGGACGCGGCCGATAGTTGGTGGAGCGCGTCTTGACCTCGCCTTCCGACTCGACCGTGTAGTAATACAGCGCCAGACTCTTGCGCGATTCGGTCGGGGGACAGCGCAACGGATCGGGAAAACCGTGATAAGAAATTTCGTCGGTGCGGAAGATGAGGGCGTCGTTGAACAGCGGCGGCACCCTGGTGACGCAATGGCGCATTTCGCGGTCCCATAGTTCGAGCGCGCCACCCCATTGCTCGTCCCATTTGGGGTTGAGATAGAGGATGAGATTGACCTGCCGACGCCAATGCTTGTGATAGTGGTGGTTGCTGAAATCGGTGTGTACGTTTAAAAATCCGCCGGTCGTTGACTGGTGAAGGCCGCCGCCTTCGAGCATGTCGTCCGAAACCAGCTTGGGGATCCCAGTTAGTTCTGAAAGCCAGTGAACGAATGCGTCCGAATTCAGTTCGTCCACGACTTCTCCCAACAACTGCGGAAACATCTCGCGCTTGGCAAGACCCAATTTATTTTCGTTCTGATGCTTGTAGCGCGTCCACGCGTCGGTCGCCATATCTGGGAACTCAGACGATATTTCAGCGGCAACCTCGCGGTCGAGAAAATCTTTGAGGTGGACGTGCGGGTAAGGCTGATTGTCACGAAACTGCCGTCGCAGGGTGGGCAGTTGAGAAGACCACTTCACATACGGAAACAGCAGCCGAGTTGCGGGGGTAACAATCGGATTCGCCATGCGCAGATTTGGAAAGTTTATTTTACGCTAAGGCGCAGTGCTGGCCGCAGTTTTCTGGAAGTTGCTTTTGAGATCGCCCACAGCTCACCGTGCTCGGCTCAATCTACGCGGCAGACTTTCACCGCGGAATTCTGGTATGGGCAATCGAGTCCCAGTGGGCCCGGCTGCTCGACTACGACCAAACTGACGCCGTATTTCTGGCGCAAATGTTCGAAGTCTGATTTGCCCAACAGTTTCCAATTTTTCTGGTCTTCGATCTGCTGCGCCCACAAGACCGAGAGCGGAGGGAACATCGACGCCGCTCCCTTGTCTTTGGTGAGGTCGGCCAGCATGCTGCGCTCAGCGCGGGCGCGGAATCCATTCTCGTCTTCACCCGGCAATTGCATGTGCGCGGGATCGAGGGCAAACAGCGCGTCGGCCGGGGTGTTGTCGCGAATCCATACGAATGCTTGTGCCCACGGATTGCGCGGCGCGGCCCAGGGCCATTCGATATGCGCACTCGCCGGAAACACCTGGCGCTGTGCAAAATACATTCCCAAACTGAGCGGGACGAACAATACCAGCCAACGCCAAACGCTTCGCTGCAGAATGTAACGTCCAACCAGGCCGCCGCCCGCAACGATCAGCACCATGTAGCACAAGGCGAGGCAGCGCATCGGCTGGAGCCGGGTGAGAGCTTCGAAACGGGGAGGAATCCCGAGCCCAATGGCCGCGGCAGCGGCTATCAAAATGAAGGGAACCATGGCGCGCGACACCAACTCCAGATTTTTCAGACGGTGCCGGCGCGCCCAACCTCCGAGCCACCAAAATACAACTGCCGGGGCGAGCGCGCCGACCCATTCATACCACTCCCAGCGCAAAACGAAATGCGAACGCTGCAGGCGTGCAACCTCGTGATAGGCGTCAGGAGGAGGTTCGAGAGAGATTCCGAAAGGAAGGGCTGCAGCGAATCCAAGAAATCGCGGACGAAAACGATCGAGCAAGACGAGCCAGACGCAGAATAAGATTCCGAAACTTGCCATAAAGGGATGCATGGCAGCACCAAATGCCAGCCAGATTGTCGCCTGCGCATACTTTCGGTACAACAGGTCGGCAACGGCAAACAAAACCGCAAATGCCGCCAGATTTCGCGGATTCAAATACTGGTCCAGGATATAGAGAAAAGTGCCCGCGATCGGAAGGGTGAGCAGCGCGGCCATGAATGCGACGGCGCCCCAGCGCGAGAGCACGTCCTGGTTGTCGGCAGGCGTTTCCGATTCAAACAGAGCTGACGCCAAGCGCCAACTGGCCGCCAACAGCAGGGAGATAGAGATGAGATGCCAGAGAAAAGCGACCTCGGGCAAGGGCAAATGCGAAGCACGGACCGAGAAGGCGATCAAGTTCGGATAGAGAGAATGCCCGGCGTGTTCGCCGAAGAACTCCGCGTTGGCCGGGAACAAAGCCGGATTCAGGATCTTCAAGACGCCGGGAAGATAGATCTCCGAGTCTTCCGCATAGGGATGATAGCCATGGACCAGCAGGGCGAGGACGGTCAGTAGCAGCAGGCCGGCGAAGTGTTTAATTTTCAGAGAGAGTCTCTCCCGCGACTCAGAAATTGAGGTTCTCCATTGGATTCCGCGGACTTGCCAGTTCAGGAGAGTCCTTCGCAGAATACCTGTGGCTCGGAGTCGCGGTCAATGTTGGAAGGCGGCTTCGACACGGGGATGAAACTCGTGCCGCTGGCATAAAATCGTTAAGGCAAGACAGAGACACGACCACAATGCCAAGCTCAGCGAACAAGTCCAGGAACAACCGTACCCGCGCCGTGATTTTGCTCAGCGGCGGCATGGATTCCTGCGTGTGCGCGGCCCTTGCCGTGCGGGACCATGAGGCTGCTGCCGTCCACGTCAGCTACGGGCAGCGGACCGAAGGGCGCGAGCGGCGTTCGTTTGAGAGCATTTGCGACCGGCTGGGAATTCGCGACCGCCTGCTGGTGCGCAATGAAAGCTTGCGCGCGATCGGAGGATCGGCGCTCACGGATGCGGCCATCGCGGTGCCCGAAGCGGGCAGTATTGGGCAAAGCAGTATCGGGAAGAGCATTCCCGTGACTTATGTTCCGTTCCGCAATGCGCACTTTCTTGCCGTCGCGGTCAGTTGGGCGGAAGTGCTCGGAGCCGAAAAAGTTTATATAGGAGCGGTTGAGCCGGACAGTTCGGGCTATCCCGATTGCCGTCCGGAGTATTATCGAGCGTTCAATGAGGTCGTGAAGACGGGCACGAAAGAAGGAACGATCCGAGTGGTGACTCCTTTAATCGCCATGCACAAAGCCGAGATCGTAAGGCTTGGCCTTGAACTGAATGCCCCGTTCGATTTAACGTGGTCATGCTATCAAGGTGAGGATCGCGCCTGCGGGGTTTGCGACAGTTGTGTTCTGCGTCTGCGGGCGTTTCGCGATGCGGGCGCACAAGACCCGATTCCATACGCGGAAGCGGCTGCGCGGTCGCGTTAGCGGCGATCCGTATTATTCGTACCATTCGGATGAGGGGTATCGCTTGAGCGATGGAGCAAAGTTCTTCGAAATTCGATGCGCCGTTTAGGGGCGCAAAAGAGTTCAGTAAATTCAGATTCAATGCCGGGAGGCAAAATCATGCGGAAATATTCCATTCTCCCCCTGCTGGTGGTTGCGTTGGCGACGGTGCTGTCGTCTCCGTTCGTGCTTGCGCAAACCACGGGCACGATCAAGGGAGTCTGTAAGGACGGCGAAGGGAAGCCAATCGTCCAGGCTGATGTGGAGTGGACAGGTGTCGAATCGGGCCATGTCTACAAGCTCAAAACGAACGCCAAAGGCGAGTACTTCTCGCTGGGCATTGTGCCGGGTAAATACAATGTCAAGCTCATTAAAGACGGTAAGGAACTGTTCCATTTCAACAATGTGTCGGTAGGCTTGGATGAAACGGAGCTGCCATTCGACTTGAAGAAGGAAGCCGCGACCGCCGCTCAGGGGCAGGGGTTGACGCCGGAAGAAGCCAAGGCGCGGGCGGACGCTGCTGCCAAGGCCGCATCCGAAACCAAGACCGTCGGTTCGCTGAACGAAAAACTCAACGCAGCCAAAGCGGCTGCGGATGCGGGCGACTTCGATACGGCCATTACAACTCTGAATGAAGCGAACCAGATCGACGCAACCCGGGACCTGATTTGGTTCAAACTCGGCGACGCGTACCGAGGGTCGGCGGCCAAGCAGACCGATCCTGCGGAAAAGCAGAAGCGTTACGAGACGGCCGCAGCCGACTACCAGAAAGCAATCGATCTGCGAAGTGCTTCGGAGGTACAACAGAAGGAAGCGGACAATTCTCTGAAATTGGCTGCGTACTATAACAATTTGGCCGAGGCTTATGCCAAGTCCAACAAGGTCGATGATTCTCTGGCCAACTACAACAAAGCAGCCGGTCTCGATCCTACGCACGCGGCCACCTACTACTTCAACGAGGGGGCCATCCTTACGAACGCGGGCAAGGTCGATGACGCGATCGTGGCATTCGACAAAGTGATTGCGACCGATCCGACGAGAGCCGCTGCTTACTATTGGAAAGGCGTGAATCTGATCGGCAAGGCCACACTTAAAGGCGACAAGATGGTTGCGCCCGAAGGTACGGCCGAAGCTTTCCAGAAGTATCTCGAACTGGAACCCGAGGGGAAACTCGCGCAGCCCGCCAAAGACATGCTGACGAGTATTGGTGCGACCGTGGAGACTGGCTTCGGAAAGAAGAAACCGGTAAAGAAGTAGGGTAAAAACCGACAAATTCGGCAGGTGCAAAAGAGCGGCTTTTCAACAGCCGCTCTTTATTTTTGATTTTTGTCCCGCTGATTCGGTCCCGCCGACCTCTTGGTTACCGAGGTCTATGACCTACTTGTCCTTCGAGCTTTTGTCCTTACGCGCTACATTCATAACAGGCTTTTAACTGCTCGAAGTGTCTCCCCTGTGGTGTCGTTAGCTTCTAACTAAGCCGGTAATTGGGAGTGTAAGAAATGGCTGCTCCGGGGAATTCCCCGATTGCAATTGCTTTTGAAGGACTCGAAGGCGCGGGGACAGGTGCGATCCCGACCGCAGTCCTGCTTGCGGGCATGTTGCGTGCATCGGAAAAAGTCAGCGATCTGGTTTTTTCGCCGGGACGTCCGCCGCAGGTCGAAATTCACGGGCAACTTACGGCGGTTGAGATTTCTGGCAGTGGAGTTCTTTCCGCGGACGATACGCGCCGCATCGCCGCCGATCTGATCGGCACCAACAAGCAGGCCATCACCACCCTACGTGAGCAGGGTTCTTGCGACATTTCCTATGGATTGCCGGGGATGGCGCGATTTCGCGTTAACGTTTTCATCCAGCGAGGAAGTTGCGCGATTGTGATGCGCGTGATTCCGACCGTCATTCCGACTTTCGGTTCACTGCGCCTGCCGGGACAGTTGGAAGAAGCCACGAAGGTCCGCAACGGAATTATTCTCGTGACCGGAGGGACAGGATCGGGCAAATCTTCAACGCTGGCAGCTTTGATCGACCGCATCAATACCGAACATTGCTATCACGTTCTGACGGTCGAGGATCCGATTGAATTTCTGCACCGACACAAGAAATCGACGGTGCACCAGCGCGAGTTGCACAGCGACGCTCCGAATTTCACCCTGGCGCTGCGGGCGGCGCTGCGGCAGGCTCCACGCGTCATTATGATCGGCGAAATCCGCGATCGCGAGACGCTCGAGATTCTGCTCGAAGCCGCAGAAAATGGACACCTAGTGCTTTCCAGCATGAACACTGTCGATACTTCGAAGACGGTGGAGCGCATCGTCGGCAGTTTTCCCGCCGCCGATCAGCAATCGGTGCGCGAACGATTCGCGAAGACCTTCCGCTTCGTCATCGCGCAGAGGTTGATTCCACGCGCCGACGGCGGCGACCGAATTGCGGTCGTCGAAATCCTGAAATCTAATTCGCGGACGCGTGATTGTGTCGAACAAGGCGAGCGTCCGGGACGCACGCTGCTCGACGCGATCAAGGGCAGCGAAAGCGAAGGCATGCAACACTTCGACGCAGAGATTGCGAAACTGGTTCGCTCGGGACTGGTCGATCTCGAAACCGGCCTGGCCTTTGCCAGCAACGCGACGGTGCTGGGACAGGAACTGGCGAGGAACTAACGACAGCCGTCAGCTTTCAGCTCTCAGCTCTCAGCTTCTGAAAAACCAAACTCCCTGACTTCGGTCATCGCCGCCTATCGTCTGCCATGCAGAATCGGGCGGCGTATCATTCTTCAATGCCATCTGCCTCAGTGCCAACTGTCTTGAGCTTTGAACAGGCTCGGCATCTCGTCGAACTGCATGCGGCCGGCGTGGCTGCGCGAGATATCGAGGCCGTCGACCTTCTGGCCGCGGTGGGCCGCGTGTTGGCGGAGCAGATCTTGGCCGATCGCGATTTCCCTCCGTTTCCCCGGGCCACGCGCGACGGATTTGCGGTGCGGGCTGCGGATTTGGTCGAGATTCCGGCGCGGCTGATGGTTGTGGGGGAAGTGAAGGCGGGAGACTGGCCGGAAGCATCCGGGCTCGCGGTTGGGCGCGGGCAGGCGGTCTCGATCATGACAGGGGCTCCGTTGCCGGCGGGCGCGGATGCGGTGGTGATGGTTGAATTCACTACTTGCACTTCCGAGGCCCACCCTAACGTCGCCAAAGACGCGACGTTAGGATGGGGCACCCTCGGTAGTCTTGATTCCGTCGACACGACATTCGTTGAGCCGACATTCATTGAGGTACAGCGCAGCGTTCAGGTCGGCGAGAATTTTGTTCCGCGTGGCGCAGAAGCGCGAGCAGGGCAGGTGCTGCTCGAACGCGGACGGCGTCTCGATCATGCGGCCGTCGCGATTGCGGCTTCGGTGGGCAAGAGCAAGGTTCAAGTTTTCAGAAAGCCGCGGGTCGCGGTACTCGCTACCGGAGATGAGCTGGTGGAAATTGATGCGGCTCCGGCAGCGGCGCAGATTCGGAACTCGAATACATATTCACTGGCGGCACAGGTCGAGGAGGCGGGCGGAGTCGCGGTGCGGCTGGCGATCGCTCCGGATGAGCGTGAGCGGCTGCGGATGTTGATTGAAGAAGGATTGAAGTGCGACTTGTTGTTGCTGGCCGGCGGCGTCTCCACGGGGAAGTTCGATCTGGTCGAGCAGGTGCTTGGAGAACTTGGGGCAGAATTTTATTTCACGGGCGCTGAGATTCAGCCGGGGCGGCCGGTGGTGTTTGGGTCGTGTGGGCTGGAGCACAGGAAATACTTTCTTGGGCTGCCGGGGAATCCGGTCTCGACGATGGTGACCTTCGAGCTGTTTGCGCGGCCGATGATTGAGGCCCTCGCGGGACTGGCGCAACCACCGCTGATTTTTCTGCGGGCCCAATTGAAATCGGAAATTCGGACCAAGACTGGGCTGAAGAGATTCTTGCCCGGCGTGCTCTCGGGAGAATTTGAGAATGCCGAGGTGGAGTTGGCGCGGTGGCAGGGGTCGGGCGATCTGGCCGCGCTTGGCGGCGCGAATTGCTACGTAGTGATTCCTGCAGATCGGGAGCGGATTGGGGCGGGAGAGTGGGTAGCGGTTTTGCGGCGGTGATTATTTCACTGCCGTGCGGATGCCAGCGAACACAGGGTCTTTCGACTACGCGTCATCATTCACTTCGTGAATGTTGGCACTCCGCTCAAGATGACAGGTCCGTGGGTAGGATCGCGTGGGTAGGATAATCTGTTGAGGATGCCGAAAAAAGTTTCGCAGCAGCTTCCGCGCGGTTTATCGCACCGTCTTTCGCACTATGACGCCCACGGACAGGCTCGCATGGTGGACGTGTCTTCGAAGGCGCGAACGGCGCGTGAAGCGGAAGCGAGCGCTTTCGTCGCTATGTCGCCATCGGTGCTCCGGGCGCTACCGGCGAATCCCAAGGGCGATCCGCTGGAAGTGGCGCGGACGGCTGGGATTATGGCGGCGAAGCGGACTTCTGAGTTGATTCCGATGTGTCATCCCGTGGCACTCTCGTACATTGCTGTGACTCTACGCGTGTGCGAGAATGGCGTTTCTGTCGCCACAAAAATCAAGACGACGGCCGAAACGGGCGTTGAGATGGAAGCGCTGGTGGCGGCCAGTGTTGCGGCGCTGACGGTCTACGACATGTGCAAGGCGCTCGATAAGGGAATCGAAATCCGGGAAGTGGTGCTGGAGCGGAAATCGGGCGGCAAGAGCGGAGAATACAAGCGAGCGCGGGCTCCGCATGTCGCAGGTTCGGATGTCCCGGGTAAGAGCAGCAAACGAAAATAGTGATGGCGAGCAACGTCAAAATTCTGTTGGTGGACGATAACCCGATGGTGCTCGGGATGCTGCAGCAGGCACTCTCCGTACTGGGCGAAGTCACGGTCGCTACCGATGCGGCGGACGCTTTGCTGAAAGCCGTGGAGGACGTGCCCGATGTTCTGATCTGCGACTACCGCATGCCCGGAATGGATGGGCGCCAGCTTCTCGAAAAACTGAAGAGCCGGCCTGCAACCGCCGGGATCGCTGTCATTCTGATGGCCAGCAAAGCCGATATCAGTGAACGATTGTCGATGCAGGACCCGATCGAAGATTATCTGGAAAAACCTTTTTTCCTCAAAGACGCGGTTCATAAGATCAAGCGCGTCGTCGACCGGATTGCCCTCGAAAAGCTGAGCAAGGCGGCGTCGACAGACGGTGTGTTGCGGGGCAGTTTGTCGCAGATGAATGTGATCGATCTCGTGCAGTCGCTCGAAATGGGGCGCAAGAGTTGTTTGCTGACGACGACCAACGGCGACGAAAAATGCGAAATTTATTTCAGCCAGGGGCAGGCCAAGCACGCCGTGTATGGTTCGACGACAGGGGACGAGGCGGTTTTCAAAGTGCTGCGTTGGACCGACGGAAATTTTCAAGTGGATTTCAACGGCAAGTCTTCGCAGGAAACGACAACCCTGAATACGCAGGGGTTGTTGATGGAGGGCTTGCGGTTGCTCGACGAGGCGCAGCGCGACGCAGCGGCCGAGGGTGAAGATGTCCTTCTCGACACGTGATGCTTTAAAGGTTGCGGGCACACGCGCGGCCGTGTTGACGGTGAGCGATTCCTGTTCGCGCGGCGAAAAAGCGGATCTCTCCGGTCCGGCGGTCGCGAAGGCGCTGGACCGCCGCAAGTTCGAAGTCGTGGTGCGTAGTGTGGTGGCCGATGAACGCATCGCGATTCAGGAAAAACTGATTGAGTTGTGCCGCTCGGCACGATTGGTGGTGACCACCGGGGGCACCGGCCTTGCTCCGCGGGATGTGACTCCGGAAGCGACTCTCGCGGTGTGCGAGCGCCTAGTGGAGGGGATCGCCGAGCAGATGAGATTCCAAGGGATTCGCAAGACGCGCTACGCGGCACTCGGCCGTGGAGTCTGTGGCGTGCGTGGATTGAGCCTGATCCTGAATCTGCCGGGCAGCCCGGCGGGAGCGGTGGAATCGCTCGAGGCCGTGATGGAACTGTTGCCACACGCGCTGGACCTGATTGCCGGCAAGACGGAGCATGATGGGCGGTAGAGTCGTGGCTGTAAACTAAAATCCAACCTTTGAACAAGATCAAACATTTCCTTCACGCGTATGGAGACTGGATCCGCCAGGTCCTCGCGCCTCTGGGACCATGGGGCATGCTGGCGTTTGCGGCGGTCGACGGATCGTTCCTGGGCCTGCCTCTGGATGCAATCTTCGTTGGTTACGTCTACAACGACCGCCCGCGCTTCCTTATGTATGTGCTGCTGGCCTCGGCCGGCTCGGCCCTGGGGAGTATCGTGCTCTACATTGTTGGCTATCTGGGCGGCGAGGTCCTGTTGCGTAAGCGGATGTCACCCGAACGCTTTGCGAAGATCCACTCTTCGTTTGAACGGCATGAATTCTGGGCGCTGATGTTCCCGGCGATGTTGCCCCCGCCCACGCCATTCAAGATGGTTGTGCTGGCCGCGGCTGCGTTTGAGATGAATTTTGGGCACTTCCTGCTCGCGATTTTCGCCGGCCGGTTTGTGCGTTTCCTGATTGAAGCATTGTTGACATTGTGGTTCGGGCCCGAGATCGTGACGCTTACGACAAATCTTTTCGCGCACCACGCGGTTGCGATATTGGTGGGAGTGTTGTTGCTGGTGGCAGCGTGGATGTTGTGGCGCCGGGCGAAACGCCGACGCGGCAAGTCAGAACCCGATCCGACTGCCTCCTAGGCCGGTTGAGCGTCTCTGTCTGATCTGACTGCTTCGATTATGCGGCGGCTGTGTTGTGAGAACCGTCACTCGAGCGGGCGATTACCGCTACGATCGCGGGCACTCCGAACATGACGGCGGTGAAGAGCAAATCACCAGCGATCCCGCGGCGGAAGAACGGCAGCCCAGCGGTGTAGCAAGTCATCAAGCCGGCTAGAGTCTTCGGATACATATCCCAGCAAGCCCAGACCGCGAAGTTACTGACGACGAAGAAAGAGATAGAACTCGCCAGAGACGCGCCCGCGATTCGCACCCAGTTCGAATTGTCGCGGAGCTGGTAACCGAGCCACAAAATCGCCGCATACCAGGCCCACGTCACGAGGTGGTCCCAGGAAAATACGTAGGAGTAGACGAACTTCGTCAGGATGACATCGGACGCAGCGAGCAGCACAAAGGGAGCCCAGAGCTGGCGTTTTGGTCCGCGAGCGCCAAAGTAGAGCAGTGCGGCCGCTACCGGAGTGAAGTTCCAGGGATGCGGCATGAAGGGCATCCGCGCCACGACGGCAAAGACTACGAATAGATAGGCCAGCATAAAACCACACCTCATTACGCTCGACTGTGGGCTCGACGTTTACGCTCAAAGTCAGACGTCAATAAGGATTGTTGCGCGAGCGGACGCAAACGGTCAAGGCGAAGACGGCGAGGATGGAAGAAGATAGCCAATTGCCAGAACGGGGATTGCACCGCGCAACCTCGCGCGCAACCCCCACGATTGACGGCACCGACGATTGCCCCTAAGATGGCAGCGCTCCGATTCCCCCGAAAAATCTGAGCCCTGACATTAAACGATGATCGGTACAACAGTCTCCCACTACCGGATTGTAGAAATGCTCGGCGGTGGTGGGATGGGAGTCGTCTACAAAGCGGAAGACATTGCGCTCGGACGCTTTGTCGCTTTGAAGTTCCTGCCGGACGACGTCTCGAAAGATGCTCAGGCTTTGGCCCGCTTCCAACGCGAGGCGCAGGCGGCTTCGGCCCTCAATCATCCCAACATCTGCACGATCCACGAGATCGGCCAGCAGGATGGCCAGCCCTTCATCGTCATGGAGTTCCTCGAAGGGCAGACCCTGAAGCACCGCATCGCTGGCCGTCCGCTGGACACCGAGACGCTGCTGAATCTGGCGATTGAAATTGCCGATGGGCTCGATGCCGCGCATTCCAAGGGCATCATTCATCGCGACATAAAACCGGCAAATATTTTTGTGACCAAGCGTGGTCAGGCCAAGCTCCTGGACTTCGGTCTGGCGAAACTTTCGTCGGAGAATCGCCACGGCGGTTCGGAGTTCGCACTGCAGACAGCGACCGACGGAATAATGATGACGACTCCCGGGTCGACGATCGGGACCGTTGCCTACATGTCGCCAGAACAAGTTCGCGCCGAGAGCCTCGATCCGCGCACAGATTTGTTCGCCTTTGGCTCCGTGCTGTATGAGATGGCGACTGGGACTCTGGCGTTTTCTGGAAGCAGCAGTGGCGTTATCTCCGAGGCGATCCTGAATCGCACTCCTGTGTCGCCGTCGATTGCGAATCCGACGATACCAGCCAGGCTTGAAGAGCTGATTTTTAAGGCCATCGAGAAAGATCGCGAGTACCGCTTTCAGACTGCGGCAGAGTTGCGCGGAGATTTGAAACGTATCAAGCGCGCTCTCGACACGTCACGGGTGCGCGCGGAGAGTTCGAGTGCCATCCCGATCATTCCAGAGGCGGGTGCAGCGCCAGTTACCGAGCCTTCGGGAGGACCTGGAAAGCGTCTTTTACCCGCAGTGTTGGCAGCGGCCGCCATCGCACTGGTCGGCGGAGTGGTGTTGGGCAGATTTTTGCTACAGCGCCCGGCAGAGCAGGCCAGCCTGCCCATCTATCATCCGCTGACCTTCCGTCGTGGCATGGTGCACGCGGCGCGTTTTGCTCCGGATGGCAAGACCATCATCTATAGCGCGGCGTGGGAAGGAAAATCGCTACAACTCTTCACGACTCGGCCGGAGAGTCCTGAGTCGCATGAGTTAGAACCGGCGGGAGCGGACGTGCTGGCCGTTTCTTCGACTGGCGAAATGGCACTGGCCCTTCGCAGTCATCCAGCCGCGCAATTTCTCTACTCTGGAACCCTGGCGCGCGTTCCCTTGGTGGGTGGCGCGCCGCGCGAGGTTATGGAGAATGTCGAGTGGGCGGATTGGTCTCCGGACGGCACGTCGCTGGCGATTGTGCGCCAGGACCAGGGCCGGCATCGGCTGGAATTCCCTCCGGGCAAATTGTTGTATCAAGCGGACGGCTGGATCGGCCACATTCGCGTCTCGCCGAAAGGGGACATCATTGCATTCATCGACCATCCCCAACTGGGCGATGACGGCGGCGAGGTTGCGATTGTCGATCTCTCCGGGAAAAAGACAACTCTCTGCAGTGGATGGGACAGTGTGGCCGGCATCGCGTGGTCGCCCGGCGGCGACGAAATATGGTTCACCGCTACGCGTACTGGAGGAGATCGATCTCTGTATGCGGTCACTCCCAAGGGCGCGGTCCGACTGCTGGCGCGGGTTCCGGGGGAACTTACCCTTCTGGATGTGAATCGCGACGGGAGTGTGCTGATGACACGGGGCAACGACCGGGCCGGAATGATTGGACTGGCTCCGGGCGAGTCCAAGGAGACAGACCTATCGTGGCTCGACTGGTCTGTGCCGGGTGATTTGTCAGCCGATGGACGAACTGTCCTGTTTGGCGAAACCGGCGAAGGCGGAGGACCAAAGTACGCGGTTTACTTGCGCAAGACCGATGGCTCGCCGGCGATTCGCCTCAGTGAGGGGATAGGAGCAGCGTTGTCGCCGGACGGGAAATGGGCGCTGGCGCGACCGAACATCACTCCGTCGCCCCTGGTATTGCTGCCGACTGGAGTCGGCGACGCCAAACCACTTACCCATGATTCCATCAATCATCTGTGGGCACGGTGGTTACCTGACGGGAAACGAATCATATTCTCGGGCAACGAAGCTGGTCACGGATTTCGTCTCTATGTGGAGACTCCAGGGGAAGGCAAGCCGGTCGCGATTTCTCCGGAAGGTGTGAACCCGACGGTTGTGATCTCGCCGAAGGGGGATCTTGCCGCCACAGTCGGTCCCGATCACAAGATTTACCTCTATCGGGTCTCGGGTGGCCAGCCGATAGCGGTTGCCGGGACAGAGCCGGAAGAGGAGCCGACGGGATGGTCCGCAGATGGCCGTTCGCTTTACGTGTATCGCTTTGGATTGATCCCTGCCAAGGTGTTTGAGTTGGAAATAGCGACCGGGAAAAGGAAGCTCTGGAAAGAACTCGTCCCGGCTGACGCTGCGGGTATCGACACCATCCGCAGAATCACGATCACACCTGACGCCAAGGCATACGTCTACGGCTATATTCGGACTCTCTCCGATCTCTACGCCGTCGAAGGCCTTAAGTAGCCTTGCTGTGGACCTGTCTTGCTGCGGACTTCTCCCGCGGGATAACCTTTATTGGATTCTCCAACGCTGAAATGCATGAAGCGCCACATCCTCATCTACGGTCTAATCGGCGGAATCCTGATCGCCGTCTTGAAGTGGACTGAATATCAGTTCCTGGTCATCGACCATTCGATCGAAATCTACGGAGGGTTAACCGCGGCAATCTTCGCTGTACTCGGGATCTGGCTTGGCCTCAGGTTAACGGGAAAGCGCGAGACGATTGTTGTGAAAGAGGTGCTAGTACCCGCCGAGGGGCCGACGGCGTTTGACGAGAGTAAGGCCGAGAGAAAAAGAGAAGACCTCAGCATTACGCCGCGTGAGCTCGAAATCCTCGAACTGATCGCCAAGGGAATGAGTAATCGCGAAATCGCAGAGAAACTTTTTGTCAGCGAGAACACGGTCAAGACGCACTCGAGTCGCGTGTTCGACAAATTAGGAGCCAAGCGAAGAACGCAGGCGGTGCAACTCGGCAAGGAATTCGGGCTGCTCCCCTGAGCAGAAACTCATTGCACGGTCGTTTCTTATTTCCCCTTTTCTCGCTCCCTTACTTTTTTGCTTTGTCACTGTGGCACGCCGACTTTGCGCTCCAGTTCAGCGAAACGGGGGTCGGAACGGATGGGGTCGAAGGGGAAATGGGTCTTTAGGCCTATGAGCAGCCAATCGTGTTCCTGATAGGCGGTGTCGAGCCAATGGAAGGCCTGTTCTTTGTCTCCGAGGTCAGCGTAAAAGCGGGCAATCTTCCACGCGGGCACGTAGTGGCCATTCTGGCGCAGCGCCAGCATATTTTCGATGGCCCTTTTCAGAGCGCCGTTCCAGCCCGCGGAATGAAATCCTTCGTCTAGCGCAGCGGCAAACTCAGTATCGGTTTGATTGCTGGAGAGCCGGGCCGCGGTTTTCCATTCTTCGATAACCTGCGGGTACATGCGTTTGCCCCAATACGCATAAGCCAAACAATCATGGGCGATCGCGAAGCGTGGCTCCTCGATGGCCAGCTTTTTGCAGACGATGATGCCTTCGTCGAATTGCCGCGCCATTACTCGGACGCTTCCCTCCACCCTTCGGATGACCGGTGACAGCGGATCGAGCTGACGGGCGCGAGTGATTTCCGCAAGCGCCTCTTGTTCCCGCCCTCCAATCATGCTCAGGTTGTCCGCGTACCACTGATGCGCTGTGGCATCGTTCGGATCGAGAGCAAAAGCCTTCTTGAATTCAGCCTCGCCGCCCGTAAAATTCCAGTCGTACTGCATCTCGTTCTCGCCGATCACGGCGTGGGGGTGGGCCAGCGTCGGGTCCAACTCCAATGCCCGCCGGGCGGCTGCGCTCGACTTGAGAAAGTCTTCGCTCGGGGTGCCACCATAGTTGGGCAGGACCGCAAAGGCATCCGCCAAACCAGAATAGGCGAATGCGTAGTTCGGGTCTTTGGCTATCGCTTGGTTGAAATAAGAGATCGCCGTCTCAAGTTCCGCAGCGGTCCGCTTGTTCCACGCATAACGGCCACGCAAATAAAGTTCATAGGCTTCTGGATTCTCCGTGCCTTGTCTTGTGACCTGCTGTTTTTCTGAAGCGCTAAGCTGGGAGCGCAACTTGTTAGCGATATCGCCGGCAATCTGCTGCTGCAATGACAGAACGTCCGCACTCTTGACGTTGTAGTGCTGTCCCCAGATAACGGTGTTGTCGCGAACATCGGTAAGCTCGGCGCTGACTTCAATCGTGTCTCCGCGCGGTACGACTCGCCCACTGACGAGCGCGGACACGCCCAAATCACTGCCCGCTTTCTGCACATCGACGTCTTTCCCTTTATAGCGAAACACCGAGTTGCGAGATCTGACTTTCAATTCGGGTACATGCGCAAGGTTGTCGATCAGGGATTCCGTGATTCCATCGCTGAGAAAGTCGGTGTTGGTGTCACCACCCGCGTTGACGAATGGCAGAACAGCGATGGAATCGAGTCCGGGCGAGCGATAGAGGGTGGCAAGGGTCAAGACTGCCAGGGCGAAGATTGGGGCCATCACCAGCAAAACTTTCCAGCGCGGGGAGGTGGCTGTGCGTTGAATTGGCGGTTCGGGCGCGGAGACGCGTTCTACTGGGCTGCCGCCGTCGATGATGGTCGGCGGGTGAGTCGCGTCGCCGGGTTCAGGCTCCGCGGCCTCGGGACGAATCGGGCTCACGGTCGAATTTCGGGATGCTGCCAGCCATTCGGTGAGTTCGTCGGTAAATGCAAAAACCTTGCCTCCAGGAGCTCCCGGAGTCCGGTGTATGGGAAGGGCGCGCTCGTGCTCCCAGCGGCGGACCGTGCGCTCGTCGCATGCGAAGAATGCGGCGATCTCTTTCCATGATCCGAGCCGCTGGTTCGGGTGAAGTTTGCTGGTAGGATTCATACTTTCTGGCGTACCGTCAGGTCTTTTCGGACGTCAGTAACAAAGGGGGCGGGCGACGAGGCAAGTATAGCCCGGCGACCGACGCTTTGACTAGAAACGCGACCGGAAGCTGAGTCAGGCCTTCGTTCGGGGATTCCGCTATGCCTCCGACGCGGGCCAGTTACTGCGGAAGCCCGATCTTGTGGACTAACTCGGCAAACCGTGGGTCAGAGCGGATAGGATCGAGTAAGAAGTCGGTGTTCAAAGCCTCGAGCAGCCAATCTTTTTCTTGATATGCGGTGTCGAGCCAACGGAAGGCTTGCTCCTTATCTCCCAGGTCGGAATACATGGTGGCAATCAGGTACGCAGACGAGTAGCCGGTCTTCCGCTCGGCTTCCCGGACTTCAATTCCCTTCCTGAGAGCACCCTTCCAGCCAGCCGCGTGGTATCCCTGCTCCATGGCGGAAGCCAGATTGATTTCGTTGTGATCGCCGGAGAGTTGCCCGAAGATCTTCCACTCTTCAATCACCTGCGGATACATGCGCTTGCCCCAATAGGCCTGGTATAGACAATGATGCGCCCGGGCGAATGTCGGGTCTTCGGTGGCCAACTTTTTGCAAACCGCGATGGCATCGTCGAAACGCCGCGCCATGACGTGGACATCTCCCATCTGGCTGTTAATGACCGACGAGAGCGGATCGAGTTCGCGAGCAAGGTTGACTTCCGCCAAGGCCTCGGGTTCGCGTCCGCCGATCATCCCTATTTTTTCCGCGTACCACTCGTGCACCGTTGCATCGTTGGGGTCGATCTCGAAGGCCTTGCGGTACTCGGCTTCGCCGCCGGAAAAATTCCAGTCGTACTCGGTCTCGCTGCCACCTAGAACGGCATGCGGTCGGGCCAGGCTCGGGTCTAACTCAAGGGCGCGGCGCGCGGCAGCGCTGGCCTTCGGATCGTTCTCGCTGGGTGCACCGCTTAAAACGGGCAAGCGGACATAATAGGCATCGGCCAGACCCGAATAGGCGAGGCTGTATCCAGGATCTTTAGCGATGGCTTGATTGAAGTAAGAGATCGCCGTCTCAAGTTCGGCGGGAGTCCGTTTGTTCCAGGCATAACGCCCCCGCAGATACAACTCATAGGCTTCAGGATTCTGCGTGCCTTGTCTGGTTATGATCTGTTTTTCAGACGCGCTGAGTTTCGAGCGCAACTTGTCGGCGATGTCGCCCGCAATCTGCTGTTGCAACGTGATGATGTCCTTACTCTTGACGCTGTAGTGTTGGCCCCAGATCACTGTGTTATCGCGAGCGTCGGTGAGTTCGGTGCTGACTTCGATGATGTCGCCTCTCGGCACGACCCGGCCGTTCACCAGAGCGGATACTCCCAATTCACTGCCCGCTTTCTGCGCGTCGACATCTTTCCCTTTGTAGCGGAATACCGAGTTGCGCGACCGGACCTTTAGTTCGGGGACGTGCGCGAGGTTGTCGATCAACGACTCGGTGATGCCGTCGCTGAGGTAATCGGTGTTAGCGTCTCCACCGGCGTTGACAAAGGGCAGAACCGCGATGGAATCAAGACCTGGAGAGCGATAGAGAGTTGCCAGGGTCAACCCGGCCACGGCACACAAAGCCGCCAGCACCACAACTGCGGTTTTCCAGCGGTGGACGATCGTGGGCTGTTGAATCGAAGGGGGCGCCGAGGATAAAACGTTCGCCGCCGGGGCGTTCCCGAGGTCTGGATCCAGTTCCGACCGGGCACTCGCCGGTCGGGTTTGGAGGACTTCTGGGCTGCGCGACACTGCCAGCCAGTCCGACAGCTCACCTGTATAGGCAAAAACTTTCCCGCCGGCTGCCCCTGGGGTCCTGTGGACGGGTAGACCGCGCTCCTTTTCCCACCGGCGCACTGTCCGCTCGTCGCATTGGAAGAAGGCGGCGATCTCTTTCCACGAGCCAAGGCGTTCATTCGGCGGCTGAATTTTGCCCGCAATATTCATCTTTTCTTGGCTTTGCCCGTAGATGTCCGCAGATGTCCGCAGACGCCAGTTGCAAGGGAGGGAGCGTCGCGACAGTATAGCCCCGTCGCGCACGCTTTTCTACCGCTTTCAAATTGGAAAGTTGGCAGGCATAGCTCGACAAATACCATTCGCTGCATTTACGCAGAGAACTTTTATGGAGAGAACAATGAATAAGTCATTGAAGGATAAAGCTGGGAAAGATAAGCCGGGCTCGGAAAGACTTCGGTTCAGAAGCGCCGGGATGCTTTTTCTCGCGCTGTTGGTTGCAGTCTTCGGAGCGCAAGCAGCGCAGGCGCAGGGTTTCAAAATGGTGCTGGTGAATCCCCCCGGCAGTCAAGCGGGCAGTGTATCCCCGCTTGGGGTGAACAAACTTAACGATGTGGTTGGCAGTTATTTGAACTCCTCCGGAGCCACGGTCGGCTTTCTACTTGCCGGCAAGACGTATACGGACATCACTTTCCCGGGCTCGGTTAATTACACTCGGGCTAGCGGCATCAATGATTCAGGCAAGATCGTCGGAGATTTCTTCGGATCCGACAATTTTTACCACGGCTTTACCTACGTCTCAGGGACCTACACTCAGTACGACATCGATAAGGGCGTAGTTTCGTCGGGACTCTTTGGAATCAACAGCCTTGGGCACTACGTGGGCAGCTGGGTTCCGACGAACACTCACGTCGAAGAAGGTTTCGTCGATATTGGCGGCACGGTCACCAGTTTCTATGGCGCGGGTACCGATCCCACGTACGCTTACGCCATCAACAAGTCTGATGCAGTCGTCGGCGTTTACTTCGATTCCAGTAGTGTCTCGCACGGATTTCTGCGCAGCGCGTCGGGGACAATCACGGAGATCAAGTACCCCGGCGCGGCCCAAACCACCTGCTACGGAATCAATGACCTCGGCGAGATCACCGGCACCTATATCAACACTTCAGGACTGCCGTATGGTTTCACCTACAGCAAGGGTGTTTACGCTCAGACCGACTTCGCCGGGACCCGCGGGGTTAACAGCAAGGGCGCCTACTCCGGGTTCTATTGGGGCGTCGACGGAGTCGCGACCGGATATCTCGCCGAAGGCCAGGCCTTCACACTATCCCAAGGCTCTGTTCCCAACTCGCTCGCAGCCTGGTCGCTGGGAGTCAATGACGCTGGCACGACTGTTGGCTTCTACCTCGACCTGAGCGCTAACTTCCACGGCATGATGGTCTCCGGGGGCACGGTGACTACCATCGACGATTCCAAAGGCGTCAAGACTTATCTGTTTGGCGTTAATTCGACCAATCAGATCGTCGGCGATTATTTCGACAGCAGCGGCAACCCACATGGGTTCGAATACTCCTCCGGGACCTTCACAGACATCCCGGGTCCGGCGGGCGCACTCTCGAGCGACACGACGGGAATCAACGACTCGGGAGAGATAGTGGGAGACTTTTTCGGATCTGACCGTCATCACCACGGTTTCTTGTTCAAAGCCGGCGCCTACACACAACTCGACGTGCCGGGCGCAACCAATACCTTCAGTGGTGGAATCAACGTGAACGGCCATGCCACATTCTTCTGGGTCGACTCGGCCGGTTATGTGCAGTCCTCACTCTATAGCGCGAAGAAATTCACCTCCATCAATGTTCCGGGTGCTGCCTCCACGTATGCGGCCGGAATCAACAAAGCCGGGGACATCGTGTTCCATTGGTTCGACCCGTATGGACTCCAGCACGGTGCACTCAAGAAGGGGACCACTTACTACGTTTTCGACTTTCCCAACGGATCAAGCACGAGCGTGGGGGGCATCAACGACACCAACGTAATGGTCGGCTACTTTACCCCGGCGGGCCAGTCTTTCCCGCAGCCTTTCAGTGGCACGGAGTAGGAGTGGACTTGTTGTTTTTCAAATGCAGCATGGAACAGGGTGGGCGCGGATTCCGATCCGCGCCCTTTTTCTTAGGGGCAGAAATCGTGGATTAACCAGATTGGCCGAACCTGGTTAAATGCACGCCCACATCCCTCCCTCAGCCACTCCCCTCCCTAAAGCAAGAGTTTCAACTGCCGATGTACCTCAAGTCAGTTCGAATACGGATTTCAGGAGCGGGTATTGCTGCGAGAGCGAGTGTGACCTGATGTGAACGACGGTGTGATCTACGGTGTGAACTATGGACAAAATCAAGGCGCTCATTGTCGACGACTCTTCGGTGATGCGCAAAATCGTTGAACGGTCGCTACGCCAGGCAGGCGTCGAACTGGAACAGGTCTTCGAAGCATCGAATGGCGCCGAGGCACTCTCGGCCCTGCAGAACAACGTAGTCCAGATCATCCTGTGCGACATTAACATGCCGGTGATGGATGGCCTCGAATTCGTTCGCCAGGTGCATACCGTCGAAAGCGCAAAGGGTGTCCCAATCGTGATGATCACCACCGAAGGCAGCGAATCCCATGTCGTGCAGGCTCTTTCGGCGGGCGCTCGCGGATACATCCGCAAACCCTTTACTCCCGATCAGGTGAAAGAGCATGTGTTGCCGCTGCTTGGGAAGAAGCTATGAGTACAGATACTTCGTTCCGAACCCGCGCTCATGAGGAAAATTGGCTTCCGGTGCTGGAGCTGGCGGTTGAGGAAGTCTTCGAGATCATGCTGGGTTGCCGGGTGGAACCGAGCGCCCAAGCCGAGCAAAAGCCAAAGGCAGAATTCACTGCCATGGTTGGCCTGGCGGGAGCTCTCTGCGGGATTCTGACGGTGCGCTGCGATGCGAAAACCGCCGCGCTGATTGCCAAGGCGATGTTGGGCGATGCAGCCGACTCCGCCGAACAGGTGGCGGACGCGCTCGGCGAAATCTGCAACATGGTCGCGGGAAACTTCAAGAACAAGCTCGCCGGTACCGATGAACGATGTATGCTGAGCGTTCCGACCGTCATCAATGGCGGAGAATACAGCTTCCATTCCATGGCTGACGGGGATTTCATGGAAACAGTCTTGATTTTTGAGAGTGCTCCGGTCGCGGTTCGTCTCCAACTGCAAGACTAAGTGCGAACCCCACCCCCAGAAAAACTTTGCCGGGCTTGCGCAATTCGCCCGGCAAAGTTTTCCCGCCGTCGAATCCTTAGAAATCTCCAATATTTCTTCACTCGATTCCGCCACTTAAGCGCCTCAAAACAAAGTCATCTTTCAAAATACTTAACGTTTCGTTACTGGCGACTCGCTTGCAGTGTGTCTGGTGAGGCGCGAACGTGGACAGTGGATTTTACGCAGCATGCGCGGGTTTGCGGGCACAGAGCCAGGCGCTGGAAGTGGCAGGCCATAATCTCGCCAATCTGAATACCGCGGGGTTTTCTCCGACCATCGGAATCATCGGCGCTGTGTTGGGACTGATCCAGGTGATGCAGCATCTGGACAAGATCGACGAAGTCGGTAAGGGCATCGCCG
The DNA here is from genome assembly GCA_035308395.1 of Terriglobales bacterium. Taxonomy (GTDB): domain Bacteria; phylum Acidobacteriota; class Terriglobia; order Terriglobales; family Acidobacteriaceae; genus Acidiflorens. The sequence goes on from DATGGT010000126.1 coordinate 47,701, forward strand.
TCGCTTTCGTGGCCACGCTCTATGGAGTCGGCCTTGCCAATCTGATTTTGCTTCCTGTAGCGGGGAAATTGAAAATCCGGATTCGCGACGAACAGGTCATCCGCGAAATGACGATCGAGGGCGTGGTTTCGATACTTGAAGGCATGAATCCGCACATGCTGGAAACCAAGCTATTCGGTTTCCTCAGCGACGCTCACGAGCGTCCTGTCGTTTCCGAGGAGCCGAGCGTATGAGCCGCCGCAAACGTCGTCCGACCCATGCCAATCATGAACGCTGGCTGGTTTCATACGCCGACTTCATCACGCTTCTGTTTGCTTTCTTTGTGGTGCTCTACGCTTCGTCGCAGGTGGATAAGAGAAAAGTCGGCAAACTCGCCCTGGCAATCCAGGTCGCCTTCCAGGAAATGGGCGTGTTTGAAGCCTCGACGACGGAAGTTCCGATTGACTCGTCCGCTCCCATGCCCTTCAGCACGGCACAGGCAGTCGAGAATTCCGAACGCGTCGCCAGCCTTGGCCGGATCGCGTCTTCTCCCAATGGCTCGCCCGGCACAACCGTGGAGAATGGCGATCTGGCCGAGTTGCAGGCGGAACTCGAAACCGCGCTCGCCTCACAAATCGAGCACAAAGAAATCGCCCTGCATCGCGAACCCGACGGCCTGGTGATCAGTCTGCGCGAGGTCGGATTTTTCGAGAGCGGCTCGGCTCAGATGAAGGCTGCTTCTCAGTCCGCCTTTGACCGCATCGCCGGAATGCTCCGTCAACGAGAGTACCGCTTGCGCATCGAGGGTCACACCGATAACGCACCGATTCATACGGTTCAGTTCCCTTCGAACTGGGAGCTATCGACCTCCCGCGCGACTGAAATCGTCCGGCTGCTGATTGTCCGCGATGGATTCGGGCCCAACCGCTTGAGCGCCGCCGGTTACGCCGAGTATCACCCGGTGGCAAGCAATCTCACCGTGGAAGGGCGCGGCATGAATCGCCGCGTGGACATCGTCGTCCTCGGACGCGGACTGCCCGCCGATCCCGCGACTCCGGGAGGTCCGTCTACGAGTCCAGCCGCGCCGCTTGTGCCTAAGACCTCAGCGCAGGCCCCGACGGTCAAAGCTCTGCCGAACGCGCCCGTGATCGTGCCCAAACCATCGCCTGCGAAAGCGGTTGGAGACCCACTACAAAACTAATTCCATCCATGTCGCGCTCTCGACTGGGATGTCGGAGTAAGGGGGGATTTCACGGAACCCAATGCTGCGATAGAGAGCCACCGCATGCTTCATCGCCGATTCGACCGTATCCAGACGCATCCGCTTGTACCCGATGGTTCGCGCTTCGGTGATTAAACGATCTACAAGAGCGCCGCCGAGGCCCAGGCCGCGATTGGACGGCCGCACATAAAGCCGCTTCATTTCGCAGGTAGTCGGATCGAGCCGACGCAGGGCGACGCATCCCGCCGCGTGCCCGGAGCAGAGCGCCAGAAGCAACCTTCCGCTCGGTGGTGTATAGGCGCCGGGCAGTTTCTTTACTTCGTCGTCGAAACTTTGGAAGCAGAGGCTGAAGCCGAGAGACTTGCCATATTCGAGAAAAAGCTCGCGCGCTTGGGTGATGTGCTCGGGGAGCGTGGCTTCAATGAGATCAATCGAGGGCTTCGCATCCTCAGTAGGCGTCTTCATGGCCGGTACCTATCTTGGAATTTTATCCCCCACTTGTCCGATTGCGTAGGGCGCTTGGGACGGCTAAGATTTCTGCACTCCCATGTCAGAAGTGATTGCGACCGAGCCCACCACGCTGCCACCCGTTTCCACTGCCGCTTCCGGACCCTCCGTCGAAGTATTCGCTGTCTACGGCGTCGAGCCTGAGATTCAGGCGTACGCCATGGCGAAATACTCGCGCTCTTCGCTCTCGATGAAGGAGTCGCTGCGGGAAATCACGACTCAGAAAGCAGAAAAATTTCTTAACACTTTCTACTTTCAATATGGGCACCGGTCGATTGCCGACTTGGCGCACATCGCTCTGGCCATCGAGAAGCTATCAATTCTTGCGGCAATCGTTGTCGCTGACGAGCCACGTTGGGACGGTCAGGAACGTTCGACGCGCTATCAGGATTTTCGGAAGAGCGGTTACTACACACCGAATTTTGCCGATGCTCCGTCCGCGGATCTGTATCGTGAAACGATTGAATCGTTATTCGCAACCTACGAAGAAGTATCCCAGCGCACGTTCGAATTTCTCGCCAGCATAACCCCGTGTCCCCCGGAGATGAAGCAGGATGCCTACGAGCGCACGCTCCGCGCGCGCGCCTTCGACATCTCGCGCTATCTATTGCCGCTGTCGACCAACACTTCGCTGGGAGAGATTGTCAACGCGCGCACACTCGAAACCCAAGTCGCTCATCTGCTGGCGCAGCCGCATAAAGAGGTACGCGACCTCGGAACCCGGCTGAAGCAGGCCGCGATTTCTCCGGCCTATAACGCGAACGAAGAATCGCTGCACGCACTGATCTCGGCGATCCGCGGCGCTTCTCCCGAAATCGCTGAGCGTGCCGAACGCGAACTCCTGCGCGAAGTCCGCGTGGCACCGACGCTCGTCAAATATGCCGATCCCAATCTTTACGAAATCGAAACCCGCCGCGAACTGCAACAGGCCGCTATCGAATTAATGAAAAGCGCGGCCATCGAACCGTCGCCGCTAGTCGATCTGCTCGACGCCGATCCGCTCGAGATCGAACTCGCCACAACGCTGCTATACGGGAATTGCCACTACTCCTACCGCCAGGTTCGAAAAGAGGTTGAAGCGGTAGGAGCGTTGCGGCGCAACGAGATCATCGATCTTGGACTGCGCCACCGTAGCAAACACGACGAGATGTTGCGTCCTTTTTTGGCGGGCCAGCAGTTTTGCTTCGACATTCTCATGGACATCGGCGGTTTCCGCGACATGCACCGCCATCGCCGTTGCGTCCAGATCATGCAGGATTTCACGACGGTTCATGGCTTCGACACGCCACCAGAAGTTGAGGCAGCGGGAGTGCGCTCGGAATATGAATCTGCTATGAAACGTGCGGCGGCCGCGGTGCGGGAGCTTTCAGATTCGGGCGGTCTGGAAGCCGTCGAGAACGCCCAGTACGCGATCCCTCTGGCATTCCGCAAGCGCACGTTATTCAAGATGGACTTTGCCGAAGCTGTTTATATTTCCGAACTGCGTACGACTCCAGCGGGCCACACGTCCTATCGCAACGTGGCCTACGCGATGTACGAGGCGGTCGCTGCAAAGTATCCGGCGCTGGCGAAATATTTCCGCGTACACGACGTGCGCGAGCCGGTGGATCTGCTGAAACGGTGAGGACGCTGCTTCACGTGTGAGTCGATATGGCCATTTGGCAATTCAGACTGAGTCTGATTCCTGAGAATATACTTCTAACCAAATTTGAAGTGTTGCCACTCGTAATTCCCGAGGCGTTGGCAGAGGATTTCCCGTGGTGGTCCGACGCTCAGCCTCACCCTGGGTTCGAGCGTCAGCTCGACAATATTCTTCCCGAGAGAGCTTCTTGGTCTACGAGCATTCGAATGTGGGGACAGGAGGACGGCAACGACGCAAATGTGTACTATCGCGACGAGAATAAAAATGAGGTTGAAGCGATCTCTTTCCGTCTTGATGCCAGCTCGATTCAGCTCGAATTGGTGCGCGACCTCTGCCAATTAGCGAGACGACTTGGATGCGTGCTGATTACAGCCGACTATGAGCTCCTGGCACCTGATGAGTCGATGGTTCTCTTGGCTATTCACAATTCAACCGCAAAGAAATACATTGACGACCCCGTTTCCACATTGCGCAGTTTGGGCCGCCCGGAAGTCCAGCAGCGATTCCGAAATCTAATCGGAGACGACGAAGGTAATTCTCCCAAAAGAAAAGAATAGTGAGTTCGTTTAGAAAAGCGCTCGTTCCTGAGCGAGAAAATTGACGCCAGTGAATCCCGGCCTCTAGAATCATTTACACATGCCTCTTTACGAATACCTGTGCCAGAAGTGCGGACACCGCCTGGAAAAAATACAAAGCTTCTCCGATAAGCCACTGAAGAAGTGTCCTGAATGTGGCGGCGCTCTCGAAAAATTAATCTCCGCTCCCACCGTGCAATTCAAAGGCTCGGGATGGTACGTGACCGATTACGCCAAGAAGGGATCAAGCTCGGCCAGTTCGTCTCAGTCGTCATCGTCATCCTCAGATGGCGACAGCGCCTCGAAAGACGCGAAAGACAGCAAAGACGCGAAGGACTCGAAAGACACGAAAGAGAGCACGAAAGAAACAAAGAAAGACGACAAGCCCAAGTCCGACGGCTCGGCCAAGAAGCACAAGAAGGACTAGGGGTTTCGATTCAGAGTCGCCGCTTCGTATCAGGGCGTCGCTTTCGCGATGCCGCAAGCTGCAAAATCAATCGCACCTTCAGGGACTGGGCCTCCGCGATATTTCCGGCGCGCCAATCACGACTGTCCGGCGCCGCGGCAGTTCTTCTTCCGAGAGTTCTGCCAGTACTTCCAAATCAATCCCCAGGCTCACCGCTGCCTCATACGCAGGATCGTTGAAGAAATAAACAATGTCCCCGCCAAACCGGTCCTTGAAACGCCGCCGCTCGTCCAGATCGAACGGGCTCACCGCATAGACCTTAATCGCAGGCGATTCGGCAAGCACCGTGCCCAGTTGACGCTGGAACCCAAGCGCGCCCTGGCGTACCTGGGCCATTGTGAAAGCGACAACGCGATAAGGCATAAAGGTCGTTGGAAGCATAGCAGGCGCTCACCCCCTACCGGCCGCCTCACCGACTGCGGCCCGAATCTTTCGCTTCTGTTCCACATCTAATCGGATGTACTCGTTATAACGACTAATGGCAAGACGAGGAGGAAATTCCGCATGATAACGATCCGGCGCAGCAACGAGCGGGGCGGAGGCGACTACGGCTGGCTTAAGACACGGCACAGTTTCAGCTTCAGCGACTACAACGATCCCAAGTGGATGGGCTTCCGGTCTTTGCGGGTGATCAACGAGGACTGGGTCGCCCCGAAAAGCGGTTTTCCCACGCATCCGCACCGCGACATGGAAATCATCACCTATGTGCTTTCCGGCAAACTGGAGCACAAGGATAGTCTCGGCACGGGATCTGTAATTCTTCCGGGCGACGGCCAGAGGATGACGGCTGGGCGCGGCATTCGACACAGCGAGGCCAATCCGTCTGCGACCGACACGGTGCACTTGCTTCAGATTTGGATTCTCCCGGACAAACAGGGACACGAACCTGGCTATGAGCAGCGAAGTTTTCCGGAGGCGGAGAAGCGCGGCAAGTTTCGCCTGATTGCTTCGAACAACGGAGCGGAAGGCTCGGTCAAGATCAATCAGGACGCCCAGCTCCGGGTCGCGCTGCTCGCGCCCGGAGAAGAAGTCACGCATCCCCTGGCCCCGAAACGCAGCGCTTGGGTGCAAGTGGCGAAAGGCGAAGTGGAATTGAATGGAGAGAAGTTGCGCCAAGGCGACGGCGCGGCCATCTCCGACGAAAAGCTGTTGACGGTCACAGCTACCGAGGACGCCGAAGTCCTGCTCTTTGACTTAGCGTGATCTGGATCGCTGCATCGGATGATCGGGTCATCGGAAACCTTGATGGCCCAATCTTCATTTTTGTTTCGGGTCGATGCGCGCGACCGCCATCATTCTTCCCGTTATGCCATTCTCCGTGCGATGACTGAACAAGAGATCAGTATGGCAGGCTGTACAGGGAGCGTTCGCAGCAATATTTTTGGCCAGCAAGCCAGCGTCGAGAAGTTGCAAGCGGTTCGCCTCCACGAGATCAAGAAAGAGTTTTACCGGCAGCTCGCTGTGTCCGGGTGCGCGCGCTGTAAGAAAGAGCAGCGGATATTTCTCGCGCACCGGATCCGACTCCTTCACCTCCCGGAACAACTTGGCAGCATAGGAGAATTGGCTCTCGAACTTAGTCCGAATTTCTTCGCCCACTTCATAACAACAGCTGCGAACGCCGGGTCCAATCGCCGCCAAGAGGCTTCTCGGGCTGCTTCCAAAATGCCTGCGCATCTCACCGACCCCTTTTTCGGCAATGCGTTTCACCGTACCCCGCCACCCGGCATGAAAAACTCCGACCGCACGACGTCTCGGGTCGACCAGGATGAGAGGAAGGCAATCGGCCGTTTGGATGGCCACGAGCAGTCCCGGCGTGTCGGTGATAATCCCGTCACCGGCGAGCGGTTGCTCCGGCACACCATCGACGGCGTGAATCAAATCGGAGTGGATCTGGCGAACCGTGATCAGTGGCCAGCTGTGCCGCCCACCACCTACTTCTTTCACCCCGAGTTCTTTCGCCCCGAGTGCTCTCACAAAGATCGCCCGATTGCGTTCGACATCCGCGCGCGAATCTTGCTTAGTGAAACCAAGGTTCAGCGCGCTGGCACCGTACAGACGCGACACCCCGCCGTGCCGCGTGGAAAAAGCGTGCACCAGCCAAGGCACGCGGCTCAGGTTTTCGGAGCGCAGGAATTGTAGTTTACTTTTCGCGATGCTCTTGGTCGCCACAGCTCGATGATACCGGACGGAGAAGCCGGCAGTTTTGCTGGAGGAAACCTGCAACGTGAGCTGCTCGCTCAGTTCGGCTTCTTCCTGGTTATCTCCGCATCAATCTGGATCTTTACAGTGTCCGCGACGACCGCTTCTCCCGTGCCCAACGCCTTGTTGTAGAGCAGATTAAAATCCTTCCGGTTGATGGACGTGGAGGCCGAGATTCCGCGGCGCAAATTGCCATAGGGATCCGACACTTCCGGTGTCGGGCCATCGACGTCGAGTGTGACTTCCCGTGTGGTCCCGTGGATGGTCAGGTCCCCGATCACCTGCAGCTTGCCGCCGCCGCTCACGATCTTTTTGGACTTGAATTCGATGGTGGGATATTTTGCCACGTCAAAGAAGTGGTCGCTCTTGAGATCTTTGTCACGCGCCTCGACGCGGGTATCGACCGAGTTCACGTCGATGGTTGCGGAAACCTGGGAGTTAGAAATCTGTTTCTCGTCGAAAACGACAGTGCCCGTCACTTTCGTAAAGCTGCCCGTGACATTCGAAATGCCAAAATGGCGGACGGTGAATTGCGCCGTCGAGTGGTTGGGATCAATGTTCCATGTATTTGTCGTACTTGTCTGGGCGAGCGCCTGCACAGTGCCGAGAACAGAGAGCAGGAAAATCAAACGAATGCTTCGACTGAATTTCGTCATGACGAATTTGGTGTCCTTTGAGAGAGTTTGTTAGATTTTCTACGGGGCAGTCACAAATTGCCAGCGACCTGCGTCAAAGCACTCAGATGTATTCCCTGAAATAAACGATGCAATAAAACATAAAACAAAAGAGCCACGCCGACGAGCAGCGTGGCCCTTGCAGATTGTGCCCCAGACCCACCATTACTCTTACTTTCCTGTAGCGATCGTCGCAACTGTTGGCTCGGTGAGATCTTTATCACTCCTGGGGCTGATCTTCACGGTCGCCATGATCTTTTCCAGTTTGGCAAAGACCTCGTCGCGGTTGACAGGTTTGGCGCCGTCCTTGCTGCCGAATCCCGCAGTGCCGAGACTCACGATGTATTCGTAGCAAGCTCCGCTCTGGTAGCTGTGGTAATACTGCGTTTCGCTCCGCGTCAGCGCGCTGCCGGAGAAGTTTGAGGTCGTTGCCATTGCTATTTCGGCGGGACCGACTTTCACCGTTTGGGCGTCCGCGGCTGCGCCATTGACGTTGTGCGAATCGGCCATGGCGAAGTGCGCGCACTCCTGCTCGGAAAGTGAGCGGTTGACATTGACGTTCAAGAAAGCGGATGCGAAGTCGGTGCCGGGATAGAAATTGTCGGGCATGACGACGGTCGCGACGGGTACTCCGCCGGGCTGTACGAAGTTCATCGAAGCAGCGCCGAGTCCGGCAAACTCGGGGTAGGCGTTGTCGCCTGACTTGACGGAGAACTTCCGGGGATAAACGAACGAAACGCCAGAGTCAGCGTCTTTGTAGATGACGTTCGTCGGACGTTTCTTGTGTCCGAGCACCTTCTTTACGGGCGCAGTGGACGCGGCCGCGGCTGAAGTTTCTACTGGGTTCGCGGAGGGATTCGCCGAGTTTGGCGCGGGGGCGGACTCCCGTCCAGGCTCGTTCCCAGACACGTTTCCAGAGACCCCGACCAATGCCGTCTTTGAAGCTTGTTTCGAGCAGGCACTCACCACGAGCAGCAACCCGAGAATGGCGAAAGCCGCGAACATGGCAATCTTCTGCTGGCGCGACCAGGACGAAAGCATCGTCCCGGAGATTGGGTTTTTGGTTGCCGGATTAACGGAGTTTTTCTTAGGGGAATTTTGCGTAACGGAATTCTGATCTGTAGATTTCCAAACAGTTGCCACGGTGTCACCTCCTCTGCGGCTGGCGCAGTCGGAAGTGATATGGCAGGAGGGTGGCCAAAGTGACGCGCGTTGATGGAGCGTGACTTATGGGTTCGGCGGCCGTGAGACGACGTGCCACGCCATACACGCCGTGTGGCGGGCAACACACCGTCTGCCGCGATTCTTCCCCTAGAATGCTTGCGTGCCCCCGATCAATGCCAATGCCAACGCCTATCGCGGACGCCTGGCCCCGTCCCCGACTGGCCTGCTGCACATTGGCCATGCTCGAACCTTTTGGGTGGCAGCGCAGCGTGCGATCGAAAATCGTGGCACCTTGATTCTGCGAAATGAAGATTTAGACCCGCAGCGCTCGCGCGACGAGTTCGCTCGCGCCATGATCGAAGATTTGCGCTGGCTCGGCATTCGTTGGACCGAGGGCCCGGATTGCGGCGGCGACCATGGTCCCTACCAGCAGAGCGCGCGCCGGGCGCACTATCTCGAGGCGTGGCGGCGACTGCGAGACTCTGGGTTGCTATACCCCTGCCAATGTTCCCGCAAAGATTTGGCCCAGTCGGCCAGTGCTCCGCATGACGGAGAGAATAATGACGACGAACCTGTTTATCTTTATCCTGGAACCTGCCGCGACCGGCGCGATGCCGCCAAATTCGATGCGCCTGCTGGAGTCAATTGGCGATTCCGCGTTCCCGACGGCGAGGCTATCGACTTCAGAGATTTGAATCTCGGCCCGAAGTCCTACACTGCGGGCAAAGATTTCGGCGATTTCCTGGTGTGGCGACGCGACGACGTTCCCGCCTATCAAATCGCTGTCGTGGTCGACGACGCGGCGATGCGCATCACGGAAGTGGTGCGCGGTGCTGACTTGTTGAAATCGACGGCACGGCAACTCCTTCTTATCCGCGCGCTCGGATATTCAACCCCATCCTATTTCCATTGCGAACTTGTCCGCGACGCTGCCGGAGTGCGGCTGGCGAAACGCCACGATTCGCTGAGTCTGCGGCACTTGCGGGAAAGCGGAATGACCGCAGAACAGGTGCTGGCAATGGCCGGTTGGCCGCGCCAGATCGGCACCTTCGTTTGATTCCTTGCCCATTTGTCGCGTAACAACGTACTCAAGACCGGGTTAGCATTAAAGAGCGGTCTTGTCGGAACGCGCCAGGAGGGCTATGCGACGAAACTATTTGTGTAGTTGGGTATTCCTAATTTCTTCAGTCGGGCTTCTCACCAGTGGGTCCTCTTACGGACAGTCACTGGGCGATATCGCGCGCGCCAATCGCGAGAAGCAGCAGGCTGACGACGCGTCAGTGGTGCCGCCGAAGGTGATCACAAATGCGGACCTCCCGAAGAACACAAATCCTCCATCGAGCGACGCGCCGCCCCAGGCTACCGCAGCCAGCAATAAGTTAGATCACCGCGCCGTGCAACAAACGCTTGCGGAGCAACGAGCAGCCGAGCAGTGGAGAACGAGGATCCTGACACAAAAGCAGAAGATGGCAAATCTCCAGGCGCGCGTCGATCAGCTTAATGCATCGATGCAAGCCGCGAACGGAAGCGCCCAATTTGACGGGCCGAGCGGCCGTGGCCAAGCCCGGCAAATGCAACAAGTAATGCAAATCCAGCTGCGCCTCGATGAACAACGAAGGACGCTCCTCGAGATGCAGGAAGCAGCGCGGCGCGCAGGCATGCACTCCGCGGTTTACGATCCGTAGGGCAGTTCTCGGTTCCCAGTTGCTGCGCCCAAGACGTTTGGCCGTCGCGAATGAATCGGAGCGCATACTCGCGCCATGGTACATGTATGGAGGCCGACCGGGTTTTTCTCACCGCGCAGTGGCAGCACCTGGCGATGTTGAACTATGAGGTGGACGACCGCCTGCTTCTTCCATTTGTTCCTGCCGGAACCGAACTCGATCGCTGGAACGGAAGGATATATGCCAGCCTGGTTGGCTTTCGCTTTCTGAACACAAAGATTCTCGGCTTCCTCCCGATCCCACTCCATTCCAGTTTCGACGAAGTGAACTTGCGCTTCTACGTGCGGCGGCAGGTCGGGCAAGAAACGCGGAGAGGCGTAGTCTTCATCAAGGAGATTGTTCCCCGGCGTGCGATCGCGTTCGTGGCTCGAATTGTGTACCAGGAAAACTATGTAGCGCTCCCAATGGTGCACGACATTCACTTCGACAGGAATATTCTTAGAGTCTCGTATCGGTGGAAGACCGCATTGAAGAGCAAGAACATCTGGAATACGATCAGCCTCGAATCCATTGGTAATTGCGAGATCCCGAGTGAAGGTTCGGCCGAACAGTTCATTACCGAGCACTACTGGGGATACGCCGGGCAGCCTGGCGGCGGGTGTGTGGAATATCGCGTTGCGCATCCGTCGTGGAGAGTCTGGCAGGCTCGCGAATCCGCGTTCGACGGCGACGCGGAAGGACTCTACGGTGAGGACTGGGCAGCAGTACTGCGAAGGAAACCAGCATCGGCGTTCCTGGCGGAAGGATCTGCCGTCAGCGTGATGCGAGGACAAAGGCTGTGACCGTGCCGACACCAACGACCGCTCGGGCGGGCGTCGTTCTCGGCGTTGTTCTCTACGACGGCGATTGTGGCTTTTGCTCGCGTTGGGCGCAATATTGGAAGCGAACCCTCGCGCAGCATGGATTTGAAATCGCCTCTCTCGATCAGCCCTGGGTCTCGGAAAAAATAAAGATGCCGCAAGAGGAACTACTCACCGACATTCGGCTGCTGACAGCCGATGGTCGGCTGATTTCCGGGGCCGATGTTTATCTTTATGTAGCGCGGCAGATTTGGTGGGCTTGGCCTTTTTACGCAATCTTCAGCTTGCCGGGGTTCAACTGGATGATCCACGCCGGATACCGCTGGTTTGCGCGCAACCGGTATTTTGTGTCTCGCTCATGCCGGTTGCATCCGCGCTGAATGGGATGTGCTGGACGGGCGAGTGGCCCGTCCCTACACAGACCGCAACAACGGTCTAGAACAGTGCCGTTGCTCTTCTCTTCCAACTCTTCCCTTTTTCTTTCGCGATGTTCTCTATGTCGTTGACGTAAGCGCCGGTCTGCGTGAGCACGTGATGCAGGTCATTGCCAACGCTGATGAAGGTGAACCCCTTGTCCAGGAACTCACCGACGCGCGACGTCCCAAACAAAAACAATCCGAGGATGACGTTATTCTTCCGCGCATGATCGACTAGCTTTTGCGTGGCGGCTCCGAGTTCGGGCGACGTGTACATATGCGGGAACTCATACTTGTTGTAGAGGCCCATCGACATGCAGAGATCGTTTTGTCCGAGAAAGAGAATATCGACGCCCGGAACAGCGGCGATCTCGGCGATGTTTTCGATGCACGAGGCCGTCTCGACCTGGAGAGCGACGATGCCTTCGTTGTTCCATCCGCCGGCGTAGCCGAGCAGCCCGCCTTTATTCATGCTGCGCTGCGGAAAGTAAACGGAGCGCGTGCCAACCGTTGGATACTTCGCGCAACTGATGGCCTGACGCGCTTCTTCGGCGGTGTTGATGTAAGGGACGAGGACACCGCCGGCGCCGAGGTCGAGAGCCTGCTGGATGCCGGGACGATCGTCGTATCCGCCGACGCGTACGAGCGACGTTGCGCCACCGTTCGCGATGCCGCTCAGCATGGCGGACAACTTTTCATAATTCATGGGGCCATGCTGCGTATCGACGAGCAGCCAGTCATAGCCGCTGTGCGCGAGTTGTTCGGCGACCGTGGGACTGTGCGAGTTGATGAACAGGCCCATTTTTGGACTGCCCGCGTGTAATTGCTTCTTGAATTCGGTGCCTGTGAGAGCGGCATCGGCCATGGATAATTCCCTCCTCGAAATGCTTTCTGGACAGTTTGAAATGGTGTTCAGTGTATCCAACGAGCGGCGCGAGAGGCCAGCGCTAACCCTACTTTTTTCTAGTAGGTGACTGAAAGACAGCTGTCGGTGCCCATTTCTTGGGCATTTTGCGATCCAAAAACGGCGATTTTCATGGACTTCACGCTGACTGACCTTGATTTTATGCCCATTTTTAGCGGGGTACCTTAGTGGGAACCGCATAAAATCTGCATAAATTGCTACTTTTCCACAGCCGAGTGCGTTAGTATTCGCTCGATACAGCCCATTTAGCAAGTTCCTGAAGGAGGAAATTCATGGCTTCTGGTATGACCAAAACCCAACTCACTCGGCACCTGGCCGAAAAGCTTGAACTCAACAACAAGACTGCCGCAGCTTTCCTGGAGCACCTGGCAGATACCGCGATCAAAGAGACGAAGAAGAACGGCGTGTTTGTGGTTCCCGGCCTCGGCCGCCTGGTGAAGGCGCATCGCAAGGCCCGCATGGGACGTAATCCGCAGACTGGCGAGCCCATTCAGATCAAGGCGAAGACGGTAGTGAAGTTCCGCGTGGCTAAGGCCGCGAAGGACTCGATCGCCCCGAAAAAGTAGTTTGTGATTGTGTGGCGCGGGCGCCTCGCCCGCGAAAAGTTGGAGTAATGAGAAGGCCGGCTTTCGAGTCGGCCTTTTTCTTTTCTAGGATTCGTCCTTGAATAACGATGGCGGGTCGTTGACGCCCGTTCCAAACTATATCTTCAACTCTACTAATTCCGCGCGCACTTCTCCTCCTGCGATCGTCAGTCTCCCTACGCTCACGGGCAAGTTAAAGCGTCGTGGCCCGGCGCTTCCGGGATTGAAATAGAGGACGCGGTTTCGCTCTTCGATTTTCGGTTGATGGCTGTGGCCATAGATCACTACATGGAATCCCGCTGCTTCCGGTTTCACGTCGAGTTGGCCGCGGTCATGCAGCATATAGATGGATACGCCGCCAATTTCGACAACTTCGGTTGCTGGCAGCGAACGCGCCCAATGGTCTGTATCGACGTTACCGCGGATGGCGGTCACGGGAGCAAGTTTCGCGAGCGCTTCAAGGATCTCCGGCGCGCCGACATCACCGGCGTGGAGGATGCGATCGGATCCGCGCAGAGCTTCGACGGTCTCGGGCCGCAACAGGCCGTGGGTGTCGGAGATGACGCCGATCGTGGTCTTCTCGGATTTAGCGGAGCTCTTCGTCACGCATCAGCTCATCACAGACCAGTTCATGACAGATCAGTTCATCACAAGTTCATCACATATCAGCCGTGAAACTGGTCACAGACTCCGAGGCTGCCTGCAACGATATACTCCAAACCAGTGCCCGAGACTCCAAATCTTTCGGAAGTGCTGCGACGCTATTGGGGATACTACGAGTTTCGCCCTAAGCAGGAGAGCGTGATCCGCAGCCTGCTGGCGGCGCACGACACCTGCGTCGTGATGCCGACCGGCGGCGGAAAGTCGCTGTGCTACCAACTTCCGGCGGTGATTTCCGCGAAGACCGCGGTCGTGGTTTCTCCGCTGATCGCGCTGATGCAAGACCAGGCGGCACAACTGGCGCAGATGGGCATTCCGGCGGCGGTGATCAATAGTAGTCAGAGTCCAGACGAGCGCCGGCAAGTGATGCAAAAAGCCGCGCGCGGAGAATACCGCCTGCTCTATCTTTCGCCAGAGCGACTGGCCGCCGGCAATACTTTCGAATGGCTGAGCAAGGTTCCAGTGGGTTTTTTCGCGGTCGATGAGGCGCACTGCATTTCGCAGTGGGGCCACGAATTTCGCCCCGACTATCGCCAGCTCAGCCGCCTGCGCACGAGTTTTCCTGATCTTCCGATTGCGGCGTTCACTGCCAGCGCCACGAAGCAGGTGCGGCACGACATCCTGAAGCAGTTGCAGATGCGCAAGCCCGATTGCTACATCGCCAGTTTTCATCGGGAAAATTTGCGCTATGTGGTCCACGAATGCGAATCGCGCACGCAGATGGAACTGCTCGCACGAGCCGTGCGGCAGTATGCGGGCGAGAGTGTGATCATCTATTCACCAACAATTCGCCGCGTCGAAGAGACGGTCGAATATCTGGAAGAGAACGGGATCGCAGCCATTCCCTATCACGCCAAGATGGAGGCATCCGAGCGCCGGCAAAATCAGGAACGGTGGATGTCGGACGAAGTTCGGGTGCTGGTGGGGACGATCGCATTTGGGTTGGGCATTAATAAGCCAGCGGTTCGCGCCGTGATCCACCTATCGCTGCCGCAGTCGATCGAACAGTATTACCAGGAAGCCGGACGCGCCGGACGCGATGGCCGCCCCGCGGATTGCCTGCTGCTGTGGCAGAAGCGCGACCACATTCTGTTGGAATACTTCATCAAACAGATTTCGGATGACGCGGAGCGCGAGCGTGCGGCCGACCGGAAGCGCGTGATCGGTCGCTTTGCCGATTCTCATCACTGCCGTCATCGTCAAATCTGCGTGCACTTCGGCGAGACGCCAAAGTGGGACCGTTGCGCCAGCTGCGACAATTGTGGAGCAAAACCGGATTGGCTGAACGAAAAAACGAGCTTGCCGGCGGCTCAGAAATTCGCACCCACCTATCGCAGACTATCGCCGTCCGATAAATCGCTGCCGCGAACTTCGGCGCCGGCGGAAGCCGATCCCGCGCTGGCGGAGTATCTACGCGAGTGGCGGCGGACGATGGCTCGCGAAAATAAAGTTCCGGCATACATCATTTTGCACGACAGCACGCTCGAGGAACTCTGTCGCCAGAAGCCCTCTAATCTTGCCGAGTTACGCCAGGTGCCAGGCATTGGCGAGAAAAAATCGGAGATGTACGGCGGCGAAATTCTGCAGGCGTTGCGGAACTTCAGTGATGGAGCCCGCGCTGTTCCCTCGGTCGCAAAAGAATCGGGTCCGGCCGAGCAGACTCTTCAGCTCTTAAACGAAGGACACAGCTTCGAGGAAATCGCCCGCATTCGAGCGCGCCAAATTTCAACCGTGGTGTGCACGGTGGCGGGGCTGGTCGAAACCGCGCGAATAAGATTAAATCCCAAGTGGGTGTCGCCCGACGCGCAGCCGCTGATCGAAGCGGCATGTCTGAAGCAGGGTGTCGAGCGGTTGCGCGATATCAAAGACGCGTTGCCGCCCTATGTCAGTTTCGAAGACATACGTTTGGTGGTTGCGCACTTACGCGCCGAGAATCGTGTACCGAAGACTGCTTGAGACGCCGCTGTTGGCCGTCTACACGCCCTTCGCCGCGGGATCCCAAATCAGCTTATGAATTTGCAGGCTGAGTCTAGCGGGAACATCATCTGCAAGGATCCACTGCGCGAGTTCCTCCGGATCGAGCAGGCAGTGGGATGTGTCGCGCGAGCCAGCGGCGGTCTTTTCGAAGGCAGGAGAGAATAGGACCGCATTGACGCGCTCGGCCAGTGAGTGAGAGCGCACGAAGTCGCGAGCGAATTCATAATCGGCGCGATCGGTCAAAACAAACTTCAGTTCATCGTGCGGCTGAAGCTCTCGCAGATTCTCCAGCGAGAAACTGTCGCCCTCGCCCGAGTGCGGACACTTCACATCAACAATCTTGACGACTTGTTTCGGTACTCTCGCCAAAACGCGCTCACCGCTGGTCTCGAGCAGTACCGTGTAGCCGCTTGCTATCAGCCGCTCCATCAGCGGGACAACCTCGCGCTCCTGCAACATCGGCTCGCCTCCGGTGATTTCAACCAATCCGCCGCCCGGGCTCAGGCGAGCTACTTCGGCAAGAACTTCTTCGGCAGTCATCTTGCGGCCGCCATAAAAACTAAACTCGCTGTCGCACCAGGTACAGCGCAGATTGCACCCGGTCAGCCGAACGAAGACGCAGGGCAGACCTGCGTAGGTCGACTCGCCTTGAAGCGATTTATAGATTTCGGTGATCTGCATGGGGAACTGTCAGGCGTCAGCTATCAGCCTTCAGTCACACCTGGTTGCGCTATTCCGAGTATCTGGCCGTGGTCGTATCTGTTTCGAACACGGTCACATCCTTCACCCGGACCCGGCCATTGGTCACATTTTTGAGGCGCGCATTCGTCTCGTCATAAAAATACTTCGACAGGTTCTCGGCCGACGGATTTAGCAGCGTGAAAGGCTCGATGTCATTGATCATCTGGTGGTCGAGACGGTCGATGGCGTGCTTCATGACGTCTTTGAGGTCTTTGAAATCGAGCAGCAGGCCGGCCTTGTCGAGTTCTGCGCCGGCCAGAGTCACGCGAATCTTGTAGTTATGCCCGTGCGGATTCTCGCACTTGCCCTTGTAGTTGCGCAGGTAGTGGCCTGCTGCGAATGTGTCTTCGACGGTTACTTCGTACATGAAATCGGGTTGCCTCGGGGTGTGACGTGGGACAGATTTATTGTACCTTTTGAGGGGCGGGCAGACACAGTAGCTCGGACTTCGAGCGAACTGCAGATCCCTCGCGTTGCTCGGGATGACAATTTATGAATGGGGCACAGCATGAAATCACGATTCGACTGGCAAAGCCGAGCGAGTCGGCCATCATTCTGCACCATCGTCGTTCCATGTTCCGCGACATGGGTGAAGGCACGGTCGAGGAACTCGATCGCATGGTGACAGTCGCTGGCCCATGGCTGGCGCAGGCTTTGGCCGATGGCTCGTATCGTCACTGGCTGGCCCTGGACAGCTCGGGACGCGTCGTCGCCGGTGGCGGAGTTCTGCTCTGTCCATGGCCAGCCAATCCGCACGATCCATGCACGGAACGGGCGGTGATCCTGAATGTCTACACCGAGCCAGACTGTCGGAAACGCGGGATTGCGCGGCAGATCATGCTGACCATCTTGGAATGGCTTAAGCAACAGGGCTTCCGCGGAGTCAATTTACACGCCAGCGCGGAGGGGCGGACTTTGTACGAAAAGCTGGGGTTTGAGGCTACGAACGAAATGCGGCTGAAATTCTGACCTAGTCGCATCCGAAGCCCAGCTCTCACCCGCTGTCCCCCCCCCCTGTCCTGCAAACCAAGGGCCAACTCCTTATAATCTGCTAACGTTCAGCTAGCTGCTCCGTCTATTTCTGTGCAAGGCGATATGAAGGATCAACGACTTGTAGGGGACAGAGACAGACAATGCCGGCCGATTCCTGTGCGTTAGCAATTGCGGTTGGCGAAAATTACCGCCAGAGGCGGGCGGAGCAGCATAGCGGCATCCGGAACCCCACGTTGTATGGGAATCAGAGGGGCTCTTTGGCAGCGCATAGCAACCGCATCGACGATACGAGTCTGATCCGCGAGGCGCAACAGGGCAACCGTGCAGCCTTCGAGGTATTGGTGCGTCACTACGATCAGTCGGTGCTGCGGCTGGCGCTACACCTCACAGGCTCCGAGACCGACGCCCAGGACGTGTATCAAGAGGCCTTCCTCAAGGCCTACAAGAATCTCGGTAGTTTCCGTTTCGAGTGTTCCTTCTATACCTGGATCTACCGCATCGTGACCAACCTCTGCCTCGATCACCTGCGAAAACGGAACGTGCGGAAGGAAGACGCTCCGGTGGCCGTCGATGCCTCTGGAGAAGAGTACAGCCGGATCGAGCAGTTTGCCGATGTGCGTTCGGGGGCAAATCCGGAACGCGATCTAATGCGCCGTGAACTGGGAAAAAAGATCGGAGCGGCTCTGGATATCCTGACGCCGCGTGAGCGCATGGTTTTCGAATTGAAACATTATCACGGGCTTAAATTGCGGACCGTGGGAGAGATGTTGAACACAACGGAAGAAACGGCTAAGAATACTTTGTTTCGCGCGACACAGAAATTGCGCGGCGTCCTGGCGGAGATGCGATGAGCGTGAAATTGCACTCACGACCCGAGAACGCTAGAGGAATACGAAAATGAAATGCGATTGGGTACGGCAAAATATTCTGTTTTACGTCTACAACGAAATTGAAGACGACGCGCGCTACGAGGTGGAACAGCATCTCGCGCGCTGTCCCGAGTGCGCGACCGAGTTGAAGGCAACGCGCAAGTTTCACGCTGTGTTCTCGGAAACGGTGGCCGAGCCGACCCCCAATCTGTTGGCTTCATCCCGGATGCGGCTGCAGGAAGCGCTTGAAACGGCGCACACTGGAGGCTTCTGGCAGCGCCTGATTTTTGAACCGGCAGCATGGCTGCGGCAGGTTCGCATGGCTCCAGCGCTAGCGGCAGCGATTTTCATTGTCGGATTCGGCGGTGGTATTGGCGCGACCTACAACTTTCTTGCTAGCCGCCCTGCGATAACCGAAGCGAACATTGGCGGCACTACCGATCCGCTCACGCATAGCCCTTCCGTTGATGCCTCTTCAATCGCCGGCATTCGTTCCGTAACCCAGGAGCCCGGCTCGAATCAAGTCACCATCAAGTACGACACGGTGTTGACTAAGGAAGAGCAAGGTCCACTGAATGATCAGAACATTCAGCAATTGCTTTTGTATGCGGCGCGCAACAATTACAACTCAGGAGTCCGTATGGATTCGGTGGATGTGCTGACGCAGGCGCCAAACGATACGCGCGTGCGCGAGGCCTTGCTGTATGCATTGCAGAACGATACGAATCCCGGCGTTCGCCTGAAAGCGCTCGATGGCCTGAGCAGTTTTGTGCAGCAAGATCCACAAGTGCGAGACGGGATCTTGCGGGCGCTGATCAGCGATACGAATTCTGGTGTTCGGCTGCAAGCATTACGCCTCGTCGAGCCGTTGAAAGCGGACAGTAACGTCCGCTCGGTACTGACCCGGTTGTCGCAGACGGACCAGAACCCGTCGATTCGTTCGCAGGCTCGTACAATGCTGGCGCAGATGCCAGAGATGGATTAAGAACGTCGTTAGTCGCTGACGACTAAGAACCACGACCGTGCGGTAAGGAGAACATTCATTGAAGCAGGCAATCAAACTCGCCGGCATTGCAGTGTTAACCACTGTGCTGGCATCCTTGGCTCTGTGCCAGGAAACTCGGGTGTATCGCGAAGGCAGCAATTGGGTCCAGGAAATGACCGGCAATCTTGGCTCGGCCAGGAATCTCCGCGCCAAGTTGGCTTCCGGATCGGTAAAAGTTCAGGGCGGCTCCCAGGCGGGCATTACATACGTTATTCATCGCAGGGCTTATACATCGTCAGAACAGCAGGCGCGTCGCGAATTTGAGTCGTACCGCTTCAACACATCGGTCAAAGGCGACACGGCATGGATTGTGGCTGAATCGCAGAGCGGGCGCGACCGGCGCTGTTCCGACGATTTTGTAATCAACGTGCCGCGGAACATGGAGTCTGCCAAAATCGAGACTGGCGGCGGCGATGTCACGACGACGGGTATTTCAGGCCGCGTCGAGATCACTAGCGGCGGCGGAAACCTTCACATCGACGACATCGGCGGCGAACTCAACGCCGAGACCGGTGGCGGGACGATTGAGATTGGCAGCGTGCAAGGCAGCGTAAATCTCCAGACGGGTGGCGGCAACATCAAGATTTCGTCCGTCAAGGGCGAGATCAACGCCGAGAGCGGCGGAGGGAATCTCGTCGTGCTCTCTGGCCTGCGAGGTGCCGTCCTCGAAACCGGCGCAGGCAGCATCCGCGTCGAAAAATGCGGTGGCACGGTCAAGGCCACAACTGGTGGCGGCAGCATCGATCTCGGCCAGATCGATGGGCCGGCGGACATTGAAACCGGCGCAGGCAGTATTCGACTGGCCTCCGCAAAGGGGCGGGTGCAGGCCCAGACGGGCGGCGGCAGCATTCAATTGGACGGCGCGACCTCGGTAAAAGCGGAAACAGCGGCCGGAGGAATCGTCGTAAAACTTCTGTCGGGTGCTGACCATCGCAGCGATTCCTCGCTCGAAACATCGGCGGGCGACATTACTGTGTATCTGGCAAGCGATCTTGCGATCTCTGTTCGCGCGGAAATCGAAATGGCCAGCAGCCACACGATTCACAGCGAGTTTTCGGACATTCACGTATCGGCCGAAGGTGGACAGTGGGGCCCAAAAACCGTAACCGCCGAAGGTCAATTGAACGGCGGCGGGCCTGTCCTCAAAGTGCGGACAAATTCCGGCAACGTTAGCTTCCGCCGAGTGAATCGGTAGAGGATGTGAAGATCGAACCGTCGTTAGTCGTCAGTCGCTGGTCGTTCGCGATTCATATTTCGATGGCTGCGGTTTGCTAACGGCCAACGACCAACGACGCGACTATCGACGTCGTCTCAGTCAGGAGAACTAATGACCCATCGTTTTCCGTTATCCATGTTCTTGCTGTCGATGATCTTCTCGATGTCTTCTAGCGCCCAGCCGTCTACCTTGAACTACGACCTCAGCGGTGAGACCTGGGACTCGATCTATGGTTCCGAAGAAGGTGGCGGCGGCTCCTCGTATCTCGGAGTGGACATCGCCGACGTATCCCCAGAGCGCCTCGGTGAATTGAAGCTCAAGGAAGAGCACGGAGCCGAGGTCACCATGGTCGATCAAGACGCTCCAGCAGGCAAAGCGGGATTGAAACCACACGACGTGATCGTTAGCCTGAACGGCACAGCGGTCGAAAGTACGGCCCAGTTGCGCCGCATGATCAAGGAAACGCCGCCAGGCCGCGTCGTCACCCTCGGCATTAGCCGCGACGGCCAGCCCCTGACACTAAAAGTACAGCTTGCCGACCGGCACAAGTCGTCGTGGCCGCCAAACGTTCATATGGCGATGCCAGAGATTCCGGCGATGCCCGCCGTGCCTGACTTCGACATGCCGGCCGTGTCGGTTGTGATGGTTCATTCTTCGGTGCGTACTGGTCTAATGGTGGAAAATATCACCGCACAACTCGGTGAATTCTTTGGCGTCAAGAACGGCAACGGTGTTCTGGTCCGTTCTGTCGAGAAGGGCAGCCGCGCAGAAAAAGCTGGGTTCCGCGCCGGGGATGTCGTCGTCAAGGTCAACACCCAGTCGGTGCACGACACCTCTGACTTCACTCATGCGCTGCGCTCGACTTCCGGGACAGCGGCAGTAACGGTGATGCGTGAAAAAAGAGAACAGAACCTGACTCTCACGCTTCCCGAAAAGAAAGATTCTGGCAGCTTACAGGAAAACAGTTTTGACGAAGGCGATTCCTCGGCAGAGATGGAACAGGCCCTCAACCGCGCTGGAGACGAGCTCGCCGAGATGAGCCCCGCGATCACGAGGGAAGTGGAGCGTGCCTGGAATGTGACCGGTGAGGACGCGCAAGAACGGCTGCGCGAACTGCGGGAAGAGGAGCAGGACCGCAAGAAAGAACTGGAAGAACGCAAGAAAGAGATCCAGAACCAGCTGCGCGGCGAAGCCAGAGAACGGACGCAGGAATCGAAGGATCGGCGAAAAGAGCTGGAAGAGCGGCGACAAGAGCTCCGCGAGCGTGAGCGGGAGTTGCGCCACGAGTTAACCCGCTCCTGGGCAGAGATTTAATCAAGAATCGAACGACGAGCGCCATTCCTGGCAACCCAATCCGGCAACCTAGTCCGGCGGCCGCCGCTTCGCGGTTACAAAGGTCACCATCCCCCACGTTAGAGCCTGGAACCCTTTACTGAGCTTGGCATGGCCGCATTCCAATGGTGTACTACCCCCCGGTTACCTGTTTTGCCCAAGTCAGTCCCGGTAAGCTGTTTTCGATGGCTTTCCGCGCCCTTTTAGTCTCCCAAAACGTCGAGACAAATTCCGCGATGACGGCGGCGTGCCGAAACGCAGGCATTCTGGTCGACGCTTGCTCCGACATTTTCACTGCCATCGAAAAAGGAAAGAGCCGCGCCTTCTCGTGCGTGATCGCCGACTGGGCTGACCAACCGGAAGCAAGTTTTCTGCTGAAGCGCGCTCGCGAGTCTGCTCAAAACCGAAACACAGTGGCGATCGCCATCGTTGACCACGAGCCGACGTCGGCGGAAATGCACGATAACCGCCTCGACTTCCTGATTTATCGTCCGATCGCCGACGAAGAAGCGACGGCGGTGCTGGTGAAAGCAAGTGAGCAGATGCAGCCGCTCGGCTCCGTGGATGCGGCGGTTGCCGAAAGCGACAACCAGGCCAGCAGTCAGAATTCGGGCGCGGTCAGCGACAAAAGCGGCGTGCCCGAACCGAGCCACCAGGAACAATCGGAATCGTATGCGGAAGCCGCGGCCGCTGACGAAGCCGCAGGTGATGACGGGCCAGCTCACGAAGCTCATCGCGCATTTGGAATCCGCGAAGCTTGCGCAGCCGTGCTGGTGCTCGCGGCCGTGTTCTTTGTTTGGAGAGCGAGTGGAGTCATCCAATATCTTGCCCGGACGCCGGAAGGCGGAGGGCGCGTGTTGCGCGAGTCGGTGGCTGCTCTGTTCTATTCGAACCAGACTGGCGCGTTGCCGATCAGCTCGGCGGGCAGCGCCGCGCAACAGGACGCATATTTCAGCCGCGGCCCCGCTCCGACTGACGCCTCGGCTCCGACCCTCGGAGTGGCTGCAACCGAGTCGACCATCGCGGACACTCGCACGCCGTTGCCAAAAGCCTCCGACTTTCCTTTGCCAGCGCCGACCTACGAGGCGCCTGCTCCCGTGCCTGTGCATGTGCAGCGAGCGGCGATTCCTGAGAGCATGAGAAACTCGCCTCCCATCGAGCGCCCAACGGTCGTGACAGTGAACCCAGCCCAGATGATGCCTGTCTCGGCGCCACAGTCGCCGCAACTTGGCCAGAATCTGACGCAGGCCACCAACGAGCCGGTGAAAATGAGCGAAGATGCTGCGAGGGCCCGACTGGTTCACTCAGTTGATCCCATCTATCCGCCCGAAGCGTTGCCCCAAAAGCTTCACGGACCGGTAGTGCTGCAAGCCGTGATTGGGCCGGATGGCAGCGTCGAAGATCTGAAGATCGTTCGCGGATATTTCATTCTTGGCCGCGCCGCGATTGCCGCAGTCAAGCAGTGGCGCTTCCAGCCTTACAGTGCTGGAGGCCGCGCCGCATCGACCCAGACCGTCATCACGGTCAACTTCAATAATCCTAGTTAGACAGTCAGGACCGCGAGACTACTTGTGCTCCGCGTGCGGATCATCGTGCGAATCGTTGTGCGGATCAACCCCGCTCGCCGGTGCGCTCGCGCCAGTCGACTTCTTCCAGTAGTCCTGCACCGCGGGCGGTAGTTTTTCGACGCGCGTCAGGAACGCCGTGACCTTCCACAGATCGGCATCGGAGAGCGTTTTGTCCCATGCGGGCATGCCCGTATAGCGCACGCCATTGCGCACCACGTAATACACGTGCCATTCCGGATCGTCCAGCGGATAAAGAATGAGCTTTGGAGCGGGTGGATAGAACGAGTGTTCTAATGTCGAAGGCTGGCGATCGATGCCCCCATGACAAAGAGCGCAATTCATCGTGTAAATCTTCAGACCTTCGATCAGATTCTCGTCAGTGGGGGGAACAGGATTGTTGACGTGAGCCGCGTGACGGTCGACAGAATTATCGAGCGCGCTCATGGCGATGTGGACTTCCGCTTGTGGGGGAGTGCTGTTGGCCCGCGTCGGCAAGAAGCCAAGAAGCGCGAACCCCAGACCACCGATCACCAGGACCAGAATCGTGACGAAAATTCCCAGTACGAAGTTGCGCATCTAAGCCCTCGTTAAAACAAAAACCCCTGACGTTTCCCGTTTATTCTACCTTCAAGGGCGCGGCCACCGATCCAGTTCGTCCGCTAAGGGCGTTGCGGACGACAAAACGCACTGTGTATTCTCCGGGCGCGAGATCGATGGCGCTCTGGTATCCGATGCCATCGCGGCTCATGGCCGACGCTTTGTCGGCCGGCAGGTGCGTGTCGATCTTCGTCGTTACAGGCGGATCCGCCGACTTCCCCTCCGGCGTCCTCGCGAGTACCACTACATCGAGCGCCAGATGATTGTTGTCGGCGGCGTCGATGAATGTGGTATCGGGAGCGAGGTGCACTACGAAATTGACATGTTTCTTGCCGGTGGCTTGAGCGGGGTCGATTTTGTCCCAGCGAACGACCATCGACAATGAGGTGTAATTGAGGGGCGATTGCAACGCCGAAGAGATGTCATTATTGCGGCTGTTCCCGGGATCGACCGTCACATTGGTCACAAAGAATCCGCTGCGAGCGCGCACTTCGATGTGATCGCGTTTCACCTTGACCGCGAGCTTGCGCCATCCGGCCTTGGTCCTCGTGCGGTCGAGGTAATATCCCAGCATGTAGTACTCGGACGAATCGCTGACGGCCTCGCGGAAACCCTTCGCCAAATCGTTGGAGTTGTAATAGGCGCGGCCGCCGGTCATCGCCGCAAAAGTCTGAAAACTCGACAGGGTATCGAGATTCCGCCATCTCATATTGCGGCCGTAGTTCTCCCCGGGGTTGCCTACCGAAGAGGGAGCATCGAAGCTCTGCAGTCCCTTGACATCCACGGGATAAAGCGAGATCTGGGCATTGTTCAGAAGCTGCCACGTGCGCTCGTAAAGAGGCATTACATCAGAAAGGCTGTCGCGCCCCGCGGGCGCAAGCGACATGCTGTTATCGCTCACGCTGAAGGGAAATCCACCGCTCGCCCAGATCAGCGATTTGCGACCGGGAAATCCCGACACTGCCTGCGCGACCTGCTGCATCCCTTCCAACGTGTAGGTGATGGCGAGCCGTTGCATGAACGATTGAAAATTCAACTCCGAATCTTCCATCATGGACTGGATTTCCGAGGCCTCGCTTCGAACCGATTCCGCATCGATGCCGGCGCTGCCATCCGGGCCGGCCGTGCCGGTGATGCCTTCCACGGTTTCGGGGCTATCCACCATTTCCGAGGCGTCTCCCCGCACCTTATGCAATGCGGCGACGAGAACACGCGGGTCGGTGGCATAGTCGTGGACGACATGAATGCCAGTGCGCGTAAGCGTGTAGAGCGCGGTAGGCTCACGCTGATTCACCGACTCCGACAGATACTTCAACAGATCCTTCCGCGCATAGGCCTGATCGGTAAAACGTGTGTTGAGCAGATCGAGGACGATGATCGTAAGGCGGCGGTTCGGAGTGCCTCCTGTAACCGTGTTGCTGAACTCGCCTGGATTCCTGGGCCGCGACGCGCGCTGCGCGTCGCTCGTGATCTCTTCGAAGGTCGCGATCTTCTGTTCAGCGCCGTTTTCGAGGACCGTAAACTCTTCCTGCTTCAGTCCCTTGATGTGATTGCC
Organism: Terriglobales bacterium; assembly: GCA_035308395.1. Taxonomy (GTDB): domain Bacteria; phylum Acidobacteriota; class Terriglobia; order Terriglobales; family Acidobacteriaceae; genus Acidiflorens. The sequence continues at coordinate 73,131 of DATGGT010000126.1, forward strand.
TGACTTGTCGGTCACGAGCGTTGGGATCAGCACTAATTCGGTGTGTGAGGTGAACTTGACTTCGGAGTTGCTCTCCTTCTCTTTCTCTCGCGGCCTGGCCGAGACAAGAAGCGAACACACAACTGCGATCAGAGCGAAGCGGCAGGAAAGCTTGCAGAACGCGATTGGAGTTAGCATGGCCGATCTCCTTGACTAATAAGCGTGCAGACGGCGAGCTTCCCGCACCAGGTCTGAGACCTTGGGCAGAAAAAATTCTTCCTGGGGCGGAGAAAAAGGAACGGGCGTATCGAGCGATGTGAGGCGGACGATGGGACCATCGAGTTCGTCAAAGGCTTCTTCATTGATAATCGCGGCAATCTCTCCGGCCAGTCCTCCGGTGCGCGCGTGCTCGTGCAAGACGATGACCTTGTTCGTCTTCTTTACCGTGGCTGCGATCGCGTCGCGATCGAGAGGTGAAACCGTACGCAAGTCGAGAATTTCGATCTCGATTCCCTCTTTGCTCAGAATCTCCGCCGCTTCGAGAGCGGTGTAGAGCATGGCAGCATATGTAATCACGCTGAGATTGCGCCCTTCGCGGGCGATCCGCGCCTTTCCGATCGGAACCACATAGTCGTCCGCCGGAATTTCTTCTTTGATTCTGCGATAGAGATATTTGTGTTCAAAAAAAATCACTGGATTGTGATCGCGGATTGCAGACTTGATCAGCCCCTTGGCATCGTAGGCGGTCGCCGGACAAACTACTTTCAGCCCAGGCGTGTGGACAAACCACATCTCGGGATTCTGCGAATGGAACGGCCCACCATGCACGTTTCCTCCGCTCGGCCCGCGCAGCACAAGGGGCGCTGGAGCTCCCCAGCGGTAGTGCGCTTTCGCGACCATGTTAACGATCTGATTAAAAGCGCACCCAATGAAATCCATGAACTGGAATTCAGCAACGGGCCGCATTCCGGTGAGCGCCGCTCCAAAAGCTGCACCGACGATGGCCGATTCCGCAATCGGTGTGTCGATGACCCGCTCAGGTCCGAAGCGGTCGATGAATCCGTCGGTGACTTTGAACGCCCCGCCATAAATGCCGATATCCTCGCCCAGACAGAAGACGCTCGGATCGCGTTCCATCTCCTCCCAGATTCCCTGGCGGATGGCTTCGAGGTAGGTGACCACTGGCATGGGACAGGTCTCCAGGTTCTGTTTAGCAGACTTATCAGAATCTGTTATCAGGTCTCGCACGGCACAAGTCAAATGCGACGGTTGTAACGTGATCGCGGTAGATACCCCCTCCCCCAACCCCCGGTATATTGGAATCAGAGACTTAGCGGAGAATTCCTTTCAAAGTATTGAGCTGATTGTGTTTATCGGTAAAGTATTCAATAAATTGAAGTTAGGTCCAGAATCGATACATTTTCCCGAGTTGTGCTCTGTAAACCATTGATCCCAGATAGCTTACATCTAAAGTATTCAAAATAAACTAGATCGAAGCACGTATTGCTCGCTTTGCAACGGATCGACTCCTTAAATTCTAGGGCGGTTCCCCGCTAAGTCAACGGATTTCGTGGACAGGCTTGAACGGCATCTTTCAAAAGACGGGCGATAGGTTTAGTCAGGCTGCTTTGGTTTGAGCGGCGCGTAGAAATCGACGAGGTTGCCGTCGGGATCGCGGAAATAGAAAGAGCGCGTCCCCCAAGGCTGGTTCGAGGGAGGCTTGACCCAGGTTTTGACGATGCTCTGAAGGCGAGCATATTCGGCGTCGACGTTCGAGACGCGGAACTGAAGGATGGAGCTGCGATTCATTGCGGGTTCGGCGGAGCCGGGGATGTACTTTTCGTGAGCGTCGGCGGCGAAGATGGCGAGCACTCCGGCGCCGGTTGGGAATTCGGCGTAGTTGCCATTTGAAATCTGGGCGTCGGTGCTTAAAACGCGACGATAGAACTCGACGAGATCGCGAAATCGGGCAGTGATCAGACAAGTATTGACGAGTACCGGTTTTGCGGCACCCGAAGAGGGTTCGTCAGCGTGAGTTGAGTGAAGCGGGGAGGCAATAAGCGCGGCGGCGATCATCGCGGTCGAAAGCAGGAGGCGGGGCGGTTTCATAGTTCGACTATTTTAATTCGGTTGGCGCAGGGTTCGGTTATCGTAGTTCGGCATAGGCGTTTCTTTCGCCGAGGACTCGCAGTTCGGACTGTAACGCGGCCAGCGTTCCTCCTCGCTCATGGGCGATTGCTGGCAAATCTCTGTGCGCCGAGAAACTTGGAAGAGGCGGAAATCGCTTACAATTCCCCGTCGTCTTTAAGGCGACTGCTTCGATAATTATGAAGGTTACGGTTCGTTCGTTTGCCAAGATCAATCTCGGCCTCTACATCGGTGCGCGGCGCGCGGATGGGTTCCACGATCTGCGCACGGTGTATCAAACGATCGCGCTGCATGATGTCATGCGAGTTGGCGTTCGACGGGATGCGCGTGGCCGCGAAATCGAGCTTTTGTGCGACGATCCGCGTGTTCCGCTCGATGGCTCGAACACCTGTCATCGCATGGCCGTGCGCGTCCTTGATGAGCTGGGGGCGAGAGTTAACGTCACGATTGAGATCGAAAAGCGTTTGCCGGTCCAAGGAGGATTGGGCGCTGCTTCTTCGAATGCGGTCGCGACCATGATTGGATTGGAGCGTGCGCTGAAGAAGAAACTGGCTCCTGCTGTGCGTCTGCGGATTGCGGCTGAGGTTGGATCCGATTTGCCCCTGTTTTTGGTGGGCGGCACGACACTCGGAGTTGGCCGGGGTGAGGAAGTCTATCCGCTCCCGGATTTGCCGTCGTTCGCGATGGTTGTGATTACGCCCGAAGTTGGAGTTTCCACGCCACGTGCATTTGCCGATTGGGATGAATTGGTGCAGTGTGGTGACGGGGCTTCGCCGCGTCTTAGCGGGGCAAAGCCCCGCCACCACACAACCCTGACATTGACGCAGTCGACAGCGTCCGATAGACTGTTTGAGGTCAGTGCCGTTATATCGGGCTGGCTGAGTGGTAACCCCAACACCGGTGCTTCTGCAAAAGGCGGGAGCCGGGCCGGAAATTTGCTTTCCGACCTTGTCCGTACCGGGATTGAAAACGACTTCGAGAAAGTCGTCTTTTCTCAATATCCCGAATTGCGAGACATAAAAGGTGCGCTGGTGCGCGCGGGGGCGAGTTACGCTTCGCTCTCAGGGTCAGGATCGACGTTGTACGGACTGTTTCGCTCGCCGGCTGAAGCTGCCAAGGCAGTGGGGCGGTTGCGGAAACAGGGCTTACGCGCAGTCGAAACGCGGACGTTGTCGCGGCGGCAGTATTGGAAACGAGTGGTTCGTGATTAGTGATTAGTGATTAGTGATTAGTGGTTAGTCGTTTTTGCTCCAGTTTCTTGTTTGCTTGAGGTTTCAACTTCGGCATACTAGAAGCACGCAGAAATTGGGCCGTCGACTAATGGTAGGTCAAGTGCCTTTGGAGCACTTTGTCTAGGTTCGAATCCTAGCGGCCCAGCCAAGATCCCAGTTCTCAGTTGCCAGTTCTCAGTTCTCAGTAGAGACGCTGGAGCCCCAAAGACTGAGGACTGACACATACGAACTGAGAACTGACCTATGGCCACTGTTGCGACGACTGCAGAGAAAACGACTGCTGAAAAATCGACCGCGGAAAAAAAGCCGATTACGGACGAGAAAACAGAGCGCAAGCCACAACGAGCCCGGGTCGACGACCGGTTCAAAGTTTTTTGCGGAACCGCGAACGAAGCTCTCTGCGATGAGGTCTGCAATTTTCTCGGGCTGACTCGCGGGCAAGCCCTGGTCACGCGCTTCAAGGATGGCGAAGCGTATGTGCAGATCCAGGAGAACGTTCGCGGCGCCGATGTGTTCGTGATGCAACCGACGTGTCAGCCCGTCGATATGCATCTGATGGAACTGCTGTTGATGATGGATGCGCTGAAGCGCGCTTCGGCGCGACGCATCACGGCGGTGATTCCCTACTACGGGTATGCGCGGCAGGATCGCAAGGACAAGCCGCGAGTGCCGATATCGTCGAAGCTGGTGGCGGACCTGCTGACGACCGCAGGGGCAGATCGAGCGCTGGTTGTCGATTTACACGCGCCGCAGTTGCAAGGATTTTTTAATATCCCGGTGGATCATTTGTTCGCGTCGCCGGTGCTGGTGGATCACTTCAAGAAGCTGAACCTGCCGAATCTGACGGTGGTTTCGCCGGACGCGGGTGGCGTGGAACGAGCGCGGTTCTTCGCGAAGAAAGTGGACGCCGCGCTGGCGATCGTCGACAAACGCCGCGTCGAAATGAACGTCGCGGAAGTGATGCACGTGATCGGCGACGTCAACGGCCGCACTTGTCTGATCATCGATGACTTGATCGATACGGCGGGCACGCTGGTGAAAGTGGCGGATGCGCTGGTCGCCAACGGTGCGAAAACAATTTATGCGTGCTGCTCGCATCCGGTGCTTTCGGGTCCGGCGGTGGAGAATCTGGTGAATTCTCCGATTGCCGAGGTGGTGGTAACGAATACGATTCCGCTGACGGAAGCGGCGAAGCAGGTCTCAAAGATTAAGGTGCTCTCGATCGCGGGGCTGATTGGACGAGCGATCCAGTCGATTCACGAAGAGACTTCGGTGAGTCGGCTATTTAGTTAGATTTTAGCGGGGCAAAGCCCCGCTACCACACGAGTAGATAAGGACGGAAACGGAATTATGGCGACAGCAACGGACACAAGCATTCTGGAAGCGCAGAAGCGCGAACCGGGTACGAAGAACGCAGCGCGGCGTGTGCGCGCGGCTGGAAAGATTCCAGCGGTGGTGTATGGCGCGGGCAAGGATTCGGCGACGCTGGCGGTCGATCCGCGGCAGGTGCTGCGGATTTTGCGCTCTGAGAGCGGACACAACACGATTTTCGACTTGGCGGTTGACAGCGATCGCGTGAAAGCGATGATCGTCGACTGGCAGTATGAGCCGATTAAAGGCACGCTGCTCCACGTCGATCTGCAACGCATCGCGATGGATAAGAAGCTGACGGTCACGGTGCCGGTCATCCTGAAGGGCGAGGCTGCGGGCGTGAAGACCGAGGGCGGAATTCTCGAGCAGTTGACGCGCGAGATCGAAATCGAGTGTTTGCCGGCGGACATCCCGAAAAATATCGAAGTGGATATCAGCCACCTGGTCTTCGGCATTGAAGTGCGCGTGAAGGATCTGCCGCACAATCCGAAGCTGAAGTTCCTGACCGACGAAGACGCGATGATTGCGCACATCACCACCGTGAAAGAAGAAGTGGTTGCGGCTCCGGAAGCAGTGGCGGATGCGGCGGCGACTCCTGCGGAACCGGAAGTTATCAAGAAGGGTAAGCAGGAAGTCGAGGGTGAGGGCGAGGCCGACGATGCCAAGGGTAAGGCTAAGCCGGAGAAGGCTGAGAAGAAGGATAAGAAATAGCTTTGAGCTGTGGCTATTTGCAGGGCCAACAGGGCCCAGGTTAGCGCCCAAAGAACGGGCGCGAACCTGGGGCACGGATTATCTAAGAGCTGAAGCGTGAAACTGATTGTCGGTTTGGGCAACCCTGGAATCGAGTACCAGTTCACGCCCCACAATCTCGGTTTCCTGACGATTGATCGGATCGCCAACGGGCTGGGGATTGAGGTTCGGAATCGACAGTGCCGGGCGTTAACGGCTCGCACTACGCTGGCCGGGGAAGCGGTGGTCCTGGCCAAGCCGGAAACCTACATGAATCTGAGTGGGATTTCGGTTGTTGAGCTGGTGGAAGAACATCAGATCGACGTGAAGCGCGACTTGATTGTGATTTACGACGAACTGGATTTGCCGCTGGGGACGATGCGTATCCGGCAGCGCGGGAGTTCGGCGGGGCACAACGGGGTGGAGTCGATCCTCGGCGCGCTTGGGACCGATGAGTTTTTGCGGATTCGGCTGGGAGTTGCGCCGGATCACAAAATTGGGGACGGGGCGAAATTTGTGCTGACGCCGTTCCGCAAGGCGCAGGAAAAAGTTGTGGACGAAGTTCTCGACGCGGCGGCGCTGGCGGTCGAGGTAATTTTAAAAGAGGGACCGGCGGCGGCGATGAACCGGTTTAATCGCAAGAATGACGCTGCGGAATGAGGACGGTCGTTGGTCGATTGTCGTTGGTCGCTAGCGAACAACGGCGCAACACAGAAAGTTTGGAGATAACGAATGAATCGTAAATATGAATTGATGTTCATCGTGCGACCCGACATGGTGGAAGAGGAACTGAACAAACTGATTTCCACGTTGGAGTCTTCGGTGACGGCGGCGAGCGGCACGGCCAAGACGGAAGTGTGGGGCAAGCGCCGGCTGGCGTACAAGGTCGGGAAGTTTAACGACGGCATTTTTGTCCTGATGCTGATCGAGGCGACGGGTGCGGCAGTGCACGAAGTGGAACGTCGTTTGCGGGTGACGGAACCGGTGATCAAGTTCCTCACGGTGCGTACGGACGAAGAGCTGAAGCGCGTCGACAAGATCAAGAAGCTGCGCGATGCGAAGAAGAAAGTCAGCGCCCAGCCGGTGGTTGCGACTCCGGTGACACCGACGCCCGAAGCGGCGGCGGAAGCTCCGGCTTCGGCACCGGTCTAGGCTGAGGAATGAACTCGGCGAGTTGACCTGAATTCAATAACGAGCAATTGCCGCAGCGCTGAAGCGCTGCGCACCCAGAAAGCAGGAGCACTATGGCAGAAGAAACGAGAGCAGCATCGACGGGCGACAGCCGCCCCGAGCGCAGTGGTGGAGATCGCGGAGGTCCGCGTGGTCCGCGTCCTGGTGGAGGGCCTGGCGGTCCACGCGAAGGCGGGCGCAAGTTTTTCCGGCGCAAGAAAGTCTGCAAGTTCTGCGTCGAGAAGATCGAAGCGGTCAATTACAAAGATGTGCGTCTGCTGGCGCAATTCGTAGCCGAGAGCGGCAAGATCACGCCGCGACGTCTGACGGGAGTGTGCACTCCACATCAACGGCGGCTGTCGCGGGCGATTAAGCAGGCTCGAAACATCGCATTGCTGCCGTTTGCGGGACGGGCGCAGTAGAGAAGCAGCTTCTAGCTCCTAGCTTCTAGCCTCTAGCAAACGGGGCGGAAGTTTTGGTTGGCTAGAGGCTAACAGCTAAGAGCTAGGAGCTATCATGGAAGTCATTCTGAAAGAAGATGTGCCCAAGCTGGGCAACCGCGGCGAGGTGGTGAAAGTCGCCGAGGGATATGGGCGGAATTTTTTGCTGCCGCGCAAGCTGGCGATCCAGGCCACGGAAGCCAATAAGACCGTCATCGAGCAGATGAAGGCAGCTTCGGTGCGACGTTCGGCCAAGGAGAAATCTGAGGCGGAAGCGCTGGCCAAACAGTTTGACGGGCTCGAAGTGAAGTTCCTGCGCAAGTCGGGCGAAGGCGATCATTTGTTTGGATCAGTCACGGCCGGCGATATCGCCGAGGCGCTGGAGAAAAAGAGCTTCCACATCGATCGGCGAAAAATCCAGTTGCACGAGCCGCTGAAGAGTGTGGGCGAGTTCATCATCCCCGTAAAACTGCACAAGGATGTGACCACGCACTTGAAGGTCGTCGTCGACAAGGAAGCGGTCGCAGAATAACTTTGATCGTGTGGTGACGGGGCTTCGCCCCGTCTTGGCGGGGCAAAGCCCCGCCACCACATAAGCAACTACCACCCAAGCTAATCTGTTTCAGAAACAGATCCGAAAAATTCCTCTACCTTCTTTAAGTCCGTCGTCCGGCTATAGTTCGGCAGACTCTCCACAAATACCCGTCCGTACTGCTTCTTCAAAATCCGGTTATCGAGAAGCACGAGCAATCCGCGGTCATGCAGGGAGCGGATCAATCTTCCGAATCCCTGCTTCAGCGTGATGACAGCGCCGGGCACCTGGTATTCGAAGAAGGCATTGCCTCCGCCGGCGTCGATGGCTTTTACGCGCGCGGCCACGATTGGATCGCTGGGCACTGCAAAGGGCAGGCGGTCGATGATTACGCAACTGAGTTGTTCGCCCTGGACGTCGACTCCCTGCCAGAATGACGATGTGCCGAAGAGGACGGCGTTAGGTGTGAGGCGGAACTCCTCGAGCAGCGCGGACTTTGGGGCGTCGCCTTGCTTGAGCATGGGGAAATTGATCACGCCGAGCAGGCGGTCGTAGATTTCGTTCATCTGCGAGTAGCTGGTGAAGAGGACGAAGGCTCGTCCGCGGGTGATTTCCAGCAGACGGCGCACGAGGCCGGCGGCCTCGCCGGGAAATTGCGGGGTGCGCGGGTCGGGCAGGTTGGGTGGGACGTAGAGAATTGCCTGGCTCTCGTAGTCGAAGTGCGAGGGGACGACGAGTTCGCGGGCGTGGTCGAGGCCGAGGCGCTGGCGGATGTATCCGAAACCGCCGCCTACGGCGAGCGTGGCTGAGGTTAAGACCGCGGTTTCAAGCTTTGACCACAGGCATTCGCGGAGGATTTGGCCGACCTCGATGGGAGTCGCCTGGAGAAAAACGTTGCTGCGTCCGCCTGACGATGTTTCCGTGGGAGACTTGCGACGAGAACCTGGCGCGCCACGAAAGCCGCGACGTTCGATCCAGAAGACGGTGTTGGGATCTTCGTTCTCCATGACAAAACTGAGTTGCACTCGTAATTGCTCGGAGCGGCGGTTGAGAGTGAAGACTTCCTCTGGCTTTTGTGGGAGTTGCTCTAATTCGGCGGCCAGCCGGTTTAGCGATTGATTGAGCGCGATGAATTCTTCGCCGTTTTCTTCCAGGAATTCGCGGCGAGACTCGAAGGCCAATCTGCCTTCGTTCGAGGGCAAAAGTGAGAAGAAAAGTTGCGAACGCTCGCGCACTGATTGGATTGCTCCGGAGATTTGCGGAGTGTAGAGCTTCTCGCGCTGGAGCAGGTGTTCTACGTCGCGTGTCAGTTCGTCCATGCGGAGGTTACTGACGGAGATACCGAAATAGTTGCCGGCGACGTCTTCGAGTTCGTGGGCCTCGTCGAAGATGACGGCGCCGCATTCCGGGAGGACGCCAGCGTCAGGAGCGCCGTCGGCTTCGAGCTTGATGGAGAGATCGGCGAAAAACAGGTGGTGGTTAACGATGATGATGTCGCTTTCGGCGGCGCGGCGGCGCATTTCGGTGATGAAGCAGCGCTCGTATTCTTTGCACTTCTGGCCGAGGCAGGTGTCGGCGCGGGCGTCGAGCTTGTGCCAGAGGGCGCTGGCTTCGGGCAGTTCGGCGAGTTCGGCGCGGTCGCCGGTGTGCGTGGTTTTTTCCCAGGCGGCGATGGCGCGGTAGTGTTCGATTTCCTCAAGGCCGCTGAGCACGGGTTGATCGGTGAGATCGATGAGCTTCTTGCGGCAGAGATAATTGTTACGTCCCTTCATGTAGCAGACGCTGAGTTTGCGATCTCCGCCAGGAAAGAGTGCGCGTTCGAGCGCGGGGACGTCTTTGAAGTAGAGCTGCTCTTGCAGGTTCTTGGTGCCAGTCGAGATGATGACTCGTTTGCCGGAGCGAATTACCGGCAAGAGATACGCGAGGGTTTTGCCGGTGCCGGTGCCGGCCTCGACGATCAGGTGACGCCGTTCTTCGAGCGCTTCTTCCACGGCCTGGGCCATCTGCAATTGGCCGCGCCGAAACTCGTAGGCGGGGTGGGTTTTTGAGAGCAGGCCTCCGGGAGAGAAAAACTGATAGAGGGAGAATCCTGTGGCGCCGGTCGTTGACGTTGAGTTCGTTGCCGACTTCGTCGCGGACTTCACTGCGGATTGGGATGACGGCGGCACGGAGTCTCTATAATAGCTAACAGTTCTCAGTTCCGGGTTCTCAGTTCTCAGTAGAAACCTCCACTGAGCCTGGATAAGAAAAGACATCTATTGAGCAAGAAGAAGTTATCGCCACTGATCGCCATCGTTGGACGTCCGAACGTTGGCAAATCTACGCTCTTTAACCGGCTGACTGGATCGCGGCGGGCCATCGTCGGCGACGAGCCTGGGATTACGCGCGACAGGCTCTATGGCGAGGCGGAATGGCGCGGACACTTGTTTCGGGTGGTGGACACGGGCGGGATCATCCCCGACGATAACGACTTCATTCCGTCGGAAATCTTCAAGCAGGCGAAAGTTGCGCTCGAAGAAGCGGCGGCGATTGTGATGGTGGTCGATGCGCGTACTGAAATCGCCGGGCCTGATCGTGAATTGGCACGCCTCCTGGCGCGTACGGGTAAGCCTCTATTTCTCGCAGTCAACAAAATGGATTCCGACAAGCAGGACACGTTGCTCAGCGATTTTCATGTCCTCGGGATGCGGGAGATGTTTCCGATCTCGGCTGAGCACGGGCGCGGGATTGATGATTTACTCGACGCGTTGCTTCTGGTGCTGCCGACGGTAAAACCTGTCGCCGCGGAGGACGCTGAGGTCGCGGAGGACGGCACGGGGGAACAGCCTCCGACGACGGAAGAGCCGCATGAGATCAAGGTCGCCATCATTGGGCACCCGAATGTGGGCAAGTCTACTTTGCTGAATCAGCTGGTGGGGAAGGCGCGGGCCATCGTTTCTCCGATTGCGGGGACGACGCGGGATTCGATCGATGAGGTGATTCGATATCACGGACGCGATATTCGGTTTGTGGATACGGCCGGGATTCGGCGCAAGGGCAAGACTCATCTGATGGCGGAGAAGCTTTCCGTGGTTTTTTCGCGGAAGAATATTGAAGACGCCGACATTGTGCTTTTCATGGTCGATGCCACCGAAGGTGCGAGCGGACTTGACGCCAACATCGCCGGCTATGCGCACGAGAGCGGGCGGTCGGTGATTATTCTGGTCAATAAATGGGACTTGATCGCGAGCGGCGAGAAGCGGGCGATCAGCCAATCGAAGACGGCGCGGATTCAGGATGCGAAGCGTCCGCAGGATCGGGCGCTTTATGAAGAGCGACTGCGGTATGGGCTCAAATTCTTGAGTTATGCTCCGGTGGTATTTATCTCGGCGAGTACGGGCAAGGGTGTGGAGAAGATTCTTCCGCTGATTGAGAAGGTGGCGGCGGAACGGCGGAAGCGGGTCACGACGGGCGAGATGAATCGCTTCCTAAAGAAAGTTGACTTCGACCGTGCGTCGGTTCCGATGAGCAAGCGGGTGAGGATCAAGTACCTGACGCAGGCGGGAGTCGCGCCGCCGACGTTTGTCCTGTTTACGGATCGTCCGGTAAAGCTGCATTTTTCATATCAGCGGTTTTTGGAGAATCAGATTCGCGAGGCGTTTGGGTTCGTGGGATCGCCGATTTGGATTAAGAACCGGGCGTGAGAGTGGACCGAACACGATGAAAACGATGCCTTGAGGGTTAGCTCTGGAAGTAGGAATTGGCTCAACCGAATCGGAGTATCCCGATCTACAAAAATGACCGTGAAGAATGCTGCCCCATTCCGTTCAAGTCTTTATCGGCCGCTATCATTGGCGCGGCACTTACCTTCGGCTACCCCCGATTAGTCCACCCACGCAAGAACGTATCAGAATCGTTGCGAAGTCCCCAGATCTCTATGTCGTCCAAGTCTATGTCGATCACGCAACAGATTATCCCGTACCCGCCGACGGGAGGGTTATAGTGGGTATTCCGTCTTATCGCCCCAGTTGCGGCGTGTATCTTTTTAACGCGATCAAAGTGAGCGGCGCCGAGGATCCTTTAAGAACCTGGACCATCAGCGTTACTTTTGGTCGAAAATCTCTTCGAAAGTTGTCAGTGAAGCAGTTGGAAAAACTTACTACCGATACAGACGGGTATCATTTGCTAAAACTCTCGGACTAGGTGCGACGATAGCCCTACCCCGCCATCGGCAAATGCTTCCCGTCCTCCGTCAGTAGGCCCATGCGATCGACGCCGGCAAACTTCGCGATTGCGATCACGTCGGCCACCTCCTGGAAATCAATATCGTCTTCGGCCTTGAGATAGGCGATTCGTTCGACGCGAATCGCGAAGATATCGCGCAGGCGGTCGGGCAGGTGATCCCATGCCACGGCTTCATCGTTGACCATGACCTCGGGGTGCCCGAGTTGGCGTCCGGGCTTGGCGTGGCGGATCTGGATCACGATCGTCGCCAGCGGAGGCGGGATCGACGGATCGGTTGACTTGGATTGTTGGGGGAGTTCGGTTTGCAATCCGGTTGGCTGCTGCTCGATCACCACGATCATGAAAACGATGATGAGCACCAGCAGAACGTCAATCAAGGGAGTGACGTTCATCTTGGGACCTGTTGAAAATGAACCACCGCCGGAGAATCCCATTCAACTTTCCTTTCGTTGTATGGACCGGCACGCGCGTGTCTTGATTCATTGGACACCCGGGAGGACGAGAGAGTTCCCGCTCTGCTCGTTTGGCGGGTGCTACGTCCCGTACTTCAGTGGCAAAGTGCATAGGTCCTTCGCTTCGCTCAGGATGACAGTGTGGAATAATTGCGAATTTTCTGCTCCAAAGCGCGTGCCAGTAGAATCGAAGAAAGTTCACGGGCATTAAGGGATCACATTGAAGATTCGATCACTGGCAATCCGCGGAATGTTGCTGTTTACCTTCGCTGTATCAGCTGTCGCGCAGGACAACTACGAAATTCAGGTTTATAGCTCAGAAGCGACTCCGAAGAACGTTACATTCGTCGAGATTCATTCGAACTTCACCGTTGACGGGCAAAAGACGGTGGTCAATGGCGTGCTGCCTTCAAATCATGCTGAGCACGAGACGCTTGAGATCACGCACGGCTGGACGGATTGGTTCGAGACTGGGTTTTATGTCTTTTCCAGTATTCAGCCTTCGAGTTCTGGCGACGCGGGATGGAATTGGGTGGGCGATCATATTCGTCCGCGATTTACTGCTCCATCCTCATGGCACTGGCCGGTGGGAGTGAGTATTTCGCAGGAGATTGGATATCAGCGGCGGCAGTTTGCGGAGGATAGCTGGAATTATGAGCTGCGCCCGATCATCGATAAGAAAATTGGGCGCTGGTATTTCGACTTCAATCCGGCTTTCGACCGAGCGCTGCACGGGCTGAATACGGGCAAGGGATGGGAGTTTTCTCCGAATGTGAAGATCAGTTACGACTTCACGAAAAAGATTACGGGCGGTGTGGAATATTACGGGGCGCTCGGGCCGGTTTCACAGTTCGATCCTATTTCCCAGCAGTCGCAGCAGATTTTTCCGGTGATTGATTTGAATGTATCTCCGAATTGGGAGATTAATTTTGGTGCGGGAGTCGATGTGAGTAACTCCGCGGATCATTTGATTGTGAAGTGCATTATTGGGCGACGGTTTAGTTGGGGGCTTCCACGACAGACCGCAGGGGCTAAAGCCCCGTGATTGGGCAGAGTACGCGGCCCTGAAGGGCCGCTCTTCCACGGCGATCCATAGGTCCGTTGGTGATCCCGTTATTGATTTTCTGAACGGCCACTCTGCTACGGTGATTCGTTGGTTCGTCGGTGATCCCTACGCTTATTGATTTCCTGAAGGGCCTGTTCTTCGGCGGTGACCCCTACCTTCGTTGGTGGTTCGCGCTCGGCTAGCCGATTGGTTCCGGTGATGGTGGGAGCGGCGGAGGTTCGAAGGGCGCGGGCGGATCGAATGGCCGCGGATTTTCGGGAGCTGGTGGCAGGACGGGGGCTGGGGGCGGAGCAGGATGGAGCAGAGCGTTGAGATTGGGATATCGCGACGAGAAGAAGTAAATCGCGAAGGCCGGGAAAAATACTGTCCCGGGGACGCTGATCAGAGAGACGGCAAAGAGCAAAACTGAAAGCAGTACAGTTCCGCCGATGATCACGAGGCTGACGGTTGTAACGTTCCATCCTAAGCCTGCTTTGTAACCTGCAAATAAGGCGATGGCTGCGGGTACGACTACTGCAAAGATGGGGATGAGAGTGAGGATTCCGAAAAGGATTGCGGCAGCGATTGCGAGAACAAATTTCAGCAGCAGGTAGATGACGTATTTGCCGGGCTCGGGGCGGATGATCCCCAGCAAACGGCTCCATGCGTCGGCGAAATCCAGGTTTTCCAGCGCCATGACGGGAACGAGGAAATCTTTCGCGATCAACCGAACGGATGCTGCCAGCAGCACGAACACCAGAAACAACCCCACCAGCAGAATCACCCCTAGCGCGGATCGGCCGAGGTGTTGCCCGAGGTCTCGGAACCATCCCAGAGCCGCGGCGATAACCACAGGCAAGCCGATCAGAAAACATAATGCCAAGACCTCGGTGACGATGAAGACGAGTTGCCAGACAAAGTACCTGCGGCCAGCGCGATGCCAGCGGGTCCAGCCCTCGCCGATGGAACAGTGCTTCTTGATGACGGAGTCGAACAGGATGAAGCGGAAGACACTGTTCAAGTAGAGAATGACAAAAAACAGAACGACCGCAAGCACGAACGCCGCGGCAATCAGCGCGCCAAACTGGGCGATGCGCGCTGGATCGAGGTGTGGGAAATGCGACTGGGCCAGGAATTCTTCGGTGCGAGGTTGGCGGTTGGGAACGGGAAAATTGAAGCCGTTGAAATTGCAACTGGCAGTGTTAACTTCGGCTGCGAGGAAACCGACCAGCGCCAGTCGCGTCCACTGGCCCATGCGAAATGGACGGAAGAGTTGGTCTCGGGTATGTGCGAGCGCGGGTTGGACGCAATCGACGGCAGAGACGGGCAATCGGTCACCTCGAGGTAAGCGGCCAAGGTATCGCGGGAGGGATAGGGAGTCAAATGGAAAGGTGCTGTGTCGTGCCGAGAAATGCAGATCCCTCACTTCGTTCGGGATGACAATTCTATTTGAGATGACAATTCAAAAAGAAGGTTAGTGCGATTGTCATTCGTAGCGCAGGGCTTCGACGGGATCCAGATTTGCGGCTCTTGATGCGGGGATCAGCGCGCTCAGCACTCCTACGAAAAGCAACACTATCGTCGAGACCATTACGGTGAAGAACGAGATTTTCAGGTGGATGTCGGCTTTGCCGGAGTCGTCTTCGAAGAGCGGGCCCATCAGCGGAAGTGTGCCTACGGCCACAGCAACGAGGTAGGAGACGACGATTCCGATGACGCCACCGAGGAGCATGATGAGCAGAGTCTCGGCAAGAAATTGGGCTTTGATGTGCCATTTTCTGGCGCCGAGAGCGCGGCGCAGACCGATCTCGCGAATGCGTTCGTCGACGGAAACCAGCATGATGTTCATGACGCCTACGCCGCCGATGCCGAGCGTGAGGATACCGATAAAAATCAGCAATACTTGCAGGCCGATGGTGATGCCGTTGATGACGGGCCGGAACTCTTCGCGGCCAAACATCTGGATGGCTTTCTTGTCGGTGGGCGAAAATTGCTGGCGCGTGGCGATGGCGGCGAGAACCTGGGCTTCGGCGCGGGCTTCGAACTGTGGCGCGATCGGTTCAAAGACGAGAACGCTCGCGTACTTCGCGTTCCAGAGATCGTTCGCCGCGGAGTAGGGGATCCAGGTGGACTCGTCGTCGCTCGAGAAATAATTGCTCAATTGAATCTTGCGATCCATGGTGCCGATCACTGTGAAGCGCACGCCGCCGATGGTCACGGTTTCGCCGACACAGGGACGTCCACCGAAAAGTTGTTCGCGTACGCGCGCGCCGAGGAACACGACGCGGCGGCGTTCCAGTTCGTCGAGAGAGTTGATCCAGCGGCCTTCGGAGGGCTGTTCGTTGCGCATGTCTCCGTATTCCGGGCAGACGCCGCGGACGGGCGCGGTGCCGACCATGCGGTCTCCATAGGCGATGCCGGGGCGGCGTACGGTTTCGAGACAGGCGTGGCGGACGTAGTTGGCCGTCTCTTTGATCATGTCGACGTCGGCTTGTTCGAGGACAACTTTTTTGCCGGCGCGCTGGCCACCGGGTTGTTCGCTGGTTTGCTGGGGCCAGCAGATGACGGCGCCTTTGCCGAACGCGTTGAATCCGCCGACGAGAATCTCGCGGAAGCTGCCGCCGTAGGCGATCAACAAGGTGACGGTCGCGATGCCCCACACGATGCCGAGCATGGTGAGAGCGCTGCGTGTGCGATTGCGGCGCAAGGCCAGCCAGGCTTCGCTTAGGACTTGATAAATCATGTTCATATGCCCAAGCCCATGCTAGCCGCCAGCCTCGTGACGCAGAGCTTCGATGGGATCGATGGCGGCGGCGCGGCGCGCGGGATAGAGCGCGGAGAGAATGGCTATGGTCCCGAGAACGGCCAGGGCTACAGTTCCGGTCTGCCACGTGGGCAAGAGTCCGGCAAAGAAATCTGGCATGGGCAACAAGTCGACCAAGGCGCAGAGGCCGAAAGCGAGTAGCAGTCCAGTGCCTCCGCTGATCATCGCGACGATCAGTGCTTCCAGGAAAAATTGACGCAAGATGCTATTGGCAGGCGCGCCGATGGCTTTGCGAACTCCGATTTCGCGGGTGCGCTCTTGTACGGCGACCAGCATGACGTTCATCACGCCGAGTCCGCCTAGAAAGAGTGTGACGATGCCGACTGCGCCCAGGAAATATTTCATGCCGTCGGTCATGGTGCGGAATGCCTTCGCCTCCTGGACGGTATCCCAGATGGGGCAGGCTTCTTTGTCGCGTGGATCGAAGTCGTGGAGTCGGCCAAGGACGCCGCGGACTTCTCGCTTGCAGGCTTCGTGATTTTCGACGGAGCGCGGGACAACCAGCAACTGATCGAAAGTCTCGGACGTTCCGGGCGGCTTGTCAGGAAAATCACGACGCATGGCCGCGAAGGGGATGAAGATTTTATTGATGTCCCAGCCGTCGTAGCTCGAATCTTGTTTCTTTGACGACATCACACCGATCACAGTGAAAGGGATGTCGTTGAGATAGACAAATTGGCCGAGAGCCGGACGGCTGCCGAAGAGCTGCTTCTTGGCGTCGGAGCCGAGGAAGGCGACACGCCGACTTTCGGCGATATCGCTCTGATCGTAGAAGCGGCCTTCTCCGATGCCGAGGCTGCGAATCTCGGCGAACTCAGGCGTAGAGCCGGTGACGGTGAATGCAGCGGCGTTAAAAGCGGTGTGGGAGCGAACGTCGTTTTGCTCGAGTTCCGGGATCGCGTATTGGCAGTCGGGGGCTTCTTCCTGGAGATGCGGGACATCGGAATCGACCCAGTGCACCTGGCGGCCGGCGCGCGTGCCTCCAGCCTGGAGACTGGTGCGGCCGTGGAAGACGATCATCAGATCTTTGCCAAGAGTTTGCGCTTGCTTGGCTTGGCCGACGCGCAACCCCTCGCCGGCGGCGACCATGAGCACGATTGAAACCACGCCCCATGCGATTCCGAACATCGTGAGCAGGGTGCGGACGCGGTGCGCCCAGAGAGTGCGGAACACGTCCTGGATGAGATCGCGTAACGACATGCAAAGGTTCGACGTGGCTGGCGGTTAAATGAAAGCGCATCCACGGCCTGGTTTGTTGTACGTGGAATCGGGAGGGTTGGTTCCGTGGGAAGGTCGATTCTGAGTCTATTGGGGTTTTAACCGGCGGGGACGAAATGGCTATAAAACGGGGCTAAGCTGCCGCGAGTTCTGCTGGAGCCAGGGGTCGAATTCTCGCAGCGCCAGTTCGCACTGGAGGCGATGGCGCTCTTTGCGATCACGGATTTTGCGATCGAGAGCAGGCAGCAAATCGAAGGTGATGTTGGCGGGTTGGAAATTCCTGCTCTCGGCTCGCGTGATGTAGTGGATCAAGGATCCGAACGCGGTAGCCCTTGGCGGCGGTAGAGGGTCCGCGCCTGTGGCGAGGGCGGCGGCATTGATGCCCGCGATCAGGCCGGTGGCAATCGATTCGACATAGCCTTCGACGCCGCAGATTTGTCCCGCGAAAAGCACTTCGGGATGAGCTTTCATCTGCAAAGTTGAATTCAACAGCATGGGCGAATTGATGTAGGTGTTGCGGTGAATTTGTCCGTAGCGGAGGAAGCGTGCATGCTCAAGGCCGGGGATGAGGCTCAGGACGCGCGCCTGTTCGCCAAATTTCAGGTGATTCTGGAAGCCGACTAGATTGTAGGAATCGGCGCGCAGATTTTCCTGACGGAGTTGTACGGCAGCGTAGGGAATGCGTCCGGTGCGCGGGTCTTTGAGACCGACGGGCTTCATGGGGCCGAAGCGCAGTGTGTCGCGTCCTCGGCGGGCGATTTCTTCAATGGGAAGGCAGCTTTCGAAGTAATTCAACTTCTCCCAGTCTTTTTGTTCGACCGACTGCGCGGCGATCAGCGCATCGTAGAACCGGTCGTACTCTTCTTTTGACATTGGGCAATTGATGTAATCGGCGGACCCCTTGTCATAGCGGGCGGCGAGATAGACCTTGCTCATGTCGATGGATTCGGCCTCGACGATGGGGCTGATGGAATCGTAAAAAAACAGGTTGTGTGGAGCGGGCGAGTCGGCACGTTCTGGTTCGAGGCTGAGCCGTAAAATTTCCATCGACAGCGCATCGGAAGTCAGCGGGCCAGTGGCAACGACCGTGACCGTGTTTTCGTCGGTTGAAATTTGCGTGACTTCTTCGCGGCGGATCTTGATGAGTGGCTCGCGGGAAAGCGATTCTGTGACTTTCCGCGAAAATTCAGTACGGTCGACAGCCAGCGCGTGGCCGGCGGGGACGGCGGTATCGCGCGCGATTTCGAGCAGGCGCGAACCGGAGCGGCGCATTTCTTCTTTCAGTAGCCAGGGTGCGGTGTTTTCGCTGTCGGACTTCAGAGAGTTCGAGCAGACGAGTTCGGCGAAATCTTCAGTGTTGTGGGCGGGGGTCGAGCGCGCTGGGCGCATTTCGAAAAGCTCGACTTCGACGCCACGCTTTGCGCACTGCCAGGCGGCCTCCGATCCTGCCAGGCCCGCGCCGATGATTCTCACTTGCTTCACGAAATTTCCCCAGCTAATTTGCGGAGATTGGCGCCCGTCAGAAAACAACTTCGCCATTCATTCATGAAATCTGCACCCATCGCTTTGTACATGTCGATGGCGGGCTGGTTCCAGTTCAAGACTTCCCACTTCATGAAGACGCGGCCTTCTTGCTGTGCGATGCGGGCGACGTGGGAGAGCAGGGCGCTGCCAATTCCGCGGCTGCGGAAATCGGGGCGGACGAAGACATCCTCGAGATACAATCCGGGGCCGCGCCAGGTCGAGTAGTAGGGAAAGAAGAGGGCGTAGCCTGCGGTTTGTCCATGCCATTCGGCAATCAACGCGCGAAACTGAGGGCTTGCGCCGAAGCCGTCGCGAGCGATGTCGGCCTCGGTGGTAAGGACTTCATCGGGTTCTTTCTCGAAGTCAGCGAGCTCCCAGATCAGTTGCCTGATGAGCGCGGCATCGTTAATGGTGGCAGGACGGATGGTTAGCATGGAGATTGAATGCGAAGAAAATTGCTGCACTCATTATAGAGGGACATCTAGACAGAGCGACTTGGAGCAGGTGGAAGCGGCAGGCTTTACGCCCGCCGCTGGTCTTATCAGGCGCTGCTTACCAGACCCTGCACGCGTTTTGATTGACCATTGGCGCGGTTGCGGCGCAGTGGTAAGCCTGGCGAAATTCGGGCATGTTGGAGACGGTTCCGTTCACTCGATATTTGCCGGGCGAATGCGGGTCGATTGTGACCAGCATACGAGAGTAAGCATCGTTGCGGTTCTGGCACCAAACGTTGGCCCATCCGAGGAAAAAGCGCTGCTCGGCGGTGAGGCCGTCGATGGGCGCGGGTTCTTTGCTAGCGAAAGTGCTGAGCATGGCCATATAGGCGATGCGCATGCCGCCATTGTCGGCGGTATTCTCGCCTAGAGTGAGCTTGCCGTTCAGCTTCAAATCGTCGACCGCTACGAAGCTTCCGTATTGATCTTTAGTGCAGCTGGTGCGCTGCTCGAATTGCTTCTTGTCGTCTGCAGTCCACCAGTCGCGGAGATTGCCATCGGCGTCGAACTGGCTGCCCTGATCGTCGAAGCCGTGCGTGAGTTCGTGTCCGATGACGGCGCCGATACCGCCGAAATTCATGGCGTCGTCAGCCTTGTTGTCATAGAACGGCGGTTGGAGGATTCCGGCGGGGAACGTGATGTTGTTCTCGAGCGGATTGTAGCTGGCGTTGATGGTCATTGGCGGATAAGGCCAATCACGTTTGTCGAGCTGCTGACCGATTTTGTTGAGCCGGCGCTCAACGTCGTGCCGGTTGGCTCGCTGCGAGTTGCCCAAGGCATCTCCGCGGACGATGGTGAGCGTTGAGTAGTCGCGCCATTTGTCGGTGTAGCCGATGCGGTTGGTGATCGCCTTCAATTTCACGAGTGCCTGGGCTCTGGTGTCGGTACCCATCCAGGGGAGACCCTGAATGTCTTCACCTAAGCTTTTTTCGAGCGCGGCGACCATGGCGAGGGTGCGCTCTTTGCCTTCAGCGCCGAATGTCTGTTGCACGTAGATCTGGCCGACTAAATCTCCGAGATCAGCGTTGGTGTAGCTTACACAGCGCTTCCAACGGGGGCGTAGCTCTTTCGTTCCCACGAGGGTTTTGCCGTAGAAATTGAAATTCTCGTCAACGAAGGCTGCCGGCAGCATCGTCACAGTCCCATGTACGACATGCCAGCGCAGGTAGGTCTTCCAGTCTTCGAGTGAATGCGCGCCGACTACATCCTGCATGTTCTTGATGAAATCCGGTTCAACGACATTGAGCGAATCGAAACGGGGCGCGCCCATGCCTTCGAAATAAACAGTCCAATTGATGGCGGGGCTGAGAGCTGCGAGTTCCTGGTTTGAGAGCTTGTGGTAGATCTTTTGCGGATCGCGGCGGCTGGTCTGGTCGAGAGCCGCCTTGGCGAGGGCGGTTTCGATGTCCATAACGACTTTGGCCTCGGATGCGGCTTTTGCTTCGTCGTCGCCCATCAGAGTAAACATCCGGGCGACGTGCTCTACGTATTTTTTGCGCAACTCAACGGATTTGGGATCGTCCTTGAAATAGTAGTCACGGTCGGGCATACCGAGGCCACCCTGGTCGACCTGTCCAATGATCTGGCTGGCGTTCTTGAAATCGGAGCCGGAGTCGAAGTTAAACAAAGAGTCGATGCCTTCGCGATGTTCGCGGACGATTTCTTTGGTCAGGTCGTCTTTCGACTTGAGCGTGGCGATACTCTGGAAGTCGTGGTCGAGCGGCTTCAGTCCGGCTTTTTCAACTGCGCTTTCATCGAGGCAACTGGCGTAATAGTCGCCGATTTTCTGCTCGGCGGCGCTGCGGCCGGCGCTGGCGACGGACGCCTTTTCTAAAATTTCACGTACGATCGCTTCGCCGCGCTGTTGCAATTCGTCGAAACGACCCCAGCCTGGGCGGTCGGAGGGGACGGGATTTTTCGCCTTCCACTTGCTGCATGCGTAGGCGTAAAAATCGTTGCACGGATCGATGTCTTTATCGAGCATGTCGGCGGAAAAGGTTACCCCAGCCGCGGGTTTCGCAGGCGCGGTCGTCGTCGAACTCTGCGCGAGTAGGGCGGAGGCGAGCAGCATCAAGATAAAGACAGTCGAAATTCTGCATAGATTGTGCATGGGAATCCTCGGATCGAGATTTGGTGATGCTGGGCTCGGCGCCACACGCGCAGAAGCGGGCTTCTTTCGGCAACTTCCTCCGACACTACATTACGAGGCGCTGATTCGTTTCGTTAGACGAGAAACTACTGACGGCGTCAACATGAAATCGGGACGCAACGGTCGAAATACACGATCAAAACACCTTTACGTGGAACGTCAGATATTTCTTGGGATTTTCCCGGATCGACTTCACCAGTTCGCGCGTCTCGACCAGCATCTGATTGCTGTTGTTGTAGAGCGCGGGATCCTTGAACAACATTCCGGCGGT
The DNA here is from genome assembly GCA_035308395.1 of Terriglobales bacterium. GTDB lineage: Bacteria > Acidobacteriota > Terriglobia > Terriglobales > Acidobacteriaceae > Acidiflorens. Next base: position 94,933 of record DATGGT010000126.1, read on the forward strand.
GCCCTCACCCTTTTCAAGGCTGGATGAAAGAGCAGCCAGATTGCTGATGGTGACCTGCAATTTGTCGGCGAATTCCTGATCGTGCGTAAACTTGCCGAGCGCGCCCTTGCCCGCGTTAATGTCGTCGGTCATCTGGCGGACGTTGGCGACGGTTTTGTTCGCGTTATCAAAGAGGACGGGATCCTTGAGCAGTTTGCCGGCGGTGCCTTTGCCCTGCTGGAGTTCGTCAACAATCACGTTGAGCTTGTCGACGGCAGCAATCGCCTTCTTGTACATCTCGTCGTTGGTAAACAGCGGGCCAAGGGAGCCCTTTCCGCTCTGGATGTCATCCACCAGTCCCTTGAACTCGGTGACGGTCGCATTGATCTGATTGTAGAGCGCAGGATCGTAAATCACTTTGCCGATGGATCCCTGGCCGCTCTCAATAAAGGCGACGATGCGATCGACCCGCTTCAGCAACGAGTCCAGATTCTGGAGCGTTCCCTGACTGGCGCGGACTACGTCCTGAATGTCGGGCTGGTCGCGAGCGGCGAGTACGTCTCCGTCGGTTGCTTCCGGGCCCTTGGCCACCGAACTGTCGACATCCACGAAAGTTTCACCGAGGATTCCAGCCGTGCTCATCAGAGTCACGGAATCCTTCCGCAGGTTGAAGGAGTACTTGGTATTCACCTTCATCGTGACTTCAACGGGAGCCATCGGCCTTCCCTTGACGATGCGGATTCCGGTCACGTTGCCGATGTCCACGCCCGCCAGTCGAACCGGCGCACCCTCGCGGAGGCCAGCTGCGTTATCGAAGTACGAATGTATGGTGATCTTGCTGGTGAACCATCCGCCAGTGCCGCTCATGAGGAAAATCAGGACCATGAGCGTGATGCTGGCAACGAGGACGGTGAGTCCCACCCGGAGCTGCGACCATTTGAGCTGTTTCTGGCTAGGCAAAGGGGTCCGTGGACGACACAACATAATAGCAAAGAGCGGCGGATTTCAGGGGTTATTTGGCGGGGAAATCCGTTTTCGTGAATCCGGAATGCCTGTTGCATGGATTGACAACCATAGTTGCGTGCATCAAGATGTTGGTCGCTTTTGGGGGTCTGGGGCTGGAGTTTGCACACCGACAAGCACAGATTCCAATGTGGGAGGCGCCTTTGAATTCGTCGAAACTATTATTGATTCCGCGGAAAATTTTGCAGGTGGCGAGAATCGCTCTGTTGTTGATGGTCACGTGGGCAGTGATGGGTTTTGCGCAAGACAAGATGGCGCAGGACAAGGGCGCCACTGGGTGGGGTGGGCTGCCTGATTTCTCCGCGACTGAGGTTCGTGGGGCGATCCACTGGAACATCCATCATTCCGGCTCTAAGTTACGCGTGGATGCCAGTTCGGCGGCGGCAACGATCTGGGACCCGGATGAGGACAGGGTGTACAACCTTCTGCTTCTTCCCGAGAGGAAGACGTGCGTTGTGATGAAAACAGCCGAGGCCAAGGTGATGCGCACCCCCTTTCAGCTGGCCTATGGCCCGAACACGATCAGGACCGCGACGGCTGAGAAAGTAACAATTGATGGGCACGTTTGCACGTTGGTGACTGGGGTGACGACGTTAGCGAAAGGGACGATCAATTCCAAGATCTGGACGGCGGATGACCTTCAAGGTGTCCCACTCGAGATTGACCTGGTTTCAGGGGAGCCGGGAGGATCCGAGATCGCGTTCTATAAAAATGTTGTCGTGGGGCCTCAAGAGAGTTTTTTTGTTCTGCCGGGGAAATGCATTCCGCCAGAGAAGACGTATCAGGTGGCGCCCAGCAAGCGGCCGCTTCCGAATCAGAGTAACGGTGATCAGAAAGGCCCCGATCAGAAGACTCCTCCCGATCCGAAGCCTTAGCGAGAGCTTTGCATTGTCAGTAACGGCGGTGAGTAACGCCAGTCAGCAGCGGTGGCGAGCAAGGGTGAGAAATAAGAAGGGGCGAAAAAAAAGGCCCCGGCAAGCCGGGGCCTCGTGGACTGCAAAAACAACCTCTATTTGCCGATGAGGGCGCGCGGGCTGCCCACTCCGGTGCAGTAATCCCACCCTTTGCCGACCGTGCAGGAGTTGGTTCCAATGGTTACGTCGTAGAAATTCTTGACATATTCCGATTTGGCGCCAAGCTGGGAATAGAGCAAGTTATTTTCTTCGCTTGTGTAGTAGCCGCTCCCAGTGGCCGGGTTAACGTGTCCCACACCGAGCGCGTTGTCAGCGTTGTTAACGATGCCAGCCAATGAAGGCGAAGCGACGCTGGTTCCACCGACTTCGAAGAAATAGCAAGTGCCGCTGTAGTACGCGCAATCGAGAACGATTACGCCGCTGTTCGGATCTGCATTAAAGGCCAGATCGGGAGTGGACCGCGGGCCCTGCCCAAAGATTCCGTACTGGGAGTTGGCCCAGGGTCCAGTAAAGCTGCCGGCAGAGAAGGTCGTGGAATACGTTTCGACCGAGCTTGTGCCGCCGCCAGATCCTGTCCAACAACCTTCCAGAGCGAAATGATTGTTTTTAACGTTGCGGTAAACGGTGGTTCCGCCCGCAGAGACCACCCACGGTGAGGAACTGGGGTATGCCGCGCCGCAGCCGTCATCGCCAGCCGAGACGAAGTACGAAATGTTGATGGGGAAATAGTATCCAAAATACGCATCATAGGCTGTCTCACCCGAGAACTCGCCGCTGCCCCAGCTGTTGGTAACATCGCCACCGCCGGAGGCGGAAACGATGGACGCGGCCACATACTCGGCATAGGTCAGATCGTCGAGGCTATTGGAGCATGCTTCCACGAGGTAGATTGCGGCTGCGGGTGCCATGACGTGCGCCCACTCGATGTCGAGCGATTCTTCGAGTCCCCAGCCGGGGTCGGTCGGCGGTGCGCCAGAGCAGGAACCGTTTCCGTTGGCATAGACCTGAGTAAAATTAGCCGCCGGCAGTCCCCAGAAAGAATCGAAGTTTTCAAGTTCATAAGCGGCGTAAGGATTGTCATACGCGTCGACGATCGCGATTGCTCCCCATCCGCCCTTTTGCGGTCCACCGGTTCCGGCTGCAAAATTAGGAACGCATCCCGAAGTGTTGCCGTTGGACGGGATCTTATAGATGCAAGCCATGGAGCTTGGCGTCTCGTAACTCGTGCCCAGGGTCAACAGCGGGCTCGCCCCACCCATGACGGCTGCTTTTGGTGCCTTCACGACTTCACCCTTCGCGGTTGCGAACACCCAATTGGTGTGAACGCGGTGACCGGCATCTTCGGGGCGGGCAACGCTGCTGGCCGGCGTGACCCAGTTGTGCGGGCCTGCCTGCGCCTGAGATGCCTGGGGTACCTGGTGATTCCCCGGCAACTTCTGCGCGGCAGTGCCCACAACGAAGCAGACTGCAACGGCAACAACCAACGCTAACAATGAATGTTTCATTGGTTTATTTCTCTCCTGTTTCTTGAAATTTTCGTTCTGGAAATCTCGCTACCACCAAGGGAGGCTTGAGCCGTGGCGCCCAGCCCTCTTTATGGGCGACGTGACGGGCCGTCCCCGCGATCAGCTTGCTGTGCGAATTGGAACTACCCTAGGTTCGCTCGGCGGGGAAGGTGGATGAGAGGCATCCATTGCCTGAGCGACACCACAATAACGCGGGTTTTCTGTATGTCAACGAAATAATTTTGCAAGTGTCGCGGGAATGAACAACAGTCGCAAAAATTTGCACGTCCCGCAGTCTGCTTAATTCTCGAGAATCACGTGGGCGAGAGCTTGCTCGGAAGTGTGGGTGATGGAGAGCGCGATGTTTTTCGCGCCGAGTTTGGTCGCGATAGCTGCGGCTTCGCCGTGGAATTGAATGGTTGGGCGCTGGCCCCGGCGGCGCACGACTTCGATATCGCGCCAGCGAACGCCCCGGCTCCATCCGGTACCTAGCGCCTTCATGCCGGCTTCTTTAGCGGCGAAGCGAGCGGCGTAGCTTTCAAAACGGCTGGCTTTTTCTTCGCAGTAGCTGATTTCAGCTTCGGTGTAGATGCGATTGAGAAAACGTGCGCCGTAGCGTTCGATGCTTTGGCGAATGCGCGGAACTTCGGCGAGGTCCACACCGGTGCCAATGATCATGAGGATATGTTACTTGCTAAATCGTGTTTGGCAATTGCCGTCGTTTATTGCTGCGGTTAATTGCTGTGGTTAAAAGAGGTTGTCGCCGCGGTAGATGAGCTGTCCATCGACGACTCGCGCTTCGGCTAATAATGTATGCGGCCGCGGCGGGTCTTCAGCGTCGATGTGGAGAACCTCGTGCCCGTGTGCTACGAGCCAATCGGAAACAATCATGCGATGGCATCGGAAGTACACGCGCTCGGCGCACATGTAGGCAGTGCGCGATGTGTCCGCAATTTGAAGCAGCTCATTGGCGGCACGCTCGAACTCGGGCGTCAGAGTGTAGTCGGCGTAGTTGCGAAAGCTCGGGTTACGGAGGGCCGTATGCGGCGAGTTTTTGCGCGTCGTTTTGCGGTAACCGCCAAGAGCCTTCATCCAGATATAGCGAATCCCATGCTCGGGCAGCGTACGTTCGAGCGATTCGCGATTGAATTGCGGCAGCCGCCGCGACATCGGGAAAGCGCGGATGTCGACTAGGGTCTCGATGCCGTGCGCCTTCAGAGCCGACACGAGTTCATCGAAAGTTCGAGTGGAATGGCCGATCGTGTAGAGAGTTGCCACAGACGTCTTGGTGCTCAGCTCAGGGATGATAGCAGCGCTACCAGGCTCGCATCCTGCTCCGGAAAAACCGTGCGCAGGTCGAGCAAAACGCGCCCTTCTTCGACTCGGGCGATCACTGGCGGAACGTTCGAGCGGAGACGAGCGTTGAGTTCGTCGGCGCTGAAATCGCAATGCGTGACCGCGATCAAATGCGTCGGGAGAATCGCAGACGGGGCCGCGCCTCCGCCGACCACGGATTCACCATCAAGGAGTTCGAGCTTTAGCTTCGGCGGCCTGGCTTCCGGCGATTCGACGCGAGAAACAATGGTTTCGGCGCGGCGCGCGATCTCGTCCTTTGAGAGGCGCATCATGCGCAAGACGGGGACGGCGTCGTGGTCACGTTTGACATAGGCGAGCAGCGTGGCTTCGAGGGCGGCGTAGGTGAGCTTGTCGACGCGGAGGGCGCGGAAGAGTGAATTCGAACGCATGCGCGCGACGAGATCGGCGCGGCCGCTGATTAATCCTGATTGCGGACCGCCGAGAAGTTTGTCTCCACTGTAGGTGACGACGTCGACTCCCGCCCGCAGAGAGTCGAGCACGCCCGGCTCGCCGCTGATTCCTACCGAACGCAGATCGAAGAGAGCGCCGCTGCCCAAATCTTCCACGAGAGGAATGTTTCGACGGCGCGCCAGAGCGACCAGCTCTTCGAGGCTGGGCTGTTCGGTGAAGCCGGTGATTTCGAAGTTCGAGCGATGCACTCGGAGGAGGAGCCGTGTGCGCTCGGTGATGGCCTTTTCGTAGTCGCCAATGCGGGTACGGTTGGTGGTGCCAACTTCGCGCAAAGTGGCGTTTGATTTCTGCATCACGTCGGGGATGCGAAAAGAGCCGCCGATTTCGACGAGTTCACCGCGGGAGACGATGACTTCTCCGTTTTCGGCCAGAGAGTTGAGCGCCAGCAGAACGGCGGCCGCGTTGTTGTTCACGACGATGGTGGATGTGACGGCGGCACTCTGCCCCGCAACTGCACGTTTCTCGTCACTGGTATCTGCCAAAAGCCTTTGAAAAAGGCGGTCGACGTGGAGGTCGCGCTTGCCCCGTTCGCCGGTTGAGAGATCGTACTCAAGATTCGAGTAGCCAGCGGCAGTTCCGCGGATGTGATCGAGTGCTTCGATCGCCACCGGAGCGCGGCCCAGATTTGTATGCAGGATTACTCCGGTGGCGTTGATTAACGGCTGCAATGAGTAGCCGAGCGACTGGCGAAGCTGCCGTTCGATGGCAGCGGATAGGCCGTCGAGAGCCAGATCAAGCGCTTTCTCGTCAAGCTGGCCGGCGGCTAACTCCTCGCGGAGGCGTGCCAGCACAACGCGAATACTCTCGGCGACAGCCGGATGGCCGTCACGTTCGATCAGCCCTTGGATCTCTGGCTGGCGCAGCAGTTCGTCAGTCGATGGCAGCTTCTGAAACAGCGTCGATTTGTTGCCGGCGGACACTGCGTGGATTATGCCATAGGGCAGTTCTCAGTTCCCGGTTCTCAGTTCTCAGTGAAAACCGGGGGGCTGGGAACTTACTACTACAGCGTGTGCAGGTAGGCTAGCAGGTCCGCAACCTGCTGATCGGTCATTACTCTACCGAAGCCTTCCATCTTGGCTCGGCCTGTCTTGATGATTTCTCCTACGCGTTCGTCGTTGGCAGGCAAGCCGCTGACTGACAGGTACTGTTGCTTGAATACGCCCTGCAGACTCGGGCCTTTTTTCCCGCGGGACGAGTACGGTTCGTGACAACGGTCGCAATAGTCGTCGTAGAGTCTTCTGCCGGTGGATTGTTGCGGCGTGAGGTGAAGTTCGGCATCGGATTTGCGGCGCTCCACGTCGCAGGCCTCGAGCGCAAACAGCGCAAGGATCACCACGGACACACGGAGGCACGGAGAAACTCTATGTAATAAGTTCATCTCTATAAGTTCATCACGGCGTAGTTCATCACGACTGCGAATTGTTGGACTTGGTCAAGAAGTAGGATAATACGGACGGCATGGGCGTTGTCGTCAAACGCGTTTATGAGGCGGCCTCGACTTCTGACGGAGTGCGCGTGCTGGTGGATCGTTTGTGGCCGCGCGGGCTGACCAAAGAAGCGGCGGCGGTCAAGTTATGGCTGCGCGAACTCGCGCCGTCGGATGAATTGCGGCAGTGGTTCCATGCCAATCCCGAGGCGTGGCGAATGTTTCGCAAGCGCTACCTTAAAGAATTGACGAGCGAAGAGGCGTCGGCTGCGGTTGAGAAGTTGCATGATCTGGCGGAAGGCAAGCGACGCCTCACCCTGCTGTATGCGTCACGCGACCTGGAGCACAACAATGCGATCGTGCTCAAGGAACTGCTGGAAGGAATGAAGAAGCCTCCTTCAAGCGTTGGGAGCGGCGCGATGGGACGTGGCCGGATTCGGAAGGCGAAGAAACAGTAGCCAGTTGCCAGTGCTCAGTATCCAGTAAAATCACAACCCAGTCATGTCCGGTTCCGCTATCCAGAAAAAGATCGACGCCGTGCGCGAGAAGATTCGGCACCACGAATACCTCTACTACGTCTTCGACAATCCTGAACTTTCTGACGCCGACTTCGACAAGCTCATGAACGAGCTTAAGCGGATCGAGGCGGAACATCCTGAACTGGTCACGCCGGATTCGCCTACGCAGCGCGTTGGAGGGAAGCCGCGTGAAGGGTTTGTTAAGGCCAAGCATTCTTCTCCGATGCTGTCGCTCGACAACGCCTACTCCGAAGAAGAGTTGCGCGACTGGGAGCGGCGGGTGCAGGAGTTGAGCGGGCGCTCGGACCTCGAATACATGTGCGAATTGAAGCTGGATGGGATGTCGCTGGCTTTGCATTATCGCGATGGGCGGCTGGAACAGGGCATCACGCGCGGCGACGGCTCGATCGGCGAAGACGTGACCGCGAATGTGAGGACGGTGCGTTCGATCCCGCTGGTGATTGCGAAGGAGAAACTGAAGAAGGCCGGGATTCCTCCGGATTTCGAAACTCGCGGCGAAATGCTGATGCCGCTGGCGGCGTTTCGCAAGTTGAATGAAGAACGCGAGAAACAGGGGCTGGCGACATTTGCGAATCCACGCAACTTTACGGCGGGGACGGTGCGGCAGCTCGAGCCGTCGATTACGGCGCAGCGGCGCATGGATTATTTTGCTTATTTCCTGTTGAAGGGTGGTCAGACGCTTCTCGACCGCCAATCCAAAACGATGGATGCGCTGGAGGCGGCGGGGTTCAAAGTCAATCCGAATCGCAAGCTGGTGAAGAATCTGGAGGAGGTCTGGAAATTTATTCAGAGCTGGGAAGTAAAACGAGATTCGCTGCCTTACGAAATTGATGGGATTGTCATCAAGGTGGATCGAACGGCGTGGCAACGGGAATTGGGATTCACGGGGAAGGCTCCACGATGGGCGATTGCTTACAAGTTCGCAGCGCGCGGCGCGGTCACGAAGATTGAAGACATCGTTCCGCAGGTTGGGCGCACTGGGAAACTGACGCCCGTGGCGTGGTTGAAGCCGGTTCCGATTGGCGGAACGACGGTTTCGCGGGCGACGCTGCACAACATGGATTTCATCGACGAACTCGGCGTCAAGATCGGGGATTGGGTTGAGGTGGAACGCGGCGGTGACGTGATTCCGAAGGTGGTTCGCGTTGTCGAGGATAAGGACCATCCTCGCGGCCACAAGGTGTTTAAGATGCCGGAGCATTGTCCGGTATGCGGCGGCAATGTGGTGCGGACACCGGGCGAGGCCGATCATCGCTGCGTGAACGCGAATTGTCCCGCGAAGTTGCAGGGAACGATTCTGCATTTTGCTTCGCGGCATGTGATGAATATCGATGGGCTCGGCGAGGCGCTGGTGAATCAGCTTACCGAACGCGGGCTGGTCAAAAACGTTGCCGACCTATACAAGTTGACGAAAGACGATCTGCTGAAGCTGGAGCGGATGGGCGAGAAGTCGGCGGAAAATGTGCTCGGCGAGATCGAAGTTTCAAAGAAGCTGCCGCTGGAGCGCGTCATCTACGGACTGGGGATTCGGATGGTGGGCGAGCGCACGGCGCAATTCTTGGCGGAACACTTCGGTTCGCTGGACGCGATCATGAATGCAAGTGCCGAGGAACTCGAAGAAGTAAACGAAGTCGGCCCACGGATCGCGGAGAGCATCATCGAGTTCTTCGGTGACGAACACAATCGCAAGCTGGTCGGCGATTTGCGCAAGGCGGGACTTACGTTCACGGGACAGAAGAAAGAAAAAGGCACGAAGCTGGCGGGGAAGACTTTTGTGCTCACAGGCACGCTCGAGCGGCATACGCGCGATGAAGCAAAGAAGATGATTGAAGACGCGGGCGGCAGAGTTTCAGGATCGGTTAGCAAGAAGACTGATTATGTGGTTGCCGGCAGCGATGCGGGATCGAAACTGGACAAGGCGCGGGAGTTGGGGGTAACGGTGATCGGGGAAACCGAACTTGAGGAGTTGTTGCAGTAGGTGTAGATCAGGTGGGTGACGGGGCCGATCCCCGTCACTCCACGATCATTGAATGCACTACTAATCCTCTACTTCTTCGCGGTGGGCGGCAGGATGCCGTTCTGGCGAAGATACATTGATGCTTCGGCGTAGTGGTCGGCCCAACTGCTGGCGAGAACGAGGCTGAACCAAGCGCGCGTAACCTGCTTTCCGCCGAAACCTTCGGTGGTCTCGCCTAACTTGGAATCGTCCATCTTCCCCAGCGCAGTGGAGCAGAAGTCGAAAGAGGCCTTGAACGCGGTCAGGAGCTTGTCTTTCGGGTCCGTGTCTTTCACCTCGTCGACCTTGGGAGCGGGGACGGAGGCTGCCTTGCTGCAGAACAGGTTATTCGATTCGATCATGTGAACGACGAGGTGACCGAACGTCATCTGGTCAGCGGTCGGTTTGTAACTGAATTTGTCGGCAGGCATGGCTTCAACGGCGGCAACAGTATTTTTCTGCCGGTTGGGAATGATGTCGCGAAGCGCACTGCTGATCGGATCTTTGACTGGGATGGGAGCTTGTGCGACGGCGGATGCGGCCAGCAACAGGAGGGCCGGGACTACGAGACACGTCTTCATTTTCTTGTTCTCCTTGCGAGAAAAAGCTGAGGGAGAAGCATAGCGCGGGTGGGTGTGACTGCGCTACCTGTGTGGGACGAAAGGTCGGGGATTATCCACAAACGGCCGAGCTGCGATCGGCTTGACGGGCGAGACGCCCGTCACCACACAGTCTAACCACATAGTCTGGGCATCCTGCTGGCTTGATTGCGCTATCCTAATAACATGCATTCGCACGGCGGGCACGGACATCAGCATCATCATGGGACGGGGCGGGTGCTACGTATCTCGCTCGGTGTGACCATGTTGTATGTCGTCCTGCTGGTCGTGGCCGGAGTTCGGGCGCATTCTCTGGCGTTGATTTCCGAGGCGGGACATAACCTCTCCGATTTTCTGGCGCTGTTGCTGTCTCTGGTTGCGGTTTATCTAGAGGGCCGGCCTCCGAGCGCTACCAAGACCTACGGATACCGCCGCGCGGGAGTGTTGGTGGCGCTGGTGAATGCGCTGTCGCTCGTGGCTGTGTCGTTTTTTATTTTCTACGAGGCGTTTCAGCGGATTCAGCATCCTGAGCAGGTGCGTGCGGGCGTGATGATTTGGGTCGCGGCGATGGGTGTGGTGATGAACGGCGCGATCGCGTTTTTGTTGTGGCGTTCGTCGCGAGACGTCAATGTCAGGAGTGCACTCCTCCATCAGGTCGGTGACACGCTTTCAACGGCGGCGGTGATCGTCGGCGGCCTTGCGATTTTGTGGACGGGACAGTACTGGATCGACTCGGCGTTATCGTTTGGGATTGGCGCGCTGATTTTGTGGTCGAGCTTCGGGATTGTCCGCGAGACGCTGAATATTCTGCTGGAAGGAACTCCGCGCGGAATGAGCCTGGAGGCGGTGGAGTCGGCGGTACGCGCGATTCCGGGCGTGAACGATGTTCATGATCTGCATCTGTGGAGCATTGGATCGGAAAATCACGCGCTCTCAGCCCACGTGAAGATTGAAGATATGGCAACGTCAGAGAGCGACACAATTTTGCGCGAGATCAATGAGAGGCTAGGGCAGGATTTTGGCATCCGGCACACCACCATTCAGTTGGAGCACGTGGTTTGCGAGACGGCGCATGGGTGCGTGATTGCGGTGCAGGATGAAGAAATCCACGAACACGACCACTCGTCGCACGATCACTCGGGGCACAGGCACTGACGCCGGTTCGCGGGGCGCTTACTCTGGCTCCTCACTGCTTATTGAAAATCTCTCTCACTGTTTCAATCGTGTCGGCGTCTTCTGGGCGCTTATCCGGACGAAGGCGCACAATCCTTGGGAAACGGAGCGCGTAGCCGCTTTCGTGGCGGGGGGATCGCATCATGTTGTTGAAGGCCACTTCCAGAACGATCTTTGGTTCCACTTCCAGGCTTAATCCGTGATCCCTGATCTTGTGGGCCAGGAACCATTTGGTCATTTCGGCGATTTCGGCGTCGGTCAATCCCGAATAAGCCTTACCGATGTTGACGAGACGCTCGCCATCCCACACGGCGAAGGTGTAGTCGCTGAGGACGCCGATGCGCTTGCCATGTCCGTATTCGACGGCGGTGACGACTACATCGAGCGTCGCGAGTTCGCGTTTCATCTTGAGCCACGATTTGCCGCGGCGACCGGGTGTGTAGAGAGAGTCGAGGTCTTTGATCATCAGGCCTTCGTTGCCGCGATCGCGCGCGGCAGTAAAGAGAGCCTCGAGATGCTCGGTGGAGTTGGCGGTAGCGGCGGGAGCGCGCAGCACCCTCGCGAACGAGTCTTCCAACGACTCTGGCCGGGAATCTTCGAACGCAAGCGTCGACTGCGCTGCAAGGCGCGGAATTACGGCTGTGCGTGGAGCTGCAAAAAGGTCGCTGAGAACTTGAGCGCGCTCGCGGAGCGGACGGTCGAGGAGAAGTTCTCTGTTGGCATACAAGATGTCAAACACGAAATAGGCGACGGGAACTTCATGCATCAGCTTGCTACTGACTTTTTTCCGGCCGAGGCGCTGCTGGAGCGCACTAAAGGGTAAGGCGCGTGCGTCGGCAGCATTCCAGGCGACGATTTCGCCATCCAGAATGACATCTTTGGGAAAGCCGGCCAGCGCGGGCGGAAGTTCGGGAAATGATTCTGTGATTTCGTCTCGAGTTCGCGAAAAGATGCGCGCTTCGCCTCCGCTGACGTGGGCCTGAGCGCGGATGCCGTCATATTTGTCTTCGATCGAAGCGTTGGCGAAATAGCTGAGCGCTTCTTCCGCCGATTCGACGGGGCTGGCGAGCATGAAGTCCATGGGATGGAAAATGCGAAGCCGCGCATCGGCGAGCTTTCCATTCGCGGCGAGGCTCAGCGTTTCGCCTAAATCGCCGAGCAACATGTTGGCACGCTTCACATCGGCAAGCGGCGCGTCGAAGGCCCGGGCGATCGCTTCCTCAACAAGACTCTCTTTCAGGCCGATGCGGAGATCTCCGCTGATTATCTTGACAATGTATTTGGCTTCGAGCGGGGTGGCGCGCACAAGAAGCTGGCGCAGAAGCGCCGCTTTCGCGGCGGGTCCACGGGCGGCGGCGAGTTCGCGAAAAGCATGCTGAACATCTGAGAGCGAGAGCGACGATGGCGATACGTCGGGAACTGCCTTATCTTGTATTGCTTCTTTCGCCAGCGCAGCTTCCGCTACCGATCCGGCGTCACCGAAGCGGCGATAGATCTCGGTGAGTTCAGTCTCGGACTGACCCGAGAGTTCGCCGATGGTTCGCCAGAGGAGTGATCCGCCAACCTGGAGAGTAGTTTCTTCGTAAGCGGGAAAGGGGCGCCCGGAAAGAAAAACGGCGGCGATGGCAGCCTGGTCGAGCGGAATCGATCTCAAGTAGGTGGCAACCAGCCCGATTTTTTCCAGTTTCTTGGTAGTCGCGGCGATCGTGTCGCTCGTCCGGGCGAAGCTGAGCATGGGTCATTGGATTCTATCGTCCCGAGTTAGTCGAGCGCCCTGATTGCGACGCTGAAATCCCTAGTTAATCGATTGATAAATAAAGGTTTAGACGATCCAGCTAGGAGTTTTCGATGGTCTTACATGGGTAGTTTTGTGGTAGGCTAGGGGTTCGAGTCGTCCCTCTCGAGGCAGCATCCAATCACTATGCGTAGTTGGCGAAAAAGTTGGCGGCAAATGTTGCGTTTTCTGGCGGCGGTGCAGTTGCTGCCGGCTCTTGAAAGCGGCGAGGAAACCCTCGTCGGCGGCCAGGCGGTGCTGGAAGGCGTCATGATGCGTTCGCCGCATGCTTGGGGTATCGCGGTGCGCAAGCCGTCGGGCGAGATCGTTACGCACAGCGAACCGCTGGAGCGTCCCTCGGAGCAGCATAAGTGGATGGGCTGGCCGGTCGTGCGCGGCGTGATGACGCTGGGGCACGCGATGACGCTCGGATTCCGCGCGCTGAAATTTTCGGCCAATGCGGCGCTCGAAGAGATGCCGATCGACGATTCGGGCAAGAAGCTGGAAATCAGCGGGTGGATGGCCGGCGTGAACATGGCTTTTTCCATCGTGTTCTTCATCGTGATGTATAAGTTTTTGCCGCTGCTGGCGACGACGGAATTGAAGAAGGTAAATCCGATCTTTGGCGAGCAGTTCTTGTTCAATCTCGTCGATGGGCTGATTCGGATTGGCATGTTCCTGCTGTTTGTGTGGGGCGTTTCACTGTGGAAAGACATTCGGCGCGTTTACGAATATCACGGAGCCGAACACAAAACGGTGTTTGCTTTCGAGAATGGCGACCCGCTCAACGCCGCCACGGTACAGAAATATACGACGTATCATCCGCGCTGCGGAACAAGTTTTTTGATGACGGTGATGATCATTTCGATGATTGTCTATATGGCGATCCCGGTGCACACGTTCTGGGCTCGTTTTGGCATTCGAATCGCTCTGTTGCCGGTGATTGCCGGGGTTTCGTACGAAATCATCCGGTTTGCCGCAAAGCACCGCGGTTCGTTGTTTGCGCTGATGACGGCGCCTGGACTGTGGTTGCAACGGATCACGACACAGCCTCCGGATGATCGCGAAGTTGAGTGCGCGATTATTGCGCTGGATGCTGCGATGGCGCTCGAAAAGCAGCGCGGCGGAGAACTGGTCATCGCCTAGATGGTCGTTGGTCGATAGTCGTTGGTCGTTCGGAAAACCCCTCCCGGTCGGCATTTTCCCTCTCCGCAAGGACGTATTGAAACGTCACAATTGTGGGGGTCATCTGTCCTAGACGGTCACGGCAGGAGTGGATTACGTTGCACGCAGGTGATGCGAATGACGACAAGTTCTTCGTTTCAAGACTTGCGGATCTGGCAGGATTCCATGGATCTGACGGAAGAAACTTACCGAGTGACCAGCGGCTTTCCCAAGCATGAGCTCTACGGACTGGTATCGCAGATGAGGCGGGCGGCGGTTTCGGTCCCAAGCAATATCGCCGAGGGGAAAGGGCACCGTTCGGATCTTGAATTTGTGCGATTTCTGCTTCATGCCAGGGGGTCATTGTTGGAACTCCAGACCCAGGTTTTGATTGCTCGGCGTTTACAATACCTTTCAGCAGAGAAAGCGGCGGAACTCTGTCGCCGAAGCGATGTGATCGGTCGAGGTTTGAATGCTCTCATCAACAAGTTCCGGGAAAATGCGGCCTAACGACCAACGACTGGCGACCAACGACTATGTTTGAACGTCTTGATCAAATCGAAATCCGCTACGAAGAGCTGACGAAGGCGCTCTTGTCGCCGGACATTACGAATGATTCGGCCAAATACCAGAAGACTGCCAAGGCTCATAGCGAAGTTTCGGAGATCGTTGAGAAGTATCGCGAGTACAAGGACCTGAAACGCGGGATTGCCGAGAGCCGGGCAGTCCTGGTGGACGAGACCGATGCTGAAATGCGGTCTTACGCGGAAGAGGAATTGGCCAAACTCGAGGCGCGGATCGGCGGGGTTGAGGAAGAACTCAAAGTGCTCCTGCTGCCGAAGGATCCTAACGACGACAAGAACGTCATTCTTGAAATTCGAGCGGGCACCGGCGGGGATGAGGCTACTTTGTTTGTGGCGGAAGTCTTCCGCATGTATAACCGCTATGCCGAAACGCAAAAGTGGAAGGTCGAAGTGCTGTCGACTTCGGAGTCGGGCGTCGGCGGGTTGAAGGAAGTGATTGCGCTCATTGAAGGCGACCGCGTGTTTTCGAGGATGAAGTACGAGAGCGGCGTGCATCGCGTGCAACGAGTGCCGGCGACGGAGCAACAAGGGCGGGTGCACACGTCGGCGATCACGGTCGCGGTATTGCCGGAAGCGGAAGAAGTGGACGTCAAGATCGAGGCGAAAGACCTACGCATCGACACCTTCTGTTCGTCGGGACCGGGCGGGCAGTCGGTGAATACGACATATTCGGCGGTGCGGATTACGCACATTCCGACGGGGACGGTCGTCAGCTGCCAGGACGAGAAGTCGCAGATCAAGAACCGCGAAAAAGGGATGCGGGTGTTGCGTTCGCGCCTGTACGAAGTCGAAATGCAGAAGCAGGCAGATGCGCTGGCGAAAGAGCGCAAGCAGATGGTTGGGTCGGGGGATCGTTCAGAAAAGATCCGTACCTATAACTTTCCGCAGAATCGGCTCACGGACCACCGCATCGGGTTCACGATTCATCAACTGGAGCAGGTGATGGATGGGAAGCTGCAACCGATTATTGACGCACTGACTACACACTATCAGGCGGAGAAGATGAAGCAGGAGACGGCGGGCGTGGTTTAAGGCGAGTCGTTTGTCGTTAGTCGCTGGCCTCCGCGTCATCAGCCTTAAGTGAGTGTAATGCTTTTGGATTTCCTAATTGTTTTCCTTCGTGCAATGTCCCCCGTGCTCGGTCTCTCCGTGGTGAAATAGAAGTGTGCAACTTCGCCAATCTCTGAATGCGGCGGTCGAACAGTTGACGGCTGCGCACGTTCCCTCTCCGCGGATGAATGCGGAATTGCTCATTATGTTTACGCTCGGGTGTGATCGGGCGTATCTCTACGCTCATCCTGAGCGTGAGCTCAGCTCTACTGAATGCCAGCAGTATGACGAGGCTCTCGCTCGCCGAGCGACTGGCGTTCCCGCGCAATACATAACCGGGCATCAGGAATTCTGGGGGCTCGATCTTCTGGTGTCGCCGGCGGTGCTGATTCCGCGTCCCGAGACGGAGCATGTGGTGGAGGCGGTGCTGGAGATTGTCTCGGGGGGGGACGGAGAGGGCGAGCAGGATCAGGGGCAAAAGCAAGATCAAAACCAAAAACAACCGCAGCGGGCGAGGGCGCCCGCTCCACACGGGCTCATTCCACACAAACTTAGCATTGTTGACGTCGGGACGGGCTCCGGCGCGATTGCACTGGCTCTCGCTTCGGAACTGCCCACGGCGGAAATTCACGCTACCGATATTTCTGCTGAGGCGCTTGAGGTCGCGCGGGCGAATGCGGCTCGGCTTGAGGTCGGTTTGAGGGTCGAATTCTTACTGGCGGACTTGTTGGGCGGATTGCCCGCCGCTTCTTTTGACCTTGTCGTTTCGAATCCTCCCTATGTGGGGGAATCGGAAGGGGAGTCGGTGCAGCTTGAGGTGCGCAAGTACGAGCCGCGGAACGCGGTGTTTGCCGGGCCTACTGGGCTGGAAGTGGTCGAGCGGCTGATTCCGCAGGCTTGGACGGCGCTTCGCCCCGGAGGATGGCTCGTATTCGAGATTAGCGGGACCATTGCTGATCGCGTGCGCACATTGCTAACTGGCTGGGATCGTGTAGATCTTACGGCCGACCTGCAGGGGATTGCGCGGGTCGCGCGCGCGCGGAAGTCACTTGAAAACAACCACGAGGGGCCGACCCTAAGAAGCCCCTCATGATCGCATGCCGCGCGGCATCCCAAATCCCTAGAACGTTACCCGTACTCCCAACTGGGCTGCGAAGGGGATGCCTACGGTTGTGCCGGGGCCGAAGAAATCTCCGAGGGCACCCGACGGGAACAACAACTGTTTTTGTGGGTTGGTGATGGGCACGAAGGACGGGCAAGATCCCGGAGCCGCTACGACCGTGCAGATCATGGTCGCGTTGTCCAGACTATCTACCGGTTTCGGCAACACCGAAATGTCGGTCACGTAGTTCGCTCCCGGATTGTTGCGATTGAAGAGATTGAAGAATTCCGCGAACGGGTCGACTTGCAGACGCTCTCCGATTTTGATTGGCCGGTTTACCCGGAGGTCGACTTGAACGAAGGGCGTTCCGCGAAATTGATCGAGTGAAGTCTCTTTGCCGTTAACAAAGGCGCGGGTTCCAGAGGCACCGGGAGTGGTCAAAGTGATCGGCCGCGCGCTCTCCGCTTGTGTGATGGTCGAGACCTCGAAGCCACCGGGGAGATGAAGCGTTCCGGCGAGAACGAAGCGATGGGTGACGTCTTCGCCGGAGGGACCGTAGTCGCCAGCGGCGAAGGGGTGAAGAGGATCGCAGACACCATTAACGTAATCGAACAGTTCTCCCAGGAAGCAGCCCCATGTTTCTGCGCGCGAGAGGGTGTAGTGCGCGATCAGGTTGAAACGGCGGGATACGTTGCCCTGGGCAACGACCATCAAGGCGTTGTAACTGGAGCGATTGTCGGAGCGGAATACGCTGAGGCTAGGGGCATTGGGATCGATGTTGACTCCGGGCGTGTAGTTGTAGCCGCGATAACCGTGGTTGCCCTGCTCGTGGACATAATCGGCGCTGACGGTCCAATGTTCGTTGATGGCATGCTGTATGCCACCCGTAAAGTGGATGGCGTAGGGCGTCTTGTAATTCGGATCGATCAATGACCCGGGATCTCCAGGATTCAGACAACAAGTCCCCGCGTTCGAATTGTTCACTCCCTGGAACGCAGTGGCCCATCCGCCTTGCGCCAGGTCGTTGTAGAACATGCCAAAGCCGGCGCGAATCACGGTTTTCTCGCTGCCGCCGGGGGAGTAGGCGATTCCAAGCCGAGGCGCGATCTGTTTGCGATAGTCGTGCGGAGCGCCATTGATCAAGTTAATGCCTAAAGCATGCAAAGTGAGATACGCGGGATTTTCCAACTGGCTGCGTCCGGATGCCTCGAATAATCCGAATGTCGTCTGATAGCGCACACCGTAGTTGACCGTCAGGTGAGGTGTAACGCGCCACGAGTCTTGCGCGTACAGTCCGAGACGCTGAACGTTTTGCGAGAAGCTACCGTCGCCGGCCGGAGTGAACGTGCACGTCGAGCCGTCCGTGGCGGTGAAGTTGGTGCACTGTGGACTGAAGCTGAACTGGCTCTCGTCCTGCGCATAAACAATGGGGTCCTGAGCGTACTGGACGAGCGTTTCATCTGTGGCTGCGAAAGCTCCACTCAACACGGGCTCGTGAACAAAGTTGATTCCAAACTTGATGGCGTGACTGCCCATGACGTGGCTGACGTCGTAGCGGAACTGATATTTGTCCTGATTGCGCAGGGACGGAAACAGCGTGATGGGAGTGGCAAATTGATTGTCGCCGAAGGTTTCGAATCCGGTGATGGTCAGCGAGGTCGAGCTGAAGGGAAATGCCAGCGCAAAACCCAGGTCGGAGTTCCTGGTCTGGGTGAGATGTAAAAGGCTGGCATCGAAAACGAAAGTGCCAAGCCATGTCGGACTGAAAGAATACGTGTTGCTCAGCACCGAGTTGAAGTAGTTGTTATGGGTTGTTAATCCAGTGGAGGGCAAGGTGGCTTGTGCCACGAGGGCGTTCCGCGTGATGTAGCTGTCTTGGGAAGTGCGGAGGAACCACTGCGATTTCGAGGACTGCGCCCAGTCGAGACGTAGAGAGCTGATGTAATCGCGAAAAGGGACTGGAACATTCGCGGGAACCGCAATCGACGGAGTTCCCGCGATGAGGCCGTCCGCCGCCAACTGTGCCAGGGCGTCGAATTGCGTGGTGCTCGCCGGACTATAGGCGATGCTGGCGTTTTCATGCACGTGCTCGAACGAGGCGAAGACCCAGAGTTTATTTTTTGCGATGGGGCCGCCGATAGTTCCGACGTAGTTTTGGCGGGAAAACGGCTGCTTGGGATTGGGCGCCGGATTCTCGATGGGGAAACGGGCATTGAGCGACGAAGCGCGTCCGTAGAATGCGGCGTCGCCATGCCATTCATTGGTCCCGTGCTTGGTCGTGATGACGACGGATCCGGCGGTGGTTCCGCCCGTGTCGGCGTCCTGATTGGCAGTGCGCACTGCGAATTCTTGAATCGCATCCGGAGAAAAATTCTGCAGGAAGCCGCCAATAAAGTCGTCGGAGTTGTCGCCGCCATCCACCGAGAGTTCGTTATTCAATCCGGAGCTGCCACCAGTAGAGACGGCGGTGATACGCGCCTTGGTGGGGTCAGAGGGTTCGACGGGCTCGGTTCCTGGCACAAGAAAGGCGATGTTGGCAAAACTGCGGGCCGAAAGTGGCAGCGTTGCGAGGTCGTGGCTCGTTACCACGCCCCCCCGGACAGCGGTCGCGGTGTCGATGGTCTCAGTCGTGATCGAAGAGACGCTGCCCTGCACGGTGACGGTCGTGCGCGCGCTTTCCGGCTTGAGTGTCACGGTTATGTCGCGGACAAAGCTGACAGCGACGTCTACGTCCGCAGCCGCCGGGGCGAAGCCTTTGGCGGTAACGGTGACGTGATAAGAACCGGGGAGCAAGCCATCGATGCGAAACTCACCCTGATCGGTGGCATTGGTCTCGCGCGTAACGGCTAAGCCTCTGGATTCGACAGTGACATGAGCTCCGGCGATTCGCGCGGAACTCGCGTCTTCTACCTCGCCTCGTAGTGCGCCGTTTGGATTCTGGGCCAGGAGGGATGGCTCCGCGACGAGAAGAATTAGAACGACAATGAGCAGTGACCGCCGTCGACATGTTGCTGAGAGCAAAGACCTGCTGTGCATGAAACCTTCCGGTGATCGAACGGGATTCGCCGCTGTCGAGACTTGCTTCGGGGAAAGTCGCCTGCGCGGCTGTGCAGACTAGCGGGATGAGAGTAATAGGAGGCGCCTATTTACTACCAGCGATAGTAAGGAGAGGGGGTGTGAAGAGGGGTACTTATCGGACCAGCCACTCGGTAACTTCGTGGGTGAGGGCGAGAACGGGGCCATAACCGACAAAGATCAAAGAGAGCGCGACGAGAGCGGGAGGCACGGCGTACCAAGCGCGCACTGGAGACGACTGGGATTTGCCGGCGGCATCTCCATTCCAGGCAAGGAGGCGGGCTACGCGGACGCTGAGCGATCCGGTTACGAAGCCCACTGTGCAAACCGGGGCAGCAGCGACTGGAACCAGGCGCGAAAGCTTAACGAGAGCTGCGGCCAGATCGACAGCGTTGTCCTGACAGGCGCATGCCGCATCGTCAGCGGCCATCTCGGCTGCCTGAGACCATGCGCTCTCCAGCTTCGACATGCCTGGGAACGGACAGAAACGGAAGATGAGCTTTTTCAGGTTATCGTGAGCCCGCACATGAGCGCGCTCGTGTTGCAGGGCGATCCGAAGTTCGTCGTGACTGAGGAGAGCGACCGTGGATTCCGAAATCAGTACTCTCGGGCGACGAATTCCTACCAGCGTTAGCGGCGGAGCCTCGCGGCGCGCCTGGAGTGTCACGGCATGAGCGGTGCCATCCAACGGACTCGCGCCTTCAAGCCAGCGTGAAACTACTCGCGAGGTCTTTGCCTGAGCGGAGATTACGCGAAAGCATCCGCATGCAAGCAATCCCAGGGCGCAAAGGCCGAGGGCGAGCGGAGTCGATCCCATGCCCTCGTTAGCCGCTCGGGGCTCGAGAATCTGAAAAGATGGCACAACAAAAACCAGGGTTATGACCAGAGAAGTTGCGAGGGGAAGAACTCGCAGTAAGAAAAGCGAGTCCGCCAAAGTCTTTTCGCGGATGCGGAGTAGGTGCAGCGATCGCCAAACGACCGCAACGAACGCCGACACGAGACAGTAGACAAGGACAAAGAAGGTGAGCGAGACGGCGATTCCGCGGAGGGCAAACATTAGCATTAGCCTTAGCCTTGCCCCCAGTCTTTTGTCTCCTTTGTTTCGTGGCCCTTGTTGGTTTTGCGCTCGCGAAGCTCGCGGCGTTTGCGTTCGACCAGGAGCTGCAGCTCATCAAGCAATTGCGCATCGTGGTCGCTGAGGGCTTCGACAAGATACGAGAGTGGCAACGGAGACGGGGTTCCAGCCGTCAATAACTGACGGATGCTCTCGAGTGCAGTGACTCGCTGCATCTCCTCGGAGGTTTGGCGCGGAGTATAGCGGAA
Source organism: Terriglobales bacterium (assembly GCA_035308395.1). Lineage (GTDB taxonomy): Bacteria > Acidobacteriota > Terriglobia > Terriglobales > Acidobacteriaceae > Acidiflorens. The sequence continues at coordinate 115,986 of DATGGT010000126.1, forward strand.
GGCTCTGCCCTCGGCCACGCGGTCGAGCAAACCTTTCTTGTAAAGGCGGTCGACGGTGGTCATAACGGTCGTATAGGCCTGGCGGATCTCGCCGTCGGCAAGCAATTCACGAACGGTGGCATTTCCCTGGGACCACAGCTTCTGGAGCAACTGCTGCTCAAGCGGGCCCAACTGGGAGGCGGAACCGAAAATGGAAAACACCTTTACCATGGCAAAACGCCGACGCACGACCGTCGCTCGGAGAGCATAGCATTGAACGGCGCGGGTTGCATCATTGAAAATCGAAAATCAGGAATTGCCGACGTAACTGCTTCGGAGGGAAAAACTTTGCACAGGACGGCGCGCCGGAGGTTATGACGTGGCTGCCGCGGGCAGGATTTCTTCGACATCAATCTTGGTAGGGTAATTTCCCGTGTAGCACGCCGAGCAGTAAGTCGTTTGTACTCCGTCGGCGCAAGCCTTCTTGAGGCCCTCCAGCGAGAGATAGGCGAGGGAGTCGGCGACGATGAAATCGCGAATCTCTTCGGTCGTTTTATTCGCGGCGATCAGCTCTTTCTTTGACGGTGTATCGACGCCGTAAAAACACGGCGAAATCGTGGGCGGACAAGAAATCCGCATGTGGACTTCTTTCGCGCCGGCGTTGCGGATCATGCGGACAATCTTCTTGCTGGTGGTGCCGCGGACGAGGGAGTCGTCAATGAGAATGACGCGTCTGCCTTCGATCAGACTACGAATGGCGTTGAGCTTGAGCTTGACGCCAAAATCGCGAACCGCCTGTTGCGGCTCAATAAAGGTCCGACCAATGTAATGGTTGCGGATGAGGCCGAGACGAAACGGAATGCCGCTCTCGGCGGCGTATCCGATGGCAGCGGTGTTGCCGGAGTCGGGAACGGGAACGACGATGTCGGCATCGACGGGAGCCTCGCGAGCGAGTTGGCGCCCCATGGCGTCGCGGCTTTGATCGACGGATCGGCCGAAGACCAGGCTGTCAGGACGCGAGAAATAAACGTGTTCGAAAATGCAGCTCGACTGCGCGGGCGACGGCGAGTAGAAACGCGAGCTTACGCCTTCGGGTCCGACGATGACGAGTTCACCGGGTTTGACATCGCGTTCGTAAGTCGCGCCGAGCAGATCAAAGGCGCAGGTCTCGGAGGCGAAGACGATTGTGTCTTTCTTGTCGCTGGTGAGGGCGGGGATGCGGCCCATGGCGAGAGGCCGGAATCCGCGCGGATCACGGGCGGCAAAAATGCGGTCGCGACTGATCATGACCAGCGAAAACGCGCCTTCGACTCGACGCAGAGAGTCGGCGATGGCATCGGGCAACGTCTGTTCGCGAGAGAGCGCAATGAGGTGGACGAGGACTTCGGTGTCGCTATTGGTCTGGAAGATTGAGCCCTGGCCTTCGAGCCTGGCGCGAACCGCATGTGCGTTAGTCAGGTTGCCATTATGGGCAACCGCGATGGTGCCCTTGTTGGATTGCACCATGATGGGCTGGGCGTTGAGCAGGGCAGAATCGCCCGCCGTCGAATAGCGCGTGTGTCCGATGGCCAGAATGCCGCGCATCGAACTGAGGACGTTGTGGCTGAAAATATCGGCGACCAGTCCCATGGACTTGTGCTGGCGCAAACGCTCACCGTCGGAGGTGACGATGCCGGCGGATTCCTGTCCGCGATGCTGGAGCGCGTGGAGGCCGAGATAGGCGAGTTTCTCCGCCTCGGGATGGGCGTGGATGGCTACGACGCCGCATTCATCGCGAAATTTGTCGGGAAGAAGCATTTAGCAGTTAGCCTTTAGCTCTTAGCTTTAGTTACTCCAGCTAATTCAGTTGTCTACGGCGACGATTGGATCTGTCAGCAACGCTTTTTCGAGCGCACCTTCGTATGCGTTTCTCAATTCGTGAATGCCCGCGGAAACTATCGGCTCTTCACCAACCGCGATTTCTACTCTGTCCGATCCGGTTTCGCCCAGCACTTCCGCGATCACATCGTATTCTTCGGCTACTTGTTGGATTCGCGCGAGGTGCTGCGGGTCGCAGCTAACTACCACGCGACTGGCGTCTTCGGCGAACAGTGCAAATTCGTGCGCGATCCTCTGCTTCGGCAAGTTCACGCGTAGGCCGATGCCCGCTGGCAGCGCCGATTCGACCAGCGCAACGGCCAATCCGCCATCGGCGCAATCGTGCGCTGACTCGATCAGTCCGGCCTGAATCAGGGCGACCAGAGCGCGCTGCAGCGTGGCTTCTTTTTCCAGATCCAACTCTGGCGGATAGCCCCAGACGGCTCCCAGAATTTCCTTGGCGTATTCGGATGAGCCGAATTCGGATTCGGCGTCGACCGCGTCTCCGGGTTCGTTGGCGCGCAACAGGACGATTTTTCTGCCGGCCCTGGCGAAATGCATCTTCGCCGCTTTGTGCACGTCTTCAAGAATTCCGACGACTCCGATGACCGGAGTCGGATAGATTCCTTCGCCCAGAGTTTCGTTGTAGAAACTTACGTTGCCGCCGGTGATCGGGGTATCGAGTTCCTCGCAGGCCTTGGTGATGCCGTCGATGACCCGGGAAAATTGCCACATGATGTGGGGCTTTTCGGGATTGCCGAAGTTGAGGCAGTTGGTGGCGCCGATCGGTGTCGCTCCGGCGCAGGCAACTTTGCGCGCGGCTTCGGCGACGGCGTGCATGGCGCCGAGACGCGGATCGAGATAGCACCAGCGACCGTTGCCGTCGAGGGCCATGGCCAATCCGCGATTGGAGCCTTTGATGCGGATCACGCCGGCATCGCCCGCTCCGGGAGCATCGACGGTGTTGGTCTGCACCATGTGGTCATATTGCTGCCAGACCCAGCGCTTGGAGCAGATATTGGGGCTCGCGAGCAGTTGTTTGAGCTGCGGCGTGAAATCCGGTGCGCCAGAAAATTGAATGTGCTCGGGTTTCTCGCGGTCGACCGGCGGTTCCCAGCGCGCCAGCGGACGCTTATACACCGGGGCGTCGTCGGTGAGGGCGGCATTCGGAATTTCGGCTACGATTTGGCCGTGTTCGAGAACGCGCATCTTCGCGTCGTTTGTGACTCGTCCCACTTCGACAGCGTCAAGGCCCCACTTTTGGAAAACGCGAAAAACTTCTTCTTCGCGGCCTTTCTGTGCCACGAGGAGCATGCGCTCTTGCGATTCACTGAGCATGATCTCGTAGGGAGTCATGCCGGTTTCGCGTTGTGGAACACGGTCGAGTTCGATTTCAACTCCGGTGGCACCGCGCGCGCCCATTTCGCAGGTCGAGCAGGTCAAGCCGGCCGCGCCCATATCTTGAATGCCGACGATCGCGCCGGTTTGCATGGCTTCGAGGCAGGCTTCGAGAAGCAATTTCTCTAGGAACGGATCGCCGACCTGGACGTTGGGGCGCTTGGCTTCGGACCCTTCGCTGAATTCTTCGCTCGCCATGGTCGCGCCGTGGATGCCGTCGCGCCCAGTCTTTGACCCCACGTAAATTACGGGATTGCCTTCACCCGAAGCACGTCCGTAGAAAATCTGGTCGCGCCGGACCAGGCCGAGAGCGAAGGCGTTCACCAGCGGGTTGCCGGAGTAGCAGGGCTCGAACTTCACTTCGCCACCGAGGTTCGGAACGCCGAAGCAGTTGCCGTAGGAGGCGACGCCGGAGACTACGCCCTCCATCACCGAATGGTTTTTGTGCAGCTCGGTTTTCGTCACCTGTGGTGAATCACGATGTGGTGAATCCTGATTGATCGGGCCAAAGCGCAGCGAGTCCATGACAGCTACAGGTCGAGCGCCCATGGTGAAGATATCGCGCAGAATTCCACCGACTCCGGTAGCAGCACCCTGAAAGGGCTCGATAAACGACGGATGATTGTGCGATTCGATCTTGAAGGCGCATGCCCAGCCATCGCCGATATCGACGATGCCTGCGTTTTCTCCGGGACCCTGAAGGACCAGCTTGCTGCGTGTAGGCAAGCGTTTCAGGTGGACGCGTGACGATTTGTAGGAGCAGTGCTCGCTCCACATCACGCTGAAGATGCCGAGCTCGGTGCGCGTAGGTTCGCGGCCGCCGAGCAACTGTTTGATTTTTTCGAATTCGTCCGGAGTGAGGCCGTGCTCCCGGATCATCTCCGGCGTAATGACAGGAATCACAGAGGAGGTGGTCATCAGGGAATCTTTATTGTCGCATCCCGACCGGATTTTCGCATGCGGATTCGTGGATGGAAGGGACATTCGGTGAGTTTGTTTTCTTATAAGGGGGATAAATTCTGGTGATGTGCAGGAGCGGCGGGAGCAACCACGGGAACAACATCAAGTTCAACGCCAAAAGCAAAGTCAACGTCAACAACAAAATCAAAACCAACAACAAAATCAAAACCAACAGCGGCGGGCGGGGGCGCCCGCCCCACACTTATACTGGCAGGGATGAAGTCCGTTATTGTCGGCACGGCGGGACATATCGATCATGGCAAAACAGCGCTGGTGAAGGCGCTGACCGGCATCGACGCCGACCGCCTCGAAGAGGAAAAGCGGCGCGGGATCACAATTGACATCGGGTTTGCACACCTTGAACTGCCTGCTTCCGACGGAAGCCAGCTTCGCCTCGGTTTCGTCGACGTTCCCGGCCACGAGCGTTTTGTTCGCAACATGCTGGCCGGTGTTGGCGGCATTGATCTCGTTCTGCTCGTGATTGCAGCGGACGAAGGCATCAAGCCGCAGACCCGCGAACACTTCGATATCTGCCGGTTGCTGGGAATTCAGGGCGGTATCACGGTGCTGACGAAATCCGACGCTGTGGACGCGGAGACGCTCGAAGTGGTCCGCATGGAAGTTGAAGATTATGTGCGGGGATCGTTTCTCGACGTGGGACGGTCGCCGGTGGTCGCCGTAAGTTCGCTGACGGGCGCGGGTCTTGGTGAGTTGAAATCCGCGCTGGCTCAGGTTGCGTCCGAGGTGGCAGCGAAGAATTCAGGCGCGATGGTTCGGCTCCCCATCGACCGTGTGTTTACGATGAAGGGATTCGGCGCGGTGGTGACGGGGACTCTGGTTGCGGGAACGGTACGAAAAGAGGACGAGCCGGAGGTGTTCCCTTCCGGCAAGCGCGTGCGGGTGCGCGGAGTCCAGGTTCATGGCTCTTCGACCGAGACTGCCGTCGCGGGGGAACGCACGGCTCTGAACCTTGCAGGCGTGTCCACGGAAGACCTGGCGCGCGGAATGACGTTGGCGGCCGCCGATACGTTTCATTCCACGGCGCGCGTCGACGTGTCGCTCTCTTTGTTGCCATCGGCGAAGCTCCTCAAAGACGGCGCACGAGTGCACTTTCATGCGTACACCTCGGAGACGATTGCGGAAGTCCGTCTGTATGCTGCAAAGCAGTTGAAGCCTGGGAGTGACGGATTCGCGCGACTAAAACTAGCGGAGCCGCTGCTGCTGTTGCCCGGAGATCGTTTCATCGTGCGGCAGTTTTCACCGGTGGTTACGATTGGCGGAGGTACGGTACTCGACGCGTCGCCCTTGATTCGCAAACAAAGGTCCGAAGAGGGGAGCGCGTTTCTCCAAATCATGCAGGATGGCGCTGCCGACCAGGTGCTCGCGGCGCGTGTCGCGCGGCGCGGATCGGCCGGTTTGCGTCTCAGCGACGTTGCTGGAGAAATGAATATCCGTCTCGACGAGACAAGGAAACTCGCGACCAGAGCGGGGTTGGTGTGGTGCGGCGCGGTGTTGGTTTCGGAGGCGGCCTACGCGAAGGCCAAGGCGGACGCGGTACTCGTGGTCAAGAAATTTCATGAGGCGAACCCGCTGGTCGCGGGAATGAGCAAAGAGGAGTTGCGCGATCGCTTGAAGTTGGGTCCCGAGGTTTTTTCGAGCATTCTTGGAAAGCTGGCAGAAGAGACGAAAGAAGGAAAGAAATTGGAGGTTGCGGGAGAAGTCGTTCACCTCGCTGGACGCAGCGTGGTGATGAAGGACGACGAGGCCGAGTCGAAGAAGATCATCGAACAGGCTTTTGCTTCCGCGGGACTGAAAGTTCCGTCGCTGAAGGAAGTGTTGGCGGGGTTGAAGGTGGACAAGATTCGGGCCCACAAAATTGTGACGTTGCTCCTGCGCGACAAAGTGCTCATCAAGATCTCGGAAGAGCTTGTTTTTCACCAGAGCTCGCTCATGGAGTTGCGTTCGAAGATTGCGGCGCTGAAGGTGAGCACACCGAAAATCGACGTGGCGCGGTTTAAGGATATGACCGGTGTCAGTCGCAAGTATGCGATTCCCTTGTTGGAATATCTGGACCGGGAGAGGGTCACGCGGCGCGTGGGCGATGAGCGGGTGATTTTGTGAAGGGCGTGAATTAACGGGCCGCTACGTCGGCTTGTTCGTGGGCATGATAGCTGGAACGAACCAGCGGGCCTGACTCGACGTGCTTGAATCCGAATTTCAGAGCTTCTTTCTTCAGCGAAACAAATTCCTCGGGCGCGTAGTAGCGCGTCATCGGAAGGTGATCTTTTGAGGGACGCAGGTACTGTCCTATGGTCAGAATATCGACGCCGCGTTCGCCCAGATCGCGGAAGGCCTCGATTAGCTCCGATGTTTCTTCGCCGATGCCGACCATGACGCCGCTCTTGGTAACCGTCGCAGGATCCAACTTCTTCGCGTTCTGGAGCAGATCGAGCGTCCGTTTGTAGCGCGCACCCGAGCGCACGGCACGATACAAGCGCGGGACAGTTTCGGTGTTGTGATTGAGCACATTCGGCTTGGCATCGACGACGATGCGCAGCGGTTCTTCCAAACCCTGAAAGTCTGGGATCAGCACTTCAACGCGGCACTCGGGGACAGCTTCACGAATCTGGCGGATGGTCTCGGCAAAAATTTGTGCCCCGCCAACGTTGTCGTCGTCGCGGTTGACGCTGGTTACGACGGCGTGACGCAGGCCGAGCGTGGCTACGGCTTCGGCTACGCGGCGAGGTTCATCCCAATCGATCGGCTGCGGACGGCCTTTTGGGACGGCGCAAAATCCGCAGCGGCGGGTGCAGATGTCGCCGAGCAGCATGAAGGTTGCGGTGTGGTGATCCCAGCATTCTCCGATATTCGGGCACTGCGCCGACTCGCAGACGGTATGCAGGCCGAGGCCGCGCGCGAGCTTTTTCAGGTTGTGAAAATTGTCTCCGACGGGGGCCCTGGCTTTGAGCCAGGCGGGCTTCGGAGTCGGAATTCTTGGTCCCAGGTCGATCTGAATCAGTTGGGAAGATGCGGACATAACGAAGCTTAATTCTAACAGTTCGTGACCGGCACCGTGCTTAGCAGGGGGCCCGCGCCGTACGATAATGGAAGGCCGGAGCGAAAACAGGAGGAGCGGAAACATGACCGACGGCGTCGTCGAGTCTCTCATCCTCGACCTGCTCAAGTGGCTGGCGACTCGCGAGCGCAGTTACGGCGAGGTTATGGAGGCGTGGCGCACCTCGTGTCCGAAACTTCCTGTCTGGGAAGATGCCAATGATCGCGGATTCGTCGCGATCGAGCGAGTCGGCGAACGCTCGCTGCAGTGCCGTCCGCCGCAGCGATAGATTACTGCTGCTGTTGCTGCTGCTCCTGATCGGTGCGAGAACTCAATCTGGCAAACACGGGGCGGGACTGAATCACGATACTTGGACTCGGTTCCGGTGGGACTGCGTCGGAGGGGCTCACCGTAACGGCGACGCTTAGTTCGCTGTGGGCTTCGCCTTTGTAGACGCCACGTGTGGGCGGGACGTCCGCGTAATCGCGTCCAATGGCTACGCGGATGTGGCGATCTCCGCCAATCAGGTTGTTGGTCGGGTCGAAAGCCGTCCAGCCAAGGCGCGGCACCAGCGCCTCGACCCATGCGTGCGACGCTCCTTCGAGAGAGCGATCTTTGTGGCCATTTTCTTCCTGGTGAAAGAGGTAACCACTTACATAACGGCAGGGGACGCGCAGCGGGCGCACCAGAGCGATCATGATGTGGGCGAAGTCCTGGCAGACTCCCTCGCGGGTCAACAAAGCTTCGTCAATCGGAGAATCGACTTTGGTGCTGTTGGGCACGTAGGAAAACAAATTGTAAATCTGCTCGTTGAGTTCGGTGAGCAATTCGAGCGGGCCTACGCGACGCTCGCACTTGAGTTCTTTCGACAGTTGGTCGAGCGCTTCGCTGGAGTGGGCAAATTCGCTCGGCAACATCATTTCCCAAAAGTCGTCGCCGGCGGTCAGAGCGTCGAGATCGGCCCAGTCGCCCGCTTCCGATGGTCGCGGAGCCGGGACCGCTTGAAGCTGGACGGTTGACTGCGCCGTGACTTTGACTTCCTTGTGCGATCCGGCGATATCGAAGTGATGAACGATGTTGCCGGTGAAGTCACGGTACTGCGTGATGTTGGCCGCAGGATGCACGTCGAGATGAAAGCTCAGGCAGCGCTGGTTGGCCTCGCTTCGCGGCTGCAAGCGCACTTCCATCACGCTCTCGCGCACAGCGGGTTCGTAGCGAAACGTAGTGACGTGACGGACGGAATAGATCAAAGGTGCCCTGCTCTCCATTACGTCATTAAATCATTGAATCATTAAGACATTGAATCATTGAGAACCGGATTCACTGCATCTGTCAGGTCAACGATTCAATGACTAAATGATTTAGTGCCTCAATGCCTCATCCAACCAGCGCCGACTCTACCGGATAGTCAAAATAAATCTGGTGGATCGCGGTGTGAGCCTGAGCACACTGTTGGCGGACGCTTTCCACGTAGGCGGTCGCGCCTTCGGCCATGACTTCATCAATCTGGCTAAAGCTAAGAGTTGCACACAAGCGCCCGGCCAGGCGAACGGGTTGTTCGGCCTTGCGCTCGGTGAGTTCGGCGATGGCGCGTAGGGCCGCATGGACTTTATCCACCGAAAAGCGCACGGAGTGCGGGAACTCGGGATTCAACAAGAGGAATTCGGCGACCCGCAGCGGGCGAAGTTCGGCGGTGTACTTTTTGCAGTAGGCTTCGAAGGCGGCGCAGGATTTCAGTAATCCTACCCACTCGAGATACTCTTCGCTCTCGACTGCCTGGTCGGGAGAATAAGGCAGACGGCTGAAGTAGGCGCCAATCAGCCTCGCGACGGCGTCGGTCCGCTCGACGTATCTGCCCAGCTGAATATATTGCCAGCCTTCACCATGAGACATGGTGGAGTCGGTCACGCCTTGAAAGAGATGCGCTCCTTCACGGACGGCGCGGAAAAATACATACGAATGCAGGAGCCAAGCTTCGTTCGACGTGGTGCTATTGACCTGCAAATATAGGCGATTGAGTTGCTCCCACATGGCAGAGCTGCACTGTTCGCGGACCTGGCGCAAATTTTCGCGCGCCGCAGCCACGCAGGAAATGATCGACGAAGAATTGGTTTTGTCCAGCGTCAGAATGTGGGTGAGGGTGGTGGCGTCGATAACGCCGTCTTCGGGAGGCGGCGCATGAAGAGCTTCGAGCAAGCGCCACCAGCGGCCGGAACTGGCTTCCGGCGACTGGTCGAGCCGCAACTCGAAGTCCGCATCGATGAGGCGGGCGGTGTGCTCGGCGCGTTCGAGGTAGCGGCTCATCCAATACAAACTGTCGGCCACGCGAGAAAGCATGGTGGTTTCGCGGCGGCCGTTGGTCGTCATCGCCATTGACATTGGAATTGACATCGACACAAAACGCTCATGCTCGCAACACCCACGTATCTTTGCTGCCGCCGCCTTGCGAAGAATTGACAACGAGCGATCCGCGGCGCAGTGCAACGCGCGTAAGACCGCCCGGGACCAGGGTCACATTTTCTCCATAGAGGATGTAGGGGCGAAGATCGACGTGGCGCGCCTGCGCTTCGCCTTCGAGGAAACAGGGGGCTCTCGAAAGGCTCAAGGTTGGCTGCGCGATGTAGTTGCGCGGTTCGGCTACGATGCGCTGGCGGAATTCTTCTCTCTGCTCAGCGGTGCTGTGCGGTCCGATGAGCATCCCGTATCCGCCCGACTCGCCGACGGCTTTGACGACCAGTTGATTCAGATTTTCGAGAACGTAATTTCGCTGGCTGCGATCAGTGAGCAGGTAGGTTTCGACGTTGGGAATGATCGGCTCTTCTCCGAGGTAATAGCGGATGATCGCGGGTACATAGGCGTAGAGCGCCTTGTCGTCGGCCACGCCGGTTCCAACCGCGTTCGCAAGCACAACGTTTCCGGCGCGATAGGCGTTGAAGAGTCCAGGAACGCCGAGGCCGGAGTCTCGCCGGAAGCAGAGCGGGTCAAGGAAATCGTCATCGACGCGGCGGTAGATCACGTCCACGCGCCGCAATCCGGCGGTGGTGCGCATGTACACAATGTTGTCGTGCACGAGCAGGTCGCGGCCTTCGACGAGTTCGATTCCCATCTGTTGCGCGAGGAAAGTGTGCTCGAAATAGGCGGAGTTGAAGACTCCGGGCGTCAGGAGCACGACGGTCGGTTCATGGCGCGTCGTGGAATGCAACGGGCTCAGGGCCCGAAGAGTCGCGAGCAATGCCTGCGCGTAGTGATCGACTGGGCAAACGCCGTAGTCTCGGAACAGCGTGGGGAAGACTTTTTTCAGAACCTTGCGGTTCGCGAGCATGTAGGAGACGCCGCTCGGCACGCGAAGATTGTCTTCAAGCACGGCAAAATTGCCGTCGGGCAGGCGCACCAGGTCGGTGCCGCAGATGCTGACGTAAATTCCGCGTGGGACGGTGAGATTCCGCATCTCGCGGCGGAAGTGGCGGCAGCTATAGACGAGTTCGCGCGGGACAATGCCATCGGCGAGAATCCGGCCGCGGTGGTAAACGTCTTCGAGAAAAAGATTCAAGGCGGCGATTCGTTGCGTGAGGCCGCTTTCGATTTTGCGCCACTCATGGTTGGGGATAATTCGTGGCAGAAGGTCGTTCGGGAAAACACGCTCCGTGCCTTCGTCGTTCCCGTAGACGGTGAAGGTAATGCCCTGGTGCAAAAATGAAAGGTCGGCGGCCTGCTGGCTCTTGCGCATTTCCTCGGGAGGCAGTCCGAGAAGCGTCTGAAAAAGGGCTTGATAATGCTGGCGCGGAACGCCCGGAGCCTCAAACATTTCGTCGTAGGCCATGTCGAACTGGTAATTGCGGAACGGAGGGCGGAACAAGGCGCGCGTCGACTCGGGCACAACCACGGGTCTCAACACACTACGAGCTCTGGGACGGCTATGCTGCACCCTTGGAACTCTAGGCGGCGAAATGAGGCAAGTCCAATCAAAATTGTTTATGGCAGGGATTCAGTTTTCAGAGAGGATACCTCACGTCCAAAAAGGCGTTCCACGGCTTTGGTCCGATAGGCAAAGATCGTTTCGACATCCTTCTGCACTTTCAGGGCGTGGACGATCGAACCGAAGAATCCAAATGGCAACTCATATTTGACTTCGTCAACGATGCGGGTGCCGTTCGCCTCGGCAATGAAGCGGTGTTCGTGATGCCATAGCTTGTACGGGCCTTTCAGTTCCACGTCGACGAAACGATGCGGAGGGTCCCATTCGACAATTTCGGTCGTCCAACGAATCGGAAAGATGCGATAGCGCAGGTTGTAGCGGATCAGCGTGCCTTTCTGCACCGGCGTCGGCGTGACGCTCAGGACGTGGAAGTTGAGCCACTGAGGAGTCAGCAGTTCCAGGTTTTCGGCTTTCGAGAAAAACTCGAATACTTCTTCGATCGGCCGCGGGACAAACTGTTCTGCATGAAAAACGTAAGGGGGCATAGAAACTCTCGGCGATGACAACGGCCAACCGCTCTACTTCAGGTGCACCGCAGCTTCGGAGCGCTTCGGACTGGATGACTTCCCCTTGCCCAATTGAGTCGTGGCGGGCATTGCGGGCGTTGCGTATTTGGGCTTGATCTCGTGGCATCCGGCCTCGCAATAGACGCCAGTCGCTGCCGACTCAGGCTCCGGCATCGGGGAATTGACGGCGATTGCACGATCGTCCTCCAGCTGCTTTTCGACGCCGGCGATCAGCTTTTCGTTTTCCACGGCTGTCAGCCACTTTTTCTTTTTGACCAGGTAATCTTCGAGCCGGGCAATCGGGTCGCGCTTTTTCCAATACTCGAATAACGGCTTGGGAACGTAATCGGCGGCGTCGTGGATGGCGTGTCCTTTCATGCGCATCATCTTCGCTTCGATCAACGTGGGGCCTTGGCCGCGGCGGGCGCGTTCGCAGGCTTCGTGGCAGGCATCGTAGACCTGGCAGGCGTCGGTACCGTCGACGATCAGACCGGGGATTCCGTAGGCGATCGCGCGTTCCGCTAGATCCTTGACCCGGAACTGCATGTCAGCTGGCGTCGAATAGGCCCACAGGTTATTTTCGACCACCAACACCAGTCCGAGGTCTTGTACGGCGGCAAAGTTCAGACCTTCATAGGTCGCACCGGTCGACTGGCCGCCATCGCCGACGTAAGTCATCACCGCGATTTGCTTGCCTTGCAGACGCGCGCCGAGGGCGACGCCGGCGAGGACTGGGATCAAATCTCCGAGCATCGATATGGGCGAGACCACATTTCGCTTTTCGATGTCGCCAAAGTGCGAGGAAGCGTCGCGGCCTTTAGTTGGCGATCCGGATTTCGCCATGTATTGCATCATGATGTCGGCGGGGGAGAAACCGCGGACGAGCAAGGCGCCCTGGTTGCGGATCATCGGGCCGAGCCAGTCGTCTTTGTGGAGAGCGTAGGCGGAGGCGCAGGAACAAGCCTCTTGTCCGAGTCCAAAGTAAACACCGCCGACGACCTGGCCCTGTTTGTAGAGATTTTCCAGCGCCGTTTCCATGCGGCGGTTGAGCAACATCCAGCGGTAGATTTCGATGATCTGCTCGCGGCTGAGATATTTCGAGTCGCGAATCGGCGGGACGGGCGCGGCCAGATCGCCGCTCTTTATTTCGTAGCGAACTCCTTCGCCACCGCGAATCCGGCGCACTTCGAAGGTTGGCTTTTCGAGGCGGTAATCGCGGATGGTGTAGGTGCGAAGGTCGCCGTCTGCGTGCGGCTTTGAGGGGCGGGGCAGGTTCTTGCTGGCAGTTCGCTTCTTGGCGACGCCTTTTTTAGGCATATCGGTTTTCAAGCATGTCGTTCGACAACATGCTAGCGCAGGGAGCGCGCTGGCGTCTCAGTCTCTACGCGAGAGATACGTTGTCCTCGCCGTGAAGTTGCCGCAAGGCGTCGGGCGTTTTCATCGGGACGCCCACGGTGTTTCCAATCAGCGCATCTACCGTATCGACCCAAAGCATCTGAGTTTCGAATACGCTGCCGAAATTGCGTGAAACCGCTTGTGCCACTTCATTGAGATCCAACTCACGTCCCAGTTCCCTCTGCATCGAGGTGACTGGCTTGGTCGCAATACCGCAGGGGACGATCAGATCGAAGTAGGTGAGGTCGGTATTCACATTCAGAGCCAAGCCATGCGAAGTCACGGAGCGCGAAATGTGTACGCCGAAGGCTGCGATCTTGGCGGAGGGATCGCGTTCCGTCCAAACTCCTGTGAGCCCGGCGATGCGCTTGGTTGGAATGTCGAAATCGCCGCAGGTGCGAATGAGAACTTCCTCAAGCCGCCGGACGTAATCGACAGCGCCCAGAGTCTTGCGCTGCGGTGAGTGCCGGCTGAGTGCTGTTTGCTGATTGCTCTCGAACCCGCGCAAATCGAAAATGGGATAGCCCACCAGTTGTCCGGGGCCGTGAAACGTGACATCGCCGCCGCGGTCGCATTCAAATAACTCGACGCCGCGTGCGGCGAGTTGTTCGGGGGAGCAAAGTACGTTCGCAGATTTAGCATTGCGTCCCAGGGTGATCACGGGAGTGTGTTCGAGCAGCAACAGGACGTCACCGATCTGCGCGGATTTCCGCAGATCGACTAGCTTCCGCTGAAGCCGCAGGCCCTCGGCATAATCGACGAGGCCGAGTTGGATGACGGAAATCATCGCCATAGGTCATTATATGGGGGCCGTGGTTGTTCCGTTTTGCGTCGTCGCGTTTTCGCGACGACATTCTGAGGGGAGACCCAGGAGAGAGGCCGTGAACTGGGGGAGAGCCCATTGGCTGGTAGGGCTGCTGACGCTGATTGCGTTTCCGCTGACCGGAGCCTACATGCTCCATATCGCTGCGGTTCCCCACTCCGATAGCGTCCCTCGCTTAATTTTCCGGTCCCGGCATTTGTTTCTATTGCTGGCGGCAGTGGCGAATCTGGCTTTATCGAACGCGCGACCGGACGGCTGGGCGCAACGGGTCGCGGCCGCGCTCATTCTGGCTTCCCCTTTTCTGTTACTGGCAGCTTTTTTCATCGACCCAGCGAGAGGGCTCAAGAGCAGCCATATTTTTCACTTTGCCATGTACGGTATGTTCGCGGCTGGAGTGCTGCTGGCGATCGCCAACCGGCCTCGGCGCGAAACGGAATGAAACTCCCCCGGTGCTAAACTAGTCGCCGAGATTTCCCGCGGAGTTTTCATTTTGCCAACAAATCCTGTCCTGGTCGTTCACGGCGGCGCCTGGGATATTCCCGACGATATGGTCGAGGCGCACCTGAACGGCGTCCGCAGTGCCTCGGCAGTGGGATGGACCGTGCTCGAGCGCGGCGGGTCGGCCCTGGATGCGGTCGAGGAAGCCGTTGTCGTGCTGGAAGATGACGAGACGTTCGACGCGGGGCGCGGCAGTTTCCTGAATCGCGACGGCAAAGTGCAACTCGACGCTTTCATCATGGATGGATCGACCCTCCGCGGAGGCGGCGTCGGGTGCGTAGAGCGTTTGCTGAATCCCGTCCGCGCTGCGAGAAAAATTCTTAGCGACAGTCCACACGTTTATTTTGTGGCCGAGGGCGCCGAGCGGTTCGCTGCGGAGCATGGCATCACGCTGTGCCGGAATGAAGACCTCATCATCCCGAGAGAGGTTGAGCGGCTGCGCGCCTATCAGGCCCGGCCTTCGACGGATGGCAACGACCTGTTTGCTCCAGAAATTTCGCACGACACGGTGGGAGCGGTTGCGCTCGATCGCAGCGGCAACATTGCGGCTTCCACTTCGACCGGAGGCACGCTCAACAAGGCTCCTGGCCGTCTTGGCGATTCTTCGCTGATCGGCTGCGGATGCTACGCCGATAATCTGAGCGCGGCAGCGTCGACGACCGGTTGGGGCGAACCCATCATGAAGCTGGTGCTGGCGAAATGGGCCGCGGATCGGGTTGAATCCGGCAGTCTGCCGCAGTGGGTCGCCGAGGAAGCGATGAACTATTTGAAGCAGCGCCTCAACGGGCATGGGGGCATCATCCTGCTCGACACGCAGGGACAATTTGGAATTGCCCACAACACACCGCGGATGGCCTGGGCATACCAGACCGAGAAGAGAAAAGAAGCTGGCGTTCGGCAATCCGCCTAATCGGAATAAAACTCTGCTTAAAATTCAAGGTGCAAGCGGAAAGAAGGCACGACGACCGGTCCGCGGTCGCGATTGTATCCCGGATTATTGATGTGCTGGACGCCGGGAGCGATGTAGATACCGCGCCAGACGTGCGCCGTGTAGTAGCTCTCGAAAATGTTCTCGCGGCCGTAATTGAGGTTGCCGTCGCCAAGCAAGAAGCCCAGGCCTCCGAGGCGCAAGTACTCCTGGTGGTCTCGGGCAATAGCATTTGTAACGACGGCGATGCCAGCGCGGTCCTGACGACGATGCCACCAGGCACCGCGCGCGCCAAGTCCGGCGGCGAAGGTTTGATCGACCTCGGTGTAGGCGAACGATTCTGTCTTGCCGTTGTCCCAACCGAAGCGGGCGAAGGCCGTCAGATGGGCAGCCAGATCTTGTTCGAGGTTTACCCCGAATCCGTACTTGCGCGTGATATGCCACGGGTGATCGGTGATGTCAGGAGTTCCCGAACCGGCCTTCAGGTTCTGGTCGCGATAGATTCCCATGTTGGCGTAGTTGGTGAAGGCGAGCAGGCGAACTACGCCCGGCTTTTTTGGGATGAACCCACGTCGCAATTCGTATTCGTAGTTTTCGGCGTGCACTTGCCAGGGGCGCCAGACCAGATCGATGCCGTTGGCGACGGTTGGCATCAACACTTCGGCGAAGCGAAATCCCCAGTTGCGATCTTCGTAGTCGGCGGTGACTCCCACCGTGTACCCGCGAGTGTCGGCGGCATAATCCCAGGCGCCGTTGTTATCGATCGTCCAGTTAGAGAACTGGAAATGCGTGTCGGATCCGACGGAGTTGACGTCGAAGAAATCGGGCATGCTGAACTTGCCGAACCGAATTTCCAGGCGGCGTCGCGGCAGTTCGTCAAAGAGCGAGAAGGCATTGCGCTCGTTCTCGACTTTGTCTTTGCTCAGAGCAAAAACCTTGTGGATCATCCCCCTTCCCAGGTAAATTTCTTTGCTCAAGAGTGGGTTGCGTACGATGTCGAGGTTCGTGTTGCCGGCCAATCCGAAGCCGAGGCTGAGCGCGGAGCCGCCAGCCTCTTCGAGGTCGACCAGCAACTCGGTCGAGTTGTTGAGGCGCACGCCCGTGTAAAGCGTCAGGACGCGCGATGTTCCCTTTTCATAGTCAGGACTGAGGCTGTGGGTTCCGCTGTAGTCGGCGTGAAAATCGGGATGCGTCTGGAAAATGAAATTCATCTGTCCCGAAAGCCAGAAACGCGAGTTCTTGAAGTGCGGCAGCACGGTCTCGGTGCCGGCATCGGCCGGAGGACGATCGGCGGCAGGGTCCGCCGGTGCGCTGGTCGGGCTGTCGGAATTCGAGGACGCGGGTGTTGTGGTTGTGTTTGCTGACTGTGTCGCGGCGGGTTGAGTTTGTTGCTGTGCTTCTGCGGCGCTGGAAGAACCAAGGATCAGCAGTAGTGCCAGGGTGAGGGATGAGGCGACGGCCGCTCCGTCTTTACCTTTGCCTTTGCGAATGTTGCGTCGCACGACCGTCGGGCGGATTGAAGAAAAGAAGTACATAATGAAAATGAATTTCAATTTCAATATCATGAAACCAAGGTAGTCACGGACCTCCCGTCGATTCAGCGCGGCTCATCACCCATGAGTGTGACTTTGATCACGTAACGTCCCGCTGCCCACGGAGTATGCCTTCGTTTGGTTAACAGAAGGTTACAGTTGTCGATCGAATCGCGAACGCCGCAGTCCCATTCCGTAAATTAACTAAAGTGTATCAGAGTTAATTAACTATAGTTAATCAACGTCGATTCAATAAAGGCGTTATTTTTGTCTCTGACCCTGATTGGGATGAGGTACAGATGGCAGAGAGGCGCGCTTTATGGCTGGCCTCTCTTCTGATACTATAGGGGGGTATACCATGCTAAGCGGTACCGAGGTCAAGAGAAAAATGCACACCGTCGAAGAAAAGCCCAAGCTCATCCTCCGAATCAAACGGATTAAAGGTCAGATCGCGGCGATCGAGCGCGCCTTGGAAGCGGACGAGGATTGTTCAGATGTCTTGCAGTTGATCACGGCGGCTCGCGGCGCGATGAACGGATTGATGGCCGAATTGCTCGAAGGCCACATCCGCTTTCATGTCATCGACCAGAAACAGAAAATCAGTTCGGAACAGGCCTTAGCCGCCGATGAACTGATCGATATCGTGCGGTCATACTTGAAGTGATTCGCTTGTCATCGCGATTGGCGTTGGGGCGGGAGATTCGCGGGGCAAATGAAAAAGGACAGCCCGGAGCCCCCCAAGGCCGTCCTAATAAACCCTCCCGGTTAGAAGGGCAACTGACCCTAGGTTAGACGCGGGAGATTGCAGGAATATTGCAGTTTTATGAAAGTCCGGTGAATTTGGACCAGCCTGTTAAGGTCCCGCCAGTGCGAAATCCTTGCGATACTGTAGCGTGCAAAAGCTCGAACCGCCGCTTCTCGATCTCAGGAACGTTCGCGTGATGCGCGGAGATGCCGTTGTCCTCGACGACTTTAACCTGCGCGTGCAAACCGATGAACACGTTGCCGTGCTCGGTCCCAATGGCTGCGGCAAATCGACGCTGATAAAAACAATTACGCGGGAATGTTATCCAGTGGTTCGTAAAGATTCTGGAATGGCCATTCTTGGCCACGCCACTTGGAATATTTTCGAACTTCGTTCCCTGCTTGGCATCGTCTCGAACGATCTGATGGCATCTTGTACCGGTGATGCCAGCGGACTTGACGTGGTGCTCTCCGGGTTTTTCAGTAGTACGAGAATCTTTCCGAACCACACCGTCGATCCAGAAAAAATCGAGCGTGCCCGGGCTGCGCTTGGCGCGCTTGGGGTTTCCCATTTGAAAGATCGCGCCGTGCAGGAAATGTCGTCGGGCGAAGCCAAGCGGGTCTTGATCGCGCGGGCTCTGGTGCACAATCCGCGAGCGTTGTTGTTCGACGAACCGTGCAATTCGCTGGACATTCGGGCGCAGCATGAACTGCGCGAAACCATGCGCTCGCTCGCGAAGTCAGGGATCGGAATTATTCTCGTCACGCACGAGATTGCCGACGTTGTCCCCGAGATCGAGCGAGTCGTCCTGATGTCGAAGGGCAGGATCGTGGCCGACGGAAGGAAGCGAGACTTACTGCGGGCCGAATCATTGGAGGAGTTGTTCGGACTAAAACTAGAAGTCTCAGAGCGCGCGGGCTACTACCACTTTTGGTAGTAAGCGGGGCCTCGCCGCCTATCAATGTTGTGTGCTCGGATTGTGTGCTCACCGTCACAAGTTGATGTGATCCTCCGCGTTGCGGTGGTCGCCGGGACCGCTGCTATATTGATCGAAGTGTTCCCACCAGTCCCCTGCAATTGAGGAAGGAAATAACGATGGCCCGCCGAACTGAACAATCGCGCAAGCTCCAGAAACGCGCTGAACAATTTATCCCCGGAGGCGTGAACTCGCCGGTGCGCACTTTTGGCAGCGTGGGCGGCGCGCCGCCATATATCGTGCGCGGCGAAGGGTCGCGCATTTGGGACGCGGACGGTAACGAGTATGTGGACTACATCGGGTCGTGGGGACCACTCATTCTTGGACATGCGGCGCCGACGGTGGTCGAGGCTGTCGTCGCTGCGACGCGGAAGGGCACGAGTTTTGGAGCGTCAACTCCTGCCGAAGCCGATCTGGCCGAACTGGTGATCTCCGCTTTTCCGCACATGCAAAAAGTGCGTTTCGTCAGTTCGGGGACCGAGGCCACCATGTCGGCCATTCGCCTGGCGCGTGGATACACAAAGCGTAAGTACATCGTGAAATTTGAAGGCTGCTATCACGGGCACTCGGATGCGCTGCTGGTGAAAGCCGGATCGGGCGTGGCGACACTCGGCATTCCAGGATCGGCGGGCGTTCCGGAGGAATTTACGCAGTTTACTCTCGCGCTGCCCTACAACGATATTGGCGCAATCGAGCAAACTTTCGAAAAATTTGAAAACCAGATCGCTTGTGTGATCGTGGAGCCGGTGGTCGGCAACATGGGATGCGTGCCTCCAGCTCGCGGATACTTGGAGGCTTTGCGCGTCATCACCGCTCGCGATAAGACGGTGCTGATTTTCGACGAGGTAATGACTGGATTCCGGCTGGCATTCGGTGGGGCGCAGGAACTTTACGGAATAAAACCTGACCTCACGACGATGGGGAAAATTATTGGCGGTGGTCTCCCGGTGGGCGCGTATGGCGGCCCGAGCGAAATTATGGACCTGGTGGCTCCGCTTGGCCCGGTGTACCAGGCCGGAACATTGTCAGGAAATCCTCTGGCGATGGCCGCTGGTTTCGCGACGCTCAGTTATCTGCGCGATCACAAAGATATCTATACCAAGCTCGACAAGCTTGCCGGCGAAGTAGTCGCTGGAGTGGCGGCCGCAGCCAAAGATGCCGGCGCGACCATGTGCCACAACCGAGTCGGGTCGATGTTCACCTGGTTTTTCGCGGCAGGCCCGGTGACGGACTGGGCGTCGGCGGAGAAATCCGATACCAAAGCCTTCGGGAGCTTCTTCCGCGCAATGCTCGAGAACGGAATCTACCTGCCGCCGTCGCAGTTTGAAGCGGCGTTTATGGGAGCGGCGCACAGCGAGAAAGATGTGCAGCAGACGGTGGCGGCAGCGAAGCAGGCGTTTGCGGGGGTGCATGCGTAGACGGGCCTAGTTGCTGCGGGTGATTCTGCGACAACTGGCCGTCTTCCTCCCTAAACGCCGTCGCATTGCTTATTTTGGGGCGTTCGCGGCGAATGCTTGCCAGTACTCTTCTCCCAGCGCAGTGAACTCGGCTTGCTCCATCTGACGCTCCCCAACCGAGAACTTGATTCCTTCGGCACGGACAAATACCTCGGAGATCGGCCCGTTTGCCAGCATCACGACTAGTCTCAGCGCAAGCTGGTTGGAGTTACCTACAGCGATGTCGGCATCCAACACTACCGCGTGGTCACGAGATGCCAACTCGAACTCGCTCCAGGTTTGCGACTCTTCGCGCCATTTGGACTGATAGTCGGCAACGAGTCTCGATTCATCTTCCCGGGAGATGCCCTTCGGAATGGAAAACTCACCCGGCCAAATCTCCGAGCGCACGACTCTAGCCGATTGCACGCCCGAGAGCGTCACCACGAAGCGGGTGTCCTCAGGTAAACCGTGGAAATCTCGGACATAATCCACATCCAACGTTAGGGTGACTGTTCGGGTCAGAAGGTCCGACTCCACCGTCAACAGATTCCCGTCATGGAGGATGTCCCAAAGGCTGACAGTCTCCACGCCTTCGGGTAAGTTAACCCAATCCATTGGTTTTGATTGCTCAGAGTCCATTTGACTGATTATGCCTATCTTAGCCACAGGTTCCTATTGTCTTAAACAGTGATTACCAGGACCGGCGAACGCGAGTTGGCGAAGTCGTCCTTCTCATTTGTGCGAAGGCAACACGGTCCAGATTGCGGGATCCTCGGTCCCCAGCACCCACGAACAAAAACCCTGCAGATTGCGATCGCGGACTAGATTCAGGCGCTCCTGGAATCCGCGCTTGTCGGTGTAGAAAACCCACTCGCGATTGTCGTCCTGATAGAAGTAGAACCATGCGACGCGATCGATAGAGTCCCATTCGGGATGCGGGTGATAGGCGGCCACATACTGGTCGATCTCCTGCTGCCCGACGGAGTCGGCGGTCGGGTTCGGCTTGTCGTCCTTGCTGGGTTCTCCGGCATACCAGTGATAGCCATAGAGCGGGATACCGAGCGACAGCTTTTCCTTGGGAACGAATTGCAGCGCGTATTCCAATTGCTCCACCGTCCACGGATAACCAGCGACCGGGCCGGGCGCTGTCCATCGCGTGTTTTGATCGTAGGTCATCAGGCAAATCAGGTCGGCGGTCTGCGCCAGAGCTTTCAGGTCGTAGGCCCCGCGCCAGTTGGCATAGAGCCAGTGAGCATAGCCACTCTTGAACGGAGACCCGGGACCGTTGGGCACCGTAGCGATCGTCAGTTGCAAGCCTTGTTTATGGAGGACGGACGCGGCTTCGACAACAAAGTCCGAAAGCACGTCGCGGTCCGTCCAGATCACGTTCTCAAAATCGATTTGAAAGCCGCTATATCCGTTTCTCTTGCACTCGGTGAGCATCGAGTCAATGAGAGCCTTGCGCGCCGCTGGAGTCGTCAAAATCTTGTGCAGGTCCGCTTGCACCATGTTGGCGACGATCGGCATGACGGACACACGGTGCTGGGCGGCAGTTTGCAGAACGTATGGATTCGGCCCGCCCGAGATGAGTCCGTTGCCATCAACGCCATACCAGGCAGGCACGAGGATGTCGATTTTGTCCGCGTGGTCAACGAACGATTGCACGGAGTTGGGCCGGTCGATCATGTAGAAGAGCGACTTGGGCTGGGCTGCGGCCATGATGGTGCTCAAGAAAAGAAAGAGAACGATGTGCTTCATCGAATAACTCCTGCAGGCTGCGTCGGATGACCTTTTAAACAGGCGTCGATGGTCACAAACTCACAACCTATGTCTTTATAACGCCGAATGAGATTGTCCGTCGCGATCACGGTTTGCGCGCGGTCGGCGCCCATGGCGCGATGACTGCCATCGTGCAACAGGATTACGTCGCCGCCGCTCATCTGGCGCTCAACTTTTCTCTCGATGGTGGCTGCGGGCGGGGCATTCCAGTCGTAGCCGGTGACGTTCCACATCACGGGCTGCAATCCGATTTCCCTGGCGATGCGGAGAGTGGCAGGACGTCTCCCTCCAAATGGAGGCCGAAACAGATTCGAATGCTGCCCGATCGCATCTTGCAAAGCTGACCGGCAATGCAGAAGTTCGGTCCGGGTTTCTGCCGCCGATTTGAAGACCAGCAAGGGATGCGTGAAGGTGTGATTGCCAATGACATGTCCGGCTTGTGCCACAGCGTGTGCGATATCGGGCCGCTGCTGCACGTAGCGGCCGATCATGAAAAATGTCGCTCTTACATCGTGCTTGGCCAACACATCGAGCAACTTCAAAGTGTGCGGGTCGTTCGGGCCGTCGTCGTAGGTCAGGGCGATTTGCTTGCTTCCTAGTGGTGAGCCCGTGAAAGTGTTGCCGAACCATTGCCCGGTTGGCGCCATGGATTGGTACCCCGCGGCAATCGCAGCCGCGGTGGCCGTCAGTCCCATAATGGCGGGAAGCATCAGCGAATTGTAAATCGAGGTCAGAGGTTAGAGGTCAGATTGCAGAAGTTGAGTTCGGAATGCCATATCTTTGGCTCGACGCCAAGAGATTTTCATCTTTGCAATCTGACCCCCGACCTCTGACTTGCCTTAATCCACAATTGCGTCTGAAGGCGAAGCCATATATTCTGCTTCCCAGTTTCCGGCACAATTTTCCGGCACAACCGAACCTCATGGCCAACCTTTTCGAGCTTCCCCGTTATATTGCGGTCGAAGGTCCAATACGAGTGGGGAAGAGCACGCTGGCGCGGGTTCTGGGAGAGCGCCTGGCGGCACAGCGCGTCGTCGAACCGGAAGACAATCCGTTTTTGAAGGCGTTCTACGAAGGCGAACCGGGCGCAGCGTTTCAGACGCAGTTGGCATTCCTGATCCGCCGCTTCGAACAGTTACGTGCGCTTGACCTTGGTCCACGTTCAAATAAGACCGTGGTCTGCGATTACATTTTCGAAAAAGACAAACTTTTCGCCTGCCTCAACCTCAACGATCAGGAGCTGGATACCTACAACCGCTACTTCAATTATTTTCGTGAGCAGATTCCTACTCCCGACCTCGTGATTTATTTACAGGCGACTCCGGAAGTCCTGAAGAAGCGGCTGAAGAAAAAAAACGCCGCTGGCGAAAAGGCCATCAGCGAGGACTACCTGATGGAAGTGGTGAAGGCTTACGAACATTTCTTCTTTCACTACACGCAGTCGGATCTGTTGATTGTGAATACTTCGGAAATCGACTTTGTTGACCGCAACGAAGATTTGCAGGAGCTACTAAGAAAAGTGTCGGCCCCGATCAAAGGCACACAGTATTTTCTGCCGCTCGGGAGCGAGAACGCGGCCGGCGCCTAGGCGCGCCGTCGTCAACCCTAGATTTCTGCAGAGGCAGGTAAAGCCTTTACGGACAATTAGATACCGACTATCGACCGGCACCCATTTTGCGGCTATAATCCCCTTCACGTCATCTAAACGACGGTACAGGCTCTATCCGCCCGGTTTGCGGAGGGGCACTGGAGGACATCGTGAGTCTCACGCCGATTGGCGGGCATCGTCCCAGCCAAAAAATCACCATCGCTACACTTCTCGAAAAGAAGCTTCACAGCGAACCCATTACCTGCCTGACCACCTACGACTACGCTACCGCGCGACTGGTAGACGAGGCTGGAATCGACATCGCTCTGGTGGGCGATTCGCTGGCCATGACCATGCTCGGGTATGAAAATACGCTTTCGGTCACGGTCGACGAGATGCTGCACCATGTCCGAGCGGTTCGGCGTGGAGTGAAGAACGCGCTATTGATCGCCGACATGCCTTATGGGTCTTACCAGGCCGACCCCACGGAGGCGGTCCATAACGCTGCGCGTTTTGTGAAAGAGAGCGGCGCTGAAGTGGTGAAGATGGAAGGTGGCGAGAAACGCGTGGACGTTATACGCCGCGTGATTGATGCGGAGATCCCAGTCGCCGGGCACATCGGACTCACTCCGCAATCGGTCAACATGATGGGCGGCTACAAGGTGCAAGGCAAGACGCTCAACGCTGTCGAGCAACTTATGCGCGATGCGGTGGCGCTGGACCGGGCCGGCGCGGCTTGTATTTATCTGGAAGGGATTCCCCGAGAAGTCGCGGCCATGATTACCGCCGAGGTCGAAACGCCGACGATCGGGATCGGCGCTGGTCCTGACTGCGATGGCCAGGTGCTTGTCTTCCACGACTTGGTCAACCTGACGTTTGGGCAGGCGCCGAAATTTGTTCGCCGCTATGGAGACGCGGCTGCTCTGATCACGCAATCGGTGCTGGCGTTCAAAGCGGACGTCATGTCGCACCAATTTCCAAACGACAACGAGTCTTATCATTTACCGAAAGAGACACAGGCGGCACTCGAAACGGTACTCCACCGAAAACGAGCGTTGCGGCGATAATGGCGGTCGGAGAGAGACTCTTGTGCGTACGATAGAGCGGTCGTTTGTGAAAACAATCTTCGCTGTCGTTCTCTTGACAGGCCTCATTGCCTGTTCCAAGCCCCAACCGCAGCAACCCGAGTCCGTAGAAGTGCCGAAGACGACCGGTCTCGAACGGATACCTGCGGCGGATCCGTCGAAGTATCCGCACCTAAACGACATGGGGAGTTGGAAGAATCCGAATCTGGTGGTCCGCGAGGATGGGATCGGGATTGTCGATCTCTCGAATCGGGAGATCCATATCCTGACGCAGGAAGAAATCCCAGCCGAACTGGCCACTCTGCCGTTGAGCGCTTGGCCTTATGGCCGCGCGGTGCTCATCACTCAGGCCGTCCCTAAGAACCTGACGCCGGAGACCAAAGCCGATTTGCGGAAGAACCGCGCCTTGCTGTTGGGCACGCTCAAGGAACTCGATGTTCAATACTTTGAGGCGCCTTAACCTAAGAACGGCGCATCGTCCTTGCGGCATTTTCCAATGAAAATATGCACTACGATTTCTGAAACTCGCGCTGCCTGCCTTAAAGCACGCGCGGCCGGAAGGCGTCTCGGTTTGGTGCCGACCATGGGCGCTCTGCACGACGGACACATTTCGCTGGTGCGGGCGGCGAAGGCACAGTGCGGCGCGGTTGCCGTTTCTATCTTTGTGAATCCCACGCAATTTGGACCAGCCGAAGATCTGTCGAAATATCCGCGGCAGTTCGATCGCGACCGCCGGATGCTGGAAGCAGAAGGTGTCGACATTCTCTTTGCCCCGCCCGTCGAGGAAATCTACCCTCAGGTGCCCGATGGCGCGGTCACATGGGTAGAGGTCGAGGGTCTGAGCAATAAATTGGACGGACGGTCGCGTCCGGGCCATTTTCGCGGCGTGACCACGATCGTTGCCAAGCTGTTTAACATCGTCGGGCCCGACGTAGCCTTCTTTGGTCAGAAGGACGCGGCGCAGCTGGCGGTGATCCGGCGCATGGTGCGAGATCTGAATTTCGCGGTTGAAATTGTGGCTGGCGCGATCGTGCGTGAGCCCGACGGCCTGGCCATGAGTTCGCGAAACGCATATCTGAATCGCGAAGAACGGCTGCGTGCGCTGGTGCTGCAGCGGGCGCTGCAGCGAGTGCGGCAGGAATTTCAGGACCGCGAAAAAAGAGCCCCAGTTCTCATTGCAGCTGCGAAACGGATATTCGCGGAAGAGCCTGCGGTTGTGCTCGACTATTTTGAGATCGTCGATCCGCAGACACTTGATCCGATCGAAAACATTTCACGGGCAGCGCTGGTCGCGGTTGCGGCTTACGTTGGTTCGACGCGGCTGATCGATAATCTTGTGCTCGAAAATCTTGCGCTCGAATCGTGATTGCTGTCACCTGTCTTGCGACTTTCGCCCCGAAACAAATGGATTTCCCGTGATGAAGTAGCGCAGCGGCCGGTCCGCCGCTTTCACGATACCGATGCGTGGCGTGACTGTGACACCGCGAACGCGATAATCGTCTTCGACAATGCGGAGATCGGAGCGCTTACTCGTAAAGTCCTTTCCGTTGTCGCGCTCGCGAGTTATTCCGAAGGCTTCGCTCATGCGCCCTGGGCCGGAACTGATTTTCTTCAGCAAGGGCGGCTTCGCTTCATCTAAATTTGGAATCTCGATGTCTCGCGCCGCGGCCATCTCGGCGACGCCGGCGACTGGTTCGAGCGCTCGAAACAGGACGCCTCCAGCAACGCCTACGGGCAGGCAAGAAACATTCAGGCAATAGTGGTTGCCATAGATGAAATACACGTAGGCATGGCCCGGAGGGCCGAACATCACCGCGTTGCGTGGCGTCTCTCCCCTCGCCGAGTGCGACGCTGGATCGCCCTCGCCCAGATAGGCTTCCGTCTCGACGATTCGACCGGCGAGAGTGCCGTGCGGTGTTTTGCGGATCAACAGCTTGCCGAGTAATGCCCGCGCTACGCGACGAGGATCGCGGTTGAAGAACTCGGGTTTCAGCAAAGTCACGCGTCCGAGCGAGGTCATTGTTAGTTCGCCACGTTAGTTCCCCACGAGTTTGTCATCCCGAGCTATGCGAGGGATCTGCATTTTGCCGAGCACTGCGGATCCCTCGCTTCGCTCGGGATGACAATTGGTTGAAGTGAGTCCCCCCCGGTTCAGGCTGCTGACTTGAGATAGGCCAGCACTTCCTCGGCGTGGCCTTCCGCTTTCACGTTGTTGAAGATGTGTTTGATCTTGCCGTCGGGGCCGATTACGAATGTGGTCCGCGCGATGCCCAGCACTTTCTTGCCGTACATGTTCTTTTCTTTGACGACACCGAAAAGAGTGGCAATTTTCTTCTCGGGATCGGCGAGAAGTGGGAATGTCAGGCCGAATTTGTCGCGGAATTTTTTCTGCGAGGCAGCGGTATCTTTTGAAATACCGAGCAGCACAACGCCCGTCTTCTTGATCGCCGCGTACTGGTCGCGGAACTCGCAGGCTTCGATGGTGCATCCGGGCGTATCCGCTTTGGGATAGAAATAAAGCACAACTGTCTTGCCGCGGAAATCTTTCAAGGCAACCTCTTTGCCGTTCTCATCCGTCGTACTGAAGTCTGGGGATTTATCATTAACTTCCATGGAATTTTCTCCTCGCCGAGCGTCTGCACCCCGCAAATTGTATGGCAAGTTATATCGTAGGCGGCTGCTTTCCGTCATCCTAGCCGTTTGCGGGCTACTTGCTGGTTCGTGGCTGGAGGCCCAAGCCCCAATAACGCAGTATGGGAAAAAGCCCAAGGCTAACAAGGGGCCGCGGGCGATCGGACTGGTCCAAATTGCTGCCAAGGGCAAGAAGAGCCGGTTCATCCCAATCGCGATCATGATTGACGGGAAGTTCTACGACGCGGGATCGTACAAGGCCTCGCCGGTTCCGATGGCGCTTGATTTCGACACCGTTTACGAAGGCTTCCACAGTGGCGTTTCGCAGGGCCTCTTCACGATTACGCAGCCTGGACAACTGAATCACGTCTGGATCGCCGAAGGAACATGGCTTCCGGCGGGTGAGAGGGTCCCGGAAAAAAGCAAAAAGTACTCCACGCCCGTAATCGAAGATAAAGACGCGCCGCCGGTTCTTCATAGGCGCAGCACGGCGGATTCCGATAGTAGCTCGGGTGCTAAGGCTCCGGACAAGGATAGGGATAAAGATAAGGCTCCGGATAAAGATAAAGATGACGATCGCCCCAAGCTGGTCCGACCGCCGACCTCAGAGCCTCCAAGCGCACAGCCGGCTGGCGGAGCGTCGACTACCCCGTCGGCAGATCCTGGAAAAGCGCAGAATGCTCCCGAAACGGCCAAGTCGTCTGCTCCTGCGACCGTTCCCGCGACCGCCGCTGCGAGCGCTCCTGCGACGGATGAGCAGATCTCCGATCCGAATCGGCCTCGGTTGCGACGCGGCAAGCCAGAGTCGACCGAGCATCGAGAAGCCTACGCGACATTCGATCCCTTGTCCGACGTTGCTCCCGCCGCAAAGGCCGACGCTAAAACTACAACAGGATACGCGGCCGATACGCCGCAGTTTACTTTCGTTCCCGCAATTTCCGATGCGACCGGACCCGATCCGCGCCCCTACACGTACGAATTGAAGCCGGCAGAAGAGGCGACTTACCGCAACAAAATGCTGGAACTGGCCGCTACGCAGCTTCGTGCTCACGCTGGAGCTGCGGCGAAAGACGCGCCCGCGAGCAAGAAACCGGCAAAGGGGAAATCCACCCACAACTCGGCCGAACTCGCTTTCGACAGCGTAATCCTGCACTTCTTTGATCTTTCTAACTCGAACGACCTTGTGCTGGTGTTGTCGGCAAAGACTCATCCCCCTGCGAATGCCCCCGAAGGATTCGAACCGCAGGAGATCACGCTGATCGCGCGTACCAACCTCGAAGGCGAATTGAAGAAGCTGTTTTTCTCGCAGACCGATTCGCATCATCTCGATGTTGCGCCGCGTATGGAGTTGGTCGACGCGGTCGATGCCGATGGCGATGGCCGCGGAGAACTATTGTTCCGGCGCACCAACGACGATGGCAGTTCGTACGCGATTTATCGCGTCACCGCTGACGGGCTGTGGCCGCTGTTCGAAGGAACGCCGTGAGGCAGGTCGCAGGTGTTAGGTCTCAGGTCTCAGGAAAACCGAATCACCCAGGCACCACCAATGAACGATCCCTTCGTAGCGAGGCCGGCACCTGACTCTGAGACCTGCTTCTCTCCCGTCGTTATAATCACTACGCATGCCTAACTTTCCGCCGGTTGACGAACAGCTGGCCTACATCAAAAAGGGCGCGGCCGAGATTGTCAAAGAATCCGAACTGCGCTCAAAGCTCGAACGCTCGCTCGCTTCCGGCAAACCTCTTCGTGTGAAGGCGGGATTCGATCCGACTGCACCCGATCTCCATCTGGGGCACACGGTACTGCTGCGCAAGCTCAAACATTTTCAGGATCTGGGCCACACTGTCATCTTTCTTATCGGCGACTTTACAGGGATGATCGGCGATCCTACAGGGCGCTCGGCTACGCGGCCTCCGTTGACACGGGAGCAGATTGCGGAGAATGCCGAGACTTACAAGGCGCAGGTTTTCAGGATTCTCAGTCCGGAAAAGACGGTGGTTGATTTCAACAGTCGGTGGTTTTCGAAATTCTCGGCCGAGGATTTCATTCGTCTGACGGCCAAGTACACGGTCTCGCAGATGCTGGAACGTGAGGACTTCCACAAACGATTCCGCGGCGAGAAGCCGATTGCGATGCACGAACTCATCTATCCGCTGGCGCAGGGATATGACTCGGTGGCGCTCGAAGCCGATGTGGAACTCGGTGGCACCGATCAGAAATTCAATCTGCTGGTGGGTCGCGAATTGCAACGCGCTTATGGGCAGGAATCGCAGGTCGTGCTGACCACACCCATTCTCGAAGGCCTTGATGGCGTCAACAAGATGTCAAAGTCGCTCGGGAACGCAATTGGCATTCACGAGCCTCCACTTGAAATGTATGGCAAGGTGATGTCGATTTCTGACGAGATGATGTGGAGATATTACGAATTGCTCACCGACGTCACCGTAGGACAGATCGCAGACTTCAAGACCGATGTGGCGAGCGGTAAAGCACATCCGATGACGCTCAAGAAGGATTTGGCGCGCGGCATTGTTGCCGATTTTCATTCCGCCGATTCTGCGACGAAGGCGGGCGAGGATTGGGCGCGGCAGTTTCAGAAGGACCAAGTACCGGAAGAAGTCGAGACCGTCCCGGTTGTTTTCGCGGAGGTGGCGAATCGTGAAGGGGATGGTGTGCGACTGGCGAAGGTTCTGGTGAAGATCGGGTTCGCGGCGTCGACGAGCGAAGCGGACCGGAAAATTAAAGAAGGCGCAGTCAGCGTCGATGGAGTGAAAGCGTCCGCGCCGATTGTGAAGGCCACGCCCGGCACCACACTCACCTTGCGGCTTGGGCGAAAGATAAAAAAGGTCGAGCTGACGACTTCCTGAACGACGACTTCCCGAACCTTGACCTTGGCTTCAGTTCTTTGCCGCTGGCACGACGAGCGACAGGGCGTCCGGCTGCATCGTCATGCGTGCGGGGAGACGGCCCAGGAGTTCTCCATCGGCCTCGATGTAGACATGATTGCCGTTATTCTTACCCCCATTTTCCGGTGTCTTACAGACGATCTCCGAACAACTGACGACATCGATGCCATCGATATTCCATCGACGGCCGATCAGGGTCCCCGCTACATATTGCAGATAGGCGTGACGACTGGCTGTACGGCACATTACAGCGCGCAGTTCGTTGCAGTCTAGCGATGCTCCGGGGACAAGTTCGCGGAGTATGTTTCCAAAAAAACGAATTCTTACGGCGAGCAGTTCTGTGAGCGAAGCTTGCTGGCAGTGGGCGCTTCCATTCGTATATTCGACTTCGAAACGGCGCATGTTATAGGTCGCAACCAGTTGTAGCGCCTTCAAATAATACGCAGCCATTCCTGAACGCTTCTTGAGTTCAGAAGTTAGTTTGTAGAAGAGGTGGGCGTCCACGCCGATGCCGGCGGCGACCGTGAAGTAACGCGCGGCGCGCTTGCCGTGAAAATCTTCATACTCGACGCGGCCGAGAGGAATGCGGCGGACGGTGCCTTTCACCGCGATTTCAGCGGCGGCACTCGGACGCAACGGAATTCCAAGATCGTGTGCCAGGGCGTTTGCGGTGCCAAAGGGCAGAATGGCCAGCGCGATCGGCGTGCCCGCTAACCCTTGAATGACATCGTGGATGGTGCCATCGCCGCCGCAGGCAAAAACGGTATCGCTTCCGGCAGCCACGGCACAGCGGGCGTTATCGGTCGCTTCCTGGCTGGAGCGGCAGACCGTAAGTTCGGTGCGAACGCCGGCTGATTGAATGATCCCGATGGCATGGTTCAACTCCACGTCGCGCTTGGGGCGACCGGAATTGGGATTAAACAGGATCGTGGCTTTGTGCATTCGTCAGACTGGCTCTCATCTGAGTTTAGCGTACCCGAGTTTAACGCAGCGTTAACGCGCACAGTGAACGAACCAACGCGCCAAACTGCTTCGCGCCCAGTCGGATTGGCTCGACCAGAATACTGTCCTCTACCGCACGCCCCACTCCCACATGCCGAACATCGCTTTCTGCGGGATGGGGTGCCCGGCTTGACGGGCGAGCATGGTGATCTGTCCGCGATGGTGAGCGTCGTGTGCGATCAGATAGCCGAAGAAGCCGGCGACATCCGGGCGAAAGCCTTTGATCCGACCGTCGGCTTGGAGCGCTGCCTTCAGGACTTCGTGGAGTGCGGCTCGGCTGGCCTCGAGCGCTTTCTTTGCCTGCGCGGGTGTGACCGTGAAGCGGTCCAGTTGCTCGGGAATTTTCCCTTTAGTGGCCTTCAGCCACATCACCCGGACATTGTGCATGTGTGCGATCACTCCGGCAACGTCGCGGCCTTTGTTCCCCGGCGGCTCCGCACGCCACGCTTCGTCTGGGAGACTCTCCAGCAGATATTGGTTGATGCGGTCGTTGGTGTCGAAGGCCGAGAGCAGAGCATCGGCGAGAACGAAAGGTGCCGTGGATTTCTTGGGCATAGCGTGTGGACAATCTCTCCCGGTGCGATACCTTAGCAGGCGGTTGCTTCCACAGACAAGCTGGACTAAAGTTTGACGGAGTTTGCTGGAGTTTGCACGATGCTTTGCCGCAAAGTCTTTGGGGCGTTCTTTTTCGTCAACGAATACACTCTGCTTCACCTCGGGAGGTCGGTATGAAGCTGCTCACGAATGCTCGGAAAGTGCTGCGTCCAGAAATTCTTCTCAGTCTCGTAATCGTCCTTGTCCCAGCCGCGGTGGCCGCCGCTCAGGAGCACGCCGGTCACGAACAGGGGGCCGACAGGCCCGTGACGATCATGACGGGTCTCGGCGATCTGCATCATCCAGTTTCAACCAGGAACGCACAGGCACAGGAATTCTTCGATCAGGGCCTACGGCTCATTTACGCCTTCAATCATGACGAGGCGGCTCGTTCGTTTCAAAAGGCGACGGAACTCGATCCGAAGCTTGCGATCGCCTATTGGGGGATTGCCGAAGCGGTGGGGCCGAACTACAACGATCCCGCGAGTGCAGACCGCTTCAAGAAGGCGCACGAGGCGATCCAGACGGCGGTGGATCTGAGCGGCAATGCATCCGAGGCTGAGCGCGGCTATATTTTTGCGCTTGCGAAACGCTTTCCCGCCGACCCGAAAGCGGATCTTCGAAAAGCGGCGGAAGATTATCACGATGCCATGCGCGAAGTGGTGAAAAACAATCCCGACGATTTGGACGCAGCCACGCTCTTCGCGGAATCGGGAATGAACCTTCATCCCTGGGGATTGTGGCGCAAAGACGGCACTCCGGAGCAGGGTACCGAGGAGATCGTTGCCACTCTCGAATCTGTGATCAAACGCGACCCCAACCATCTGGGTGCCCTGCATTACTACATTCACACTGTGGAGGCCTCAAATTCGCCAGAGCGGGCGTTGGCTGGCGCGAGCCGTCTGGCGGCGCTGGCCCCCGGCGCGGGACACATCGTGCACATGCCGGCGCACGTTTATATCCGCACAGGTGATTACGCCGCAGCGGTGAAGACCAACCAGGAAGCGGCGGCTGTCGATCGGGCGTATATCGAGAAGACTGGCGTGCAGGGCATTTATCCGATGATGTACTACAGCCACAATCTGCATTTCATCGCCATGTGCTCGGCAATGACGGGGGATTACGCCGAAGCCTATAAGGCAGCGGACATGCTTGCGAGCCATGTGGGGCCGGCAGTAAAAGAGATGCCACCGCTCGAGGGATTCATGACGATCCCCATGGCGGTGAATGTCCGCTTCCATAAGTGGGACGCGATTCTGGCGATGAAAGAGCCCGAGGCGAACATGAAGGCTGCTGTCGGCTTCTGGCATTTCTCGCGCGGCATGGCACTGGCAGGCAAAGGCAGAATTGGCGAAGCAGAAGCGGAATACAAGATCGTCGCCGAGGCCGAGAAAGCGACACCGCCAGATGCGATTTTCCAGATGCCGATTAACAACAAAACGAAAGACATTCTGAAGATCGCCGAGAACGTTCTTGGGGCGCAGGTGGCCTTGGCTCGCAAGGACAATGCAGGGGCGATGACTATGCTGCGCGAGGCTGTCGCCGTGCAGGATACGTTGAAGTACGACGAGCCGCAGGATTGGTTCTATCCCGTGCGTGAATCGCTCGGAGGAGTGCTGTTGATGACGGGCGATGCGAAGGGGGCGGAGCAGGTGTTTCGCGATGACCTGTCGAGGAATCTGCGGAATCCGCGGTCTTTGTTTGGTTTGCATCAGGCGCTGCGGGCGCAAGATCGAAATTCGGACGCATGGTTTGTAGAACAGGAATTTCGCAAAACGTGGAAGGGCGGCGCCGAGGAGTTGAAGGTGGAGGACTTGGTGTAGTAGCCGCGACTAATAGTTACAGCTTCGACGATTTCTCGACGGAATAAACGGAATGGGCGAGCCCGCGCCAGTTCACCTCTTTCCATAGAGTCATGCCGTTACGTTCGGCGACACGACGTGACGCAAGATTGTCAGGCCGAATCAGAGAAATCAGGCGATCGGCACTGAGGTTTGCGAAAGCCCAGTCTCGGCAGGAGATCGCGGCTTCGGTTGCGAGGCCCTGACCCCAGAGGTCGCGGCGCAGATGATATCCAATTTCATAGAGCGACTCGCCTTCTACCTGCTGGCGGATGATGCCGCAGTCGCCTACTAAAGCCTGTGTCTCTCGGAGCTCCATCGCCCACAAACCGACGCCATCGTCTTTGTAGCGAAGTCGGTTGCGGGCAATCCATTGTTCGACGCCCGCGCGATCATAGGGCGCTGGGTAATAGCGCATGGCTTCGGGATCGGAAAGAACCAGTTACAGCGCATCGGTGTCTTCGGCCGTGAACTCACGCAGGCGCAGGCGCGGGGTCTCGAGGATCGTCATCCGACACCGTTCAGAATCCGGACTTATTTTACGCGGGTCAATTCAGCCTCGGTTCTAAGGGCGAGCATTATAACCGCGAGACACACTTACGGGGCATTACTTACGTGATCTTCTAGCAAGATTAGACCCAATTTAGATTTGTTACAGGCGACCCTGTAGCATCCGGCGTAATGAAACCTGCCCTGCTCCAAATAGCCACATTATGAAAACCATTTCCCCACGTTTAACGTGTTCGATCGCGGCGTCATTTTTTCTAATTACGATCCTCACTCTCCTAAGGCCGATTTCGCTGACGGCTCAGGCCCAACCAGATTCTGCGCCCAAACGCCGCCTGCTTCAGCAAAGCCCTGCCGTTTATCCCTCACTGGCGCGCGGTATGGCATTGGCCGGTATCGTCCGGGTTGACGCGGTCGTTGGTCCTGATGGTAGCGTCAAGAGCGTCTCAATAAAAGGCGGACATCCGGTGCTCGCCCAGGCTGCGGTTGAGGCTGTCCGCAGATGGAAATGGGAAGCCGGACCTCGCGAATCGCACGAACCCGTCGAAGTGAAATTCGACCCGTAATAAGTTTCTGCTTGAACTTGAATGTCTCGTCGCTGGCCTGCCGTAGGATTAAACTGCTCGGGTTAAACTGCTCGCATGGTTGGAATGGGCAGAATGCTGGTTGCTCTTGGCGTGGTGCTGGCAATAATCGGCGGCATCATTATGCTGGCCGGACGCACCGGTCTGCTCATCGGTCGTCTGCCGGGGGACATTTTGTACCGCGGCAAGAGAGCCACTTTTTATTTTCCGCTGGCGAGTTCCATCCTGATTAGTGTCCTGCTGTCTCTGGTTTTCTTCTTGATTAGCCGGCTGAGGCGGTAGAGTTCGCCGACGCAAAAGCGCGAACGAAACAGTCTCGCCTGGACCAACCGGGGTATCCGTCCTCACCTACGCCTCGGATACACTGATCTTCCGTGGAGATGCAGGATCAACTCGGATTCCAGTTTCGTCCCCCGGAGCGGCGTGTCTGGACTGTGCGAGCGCTGGTGTCGGCCGTCCGCTCGCATATCGAGCGCGAATATTCGGACTGCTGGGTCGAGGGGGAGATTTCCAATCTGCGCATTCCTGACTCCGGGCATCTGTATTTCACGCTGAAGGAAGAGAACGCGCAGATCCGCGTGGTGATGTTCCGCTCGTCGGCAAAACTGTTGCGGTTTCGGCCGGAGAACGGGTTGCAGGTAACGGTCCGTGGGCGTATCACCGTGTACGAAGATCGCGGCGAACTGCAAGTTTCCGCCGAATTCATGGAGCCGAAGGGCGCCGGCGCGCTCCAGTTGGCGTTTGAACAACTCAAAGCGCGTCTTCAGGCCGAAGGCTTGTTTGACCCGGCGCGGAAGAAGGCGATCCCGCCATTGCCGCAGCGCATCGGCATCATCACTTCGCCACAAGGCGCGGCCCTGCGTGACATTCTGAACATTCTGGCGCGGCGGCACCATTCGGCCAACGTGTTGATTTATCCGGCGCAAGTTCAAGGGGACTCGGCACCCGGTGAGGTCATCGCGGGCTTGCGACATTTTCACAAGGCGCTCGGTGCAGGCCATTCCAGCGGCGCGGTCGAAGTCGAAGTCATCATAATTGCTCGCGGCGGCGGATCGGTTGAAGACCTGGCCGCGTTCAATCATGAAGGACTGGCTCGGGCGGTTGCGGACTCAAAGATTCCGGTGATCTCGGCGATCGGGCATGAGACCGATTTCACGATCGTTGATTTTGCTGCCGATCTGCGAGCGCCCACGCCGTCGGCAGCGGCGGAGTTGGTGATCCGTTCGCGTCAGGAAATTGAAGCGCAAGCCGAAGATCTATATCGCCGACTGGAGCGGGCGTTGCGCTATCGCTTGCTGATGGCGCGTCAGGATCTGGCCGAGCGGGCACAGCACGGAGCCTTCGCCCGCATGATGGATGGCATCCACAGGCGTCAGCAGAAGCTGGATGAGCAGCGTTTTCGGCTGGAGAAAGCTGAACGGCAGTTGTTGGATCGACTGCTGCGTCGTTGCGAAAATGTTTCGGCGTCGGTGCGGCACTATGATGCGCGGCGTCGCTTGGCGGCGATCCGGCAGCAACTGACGGCACAGGTTGCGAAACTGGCCTCGGCGACGCAGACGCGCCTGCTCCACAGCCGCGGAGCCCTCGATCGCCAGACCGCCAGTCTGGAAGCGCTGTCGCCGGTCGCAATTCTGAATCGCGGATACGCGCTCGTTTTCGACGCCCATGGCGGCCTGGTGAAAGATGCGGCGCGTCTGAAGACTGGGGACGAACTGACCGCTCAACTGGCGCGCGGACGAGTGCGCGCGCGTGTCAGCTCCACCGAAGGAAACAAATCGTGACAAACCGAAATCCGGCGCTGCATTAGAATAAAGCCAATTCAACTTCGGGTCTGCTTTCGCTTTTGCTCTCGATTCTGTTGCGGTCTGACTTCCAGCGTCGGATCGGCGTGAGGCTGACGTGACACCGTCGCAGGCGTGGTCGCACATCTCGGTCATCTCGATCGTTGACATTGTGCTGGTCGCGATGCTGATCTACCAGTTCCTGGTTCTGGTGCGCGGCACGCGGGCGGCGCCGATGCTCCTAGGAGTGGCGACACTGGGGCTGGCCTTCTACTTCGCCCGTCTCGGCGAATTGCGCACCCTCAACTGGCTGCTCAGTACGCTGCTGCCGTATGTGGTGTTCGCGCTGATCGTCGTCTTCCAGTCGGAAATCCGGCATGCTCTGGCTAACCTCGGAAGCCGTATCTCGCTGATGCGAGGTTCGAGTTCGGTGGCCGACGTCTATGACGATATCGTTTTGGCCGCCAACCTTTTTTCTCAGAATCAGACCGGCGCGCTGATTGTGATTGAGCGCGAGATCGGTTTGCGTACATATATTGAAAGTGGAGTCGCGCTCGACGCCCGCTTATCGTATGACCTGCTGGCAACGGTGTTTCGTCCGAGCGCGCCCTTGCACGACGGCGCCGTGATTGTGCAGCGCGACCGGATTGCTGCCGCCGCGTGCTTTCTACCGCTCTCGATGAACCCTGTGCTCTCGACTCAACTCGGCACACGCCACCGCGCTGGCATTGGAATCACCGAGGAGACCGATGCGGTCGCCATCATCATTTCGGAGGAGACAGGAACCATCAGCCTCGCGGTGGCGGGAAGCATCGAACGCGATTTGACGGTGGAGCGACTCCGCGAGCGACTGGGCGGGCTGCTACGCCGGTATGCCCCGTCGGCGACGCTGCCGACTTCAATCGACGAGAGCTTTGCTGAAGAGGAGCCGCCCAGTTCACAAGTTTCGCGCCGGCCCGATTCGGTGCGTCCCGGAAAGGAAAACTAGCGATGCCGGGATCGGCGCCTCTTAATTTCTTTCAGCGGGTATTCCTCCACAACATTTTGCTGAAGATCGTTTCCCTGTTGCTCGCTGTCGGGCTTTGGATGGCAGTTGCGCGCAATCCGATATCAGAAGTCGAAATGCGAGTGCCCATCGAATTCCAGAATTTCCCGGCGAACATGGAAATCGATTCCGCCGATTCCACCGCGGTCCAGGTCCGCGTGCGAGGTCCGGAGCGGCTGATTCATCAACTCGACGCTTCCGAGGTGCATGCACAGGTCAATCTGGCGACGGTTCGACCTGGGGAAAGAACGTTTGACCTGACGGATCGGGTGCATGTGCCGCAGGATCTTGAAGTGGTGCAGATCATACCGGGCCAATTTCATCTTTCGTTTGACGAGCGCGCAACGCGAAAGATCCTGGTTCAGCCGCGCGTCACTGGAAATTTCGCAAGTGGACTGCGTATAGCGAAAGTCGTTGCCGATCCGGCTACGGTTACGATCTCAGGGCCGCGTCGACGCGTCGAAGCCATCGAAGCGGCCACCACCGATCCAGTCGATGCGACCGGTGTGATGACGCAAACCTCGTTTATTACCCACGCCTTCGTTCCCGATCCTCTGATCCAGGTTGCCCACCCCACTTTGATTCGTGTCACGGTTATGATGGATGGTTCGGGAGACGGGCAGAAATAAGCGCCGAATTCTTTCCAACCCTTGCATGACACAAACCAGACAACTCTTCGGTACGGACGGAATTCGCGGCGTCGCGGGAGAATTTCCGCTGACGCGAGACAGTGTGTATTGGATCGGGCGCGCCCTCGGACACGACCTGTTGCGAGTCAACAACAAAGCGCGAGTCGTGATCGGGCAAGACACGCGCGCTTCGAGCGGATGGATTGCCGACCGCTTTGTGCAGGGGTTAGCGTCGGTCGGAGTCGAGGCGCGTAGCGCAGGTGTGATCACGACGCCGGGAGTCGCGTTTCTGGCGCGCTCGCGGAAGTTCGACGCAGGAGTTGTGATATCGGCCTCACACAATCCCTGGACCGACAACGGGATCAAAGTTTTTTCTGGCGACGGCTACAAGTTGCCGGACGCGCGCGAGTTGGCGATCGAAAAAGAGATTTTCGCACTGCTACAGGACGCCGAGACTGCTCCAGCGCCGGATTCCGCTCCCGGGATTTCTAGCCTCCCCGGCGAAGAGGCATTGCGGCATGCGTACGTTCGGTGGCTCGCGAGTGGCGTTTCCGCTGACCTGACAAAGCTTCGTGTGGCGGTCGATTGCGCCAACGGTGCGGCGGCGGCCGAAGCCCCGGCTTTGTTTGAATCGTTGAAGGTCAATACGACTTTTTTGAACGTCACTCCAGACGGACAAAACATCAACGAGGGTTGCGGAGCGCTCCATCCCGAGACTGTGGCCCGCTTTGTAGCAGAGAAGCAGGGCAGCTTCGACCTCGGTGTTACCTTCGATGGCGATGCCGATCGCGCGCTCTTCTGCGATGCTCAGGGGAAGGTCGTGAACGGCGATGCGGTTCTGTTGCTCGCCGCGCGGGAGATGCAAGCGCGAGGCACGCTCGCGAAATCCACGGTGGTCGCGACCACAATGTCGAACATGGGATTGGAGTTGGCGCTGAAGCGGTCGGGCATCCAGATGCTCCGCGCCAATGTCGGCGACAAGTACGTGCTCGAAGAAATGCAGCGCGTAGGCGCGACTCTAGGCGGAGAACAGTCCGGCCACATTTTGTTTCGCGATGGAGAGGCGACCACCGGCGACGGATTGCTGACCGCGCTGCGGGTGCTGGAAATCATGGTGGGAACTGACAAGGCACAAACAGGCAAGGCACTTGCCGATCTTGTCGGCGACCTGAAAGTGTTTCCCCAGACAATTCGAAATGTGCGCGTGCGGCAGAAGACTCCATTTGCGGAAATTCCAAAGGTGCAGGCGGCGATAGCGGCTGCGCAGAGCGAACTCGACGGCAATGGGCGAGTCGTCGTGCGCTACTCCGGCACGGAGGCGCTGGCGCGGGTGATGATCGAAGCGGAGTCAAAGGAGCAAATGGATCGGCTGGCGGGAGAGATTGTGGGGGCGATTCAGGCCGCGCTGGGGATATAGGGAAGTTCGGCCGAGCCGCTTGACTCCGAGACTCGTCTTCGGCGTTTGATATTTAGGTTTCACATCCACATTTCACACCCACGTTTCACATCTGCAACTACGTCCCTTTGAACGACCAAGTTATCTTGTGTCCCGACCCCCGTCATCCGAGAATGAGAATCGCTTCACGATCATTCAACTTAGGCGAATCTCATGAGAATTCTTATTGTGGAAGACGATGCGGCGCTTTCATCCTTTATCAGAAAAGGGCTGGAAGCCGAGTGTCACGCGGTGGATGTTGCCAATGAGGGCAATCAGGGCCGCTCGATGGCGATTGAATTCGACTACGATCTGGTCGTACTCGATCTGAATCTGCCGGGGATTGACGGGTTATCTCTTCTGAAGAGTCTGCGGCAGCGCAAGGCGAACTTGCCGGTGATGATTCTGACGGCGCGCAGCCGGATCGAAGATCGCGTGCAGTGTCTCGACTCTGGCGCAGACGATTATCTGGTTAAGCCATTTTCATTTCTCGAACTCTCGGCGCGGGCGCGGGCGTTGTTGCGGCGCAGTCACTTGCCATCGGAGTCAGTGCTCACCGTCCGCGATCTTCGGTTGGACCGCGTGGAACGAAAAGTGGCGCGGGCGGGGCGTCACATTGAATTGACCACCAAGGAATTTGCCCTGCTCGAATACCTCATGCGCAATGCAGGGCGGCGACTGACGCGGGCGATGATCATCGAGCATGTCTGGAACCTGACTTTTGATTCCACGACAAATGTGGTCGATGTTTACATCAACTATCTGCGCCGCAAAGTGGACGATGGCTTTACTCCGACATTGATTCATACGGTTCGCGGCGTCGGATATCAGATGAGTCCGGAGGGGGCCTCGGCATGAGCGCCAGCCCGCGTTCTGCCCCGCATTCTGACCCCCGTTCTCGCCAACGACTGCCGCGCGATCCCGACGTAGTTGGCGAACTGCTGCACTCTCTGAGCCAGCCTTTGACCGGGCTGCTTTGTTCCTTAGAGCTTTCGCTTCACCTGCCGGCCGGGCTATCACTCGAAGAAATTGTGGAGCAGCGACGGGAGAGTGTTGCCGCGGCGCTGCAACAAACTGAGAAAGTGATTGCCCTGGTTCAATCGCTGCGCGATTATCTGGATCCCTGCTGAGTAGTACAATCCACACTTTCCGGAGGTGGACTGTTTTGCGCAGGATTCTTCTCCTCAGTTTCGTCTTCGTTATTGTCTTCGTCATTGCCGCTACCTACAGTTGGGCCCAGAGCAACGTGTCTGCGTCCGCGACCGCGCCGGTGACGATGATCCGTGCGGGCACGCTGATCGATGGAGTCTCTGGTACGGCCCGTCGCAACGTGGTGATCACCATTCGCGGAAATCTGATTACCGACGTTGCCGATGGCGCCGTCGTGCTCCCGACAAACATCCCCGCTGGCGTGAATTTCATCGACCTGTCGCAGGCGACGGTGCTTCCCGGCCTGATCGACGCTCACACGCACATTTTTCTTCAAGGCGAAGTTCCATCCGAGGGCGGATACGACATTCAACTGCTCAAGTATCCGCTGGCATTTCGCGCGGCGCGGGCGACGGTGTCGGCGCGGCGCGCGCTCGAACAGGGGTTCACTACGTTGCGCGACATGGAAACCGAAGGCGCTGGCTACGGCGACGTCGGCATCAAGATGGCCATCGAAGGGGGATACATCCCGGGCCCGCGTTTGTTTGTCTCAACGCGTGCCATCTCGACGACGGGTGGATATCCACTCGAAGGTTATGCGCCGGAAATTGAAGTGCCGAAGGGTGTGCAGATCATCGATGGTCCGGTTGAGGCGCGCAAGGCGGCGCGCGAACAACTCGATCATGGAGCGGACTGGATCAAGGTTTACATGACGCACCGGTCGTGGGTGCGAGAAAACGGGGCCGGGAAGAACGGCGAACTTGTTTCACAGCCGACCCTGACGGTCGAGGAACTGCGGGCGATCGTCGACGAGACGCATGGCTGGGGCAAGAAAGTCGCGTGCCACTCCTACAGCGGAGAAGGCATGCAGCGCGCGCTCGACGGCGGTTGCGACTCAATCGAGCACGGATTAGTTCTGACCGCCGCGCAGATCGCACAGATGATCCGGCAGGGCACGTGGCTGTGCGCCACGCTGAGCGTTTATTACGGCGATTGGGCTCCGGCCGATACTCCCGAAGGGAAGCGCGACCGCATGCGTGCGTCGGAGCACGAGGTGTCATTTCGCAAGGCTCTGAAAGCGGGAGTGAAAATTGCGTTTGGCACCGACATGGGCGGCATTCCATGGACGGAGCCCATCGCGCAGGAGTTTCCGCGGATGGTTGAATTTGGCATGACGCCTATGCAAGCTATCCAGAGCGCAACGTCGCGGGCGGCGGAATTGCTTGAGATGAAGGGCCGGATCGGCGTGATTGCTCCGGGAGCTTATGCCGATATCGTCGCGGTTTCGGGCGATCCGTTGGCGAATATCAAAATATTGGAGAACGTCGGCTTCGTGATGAAGGACGGCAAGGTGTTCAAGAATGACTTCGATGCGAAGAAGTAGTGCGACGAAGTGAGAGTTGTTTTTCTACTGATGCGCGTGCGGGCTCTGGGCGGGGTTCTTGTGGCCGGCGGCTGGGGCCTTAGCGATCTTCACATCGAAGCTGATCGGCAGCTGCTTCGGCGGATAGCAGGCTGAGTTGTCACAGGCCTGATATTTCAGCGTCCCGCGCATGATGTATTTTCCCTTCTCTACCGTTTTCAACGGGCGAACCAGCACATCGATTTGAAAATCACCGCTATAGACATTGAGCTTTTCGTCGGGAGCAAAAGCGAAACTCGTGTCCTGGCCATCGGGATATGTGGTTTTGCCGATGACGATGTCGGTGGTGGCTTCGACTTTGAGTACGGTCGGAATCAGGAACTCAGACTTAGGCTTGTTCGAGTTGATGTGATAGCCGCTGGCCACGCGAAACGACAGCGGAACTGTCGCCGGCTTACCCTGGACAATCGTGATGACGGGAGCGGGCGCCATTTTCACGGCAGGCCCTGTAGGTATGGGTGCGTCCTGTACTTGGGCACAGGCACAGGACAGCAGGAGCGCGCTCGCCAGAAGGACTCTCATTATTATTCGCTGATCGATTCGCCGATCCGATTCGCTGAATCTATGGACTCGGTGATTCCAGAGTACTCCAGTTCAGACGCGGCTTTTAGTGATTACGAGGTTACTTCCGAGCCTGTACTGCCTGTCCCTGGCTCAGGGCCTTCTTGATGTGATCGACGAAGACGCTGCGGCTCTGGAGGCCAAATTCGCGGGCAATCAGCTTGCCGTCGCGGTCCAGGAAAAACGTGGTGGGCAAAACGCCAACTCCGCCGTAGCTCGTGCCAACCGAGTCCTCGCCAATAAGAATCGGATAGTTCACGCCCATGTCTTTGGCGAATTTTGCGATGTCTTCGGTGCTGGCGTCATCCATGGCTACGCCGACGATCTGGAATCCGTCGGGGCCGTATTGTTTCTGAAGTTCGACGAACCAGGGCATCTCGACTTTGCATGGTTCACAATACGTCGCCCAGAAATTCAACAGAACAGCTTTACCGCGCAAGTCGGAGAGCTTGAGTTTCTTGCCGTCGAGTCCTGGAAGTTCGAAGTCGGGCGCGACGTTGCCGATTAATTGACCTTTCGTGGGAGAGTTCGCCCGGTTGCGACGAGACGCGTGAATGCCTGCGAAGAGCATGGCCGCGACAATGGCAGCGACGAAGAACAGTATCAGAGGATTTCTTTTCACTGGTAAACCCCGGCGGCTAAAGCCGCGCTCCTTCAAATCCGAGTCCTAAAGCGCGAAGCGATTCAGGAACGTAAAATAGCGGCTGATGACTGTGAAGCGACCCGCAACCAGCAGGGCTCCTAACGCGATCAGCAACACCCCACTCGCAACTTCCACGGCGTGCATATGGAATTTAAATCGGTTATAAAATTTTAGAAAACGCTCGATGCCGAGCGACGTCAGCAGGAACGGCACCGCCAGGCCCGCCGAATAAATTGCCAAGAGAAAGATACCTTTCCAGACTGTGTCTTGCGTGGCGGCGAATCCGAGAACGACCGCCAAGATTGGGCCGACGCAGGGTGTCCATCCGAAGGCGAAAGCAAATCCGATCACAAACGCTCCCCACGCCGACGAACTTCCCTTGAGGCTGTGGAGGCGCGTATCCGCCAGTAGTGCTTTGAACTGAAAAACGCCGGTCAGGTGAATACCGAAGAGAATGATGACCACTCCGGCGATGCGTGCGAGCAGCGATTTGTATTGCGCCAGCACCTGGCCGACCTCGGTTGAAATTGCGCCGAGGGTAATGAAGACGATGCTGAAGCCTACGATAAATGCCGCCGAGTTGAACATCACCTTGCGGAACAGTTCGCCTTCTTTCATCTTCAACTGCTCGACGCCGACGCCGGAGATCAGCGAAACGTATCCAGGGACGAGCGGAAGCACGCACGGCGATAGGAATGAAATCAGTCCTGCGCCGAAGACGGCCAACGGTAGCGGCAAATTCGTCATATTTCTATTGTAGAAGATGCTGGCGAAACGGGATTGTTACATCATTTTCGTGCTCAGCGTTCTCCAAGGGATTGGACGAAGCGACCGAATGACCGTTTATCGCGCCTGCATCTTTTCGCCTCGCACTTTATTTGGATGCTGGCGGCTGTTTGGCGGGAGGAGCAGGCGCGTTGGGCGCTGTCGGTTCGGGCGAGCCCTCGGCCAGAACTTTCTTGATGAATCCAGGCGGAACGACGGCGGTCAGAATGGCGCGATCGCCAGACTGCTCGACCTTAAGGCTGCCGAAGAAAGCCTTTACATCGGCATCGGTGCCGTGAGCTCCAACGCTGCCTTCAGCGGCGTGAAACAGAGCGAGAAACGCGGCCGTCTTCTCGGTAACGTCGTGTGCGTCTTCGTCACTTGCAGTGAACGCCTCCGCGCGCAAGTGAAGAGCGCGGAGATAGCGTCCCGAAATCACCGCCACGGCTGGCTTGGGAAACAGAAGTCCCCAACTGCCCAGTCCGCCAAACGAACTCATCTCCGGCCTGACGCGCAGAATCGCGAAACACAGGCTCGCCAG
The DNA here is from genome assembly GCA_035308395.1 of Terriglobales bacterium. Classification (GTDB taxonomy): domain Bacteria; phylum Acidobacteriota; class Terriglobia; order Terriglobales; family Acidobacteriaceae; genus Acidiflorens. The sequence continues at coordinate 160,542 of DATGGT010000126.1, forward strand.
TGGAACCCTCTTATAGAACCTGCGGAGTAGCCAAGGGCCACCGAACGGCGAGGCCAGCTTGCGGGAGCGGTCGAGCACGCCGCGAATCACGTCGGGATTGGGATGGTTCGAAACCGCGACGCTGTCATAGGAGAGGATGACGACGCGAACGGTTCGACCCTCCATAGGGATGTTGTAAATCTCGAACCCGCGATAGTCGTCGATCGAGGACGACAGCTTCTTCAGATATGCGGTCAGTCTCGGCGAATCAATTTTGCCGACAAACACTTCCGAGAAGCGCGGCTCCGTAGGCGATTCCGCGGGGCCGCCGCCCCAGCTCTGCGGATAGTGGATGGCGAAAGCGGCCTGGTCCAGATCGCGTTCGAATTGAAAGCCGGTTTCGTCGACAAATTTCTGATACTCCGGATCGCGGGACACCGGCGGCAATTGGCCGGTGGCGTTGAAGGTGCGAATCCATTGCAGATTGATGTAGAAGAAACCGTCCGCGCCGGGAAGCAGGCGCGCGGCTTCCGGAGGGGCGTGTTTTCGCAATTGCACGATCAGGGTGACCGCAGCCGCAATCAGCAAGACGGCCAGGGGGATGGGGAGGCGTCGTCGAAAGCGCATTGATGTTGATCGGGAGAGACTCGGCTCGTCTAGATTGCCCTAGCCGAACTTGGGTATGATAGCACCCGGCGGTCTTTGAAAAGACCTCGGAAAAGACCTCGCGGCCAGGGAGGGGGACATCGTGCCAATGTCACTCGAAACCAAAACCGAAGTAAACGTGCAGCAGGCAGTACCGTTCTTTTCCGTTTCGAACATCGAGGCGTCGGTTGGCTATTATGTCGACGGCCTTGGCTTCGAGATGAAAAATCAATGGGTTGTCGAGGGCAAGCTCCGCTGGTGCTGGCTCCAGCTTGATGGCGCGGCGCTGATGTTGCAGGAGTTCCGCAAGGAGGGCCCCGATTCCTGGGTGCCCGGCAGCAAGGTCGGAGATGGAGTGTCGATCTACTTTCAGTGCAAAGATGCGCTGCAGATTTATCGCGAGATCAGGAAACGCGGGATTCAGACGGAGCGGCCGTTTGTCGGCAATGCGATGTGGGTCGTAACGTTGTCCGACCCGGACGGCTACAAACTGCACTTCACGAGTCCGACGGACGTACCGGAGGAAACGGAGCTTTCTGAATAGGTTGGCGAATTCGAGGGATGATGCTTCCGGTTGCGCCTCGATACCCCTTGTGGTAACTTAAATAATTGTCCCGGAACTTCAGAAGGGATCAGGGAAGTATTGCGCCCGAATAGGGTGCACTTCCACCTGCTGGCGTAGCTCAGTCGGTAGAGCATCTGATTTGTAATCAGAGGGTCGTAGGTTCAAATCCTATCGCCAGCTCCAGATAAATAAGATTCCGGAAACAGAAGGTTCGCGCGGTGACGCGCGCTGGCGGCGCAGCTTTTAGACACAGGCATTTAAGACACTTCATCGAAGTTATTTCCGGCGAGTGTAGTTCAGGCGGGAGTCCTCGCATTTTCGTTTCCCGAGCTGAGAAGTGCTAAGCGGTGTCGACGTGGTTTTGCGTGCGGCGCGGTGTTTTCGGATTTGCACAGGTGGGTGAGTGGTTAAAGCCAACAGACTGTAAATCTGTCCCTCTCAGGAGGTACGGAGGTTCGAATCCTCCCCTGTGCACCAGAGTGACGTAGGTTGGTTGGCGGTCGAGCGGTGACGGTTAAAAAGAAGTTCGTGCTGGCGCTGATCGCGTATGCGGTGCTCGGTGTTTTAGCCTGGGCTACCCTGTCGGACGATCCGATTCGAGTGTTCGACGCGAACGTGAGATTGCGGACGGCGACGCTGGTGATCCTGGGATTGTTCGCGTTTCGGGGGGCGCTGTATTTTTGGCGGACCCGGATCGAGGAAGAACGGGCGAACTCAGAGCCGGTTGATGAACGCTAGCAAGTTCAGCTTTTGAGCGGTAGATGGGCCGATGTAGCTCAGTTGGTAGAGCACTCCCTTGGTAAGGGAGAGGTCATCAGTTCAATCCTGATCATCGGCTCCATGGAATTGGCTGCGGGTTTGTGGAAGGGCACGGCTTTAGCCGTGCCGCTAAGCGTCACAGAGATAGCGGCTTTAGCCGCTGAGGCTGAGCGGGAGTAACTCAGTGGTAGAGTCACAGCCTTCCAAGCTGTTGGTCGCGGGTTCGATCCCCGTCTCCCGCTCCAGAGATTGAGCATTTTGCAATTGGAATTGGGTGCATTTGGATGGGAACGGCGAAATTTGAGCAGGGCGTGCTTCCGGTCGAGAAAGAGCGAGAGTTCGGCGACCTGAAATCGGCAATTGAAAAAGCATTTTCGGCGGAACGCGTCACGAAGTATATGAAGGCACTCGCCGGTCGAAGCATTCGCGTCCGCAACCTGGATTTGGTTTTCGCGGCGGACGTGATCGACATTGGCGCGGGTAGCAAGGCGGGAACGGCGCGAACTCTGTATGCGTCGCTGCCGGTTTCGGATCAGGCTCAGATTCGCGAGTTTTATCTCTCGAAGATCGAAGAAGTCGAGCCGGAGCTGCGACAAAAGTTTCACAAGCTTTATCAGTACTACTGAGTGGATCTCAGGACGACCACGGATTTGCGAACCAGCCGGCGAGACGCCGGCGCTACAAAGGAAAAGCTGAAATGGCGAAAGAAAAATTTGATCGGACAAAGCCGCACTGCAACGTAGGAACGATTGGTCATATTGACCATGGCAAGACGACGTTGACGGCGGCGATCACGAAGGTATTGTCGAAGCACAACCCGAACATCAAGTTCCGGTCGTTCGATTCGATCGACAACGCTCCGGAAGAAAAGGCGCGCGGCATAACCATTGCCACAGCGCACGTCGAGTATGAGACGGCGAACCGGCACTACGCACACGTGGATTGCCCGGGTCACGCGGATTACATCAAGAACATGATCACGGGCGCGGCGCAGATGGATGGCGCGATTCTGGTGGTCGCGGCGACGGATGGTCCGATGCCGCAGACGCGCGAACACGTTCTCCTGGCCCGCCAGGTCGGTGTGCCTTACATCGTTGTCGCGCTGAACAAGTGCGACGCGGTGGACGATCCGGAGTTGCTCGATCTGGTCGAGCTTGAAGTTCGGGAACTATTGAAGGCCTACAAGTTTCCGGGCGACGATGTGCCGGTGGTTCGCTTGTCGGCACTGGGTGCGCTGAACGGCGAAGAGAAGTGGGAAAAGCAAGTTGACGCGTTGATGGAAGCGGTCGACAAGAGCGTGCCGCAACCGGCGCGCGAACTGGACAAGCCGTTCCTGATGCCGATCGAAGACATCTTCTCGATTCAAGGACGCGGCACGGTGGTCACCGGTCGTATCGAACGCGGCAAGGTGAAGGTGGGCGAGGAAGTGGAAATTGTCGGCTTCCGGGAGACGCGCAAGACGGTGGTGACCGGCGTCGAAATGTTCAAGAAGCAGCTGGATGAAGGTATGGCGGGCGACAACGCTGGACTTCTTCTGCGCGGCATTGCGAAAGAAGATGTTGAGCGCGGGATGGTGCTGGCGAAGGGTGGATCGATCACGCCGCATACGAAGTTCAAGGCTGAGGTCTACATCCTGACGAAGGAAGAAGGCGGGCGCCATACGCCGTTTTTCAAGGGATATCGTCCCCAGTTTTATTTGAGGACGACGGACGTGACGGGGATTGCGGAGTTGCCGGCGGGCACGGAGATGGTGATGCCGGGAGACAACGTGAGCCTGGTGATCGAACTGATCACGCCGGTCGCGATGGAGAAGGGCTTGCGCTTCGCCATCCGCGAAGGCGGACACACGGTCGGCGCAGGAACGATTGCGGAGATTGTGACGTAGCGCCGCTGCGAGTTAATTGCCAAGAACTAAGAGCTGGTTTCAGGGAGTGAGCAATGCGAGAGATCATTACGTTGCAGTGCGGTGATTGCAAAGAGCGGAATTATTCGAAGACCAAGAACCGCAAAACGACACCGGATCGTTTGGAACTGAAAAAGTTCTGTAACCGGTGCCGCAAACACACACCGCACAAGGAAGTTAAATAGGCAGGGTCGGTGATCGGCAGTCGGCAGCAACGTTTGACTGAGAACTGACAGCTGAGAACTGAGAACTGTTTTTAGGGGCGTAAGCTCAACGGTTAAACTGTCGGTCTCCAAAACCGAACTTGGGGGTTCGAATCCCTCCGCCCCTGCCAGTTTTGGAACAGTAATGAAGGCCAGGTGAGTGATGGGAGTAGAAGCAAAGAAAATGACGAATTCAATCGCAACCGCAAGCGGCGATTTCGGCGATCGACTCAAGTCCTGGCCGGAGCGGATCAAGAGTTTCTACCACGACGTGCGCACAGAGATGAAGAAAGTCACTTCTCCGTCGCGCAAGGAAGTTCAAGGAACAACCACGGTGGTCATTATCACCGTGTTCCTTTTTGCGTTCTATTTCTGGCTGGTGGATCTGGCGATCAGCAACAGCCTGGAGCGGATGCTGCATTATTTCTCGCGCCATTAGGCGCGGGCGAAAGAAGCGACTGAATGCCGGATACGGAAAAAGAAAAGGTCGAAAGCGCGGTGGTCGGCGAAGCTCAGGCGGCGCCGCCAGCGGGAGCAACGCCGGGCGGCGAGCCCGCGCACAATCCGAATATGAAGTGGTACATCATCCACGCCTATTCGGGATTTGAGCGCAAGGTGCGCGAGTCGCTCGAATCGCGGGTACAGGCTTTCGGATTGCAGAACAAGATTGGCAAAGTGTTGATTCCGACTGAGTCGGTCACCGAAGTCCGTGGCGGCAAAAAGTACACCTCGGAGCGCATGTTCTATCCCGGCTACGTGCTGGTCGAGATGGACATGGACGATCATGTCTGGCACGTTGTGAAGTCGACGCCTCGGGTCACCGGCTTCGTCGGGACCGGACAGCAACCGACGCCGCTTTCGGAAGATGAAGTCAACCACATCGTTTATAAGGTTGCTGACAGCCGCGAGAAGCCGAAACTCAAGGTCAAGTTTGAAAAGGGAGAGACGGTGCGCATCGGCGAGGGTCCGTTCGCCACGTTCACCGGCATTGTCGACGACGTGAATGAAGATCGCGAGACCTTGAAAGTGATGGTCACCATCTTCGGTCGGTCGACTCCGGTGGAGTTGGAATTTGGACAGGTTGAAAAGGTCGCGTAAAAACGACCGCTCGAAACCGCTGAGCCGAAAATCCTAGACTCGGCGGAATTTAAAGCAGGTATTGGAAAGGCATCATGGCTAAGAAAGCTACAGGATCGGTAAAGTTGCAGATTGCGGCGGGCAAGGCCACGCCAGCGCCTCCGGTCGGACCGGCGCTCGGTCAGGCGCAGGTCAACATCATGGAGTTCTGCAAGCAGTTCAACGCTCGCACGTCGCAGAAGGAACTCGAGGGACTGATTGTCCCGGTTGTGATCACGGTTTACAGCGACCGTACCTTCACCTTTATTACAAAGACGCCGCCGGCATCGGTATTGCTGAAGCGCGCGGCCGGCATCGCCAAGGGATCGGGCGCTCCGAATAAAGATAAGGTCGGGAAAGTCACGCTGAAGCAGGTTGAGGACATCGCGAAGCAGAAGATGCCCGATCTGAATGCAGCGTCGGTCGATGCCGCGATCCGGAGCGTGCGTGGCACGGCGCGATCGATGGGCATTGAAGTGGTTGGATAGAGTTTAGTGTGGTGGCGGGGCTCCGCCCCGCTGGACGGGCAAAGCCCCGTCACCACACGAGTAGATGTAGTCAAATACCACGGCTCATCAGATCAGCGATGAGCGGTGGGAGACTGAGGGAAAAATGAAGAAGTCAGGTAAGAATATCGAGAAGGCGCGCAAAGCTGTCGAAGCGCGGCCTTATACGCTGCAGGAAGCGGTTCCACTTCTGCAGAAAGTGAAATTCGCAAAGTTCGACGAGACGGTCGAAGTCACGCTGCGGTTAGGCGTCGATCCGAAACATGCCGACCAGATGGTGCGCGGCACGGTGGTTCTTCCGCACGGCCTCGGCAAGTCGAAAAAAGTTCTGGTGATTGCGAGCGGCGAAAAGGTTCGCGAAGCCGAAGCGGCAGGCGCGGATTTCGTGGGCGGCGAAGACATGGTCGAGAAGATCACAAAAGAAAACTGGACCGATTTCGACGCTCTGATCGCTACGCCCGACATGATGAAATCGGTTGGTCGCCTTGGTAAGGTGCTCGGACCGAAGGGTCTGATGCCCAATCCAAAGACCGGCACAGTCACCATGGACGTTGCGAAGGCCGTGCAGGAAGTGAAAGCCGGCAAGGTCGAATTCCGCACCGACAAGACGGCGCTGGTTCACGTCCCCGTGGGCAAGATTTCGTTCACGCCTGACAAGTTGATCGACAACGCTACGACGCTGATCTCGAGCGTGATCAAGGCGAAGCCTTCGGTCGCGAAGGGCAAGTACATCAAGGCTTGCTACCTGAGTTCGAGCATGGGGCCGGGGATTTCGCTGGATACGACTCCGATTGAAGTTGCGGCCAAGGCTTAATTTGTTGCCGGGCCTTGCCCGGCGGACGGGCGAGTCGCCCGTCTCCACACAAGATCTTCTGAAAGGGTTTCTATATGGCGGTTACTCGAGCTAAGAAAGTTGCACAGGTTGAAAAGCTCAGCGGCGAACTGAAGAACGCTTCGAGCATGATCGTGGCCACCTACTCAAAGCTGACGGTGACGCAGGATTTCGAGTTGCGCAAGGCGTTGCGTCCGACCGGAGCGAAGTACCGCGTGGTCAAGAACACGCTCGCCGAGCGCGCGGGCAAGGGCACCAAGGTTGAAGGCGTATTGAAGAACCTTCAGGGCGTGACCTCGATTGCCTACACAGAAGGCGATCCCGTCGCGCTGGCCAAGGCGCTGGCGAAGTACGTTAAAGAGAATCCGGAGTTCAGCTTTAAGGCGGGTCTGGTTGAAGGCCGCGTGATTACGGTCAAAGAGATCGAATCGCTCGCCACCATGCCTTCGAAAGAAGAGCTGTATTCGAAGCTGCTGTTCCTGTTGAACGCGCCGTCGCAACGGCTGGTCACGGCGATGAATGCGGTCGGACGGAACCTGGCTGTGGTCGTTGGCCAGGGCGTGGAACAGAAGAAGTTTAAAGAGGCGTAAGGAATTTGTAATTGGTGATTTGTAATTTGCGATTTTGAATCCGACTGCGTCTGGTTTTCAATTACAAATCACAAATCGCCAATTACAAATCCAACAGAGTTTCGGGACAGCAAGCTGTCCGAAAAAAGATTTGGTTATCGCAAAGCGGGGGTTGCGCGGCTGAGACTTGGCGTTGTCTGGCGCTGAGAGGTAAGCCTGGTCGCACTGGAAACCCGGCGGAGCGGTAGCAAAATCGAAAATCTTAAATAAAGCGGGGAAATTCACATGGCGGATCTACAGCAACTGGAAGAGTCAATTGTTGGCCTGTCGTTGTTGGAAGCGGCGGACCTGGTGAAGAAACTGGAAGCGCGTTTGGGCGTTTCCGCGGCGGCAGCGGCTCCGGTGATGGTTGCCGGTGGCGCGGCGGCGGGCGGCGCAGCTCCGGCCGAAGAAAAGACCGAATTCTCGGTCGTCTTGAAAGAAGTCGGAGCCAATAAGATCAACGTTATCAAGGCCGTACGCGAAGTCACCAGCCTTGGTCTGAAAGAGGCGAAGGACCTGGTCGATGGCGCTCCCAAGAGCATAAAAGAGGGCGTCTCGAAGGACGAAGCCGAGACCATCAAGAAGAAGTTCACCGAAGCGGGAGCAGTCGTAGAAGTTAAGTAGGAAGTCAAGTAATCCTGGCAGCGCGGGGGCGCGAAATTTCGCCCCCGCCTGCAATTATTTGACCGAACAGTGGCTGAATCCTTTGCGCGGTGTTAATATCTAATAAATAACCCGCTTACCCTGGCTTCACCACGAGGCGACGGCGACCCGGAATCCTCTGCATAGACCCAGGAAGCGGAATAGGGTCGCTGGAATAGAAGTTTGGCAGCCGGTCCCGCGGGCGGCGGGACGGAACAGGCCCTTGAACTGGCGTGGAATTTTAAAAGTTATTCGGAATTAAGCGTCGCACGCGGCGCCTGCGGACATTCATGTCTTCGCGGGGGCCGTCGTCTTTTGTCCACGTATACCGCTCGTTTTCTGTAACCCGGAGCAGTAATTTGGCGCCCAGTTTTTGCGCCCTTCATTCCGCTTGTACTGCAGCCCCAGGCTGTCTGAAAGCAGGAGTTCCCGAGAATGGCAAAGCATAGCATCCATCGCAAACGTTTCGATTTTTCCAAGATTCCAGCAACCATCCAGATCCCGAACCTGATCGAGGTTCAGAAGCGCTCCTATGACCGCTTTCTACAGATGGACAAACTGCCCAGCGAGCGCGAAGACGGCGGCTTGCAGGCGGTCTTTCAGTCGGTGTTTCCGATTACCGACTTCCGCAATGTTTCGCAACTCGAGTTCGTCGATTTCGCGATCGGCAACTGGGAGTGCAAGTGCGGCCACCTGAAGGGCCTCCATCACCTGCGCACGACTTGTAAGAGTTGCGGATCGACGGTGATCACCGACCCGTTCCATCCCGGCGACGTTCTGTGCCACAAGTGCGGAACCTACAACGCGAACACGCCCGACTTCTGTAACAAGTGCGGCGACCCGGTTGGATTGCAGTTGAAGTACGACGTGGCCGAGTGCGAAGAGCGCGGCATGACCTACTCCGCGCCGCTCAAGGTCACGATGCGGTTGACGATCTGGGACAAGGATCCGGAGACCGGCAATCGCTCCATCCGCGATATCAAGGAGCAGGAAGTTTTCTTTGGCGACGTTCCGCTGATGACGCAGAACGGGACTTTCATTATTAACGGCACTGAACGAGTCATCGTTAGCCAGTTGCACCGCTCGCCCGGCGTATTCTTTGAAACCGCCGCGAACCGCACCTATTTCCTCGGCAAGATCATTCCCTACCGCGGATCGTGGGTTGAATTCGAATACGACCAGAAGAACGTCCTCTACGTGCGTATCGACCGTAAGCGTAAGTTCCTGGGCACGATTTTCCTGCGTGCTCTCGGTCTGCGCTCCGGCGAAGACATTCTGAAGACGTTCTACACGACGGACCGCCTCGTGGTCCGCGACAAGAAACTGTTCTGGACGCTCGATCCGGCCAGCGACAAGGCTACGAATCTCGTGGGAATGAAACTAGCGCACAGTATCAAGTCGAAGTCGGGTGATGAAGTGGCGCACTCTGGCCGGAAGATCAGCACCGCGACCTTGAAGGAAATTCAGAAGGCAAAGATCAGCGAGATCGAGATCGACATGAGCGATCTCGAGGGCGCATGGGCGGCCAGCGACATCGTCGATACGACGACTGGCGAAGTGCTGCTCGAAGCGAACTCTGAAATCACGGCCGACAAGGTTTCGAAGATTCTGGAATCGGGCGTGGTCGAACTGACCGTGTTCTTCCCCGAGCGCGACGATGTCGGTACCGTGATCAGCCAGACCCTGCGCCGTGATTCGGTCACGACTCCTTCGGAAGCGTTGATCGAGATCTATCGTAAGTTGCGCCCGGGCGATCCACCGACGCTTGATACGGCGACGGCATTGTTCCAGGGAATGTTCTTCGATCCGCGCAAGTATGACTTCTCGCGCGTGGGGCGATTGAAGTTCAACATCAAGTTGTTCGAGAACCAGGAAGCAACCAGCCTGGAACAGCGCACGCTTGATCCGAACGATTTCTACGCGACCATCAAGTACCTGCTGAAGCTGCGCAAAAACATCGGTGCGGTCGACGACATCGATCACCTTGGCAATCGCCGCGTGCGCGCGGTTGGCGAGTTGCTCGAAAACCAGTTCCGCATCGGCCTGGTCCGCATGGAACGGGCGATCAAAGAAAAAATGTCCGTCTACCAGGAAATGTCGACTGCGATGCCGCACGACCTGGTGAATGCCAAGCCGGTGATGGCCGCGATCCGCGAATTCTTCGGATCGTCGCAGCTGTCGCAGTTCATGGATCAGACGAACCCGCTGTCGGAAATCACGCACAAGCGTCGTCTCTCGGCCCTTGGGCCGGGCGGCTTGTCGCGCGAACGCGCTGGATTCGAAGTCCGCGACGTTCACCCAACGCACTACGGGCGTATTTGTCCGATTGAAACGCCGGAAGGCCCGAACATTGGACTGATCTCGTCGTTGAGCTGCTTTGCGCGGATCAACGACTACGGCTTTATCGAGTCTCCATATCGCAAGGTTAAGAACGCTCGCGTGGTGGATTACGTGATCGTCGTCAACGCCGGCGATAGCAACTTCAAAGTCGGCGACTACGCCGAAAAGAGCGAGATGGAGAAGGTTAACGCCGATCTCAAAGACCGGAAGAAGAAACCGGTCGAGGTTGAACCGTTCTCCTTCTATCTATCGGCTTGGGAAGAAGACCGTCACACGATTGCGCAGGCGAACATCGAACTCGACGACAAAGGCAAGATCGCTGGCGAACTTGTCAACGCTCGTAAGGCGGGCAACTTTGTGCTCGTCAACCGCGATGAAGTCGATTACGTCGACGTCAGTCCAAAGCAGCTCGTCTCCGTGGCCGCATCACTCGTGCCCTTCCTCGAGCACGACGACGCGAACCGCGCGCTGATGGGCGCGAACATGCAACGTCAGTCGGTGCCGCTGCTGCGTGCGCAGGCTCCGATTGTTGGAACCGGCATGGAAGGCGTGACGGCGCGCGACTCCGGCGCAGTCATTCTGGCAAAACGTAACGGAATCATCGATTCGGTCGACTCCGAGCGCATTATCGTTCGCGTCGAAGGCGAGCATCATCCGATGCAGCTTTCGCGTGAGGTTGGTAGCGACATTTATCAGCTCACGAAATTCAAGCGCTCGAACCAGAACACTTGCATCAATCAGAAGCCGATCGTGAAGAAGGGACAACGCGTCGTAAAAGGTCAGGTCATCGCCGACGGCCCCTGCACCGACTTCGGCGAGTTGGCTCTCGGACGCAACGTCCTGGTCGCGTTCATGCCTTGGCGCGGATACAACTTCGAAGACGCGATTCTGGTCTCGGAAAAGATGGTGAAAGAGGATTACTACACCTCTGTTCACATCGAAGAATTCGAACTGGAAGCTCGCGACACGAAGCTCGGACCTGAAGAAGTTACGCGCGATATTCCAAACGTCAGTGAATCGACGCTGCGGAATCTCGACGAAGCGGGCGTCATCCGCATCGGCGCCGGAATTAAGCAGGGCGATATCATCGTCGGCAAAGTTACGCCGAAAGGTGAAACGCAGCTCACACCGGAAGAAAAGCTGTTGCGTGCGATCTTCGGCGAAAAGGCCGGTGATGTGCGCGATGCTTCACTCTACTGCCCTCCGGGAATCGAAGGCATCGTGGTCGACGTGAAGATCTTCTCGCGCAAGGGTCAGGAAAAGGACGAGCGCGCGAAAGCGATCGAAGCGAATCAGATCGCGAAACTCGAGAAGAACTTGTCGGACGAGATCCGAATTCTGACCGACGAGCGCCTCAAGCGTCTCGAAGGGCTGTTGGGCGGCAAGGAAGTGCAGGCTGATCTGCACGACGAGCGCACCAACAAGCGGTTGCTGACCAAAGACGCGATTCTCGACCGCGACGCCATCGAGCGCATCTCGACCCGTAACTTGAAGCGGATCAAGTACGCCGATAAAGATCCGCGGGTGAATGAGCAGATCGACGAGATCGAGGAAATGACCTCGCGCCAGATCGACGTGCTCAAGAAAATCGTCAACGAAAAGAAAGACAAGTTGACCAAGGGCGATGAGCTGCCGCCGGGCGTAATTAAGCTCGTCAAGGTTTACATCGCGATGAAGCGCAAGCTGAGCGTCGGCGACAAGATGGCCGGACGTCACGGTAATAAGGGCGTGATCGCGCGCATCCTTCCCGAGGAAGATATGCCGTACCTCGAGGATGGAACGCCGGTTGAGATCGTCCTGAACCCGCTCGGCGTACCCAGCCGTATGAACGTGGGACAGATTCTTGAAACCCACCTCGGATGGGCCGGTCACGAACTGGGCGTGAAGATCACGGAATTGCTGAAGCAGAACACGCGCTCCGAAGCGATTCGCCGGGATCTGAAGACGCTGTTCAAAGACACCGTGCTCGCGGACACGATCGGCGACATGACGGAAGACGAACTCGAAGCCGTGGCGCCAACCTTGAAAAAGGGCGTCTTCATGGGGTCAGCCGTGTTTGATGGCGCTCGTGAAACGGAAATCAAAGCCTTGCTGACGAGCGCTGGCCTGCCCACGTCGGGAAAGACCAGCCTGCGAGACGGAATGACGGGCGAGATTTTCGAACAGCCCGTCACGGTCGGCTACATCTACATGCTGAAATTGTCGCATCTGGTGGACGACAAGATTCACGCTCGTTCCATCGGCCCGTACTCGCTGATCACGCAGCAACCGCTGGGTGGCAAGGCGCAGTTCGGCGGCCAGCGCTTCGGAGAAATGGAAGTCTGGGCTCTGGAAGCGTACGGCGCGGCCTTCATCCTGCAGGAATTGCTGACCGCAAAGTCAGACGACGTTTACGGACGCACCAAAATCTACGAGGCGATCGTTAAAGGCGAAGCCGCGATGGAGCCGGGCGTGCCGGAATCGTTCAACGTGCTGATTCGCGAATTGCAAGCCTTGTGTCTCGATGTCGAATTGATCAAGGCTACCGAGAAGAAGCCGGTGGCTGTGGCAGCGGATTAAGACCAGTTCCCGGTTCTCAGTTCTCAGTTCTCAGTAGTCGAGGGCGAGCAGAATTCAGAGCCGGGATGCTGCGAGAATTTTGAAGCAAAGTTTTGAACAATTAGCCGCCGCGGCACTCGCTCTCAGCGTCGCGATACGGCAAAGCTCAAACCGGTTTTCTTGCTGAGAACTGAGAACCGGGAACTGAGAACTGCAGTTGAGGGCCGCCGGTGGCGCGTGAGATCCACAGGAAAGCGGAGAACACATGTTTCGTTCGAGCCCGTTCGATATGGCAAATCCCGTGGCTGATTTTGATGCCATTCGTATCAGCCTGGCCTCACCTGAAAAGATCCGGAGCTGGTCGCATGGGGAAGTGACCAAGCCGGAAACCATCAACTACCGCACTTTTAAGCCAGAGCGCGACGGTTTGTTCTGCGCCCGCATTTTCGGCCCGGTCACCGACTGGGAATGCCTCTGCGGCAAGTACAAGCGCATGAAGCATCGCGGTGTGATTTGCGACAAGTGCGGCGTCGAAGTCACCCTCTCGAAGGTTCGCCGCGAGCGCCTCGGTCATATCGAGCTGGCATCGCCCTGTTCGCACGTGTGGTTCTTCAAGGGACTGCCGAGCCGCATCGGCCATCTCCTCGATATTTCCCTGCGCGATCTCGAAGCCATCCTCTACTTCGAAGCGTATGTGGTCGTCGATCCTGGCGACGCGCCGCTCAAAGAGCGCGAAGTCATTAAAGACGAAGCGAAATATCGCGAACTCGATCAGCAATATCGCCCCGCTGGCTTCAAGGCCATGATGGGCGCGGAAGCGATTAAGGAACTTCTCAAGCGGATTGAAGTCGACGGTCTCTCCGTCGAACTGCGCGAGAAGATGAAGCACGAAACCTCGCTCCAGAAGCGCCTGAAATATGCCAAGCGTTTGAAGGTGGTTGAGGCTTTCCGCAAGAGCGGCAACAAGCCGCAGTGGATGATTCTCGACGTGCTCCCGGTGATTCCACCCGAGCTGCGCCCGCTGGTTCCACTCGACGGCGGCCGTTTCGCCACGTCTGACCTGAACGACCTGTACCGCCGCGTCATCAACCGCAACAACCGGTTGAAGAAGCTGATGGACCTGCACGCTCCCGAAGTCATCGTGCGCAACGAAAAGCGTATGTTGCAGGAAGCGGTCGACGCGCTGTTCGATAACGGACGCCGCGGCCGCGTTCTCCGTGGCGCCAACAACCGTCCGCTGAAGTCGCTCTCCGATACGCTGAAGGGCAAGCAGGGACGCTTCCGCCAGAACCTGCTCGGCAAGCGCGTCGACTACTCCGGACGTTCCGTCATCGTTGTCGGCCCCGAACTCAAGCTGCATCAGTGCGGTCTGCCAAAGAAGATGGCGCTCGAACTGTTCAAGCCGTTCATCTATCACCGCCTCGAGCAAACCGGGAACTGCACGACCATCAAGCAGGCGAAAGAAATGGTCGAGCAGCAGGATCCGATCGTATGGGACATTCTGGAAGAGGTCATCAAAGACCATCCGGTCATGCTGAACCGAGCCCCTACGCTCCACCGCCTCGGTATCCAGGCGTTCGAGCCGGTGCTCGTTGAAGGCAAGGCAATCAAGATCCACCCGCTCGTCTGCACCGCGTTCAACGCGGACTTCGACGGAGATCAGATGGCCGTGCATATTCCTCTGTCGCCCGAAGCGCAGGTGGAAGCCAGCGTTCTGATGCTGTCTTCGCACAACATTCTGTCGCCCGCGTCAGGACAGCCGATCACCGTCCCCACCCAGGACATGGTGCTCGGTCTTTATTACCTGACGAAAGCGAAGCCAGGCGCGAAGGGTGAAGGCCGGTCTTTTGCCAACATTGACGAAGTCGTCCTCGCGCTCGAAATGGGAGAAGTGGAAACGCTGACCCCGATTCGTCTGCGCTACACCGGTGAGGTCATCGACCTGACCGCGGCGTACGACGATCAGGATGTAAACCACACCGAGCCGATCCACATCGTGCGTGAATATCTCAACACGACAGTGGGCCGCGCGATCCTAAACGACCATCTGCCGAAAGCGGTGCCCGGCGTCAACATGGCGATGCCGTACATCAATGGCTTGCTCAAGAAGAAGGGCATCGGACAACTGGTCAACTACTGCTATCTGCGGTTTGGGCTTGAAGTTACCGTCAAGATGCTCGACGAGATCAAATCGCTTGGCTTCCGTTATGCCACGCGCTCGGGTCTGTCGATCGGCATCGACGATATGGTCATCCCAGATAACAAGAAGACCCTGGTGAAAGACGCCGACAAGCTGGTCATCGCGGTCCAACAGCAATACCTAGACGGCGCTATCACCAACGGCGAACGCTACAACAAGGTCATCGAAATCTGGTCGGCGATCACCGAAAAAGTTGCCGACGAAATGTTCGGCCAGATGCAGCGTCGCGACAAAGAAGGCGGGCTCAACCCGATTTACGTCATGGCCGACTCCGGCGCTCGAGGATCGAAACAGCAGATTCGTCAGCTCTCCGGCATGCGCGGATTGATGGCGAAGCCGACTGGTGAAATTATCGAGACGCCCATCACGGCCAACTTCCGTGAAGGTCTAACGGTGCTCGAATACTTCATCTCGACGCACGGCGCCCGCAAGGGATTGGCTGATACGGCACTGAAGACCGCCGACTCTGGCTACCTGACGCGGCGTCTGGTCGATGTGGCGCAGGACGTGATCATCAGCGAATACGACTGCGGCACCGTCGACGGAATCTTCGTTTCCGGTATCGTCGAAGCCGGCGAGATCATCGAGCCGTTGCGCGACCGCATCGTTGGCCGCGTATCGCTTGAAAAAATCAAAGACTACGAAGGTCAGGTCGTCGTCGACATCAACCAGGAAATCAGCGAAGATCTGGCAGGCGCAATCCAGGCTGCCGGAATCGAGCGCGTGAAAATTCGCTCGGTGCTGACCTGCGAATCGAAGCGCGGAGTTTGCGTCATGTGTTACGGACGCAACCTGGCTTCCGGACGTCTCGTCGAACTGGGCGAGGCTACCGGCGTGATCGCGGCGCAGTCCATCGGCGAGCCCGGAACGCAGCTCACCATGCGTACCTTCCACATCGGTGGTACGGCATCGCGAGTTTCGGAACAGTCGCGCCTCGATGCCAAGAGCAACGGCAGCGTGCGCTTCATCAACCTGCAAACCGTGAAGTCGAAGACTGGCGATTTGGTCGTTATGAATCGTCAGGGTTCGATTGCGGTCGTGGACGAAAAAGGCCGCGAACGCGAGCGCTATGCAGTCGTCTACGGTGCCAAGGTGAAAGTTACCGACGGCGGTCCGGTCGCGCTTGGTGAAGCACTCGTCGAGTGGGATCCTTACACCTTCGCCATCCTCACCGAAATTGGTGGAACGGCGCAGTTCAAGGATCTACAAGAAGGCATCACGCTGCACGAAGAAGTCGACGAAGTTACCGGCCTCTCGCGTCACGTCGTTGCCGATTCGCCCGACGAAAAGCGCCAGCCCGCGATTGTAATCAAGGGTAAGGCAAGCAAGCGCTACCTGATGCCTTCACGCGCTCACCTCATGGTGCAGGACGGAGACACGGTGTATCCGGGGGACGTCCTCGCGAAGATTCCTCGCGAGACGACGAAGACCAAGGACATCACGGGCGGTCTGCCGCGCGTGGTGGAATTGTTCGAAGCCCGCAAGCCGCGCGAAACCGCTGTCATCAGCGAAATCGATGGCACGGTGCGCTTTGGTGAAGTGGCCAAAGGACAGCGCAAACTCTACGTGGCAGCCGACAACGGCACGGAGAAGGAATACTCCGTACCGCGCGGCGTTCACATTAACGTGCAGGAAGGCGAGCGCGTGAAAGCTGGCGAACCTCTGATGGATGGCCCGCTCAACCCGCACGACATTCTTGCGGTGCTCGGTGAAAAAGAGCTGCAGTCTTACCTGGTGAACGAAATCCAGGAAGTCTACCGCTTACAGGGCGTGAACATCTCGGATAAGCACATCGAAGTGATCGTCCGCCAGATGATGCGCTGGGTGAAGGTCGAAGACGTTGGCGACACCCAGTTTCTCCTCGAACAGCAAGTGGACAAATTCCGCTTCCACGAGGAGAACGAGCGTGCAATCGCGAATGGTGGCAAACCGGCCACCGGACGCCCGTTGCTGCTCGGTATCACCAAGGCGTCGCTCTCGACCGATTCGTTCATCTCGGCTGCCTCCTTCCAGGAGACAACTCGAGTGCTGACCGAAGCATCCATTCAAGGCGCAGTCGATCATCTGCGCGGGTTGAAGGAGAACGTCATCGTGGGCCGCTTGATTCCCGCCGGCACCGGCATGGAGTATTACCGGAACGTGCGTCTCTCTCCAGAAATGGAAGAGGCCGCGAGCAAGGTGCAGGAAGAAGTCTCGCAAGCTTACGAAGATGCCGAGCGCGCGCTCGAACTCATGCGCCACGAGGGAGAGACCGAAGAACTCGCAGCGGAGTAAACGCAGGAATCCAACAGGGGCGATCGTCGGAGTAACGACATCGCCCCTGATTTTCTTGGATCACGTTTTGGGTTAAACGCTGTATAACCTCATGTCTCTAGCATTGCAACCACAGCGCCTCACGGGGCAGCCTCAGGATCGCAACTCCGCGCCGGAGCCGATGCCCGGCGGACTGATTCTGGCTCCGGCCCTGGGGCGGTTCTGGCGTTTGTTCCGGCTGTCGATTTGGCGTGCCTTCGAACACGATGCTTTCGGAACCGCGAAGGCGTCGGCGTATTCTTCTCTCTTCACTTTTTTCCCTGCCTTGCTTGTGCTGGGCTCTGTTCTCGCTACTTTGAGCCGGGGCCAGGTTTACTTGCGCGAAATTTCCTATGCGCTTGGCACCATCCTGCCTGCGGGCAGTTCCACGGTGCTGGCGTACCTGCGAAGCAGCACGGACCGCCCGGTCGGGCTGCTCGTCTCGACCTCATTGCTGACGATCTGGAGCGCTTCAGGCGTGATCATTTCGTGGATGGATGGTTTCCGCCGCGCCTATCAGCTCCCGAAAACCTGGGGCTTGGTCCAGGAGCGGCTCATAGCGGTCTCTCTCGTCTTGATGGCCGGTCTGCCCTTAACCTTCGCGACCATTCTGGTCGCTTTCGGCAGCCGCATTGAAACGCGGATTTTGTTTCACATCGGGCACGAGTTCGGGCCTCTGATCCTTTTATTGTGGGGAGCGATCCGCTGGACCATCGCGATTTTGACGAGCATCTCCGTCATCCAATTGATCTATCACAACGCGGTCCCCCGCACCCAGCCCTGGCACAGCGTTCTGCCCGGGGCCGTGCTCGCCACCTTTCTTTGGCTGTCTTCGACCGCACTCTTTGGATGGTATTTACAGCACTATGCCGACTACAGTGTCATCTACGGCTCGCTCGGCGTGGGCATCGCGTTGCTGGTATGGATGTACCTCATCTCACTCGTCGTGCTGATTGGCGCCGAATTCAATGCCATGCTCTTCCCGCGTTGCGTAAAGAGTCCGCTTCCACCGAGGGAAGTGTAGAAAAGACAACTTGCCTCGTTTCTAGTGAACTCGTTTGTGCAATAAAATCGAACCAGCCTCCCGCCGAAAGGATGTCGCGAATTTGAAACAACGCAAACCGGATCTGGTTGACGGAAGTCTACCCTCCGCCGAGTCCGCGCCGGCAGAGGTACCGGAACGTCTGCGCCGTGCCAAGATCATCTGCACGATCGGTCCGGCCTGTGATTCCGAGGAAATGATTCGCGACCTGATGCGCGCCGGTATGGACGTGGCACGGCTCAATTTCTCCCACGGTACGCATTCCGAACATGCCCGGCGGATCACACGCCTTCGTCGCGCGGCCGAGCGTCTGAAGCGAACCATTTGCATATTGCAGGACCTGCAAGGCCCCAAGATTCGCACGGGGCGCCTTAAGGACGGGAAAGCAATTTCGCTTGCGGCCGGAGCGATCCTCACCATCACGCCGCGCAAAGTGGAGGGAACCGCTGCGCTCATCTCCACCGACTTCGCTGGCCTGGCGCGCGAGGTCGAACCCGGATCACGCGTGCTCCTCTCCGACGGACGGATTGAACTCAAAGTGCGCGCCATTCACGGCGACGATGTGGAGTGCGAAGTCATGAACGGCGGCACGCTCGGAGAGCAGCAAGGAATCAATCTCCCCGGTGCAGCCCTGTCGATTCCCGCCCTGACCGACAAAGACAAGCGTGACCTCGAGTTCGGGCTCAAGCATGGCGTCGATGCAGTCGCGCTGTCGTTTGTCCGCTCAGCCGACGACATCCGCGAGGCCAAGACCCTGATGCGAGGGTTCGGGAAGTCTGTCCCAATCATCGCCAAGCTCGAGAAGCCGCAGGCCATCGAGCGTCTGGAAGAGATTCTCGAGATATCGAACGGCGTGATGATTGCGCGCGGCGATTTGGGCGTGGAGTTGCCCCCTGAGCGTGTTCCCATCATTCAGAAGCTGGTGATTCAGCGGGCTGCCGTTTGGCGCACGCCGGTGATCACGGCGACGCAGATGCTCGAGTCGATGACCGAAAACCCGCGCCCCACACGGGCTGAGGCAAGCGACGTTGCCAACGCGATTTTCGACGGCACCGACGTGGTCATGCTTTCGGGCGAAACCGCCAGCGGCCGCTATCCCCGCGAAACCGTTGCCATGATGGCCCGCATCGTTCTCGAGGCGGAAGCGAGCATTGCGCAATTGCCATCATCGCCGCGCCGCCGCCACGAACAACATCGCTATTCGGTGGCCGAAACCATTTGCGAATCGATCGCGCACGCCGCCGAAGATTTGCCGATGGGTGCGATTGCAGTGTTCACGGAAAGCGGCAACACCGCGCGGATGCTGTCTAAGCAGCGGCCGAAGGTTTGTATCTATGCCTTCAGCCGCAAGCCCGAGGTCTGCAATCGGATGAATGCGCTGTGGGGCGTGCATCCCATCCACAAACACGAATGGGACTCTGCGGAATCGATGCTGAGGACGGCGGAAAAAGCGCTGTTGCCGAAGGGGCTTCTACGACCCGGCGACGTGCTCGGTCTGGTCGCTGGGACCAAGCTCACGTCGGGCGCGACGAATTTTATGAGGCTCCACACGGTAGAAGAGCGCTCGCGGACGACACGACGTCGAAAGAAGTAGGCAGGTATTATTCAGGGCAGACATTCGGAAGTCGTGACCTCATTTATCGACAACACTCTCGATCCTGCGGTTCGCGGATACCTCCACACTCCGCAAACGGCGAATGGCCATGCCCTGGTTCTGACACATGGCGCGGGAGCAAACGCGAATGCTTCGCTCCTCAGCGCGCTGGCGGAGACTTTTGCTTCTCACGGCTATACCGTTCTGCGCTGCGATTTGCCGTTTCGGCAAGCAAAAAGCTTCGGGCCGCCGTTTCCTGCGCAGGCGGCGCGCGACCGCGCCGGACTTCGCAATGCGGTTGAAGTCATGCGCAAGAAAGTTTCGGAAAAAGTCTTCTTGGGTGGCCACTCTTACGGAGGGCGGCAGTCCACCATGCTGTGCGCTGAAGATCCTGACCTGGCCGCGGGACTTCTGCTGCTTTCGTACCCACTGCATCCACCGCGCAAACCAGATCAGCTTCGCACGCAGCATCTGCCCGACCTTCGTACTCCGAGCCTGTTCGTCCATGGAACGCGCGACCCCTTCGGAACCATCGAAGAAATGACAAAGGCCATGCACTTGGTGCCTGCCAAAACCGAATTACTGAGAGTGGAAGGCGCGGGGCACGATTTGGGATTCAAAGGAAAACTTCGCGCTGAGGAAATTCCGGCCCGGATCTACGAAGCCTTTGCGCTCTTCTTCCATGCGGGGTAATTACTTTCAGCTCTTGCGCCAACCGCCCGCATCCTCGAAGATGTTCAGTACCCTATGCCGCAAGACATAGCCCCACCGACGGCTCAACCCGGGCAACTCGACGCCTCCGCCCTTGCGGCTTCTCTCCGTCGCCATCTGCGCGGAGAAATTCGCTTCGACTCGGGCAGCCGCGCTCTTTACGCCACCGATGGTTCCAACTACCGCCAAGTCCCAATCGGCGTGGTTGTTCCTCGTGACAAGGAAGATGTGATCGCGACCATGGCGGTCTGTCGCGAACACGGTGCTCCGCTGCTGGCTCGCGGCGGAGGCACTTCGCTCGCCGGACAATGTTGTAATTCGGCGGTCATCCTCGATTTTTCAAAGTATCTCTCGAACATCCTAGAAATCGATCCCGAGCGCCGCATCGCTCGCGTGGAGCCGGGAGTCGTCCTCGACACTCTGCGCGCCGCCGCCGAAAAGCATCACCTCACCTTCGCGCCCGATCCCGCATCGCACGATCGCTGCACCATTGGAGGAATGATCGGCAACAACTCCTGTGGCGTGCACTCGATCATGGCTGGCAAGACCGACGACAACGTCGAAGCGCTCGAGGTCGTCACTTACGACGGACAACGCCTGCACGTGGGCGCGACGAGTGCCGAGGACTTCGACCGCTACATCCGCGAAGGCGGACGCCGCGCCGGAATCTACGCTGGCCTCAAATCGCTCGCTGATCGTCACGGCGAGCAAGTCCGCCGCCAGTTCCCTGACATCCCGCGTCGCGTTTCTGGATACAACCTTAACCACCTGCTTCCCGAAAACGGTTTTCACGTGGCGCGCGCGCTGGTTGGCTCCGAAGGCACGTGCGTAACGGTGCTCGAGGCAACTTGCCGGCTCGTTGAAAGCCCGCCGGCCCGCGTATTGCTGGTCATCGGATGGCCCGACATTTATATCTGTGCCGACCACATTCCTCAGATCATGGAGCATCGTCCGATCGGCCTCGAGGGGTTGGATGACATCATGGTCTCCGCGAGTCGCCGCAAAGGCGTGAACCTCGAAGGCCTGGCACTGCTGCCCGAAGGCGCCGGCTGGTTGATTGCGGAATTCGGCGCTAGCACGATCGCCGAAGCTGAGTCGCACGCTCAGAATCTGATGGCAGCGCTCGACCGCTCGGCGGCCCCGCCAAACATGCGCCTGTTCACGGATTCGCGTCAGACCAAGCGCATCTGGGAAGTCCGGGATTCGAGCTTAGGCGTCACGTCGTTTACTCCTGGCGAACCCCATCACTGGGAGGGTTTCGAAGATTCCGCTGTAGCCCCGGAAAAACTGGGCGCGTATCTGCGCGATCTCCGCAAGCTGATGCAGGCTTACCACTACACCGGTTCGTTCTATGGGCACTTTGGCCATGCCTGCGTCCACACCCGCGTTGATTTCGATCTCGAGTCCCATGAGGGCGTGCGCATGTTTCGCCAGTTCATGGAGGAGGCTGCTGATCTCGTCGTCCGCTATGGCGGCTCGCTCTCAGGCGAGCATGGAGACGGGCAGGCCCGCGCCGAGCTTCTTCCTAAAATGTTTGGCCCGGAGCTGATGCAGGCGTTCCGCGACTTCAAGTCGCTGTGGGATCCCGACTGGAAAATGAATCCCGGCAAACTCATTGAGCCGTATCGTCTGGATGAAAATTTGCGGCTCGGCGCGGGCTACGATCCGTGGCAGCCGGAGACGCATTTCAAATTTCCCGACGACCGCGGCAGCCTCGCCGCCGCCACGCTGCGCTGCGTAGGCGTGGGCAAGTGCCGCCGCGACGAGGGTGGAGTCATGTGCCCAAGTTTTCGTGTCACGCGCGATGAAGAGCACTCCACTCGCGGCCGCGCGCACCTGCTCTGGGAGATGACGAAAGGTGATGTCATCAAAGATGGCTGGCAGAGCGAAGCGGTCAAAGAATCTCTCGATCTTTGCCTGGCCTGCAAGGGTTGCAAGAGCGATTGCCCGGTTGGCGTCGATGTCGCGACCTACAAAGCCGAGTTCCTCTCTCACTATTACGAAACAAATCGGCGTCCGCTCAATGCGCTGGCATTTTCGAATATCGATCTGTGGGCGCGGGCCGCATCGCGTGTTCCGGGGCTGGTAAACATCACGACTCAACTCCCAGTTTTGCGCGATCTAGCGAAACTGGTCGGGGGAATCGCGAGCGAGCGGCGCCTCCCAGCGTTTGCCCCACAAACATTCCAACAGTGGTGGGCGAAAAATCGTGATGTAGCTGGGCTTGATGCCGCGTCCGTCCGAAGGTCGGCTTCCACCGTCCTGCTCTGGGCCGACACTTTCAACAACCATTTCCTCCCCGCGACCGCGAAAGCCGCCGCCGAAGTCCTCGAGGCCGCGGGCTTCGACGTCACCGTCCCGAGCGCTCATCTCTGTTGCGGACGTCCACTCTACGATATCGGCGCGCTCGACCGCGCCAAGAAGCTGCTGCTCCAGATCATGGATGAGCTTCTTCCTGAAATCGAGGCGGCCACGCCGGTCATCGTTCTCGAACCGAGCTGCGCGGCCGTCTTTCGCGACGAACTCACGAACCTTTTCCCCAAGGACGAACGCGCGCAGGCCCTGTCGAAGCAAGTCTTCTTGCTCAGCGAATTTCTCGAACAAAGAGCGCAGAATTTCCCGCTCCCCCAATTGCCGCGACGGGCCCTGGTCCACGGACACTGTCATCACAAAGCCGTCATGAAGATGACCGCCGAAGAAGCGGTTCTCGATCGTATGGGAATCAAGTTCACCGCGCCCGCTCCCGGATGCTGCGGCATGGCCGGAGCCTTCGGTTTCGAAAAAGAGAAATACGATGTTTCAAAAGCCATCGGCGAACTCGAACTGTTGCCGGCCGTTCGACAGGCTCCGACCGACTGGCTGATCGTAGCCGACGGCTTCAGTTGCCGCGAACAGATCGCGCAGGAAACCGACCGCCATGCCCTGCACCTGGCTGAAGTTCTTCAGATGGCTCTCCGCGAGGCGACCGAGACCCCGGAAGGCTTTCCCATGTTCGACCCCGCCCCACAGCACTTTCCCGAAGACGCCTGGGTACGGCCGCACGAAGCGGCCATTCAGAAATCCATGAAGCGGACTGGGCTGACGGTGGCTGGGATCGCGGCAGGGGCAGCCCTGCTGCTGGCGCTGGCCAGAAAGCGCTAGACGGGGCGGGTCCTATCTGAATGTATGATCCTAAACAATTGATAACAAACGAGTTGTTTCTCCACTCCCCATCTCTCCCTTTTTCTGGGACAATAGAGTATCGCTGAGATTACGTTTTCGTCTTAGCGGCCTGCTCTGGCCCCGACGCCGGGCCTGCTGTCATTGCTTAGGCCTCGCCGCCGAGCGCCATTCGCCGGAAAGCTGAACCTATGGAAACCGAAAATACCACCATTCTGCTCACGACACCCGTGCCGTCGCCCGCGCGTTCGCAAGACAAAACACTTCAGGGGTCGGTGCTCGTTCTGATCCAGTTCGACGTTTGTGAAGAGATCAACCTTGACGCCCTGCGAGACATCTTTGGACAAGGAGCCCGCCGCCAGGAGGCCAGCTTCAAGCACCCTGCCCCGGGATACGTCCGGTTTCAGCGTGCCCCGGTTGTCGAGCCAGTCGAGCCGCTGATCCTCGAAAGCGGCGAACGTCTCGACGTCCAGATCAAGTATTACGATTACGGTGTTTTGAGTGTCGTTTTCGAGCTGCCGTTTTCTGGCGATTGGGATACGCTCGTCGGTCTCGCCAGCCGCTGGGTTTGGGACACCGATTTTACGAGCTTCGCCCAGAAGATCGTCAAACAGAAGATCGAGCGCGCCCGGCCGGCACTCGTCAAACTCTACGACAGTTGGCTGCATGAAGATTACTTCGTCTTCCACGTGCGCGACATCGCCGGCAATCCGACGGCGGCCGAATTACTCGCGGCCCAGGGAGGCCGCATCGCCCAGATCGTCCGCGGTGAACATATTCCTCTCTCCGACGGCGAGCAGCAGGAGATCATGCAGTCGAAGATTTCGTATTATCCGAACGATCTCGCCGTCATTAGCTGGAACGGAGCTTTCCTTTACGATTCGACAGCGGGCGCGGAAACCGCCATCCAGTTGCTCGAATACGCGAACTCGCAGCTGCTCGAGTTCCGCCACTACGACGAATTTCTGACCCGCGAACTTCAGAGCGTTTACGACTTCATGGATCACGGCTCGACCGGAATGTGGGCCCGTTGGCGCACCGCCAAACGCGCGACTCGCCTGCACACTGTCCTGCTCGATGTGGACGAACTGACCGAACGCGCCGACAACGCCATCAAGTTCCTGAGCGACATGTTCTCGGCCCGGTTATACAAAGTGGCCGCGTCAAAAATTGGCGTCACGGACTACAAAGACCTGGTCAACCAGAAAGTTCACACGGCCGAGGAACTCTACCGCTTCATGGTGGACCAATTCCATCAGAGCCGGGCGTTTGTGCTGGAGTTAATGGTGGTGATTATTCTGATTATTGATTTGATCTGGCTGTTTAAGGGCAGGACGCCGGTGTGAGGAAGCTGTCAGCTCTCAGCTCTCAGCTATCAGTTAAAGCCGGAAACTTAGAACCTAAAGACTGCGTTTCAATAATCGATAATCCGCTTGGCGTGCAGTTGCTCCAGAAATACTTTCACCTCGGCGCGTATCTTACCTTTCGGCGCGAGCATAAACTGGGTTTCGAGCTTCTGCACAATCTCGTCAAACGTAAAATGGCCCTCGCAGAGTTCGAGAATGATGCGCCCCGTTCCCTCGACGCGAACGGCACCTTCGGGAAATAAAACCACAGGCGCGTCGGTCGTCCCACCCCAACGGCATCCGGCGGCAAACCTTGGAACGCTTGTCTCGGTAAGCTCAGCCACGATGCCCCTCGTGTTTCGGGTCGCCGTCGTTGTCGATGCGAAACGCGCCCGGTGGTGGCCAGCCCGGCTCGACATAGGCGAAATAAAGGGCGTCGAGCTGTGCCCACAGTATGTCGCACTTGTCGCGCAATGCTTGTATGACGCGTTCCTGGTCCGCGCGCGTCGCCGCGTGATCGAAAGCATACTGGATCGCGAAGGCCGCGTCCTCGGGAGCTTCCGTCAGCCGCGCCTCAAAGTAGTCGAGTCCAGACGAAAGCCACGGATAGTGCTCGCGCAGTTTCTCCATGCGCAGTGTGATCAGGTCGCGTGAAAAAAGCTCCGTCAACGACGAAGCCACGCACTCCAGAAACGGACGCGTCCGCACCAGGTTCAGATATTCGTTTCCGATAAAGCGCGTGGCGGGCAGCACTTCGTCTCCGCGCATGACTCGCTCGCGGTCGAGGCCCGTCGCTTCCGCCAGCTTGATCCAGCGCAGGATTCCGCCGTTACGCGTTTCATCTCCATCGTGGTCCACGATACGTTTCCGCCACACACGGCGAAATGCCGGATCGGTCGCTCGCGAGAGAATGATCGCGTCTTTCATCGGGATGATCGACTGGTAGTAGTAACGATTCAACGCCCAGGCCTGCAGTTGGCCCCGGCTGAGTTTGCCTTCGTGCATTAACAGGTGAAACGGATGCTTATGGTGATAGCGTTCTTCGCCCACGCGCCGCAGCGCCGCGCGCAGCTCCTCGAAGGTCAGCTTCGGCCCGTTCGATGGAGTGCCTCCCACACCATTTTCGGAAGCTATAGTTCCAGTTGCCAATTGTCCTCCGCCACTTCCCACCCAGCTTCTCGAACGGCTCGATGTTCTGCGCTTGTCTCATCCAGCATCGGATTTGTGTTGTTTAGATGAATAAACATCTTGCGCTGGGCGTCAACATTTTTCAGCAGGCGCAGACTTTCTTCCACCGGAATGTGCCCCATCTGATGCGCGGTCTCGCCGCTACCCTGCACACGCGTGAGTTCGTCATCGCTCCAGAAAGTGCCGTCGAACAGTAGCAAGTCCGCGCGGTTTATTTTTTCGAGCAGCGCGTCGGACAGGTTTCCAATCGCGGGAACGTAAGCAACGCGCTTCCCCGAGGCGGAAACGAAGAACAACGCCGCCGACGCCTCATCGCGGCCGAGGCTCGACGTCTCACTCCTGACATATTTTGGATAGCGTCCGGAAAGGTAATGAGCTTCACATCGCAGGCCCGAGTCTTTGCCATCGGCAGACATCAACGGAAAGGGCGCGCCTGCGTTGATGGCGGTCCAGACCACCTGAGGCTCGACCCGGTTCAGCATTCCGAACATGCTGTTCTCATCGCGCAGAATCTTCAAGATCGAAGGAGCGGCATAGACTCGCAAGGGCTGAAGTTCGCGGAGCAGGAGCAAGCCGACGACGTGATCGAGATCGGCGCTAGCCAGCACGACGCCGGCGATTGGCGAATCCCGGAGCGTCCGCGGATGAAGCGTAGGGGAGGCTTCGATCTGGACGGCGAGGTCGGGAGAAGCTCCGGCCAGGAACCAAGTGACGCCGTCGGCACTCACGGCCAGTTGAGCCTGGGTGCGCGCCTTGCCAGAAAATTTATGATTGCGAACAGACGCACAGTTTCCGCAGCCGCAATTCCACTGCGGGAACCTACCCCCGGCCGCAGAACCGAGGATCTGAATGCGCATCTTCTTGAGCTGAAGTTAGAGTTTCGCGCTCACGTAGGAATTGATTTCGCAGCAGAGAACAACTTCTTCAAACACCGGAGTGGTCCAAGCCATGACGTTCACCCTTTACCGAGAGATTTTGCCTCACCGCGCCTTTGGCAAGGCGCGACTGGCGATGAGGAATCATATCATCCGAAGGGCTCGATCTGACGGTTAAAAATCGGAGAAAATATGGCACGAACGGGCCATATTTAGGATGCAGGATGAGGGCCAGCGTCCAGCAGGAAGGGCAATATTATCAATGACTTAGTCGTGAAGTTGGACTACTGCGCCGTTTCCAGCAGCCCCTGCTCAGCCTTCTCCTGGCACTCGATGCAGTGCCGCGTCCACGGGACGGCTTCCAGGCGCTTGGCGTTGATTTCTTTGCCGCAGGATACGCATTCCCCGAAGCTGCCTTCGCGAATGCGGGCGAGCGCGCCATCGACCATGTTGAGCAACTGCCGGTCGTTGTTGCTTTGGCTGAAGAGAAATTCCTTGTTGTACGAGCTGGCGGCGCGATCGGCGACGTCCTGTGTAGCCTCGTCGTCGGCGGTGCGACCGTCTTGCTGATTCCGGACAACCATGTGACGCAATTCCTGCTGCCGGGTTTCAAGCTTCTTTTTAAATGCCTCAAGTTTCTTCTTGTCCATGATTGCAACCTGGATTACGACCCCACGCTCATTGAAAGCTGGTGCTCCAAGGGTCTCCACGGCCCCTGAGCCAAACAAATATCCTAAGCGCGAAAGAGAGCAGGCGTCAAACGGAGGAGGTTCACGTGTTCTGGGCAATCATCTTTCTGCAATCACGGTTGGTTCGCGGCGGCCCCGATCGCTGGCGCCGGATACTCGGGAAGTTTCTGCTTCGCTGCCTGCGTCCGCTTCACTTGCAGTTCGTCGAACAGAAGTGCCGGACTCGCCACGCTGAACCAGACCGGCTCCGAGCGGTCCTCGACCGCTGGTGCGGTTCCTGCAGCGATCAAATCGCTCCGCAGAGAACGTATATCGAGATCTCCGAAGACCGCGCCGCGCACAAGTTCTTCATGCGCGTCTTTGGTCCAGACGCGATAGATCAAGCGTGGCTCGAGCCGCGGTCCCATGGTCTCGACATAAAGTCCGTATGGAAGATCGCGTTGCTTGCAGAGATCGATCAGCTTTGTCTTGAGCGCCGCGTCAGGCTGGGGATCGGTTGACTGCAAAACCAGATTGCCAGGATCGGCCGTAGCCGACGCGGTGGCTGCCGCTCGACCGTGACCGTTTGACGTCGGGAAGTCGCGGATTGGGGTCCGTCCGATGAGATACGAAACCAGCTGCCCTTTTTCGATGAGGGAAACCCGCTGCCCTTTCACTCCTTCATCATCGAGCGTGTAGTTGCCAAACAGTGGTTGGCCCGAAATTGTCGACACCGTCGGATCGTCAAAGACATTGATGAAGTCGGGGAGCACGCGCGACTTATAACTGCTCGACCATTTCCCCGTCGTGCGGGCGTTCTCGCCGAGTTGCGGTTTGCGGCCAAGAACATTCGGCTCGATCAGTTCGGTGACCACCGTAGCCGCGGCGTCGTTGGCAAACAGCACCGGCCCGCGATATTCCTCATCAACCACGGGTGCGTCGCGGAGCTGCTTCAAGGTTTCAAGCATCTTCGCTGTCGTCTTCAAAAACTGCTCGCGCGTCGGGAGATCCTTCAGTTCGTTGCCCTGATCCGCGTGCGAACGTTGCAGCAACATGCCGTCGGCGGCCTGGGTCGATCCCGCGACCGAAATGACGTAGTGCGTGTGACCGGAGCGAGCGATCGTTCCCTCGGAGTTTACGAAATAGCGGTTTTCAACCGTGAAACGCAGCGACGAATCGAAACTTTCCAGCTCTTGGTCCGAACGATAAAGCCCAGAGGATTCTTCGAGCAGACGCTGCCACGAGCTGAAGTCGGTAGAAGAAAACCGCGCGAGTGGCTCGATGGACTGCACCGGCGAAGTCTTCGCAAAATCGTCCACTGGCTCATCGACTTTTAATTGCTTGAGCGCGGCCTGCTTTGCCGAGAGCGCTTCGGTCGCGGCTTTGTAGGCGCGGTCCGTGGCCAGCCACACGCGATGCCGAATCGAGAAGACATCGTCGTCGGATGGAACCAGATCGACTGTCCCTTCGCCGGTTCCGAAGAAACTATCCTGTTTGTAGTCGCCGACACGGACAGAGACACGCAACAAGCGCCCATGATCATGCTGCTGGGAACGGAGCGCGCCAAAGACGGCACTGGCGTCGAACTGATCGATCTCCGTGACGCGGTATTCGATGTAATAGGGCGCCGCGACGTTATCCATCTTGAGTTTGGTTTTTGACCGCTCCATCTCTTCGGTGAGCGCACGCAGCACAGCATCACTGGAAGCAGCATCAGCAGCGAACGCGGAAGCGGACAAGCCACAAAGCAAGACGGCGCAAGCAATCAGGAGGTCTATGGCTTTCATCGCTTGCCTCCCTTGTCATCTATCGCCCCTGGTGGTGGCGGAAGAATCGGCGGCCGCGTATCTCCGTACTTGCGCTTCTGCACTTCCATCTGAGAAAACAGCATTGCCGGAGCCGCCGCCGATACCGGAACGCTGCCCGATTCCGCTCCGCAGATTCCGTTGAAGACGCTCATGGTGTCACCTGTGGCCGCGATTTGCGTCAACACTGTCAGCGGAGTGCCAACGATGTCCACTCCCCTCACGAGTTCATCCGGCCGCCCATCTGGGTAAACCCGCCACACCATCACCGGCAGCACCTGAAACGCTTGCGGCAGATCGCGCGTCGTCAGCGTGAATCCGCCTTGAATGTCTTCGAAGTAGAGTCCGTAAGGTTTGCCTTGCTGCTTGATCTCATCGATGAAGCGCGCCCGCAGCTGCGCGTCAGGAATCGTCTTCGAGGAAGTTACGATCAGATTGCCCTGCCGGCCGACGGGCATCAATCCTTCCTGACCGCGGCCGTGCCCGTTCGAGTTGCTGAAATTCTTTACCGGCAGCCGACCCATCAAAAAATTCTTGAGGATGCCGTCCTTCACCACCTCGACTCGCGACGCGGGAGTGCCTTCATCATCGTAGCGATAGAAGCCGGACAACTCCGTTTTCCCAAGCGTGCGCAGCGTTGGATCGTCCGTCACGCTCAGGAACTCCGGCATGATTTTCTCGTTTACCTTCTTTGTGAAGGTCTGGCCCTCGTCGCGGCCACGCTGGCGTTGTCCCTCGACACGATGCCCGAGCACTTCATGAAAAAACACCGCAGCCGCGCGGCCCGAAAGCATCGCGGGACCGTTGTATGGCTCTGCCAACGGAGCGGCGCGCAGCGCGACCAGGTCGGTCGCCATCTTTTTGACGCTCGCCGCTATTTCGGCTTCGGAAGGAACTTCTGCCGGATCTGAAAACTGGAATGTCTCAACGCGCATTAACTGCATGCCATCGTCGGCGCGCGTCTCCGCTTGAATCATGATGCGGAAGATGGCATCGTTGGTGACGATCTTCGTGCCTTCGGTTGAAACCAGATAACTCTTACTCTTCGAAGCGTAGAGAAAAACCAGCGACTCTTCGACCTGGGGATACTGCCGGAACGAAGCCGAGTAGCGGCGAGCCAGATCTTCCCAAGCCTTTTGATCGGGAAACGCAGGCAGTGATGCTTTCTCGATGTAAGTCGAGGGTTTCTCTTCCGAGAAGTCGGGCGAATCGTCCTCGTCTTTGGCGCGGACCGCTGTCTTTGTTTTTGCGTTCGTGAAAGCCTGTCGCGCTTTTCGATATTGTTCGTAAGTCAACTTCCATAACACGCGCGCGATCGCATCGGGATCGTCGCGCTCGGGGAGTTGCCCCGAAGTAAGTCCCGAGTAACGCTCCTGATCATGTGTGTTATCGAGCGCGGGAGTGCCAATCCTCATGCTGACGTCAGCGTTACGTCGGCGAGCGCGTGTCGACGTAAGCAGGCCACCCTGGGCGCTCAGGATGACCATCGAATCGCTGTCCGTCACGTTATAGCTTGTGAAATAAGGCGCCGGATCCTGCTTCGCGAGTTGCGCCTCGCCGCGGTGCAGTTCCTTTTCCATCGTCGTCAAAAGGAGGTCATCCGTGGCCGCAGGACCCTTTTGGGCGTCCGCCGTAATCTGTCCTAAGACGACGGTCAGCAGGAGAAAAATTCGGAGGAGAGGGGAAAGATTAGACTTCACTTTTTCGGAATTCATGCAAACTGCGAGTGTACAGGAGCGGCAGGAGCAAAAAAAGCGGCCCCTTGCGGGGCCAACCTTTTCAAAGAGGCTAGATGGCGGGAATCAGAGGAAACTTAGTTGGCGCCGATCCTTGACAGGACTTGACAGGAGCGGACAGAGTGAGTTGTCGAGAACATCGAGAGTGAAGTTGTTCAAACGGTACGGCCTCTTTATTGGTTATGAACTATGCATTTGCGGAACCAAATTAGTTATCCGCGGACCCGAAAAAGACCCATTTTGGGAAGCTGTTCAAAATCATTGGTTTAGGGTGAATACCTTAGGCCGCGGAACTTCCCATATTCCGCAGATGATCGAATCCCAAATGCACAAAGCTGCACATTGAAAGAATTGGAAGGTTGTAAGAGACCGACTTACCCGCAACCGCAGATCCCGCCTACAAAAAAGAAAGCCCCCTTAGAAGGGGGCTTCGAAACCTACAGGTATCTCAAAAACGTCTAGCTATCGCCGGCTACCGTTCGCACCTTCCCCGGCAGAAAATGGTACGGCGGCCATGGGCCAGTCACAACCATCTGGCAGTTTTTCAGCTGCTTAGCGGCTGTACTGTAACGGTTCTGATATTTTTCAATGGATTTGGTATCGATCAGGTGGGCGATATCGAGAAGCATTCCGTCGGAGTCAACCTTCTTGCAGCTCACTTCCTCTTCGAGGGGATTGAAGAGTTTGTGCACCTGCACCGACAGAGCCCGTGCCTTGGTCTGGCGCTCTCGCTCGCGTGAGGCCTTCTCGCGGAGCTTGCTAAGGTACTCGCGGCCGACAGTATCCGGAAGAATGATTTCCTCCAGATTGGCCCGCATCGAACCATCGCGAACGGTCAGCTTGATGCGCATTTCCGACTTGCCGCGAAGCCGTTCCACGCTCTCGCAGAAAGTCCGGCGATTCGAGCGAACCGCTTGGCGGATCGCATCTTCGGTGTCGAAAATCGTTCCAAACCGGAACGGCAGAACGGTGGCGGTTCGGAAGCTCTGACTCACTACCCTGGCATGCTCCAAAACCGACTTTTCGTCGAGTTTGGAGGTCTCGCGGTCATATTCGCTGACGATTACAGCAAATTCACCGCTAGGGTAGCTCATCACTGGAGAACCGTTCACACCTTGAATTCCTTCTAGGACAAAGGGGCGACGGGCGCGAACACCATTGGCTAGGGTCTGGTGTTCCGTGAGGCAGTACGCGTACCACGACATGCATTCTCTCCGAATTGCACCGGGGCCTTGGGCACCCCTTTAGATTTTTTAACTAGGGCTGCGTTTTCTACCTGGAAGTTGTGGTTAGTTGAGACAAGGTGGACGCGAATGCCGCGTCCAGTTTCGATAGTACTTCTGGTCCGCGTTATTTGCAACCTTTCTTATGGCATGAGCATCGACAATTTCGCACTTTGCTATAAAAGCGATTTTGGCGCGCTAGCAAAGGGCTATACGGGTACATGACGCGACGGAAGAAAACGGAAATTGCGTTCGTTTCAGGAGTTTCATGTCACCCTTGGTCACAGTCGGACGGCCGTGAAAAGGGCTGAGGCAGAACATCCGACTGTTAAGCGCCTGAAGTGAGGGAGAGATGGTTGAGACGACGTGCCCTAGAACAAGATCAGATCTTCTGGATCACTGCTCGAATCAATGACACCGGGCGCGGGCCGTGAGCTGGGCCGGGGTCATGCGCGTACATTCCCGGATTTCCTTGATGGGCGAAGTCACGATGGGCGTTCGATACTGCGGATGGCAAAACTCGAGGTGCATGCCGCGGCCGACATATCGCTGCTTCAGCATCGAGCCTCCCCAGGTCGAGCCGGCGATTGCGACCAGAACCGGTTGCGGGCAGAATTCCGGATGCCCCGAGATGAGCGCCGAGCCATCCTCCTGAAGGACAGCCGTGTAGCAGTGATGTTGGGTTTGGATTTGCAGCACAGTGGCCGATGGGAGGTCTTTCAGATACACACCGCCCTCAATCTCAGACTGGACGATGTGGCGATTCACTTCGTCACTGAGGTTCGGATGGGGCGTGAATAGTGGAACTGGTTGGGCCACGGAAAGCTCCCCTGTTCTGCTCACAGTATAAGAGAAAGCGTCCCGTGGCAACCTGCCGTCAGTTTCCAACTTCGCACTGAGGTAATACAGCCTTTCGGCTATTCTCGGCACGTCTTTTGTCACGGCTCTTATGACGACCGCTGCGGCTTCTGCGCCGATGCCCGCTCTTGCAGTGCCATGGTTACGGCTCTCAGCATGTCCCCAGCAGGTGCAGGCTTTCCCGTCCAGATTTCGAACTGCCGTGCTGCTTGCTGCACAAACATTTCGACTCCCGGGATCACCGCGATTCCCTTGGCCCTTGCGACTTGTAGCAAGTGTGTTTCGACCGGGTCATACACCATGTCGAAGACGACACGGGCTTTGATCTCTTCATCTTTGAGCGGGCAATCGCGAGTGTTCCCCATGCCGATTGGCGTGGCATTGATGATGACGTCGAAAGCGATTTTGCGAAGATCGGCGCGCTTAATCGACTTTGCTTTCGCCTGCCGAGCCAACTTCTGTCCCTTGGCCGACGTGCGATTCATGACCCAGACCTCGGCGCCTCGCTCCCTCAGTCCGAACACCGCGGCTCGCGCGGCACCGCCCGCGCCGATGACAAGAACCTTCGCGCCGTCAATGGTGAGCCGCTGTTCCAGTGGCCGCAACACGCCGGCGACGTCGGTATTGAAACCGTAGAGCTTGCCGTCCTGTCCGCGAACAACCGTATTGCAGGCGCCGATTTTCGCCGTATGCGCATCCGTATTATCGAGATGCGCGAGGATCGCCTGCTTGTAAGGCATGGTGATGCTAAGTCCGTGCAGCGGGATCTCGCGCACGCAGTGGATCAGATCCTTCATCGTCTTGGCATGAAGTGGCAGGTAGACGCTATTCACATTCTCCCGCCTCATCGCCGCGTTCATGATCACAGGAGACAGCGAATGCTCGACGGGATCGCCGGCAACTCCGTAAACGCGCGTGGCGGCATCCACTTGCTCAATCCGATAAATGCTGCGCAGATCGCGTGTGCTCACCTGGCCCGGCGCGGTTTTCAGATCGGAACTGATGGCTCCAAAAGTAAAAACGCTGCCCGCGCGCGCGCTTAGAACGCGACTGATGATCCCTTGCTCTCCCATACACAGCCCGACGAGGGCGTGTTTGTCACTGCGCGCCTGCACGAACTTCATCATCGTGACGTTGTCAAAGAGTGTCGTCGCGGCACTGACAACTTTGTAGAAATCTGCAGGGATCTTGAGCATCTTCTCCAGCGTCTCGTCGAGGTTGCGCGTGGCGCGGAAATCGTGGAACGACAATATCAATCCGGCACGGCTGCGTAGCCGCGCAATCGCATCGGGCTTTGCCTTCAGAGCGCTCTGCAGTTCCAGATCGACAAGCTGGCAGCCCGCGGCACGCGCCTTGGTGAGCACTTCCAACTCGGCGGCGAGCGATCCTTTGAACTTGCCGCCATTGTCGGCGCGACGGCAGGTTCCAATCGCAGTCACGTATTGGTGAGTCTCGAGGAAGCGGTGGATCTTGGTGAGCGCCGCCAGCGGTTGCTTCAAGTAGTCCAACCGGAACTCCATGAACGGGTTATCCCGCGCCATGGACTCGCCGGTTGCGAGCATGTCTTCGATGGAATCCCCGCTCAGCGCCAGGCAGACCTTTGGCAGGTTCATCGGCAGGAAACGGGGTGCGAGAGTGGAAGGCAAGGCCAAGGCCATTTGTTTTCAACGACGGCGCGATATTACAAGGGTGCAGCCACAGATGCAACATCAAGGATTGCCTGCCCTCCCGGAACACTCTGGCGCGAAAGGGCTCAACACCCTCGTAACCTTGACCCAGACCGGGTGGCTTGTTACTTTCCGACTGTAACCCTAGTCTTT
Source organism: Terriglobales bacterium (assembly GCA_035308395.1). Lineage (GTDB taxonomy): Bacteria > Acidobacteriota > Terriglobia > Terriglobales > Acidobacteriaceae > Acidiflorens. The sequence goes on from DATGGT010000126.1 coordinate 195,698, forward strand.
CGTGAGACATAGCTTGGACGAGCCGAAACGGGTGGAGGTCGGAGGCAACATGAAGAAAACAGGATTGTTAGCGCTACTGCTGGTGACGGTAATGGCCAGTTTGGCGGTGGCTCAGCAGTCGACGACAGCGTCGACGCCAGATTCATCCGGCATCATCAACACGGCTGTCAACGTCCCATTTGTGCGCTACCAGACGCCGACCCCGGCAGATATTTATTGTGCTGGATTCATTTCCAAAGATCGACTGCCCGACGCCAACTATGTCAATGGCGGAATCGATACACCGTTGTCGACTAAGTTCGGAAACGGCGAGGCGGTCTACTTGTCAGGGAGTGGCTATCAGGTTGGCCAGCTCTATTCGATCGTCCGCGAAATGCGCGATGTGAACGAGTTCGAACTCTATGAAGGGCAACACAAATTGCTAGCCGCCACCGGACACCCCTATGGCGAAATTGGGCGTGTGCGTGTCGTCGACACCAGAAATCATAGCGCGATCGCTCAGGTCGAATTCAGTTGCGATCCGATCAACCCAGGGGATGTCGCCGTACCTTTCGTGGAAAAACAGCCGGTCGCGTTTCATGTGCCCGGACACTTTGACCGTTTCGCTCCGCCCAACTCAAAACTGGCTGGGCGCGTGTTGGTCGGTAAGGACTACGACACCGAGCTCGGCACTGGCATGAAGCTCTACATGAACGTGGGTTCGAACCAGGGTGTGAAAGTGGGCGACTATTTCCGCGTGCTGCGCACCTACGCCGCCACCTTGCGCGATCCAGTCGACTCGCTCTCTTTTGACACACCATCGTCGGAAGATACGCAGTTGCATCCGCCGACTTATGAAGGGAATTGGATGACCAGGGGTAAAGGCGCGAACATCCACGTGGGCGATCTGCCGCGGCGCGCCGTTGCCGAAGTGGTCGTTCTAAACGTCACCCCGACTTCGTCGTCTGCAATGGTCGTTTTTACGCTGGAAGACGTACACGCCGGCGACAGTGTTGAACTCGACGAACAACAGTAAGAGCTCAGTTTATTATCGCGTACGAAACGGGGGAGATCACATCTCCCCCGTTTCCGTTTACTGCTCTGAAATCTTCAGATCGCCATCCGCGAAAACCTCGGCCGTAAACGCCTCGATCGTTGCTCCGGTCTGCCATGCATCCAATGGCAGGCCGGCTTTACGGCATGTCTGTTGGAGAAAAGTGTCGCGATCCCAACCATTCTCGACTGGAACCTGCGGCAGCAGCAAGCCGCGCCGAGCGCCGCGCGATATGACCAGCCCATGGCGTCCCACTTCAACGCATTCTGGACGAATCGCGAACAAGCGCGAGAGAACGCTCAGGGCAATCTGCAGCGATGGAGCCTCTTCTTTCGTTACCGGAACGAAGCGGGAATCGTCGAACGCAGCCGCGCAAGCGGTTTCCGCGACCGCGCGATAGAGTGGCGCAACCGGCATCGCATAGCCAACGCATCCTCTGAGTTGACCACCTAGATAGAGAGTGGTGAAGATGCCTCGGGGCTCTGAAAGGCCCGGAGGTGGAGCTTCTGAAAACCGTTGATGATCGAGGGTCGGATGATCATGGGCCGGACGATCAAGGGCTGAACGAATCGCCGAGTGGGCGATGTGAAGTAATGTTCTTCGTTCCTCAAGAGAAAACTCCGGGGATGGGGGAGCGCTGAATTCGCCGGCGATCAGACTTTCGGACGTCTTCTCAAACGGCCTGAACATCACGTTTTCTCCGCCGGGCCAGGACGAAGGATCGGCGGCGGCGTTTTTCCGACTTGCGGTCGATCCGCGACCAGAAGGCGATGAAATAATCTCCCGCGGAAACCAGGGACAGCAAAACCATAAACCAGATGGCAAGCCAGGCAATCCAGTAGACAGGGAAAATATAAATCCCGAACAGCGGCCATTCATGCCAGCGGCGAGCCAGAATCACGGCTACGACCGAGATGATCTGAACCAGCATTTTGAACTTGCCGAGTTCACTCGCCTGGATGGTAAAACCTTCGGAAGCTGCGATCGACCGCAACCCGCTCACCAGAAATTCCCGTCCAATCACAACCACCGCGATCCAAGCCGGTACCAGCGCGGGGTTGAACTGCACAAGCGTGATGAAAGCGGCAGCCACCAGCAGCTTGTCGGCGAGGGGATCGAGCAGCATGCCCATGGTAGTGATCTCGCCGCGCTTGCGGGCCAGATAACCGTCGATGCCATCCGTGATCGACGCCAGGATGAAAACGGCCGAGGCCAGGATTTCACGTTCGCCGGTATGTTCGGAGGCGAAGCGTGGAGTAATCAGAATCCAGATGAGCAGCGGAACTGCGGCAATGCGGGTGAGCGTGATGTAGTTGGGAAGATTCACGCAATGACCGGAGACTGGAGCATGGCCTCAAGGGCGGTAAATTGATTATCCTCCACAACGGAAGGCAAGGCAACGGACCGAAGGTATGATCCAGCACGCAACGCAGGTTTGGCAGTGGAAGGCAAATGAAAAAGCGGCGCTCGTTGTGAACGGTGAGCGCCGCTCTCGAAGACGAATTCGTTAGGACGCCTTTGGCGTCTCAAAGTTCTTGAGCATACTCGACGCCATCTCGAGAACATTGCCGTGATCGGGCACGGATCCATTTGGCGTCAACTTATCCACCAGTGTCGGCAGCAGTGCGGCAATTGCAGAACCGGCCATGTCGGGATTGATCCCTGCCTTGGCGGCCAGAGCCTTCACCTGATCGCTACCAAGTACCTGATGAACCTGGTCCGACGAAATCGGCGGATTTGGCCCGGTGCTGACCCATGAGGACACCAGTCCGCCCATTCCCTTGTCGTGAAATGTCTGTACTAATCCCTGCAAACCGCCGGGCTGATTTTGTATCATCTGCAAAAGGCCAGACGCCAACGGATTGGAGTTGCCGCCCAACACGTTGCCCATCGCCTGGTTTTCCAAATTATCGAGCAAACCCATAACTGCCTCCTGAAGTATTGCGCTGTTTGGGGTGGACGTTCCTGCCGCCAGGAACGCAACCGTGTAGGGACCCATGACGCGGCAACCTCGCCGGATGTCAGCGACGCCAAATTATGCTCCGCGGCCCCACCGAAAGCAACCGGACAAGAAAGACGATTCTTCCAGCTTCAACACACTCGACGGCGGGGGATACGGCAAGAAAAAGACCGCCATCGTCAAACGATGGGCGGCCTTGTTTTCGGATCACCGATCGGACCTCAGACCTCCAAGCCGTTTACTTCTGCTTGGCTATGATCTTGTCCTTGATCTTGGCATACGTAGCGGCAGGAATGATTTTCTTCTTCGTCAGGTCGGTTTTCTTCGCGTAGGGACGGCCATCGATAATCTTCTGCGAATAGGCCGCTCCGATTCCGGGCAGAGCGTCGAGTTGTTCCTTGGTGGCGGTATTGATGTCGAGCAGATCTGCGCTGGCTGCGCCCGCGGTGGGTGTCGCTGCCGGCTTCTTGTCAGTCTGCGCCACCGCAACACCGCTCAACAGGCTCAGTGCAAAAAATGCGACGAGAATTTTAGGCAGTAATTTCTTGGCGAATTTTTTGGTCATAGTTTCTCCTTAAAATTGTTCCCTCGTTACTATTATTCTTTTTGCGCAGCTTTGTAGCCGGCTGCCTGGGCTTCGGATTCAGTCATGAACTTCCCTTGCTTGGTCTTGCCATACCAACGGCCGCTCTTGTGATAAACGCCGCTCTCGGTGTTCACCCAGACCTTCCCGCTGGCCTGCGCCGAAGCAATCTCAGGACTCGAAGGCGCTGGAGCTGCCGACTTGGCGGCAGTCTTCGGAGCCGCTGCCTTCGCGGAAGATGCGGGTGCGGTCGTCGCTGGCGCGGCAGACGGAGCCGCCGCTGGGGCTGGAGCGGAAGCTGCGGGAGCCGCAGCCTTTGCAGCTGGTGCCGAGGCCGCGGGTGCGCTGGCGGGTGCAGCGTCCGCCGCAGCCCTCGATTTCTTGCTCTTTTTCGTTGTCGTTGCGGTTGCGGGAGCAGTCGTGGCTGCTGGCGCAGTTGCATCGGCCGCCGGCTTGGCGGCCGCATCATCCGTCGCCGCCTTCTTGCTCTTCTTTGATTTCTTGCTGGTCGTCGCGTCCGCTGCGTCGGTGGATTTATCAGTCGAACTGGACTTGGCAGATTTGGATCCAGACTTGGTGGTGGCCGCAGATTTGTCTGCAGCCGCGGTGTCGTCGGCCGCAGCTTTTTCTTTTTTCGTCTTCTTCTTCGACTTCTTGGTAGTGGTTGTGTCCGCAGTTGTGTCGGTCGACGCTGCTTGGGCCTTGGCCAAGACGGGTGCGACTGCTGTCGAAAGTGTGAGACAGAGAGCCAACATCCACAGAGTAAGTTTGTTTTTACGGTTCATTTTTCCCTCGCGAGATTAAGAGGCGTCAACCCCTTTCCTTGCCGATGCTCTTGGGTTTCTGCATCGGGCAGATTGCACGAAGGGTTGACTGCCAGAAGATGGGTAGTCCTAGAATGCCCCAGCATGATTACACCGCGAAGCGCGCGGGGTCAACCAAAACAAGAAGGGGCTTCCGGATGGAAGCCCCAACTCTAAATCCGAGATACGGTCTTAGATACGCCTAGGCATAGATTCCACGCTGGCGAATTGTGTATGCCACACGGTCGATGGCCAGCATATAAGCCGCGATCCGGTTGTTCACGGCGTGCGTTTCGGAGTACCGCACAACATCGTCAAACGCCGTGACCATGATGTCCTCCAGGCGTTCATTGACCTCCGATTCCTTCCAGAAATAGCCCTGGCGGTCCTGCACCCACTCGAAATAAGAGGTAGTCACGCCACCGGCGTTCGCCAGGATGTCGGGGATCACGAATACCTTCTTCTCCGCGAGAACTTCATCCGCGGCTGCCGTCGTCGGACCATTGGCGCCTTCCGCCAGAATTTTGCATTTCACTCGATCCACATTTTGCGACGTGATCTGGTTCTCGGTCGCCGCTGGAATCAGAATGTCACAATCGGTGAGCAGAAGTTCCGCCGGATCGTACGCCTCGGCTCCCGCGAACCCGTGGATGCTGCCATTGCGCAGTCGATGTTCCCAAAGCGCTTCAACGTCGATGCCGTTCTTGTTGTAGAGTCCGCCACCCACTTCGAGAATGCCGATAACTTTGTATCCCGCTTCGGCCATGAGCCGCGCCGCGTTCGATCCGACGTTGCCAAAGCCCTGGATGATGACCCGCGTCGTGTCGCGATTCAGCCGCAGTTTTTTGATCGCCTGCTCGCAGACCATCAGTACTCCGCGCCCTGTAGCCTCGCGCCGTCCGCGTGATCCGCCGATATTGATTGGCTTGCCCGTGACCACCGCCGTGACCGTTTGCCGCATGTGCATGGAATAGGTATCCATGATCCACGCCATGGTCTGCTCGTTGGTATTCACATCGGGGGCCGGGACGTCCTTTTCTGGCCCGATGAACTCGAACAGTTCGGCGGTGTAGCGGCGAGTCATACGCTCCAGCTCGCCCTGCGACATCTTATGCGGATCACAAATGATCCCGCCCTTCGCGCCACCGAAAGGAATGTTCACGACCGCGCACTTCCAGGTCATCCAGCTGGCCAGGGCCCGGACTTCGTCGAGGTTCACGTCGGGAGCGTAACGCAGCCCGCCCTTGGCCGGACCGCGCGCAATCGAATGCTGGACGCGGAAACCGGTGAAGACCTCCAGACGGCCGTTGTCCAACATCACCGGGATATGCACGATGATCTCGCGGCTGGGACTGCTCAATACTCTCCACAGGCCTTCGTCAAGATTCAGTTTCTTCGCTGCCATGTCGAAGCGCGCCGCTTGCGCCTGCCAGGGATTTGTTTCCTGCGCGAGTTCCGCCACTGTAGTCATAATGTCTCCACATCCATAAGATTACGTTGACTGCCATCCGGGGGTGAGCCTCGCAAAGTATATTGCCGGCCTGCGGGGTAGGCAAGCACCAGGATGGTTCTGGCCTAGTTGTGTATTTACATGGTACACACATTAATGTATATTCATTGTGTATACAGAGGAGAGGCATGCCAGCATCCGGCGCCCGGGCCACCAGAAACCGCGATGAGACCATCAACCTCCGCGCCACGCGTCGGCAGAAAGCGCTGATCGACCGTGCCGCAGACGCTCTGGGACGAAACCGTTCCGATTTCATGCTCGAATCCGCATGCCGCGAGGCCGAAGCGGTACTCCTCGATCGCCGCTACTTCGCGTTGTCCGCCGATGACTTCAAGCGCTTCAATTCCATGCTCGACAAGCCCCCGGTGAGTAGCGCAAGGCTAAAGCGGTTGCTGAAAACCAAGGCTCCGTGGGAACAATAGCCATCGCAGCGTACCGGGCCCGCACATAGTGAGGACGCAACTTGGATTCTCGTCAAGGCCAACTCAGCGCACCTGAGAAACTGCGCTCCGATCACGACCTGACGGAATTTGAGTGTGGCGAGCCATCTCTCGACGACTGGCTTCCTCGCCGTGCTCTGCAAAACCAGCAGAGCGGCGCATCGCGCACCTACATTGTCCGAACGGGACAACAGGTGGTTGGCTATTATGCGCTGGCCGTCGGCTCCGTCGCCCATGCCGGAGCCTCCAGTCGCGTCCGTCGCAATATGCCCGATCCTGTGCCAGTAATGATCCTGGGCCGGCTCGCGGTCCACAGCGAGTTTCAGGGAAGAAGGATCGGTCCCGCACTGTTGCGCGATGCAATATTGCGTACTTTGCAGGTCGCCGAGATCGCTGGTCTCCGCGCCATTCTAGTTCACGCAATTTCGGAGCGAGCAAGGCAATTCTATGAAAATTGCGGATTTATCGCCTCCCCGATGGATCCGATGACGCTTATGATCACCGTAGCGGAAGCGGTCAAGGCGCTGATGGGAACCGATACCAGATAGCCCACGGCGCCCGGTTTGCACCGTGAAAGTTGTTACGCGACGCGAGACACTCAATAACCGAGATAATCGATAGCATAATAAATAGCGATGATCCGACCCGACTACAAACAGTTTGCCGAGATGTCGCGCACTGCGACTCTCGTTCCGGTCGCGAAATCCATTTCCGCCGACTTGCTGACCCCGGTTTCCGCTTTCCTCGCTGTTGCCGATGGTGAACCGGACGCTTTCTTGCTCGAATCTGTGGAAGGTGGCGAGAAAATTGGACGGTACACGTTCCTGGGGGTGCGTCCCTTTCTCCGACTGGAATCACGGGGAGACGAAATCACCATCAAGCGTGGCAAGAAAATCGAACGTCGAACTGGGAATGTCTTCCACGTCATCAAAGAACTGCTGAAGCAACATCGCCCCGCCTCGATGGAGGGTCTGCCTCCATTCACCGCAGGCGCAGTCGGCTATTGCGCCTATGACATCGTTCGCCAGTTGGAGAACATCGGCGGCCAGGCTGGCTCCCAAACGAAAGACGACCTTAATGTCCCCGACTGTGTGCTCATGTTTTTCGATCGTGTCCTGGCCTTCGATCACTTGCGTCACCAGATTCACATCGTAGCTTCGGCTGACGTCACTCGCGAATCCCCAAGAGCTGCCTACGGGCGCGCGGTGAAAGACATCACCCGCATCGAGAAAAAGCTTGCCAGCGGTTGGAAGCCAGCGCACTGGCGGAAATCCGCCACCAAGTTGCCGCTGAAAGTGGAAGCGCAAACGCCAAAGAAAAAGTTCATGCAAAGCGTCGAGCGTGCCAAGGAGTACATCGCTGCCGGTGACATTTTCCAGGTCGTGCTTTCGCAGCGTTGGGATTTCGAGCCCGGAGTCGCGCCCTTCGACCTCTACCGCGCCCTGCGAACGGTCAATCCATCGCCCTACATGTTTTTCCTGCGCTTCGGCGGAGAGAAATCGGGAGCGAAGTCGGGTGGTGCTCCGATGCACGTCATCGGCTCGTCCCCCGAGATGCTCGTGCGCGTTGGCGGCAAGAAGCTCGAATATCGCCCAATCGCCGGCACGCACCCACGCGGAAAAGATGAAGCCGCCGATGCTGCCCTCGAAAAGAAAATGCGCGAAGACGAAAAAGAACGCGCCGAGCACGTCATGCTGGTCGACCTTGGCCGCAACGATCTCGGGCGCGTGAGTGAGTACGGTTCGGTGAAAGTGCGCGACCTCATGTACGTCGAACGCTACTCCCACGTGATGCATCTGGTGTCGGCCTTAGAGGGCCGTCTGCGTCCGGAGTTGGACGCAGTCGACGCGCTGGCAGCGTGTTTCCCCGCCGGAACTCTGAGTGGCGCGCCGAAAGTCCGTGCCATGCAGATCATCGAAGAGCTGGAGCCCACCCGCCGCGGCGTCTACGGTGGCGCGGTCCTCTACGCTGATTTTGCCGGCAATCTCGATTCCTGCATCGTGATTCGCACTGTACTAATGAAAGGCAAGAAAGCCTATCTGCAAGCCGGAGCAGGGATCGTCGCCGACTCCGACCCGCAAAGCGAGTTCACGGAATCGGAAAATAAGTCGCGTGCGGTCCTGCGCGCCGTAGAGATGGCGCGAGGACGATAGGCAACTCCAACACCACCACATCCTCAATTTTTCTCAAAGCGCCGCGACTTCCCATTGCCACCAGGGTTTTACACAATCGAAGCGAGACTGCTTCCGGGTTGGGGTTTCCTGAGGTAATCGTGATCCGCTGGACGCTCTCATTTCGTCGCGGATTTCACGACAACTTCTTCCATCAACATCCGCGCCACACCAGCGCCGAACCCTTCAAACACTTATTAAGGAGACCTATGAAACTCTGCATCCGTGTGGTTTTGCAACTCGCGACCCTCGCTCTGGCTCTCGCCGGTCCCAGTTTCGCTGCCGAAGAGTCTTACCTCTACATCATCCACGATCTTCCAGGCCGCGCCGTGGCCGCCAATCTCAACCCCGGCCTGCCCATCGACATTTTGATCAACGCCAAGTCTTGTCTGGTGCGCGGACTCACCTTCAGTAACACCAGCGGTCCGCTCACCCTCGCTCCCGGACAATATGACGTCCAAATCAGTCTGTCGAACACGCTCGCTCCATGCACGAACCCGGCCCTGATCACATCGCAGGTTTCGCTGGTTGATGGAGGGAGTATTTCCGCGGTAGCGACGATCAGCGGCGGCCAGCCGACTCTCATGAGCTTCAACGACAACTTGTCGCATGTAACATCCGGCAACGCACGCTTCGTCTTTTCGAACGCCGCGGACGCGCCTGCATTGCAGGCTACGCTGACGCAGTTGTTCGTTAAGACCCCGAAAACCTACACCATCACCGCGGATCAGGGCGCGGAAGCGGCGCTCATCGTCCTCGCAGGTACCTACCGTGTGGATATCACGGTCCCCGGCACCACAACCGTTTTGACCTCTGAGCAGTTGACTCTGAACTCACAGGATGCCAACTTCACCTACGCTGGAGGCGAAGCCTCAAACAACTCCGTCACGTTGGTCACCCGCACCATCAGGGAAGTGTTCTAGACAAGCTGTATCTCTTGTTAACTCGGGTGTTAACCAGGGATGCCCTGCTCCATCCTAAACGTCGCGTGCTTTGCGACGTTTAGGATGGGTACCACCAAGGCCGTCAACTTTTTTACTGGCTCGGTCGTCTCCGATTCGCCATCGCGTCGGCTACCTTGTGCGCCTTCTGGTCATCGCTCTTGCGCAACTCAGCCATTACGTTCTCGTGATTTTTTTCATCGCGGTTCTGGCTTAACTTGAAGCTCGCCTGAATTTCGTCGGCCAGTATTTCGAACCCGACGATGCCTTTCATCTGACCCGCAAGAAAATCCGGTGGCAGGCCCTCGATCGTGTAGCGGCTCTTGGCAGTCGTTCCATCGGCGCTTTCCTCGGATTGCCCTTCGTAACGGTCGACGAGTCCCTTCATCAGTGCATGCATTTCGGCAGGATCGCTGACCAGCCGCGGTTTTCCATAGACATGGACAGCCATGTAATTCCACGTCGGCACGTTGATGTGGTCATACCATCGCGGCGAGACATAAGCGTCTCCGCCCATGAAAATAGCCAGGGCGCGCCCTGCCTGCCCAGCTCCGTCAGGCTCAAACAACTGCCAATGCTGGTTCGCCTTTGACATGTGTCCCTGTAGCCTGGCCGTTCCGTCCGCCGATTCGACCAGCCGCAACGGTACGTGCGTAGCCACCGGGACGCCTGCGTTACAGCTGATCACGGTCCCGAAGCTGTTCTCCTGAATCACACGTCTGATTTCGGGCCAGCTGGTTTCATGAAAAAGTCTGGGAATATACATGAATGAGTGCGCCTATCCGCGCAGGAAATTCGCGACCAGCTTTTTCCCCTCGTTCGTGAGCACGCTCTCAGGGTGAAACTGCACGCCTTCCACCGGGAACTTTTTGTGCCGGAGTCCCATGATGACTCGTGTTCTGTCTTTGTCATGGGTCCACGCGCTGACCTCAAGGTCGTCCGGGAGCCCTTCCGGAGCGACGATCAAAGAGTGGTAGCGAGTCGCCGTCATGGGGGTGGCAAGGTCGCGAAAAATCGTCTTCCCGTCGTGCTCCACTGGGCTGGTTTTTCCGTGCATAAGATTCCTGGCTCGGACCACCTCTCCACCAAAAGCCGCGCCGATAGCCTGATGCCCAAGGCAGACGCCAAACAAAGGTACTCGGCGCTGAGATGGACCCGCGAAATGCCTGATCAATTCAATACTGATACCCGCCTCCTGCGGCGTGCAAGGCCCCGGAGAAATCACGATCCGTTCTGGGCGCATCGCCTCAATCTCGCCAATCGTTACCTCGTTATTCCGACGCACTTCAACCTGCGCGCCCAGTTCGCCGATGTACTGGACCAGGTTGTAAGTGAAGGAATCGTAGTTATCGAGGACGAAGACCACAGGCTTATTGTAGCTCTGAGGCCGAGGTTCGAGAGGTCAGAAGGCAGATTGCACAGCCAAATATCCGAGGGATTTGAGCCTCTGCAATCCGACCTCTGCCCTGGCGTTGGAGTCTTACTTCTTGACAGCTTCGCCGCTAATTGACATGCTTACAGGCGATTTCCGGAGGTTCGATGGCCGAGACGCAGCACGATCATGAAACCAATAACGACAAGCGTGCCACCCGGCGTTTCGCCCTTCGTCTGCCCGTAAGTGTTCGCTGCGGCGACGCAGAAGGAGAGCAGCCGGCCCAGACCCGCGACGTCAGCGCCCGCGGCATTTGTTTCTTTGTCGACACTGCGGTGCAAGCTGGTTCTGCCATCGATTTCACGCTGACATTGCCCCCCGAGATCACGCTCACCGAAAGTATTCGCGTCCGCTGCAAAGGCCGCGTGTTGCGGGTCGAAGGAGGAGCGCCCACCACCAAGATGGCTGTCGCCGCCGTCATCGACGAATACGAATTTCTCGCCGATCCGCAATAACTGTTGCCGGCATTCCCCCTTACGTTCGTTTCTCCGGTTGGTCCCACCCGCTTCTTTCGCGCTTCCGCGAATGGTATCGTTGCTGTAACACCCGAGCGCTCCCGTGAAGGATTTCCCGTCGAATTTTGCGTCGCGGCCAAGGCTCTCTCGCCCCCGCTTCCCTCGCTTTCACAGAGGGTGGGGTGCGGCCCTCCTGCTCGCAACGCTTGCGGTTTCGGCGCAGCAACCTTCTCCCAAAACCGTCATCAAGGGGCACTACGATCCAATCGCGTCGGTAAAGAGTTTTCGGATAGTTCAAGAAAAAGACGGACCCGCGGTTGAGATCCTTTCGACCAAGCCTCTGGTGCCTGCAATCCAAGTCATAACCGATCCCGATCGATTGGTGATCGATCTGCCAAACGCGCGGCTGGACGCGCAGCAAAAGCGCATCGCTGTGCAGGCCGACCAGATTACCTCCATACGTGCCGACCAATTCCAGCAGAATCCTCCGATCACGCGCGTGGTCGTCGATCTGGCTGCGCCCCGCGCCTACACCTGGGACGCCGCTGGAAATCGCCTCGTCGTGCATCTCGGGAAAAATCCCAACGAAGCCAGCAGTTCGCCGTTCCAATCACCGGCAACTCCCAGTCTCGTTCCTGTCCAGCAGCCGGTCGTCTCGGCCATCCGTGTTGCCGGGCCGCTCGCCCTGACCGGCAAAGACGGAACAGCCGGTTCCACGGTCACGGCTGGACCAGATACTGCAATCGTAAGACTCTCCAGTGGTGGCGAGCTGCATGTCTGCCCAGGAACCACCGTTGCGGTGACTCCGTCGCAGAACCATCACAACCTGATGCTCAGCATGGACTCGGGTGCAATGGAAGCCCACTTCGGCCTCGACGCTTCGTCGGATACGGTGATGACTCCCGATTTCCGCATCCAACTCGTAGGCCCGGGAGAATTCCACTACGCATTCAGTGCCGACCATCAAGGAAATACCTGCGTGCGCGCACTCCCCGGAAACACTGCGTCGGCGATTGTGTCGGAGTTGCTCGGCGACCGTACATATCAGGTCAAGGCCACCGACCAATTGCTGTTTCATTCCGGTCAACTCGACCGTGTGGATATGGCCGTCCCGCTCGAGTGTGGATGTCCGCCGCCGCGCGATACTCCGTCGCTTGCAAACAACAATTTGCCGACGCAAGCCCCCAACGAAACACAAAACAAGGCGCTGCCACCCGCCAGCATCAACCCGGTTGTCGTCTCAGAGACGCCCAACCCTCAAGCCTCGGCGGCCAATGACTCGCAGCCAGGAGGCGCCTCGATGACCGCGTCGTCGACGGCCGACACGGCGCCCAACGACGTTCATGTCCAGGTCGAGGCCCCATTCGTCTTCCACGCGAACGGACCACCGCCTCTGTCGGCGGAACAAGTGCAAGCCTTGCCGACGGATTCGCGCCCAAAGACCGGGGCGCCCGACATAGCCGCACCGTTGCCTCCGCCCTCGAACGAAACACCAAAGCCCGCCGGCGCCGAATCGGCGACTGCAAACCGTCCGCAACAGCGCGGCTTCTTCAAGCGACTCGGCGGATTTTTTGCTGCGCTCTTCCGTTAAGTCATTCCGCCGTTAGGTCATTCGGCCTTGCACAAAAGATTCCGTTCACCCTCCGAATTTCCACTCGTGGACCAAACTTGTTCGACGACGGAGCATCTATTCCTTAAAACACATTCAAGGAGAGTTTGCGACGAAATGAGAAAGCCGAGTGTGCTGTTTATTTTGGCAATGATCCTGTGCAGTTGTGCGTGGGCGCAGATCCCTACGAAAGGCAATGCATTTTTTGGATATTCGTACGACCATACCGCGATTTCTCAAGGTGACGACGGCAGCCTCAACGGTTGGGAGGCTTCTCTCGAAGGCAAACTCGTTCCCTGGGTTGGCTTGGTCGTCGATGTCGACGGTCACTATGGGAGCCGCAACTACGGAGGCATCAACGCAGACGTCGCCGAGCACAACGCACTGTTCGGTCCGCGAGTTTCCGTGCAGGTCAAGCGCTTCCGTCCGTTCGCCGAGGCTCTGGTCGGAGTTGGCCACATCAGCCGGAGTAGCGGCGTCTCCGATTCCGATACTTCATTCGCGAATGCCGTTGGTGGAGGGCTCGACTATCGGGTGGCCGGCCCGATCTCGCTGCGCGGTCAACTCGACTGGGTCAACACTCGCTTCTACGGCAGCGGGCAGAACGGCGTGCGCTTTTCAACGGGAGTGGCAATTCACTTCTAATTCTGATGTCGAAAGCCTAATGTCGAAAGTCAGCGGGGCGAAGTAGTTCGTCCGGCGTGGATCAAACGGGCTGCGGTTCAGTTGCAGCGGTAGTCCGCTCCGCACACTGATCCAAAATCACCGGCGCTTCAAACAGCGCGCGATTGGAGTATTGGCCGGTCCTCGTTTGGAACTCGGCAAAGGTGCTGCTGTCGAGCAAACGTTGCACCGCAGGCGCGATCTCTTTGAAGCTGCGGACGACGATCCCGTAGCCTTTCTCGGTCACCCACTCCGCGTTATAGCGCTCCTGCGGCAGTGTCGCTCCGTTGCATTCGACAATCACCGGAAGGTGAAACTGCAACGCTTCGCTGATCGATCCCGGACCGGGTTTTCCAATGAAGAAGTCGGCCAGGGCCATGTAATATTCGACGTTGCTGGCGAACCCGACCACGGCGATCGGTTTTTTTGTGGGCAATTTCTTGATTTCTTCCGCCAGCTTTTCGTTGTGCCCGCATATCAGGATCAGCTGAACACCGCTGTTCGCTTCGTTGAGTATTTTCGTGATGTCGACCATCACCTGCGAACCGTGGCCTCCGAAGAGAACAATGGCGGTCGGACAATCGGGTTCGAGACCCAGTTTCTTTCGTTCAGCAACCCGGTCCACAGCGATCCGTTCGTAGAACTTCGGCTTCAGGATCATTCCCGACGTCAGAAAGACGTGGTCGGTGGGAACCCCGATGGCTAGCGCCTGCTGTCGCGCCTTCTCAGTTCCGGCAATGATGTATTCCGATTCGCGTTCGATCCAGAAGTGTGGTGGGTAATCCGCCAGGTCCGTGATCAGTGTGACGAACGGCGTTTTCGCCGCGGTTTTTCCGCCGACGATTTTTCCTCCAACCGGGCGCAGGCTCTCCGCAATCTCGCGATTGAAATGTGGGACTACCGAGAGCACGAGATCCGCGGGATTCTCGGCCCAATAAGTGCGTAGCAACTTCACGATCGGTGCATGGTAGATCCAGATCGTGCTTTTTAAAACAACCAAAAGTGCCGGCGTCACACGTGTCCATCCCTTGCGAAGAATGGCGTTGTAGGTGTCCTGAATTCGCAAGCCAGTGAAGCGCCGGATCAAATCGAGTGGATCAAGCAGTGCCTGGATGTCGAGAAGAGTGACGTCCCACGGCTCTTTCTGGCTTGAGAGAGTTGCTTTCAGCGCATCGGCGGCGCTCTTGTGTCCTCCACCAGCGTGGTGGAAAACGATGGTCAGTTTGCGCAAAGATTCACCTGCCCTCGTTGAACAAGTTGAACTTTAGCTTGAACTCTAGCTCGAACTTCATTTCGAACTCTAGCTCAGACACGCTCATATTCGCCATCTTCAAACAGTCCCGCCTCATCCGCGGAGTCATCGAACTCCGAGGCCGTTCGGTCTTCGTCCGCGTCGCTGTTGCGATTCGCGTCTTCGGGCCGCTCGACATATTCCCGAATCCGGACTCCCTCTTCGTCAATGGTGATATAGGTCGGACGCGCGTCGATCCACGCTCCGCAATTGAAATAATCCACGCCGTGCTCACGCCGCGTCATCGCCGCGTGAGTATGGCCACAAAAAACTCGCGACGCGTGCTGGTGGTGGGCATGTGCCAGAGCGCCGTCAGCGACCTTCTCCGACAAACGCTGCCAACGCGTGCCCAGCCGGTCGAGAAATCGGGTCAGGACCTTGTTCTTCGTGTCCCACTTTTGCAGTTGCAGATAGAGCAGCGTGCCGAACAAATGGTTGAACTGAAGGTTCTTGATCAGGAAGGTGTCGAATTGATGACCGTGGATTGCGAGGTGACGCACGCCCTGATATTCCCATTGATATTCCTGGTACACGCGGACGCCAACCAGATGCGCCATGATTTGGGCCAGGCCGAGGTCGTGATTGCCTTCGACCCACACCACTTCGACATGCCGCTTGGGATTGGAAAGCTTGCGAATGAAGCCGAGAAATTTCCAGTGCTCTTTTTTTAGACGTCCGAAATTCAGGTCGGCAAAGATGTCGCCGAGCAGAATAAGGCGGCGGTATTTGTTTTCCCTGAGCACGCGCAAAGCGTCGCGCGCGCGGCTCATGTCCGCGCCCAGATGCAGATCAGAGATGATCAGCGTGTCGTAAACGCGATCACCTTCGCGATCGTCTACACGATCACCGATGTGAGGTGCCACATCTTGCGCTGCCACGCTCAGATTGTCGCTAATTAGTGTTACGAGGTGATGAATTGGCTATCGGCCGCAGGCTGGAGGTAACCGGTCAGTAACTGTCTCTCGCGACCGCCCAGGCGATCAAATCGCTGGTCCTGCGCAGATTCTAGGCATCCGCCATCCGTGATGAATCGAGGAAACTTAATGCGCCGGCGGCACATATTCGGCGGGACGCGCCGAGCCTTCGCCGAAGAAGAACTGCTCCATCTGCTTCACGATGACTTCCTGATCCTGCTTGCGTGCGGGGTTCAGGCGGTATTCGTTCAGCAACATTTTGCAGTGCTCCATCCACTGGCCCCAAGCCTGTTGTGAGACGTTTTCGTAGATCTTTTTCCCGAGCTCGTTGTCGAACGGAGGCTCGGGGAGCCCAGGCAATTCCTGTTTCAATTTTGCGCAGAAGACTTTGTAATCGGCCATAAATTTTCTTCCAAAATTATCGCACAGGCGCCCCGTGGTAGCGGGGTTGCACCCAGCGAGGACGATACGGTGCGCACCCTACGCACCATGTCGCGCTGAAAAGTGAAGCACGCGCCACGCCAAAATCGCTGACCACGGTGAAATATGTGTTGACAAATTACATACGAATGGCAATATCTTGTGGTAGGACAGCTACTCATACAAGTAGTTGAGTAGTTCGGGCATCAAGGTGCCCTGTCGAGAACCTTGGGAGAACAAATCGTTCAAACGGAGGAAACACTTCATGGCAACCAAGAAGAAAGCCGCCAAGAAAAAGAAACACTAAGCGGACGGATGCTCGTTCAGAAGTTCCCCAAAGCCTCTCAAGGGAAGCACCTCTTGAGAGGCTTTTCCCATGACGCGACAGGTCCTTGATTTTCTGCCTTCACGGAACTGGCTCGTTCAGACCCCAATCCACCCGCGGAATCCTCTCGCCGCGTAGTAAGACTCCGCACCGTTGTGATACATGAAGACTCGGCCGAAGCGGCGATCGGCGAAGAGCGCGCCGCCGAGATCTCTCATCTCGCCAGGTGTCTTTACCCAGCTCGACGTCTTCGTATCGAACTCTCCCAGCTTCTGCAGCTCTCGATACTGCTCTTCCGTCAAGAGCTCGATGCCCATCGCCGCTGCCAAGTCCGTCGCGCTGTTTTTTGGTTTCGCTTCTTTTCTGGAGTCGAGTGCCTCACGGTCGTAGCAAAGACTTCTTCGTTCTTTGGGGGTTTCCGGTGAACAATCAAAAAAGATGTATTCGCCGGTCTTTTTGTCGTGCCCAACCACATCCGGTTCTCCGCCCGTTCTTTCCATTTCGCTGAGCGACAGCAGTTTTTCGGGATTTGCGTCCAGCCTCGCTCTTACCTTTGCCCATTCATGGCCTTGATGGCGCTTCATGTTTTTCTCAAAACGGGCTTTCAAGGTGCCGAGTAGTTCCTCGCGTTGTTGCGGTGAAAAATCTTTTTTTGTCTTAACGCTTTTCATACCGGTTTCCTCTTTAAAGTATTGTCGTTCGGCTTCATTACCAGGCCAGCTGCACGAGCTGAATGAGATTCCCGCACGTGTCATCGAGCACCGCGATCACCGACCCGGTGGTCTTGGTGACCGGTGTGGTGAACTTCACACCTTTAGCGGCAAGACGGTCGTGCTCCGCCTGCACGTCGCTCACCAAGAACTGAGCCGCCCGCATCTGCTGACCGTGCAGAGCCTCCTGGAAGGCCTTCGCCGCGGGATTGGCGTTCGATTCCAGTATCAGCTCCACGCCATCCGGATCCTCCGGCGAAGCGACGGTTAGCCACCGATAGGGTCCTTGTGAGAAATCGGCCTTCTTCTGGAAGCCCAGAACTCCGGTGTAGAACTGGAGCGCTTTTTCCTGATCGCTCACATACAGTGTCGTCCATTTAATTTTCATAACATTCCTCCGTCGTCGTAAGAGTTTTGAACCATACCCAATTTTGAGTGACCATCCTTGCCTATGCAGCTTCGCCTATTGCAGCCTGGCGACAACCCGTTCAATGTTCCCGATGAACTTCTGCCAGCCATAGTTCGCTCCCTTGTAGTTGGCTCCCTGGTCGGATTCGAAGCCAGACTGCTCCATGCGCAGCAGCGTTCCGCCGTTGGTCGCGACGAGCGTCCAAACAACGGTGCTCCCAGTCCCCAAAGAGCCCCAGCTGTAGGAGAGCTTCTTGTGGGGTTCGACGATCAGGACTTCGCACTCGATCACGCCATTCCAGTTCTTCACCGGGTTGGCGCGGAAGCGAAACTTATGTCCCACTCTGGGCTCGAAGTCGTTCTCCAGCAGCCATTCTTTGATCAGCGCGCCTTCCGTCAGAGCGCGCCAGATCTTTTCCGGCGGATGTGGCATTTCTCTCTCGATGACAAGTGTGCGCGTTGCCGGAGTAGTCATGGCTCCATCCTTTTGAGTAAGTCTTCGAGGCGGTCGAAGCGGTCGTGCCAGAAGCGGCTGTAGTAACTCATCCAGTCGACAAGCGGCGAGAGCGCACGCGGCTGGGCGCTGTAATGGGTCTCGCGTCCCTTGTGCCGGGAACGCACCAGGCCTGCATGCTTCAGGACTCCGAGATGTTTCGAGACTGCGGGCTGCGAGACGCCGGAGTTGTCGGTCAGCATCCGTACCGTTTGTTCGCCATCGCGGCTCAAACGTTCGAAGAGGGCGCGTCGTGTCGGGTCGGCGAGAGATCGAAACAAGGCGTCAGGGGCAGTCTGCATAAAGAAATCAATAACCCATCGGTTATGGGTAAACGATAACCATACGGTTATGGATTGTCAAGCAGTTTTTTCGGCAGCGGCCCCGCGCTGTCGGCTGGTCTGCACTTTTGGGGGTTGTCGCGCGGCACGGGTCGTGCTAGAAACGCGTATAAGGAAGTACCGAAAACGGCCTCCATGAGCGTCCGAAAAAAATCTTCGAAGAAGGCTGCCCGTAACGCCGAAATCATAATTCCCGAGAAGCTCTATTTCCGCATCGGGGAAGTGGCCAGCTTGTGCCGTCTGCCTGCCTACGTGCTGCGATTCTGGGAGACCGAGTTCCCGCAGTTGCGTCCGGTCAAAAGCAGCACCGGCCAGCGCATGTTCCGCAAGCGCGACGTGGAATCGGTGGTGCGGATCAAGAAACTACTCTACGACGATGGCTTCACGATCGCGGGTGCGCGGGCGCAATTACGCGAGGAAACGAAATCCGAGCGAAACCAGACGACCTTGCCCTTCCCGGTGAATCCCGCAGTGAATGTGGCGCACCTGCGGAACGAGCTGCAACAAATCCTGCATATTCTTTCGGCAAGACACTAAGGGAGCGTCGTTGGTCGTCGGTCGCTAGTCGTTCGCGAAGCCGAAATGGCTAACGCAGCGCGAACGACTAGCGACTGACGACCAACGACGGTTTTCTTACGCCGACTGCCGAATCGGCTCAGCCTTCACAAGCGGAGCCTCGACGAGATGCTCGCTGACGAACCAGACTTGAAGCTCGTTCACGCGCAACACATCGCTTACTACCAGGTCGTTCGTGCCGGCGTCGCCAATTTTCGTGGCTCGTTCCGCCAGTTCGCGGCAATGCTCGATGATGACCTGGTGCGCATCGAGCAGGCGCGACAGTTGGACGGGAACTTCCTCGCGTCCCTTGGGCGGCCTCGGAATACGCGTCAACTCGGCAACGTCTGGGGCCATTGCAATACTAATCCCACCGAGCAGCTGGATCCTTTCCGCAATGGTGTCGACGATTTCGTCCTGCTCCTCGAAATGTTTGTCAAAGAGCAGATGCAGTTGGTAGAACGTGGCTCCTGACGTTTGCCAGTGCGACTTCTTGTAGAGATCGCGGAGCGTCATGGTGTCGGCGAGGAGCTGGTTGAGTTGCTCGGTCATTTCCAGCCGAATCGGCTCGTCTAACTGGAGGGGCTGGGTGCTGGTCACAGTGCCGAAAGCCTGGAGTTCGCGGGCTGACTGGTGATAGCGCGGTTGCGCCGAAGCGTTTGTGGAAGTGCTGGCAGTTGGTTTCTTAGCCATTGGGTTCTCCTGAAACTTCAAATTTGGGGCAATCATTTTTGGGCAATCAGCGATGAAGAGCTGGAAATTGCCGCAACAAAATTAGCAGATTCCGGTCCTGTTTGCCGTTACCGTAGACTTGGATGCCAAGCGGCGAAAAGGGTTTCGGCGAAGAGAGGCTTTTCGGTGACGGAGATTCTTTTTGGGGGAGCGTCCATGGCTGCAAGAATTCTGATGGTTCTTAGCGCGGGCATCATCTTTTTGCTCGGAGCAAGCCACCTTTTCTATACGTTCTCGGGGCCGAACCTCACGCCTCGCGATCCGGCGCTCGAAACCAGCATGAGGCAGATTTCACCTGTTATCACAGACGAAACGACCATGTGGCGGTGCTGGATCGGTTTCAATGCGACCCACAGCATGGCACTTATTTTGTTCGGATTGGTTTTCGGTTTTCTCGCGTTGGCTCACAGCCAACTCCTGTTTCAGTCTCCATTCCTGCTCGTGGTCGGTCTGGCAACGCTTGGTGCTTTGGCCGTGATCTCCAAGGCCTACTTTTTCAGTGCGCCTTTTAGAGGAGTCGGCATTTCGCTGGCCTGCTATATCGCCAGCATTGTGCTGTCGCGGGCCTTGTCGGACTGATCACGATAGTTGTCCGTCCGCTGCCGGTTCTGGCAGATATCTTTCCGGCGACTCTTCAAGTTTAACTTTTCTCTCGCCTGTGTCGTCAGTCTCCGCGGTCAGGTCATCGTATTCGCGGCCTTCGACTCGAGACCAGGCTGAGGCTCCAAGCGGACGCCGGGCGACCGACTGGCGATCGATCACGACTTGCGTGGGCAATTCCGGTTCGAAGGAGGTGCGCCTGAGGTTCATGGAAGCAGTCTGCAAGGCATACAACATCAGAGCGGCCGTTTTGTGGTCGATCTCCTGCATCACCAACCGCTCCATCACCTGGGCCAGCGACACCTGGATGGAATTGGCATCTTCGAGGGTGGGGCACGATTGACGCCATTCGCTGTGGTTTTCCACAGCGTCGAGTGCGTTCCAGTGGTAGCGGACATGGTAGTAGCAGTAGGTACTCTCGCGTATGGATGGCGAGGCACACTGCGTTCCGTTGACCTTGATGTGCTGACAGCGCAAAACGTTCGTCGGATATAAGGGCATTTTTATTTGCTCCGTGTATAGAAGATAGGAATGAAAATGGTGGGTGTTAGGGGCTATGTTTACTATATGGTACCCCCACCCCCTCCCCCCTGGTCTTAATGAAATCATTGACTTAGCGGGAATTTTTTGATGTGGTCTTTGAATCTAAAGGAGTTATATCAAAGTATTCCGGAATAAGGACTTACAGGATTTCTCGCCGCGCCCATGGTTTTTCGACCCCGTCTGGGGCGGGATCTTGTCAAGCTTCTCTTGTCAAAGAACGCTGAAATCGCTTCGGGGCAGCACCGCGGAACCGTCGTTTGCGACGGACACACGCTTCGCTGCTCCGATCAGGAGGCGATTGTTTCATCTGGTGATGGGGAGCGTCTGTGATGTGGGTACAGGAAATTTGTGATGAAAAATCAGACGCGCGGACTTACAGGAAATCCACCAGCGGGTGAGTCCGCTATCCGCCCGAATCTGAAACCGCGTTCTTGTGATTTCTCACTTAGTGAAATCGCCTAGTTTCAACAATAAGCAGGAGCCGTACCATCTTGTCGTACAATCGTGATGCCGATGGAGATGGTTGTGACCTCCCCATTTTTTCCCGCCGTCGCTGCCGTATTTGGCATGACCCTATTCACTCCCCGCTTTGGCACCCTTGATCGGATACCGGTCAAGTCAGCAAGGCCTCTGGGCAGGCGTCGAAGGTCGCTCGCTTTCATCGCGGTTATCGCTGGCCTGCTCACGTTCTTTCTTCCTCTGGTGACCACCAATCCGGCTGTGATGGGCCACACTTATTGGTGTCCCTGGAAAATTGCATGGAAGATCTATGAGGGCAGTCTACCCCGGTCAATTCCCTTTATGACCACGGCGGCGTTTCTGCCTCTGGTATTTGCTTTCGGGGCGCTCTGCTTGAACTCTTCACGAGATGTGTTGGCCAAGATAGCCATAGTCGGGCTGTTCACATGTTTGGCTTCGCTCGACGACAAGAGCAGCTTTGAAGCGTTGTTTTATGGGAAGCTAACCTACCAGAATCATTCATTGGTTAGGCATGTCGGATTCGGGGATCTTACTTTCTTGCTTTTTGGCGCCACGGCGTGTCTTTTGTACATCGCATTCAACGAAGCTTTGGACACGGAGGCCGCGCCGAAGATCGCGATCCCTCGAACATCCTTTGGTACTCGGGACCCAAAATTCGTGCATGCCGTGATACGGCCACCATCAGAGAAGGACTAAAGTTCCCAACGCGCAGTTGTTGAAATATCCCGCTGACACTAACAATCTGCGACTGGCCGCCGGCCAGCCTTTGGGGAATTCTCAGTTAGTGAGATCGCCTGATTTCGTCCACTATCGATCTCCGTGACGCTCTGAGCGTATGATTTTCTCATGCGTCGCTGGCTCTACATCGTGCTCGGAGTCATCCTCGGAACCGCAGTCTTGTACTGGGTTGGCGAGTTCATCAGCCCAAAAACGAATCTCTGGCGATAAGGCCACTCATGATCTCGGTTGTGAGTGTAATGGCCCGATTTCGCCAACCATGATTTCGCCAACTATGAAGTTCACGCGGTCAACGTTGAACGGGCTCACCCAAGGCCCTGTTTCATTTCCCAAACAATAACTGCCCAGACGTTCTCCGGATCGTTAAATACGGTTGGATCGGCGTTGAGCAAATCTCTTTCGAACCGCGCGTCGAATTCCCTCGGTATTTCTGCGGGCCTGGAACGCTGCGCAATGGCTCGATACTGGAGGTAGAGAATCAAACATGCAGCAAAACGTTCAACACTGGAGTTGAGGTAGCGGAGCGACGGGTCCACGATCATCACGCGGCCATCGGCCTGTTCGTCGAGGCAAACCAGGGCAGACTCTTGCAGGTGACCAATGCTGCGCAAGTGAGGCCTCCCCGCAAGCCTGGGTGGATCACCAACCAGCGGATGGAACTGAAACCCTACGTCGCTGTAGTCAGGCAGACCGACCTCGACCAGGAAAGATTTGGAAGGCTCGGGAATCGCAACGTCGCGGAGACATTGCACTGGCCAGCGCCTAAGATCGTTAGTGCTCCAGGACTTGACGATGTCGTCTGGGTTCATGTTCGTTCCGTTGTCTTACCGTTCGGACTTGCTCTTCTTTTTGGTTGAGCCGGACCGCTTTCCCGTAGCAGTTGCGATCCCAGCGGCACGAAGCTTCGCAATCCGCCTGACGAGATTCACGGGAACAGGCTTGGTAAGTGAGAAGTGGACTGTCCCTTTCTGCACTTCATAATCCCTGAGCTGGTCTCTGAGAGCGGTGAAGAACGTCCCCGACGCCGCGAATAGCGAATAATGTTTCTTGAATCCAGCGAAATACAGCATCGGCTTTCCATGCAGCTTATATCCCGGCATGCGATAGCCGATGCCCTCGACCGCCTCCGGGACGGCCTTTCTAATTGCCAAGCGGACCTGTTCGAGCTTTGCCCTAACTTCCTTGGGCTGTGCGGCAAGGTACTCATCCACCGACTTGGGAACGGCTTTTTGCATGCCCGCTATTTTAACAATCGGGCCGACTCGCTACCTGGGCTGTGGGGCAATTCCAGTTAGTGGAATGGCCTGATTACAGCAATGATTCATTTCTTCTAGCGGTCGTATATTCTCGATCACATGCCAACGCTAATGACGACGGGGGCCGTAGATTTCGGCAAGGAAATTGACTCTTCTCTGCTGGCCGCACATGTCGCCGCGCGGTTGCGTGACATTGATGCAAATGAGGTTGACGTTAGACCGCACCGCGTGACATTCAAGGGTGGTTTTTTCCGGTTTGTGACTAATTGGAACATTCTCGTGAACTTCGGGTTTGGCGACCTCGAAGTCGATCCCGATAGCCACGAGGTTCGCTACCGTTTGAGCTATCGGCAGCTCGTCATTTACTCGGCGATCATGTTCGTCGTTTTGTGTGTCTTCCTGCTGGCCTTTTCGGGCACCCGGGGGATGGTCTCGGGAATCTGGACTATGCTCGGGCTGCTTTTGATGTGGTTCTGTATCGGGTTCCTCAACGTCACCATTGGGGTTTGGCGCTTTGAGCGTTTCCTGGGTCGCGCCATCGCAACCGCCCCGCAGGTCGAACCGATCGACCGAGATTGCTCTTCCAATGCATAAAGGGCAAGATCAGTGAGTCCTTGAGCCCTCCGACGCTGGTCCCCAAAAAGTGCATAGGATGGCAGAGATCAAACTACCGGGCAAAGCCACAATCAGCGCCTCAGTCCAGCTCATCTTGCTGTGCCCGTATGGCCAGTACTTAGAGTAACCGTAAGCAACACTAAATGGCACGCCCAGTACGAACAGAACGACAAATCGAGACGCCTTGTTAGGCATGCGTGGCACGATTTTGCTGACGATCAAGGCCATTCCCGCTAACAATAAAACGTAAACGCACATCCAGACGAACATCCGAACGTAGAGGTCTGCCAGCAACGGCATGGCTTCCAACATAGGTAAAGGGTAGAAGGTGCGGCGTTTGGGTGTCTAGGTTACGTTCGCTTACACCATGGGGGTTGAATAGCTATCGAAACATCCCCGTTCTCACTGACCCTTCCAGCGCAGCTGGTCCACGTCGTCGAAAAGCGGAATGTCGGTTCGGAGGGTGGCGAGGGTTCGAAAAAGCAGTGCGTGGTCGCGCTCGCGGGAGAGAGTGGATGCCAGTGTGCTGGCGCTGGCGGCGTTCACGTGCCAATCACGGTAGTCTGCGGGGATGGATTCGAGATGGACAAACTTGGCCAATACAGCTGCGGATGACTTCGCACCCCATCCTGGAAGGCCCGGGTAACCGTCTGCCGCATCGCCTACCAGCGCCAGGTAATCGGGAATCGAGACCGGCGAGACGCCGAACTTCTGGATCACTCCCGCCTCATCGCGAGTAACGCGCTTGCGGCGATCGAGTTGGACGACGCGAGTACCTCTTACACATTGAGCTAAGTCTTTGTCGGGTGTACAGATGATCACGCGATCAACCCGACTATCGCCAGCCGCCGCCTCTGCCGCGGCTGCGAGTGCGTCGTCGGCCTCGAACTCAACCATGGGCCAGACCACAATACCCGCCGACGAGAGCGCCTCTTCGAGCATGGGGAATTGCGCCAGCAGGTCGGGTTCAATTCCCTCTCCGGTCTTGTAGCCGGGCCACAGGTCGTTGCGGAAAGATTCGATGACGTGATCGGTCGCGACTCCGATGTGCGTGGCGCCGCCTTTGATCATGCCCAGCATCGACGCGAGGACACCTCGGACGGCTGCGACTTCTCGACCATTTGTGTCGCGTGCGGACGGCAGCGCATAGTAGTGCCGGAACAATTCGTATGTTCCATCGACAAGATGTACGTCCAAGGCGTAGCTCCAGGAAGACCCTACAGGAGTGGCAAGCACTGAAGCAACGGCTGGAGCAATTCTTGGTTAGCGAAAGCGGCTGATTTCTACAATTATTCTGCTGAACCTCAGTGTTTTCCGATGTACTCTTTGCACATGAGTAGGTTATCCGCGGCTCTCGCTGTGATGTTTTTTATCGTGGGGAGTCTCTCATGCGCATTTGCCCAAGGGTCAACCCCTGACCGATCGACGCAGGCGGAGTTGCGGAAAACCAGTCGCGTGCGGATTCAAACCTATTTGGCGGAGTCAATTACGACAAGGATAGTTCTACCCCGCGACATAGGGATTCCCGGCGACGTTGTGCTTGAAGTGCTCGTCCAACAAAATGGAAGAGTTCTCAATATGCAGCGCGTATCGGGTGATCCTCGTCTCGTCCGCGCCGCGAAGCCAGCGGTAATGAAGTGGGTTTTTGATCCGTACTTGTTCAACGGAGAACCAGTGCAATTCCTAACGGAATTCACCATTATGTTCGATGGAAAGAAGGACTCCGCCAAGCTCAAGATTGAGAGTGATCCGCTCAACTCTCGCAATCCTGAACCTAAATAGCAAAAGATCGCCGTTTCACTCGCAACCGAGGTTCTGAGTGTAATCGCCTGATTACGTCAATTGGCGAAAGCTTTCGGGCTGGTACTGCTTTTAGAGGTGCCAAGGTCTCGGCGAAGCGATCAGGCCGACTGCGGCTTACTTCGGTCCCAGCTTCTTGGCGGGAAAGTTTCTGATGCCGTAGCGGGTTACGAGGCCAATTACTTTGCCTTGGGCGTCGCGCGTGATTTTGATGGAGCCGAACCACCTACGCTCGATGAACTCGTCATGGCCTGCTGGGACGAGAGGCGATTGCATTTCGTCCATCTGCATGAGGAGAGAGCCTGAGTGCGGGCGCAGGCTGAATTTCGCGTTTGGACGGAAGTACTCGTGGCCGTATTGATAGTCTCCGGCGTAAGCAGCTAGTTCCGATTGCGGCAGCGGCACCAAGGATAAGACTGGAGGCTTGGGAGGGTCATTGCCAAAGACGATACGGGCAATGGCGCCCGGGATGGGATCCTGCGTGACCGCGCTGTTGCTGTTACTCAGAATGATGATCGTCACGCCGTCATCGGGAAAGTCATCGAGCTCCGCGGCAAAACCGGGGCTGTGGCCCTTGCCCGACATTGCTCGATGCCCCGCGAGATCCCGGAAATACCAGCCGTATGTATTCTCCTCTCCTCCGACGTAATACTTTTTGCGAGTTGAGTCGCTAAGAATCTTTCCCGAATTGAGCGCGCGATCGAAAAGCAAGAGATCGCCGACCGTTGAGTAAAGCGAGCCAGGGCCAGTTTTATTCGACCAGTCCAGGTATGGCGCTTTTTTGTAGCCGGTGAGTTCAAAGGGCTCGTAGCCGGACGCCGACGACGGAATGATGCGTGCAGCATCGCCATCGTCACCGGTGTCCTGCAGGCCACAGGGAGCGAAGATGTGGGTGGCGGAGATAATCAGCGTAGCTTTGCCCTGAGACTCTCTCGATAATCATTGCAAGCAGGTTGTAATTGGAATTGCTGTAGCGGGACTGCGAGCCGGGTTGAAAATCGAGGGGCAGGCTGGCGAATTTAGCGACAAGTTGATCCAGGGTGTGAGGGCTGCGGGCGAACGTGTCGTAATCCTCCAGGTCGTTGATATCAGGGATTCCGGACGTATGGGTCAGCAGGTTGTCGAGACTGATTCGGTCGCCTTGCGGGTAATCTGGAAGGTAGCGAGAGATGGGGTCGGAAACGTGAAGACGGCCCTGTTCCTGAAGCTGCAGAATTGCGGCAGCGGTAAATGGCTTAGAGACCGACGCCAGGTGGAAGCGGGTTTTTGCGGAATTGGGAATTTGCCACTCGTAATTTGCCATCCCATAGGATTGTTCGAAGATGGTTTGGCCGTTCCGGGCGACTAGGACGGTCCCCGTTAGGTTACCGGTGGCGGCGAAGGGAGCAAGGTAAGCGCGGATGCGAGTGGCGACAGCGGCATCTCGTTTGGGCTGCGGCTGGAGCGAGCCGGTGTTCAAGATGCAAAAGATTATTACTGCGATAAGGGAGCGTTTCATGGAGTGCCCCTGAAAGCTTGGATACCCTTTACACATTCCGGCACCGAGCCGCTATTCAAAAGCTAACGAGTGATAGCGCCACCGTTAACTGAATAGCAATGATCGCCTCGTCACAAGAAATAATGCACGAAAATCGCCGAGGCGATAATGGTAATAATCATGGACAGAACAATACCTATCGCGACGCCCCAAACTCTGCGGACTTGTCGCCAATCGAGAGGAAGTCTTTTCAGAATCCTCAGTTTTCCGAAAAACTGTGAGCGCTTTTTTTCTATAAAAAATGTCCCTGTTGGTATTAGAGGGAGCCAAAACAACACAATGAATATCGTAGTTTTGAATCGTTCCAGGCCGGTTGCGGGGTCGTAGACGCGGTCGGCTTTTCCGAAGCGGAGATGGCCTATGCCGAAAGGGTGAATGATGAAAAGGCTGCCGGTGTGCTTACTGGCTTCTTCCTTTCGACGTTGTTCCTCTGCCCGAAAGGAGACCAATCTATCTTCGGTTTTAATTCCTCGCCGGGAGAGTTCAGTGGTGAGTACGAGGTTGGCTTCGGGAGTAAGGTCGGCGGAATCGAGCGCGAGTCGCAACAGTTCTTCGTCAGTTTTAGCCTGATATTCTTGAGCTAAGTCCTGGATTTCCACGCGCGAATGTTAACTTGGTTTTGGGTTGGAGACAAGCAGCGGGTGTAGGTCACGAAAAAATCGGCGCCACACTAATAATCCAGCCACGGTCTGTCTATACTCGTATCCATGCCGGGCGGCAGAAAATTTTATCCTCCGCGTAGCTGGTCAACGGTTTTACTCGAAGTGACGCTGGTCGTGCTCTTGGTTGTCCTCGCCGTGGCTTTGTTGTCGCAGTTGCACTGGCGTCGGTAGTTGTCGAAATCCCCATTCCACTCAGAACCGCATCGGGAAACGACGGCGGCAGAACCGGCATTTACAGCACCTTTCCGTCGTCGTCGATAATGACGCCGCCCACCGCCGATTGGAGTTGGCGAAGAATGGATTCGACAGCCGCATCCTCTTGATAGTGCCGACCGCTCATATCTGCGGTTACCCAATCGCCGGTCCTCCCAAGGTCTTTTGGTCCGACCTTGAAGTACGCGATGCAGTCTCCGTCCGGTGCCTTTAACAGTCACGGCATTTCTTGGCCGGGCAGGAGCACCCTAAGTTCAGCCGAGGCTCGCTCGCAGGACGAAATGTCCTCCAATGCGTATGTCTTCATAGACGTGTAACCCCTCCGCACACGCATCCCAATGATAGCTGTTGAAATATACTTGCTATCAACAGTTATTGAAGAGGAGGCGCTTTACGTCCTGCGAATAGTGAAGCAAAATGTGAGCCAATGCGAATCCTCGCGAACGAAACTATTCATAAAGTTCTATTTGTACTCTGGATCCTTCTTTTGGTGCCGTGGCTGCCGTTCGCTCCTTTCAGCGCGATGGCTTTCGACGCGGGCCCGAGCTTCTCGGTGTATCTCTTCGTTGTCTCCCTCTGGACGTACCCCGTCACGGTTTTAGTTGCGTTTGTTCTCTACCAGAAAAACACCGAGAATCGCGTTTCTTCCTTTCTTGAATATTGCGACATTCTGCATTGGCAGTTTTCTCGCTTGATGCGAAACCGTGGTTGTTATTGAGATATGCTTTAACAACATTTATCCGATTGATCCCGAAGCGCCAGAGTGTCACACTTTGTCCGTGTGGAGAAATACAGCAACGCGGAAGCGCAGGGTGGAGGTTGGTCCTGTTGGTTCACTGCTGCTCATGCCATTCCTGTTGCTTGCTGCGGTTCTTTACCTTCCCGTTGCGTTTGCGGCTGGTTACATTCAAAACACAAAGACTCGTGCCTTCCAATCTGAATTGAAGGCTCGCGGCAGGGTGATGAATTGGAGCGAGTTCGTCCGACTCTTTGAGGAAGGTAGCGGGACGACGATCCTTGAGAAAAGTTCATATGCGAGTTTTGGGAACTTGTGGTGGACTCCAGAAGATGTATATGAAATATGCCCCCACCACCCCTTGGACTTGGTCGCACTCAACGATCCGGCCTTTCTTTCGTTTGCGGAGTGGTTTCGGGAGCGATACACCAATCCCGACACAGGTAAGGCTCTGCTAGTGGGCCCCAGTCCAAAAGGCGAATTCCACGCGTTGTTTTCCCGGTTAAAATCGGCTGAGTCACCCGAGAGATGGATTGAAGTGGTCCCTCCCGAGGTTGTTAAGAAAGGGCGCTATCGGATTTAGTCGCCGCGCCGATTGGCGACAAATCGTCATTAGACGAATGAATGCCTCAAAAAGGGGTTGTATGAATTTCTAAGCAGGGGAGCAATTTTCGAGAGATTCAACGTATGTGGTTATTGGTCGGGACGGCGAGATTTGAACTCGCGACCCCTTGCACCCCAAGCAAGTGCGCTACCAGGCTGCGCTACGTCCCGACGGAGTTCGCTGTGTGATTCGCTTTTGAAGATGAGGGCGAAGATGACAGCGTAGGGGTTCGACCTACAAATTCTACACTAGCAAACTACGCTAGCGAACTAGCAGGCTGCGGAAAAGTGCGTTCCCGGGCGGCAATCCCCCAGCGGCTAGAAGCCGCTATTGATTCGGCAGCGGTTACGGCACGAGTGGAACTCTTGCCCTTCCCAAAACCCGTGCCTTTCCCCAAACTCGTACCTTTCCCAAAATTCGTGCGCATCGGAGTTCTTGCGCAAGCTGCTCGACTAGCAAACCCAGGTCGGAACCTTGGTCGGCGAGATCGCCCGGGTTATGTCGCGCAGTTATGGCACAAGCTTATGGCACAGGCTTTTGTCACAAATGCGGAGTGATGACGATCACGCCGCTTAGCCCGCTCTCTGGGGCAAGATGCCAGCGTGGCGATACTGGTGACGGGTGGGGCGGGATACATTGGCAGTCACGTGGCGCGCGCCTTGCGGCGTTCGGGCTATGAAGTCTTGCTCTTCGATAATCTTTCGACCGGCTTTCGAAGCCTGGCGCGTGGGTTCGAATTGATCGAGGGCGATGTTGGCGACGACGCCAAACTGCGCTCGGTCTTCAAACGTGTCGACGTCAAACGTGTCGACGCTGTGATGCACTTCGCGGCTCATGCCTATGTGGGAGAATCCGTCGAAGAGCCGCGCAAATATTTCGGCAACAATGTTGTCGCGGCGCTCAGCCTGCTGAACTCGGCTCTGGACGCCGGTATCCAGCGCTTCGTCTTTTCTTCCAGTTGTGCCGTATACGGTGTCCCAGCTCAGATTCCGATTACCGAGGACACGCCACGCGCCCCGGTCAATCCTTACGGCGCGTCAAAACTATTTTTCGAAAACGCGCTCGAAGCTTATGGCGGGGCCTACGGATTGCGGTCTGTGAGTCTGCGCTATTTCAACGCGGCGGGAGCCGACGAGAGCGGGGAGATTGGCGAACTGCACGATCCGGAAACTCACCTGATTCCGCTGGCGCTCCAATCGGCGACGGGCGCGGGACCCGAACTGCAAATCCATGGGGATGACTACCCGACCCGAGACGGCACCTGCGTTCGCGACTACGTTCACGTCAGCGATCTGGCGGACGCGCACGTGCGGGCGTTGCAGCATTTGGAAAAGAGAGGAGCGGACTCGCTCGCCCTTAATCTCGGGACGGGTCGTGGATACTCCGTGCTCGAAATCATTCACGCGGCGGAACAGGCCGCGGGACGTTCTGTTCCGCGCAAGATTGGGCCGCGGAGACCGGGAGATCCTCCAATTTTGGTGGCCGATGCGAGCAGGGCTCGCGAGGTTCTCGGATGGACTCCTCAGCGTGACCTGGCGGACATTATGTCGAGCGCTTGGAGATGGATGCAGAGCTGTTCTGGGCAGCGTAGGCAGATCGCGTGAGAGGGATGGGGTGTTTTCCCAGCGCAGCATTCCCCCAGCGGCTTGAAGCCGCTATTCATTGGGCGGTGGGTACGGCACGAGTGGGTCCGAGTGGAGTCAGCGCCCAGGTTAGCGCCCAAAAAAACGGGCGCGAACCTGGGGCACGGGGATTATGCCTTCCCCAAACCGGAGTGAATCGGAGTTTTTCCGCAAGATACTAGAAATTGGTAGTCAACCGCATCGCGACGCTCCGTGGCGGGCCGATCGCGTTGCCTGAGAAAAGGCCGCCGAAATCGATGACGTTGAGAACATCGTTCAGGTTCTGCCCGTCGATCTGGAACTGCGTATTCAAGTGGTCTGACTTGTAGACTTGCACGCCCGCCGACGCGTTGACCTGAAACGCCGGATAGATTCGTCCGCGAGCGAAGTTGATGCGATTGAGCACCTGCTGGCCGTACTGCGCGAGGACCTCGGCCGGATCGCCATCAAATTGAAATGGCAGTCCGGTGTCGTATTGAATGCCTCCGGCAACCCAGAGGCGCGGCTTGATCTGATAGCGCAGCCGTCCGCGGACTGTGTTGCGCTGGTCCTGCGAGTCGGGGAAGTGGCCGCTTGGCAGTAGCCCGGCCGCGTCGTCTCCCAGAAACAAGCCGCCGGTCACCGGCCACCAGGCATCGCCGACTTGATAGGAATAGCTCAAAAAACCCGAGAAGCGGCGCCAGTCAAAAACCTCGATCTTCGCTTCCGCGCCATAAATAATTGACTTCTGGAATGCGATCGGGAAGCTGATGGTTGTGTTCTGAATCTGATCGTCGTCGGCGTAGTTGCTGACGTAGCGGCGAAAATAGCTGGCATCAACCTTTACCTTTCCTGCGAATTGCTTGCTTAGGCCCGCTTCGTAGTAGTTCCCTTCCGATGGTTCGACGAGGCGCTGAAAATTGGTCGGGTTGATAGCGGCAGCCGCGGTTGAACTCGAGAGCAGAATGTTTTCAAACGATGGCGTCTGAAAAACCCGGTCGTAGGAAAAATGCACCAGCAGACCGGCCGAGGGAAAATAGCGCGAAATCGAGAATCGTGGATCGACCGCTTGCCGATTCAGCAGGAGCTGGTAATGGTCCCAGCGTATTCCTGCGCTGATAGTCCAGTTTTTCAGGCGAATTTGATCCTGCACGAACAAGGATTGCTCAAGGTCGGGACGGTTCGCGAGAAAACTGAAGTCAATCGGAGTGTTGGCGTCGAACTGCGTGGGATCGGTGATGTGGTAGCGGAAGTTCTCGTTTAGAAATGTGTTGTCAGACTCGAAACCAAACTTCCATTCGTTGCGGCCGCGCGTGATGGTTGTGGTCCCCCTGAAATACGCTTCACGGAACAAGTTCTGCTGAAAGACTTCGATGGGGGTGGAATTTTCGTTTGAGTTGAAGCCAATCTCGTTGTCGCGGACCATGGTCCGAAAGTCGCTCAGCGCATTCGATGAAAAAGTGTGCTGGTACGAAGCGATCCCCATGGTCTCGATGTTGTCCGCAGTCTGGCGCTGGCCGGCGGCCTCTTGCAGCTGTTCGTTCGGCAGTTCATAGCGCGAGAGTTCGTGGCGGACGATAAACCGCACACGATCCTTCGGCGTCAAATCGCGTTCATAATTTGTCGAAAAATCTCCGAGCGTTCCCGTGTTTGTGTAGTTCTGTGGGACGACCGGATTCAGATAGTGATCGGTCATGCTTCCGCTGGCGCTCGCGCCGAAAATGTTTTTGCCCCACGAATATTGTCCCTGTGCCGACGCCCCGGCCGTCTTGAAGCTGCCGCCGGAGAGCACCAGCTGTCCGTGAAATCCGGGCTGCGAATCTTGCAAAGTATTGACCTCGATCACGCCGCCCATTTTTCGTCCGTACTCGGCGGGAATGCCCGCAGTGTAGATGCTTAGCGATTGCACATCGTCGGCGTCAATGGCAGGACCGAAGCTCGGCGAGCGATTGTCAGTGAGCGGGATGCCATCGACCACGAACTGGGTTTGATATTCCGAACCGCGAGGATGCAGGACGGCGTTGCCTTCGTAGAGCCAGCCTGGCTGCGAGTTCACCAGATCCTGCAAGGAACGGCCAGGAACGGAGCTGAGGCGGTTCTGGATCGCGTCGGAGCCTACCTGGTTGACGGCGCCGGGCTGATCTGGATCGATCAGAAGATTGGGCGAAGTGACGGTGACGGATTCTTCCACGGAAGAGAGCTTGAGTTGGATGGTGTGTTCGGCGGGGATGGACGAATGGACTTCGACAGATTCAGATGTTTGAGCGAAGCCCGGCTGCCGGATTGTGAGCTGATAGATGCCGTAGGGCAGGCGCTGCACGGTCAGCCGGCCCTGATCGTTCGTCCCCATGATATTTCGGTAGTGATTGGCTTCGCTGACGATCTCAACCGTGGTTTTCACGGCCAGACCAGCGGGGTCAGACACTTTGAGGCGCAGTTCGCCGCTGTTGCTCTGCCCAAACAGGGGCAGAACGCAGAGAGCGAAAATGGCGAATCTCAGCATAGAAACCGATGTTTCTAGTTTAGCCCTTGCCGGCGGGGAGGCTCATTTTGGTTGGGTCTATCTGGTTACCTTAGGGGAGGGCACAGCCTAACCACTCGTTCGCTTTCTCCAGTTGTCAATCTCGGCCATTCTCGCGTACGCTGCCGCGATGAGAAATCGAACGCTGTACGCCGCGTCGTGCGTGTCTGCTTTGTTGTTGTGCTCTTCTCCGGTATCTCTTTTCTCGCAACCCGCGCAACCAGCCACTAGCGCCTTCACACTCGAGCAGGTGCTGAGTTCTCCATTCCCGACCAATCTGGTGGCTTCGGACCCGGCGCAAGGCAAGCCTGGTCGCATCGCGTGGGTATTCGCTGCCAAGGGCGAGCGCAACGTTTGGGTGGCGGATGCGCCGGCTTTCGAGGCGCGCCAAGTCACCCATTACACCGGGGATGACGGCATGCCGATTGCCGCGCTCAAGCTGACGCCCGACGGGCGCACCGTCGTTTACGCGCGCGGCAGCGAGGCTAACACCGCCGGAGAAACCGCCGATCCGACCAGCGGCGTCGAGAAGCGCACGCAGCAGGTCTGGGCTGCGGACGTCGACCAAGGTGAGCCGAGGCTGCTCGGCGACATGGGATGCGACGAGGAGGATTGCGAAGACATCCAGATTTCTCCCAATGGCGAGTTTGCCGTCTGGTCCGCGAAGAAGCAGATTTGGATCGCGCCTGTCTCCGGGAAAGAAAAGGCAAAGGCGCTGACCTTCGCGCGCGGCAAGAATTCGCAGCCGAAGTGGTCACCGGACGGAAAGAAGATTGCCTTCGTTAGCGACCGCGACGACCACAGCTTCATTGCAATCTACGAATTTAGCCGCAACACTCTCCGCTTCATTTCTCCAAGCGCCGACCGCGATCTCTACCCGCGATGGTCGCCGGATGGGAACCAGATCGCCTACGTGCGGCTCGTTGGCAAGCGGATGAAAGACCCTCTGATTCCGCAACTGCCGCTGCCCTGGGGAGTTTGGGTGTATGACGTCGCCGCCGATTCCGCGCGCGAGATTTGGACGAGCGGTCAAACTTTGGATGATTCTTTGCCACTGTTGACCGCCGACAAGTCGTTCTATTTCGCGAAGAATCGCATCGTCTTCGCCTCGGAACAAGATGGATGGAACCAACTTTACTCGGTAGCAGCCGATTCGGTACCAACCAACTCGATAGCAACGGCGGGCGGCGCTGTCACGCAGTTAACGAAGGGAAAATTCGAGGTGGAAGATGTCGCGCTTAGCGCCGACAAGACCGCCGTTCTTTATTCCTCCAATCAAGTCACCACCGATCCTCTCGATATCGATCGCCGACATCTCTGGCGAGTCAACGTCGATGGCGGAACTCCTCAAGCTCTGACCTCTGGCGCGACCATGGAATGGACTCCGCTCGAAATCGCCGGGAAGGTCGTTTGTCTCGGTTCGACCGCTACGACTCCTGCGATGCCCTACGTCGTCACTGCAAACGGGCGCGAGATGATTGCAAAAGCCGCGCTGCCGGCGGACTTCCCCGCATCGCAGCTGGTTACACCGAAGCAGGTGATATTCAAAACGCCCGACGGATGGGAAATCCACGGCCAACTGTTCGAACCAAAGCCCGATCCACGGCAGACTGGAAAGCGTCCGGCGCTGATCTTCATTCACGGCGGATCGATGCGCCAGATGATGCTCGGCTTCCACTACATGGACTACTACCACAACGCCTATGCCATGAATCAATACCTCGCGAGCCGCGGATACATCGTGCTGGCGGTGAATTACAGAACTGGCATCATGTATGGCCGACATTTCCGCGAGCCAAAAGACGGCGGCCCGCGCGGCGGCGCAGAGTACAAAGACATCGTCGCCGCGGGAAGGTTTTTACAGTCCCAGCCAGGCGTGGACGCGAAGCGAATCGGGCTCTGGGGCGGATCCTATGGTGGCTATCTCACCGCAATGGGACTGGCGCACGACTCGGACCTGTTCGCCGCTGGAGTCGATCTGCATGGCGTACATGACTGGTCGGTGTTGACCGACGTCATCACAACCGATGCATCCGATCGCGAGGCCGCCATCAAGCTGGCATTCGAGTCATCACCGAATGCGGCGATCTCCTCGTGGAAGTCGCCGGTGCTGCTGATCCAGGGAGACGACGATCGCAACGTTCCGTTTTCGCAAACCGTCGATCTGTTGCAGCGCCTCCGCGATCAGAAGGTGCACGTCGAGGAGCTGATTTTCCCCGACGAGATTCACGGCTTCCTGATGTGGAAGAGCTGGATTCGAGCCTACGGGGCGACGGAGGAATTCTTTGGACGCGAGCTGAAATAGGTCAGATTAGTTCCAGATATCATCGATATCATCCTGACTGTGACAGCGAGTCCAAACATCCGTCCCAAGATCGTGACTCGGAAGCGCGTTCCGCCGTCCCTCCGCACCTGCGCTATATGGCTTGTCAGCGCCATAGCGGCTCTGTGGTTGCTGGCCGCCTTCATCCTCTTGCTGGCCCGCTGGATCGACCCGCCGACGACCGCGGTGCACATGCAGCGCCGTATGCAGGCCTGGATCAACGGCAAGCCCTATCACGCACGCTATAAATTCGTTCCCATGGGTCAAATCTCGCCAGATCTCCAGCAGGCCGTCGTCGCCGCCGAGGACTCGCGCTTCTACCAGCACCACGGGTTTGATTGGCACGAGATCGAGATCGCCGCCGAGGACGACCTGGATGGCGGACGTTCTCGCGGAGCCTCCACCATCACGCAGCAACTGGTAAAAAACCTATTCTTCGGAACTGGCCGCTCCGTCCTCCGTAAAGGCGCGGAGGCGTCATTGGTGCCGGTCGCCGAATTCGTCCTCGGCAAGCGGCGCATTCTGGAGATCTACCTCAACGTGGTCGAATGGGGACCCGGTATCTATGGTGCGGAGCCGGCGTCTCGTTATTACTACGAAATCCCGGCCCGAAACGCTAGCCGCCAAGAAGCGGCGCGCCTTGCCGCCATTCTGCCGGCTCCGCTCAAGCGGCGTCCCGAACGCATGAATCGCTACAGCGAGCTTATCCTCGAGCGGATGCGCCAGATGGGCTGGTAGCCTGGTGTGCTGTCCCGGAAATTCGTGGCAAGAATCGGGCGATACTTCAGCATGGCGTTGCCAGAGCACCGGTGCTGCAAATAGAGTGCATAGGTCCTTCACTTCGTTCAGGATGACAAGTCGAAGTTATGTCGCGAAATTTCCGGGACAGCACACTAGGTAACGCTACAACGTCTGCCTGATCGCATCTCGTGTCCTCTGCCAGGTCACTTCCAGCGTCTCCGGTAGCACCCGCGTCTCCCCCACAACGCTCAGGAAGTTGGCGTCGGCGACCCAGCGCGGAAGCACGTGCATGTGGATGTGTCCGGCCACGCCGGCCCCGGCCGCTTTGCCAATATTCATGCCGAGATTGATGCCGTCGGGGTGGTAAAGC
This sequence comes from Terriglobales bacterium, assembly GCA_035308395.1. Lineage (GTDB taxonomy): Bacteria > Acidobacteriota > Terriglobia > Terriglobales > Acidobacteriaceae > Acidiflorens. The sequence continues at coordinate 232,827 of DATGGT010000126.1, forward strand.
GAGCGCAAAACTGTCTCCATTTTCTGCGTGAGGGCCATCATCTCGTGGGCCGCGGCGGTCGGGAGCTTTTGTAGCTCGTCCAGGTGCGCGTAGGGAACGACCATGACGTGGCCGTTGGTGTACGGGTAAGCATTGAGAATGATGTAGCAGTGGGTGCCTCGGTGGACGATGTAAGCCTTCTCGTCGCTTTCCTTCGGGGCCTCACAGAAGACGCACTCCGCGGTCTTCTCCGCGCCGGTAACGTAGGCGTAACGCCACGGGGTCCAGAGATGGTCCATGGGCCGAGGGTAGCAGAATGGAGCTGCGGGCCGCTAATGTTCTGCGGGTGGCGGCGCCTACGTTTTTGCGGAGAGAACTCCTCGCGAAGCCGGTCTTGGTGGCGAGGAACACGGGGTCTTTCGACTACAGACGGCCGCCGTCTTCGACGGCGACCATCTTTCGCTCAAGATGACAATGTTGGGAAGCGGGAGGCGCCACGGTAACTGGTTACTGCGGCTTGTGAGGGAACTGTGACTCGCCGATTAATTTTTTGTAGTGGCCGGATTCGCGTTTGACACTGTTCTGAGGCCGTTGCTATAGTCGAAGAGTCCCTATTGGACGCGGTTTCGAACCAGCTGGAATTGTCCTAGGGTCGTCCGCCAGGTCGGCCTCAACGCAACCTAAGAACCACACCAGCAGTCCGCAACGCCACGTCCCGCACCAGTCACGCGTCGATCACCGTCGCGTCGACAACGAGGCTATGAATTTGTTCGACGAGAGCACAGCCCGCAATCTTGAATCCAGCACCCTTGAATCCAACAGTCTTGAATCCAACAACGTTGCATCCAGTCTTGAAACCATGACACCTTCACACGATTCGCACACCGGCGGTTCGGCCGTAATTGACGCTCCCGAGCACGCGCAACCCTCTCCCGCGGAAACAACAACCGAGACGATGACCTCGGCCCCAGTCGATCATGGTCACGATCAGCATGGCCAGAATGAGGCTCATCAGACGAGCGCTCCCGACCATGGTGTGCAAAGCCATGAGGAAGCGGACGCCTCCGCTCACGAAGATGGATCGGCCTCGAGCGACGATTTCGCCGCTGCCCTGCACAACTTCGAGAACCAGACCGAAGAAGCCGTCAGCGATGATCACGTCATCAAGGGCACCGTCATTAAGTTGACCGCGACCCACGTCGTCGTCGACATCGGCGCGAAGTCCGAAGGCATGGCCCCGCTCGCGGAGATCCTCGATCACGAGGGCAATCCGAAGTTCAAGCCTGGCGACGAAATCGATGTGATGCGCGAAAAGGGCGAAGCTGAAGAAGGCTACGTCAACCTTTCGCACCTCAAGGCGCAGCGCCTGCGCGCGTGGGACGATATCGAGAAGGCATACAACGACAAGAAGCCGATCAAAGGCATCGTCGTCGAGCGCATCAAGGGCGGCCTGACCATCGACATTAATGGAGCGCACGCGTTCCTGCCGGGCTCGCAAGTCGATCTACGTCCCATCCGCAATCTGGACGGCATGAAGGGCCAGACGATGGAAGTTGCCATCATCAAGCTCAACAAGAAACGCGGCAACATCGTCGTCTCGCGCAAGCAACTCCTGGAAGAAGAGCAGAACGAAAAGCGCGGCAAGACCCTCGAGCACCTCGAAGAAGGCAGCATCCTCACGGGCATCGTCAAGAACCTGACCGAGTACGGAGCCTTCGTCGACATGGGCGGTATCGACGGCCTGCTCCACATCACCGACATGTCGTGGGGGCGACTGACGCACCCGCGTGATCTGGTCAACGTCGGCGACCAGATTCAGGTCAAAGTTCTGAAGTACGACAAAGATAAGCAGCGCGTGTCGCTCGGCTTCAAGCAGCTGACGCCCGATCCTTGGCTCGACGCCGAGGCCCGCTATCCCGTGGGCGCTCACGTTCATGGACGCGTCATCAGCGTTACCGACTACGGAGCGTTCGTCGAACTCGAACAGGGCATTGAAGGCCTGGTTCACGTCAGCGAAATGACGTGGTCGAAGCGGATGAAGCATCCGTCGAAGCTGGTCAACGTCGGCGACGAAGTGGACTGCGTTGTCCTGAGCGTGAATCCGACCGAACGTCGCATCTCGCTCGGCATGCGCCAGCTGGCATCGAATCCGTGGGATTCTCTGCACGACAAGTATCCCGTCGGAGCGACTGTCGAAGGCCGCGTCCGCAATCTGACCGAGTTCGGCGCCTTCATCGAAATCGAAGATGGCATCGATGGGCTGGTCCACGTCAGCAACCTAAGCTGGACGACCCGCGTGAAGCATCCTTCGGAAGTCTTGAAAAAGGGCGACAAGGTCAAGGCCGTGATCCTGGCCATCGAACCGGACAAGCGCCGCCTGTCGCTGGGCGTGAAGCAGATGCAACCGGACGTTTGGGATTCGTTCTTCGCCCAACATCGCGTTGGCGATATTGTCCACGGCAAGATTTTGCGCGTGGCAAACTTTGGAGCATTTGTAGAGATCGCCCAGGGCATTGAAGGCCTCTGCCACAACTCCGAAGCGGTCGATGGCAACGGACAACCCATGCACCTCGAACCCGGTGCCGAGTACGACTTCAAGATCATCAAGATGAATCAGGAAGAAAAGAAAGTTGGCCTGAGCATCAAGGCGGTAGGAGAAGAAGCCTCGCGTCAGGAAGTGGAGTCCTATAAACAGCCGTCGTCTTCGTCGTCGAAGAGCACGACGATCGGCGACCTGATTTCGTGGAAGCGCGCGGGCGGGGACAGCAACTAAAACTACTCGGCTCAAGACAGAATGCAGACAGGCCACCGCTCGCGGTGGCCTTTTTTTTGCGCAGGTTTTCGAGCCAGCATGGAACTCACTGCATCTTCTGCAGATTCGCGAAGCTGATTCGCAGACTTTCCATGGCTGGGAGGTCGCCGGAGTCGCGCTCGACGAACATATGTTTGACGCCGTTTTTCCCGGCCGCCGCGAGAATCTCGGGCCAGTGGAGGGTTCCAGCTCCGACCTCAGTGAAGTGTTCCGCTGCCGCGTCTTTTATCTGCGTGACTGGAAATCCGGGCTTGCGGTCCTTCAAGTGAAGCAACTGGATGCGGTCGCCATACTGGCGGAACATCTGCAACGGGTCGAGGCCGGCTTGCGTGATCCAGTAGCAGTCCATCTCGATGCAGACCAGTTTCGGGTCACAGCGTTTCATCAGAGTCTCAAAACCGGTCGTATCCCCGAAGCGGCGAAATTCGTAGTTGTGATTGTGAAATCCAAATTGCATTCCCGCTTGCCGGATTTGTTCTCCCCAGCGGTTGAATTGATCGGCAGCTTGCTTGTAGGCGTCGAGCGTGACCCACATACTCTCGGGCAACATCGGACAGATGACATACTCGACGCCGAGGAGCTTCGCGTACTCGATCTTGGACTCTAATCCCTGGTAGTCAAAGTGACCGCTTGGAACGCTGAGACCATGGTCAGCAATCATGCGCCGCAGGTCCGCGGCGGGATGATTGTAGATATCCCAATACGTCTCGACCTCGGAGTACCCGATCTGGCGAATGGCCGTGAGAACAGCTGGAAGGTCGCGCGCCGCGTCCTGGCGCACAGTGTAGAGTTGCACTCCGACCGGACGGCGTTCGGCAGCCAGCAGCCTCGTAGCGGAGAGGCCGGCGGCTGCGGTCAGGGAGAACTCGAGGAATTCGCGGCGGCTTAACATGCGGCGGCGAGCAGCTATTTCGCAGCGACCTTCAGATCGATATAGACCTGCGGACGATCGTCAAATTGGCTGACCGTCTTCGTCCCACTCTTACGGTTCTCGAACTGAGCATAGACCTCGTAATCGGTCGTGGGCTGAAGCGCGGGGAAACGATAGGTTCCTTCGGGTCCGACGATGTAGGTCTTTACGGAACGGTTGCGCGTGTCGGTAAGGTACACGACTGCGTTGGGTAAAGGATTATCTCCGCCGTCGAGCACCTTGCCGGTGAGCAGGCGGGTTTTATCCTTCTTCGAATCGCGTCCAAACAATTGCGCGGATGCTGGCGTCGAGAACACTGCCGCCGACGAGACCGCCAGTGTGATCGTGACGAGCGTGATGGAGAACAACGAAGCTGCAACTGCGGCGACCGGTTTCTTCATAACGATTGCTCCCCATGCCGCCATTTCGTTGCAGCAGCTTCTACCAGTCTAAATGAAGGCCGATATCGACACGCTCATTCAGGTCGCCTTCGATGTGGACAGGAACTTCCGCAGCCGCCTTCAATTTCTTGCCGGGGGGCAGCTTGAACCCCTTCAGATCGGCCCAAACGATATAGTCGGCTTTCGCCATTGGCACGCGCTGGGCGAACTCTCCGGTGTGATTAGAAAAAGTTTCCCACCGGGTTTTTTTCGCGTCTTTATCGTCCGCCCGCCGGACCTTCACCGTCACGCCGTAAACCGGATGGCCATCGGGATCCCAGACGGTTCCAAAGATCAACGCGTATGGCGGAGGTTCTGCCTTCGGTTTCTCGCCGCCTGCGGCCCTGTATCCCGCAATGCCCAGCGGCATCAGAAGCAGCAGCGGTAAAAGCAGGGCCAACAACCGCCGCGAGAACGGGAGATGAGTGCGGGTCTTCAGTCTTCGTCCTCGGATTCTTCTTTGACGGTTTCTTTTTCGTCGTCTTCGTCTTCGTCGTCCTCGTCTTCGCCGACTTTTTTCAGTTCCACCGGATTGACTGTGATTACCTCGAAGTCAGCGCCGCACTCCGGGCAGGAGACGACCGCGCCTTCATCGACCTCATCCTCGTCGATGTCGAGGTCCGTCTCGCATTCAGGACAGTACACCATGATTTCCTCCACGCTCGGGATACCCTGTTATATTTAGTTTCTTCGCGAGGAAAAGGTCAAGTGGCTAAGCAAAGAAATTCCAGAATTGTCGAGACCCCGAGTGTCGCGGTCGCCTCCAGCCAGCGCCTGGCCGCTGTGATGGTGGCCCTGGTCGTTCTCCTGGTCGTTTTTCTGGTAATCGCGGCCTGCGCGCCTCAGGGCAGAGCGCAGGAAGCGCCACAGGAGCCTCCACGACTGGCTTCCGACCACCACGCGGACCCGCATATCGCAGAAGCGGTCCGTGAAGTGTCGCCCGATCGGATCGAAAAGACAATCGACAAACTGGTCAGCTTCCACAACCGGTCGACGATTTCGGCGCAGGACGAGGAGTCCATCAAGTCAGGCAAAGGCATCGGCGCTGCGCGGGATTGGATTAAGGCGGAACTCGATCGCTACTCCAAAGATTGCGGCGGCTGCCTCGAGGTGAAGACCGATACTTTTACCGAACCGCCGGCGGATCGCATTCCGAGCCCGACAGTAATCACCAATGTTTATGCGGTGTTGAAGGGGTCTGATCCAAAGCAGGCGGACAGAATCGTCCTCGTCACCGGTCACTACGATTCGCGAAACAGCGATACGCTGAACGTGACTGACCCGGCGCCGGGAGCGAACGACGATGCCAGCGGGACAGCCGTGAGCCTGGAGTGTGCCCGCGTACTGAGTCAAGCTTCGACCAAGATCAAATTTCCGGCAACGATCATTTTTCTGGCTGTGGCGGGAGAAGAGCAGGGACTGAACGGGAGCAAGCATTTTGCCCAGATGGCGAAGCAGCAGGGATGGAAAATCGACGCCGTGCTGAACAACGACATTGTCGGAGGGAACCTCGGCGCGGGGCAGGACTCGAGCGTTGTGCGGGTGTTTTCCGAAGGATTGCCGGCGTCAGCGAGCGACGCCGAGGTCAGGCGGATTCGGGCGCTTGGCGGCGAAAGCGATTCAACTTCGCGCGAACTGGCGCGCTACATTGCCGACGTCGGCCGTTCGTACAATGCCGGTGTGAAGCCGCTCCTGATTTTTCGCCTTGACCGTTTCCTGCGCGGAGGCGATCACTCGGCATTCAACCAGCAGGGCTTCGCCGCCGTGCGCTTTACCGAATTCCGCGAAGACTTTAACCGCCAACATCAGACGCCGCGAACGGAAAACGGCGTCGAATATGGCGATCTCGCGAAATATGTGGACTTCGAATATGTATCGCATGTGGCGAGGCTGAATGCCGCGACCCTGGCCTCGTTGGCGTCTGCTCCCACGGCGCCAGGCAACGTGAAAGTACTCACGAAAAACCTCGAAAACGATTCGACGCTGACGTGGGACGCTTCGACTGGCGCGGCATCGTATGAAGTGGTGTGGCGTTCGACGAATGCGGCCGATTGGGAGTACGTCCAATCGGTCAGTGGTGCGACCCGTGCAACACTGAAGGTTTCGAAGGATAATGTCATATTCGGTGTGCGCGCGATGGATGCATCTGGACATCGCAGCCTACCGACGATACCTGAGCCGGAAAGATAGGCCGAAAGAAGATAGGTCGAAAAATAGTGCCTCGCGGACAAACCATCTCGTTTAGCTTCCCGCCGTTTGCAGGTTGGGTGAAGCGCATCATCCTGGCATGTACTGGAATTTACCTGGTTCAGGCAGTGATGAAGATCTTCGCTCCCGACGTGGTTCGCGTGGCGTGGGAATGGCTCGGTCTGATTCCCGTCTCGGTGATGCATGGCGCGTTGTGGCAGTTGGTGACGTATTCGTTTCTGCACGCCAGCTTCGGCCACGTATTTTTCAACATGCTGACGCTCTGGTTTATCGGCGCTTATCTGGAAGGCGACTGGGGTCCGCGACGATTCATCGAATGCTACACATTCTGTGTCGTGGGCGCGGCGCTGGTGACGGTCGCCATCGCGTATACTCACTTCCTCGGCGCGGATCCGGCAAGAGTGACTGTGGGCGCTTCGGGAGGAATCTTCGGGCTGTTGATGGCTTTCGGCATTCTCTATGCCGATCAGGAAATGTTCTTATTTCCCCTGCCGTTCAGGATCAAGGCGAAGTATCTGGTCGGGATCTGGGTGGTGGTTGCGATTGTCGCCGTGTTTGAACCGTCTCAGGGCGGAGTCGCGGTATTCGCGCACCTCGGCGGCCTGCTGTTCGGCTACCTGTTCGTGAAGTTTCTGCCTTCGCGTGGGCTCACTTATGCGGCGTCCGAGCGTTATTTCAGCGTGCGCAATTCTTACTATCGCTGGAAGCGGCGGCGCGCGGCGCGGAAATTCGAGGTCTACATGAAGGATCACGACCGTAAGGTGACGTTTGACGAACACGGAAACTACATCCCTCCGGACGACGACAAACCAAACGGGGGATCGAAATCGGGGTGGGTGAACTAGCAGGGGCTAAAGCCCTCGCTGTGATGCGACTGAACGCGGCCCTGAAGGGCCGCTCTTCCACGGTGGTTCTTGAATTTCGCGGTCGTTCTTGAATCCCGAGGTCTTCCTTGAATTCCGATTTCGTCCTTGAATCCCGATATCGTTTTTGAATTCCAAGAGCCTGCGGGTGGGACCAGATTGAAACCAGGCGGCCCAACTACTTGTGCCTCAGCTACCGGCGCTCCAACTATTTCCAGGCTCGCGTCATGTAGTCTGCCAAGGACAGCGTCAGCAAAAGAGCGAGAAAGAAGAAGCCCGAGAAGACTACGATTCCCGTTAGCTTTTCGCTTGCTCCCTTGACGTGCATGAAGAAGAGAACCACGAGCGTGGCCTTGATTGTGGCGATGAGCAGCGCGACGACCGGGTTAAACATGCCGAGGTTCACAAAGGCGGCTCCGACCGTGATCGCGGTGAGGACCAGGAGTCCGAATCCGATCAGAATGTAGAAGCCCTGCGAGTGTTCTGTGTGCTCTTCGTGTTCCGCCATAGAAATCCTTAAAAAGCAGTTCTCAGTTCTCAGTTCCCAGTTTTCAGCGGCCCTGTCAGGAATGTCTGCTGATCAGGTATAGCAAAGGGAACAGGTAAATCCAGATGATATCCACCAAGTGCCAATACAGGCCCGCGTTTTCTATCGGCGTGTAATAACCGGGGGAGTAGTGTCCCTTCCACGCCAGAATTGCCAGCACGCTGAACAGGCCGCAGCCGATGATCATGTGGAGGGCGTGCATGCCGGTCATGGCGAAATAGAGCGAGAAAAACAGCTCGGCTTCTTTCGAGTTAACCGGAATCTTCTGGCCGTTGTCGTCGAAAGTGTCCGTAAAGTTGAAAGAAGGGCCGGGCACGTGATGCTTCTCGAATTTCTCGTTGTACTCGAACCCTTTGACCACCAGGAAGGTCATGCCCAGCAAAACGGTTACGACCAAGTAGAAAACGAGCAATTTGCGCTTGCCGACCTCAGCCGCTTTTACTCCCAAAACAACCGTCAGCGAACTGACGATCAGGACCGCCGTATTGAACGCGCCGAGCTTGATGCTGAGCTGCTGGCTGCCAGCGGCAAAGGCATTGAAATGGTTGAGGCGATAGATCAAGTAGGCGCAGAACATGCCGCCGAAGAACATGATCTCGGTGACCAGGAACAGCCACATGCCGAGCGAGGCGGCGTTTTTCTGCTGCTGCGCGTCAGCGAAGTGGTGGAGCAAGGCAGGATTGTGCGCTTCGTGTTCCATCGTCGCTGTGCCGGCAGCCGCGCCGGGAGTGGGACTAGTGTGCAACGGGAGCCTCCAGTTCCTTCGGCGCCGGAATCTCGTCGTAGTTATAAGCTTCCCAGGTCACAACCGGGGTCTCATCAAAATTAAATGTTGGTGGCGGCGACGTCGTTTGCCACTCGAGCCCTGCCGCTCCCCACGGATTCGCGCTCGCGATCGGGCCGTATTTCAACGACCAGAGCAGATAAATCATGGGCAGCAGATAGCCGACGGCGAGCACACTGGCTCCGGCGGTCGACAGCACGTTCAACACCTGAAACTCCGGCGGATACTGCCAATAGCGTCGCGGCATGCCGACCTGCCCCAGGATGAATTGCGGGAAGAACGTCAGGTTGAAGCCGACGAACACGAACATCGCGGAGAGCCTCGCCCAGGCTTCGGGATACATGCGGCCAGTGATCTTAGGCCACCAGAAATGCAGGCCACCGAGATACCCCATGAGCACACCTCCGACCATGACGTAGTGGAAGTGGGCGACGACGAAGTAAGTGTCCGTCATGTGGACGTCGATGCCGATCGTTGCCAGCATCAGGCCGGTCAATCCGCCGATGGTGAAGAGGCCGATAAACCCGAACGCATAGAGCATCGGCGTGGCATAGGAGATCGAGCCTTTGTAGAGCGTAGCCGTCCAGTTGAAAACCTTCACGGCGGAGGGTACGCCGACCGAAAAACTCAGGAACGAGAACATCATCGCTGCATAGAGCGAGATGCCGGCCACGAACATGTGATGCGCCCAGACCAGAAATCCGAAAACGGCGATTGCGATGCTTGAGAGGGCAACGAAGTTATAGCCGAAAATCCGCTTGCGGGCGAAACAAGCGATCAGTTCGCTGATCACACCCATCGACGGCAGAATCATGATGTAGACGGCCGGGTGGGAATAGAACCAGAACAGATGCTGGAACAGGAGCGGATCGCCTCCGAGCCGTGGATCGAAAATTCCGAGGTGGAAGAGGCGCTCGACAGCCACGAGCACGATGGTGATGGCGATCACCGGCGTGCCCAGAATCATGATCAGGCTGGTGGCGTAGTTGGCCCAGATAAACAGCGGCAGACGGTCCCATGTCAGCCCGGGAGCACGCATCCGGTGGACGGTGACGATGAAATTCAATCCTGTGAAAATGGAGGAAAAGCCGGCGATGAATACGGCGAGTCCGGCTTCGACGATATTGGTGTTCGTGTATTCGGTGGCGTAAGGGCTGTAGAACGTCCAGCCGGTGTCGACGCCGCCCCTCAACAGGCAATGCAAGAAGAGAAGTCCGGCGGTGACGTAAAGATACCAGCTCAGCAAGTTGATGCGTGGAAACGCCAGATCCTTGGCCCCGATCATGAGCGGGACGAGGAAGTTGCCGAGAATCGCGGGCACGACCGGGATCAGGAAGAAAAACACCATGATCATGCCGTGCTCTGTAAACGCCTTGTTGTAGTTGTCGGCGGAGAGCAGGTCACCTTCCGGCGTGAGCAACTCGAGCCGGATGAGCATGGCAAAGATGCCACCGAGGAAAAAGAAAATGCTGACCGAGATCAGATAAAGCAGGGCGATGCGCTTGTGGTCTGTCGTCAACAGCCACGACTTAAGCGTGTGGCCGTTGTTGAGATAGTTCAGCGTTTTCGGAGCCGCTGGAGCCTGATTCGACGGGATTGCTGTGGTCGCCATGACTATTGCACCTGCGTCTTCTGTGGTTCTGCCGGGGAAGCGGCGGGCTGGTTTTGCAGTCCGGCGGTCCCCGTGGCTGGCTGGGCTGATGATAACGACTTGACGTAGGCCACCAGCGCATTCAATTGCTCGTCGCTGACAATGCCCTGGAACGTAGGCATCACAGGCTTAAATCCGCTTACGATCTTGGCCGTCGGATTGAGGATGGACTCGCGCACATAGTTGTCGTCAGCTGTGACGGTACGCCCATCTTCCAAGAGAACCGGCTTGTTGTAGATGCCGGCCAGATTCGGGCCACGGCCCTGAGTATCGGAACGGTGACAGGTGACGCAGCCCAGCTGAGTGAACAACTGCTTGCCCGTCTCCTGTAAAGGCAACGCCGGACCGCCCGCCATCCATTGCGCGTATTCCTGTGGTTCCATGACCACAATGTCGCCGCCCATGGTGGAGTGATTAGTGCCGCAATATTCCGCGCAGAAGAGATGATAATGACCGGGTCTCGTCGCCTTGAACCAGAGCGTGGTATAGCGGCCCGGCAACACGTCCTGCTTGATTCGAAACGCGGGGATAAAGAAGCTGTGAATCACGTCCTGCGAAGTCATGATCAGCTTCACGTTCTCACCCGTCGGAACGTGAAGTTCGTTGATCTCGCGCTGGCCTTCCATGTGCTCGATCTTCCACATCCATTGCTTGGCAACGACGTAGATTTCGGTCGAGTCCGCGGGCGGAGTACGTTCCTCGAAATAAATGACCGCGCCCCAGACGAAGAAGGTCAGCATCACAAAGAACGGAAGAACCGACCACCCGACCTCGAGGATCATCGAGCCTTCGATGGGATGGGCCTCGCGACCAGGCTGGCGGCGATACTTCACGGCCAGAAACGCGACCGCCAGAAAGATAATCGCAGTCATGACGCCCGAGACCAGCAGAAGATAGATGTAGAGCGCATCCACCTGACCTGCCAAGGTCGAGGCCTGATCGGGCCACAATGGTAAGTATTTCGACATAATTACGTAACTCGCCCCAAATCGCCGCGCGATCCGCGGACGGTAAGCCGGTTATTCCGTCCATCCGCGCGGAACATCACGAACACAAACGTGCCCAGAATGAGCATGGTTCCGAGTGCGCCGAGCTTCAGAATGTTGCTGATCACCGCTCCGTATTTCCCGGTCCTCGGATCGTAGTGATAGCAGTACAAAAGAACCTGATCGCCGATATTGCCAATTCTGTTTTGCGACGCCTGCACAAGTCCGAGGCGCAGATCCTTGGGAGAAAATTCGACGCCATAGAAATATCCGGAAACGTGGTGATCGGGCGTCAGCATCACAATCGCCGCTGCGTGCGCGTATTGCTCGGTCTTTGAATCGAACTGATATTGGTAGCCGACGGCCTTGGTGAGTGCATTAATCTGATCGGCTTTGCCGGTAAGGAAGTGCCAGCCTTGACCGGAGTTCGCCCGGCCGTAGCGCTTCATGATGTCGCGTTTCTTGGCGGCGGCCATTTCCGTGGTCTCGCGTGGATCAAAGCTGACGGTCAGCACGTCAAAATCTTTACCCAAATCAAACGTCAGCGGCTTCATCGAGCCGACCAACCCCTGCAACAGCTCGCCGCAAAGCATGGGGCACTGGTAGTAGCCGAGATTCAGAATGACGGGGCGTCCGTGGTCGAAGTAGTCGGCGAGCTTCACGGAGTTCCCAAGCTCGTCTGTGAATTGCAGGTCGCCCGGAACCTCAGCATTCAGATGCTGTTCGATGTTTACGAATTCGAGTCCAGGCGGACGCTGACTGGCAGAGGGACCCATGATGCCGCCGCCCATCATTGGACCTGAACCACGGCCCTGGGCAAGCAGCGAGGTCGCGGCCAGCAATAGGGTCGACATCGCGAATGCCGCTGCAACCATCGAATTCGTCAAACTGCTCCTACTTCGCACTGCTTCTTCCTTTTGGCGCAGCTTTCTCGGCCGTCCCGCCCGCCGGCGAATACACCGGCACCTTGTCAACCATCAAATCCATGGCGCGATCAATCGGAATGTGCGCCACACCAGCCTTCTCGTCGACCCAGCCGTAGCTATTGAGTTGGTTCTCCTGATTCATCAGGAAGTCGCGGAACTGGCCACGCTCGTTAGTTTCGAGCATGGGAGCGCCGTTCTCCTTGAAAGCTTTATCCATGTCAGCCTGCGTGACCACGCGCGACTCCATGTCCGTCGACGTGACCAGCGGGCTCGCGGTCGTCATCTGCGAATGCTCGTATTTGTCCAGGAACGAGTACATGACGACGATGATGAAATAAATCGCAATCCCACTGAACACGAGGGCCGCCAGGAACACGAAGACGCCTTTGGAGGCGAGATCTTCATGTTCGTATTCGGTCTCGTGACCGTTGTGCCCGTGATTTACGATTTCGTCACTCATATTGCGTTACCTGCGTTCTCAGTCGTGCGATGACCCCAGAAATCGCAAAGTCTGCGGCGCGTTCACCGGCAGCAGCGGGCGCGATCTCAAATTGTGGAAGAAGTACGCCATCCAAAGACCGCCCATGCCGGCAATGACGGCGAAATAAACCCAGCTCAGATGAAACCAGGGATGCGACGCGGGTTCGATGTGCCAGAAGATATCGACCATGCGCATCAGCAGTATCCATGAGGCGATGCGAACCAGGGTGCGGGTCTTTTTCTTCAACTGTTGCCCCAACAGAAGCGCGAACGGAATGGCAAACTGAAAGACGGCCAGGAACAGCCCGACTTCTCCCCACCCGCCCTTCATGCGGGTCACGTACCACGGAATTTCTTCAGGCAGGTTGCCGGCCCAGATGATCAGCCACTGCGAGAAGTTGAAATAGGTCCAGACCATGACAAACGCGAGCATGAACTTCCCGTGATCGTGAACCTCGACGCTCGTCAGGTACTCCGACATCGGCTTACGCTTACTGAGGATGGTCTCAATCACTACACAAAAACAGAAAGCCGAGAGCGCTTCGCCGGCAACGAAAATCAGACCGTAGATGGTCGAAATCCACGGCGATTGCAGCGACATCACCCAATCGATCACAGCGAAGGAGATCGTCAGCGAGTAGATGACGAGCCCAATCGAACTGACCGCGCGGAAACGCAGCGTGCTCTGGCCAGCGATCGTGTCCTGTTCGGTGGACCAGCGATTCAGGAAATAAGCCATCGCGATCCAAATGACAAAATAGAGGATGTAGCGCAGAAAAATACCGTTAAAAGTGAGGTAGCTGTGGGTTAAGTGGGCGATCTTTGGATTGGCCATTCCCTCGGGCCGCGCCCAGGGATATAGCCTCGGCAGGTGAAGCAAAATTGGGACGAAAAGAACAAACATCATGGGCAGCGTCATCATGCCCGATTCCAGGATGCGACGAATGACGATGCTCCACGAGCCACCGACGAGGTGATGAAGCATGAGGATGGCCATGCATCCGAGCGAAAGGCCCAGCCAGAACATGTAGCCTTCGAGGTAAGCGGAATAAAAATTCTCCGGAGCAAGAAATGCTCCGAAGGCGGCGGCGATCGCACCGACAATGCCGATAAAGATTGACCGCGTCTGGATCACTTCAGCCACGGGCGGCGCCATCAGATCCGATTTATTCATGGTGGCCGTGGTCATTCCGGTTTCCCTTCTGTGGCGGGCGGCGCAGTCTCGGGCTCGGGCAAGGTGGCGCCATTGCCAATATCACCGAAGTGCGGTGGGGGCGATGGAATCTTCTGTCCCGCAGGAACATCGCCGGCTGACGCGTTCTGACTCAGCTGCAACGCTCGTATGTAAGCAGCGATGCACCAGCGGTCGCGCGGCGCAATCTGTGCGGAATAATCGGGCATCACGCCAAAGCCGTTGGTATCAACATCGAAGAAATAGCCGATCGGGATCTTTCGCAGGCGGTCGATGTGGAAAGACGGCGGACGCTTATATCCGCGCGACGGGATGAAGCCGTCGCCATCGCCCACGCGTCCGTGACAGGGCGCGCAGTAGATGTCGAAACGTTCGCGTCCGCGCTCAAGAACTTCCTTGGTCACGGGAAAGGGCATGAAGTCGCCCGGATTGCTGCCGATTTTCCCGGTGTAGAAATACGTGTCTTCGTGGAGATCGCCACGCGCCACGGTTCCATCGACCGGCAAGCGTGCTGAGCGATTGTCGGCAAAAAAGTCACTCTTCGCCATCGTCCGGTAATAGGGCTGCAAGTGCATATCAAGGCGGCATCCGGCGGTAAGCGCAATCAGCGCCACAACGCCGGGTAGAACTTTGCGAAGGTTGCGTGAGCGGACGCTATTCATGCTAGCTCGGCACCTCCGCGACCATACGTGGTGAAAGGCTCGCGAGAAACGCCTTGGTGCGAGCAGCGTCATAGTTCGGATCGCTCGAAAATACCACCAGGAAAAACTTGTTCTCCGTGGCCTTGGCAAACGCGGGAACGTTGAAGACCGGGTGATACGGCATGGGCAGGCCGTTCAGGCCCAACATGCCAATCACGGCCGAAAGCCCCCCGAACAGAATCGTCAACTCAAACGTGATGATGATGAATGAAGGCCATGAAAAATATGGGCGCCCGCCGACGTTGGTGGGATAGGTGATAACGGCGACCCAGTACTGCAACGCCAAAGCCGAAATCCCGCCAATCATTCCACCGATCAGAACGACCAAAGAAACGCGATTCTTGTGGAAGCCAATCGCCTCCGCCAGGCCTTCAATCGGAAACGGGCTGTAGGCGTCGAGTTTCTGATAACCGGCATCATGTGTCTTGTGAGCGGCAGCCATCAGCTCTTCGGCAGAATCGAATTCGGCCATCATTCCGTAGCTCGGCGAGCCCTCAATCGGCGATTCATAGACTGTGACGTCCCGGCTGGTTGTCATGCTCACGGCTTCACCTCCTCCGCCGCATTCTCATGCACATGCGCCTCAGGCAGCAGCATGCGCAATTCGAAGACGGAGATCATGGGAAGGACGCGCACAAACAACCACATAAACGTCAGGAACATGCCGATGGTGCCGGCGAAGGTCATCCAATCCCACTTGGTTGGGTAATACATGCCGAACGAAGAGTTCACGAAGTCGCGCGACAGGCTGACGATGACGATGATGAAACGCTCCAGCCACATGCCGACGAGCACAACGAACGAAATGAGCCAGAGCCAACCGGTCGAGACACGGAATTTTTTGAGCCACAGAACCTGTGGAATCAGAATATTCGAAGCCAGGAGGCCGAGATAACACCACTTATACGGCCCGTGGAAACGGTTCCAGAGCAGGAAGGAATCGAACTGGCTTCCGCTATACCACCCCATGAAGCCTTCCATGAAATAGCCGTAGGCGACGATCAGGCCGGTCGCGAGCATCACTTTGGCGGAGGTTTCAAGGTGCCGTTCGGTGATGAAATCTTTGAGCCCGTAAATTGAGCGGATCGGAATCGCCAGACACAGCACCATGGCGAATCCGGAATAGATCGCGCCCGCGACAAAATATGGCGGGAAGATAGTCGTGTGCCATCCCGGAACAATGCCGACCGCGAAATCGAAACTCACGACCGTGTGGACGGAGAGTACGAGCGGCGTGGCCAGGCCGGCGAGCAAAAGATAGGCCGACTCGTAACGGTGCCAGTGCCGCGCGGAGCCGCGCCAGCCCATGGCGAACAATCCGTAAATCTTTTGCAGCAGGGGGTTCTCGGCGCGATCGCGCAAGGTGGCGAGATCGGGAATCAATCCGATGAACCAGAACACGAGCGAAATCGTGAGGTAGGTCGAAACCGCGAACACGTCCCAGACCAGCGGGCTGCGGAAATTCGGCCAGTAGTTCATCGTGTTCGGATACGGAAACAGCCAGTACGCAAGCCACGGACGACCGGTGTGAACGAGCGGGAAAATGCCGGCGCAAGCCACGGCAAACAGCGTCATCGCTTCTGCGAAGCGGTTGATCGAATTGCGCCACGTTTGCCGCAAGAGCGCGAGGATCGCGGAAATCAAGGTTCCGGCGTGGCCGATACCGATCCACCATACAAAGTTGACAATGGCAAAGCCCCAGCCGATCGGGATGTTGATGCCCCAGATCCCAGTGCCTTTGACGAATAGATATCCCAGGCACATCATCAGCACGTTCATCATCGAAAACACGATCAAGAAACCGAAAATCCAACCGAGCGATATCGGCCGCTTGAGGACGATGTTCGAGATCTTGTCGGTAATCGTCGAGAAGGTATGGCCCGGCGCAATGACCGGTACTCGCCTGTCGGGAGCGGGGATTTGAGTTTGAGTCGCCATGCCTTACGTACGCTCCGCTTGTAACTCAGCTTCTGGTACAAGAGCCTCTGTCTTTGATTGCAACCCAGACTGCAACTCAGGATTCGGATTGCGGATTTCCGCGAGATACGTGGTGCGCGGCCGCGTATTCAATTCCGCCAGCATCGAGTAATTCCGGGGCAGCGCCTTCCACTTGTTGACCTGGCTGTTCGGATCGTTGAGGTTGCCAAAGACAATGGCGTTCGCCGGGCACGACTGCTGGCAAGCGGTCTGCAATTCCTCGCCGATGCGAATCTCTTTGCCTTCGCGCACCGAAGCCGTCTCTGTGTCAATGCGATGCTCGCTGATGCGCTGCACGCAGTAGGTGCACTTCTCCATGACGCCGCGGCTGCGGATCGTAACGTCAGGATTGCGCATGAGCTTGAACTGGGGTGTCTCCCAATCCTGGAAGAGCAGGAAGTTGAAGCGCCGCACCTTATAGGGACAGTTATTCGAGCAGTAGCGTGTGCCGACGCAACGGTTATAGACCATGTCGTTCAGGCCTTCGCTCGAGTGAATGGTCGCCTGCACCGGACAAACCAGCTCGCACGGCGCGTTTTCGCACTGCATGCACGGGACCGGCTGGAAGAAGCCCTTGGGATTATCACGCGGCCCGTTGTAATAAGCGTCGACGCGTAGCCAGTGCATGTGGCGGCCCTTGAGCGTCTGCTCTTTGCCGACGACCGCAATATTGTTTTCCGACTGGCAGGCGACGATGCAGTTGTTGCATCCAACGCAGGAATTCAAGTCGATCGCCATGCCCCACGAGTATGCTTCCTTCTCGTAGGGGAATTCCTGGGGCTTATAGAGCGTGAGATCTTTCGCCGGCTCTTCTTCCTTCGCGAAGTTCGGCTCTTTCTTGTATTCCTCGAGGCTGCGCTCCATTACGAGCGGGCGTTCGCCGACCGGAGTCTCCATCGTCTGATAGCCCTGCGTGCTGGCGAGCTGATAGATGCCGCCGACGGCAGTGAGTTTGGCTCCGTCGCCGAACCACGGCGCTTGGCTGGTACGGAGCGGATAGACGTCGAACCCGGTATCGGTGCCGATGCGACCGGCGCGGGTGCGTCCGTAGCCGAGAAACACGGTGATCGAATTATCGGGATGGCCGGCTTGAATCCAGATCGCGCCTTTCACTTTCTTGCCGTTGAATTCTAGTTCCGCGACATCTTTGAAATTCAGTTTCAGCCGCTCGGCCATCGCCGGGCCGATCATGATTGGGTTGTCCCAGGTGAGCTTCGTTAGAGGCTTTGGAAGTTCCTGGAGCCAGCCGTTGTTTGCGAAACGGCCATCGTAGATCGAGGGGTCGCGGCGGAAGTTGAGCTCGAACCCGGAAGCCGGCATTGACTGCGTCGCCGAGAAACTGGCGGACTTTAGCGCGACTGTCTTCGGCGCATGTTGCGTGCCTTCGATCCAGCCATCGTGCAGCGACTTACGCCAGAAAGCGTCAAAGTCGGCGCCCGTGTGCTGTTTCTGCCAGTATTGCTGAACCAGATCGTGTCCAGTGAGACCAGGTTGGCCGGCGAGAATCGTGACGATTTCGTGCGCGGTCTTGCCGCCATAGAGCGGCTCGATCAGCGGTTGAATGATGGTCGCGGTGCCGTCGTAAGCGCGCGCATCGCTCCAGGACTCAAGATAGTGCGCTTCGGGAACGTGCCACTGGCAAAGCTCGGCAGTCTCGTTGCGATGCGTTCCGAGATAAACCTTGGTCTCGACTGCGTTCGATTTCAGCGCGGAAGCAAAGTCGAGTTCGGCTGGCGCATCGTAAGCAGGATTGCCGCCAAGAATTAGCAGCAGATCGACTTTGCCCGAGCGCATGTCATCGACGAGCGCATTGAGCGACTCGCCGCGCTTGACGGGATTGGCATCGACCGGTTCGGAATAGAAAACCGTCTGACCAACATTGCCGAGAGCCTGATTCATCGCGTGCGCGATCGCATGGACACTTGGCGGTTGATGATCGCCAGCAATCACAATGCTGGACCCGCGATGCCCAGACAGATCAGTAGCAACGGTCTTATCAAATTTAGTCGCGCCGCCCGCCGGATTGTTGAACCCAGCTGTCCCGGCTGCAAAGCCTGTCCCGATCCCTGCCGCCAGCGTGCGAGCATAACCTTCAATCTCCCCCGCTCGCATAGGCCACCGATGGTCCGCCTTCATCCCCGTCGAACTCGGCGTGCTCTCGATCACATACAGCCGGTTCATGTTGCCATCGGGATTGCGACGCGCCGCAAAATCGCGGGTGTAGCGTGTCGAGCCGGGGAATCCGGCGTAGAGGAAGTCGGCGTCCAGCGAAACGATGACATCGGCTTTCGAGAAGTCGTAGCGCGTTTCGACCGCTTCGCCGAATGCGAGCTTCGCGCCTTCATAAACGTTATCGCGATTGACCGGCTCCCAGACGTGCCACTTCGCCTGCGGATTGGCGTCGAGGTAACTCTTGATCTGACTGGCCAACGTCGGCGAAGTAACCCCCTGCGTCAGGATGCGAACGCCGGAACCCGCCATGCGCGTTTCCACGCTCATGGGGCCCTTCACGGCCTCCATGAAAGCGGGCCACGAGCGAACGTCTCCCAGGTAAGTTATGTCCTTCGCGCGGTCGGGGTCATATAAATCGAGAATCGACGCCTGCGCGTAAATGTCTGTGCCGCCAAGACTTGCGGGGTGCTCGGGATTGCCTTCGACCTTGGTCGGGCGGAACATGTGGCTCTCGACCAGAATCGGTGAGGCGTAGCCGCCCAACGTAAATGCCGTTGCGTAAAATTTTGGACGCCCGGGAATCACATTCTCCGGTTGCTTTACGTAGGGGACGATCTCGGTGTCCGGCATCCGCGTACAGCCGGTGAGGCCTGCCAGCGCAAGTGACGCGCCCATGGTCTTGAGAAAGCCGCGGCGCGAGAAATCGTCGAGCCATTCGGAAGCGCCTTTCGGAAACTCCCGATGCATCATCTCCTGAAATTCTTCGGTGCCGGCCAGCTCTTCGAGGCTGCGCCAGTACTCGGGACCAGTCGTGTCGGCGATCTGCTCCTTCACCGTCGCAAGATCAAGCTGGTTGCGCTTGGTCGGGCAGACGTCGGGACCCTTGGCGCTGGCCGCTTTCGTTTTGTTCTCGTCGATGCTCATCTTTTAAATTTCGCCGAATTCGCCGTCACCTACCTGTGGCAGGTGTTGCAACTGGTAATGTCTTTTACCGAACGCACGTTGTATTGCTCGTGCAGGGCCTTACCCAGAGATTCCTGATCGGAGTATGTTTTGCCATTGAATGCGACTTCATGAACGCCCATCAGGTCGTTTGAAGGTGGCTGATAGCGCATGTTGAACACCTGTTCGCGCGGGCGGATATATTTTTCGGTGTTGCGATGGCAGTCGAGGCAGAACTCCATCTGCAGCGACGCGTATTGATAGACCAGAGGCATCTGATCGATGGGGCCGTGGCAGGTGTTGCAGCCGACTCCCTTATTAATGTGAATGCTGTGATTGAAATAGACGAAGTTCGGGAGCTGGTTAACGCGCGTCCATTCGAGCGAACGGCCGCTGCGGAAACTCTCGCGCACCGGCTCGAGATAGGCCGCATTGGTCCAGATCTGCGCGTGGCAGTTCATGCACGTCTTCGTCGGAGGAATGCCGGCAAAGCTCGACGTCTCGACCGAGGTATGACAGTAACGGCAGTCGATCCCAAGACCGGTGACGTGGTGCTGGTGGCTGAAAGGAACCGGTTGCGCCTTGCGGATTCCGGCGTTGGTAATGTACGGAGTGCGCTCCAACAGCATCAAACCCGAGAGTAGTCCGCCCACGACGACAACAGTCAGGACCAGAGAGGCCCGGGCGATGGCGTTGGCGCTGCGCGGAAAGATCTGCATCGTCTATGAAATCTTCTGAATGAATGCGGAATCAGCTCACGCCGTTTCCGGCTGACCGGGTTGCAATGATTTAGATCACAGGTTGCTGTGACGTTCGTTCCTGAAACACGAGAGTATATCAGTTGAGAGATGAAATGGAACAGGGCGCGCAGCTTTTCTTTAGTGATGAATCGGTTTCAATTTGGGATTCGCGTCGCAAAAATTAAATAGGGTGGGCAGAGATTTACTTTCCACGCAAATGAACGCACCGTAAATTGCATTACGCGAAAATATCAGCGCAAATTCATCACAAGCAATTTCGGTTCCGTCATTTCCTGAATGGCATCGCGGAGTCCCTCGCGTCCGAGACCGGAATCCTTGATTCCGCCATAGGGCATGTGATCGATACGGAAGGTGGAAACATCGCCGGCAATCACGCCTCCGACTTCGAGTTCGTCATAAGCCTGAAAGATGAGTTTGGCGTCGCGCGTGAAAATGCCTGCCTGAAGACCGAAAGGGGAGCTATTGATCTGCTTTAGCGCCGATGCGAAATCGTTGTAGGGCTCAACGGTCACCACGGGAGCGAAGATTTCCTGGCAATTCACTTTCATGTTGGGCTTGGTGCCGGTGAGAACCGTAGGCTCGAAGATTGAACCCTTGCGGTTGCCGCCGCAAAGCAACCGCGCACCACCCCGCACTGCTTCCTGCACCCACTCCACCGCGCGGATCGCGTCGCTCTCGCGGATCAGCGGACCAAGATCGCTCGACTCGTCCATCGGATCGCCGACTTTTAGTTTCGCAACCGCCGCTAGCAGCAACTCGGTGAACTTGCCGTAAACAGTGTGCTCGACCAGGATGCGCTGCACCGAAATGCAGGACTGCCCAGCATAGGAAAAACCTCCGGCAACGCAGCGCTCGGCGGCGTAAGCGAGGTCGGAATCATTGTGAACGATGACGGCGGAATTGCCACCGAGTTCAAGAACGACCTTTTTCTTCCCCGCATTGTTTTTGATCGCCCAGCCGACGGCGGCGCTGCCAGTAAAGCTGATGAGCTTGATCCGCTCGTCGCTGACCAGCAGACCGGAATCCTCGTTCGAAAGCAGCAGCGCGTTAAATCCGCCGTCCGGCCATCCCGCCTGCTGAATCACCTCGGCCAAAAGGAGCGCAGAAAGCGGCGTCTGAGGCGCGGGCTTGAGCACCATGGAACACCCGGCGGCAATCGCGGGCGCAACTTTATGAGCGACCAGATTCAAGGGAAAATTGAACGGCGTGATCCCGGCAATCGGCCCTAGAGGGAAACGTTTGACGATCCCCCAACGCCCGGCGGTCGACTGCAACCAGTCCAGCGGCAAGTATTCTCCGTAGCCGCGTACCGTCTCCTCGGCAGCGATGTTGAAGGTGAATATCGCGCGGTCCACTTCCATGCGGGCGCTCTTCAGAGGTTTGCCCGCTTCAAGAGCGAGTGTGCGGCAAAATTCTTCTTTGCGGTCGTGAATTCCGGTTGCGATCTGGCGCAGAACGCGCTGGCGCTCGAAGGCAGGAAGGCGCCGGGTCGTTCCAAAAGCCTTAACCGCGGCTGCGATGGCGGCGTCGGCGTGCTGCCGGCGTCCCTGATAGACGTGGGCAATCAGCGCTCCGTCGTAAGGGGCGCGGACATCGACGATGTCACCTTCTTCCAGCCACTTCCCATCCAGAAAAAAACCGTGGGTCGCAACCGGAGTCACCGTCATTTCAGCCATTGCCGTTACCTCTTTCGAGCGCACCGGTAATTCATCGACAGTCTATTGACAGTCCATCGACCGATTCGCCTTCGAAGATTATAGAACGCACAAAGCGGAGCAGCGCATGGGCTTCACTTGCCGGTCGCTTGCCCGGTCTGCGGTTTGTAGCGCTCGTCGATTTCCACCTGATATCCGGCTACAAGCCGGTTGGTTTCGTTCGCCATCCCGACCACAGACATCAATTCCTTGAACTGCGCGTCGGTCATCCCCTTATTTCTTGCTGATGCCGTGTGCGAAGCGATGCAGTAGTCGCACTGGTTCGTGACCGACACGGCAACATAGATCATTTCTTTCGTCAGGGGATCGAGCGCTCCAGGCCCCATGATCTGCTTGATGTCTTCCCACGTGCGTTTGAGCATCACGGGATCGTGCGCAATCGACTTCCAGAAATTATTGATCCAGTCAGTTTTGCGCGTCGCCATGATGTCGTCGTATACCGCGCGGACTTCGGGACCGGCGTCAGCATATTCAATGAGGCCAAAGACAGACATGTAAAGTTCTCCGGGTTTAAATGAGTCAACGAGTCAACGAGTCAATGACTAAATGATTCAATGATCTTTTACGAGATCCAATCCAGCACCTTGTAGTACGCGCCCGCGAACGGCAAGAACCAGGGCTTGCCGTTGTACATGCCAAAGGGCGCTCCCGGAAACGGTATCTCGGCGAACGGGTTGTCAGTTTTTCCCTCCGCGATCCACTCCGCCATCTTCTGACCCTGGTAGGTGGCCATGGCCACGCCGTGTCCTGCATAGCCGAGAGCAAAGTAAATTCCGTCCATCTGACCGGCGTGCGGCATGATGTCGAAACAGAAATCGAGCGTACCACCCCACACGTATTCGACTTTGGTATTTCGGAGTTGAGGGTAGACCTCGATCATCCCGAGGCGAAGAATTTCGGCGCTCTTGCGGACGGTTTCGCCGGTTTCCGGGAAAAATGCCGCGCGGCCTCCAAACAACATGCGGTTGTCGGGCGTCAGCCGGTAGTAATAAAGATAGTTCTTGGAATCGTAAATCTGCCGATTTCGCGGGCTCAACTCCAGTGCCAGCGCTTCGGGCAAAACTTCAGTCGTAATGATGTACGAGCCGATCGGAATGATTTTTCTCCGCAGCGCCGGCGTCGCCGAGCCAGTGTAACCGCTGGTGCCGACGAGAACGTTCCGCGCCCAAAACGAGCCGCGAGAGGTATTGAGCCGGAGACCGGGCGCGCCGTCCCGCGTTTCACGCTGGATGTTTTGCAATCGCGTGCGCTCGGCAATCTGCGCCCCGGCGCGCATGGCAGCCGCGCCAAGCCCGGCTACGTAGCGTGCTGGATTCAACCCGGCGGAAATTTCATCAACCATGCCGCCGTAATAAATGTCAGACCCGATTTCGCCGCGGAGTTGATCGCGCGGTATTACACGCAACTGGTGATTGAACGCTTGCGCGATCACCTCCACCTGACGAGCATAGTCGTCGAAATGCGACTGCTTGCATGCGACCTCCAGATGTCCGCAGCGGGCGAAGTCGCAGGCGATGTTCTCCGCTTTCACGAGGCGCTCGACGGTGTCGATCGACTCTAGCGACGCGGCATACATGCGCTGCGTCAGCTCGCGTCCATACCTGGAGATCAGTTGGTTGACGCCGAGCTTCAGCCCGGTCAGCACCATGCCGCCATTGCGCGAACTCGCACCCCAGCCAACGGTTTCCGATTCCAGTACGACGACCTTTGCGCCGCGCTTAGCGAGCGCCAGAGCCGCCGAGAGGCCGGTGAATCCCGCGCCAACAATGGCCACATCAGCGCTACCCGGCAGTGGCTGCTCAGGAGCAGCCGGCATCTGCACTGTGGTCAGCCAGTAGTTGAGTTCCTGGGGCATGGGAGCGAGAACTAAAGCACGGCAGTCTCGTGGATTGTACGACCTTCGGCAAAGCGCGAGAAGTTCAGCAGCGACGCATCGATCAAGTCTGCCTTCCCCGTCAAAATCAAATCGCTGAGAATTTTCCCGGTCGCCGGCGAATGCATCACGCCGTGCCCGCTGAACCCATTCGCGAAGAAGAAGCCGGGCACCTCGGAAGACTCGCCGAGAATTGGGTGATGGTCGGGCGTCATTTCGTAAAGCCCCCCCCAAGCCCGCTTGGGATTGACGGCAACACTGTCGAACGCGGGTACACGGTCGGCCGCGCGAGTGAGAATTTTCTCGATAAAGTTCGGCTCAAAATCGGTTTTATAGCCCGGCGTTTCCTCTGGATCATTCCAGGCTAGCAAAAATCCTCGTCCCTCAGGTCGAAAATGAAAACCGTTGGACATGTCGATAATCATGGGAGCGCTGTGTGGAAATTGGTCGAACGGTTCCGTCGGCACCAACATGCGGCGCAAAGGCTCGACCGGCAGATCAACACCGACCATCTTCGCAATCGGAGCCGCCCAGGCCCCCGCGCAATTCACGACGGTTCGCGTCGATACGGTGTCGCGCGTGGTCTCGATCTCGAAGCTTTGATTTCTCTGCGTGATTCCGGTGACGCTGGCGTTCTTCCAAAGCCTCGCGCCACGATCGCTCGCCCAAGTCATAAACCCGATCATCACACTGTAAGGATCGACGAAGCCGTCAGTAGCACAAAAGCTTCCACCGACGATATCGTCGCCACGAAGCTGCGGAAACATGGCGCGGATGTCGTCACCGCCAATGAGGCGGACGTTTTTCAGTCCCAAGCCGACCTGCTTCTCGTAATTCGAACGCAGGTAGGCGAGGTGTCTTTCATTTGTCGCGCAAAAAAGATATCCCTGCGGACGATAGTCGCAGGGATGACCAAGGCGTTCCTCAAAACTCGCATAAAACGGAATCGAGTAAAGCGACATTTGGATATTGACGGGCGTAGAAAACTGCGCCCGCACGCCGCCCATGCTCTTGCCGGTTGAACCTTTTCCCTGCGTGGTCTCGCGCTCGATCACCAGAACATTCTTACAACCCGCGGAGACGAGGTGATAAGCGATGCTGGAGCCAACAATCCCTCCGCCGATTAGAACGACGTCTGCTGTATGCATGAAAGCGAGAGCTTGCTGCTGGATTCTTTCTAGCGAACGCGCCGCCGGTTAGGAAAATATTGCCGTCGCGCCCACTCCAATCACAATCAGGACCGCGAACCAGCCGAATACCACCGCGAACGCAGCGCCCGTTTTGACCTTGCTGATACAGGTGATCCCGATCGCCACCAGAATCATGCTCCAGATAGCAAACACGTCAAAGGACGACAACAAGGCGTGCAGCACGGGATTCGAGGCCGCGTCGATGAAATATCCGGGATTGGTGGCAACCGGATTCTGAAAGTTGAATGAGTCGCCGGCAACTCCGGCCAATAGCGACACGATCCCCAAAATCGCTTTTAGAGTGCCGGGCAGCCCGGCATAAATAACGAGAGCAAATAGCGTCTTAAACTTCACATCCGCACTCAAGCCAAATTTGAGCGTCGCCAGTAGAACCGCGGCCACAACGACAAACCAGATCATTATGAAAACGAAGTACCCGTAGGAGATGTACTTGGTGGCCGTCGTCCGCGCCTGCATATTTTTTTCGCGCTGATCGGGTGCCATGCGGTCGAGCTGATCGGCCTGCTTGGGCTGAGCCTGGAGTTGATTTTCCGTGATCTTACGAAAGCCCACCTTCTTATCTGCCGTAAAAACAAAGCAGAGAGACACGATCACAATAATCAGCAGAGGCGCCCAGAAGCTGGCATTCAGCAGCAGGTCTTTGAAGGTCTTGCTGGGCGCAAAGAAAACGTCAATCAGGCGTTCCCCTTCAGATAGCGGCGCTGCTCCGGGCATGGGCTGCGACGACGGTTGTTCTGGGATCGGTATGGAAGGATTCGTGGCCATTTCGTCTCCTTAAACAGGACAAGATTGTAGTGTCCCCTCGGCGGAAGGACAACAGGAGAACGGCAGCCAGTGTGGTGTTACGGTGCGGCCATCTCCGGTGTAGCCGCCAGCAACTTTCGCGTGTATTCGTGCTGCGGCGCCGTGGTGATCTGGTCGGCGCTTCCGAGTTCGACGATCTTGCCTCGATACATCACGGCGATGCGAGTCGAGAGGTAGCGCACGATTGGCATAGAGTGGGAGATGAAGAGATAGGTCAACCCAAATTCGCGTTGCAGTTGGTGGAGCAGATTCACGATCTGCGCGCCAACGCTGACGTCGAGAGCGGAGACCGGCTCGTCGGCCACGATGAACTTCGGCCGCAAAGCGAGCGCCCGTGCAATGCCGATCCGTTGCCGCTGGCCTCCCGAGAATTCATGTGGATAGCGTCGCATGGCGGATTCATCCATCCCCACTGCGCGCAAGAGTTCTTTGATTCGTTGCCTACGAAAATCATGGCCACCACCCTGGCGCGTTTGCCTTGGACCCTCGCCGATGATTTCCCGGTGGACAATCAGCGGCTCGGCAATCACGTCTTCGACGCGATAACGCGGATCAAGCGATCCGAACGGATCCTGAAAAATAATCTGCATGTCGCGGCGCAGACCCCGCAATTCGGAGCCGCCTGCTTTCATCAGATCGACGCCGTCAAAAAGAATAGTGCCTGAAGTGGGCTCGATCAGCCGTAAGACGAGTCGTCCTAGCGTGCTCTTGCCGGAGCCCGATTCCCCCACCAACCCCAGCGTCTCTCCCGACTGGATGTCGAACGAAACATCGTCGACGGCCCGCACTTCACCGGTTCGGCGGCCGCCAAACGCCGATTCGCCGAGTCCGAAGACTTTCGTGAGATTGCGGATTTCAACCAGAGCCACAACAGCACCTCATCGACGCGACGTCATCCTGCGATCATCATCCTGCAGTCATCATCCAGCAATCATCATCCTGCAGTCATCATCCAGCAATCGTCATCCCGCGATCATCATCCAGCAATCATGGGCACAGCCGCCAGCGCCGCCACCATGCCAATCGTTCGCCCCCGGCTGAAGTGTTCGTGCAAGAAGAAGCGGGCGAGCAACACCGTAACCGTCGGATAGAGGGAGCTGATTACGACGGCATCATCCAGGCGCCCGAGCTGGTTGGCGCGAACGAAGAAAGCACTGCCAGACACATCCAGTATCCCAGCGATCACCGCGATCGCCAACACAGGCGCCGCTACGGAACGAATGTGCCGGCCAAAAATAACGAAGCCGGCCGTGACCACCAGCGAAGCGAACCGCGAACAAGCAGCCGTCCACATCGCCGACGCGTCACCAGCCTGGTGAATGCAGAGATAGAAGCCAGCAAATCCTACTCCGGCCAGAATGGCCGTGCCCAGGCCTTCGGGGCGTCCGCTGGCGCCCTCTGTTCTCGAAATCAGCCACACGCCAATGCCCGCGAGCAGGAATCCCAACAAGTGCCGGTATCCCGGAAATCCAGTCGAAAATGCGGTCACGACGGTCGGAATTGCCGCGCTCAAGACGGCCGCTACGGGAGCCACTAGTCCCATGTTCCCGCGAGACAGCGCGCGATAGAAAAATGCCAGTGCAAGACCGCCGAGCGCACCGGCCGCAAGCGACCATCCAACACTCGCTACGCCGGGGAACAGCGCGTGAGTCATCACGGCAAGAGTCCCCATCATCACCATGCCGCTGATGTGAACAATGGCCGTGAAGAGAAAGGCGTTCGCGCGCCGGGCACCCATCCCGCCGAGAAAATCGCTCGTGCCCCACACTCCAACTGCGGTCAGGCTATACGCAGCTGGAAGATATTGAGCCGGCAGCGACATGGGGACTTGAGATTAGCACGGAGCCTTCGCAACGCTTTGGCCGGCTACACAGTAACCGTTTCTGGCTGCGGCTTTCCTGCCAGCAATTGCCGCAGCACATACTGGAGGATGCCGCCGTTAGCGTAGTAGAGCGCTTCTTGAGGAGTGTCGATACGAACAATTGCCTGGAATTCCGGCGTCTTTCCGCCCTTCACTCGTACGGTGATCTTGCGCCCTGAAGAAAATTTCTCGACCACGTCGCGGATCCCTGCGATCTCGAACACTTCTTCGCCGGTCAACTTCAGGGTCTCGGCATTTTCTCCAGGCAAGAACTGCAGCGGCAGAATGCCCATGCCGACGAGGTTCGAGCGGTGGATACGTTCGTAGCTCTCCGCAATCACCGCGCGGACGCCGAGCAATCGCGGCCCCTTCGCTGCCCAGTCGCGCGACGATCCCGAACCGTATTCCTTTCCCGCAAGAATCACGAGCGGCACCTTTTCCGAGTGGTATTTTTCCGATGCGTCGAATATCGACATCTCCGCGCCATCGGGCAGGTGCCGTGTGAATCCACCTTCGGTGTTCACCATCTTGTTGCGCAGGCGGACGTTGGCAAAAGTCCCGCGCACCATCACTTCGTGGTTACCGCGCCGCGAGCCATAAGAATTGAAGTCGGCCGGCTGCACGCCATGGGAAATTAAATATTTTCCAGCAGGCCCATCTTTCTTGATCGATCCTGCCGGCGAAATGTGGTCGGTGGTAACGCTGTCGCCGAGAACCGCGAGCACCCGCGCGCCACTGATGTCTTCCACGGCGGACGGTTTGACCGTCATGCCATCGAAGTAGGGCGCCTGGCGAATGTAAGTTGAGTCTTTCTCCCAAACGTAGGTCTCGCCCTTTGGAACCGGAAGCCCGCGCCAGCGTTCATCTCCGGCATAGACTTCGCCATAACTCTTGCGGAACATGTGCGAGGTAATCGAAGTGGAGACGGCCTGTTCGATTTCCTGCTGTGACGGCCAGATTTCGCGGAGATAAATGTGCTGGCCATTCTTGCCTTTGCCGATCGGATCTTTGCTCAAATCGATATCGATGCGGCCGGCGAGCGCGAACGCGACCACCAGTGGAGGCGACATCAGGTAGTTGGCGCGCACTTCGGAGTTGATGCGTCCTTCGAAGTTGCGATTGCCCGAGAGCACGGAGGCGACGACGAGGTTCTTATCTTCGATGGCGGCGGAAACCTCGGTCGGCAGCGGACCAGAGTTTCCGATGCACGTCGTGCAGCCGTAGCCGACGAGATTAAATTTGAGTTTCTCGAGATAAGGCAGCAATTCGGCTGCTTCAAGGTAGTCGGTTACCACTTTGGAGCCAGGCGCGAGCGACGTCTTGACCCACGGCGGTGTGGAGAGGCCTTTTTCGATGGCCTTTTTTGCGAGCAAGCCGGCCGCAATCATCACCGACGGATTTGATGTATTCGTGCATGACGTGATGGCGGCAATCACAACACTGCCATGCTTCAGCGACTGCGCCGCATTTGCGCTGACGTGCTCTTCGACGTTTGGATCTTCCACGCCAACTGCTGCCGGGTTACCGCCTTCCTGCACCCATCGCGCTTCGTTCGTGGTCGGTCCGGCCTCGGCCGCGGCTGAACCGGGCTTCGGGGGCTTGATCAGCGAGGGCAACGCTTTTTCAAACGATGCGCCAGCTTGGGAGAGCACGACGCGATCCTGGGGACGCTTTGGGCCGGCCAGGCTCGACTCGACGGTAGAAAGATCGAGACTGAGAAGCTCGGAGTATTCCGCTGATGGCGTATTTGCGTCGTGAAAAAGTCCTTGCTCGCGCGCATAAGCCTCGACCAGAGCGATTTGCTCGTCGCTGCGGCCCGTGAGTTTCAAATAGCGCAGGCTCTCTTTGTCGATCGGGAAGATGCCGCAAGTCGCTCCGTACTCGGGAGCCATATTCGCGATCGTTGCGCGATCGGCCAGCGGCAAGTCTTGCAATCCCGGACCGAAGTATTCGACAAACTTGCCCACAACCCCGTGTTTGCGGAGCATTTCGGTGATGGTAAGAACGAGATCGGTCGCGGTCGACCCTTCGCGGAGCCGTCCGGTAAGTTTCACTCCGACGACCAACGGGATCAGCATCGACACAGGCTGGCCGAGCATCGCCGCCTCGGCTTCGATGCCACCCACGCCCCACCCCAGCACGCCCAGTCCGTTGACCATCGTGGTGTGCGAGTCGGTGCCGACGAGCGTGTCTGGATAGGCGGTCCGCTTGCCGCCCTCTTCCTGTACAAAAACGACGCGGGCCAGAAATTCGAGATTTACCTGATGCACAATGCCAGTATCCGGCGGCACTATCGCCAGATTGCGAAAGCCCGTCTGCCCCCAACGCAGGAATGCGTAGCGCTCTTTGTTGCGTTGGAATTCCAGCAGCGCATTCATATCGAACGCGCCCGCCGATCCAAATTCATCGACCTGCACCGAGTGGTCAATCACCAGTTCCGCGGGCTGCAGAGGATTGATCAGTGTCGGATCGCCGCCCAGTCGCCGCATGGCATCGCGCATCGCAGCGAGGTCCACCACCGCAGGTACGCCGGTGAAATCCTGCAGTAATACGCGGCTCGGCGTGAACGCAATTTCTTTTTCCGGCTTCGAATGCTTGTTCCAGGCTGCAAGCGCGCGAATTTCATCCTTGGTCACATTGCGCCCGTCTTCGGTGCGTAGCAGATTCTCTAGAAGGATGCGTAACGAAAATGGCAAGTGTCGCGTCGAAATGCCCTGTTTGTCGAGAGCGTCGATGCGGTAAAGTTCGTATTCTTTATTGCCGACTTTGAAAGTAGCGCGAGCGCCAAAACTATTCGATGACATGATGATCTTCCTTCAGCTGGGTTCTCTTTTGCCGAATTTCTCAACAATAGTGTAATTCTTTTCGGCACCCGGCTGGGAGGTTGGATCCGAGTTGAGCTAGTTGAGCGAAAGGTTGCGCTAAAGTAACAAAAGACCATGCAGACCCTGGGCCACATTGCGCTGGTAGTCCGCGACTACGACGAAGCGATCGCATTTTTCACGCGCACGCTCAACTTCACGCTGATCGAGGACACTCGTTTAAGCGCCGACAAGCGCTGGGTACTGATCGCGCCGCCCGGATCGAAAGGAACAAACTTGCTGCTGGCGCGGGCAGCGACTCCCGAGCAGGAAACTCGCGTCGGCAACCAGACTGGCGGACGAGTGTTTCTATTTCTCCACACGGACGATTTTTGGCGTGACTACAACGAGATGATGGCGCGAAAGATAAAGTTCGTGCGTCCCCCGAGCGAAGAGCCCTACGGCACGGTCGCCGTCTTCGAGGACTTATACGGCAATCTTTGGGACCTGATTCAGCGGAAATGAGCTGGGTCGATTGCGTCAGCGTCATTGTCCTTTGGACGTCCTTTGGACGCGCCCCTCGCATCCGCGGCGTTGACCCACACTTTCTCTGCCGCCGATACGCCGAGTGAAACCCGCCCAGCGCCTGTGGTCAGAGTAAGCGTGTTGTCGTAATTGCGATGCTCTACGTGGATCTTCGCTCCGGGCCGTATGCCGCGGTGCTCCAGAAACTCGAGCAAATGGCGGTCGCGTTCGTAAATGCCACTGACCTGAAAATTTCCGCCCGGTTCGGCCTGCGCCAGCAACAGCAGTCCGCGGCGGCGACGACTGGTGGGACTTTCCAGTTCTGTCAGGTTGCCATGCGGACAGGCGACTCCACGCCCAAGTTTCGCGAGTAGCCGCGCCTCAAAGTCGGGAGAGACCGCGTGCTCCAACCGCTCCGCCTCGTCGTGCACCTTGTACCATTCCATCCCAAAAATCTCGGCAAGCATCCGTTCGATGAGGTGATGACGCACCGTCAGCTTGCGGGCGATCTTCTTTCCAGCAGCCGTCAGGCGGACGCGTCCACCGTCATTCACCCGCACCAGTCCATCTTTTTTTAGGCGGCGCACCGCCATCGTGACCGCCGGGGGCGAAACCTTGAGCCAGTGCGCGAGCGTCGCGGAGATAACGTTCTCGCCTTCGCTCTCAGCCTCAAGAATCGCCTTGAGGTAGTCTTCTTTGGAAACCGTAATCACGGGGACAGTATACGGCGGAGGTCAGAGGTTAGAGGTCAGATTGCAGAGCTAAAAGCATTCAGACGAAGGTTCTTACTTCTGCAATCTGACCTCTGCCCTCTAACCTCTCACGCTGCCGTCGCTCCCGCCTCGATTGACATGATTCTCTCCCGCCCCTAACCTTGATTGTTCAATTATGAAGATCCTCGTTATCGGCAGCGGTGGACGCGAGCATGCGCTGGTGTGGAAGCTGCGCCAGTCTCCGCGCGTGACGAAAATTTACTGCGCGCCGGGCAACGGAGGCATTGCCGCCGATGCCGAGTGTGTCGCGGTGGACGTAAAGAGCCTCGATTCCATGGTCGCGCTCGCGAACAAGATTCAGCCCGACTTGACCATCGTGGGTCCGGAGCTGCCTCTCATGCTTGGCGTGGTCGATGAATTCACGCGTCGAGGATGGCGCACTTTCGGCCCGACAAAAGCTGCCGCACAGCTGGAATCGAGCAAGAGCTTTGCCAAGGAATTTCTGAATCGTCACCATATTCCGACGGCTCACTATGCGATCTGCGATTCGCCGCAACAGGTGCGCGATGCGCTGCCGCACTTCCACGCTCCCATCGTAGTGAAGGCCGATGGCCTGGCAGCGGGCAAAGGCGTGGTCATCGCCAAGAGTAAAGATGAGGCCGCAACCGTCGCCAACGAAATGCTCAGTGGACGAATGCTGGGCGAAGCGGGTGCGCGCGTGGTGCTGGAAGAGTTTCTGCAAGGCGATGAACTTTCATTTCTGGTTGTCAGCGATGGCGAACGCGTGGCGCCGCTGGTCGCGGCCCAGGATCACAAACGCGTCGGCGACGGCGACACAGGCCCGAACACCGGCGGCATGGGCGCTTACACCACGCCAACAATCATCGACGACAAGATGCGCGACTGGCTCGTAACCCACATCGCTCGTCCCGTCGTGGCTGGAATGAAGGCCGAGGGCGCGGAATATAAGGGCGTCCTCTATTGTGGCCTGATGATGACAGCGCGTGGACCGATGGTGCTCGAATTCAACTGCCGCTTTGGCGATCCCGAGACGCAGCCGATTCTAATGCGCCTCGAAAGCGACTTGGTCGAAGCCATGGAAGCGTCTATCGATGGCCGCACGAGCGACGGCGACTTCAAATGGTCGAACGATGCAGCGGTCTGCGTCGTGATGACTTCGGGCGGTTATCCCGGCGCATACGAAGCGGGGAAGAAAATCAGCGGGCTGGAAAATGCCACGAACGCACCGGGCGTCGAAGTGTTTCATGCCGGGACATCTGCGCGGGAAGAATCCTTTTACACGGCTGGCGGGCGCGTGCTTGGAGTGACGGCGCGAGCCCGGGAGTTGCAAGCGGCGGTTGATCTCGCCTATGAGGCATGTGCGAAGATAGAATTTGACGGCGCACACTATCGCAAAGATATTGCGGCGCGCGCATTGAAAAAAGTTTAAGGGCCTGATTCAGCAATTTTTCATCTATTCATCTTTACTAATCGAGGAAGGCAACGCAATCATGACTAAGCCACAAGTTTCCATCGTTATGGGTAGCGACTCTGATCTGGAGATCATGCGCGAGGCCGGCAAGGCGCTCGACGAATTCGGCATCACCTTCGAGATCGATGTAACTTCTGCCCACCGCTCCCCCGACCGCACCGCCGATTATGCGCGCAAGGCCGCCGGCCGCGGCATTCGAGTGATCATCGCGGGGGCTGGCGGCGCCGCGCATCTTGCCGGTGTGATTGCCGCGCACACGACATTGCCGGTCATCGGTGTTCCCATTCCTTCGACTTCTCTACAAGGTATGGACTCGCTGCTGGCTACCGTGCAGATGCCGGCCGGAATTCCAGTTGCCACCGTCGCGATCGGAAAACCCGGAGCGACCAATGCCGGAATTCTTGCCGCGCAAATCATCGGCGTGGCCGACGCGGCCATCTCAAAGAAGCTCGATGCTCATAAAGAGAAGCTCGCCCGCGGCGTGGAAGAAAAATCGAAGAAGCTGCAAGCGTCATTGAAGGAATAGCTAGACGAAGGAATAGAGTTCGATCGGGAACGAAGGCGGCGCGAGACTTACAGCTTCAAACTCTTCAGATATTCCAGAAACTCCCCGCCGAGATCCTCGCGTTTCAAGGCGAACTCAACCGTCGCCTTGAGGAATCCGAGTTTGTCGCCCGTGTCGTGCCGGCGTCCTTCGTAGACATAGGCATATAACTTTTCGCGCTGCAGCAACCCGCGCAGTCCGTCGGTGAGTTGCAATTCTCCGCCGGCGCCGGGCTTGATGTCTGAGAGCGTCTCGAAAACCGTCGGCGTCAAAATGTAACGTCCGATCACAGCCAGATTCGAAGGCGCATCGGCGAATTTTGGCTTCTCCACGAGATCGAGTACTTCGTATAACTTGCCGCCAGTGCCGGGAACCTCTTTCGCCTTCAACGCGCCATACGAAGAAATCGCCGGCCCCTCGACCACCTGTGTCGCAATGACCGAGCACTGCTTTTCATTGAACACGTCCATGAGCTGCTTAAGGCAGGGCACCTTGGCATCGATCACGTCGTCGGCCAGCAGCGTTGCGAACGGTTCGTCGCCAACAAGCTCGCGTGCGGTCAAAACCGCGTGCCCCAATCCGAGCGCCTCTTTCTGGCGGACGTAGGCTACATAAATCATGTCCGAAATCTGACGCACGATCTTGAGCAGGTCGTGCTTGCCCTTCTCTTCGAGCATTTTTTCGAGTTCGTAGCTGACGTCGAAGTGGTCTTCGATCGCGCTCTTACCGCGTCCGGTAATGATGATGATCTGATCGCATCCCGCAGCCAGCGCCTCTTCCACGCCATACTGAATGATTGGTTTATCGAC
The DNA here is from genome assembly GCA_035308395.1 of Terriglobales bacterium. Classification (GTDB taxonomy): domain Bacteria; phylum Acidobacteriota; class Terriglobia; order Terriglobales; family Acidobacteriaceae; genus Acidiflorens. Next base: position 267,506 of record DATGGT010000126.1, read on the forward strand.
CAGCGGCAGCATCTCTTTTGGCTGGGCTTTGGTGGCGGGGAGAAAACGTGTTCCTAACCCCGCCGCGGGAAAAATCGCTTTGCGGACTTTCCGGACTTTGCGGCGATCGCCTTGGGTTCGTCGTTCTTGCATCAGAGGCCTTCGTTTTTCCGGATAATACTAACTGCTCGCTCTAAACTTCGTGCGCCTAACTTCCTGCGCTTAAACCTGGCGCGCCACTTCCTGCGGCGCTTCCAGCTCTTCCAGCAGATCGCGCAGCGTCTGCAGAATTCCGCCGGCGCTATCGATCTTGATCGAAAACTTCAAAGTTCCATCGGGAGAAAATTGCGTCCCCCGCTGCGACGCGACGAACCGCGCAAGCTTTCCCGGATCGATCGCCGCATTCGCGCTGAACTTGATACTCACAAATTCGCGCTTGCGTTCGATGGCGGTAGCGCCGACCCGCATCGCCTGCAGTTTCAGCGCGGCATAATCAAGCAAGTTGCGGACCGCGCTCGGCGTTTCGCCATAGCGATCGATCAGCTCAGAACGCACGTCCTTCAACTGCGATTCGGTCTCCACGCCCGCGACCCGTTTATACATACGGAGCCGCTGGTTTTCCTCTTGGATGTAATCGGACGGAATACGGATGTTTAGTCCGAGATTAAGTTGTATTTCTGTGACCTCGACTCCTGCCTCGCCCTTCATTTCGCGAACAGCGCGCTCCAGCATCTGGGTGTAGAGCTCAAACCCGACTGCCTCGATGTGGCCGCTCTGTTCGCCTCCCAGAAGATTGCCTGCGCCACGCAACTCAAGATCGAGCGCGGCAATTTTGAACCCGGCACCGAGATCAGAGAATTCCTTCAAAGCCGCAAGCCTGCGACGAGCGATCGGCGTCAGCTCGACCTCAGCCGGCAGAAGCAGGTAGGCATACGCGCGCCGGTTCGAGCGCCCAACTCGCCCGCGCAGCTGATACAGCTCCGACAAGCCCATCCGGTCGGCGCGATTGATCAGAATCGTGTTGCACAACGGAATGTCGAGGCCGTTTTCGATAATCGTCGTCGAAACCAGGATGTCGGCTTCGTGATGCATGAATTTCAGCATCACCTTTTCCAGTTCGCCTTCGCCCATCTGTCCATGCCCCACGGCGATGCGTGCGTTTGGAACCAGCGATTGCAACTTGGCCGCAATCTCCCAAATCGTGTCGACGCGATTGTGGACAAAATATACCTGGCCGCCGCGCTCCAGTTCCTGTTCAATCGCCGACTGGATCAGCTTTTCGTCCCAATTTGTGACCACGGTCTGGATTGCCATCCGATCCTTCGGAGGAGTTTCGATCACGCTCATATCGCGCAACCCAACCAGCGACATGTGGAGCGTGCGCGGAATCGGAGTGGCCGACATCGTAAGGACGTCGACGGAAGTGCGCATCTGCTTGATGCGCTCTTTGTGACGAACTCCAAAGCGCTGCTCTTCATCTACCACGAGCAACCCGAGATCGGCGAACTTCACATCTTTTGAAAGCAGCCGGTGCGTGCCGATCAGGACGTCGACCTTGCCCGCTTCCACGCGCTGCAAAACTTCTTTGACTTGTTTGGGCGTACGAAACCGGCTGATCATTTCAACGGTCAGAGGAAACGGCGCGAACCGCTGCTTGAAAGTTTCGTAGTGCTGAAACGCAAGCACCGTCGTCGGAGCCAGCACCGCAACCTGCTTGTTATCGCTGAGCGCCTTGAATGCCGCGCGCATCGCGACTTCCGTCTTGCCGTATCCCACGTCACCGCACAGCAGGCGGTCCATCGGGAGCTGCGACTCCATGTCGCGCTTCACATCCGCGATCGCCTGCGCCTGATCGTCGGTCTCGTTGTATTCGAACGTGTCTTCGAACTCTTTCATCCACTCCGTATCCGGAGGAAACACATGCCCACGCGCCGCCTGCCGCTGCGCGTAGAGCTTGATGAGTTCGTCGGTCATGTCTTTCATCGCCTTGCGCACACGCGCTTTGGTTTTGCCCCATGCCTGCGTGCCGAGATGATTCAGAACCGGCTTTGCACCCTCAGACGAACGATATTTCTGCACCAGATCGAGGCGCGTCAGCGGGACGTAAAGCCGCGCTGCATCCGCGTACTCAAGCAGCATGAATTCTGCGGTGCCGTCACCCTGATTGATTTCCTTCAATCCCTGATACTGCCCAATCCCGTGCTCCACGTGGACAACATAATCACCGACTTGCAGATCGCGAAAGTCGGAGAGAAATGCCGAGACCTTCGATTTTTGCCGCTGTGGACGCGACGGGACCAGGTCTGATTCGTCAAATAAATCGCGCGCGCCAAAGATCGCGAGATGCGCGTCGGGCAAGATAAATCCGTCGGGGAGGTATGCCTTGAGGAGTGTCGTTGTCAGCACTTCGCCGGCAAAATAAGAAGTCTCGTCAGCATAGCTTTCGCCGCCGCGAGTGCGACTCCCGAGACGATACGAAGCGTTGTACTCCGTAAACATGTCGGCCAGTCGTTCGACTTCTCCCGTGTTTGGAACTGCGAGCACGACCTGCGTTCCGCCAGCGACCAACTTCTGTACCTGCTCGATCATCGTAGGAACAGCGCCATGGAAGCGCGTTACCGGCTGTGAAAGAAACGCGGCTTCGATTTTGCCTTCGCGCGCCAGCGACAGATATTCGAAATCAGCTCCGGCGAGGGCCGCGGTTTTCTCTCGCCAACTTTCCGGCGTTATGTACAAATCAACCGGACGAACCAGGTTCCCCACGCCGCTGCGTTCGTGCGCTTCTTCGATTCGCGTCCAGACTTTGTCGAGTTCCTGCGCCAGTGCCTCGGGCTCGTCAAGAATCACACGCGCATCCGGAAGCAAATCGAAAATGCTGCGGTCCGCTCCGGCAACCGGGGCATAGAACTCCCAACCCGGAAACACGCCCGCTCCGGAGTCGCGCATCGCCTGCTCCACCACTTCCGCGGAGCCAGCAATTCGCTTACCCGAAAGCCGCGCGTTGATCGAGCCGAGCAGCTCCTCGCTCACCGGCGTCTCGGTCAACGGCAAAAGCAGCGCTTCATCCACCGGATTCGAAGACCGCTGGCTAGCCGGATCGAATTTCCGCATCGACTCGACTTCATCCCCAAAAAACTCAACCCGCACCGGACGATCGGCTTCCGGAGAATACACGTCGAGAATTCCCCCGCGAGCCGCATACTGCCCCGGCATCTCGACGACGTCAGTCGCGTTGTAGCCAACCGTATTCAGGTGTTCAAGCAATTTATCGAGATCAAATGTTTCCCCGCGCCGCAGAACTCGCGCGAGGTCGGCATAGTAATCGGCAGGCCGCAGTAGGATCGTTGTCGCAGCAACCGGCGCAATCACAATGGCCGCGCGTCCGGTCGCAATCTTCCACAGTGCGGTGGCGCGTTCTTCCTGAATTTCCGGATGCGGCGACAGATTCTGAAAGGGCAGCACATCGCGCGCCGGCAGAGTGACCACCGATTCGGGATCGGCCGCTCCCGTCAGTTCGCAGAACGCTGTGAGGATCGGAAGCAAATCCTCGGCCGCGCGATTGTCGGAGACGACGAGAACAAAGGGCCGTTCAATCGTCCGCCGCAGCAAAACAACAATAAGTGCTTTGGCAGCGGGAGAAAGACCAGTCACACTGATCCGCCCCGCGCCCTCCCGAAGGTGGGAGGCGGCACGCGTGAAGGCAGGAAGTTGTTCAACCTCCGCAAAGAGTTCGCGGACGAACGGCAAAAGCATTGCCTTTTGATTCTACCAAGGCGGGGAGGTGAGAGCGGCTATGGCTTCAGTGCATCGCCGCTGCATTCACCTGATTCGTATTCTGATACCGGCTCATCGCGTGCTCAATGATCGACCCGATCAATTCCGTATAAGAAAGCCCCGAAGCCTTCGCGGCCATGGCAAATTCCTGCCGGCTCGCGAGCCACGGGTTCGGATTCGCTTCGATCACATAGACGTCGCCATTCGGAGCCAGGCGCATGTCGATCCGTCCATAGTCGCGAAGCTTCAACGCGCGATAAGCGGCCAGTGCTGTATCTTCGAGCCGCTTACGAGTTTCGTCGTCCAGATTTTCGGCAATGGCGGATTTCGTTAGCTTGTAGGCTTCGGTGTTTTTTTCAAACTTCACGTCGTAGCTGGCAATCTTCGGAGTGCCTTCCGGGAGCTTTGACAGGTCGAGCTCGACCAGCGGCAAAACCTGCGCCCGGTCATAACTGCCGAGAACTCCCGCGTAGATTTCGCGGCCCTCGATGTATTCCTCGATCAGCGCCGGCGAGTCGAATTCATCCTGGATGTACTGAATCCTCTCCATCATTTCCTTGATGTTTCTGACCACGGCACCGGCGTCGATCCCGATCGATCCATCCTCCCATGACGGCTTGACGATAAGCGGGAAAGAAATGTCGTGCGCATGGTCGATGCGCCCGCGATACGAAGTTGCAAAGAACGGAGTCTTGATCCCGTGAAAGGCGAAGATTTTCTTGGCGATCGCTTTGTCCTGCGACATGAAAATGGCATGCGGACCGGCGCCGGTGTAGCGCAGACCCAGCAGGTCGACGTAGGCGACTACGTTCATTTCAAGTGTGTCGTCGCCGCCAAAAGATTCGGTCAGGTTGAAGATAAGATCGGCATCGCATCGTGAGAGCGTGTGCAAAGACTGCGGACGCCCATCGATCTCGAAATACGAAGGCTCGTGGCCCAGCTTCTGCAACGCCTCGAAGATTTCCTCGCGGTCCGTCTTTTCTTTGCGGACCTTCTTCACTTTGACTTTCTTGCGAGCCTTAGGCGCGGGAGTAGCTTCCTCTTCTTGCGCCGCCGCCGCGACCGGATCTTCATTCCACAGGTCGTAGAGCAGCGCGATTTTGAGTTTTGCTCCAGTCATTGTTTCTCCAAGTTTCTCGAAAGCCTAGGCTAAAATCTAGAAGCTAGCAGCCAGAAGCTTTTTTTCACGGCTGTATAAACTTTCCTTTCGTCACATACGTCATCACGAGCGCCGTCGCATAGGCGGTGATTTCGGCCAGATGCTCCGCGCTGCGCGTTTTGTCGGCACGCAAGTCGAGTTCGCCTGCGCGCTTTTCAATCGCGTCAATCAGCGTTTTGATCAGCGGACGCTGCGCCCCGGTCCATTGCGCCACTTTGTCGATCACCGCTTTGCGATGCTCATGCAGAAACTCCTGGGCTGCGATCCCGGTTTTCCGCCGCTTCGACACCGCGAACATGTCACGCAAATCCGTATCCGGCGTCAGTTCGGCGACCGCAACCTTCTCGCGCGCCGTCTGCTGCACGTGGTAAAAATCAGCGACCGTGCCTTCCATTTCGTCGACCGTAATATCGGCCTGCCCGCGCCGCCGCGGAGGATCGCTCTTGCCCAACTTCCGCGCCAGCCGATTCAGGTATTGCAACTTGCCGATCGCGCCCCAGCCGCGATAACGCTTGCGCCAGTTCGAGCGCGGCGTCAACCACACCGCAAACGTCTCGGCAAAATCCTCATCCGGATGCTTCTGCGCATACCATCCCGGCAAATGCCGCACATAGTCGCGCGAAAACGGCGCCGGCCGGTAATTGTCGCGATACGGCCGCCGGAACGGCCCAAAAATCTCTTTCCACTCCGGCTTGTTATGCAGCTTGTACGCATAGGTGAACGCGTGCCCCGCCTCGTGTCGCAGGTACATCATGATTTCCCGTGCATCTTCGAGGTCGTGCGTTTCCTTTTCCAGTTGCGACAACGCCGCATGCGCCAGATAAAACGGAATCCCAATAATCGGCTCGCCCGACGGACATCCCCACTCATCGGTCAAATAAACCTGCGGCCGGAACTTCGTCAGTCCCTTCGCCTCAAGCTCGCGATAAAGCTGCTCGACAAATCGCTCAACCGGAGACCCCGCTAGCTTTAGCTCCAGCTCGCGAATCGGCCGACTCAGCACTTCGTCGTACGCTGCAGCGCGGGACGCGGGTTCAGGCTTTGCGTTTGCGATGTCCATCTTTTACGCACATGTTTGATGCACAAACGCTCGCTGACAACCGTCTACAACCGCGCAGGTACGCACGGGGAGGAGTATCACTACAGTTAACGGTAATTGAAAGCGAGGTTAGTTTGAAGTTACTGCGGTAATGCTTTTGAAGCCAATTCAGGAATTGGTGGGAAATCGTAAGCTGACTTTTCCGTTCTTGCTGATGCTCGCGATAAATGGCGGATCGTAGCGGCGACAGAACCTTGCCATCTCCCGCAAGGCGTTCACCAGCGTCGCGGCCATCTCTGAGCCGCTGTAGTTCCCGGACGCGAAATAGAACTCCCGCACCCGATATCTTTGCACCGCAGATTTTTCCAGTTCGTTGAAACGGATTCTCTTGTCCTTCGTGAGCAGTAGCCAGCCGTTTTTGCCGACCGCTGGCAGCCAGACGGTGTCTTCTGTTCCTGGCAAAAAATGATTGCCGTGGCGCTCGTGTCTGATTCCGTGTTGTACGAGAGCGTCAAGGATGGGTTTGCAGTTGTGAAGATTTTCGTCGAGATACAGAACAAAATCTTCAGGCAGCGACGGCCGCTGTCCGCTGCTCCCACCGGATCGCTTCTTCGATCTGTTTCGGCGTGACGCCATATTCGGAAGCCAGGTCGGGCACGGATTCCCGAGCATTGAACCTGGAGGAGACGACTGCGGTTGAAATACCGGTTCCAGAAATCACCGGCTTGCCAAAACCCACTGCCGGATTGATCAGGATTAGCCGGGGTTCGTTCGGGGTGCGCTCCATGACGAAAGGATAGAGTTTGAAGAGGCCTTTGGGATCGCGCTCAATGCGTTCCAGATAAAGTTCCATCACTCCGGGAATCAGGATCTGCTGGTCTTTTGACAGATTCACAACCTTGCCAACGTGCTCGATGAACAAGTCGCGGCGATCGGTCTGGAAAGCCTGTTCCACGAGGGGGTGTTTGTGCTGGACGTACTTCGCCAATGTGGCTAGCGATTTGCGCACCTTGGGAATGCGCACATCGTAAATCGCGCGCATGCTGCTTAGCATGTAGCACTCCAGCAGGTTCATGAACGACAACCGAGAGGGATCGCTGCCGGCCAGGCGGATCAACGGAGAAACAGAACCACCTCCGTGAACCCAATAGCGGAGTGTGGCAAGCGGCACCCTGAGGTACTGGGCAGCTTCCGTGAGGCCGTAGATAGGAACTTCCATCACGTCCGCGGTTTTCATTGAACGCCTCCGCTGGTTTCAGAATAGAGGAAATGCTCAAACATGTCATCGGCCTCATTGGCGGGAGAGACCACTAGGAGAAAAGGATGCTAAGTAGATATCCCCGACGGTGAGGCTCCTTATTCCAACCCGCGAGACCCTCGATTTGCGTGTCCCCTCTACTGAATCAGCGTCCCGTTCCCGTTCGGCTCGTCTGGCGGAATCACGACTGCCGCGGCTACCCGGTCCCCCGGCTCGACGTTCAACAGTCGGACGCCTTGTGCCGAGCGTCCTGACTCGCGGATGAACTTCGACTCGATGCGGATGATCTTTCCGTACTGGCTGATCAGCATCACTTCTGATTTTTCCGTCACTTGCGAGATGCCGACGACTTTGCCGTTGCGCTCTGTAGTCTTGACGTTGATCACGCCTTTGCCGCCACGGTTGGTGAGGCGGTATTCGTCTGCCGGGGTGCGCTTGCCGTAGCCGTTTTCGGTCACGGAGAGAATCAGCGAACCTTTCTCTGGAATGAGATCAGCGACTTCGGGGGCGACTTCGTCTTTTTCACTCTTTTCAACGATCGCTTTTGCTTCCGGTTTGATCGTTGTTGCCATGCCGACGATGTAATCCTTATCGTCGAGATTCATGCCGCGCACTCCTGTGGCGTTGCGTCCCATCGGACGGACGTCATTCTCGTCGAAGCGGATCGCCTGCCCATCATGCGAAGCGAGGAACACGATCTGGTTGCCGTCGGTGAGTGAGGCTGCGACCAGTTCGTCTCCCTTTTCGATGTTGATGGCGATAATGCCGCGCGACATCACGTGGCAGAAGTCTTTGACTTCCGTCTTTTTCACCGTCCCATTGTGCGTGGCAAAAAAGACGTAGCGGTTTTCTTCTTCCAGGTCGCGGACGGCGAGCATGGTGCGCACGGTTTCTCCCGGTTGCAGTGCCACCAGGTTTCCAACGTGCTTGCCCTTGCCAGCTGCACTGACGTCTGGGATCTCATACACCTTGAGCCAGTACACGCGCCCGGTATTGGTAAAGATCAGAATGTAAGCGTGCGTCGAGGCGATGAAGAGATGCTCGACGAAATCCTCGTCGCGCGTCTTCATGCCGGTGCGTCCGGTGCCGCCGCGGCGCTGCATCCGGTAGGTTGAAATCGGAGTGCGCTTCATGTAGCCGGAGTGGCTGACCGTAACTGCAACCTGCTCGTCGGCGATCAGGTCTTCGAGCAGGATTTCTGCGGCTTCGTCTTCGATGACTGTGCGCCGCGCGTCGCCGTAAAGTTTCTTAACCTCTTCCAGTTCCTTGATGATGACCTTGCGCAGCTTTGTCTCCGAAGCAAGAATCGATTCGAATTCGGCAATCGCCTCGTGCACGGACTTCAACTCGTTCGAAATTTCGTCGATCGAAAGCTTGGTTAAACGATGCAATTGCAGTTCGAGGATCGCGTCGGCCTGTTTCGACGTAAATGGCTTATCCGCATCGAGCTTCGGAGCGCGTCCTGCGGTGTTGATGTCGATTTTCTTGCCGGCGAAGTACGCGACCAAGTTTTCGCGAGCGTCACCTCGGTTGGCACTGCCTCGAATGATGACGATCACGTTGTCGAGGTGGTCGAGCGCGGTCAGGTAGCCTTCGAGAATGTGTTCACGATCTTTTGCTTTATTAAGTAAGAACGAAGTTCGCCGACGCACGACATCGACGCGATGGTCGATGAAGTGCTTAATCGCCTGGATCAGCCCCATTTCTTTCGGCTGCTGATTGACGACCGCCAGCAGGATCATGCTGAAGCCTTCCTGCATCGACGTGTGCTTGTAGAGCTGGTTCAGAACGATCTGCGGTTCGGCGCCGCGCTTGAGTTCGATCACGATGCGCATTCCGTCGCGGTCGCTTTCGTCGCGCAAATCGGAAATGCTCTCGATGGTCTTATCGTTCACAAGGCTGGCGATGCGCTCGATCAGATACCGCTTGTTGACCTGATAAGGAATCTCGGTGACGATGATTGCCTGCCGGTCTTTGTTGATGTTCTCGATGGCGGCGCGCGCACGCATCATGAAGCGCCCACGGCCCGTCCTGTAAGCCTCGAAAATTCCTGCGCGGCCGTGAATGATGCCCGCGGTCGGGAAATCCGGCCCCTGCACAAACTTCAGAATCTCCGGCAACTGCGCGTTGGGATTATTCACCAGCGTAATGGTCGCGTCGACGATTTCAGTCAAGTTGTGCGGCGGAATCTTCGTGGCCATGCCGACCGCGATTCCGTCGGAACCGTTCACGAGCAGATTGGGATAACGCGCGGGAAGCACGGCAGGCTGCGTTTCGGTGCCGTCGTAGTTGGGATAGAAATCGACTGCCTCTTTATCGAGATCTTCGAGCAACGCGGAAGAAACGCGTGCGAGGCGAGCCTCAGTGTATCGATCTGCTGCGGGCGGATCGCCATCGACCGAGCCGAAGTTGCCTTGTCCATCCACTAGTGGCGCGCGCATCGCAAACGGCTGCGCCAAGCGCACCAACGCGTCATACACCGCGAGGTTGCCGTGCGGATGGTACTTGCCCATCACGTCTCCGACGATACGGGCGCACTTGCGGGTGGGGCCTCCGGGCCGGAGACCCATCTGCTGCATGGTGTAAAGAATGCGGCGATGTACCGGCTTCAATCCATCGCGGACGTCAGGGAGCGCGCGGCCGATGATCACCGACAGGGAATAGTCGAGGTACGACCGCTTCATCTCCTCTTCAATGTTGACGGGTTGCATGTTGGCGGCGCCCGGACCGGTCGGTCCGTCGCCTCCGGGAGGAGGAGTTAATGGAAGTTCAGGATTCTGATCGTCAGCCATGAAAGTCAGTTCTCGGTTCTCAGTTGCCAGTTCTCAGTAAGGGCCTGCGTGGTGACGGGGCTATGCCCCGTCTAATCGGGCGGAGTTCCACGCTACTCGCTACCCCGCCGAACCTCGCTAAGTCCATGCATCTACAGGCATTATCTGGCCTGATTCAATCCGTAATTATACCACGTCCGATGCTGCCGGAAGGGCCCGAGCGACGTTGGCTTTTCAGGTCCTGACAAAGGTGATTTTGGATGGACGGTGTGGTGGCGTGGTTTCGCCCGCCGGGACGGGGCAGAGCCCCGTCACCACACGAGCTGCTATGCCCTACGCAGTGTCAGCAGTGTTATCTCCGGCGGCACGCCAATCCTCACCGGAAAGCCAAACGTTCCGAGCCCGCGATTTACATAGAGCGCAGCCTTCTGCCCATTCGCCGCCAGCGGAAGCCGATACAGTCCCGCTACAAACGGGGTAATCAAACGCGCGGGGCTCACGCTGTGATCGACGATCTCGAATTTCACCTGGCCGCCGTGAGTGTGTCCGGCAAGACTCAACTCGATGCCCAATTCGGCGGCGCGGCGAAACGAATTCGGATTGTGCGAGAGCAACACATTCGGCATATCGCGGCGAACGAGGCGCTCGACCTCGGCCAACATCGGTCCCGTCGCTTCACCGCTCGTCATGTGGTCGCGCTGGTAATCAACTCCCAGCAGATTGAAGCGCCCACCATTGTGCTCGACCACGGCGTTTTCGGCGCGCAACAGCCGCATTCCTTTTTCGTGAAAAAGGCGCGCGGCTTCGTCTTCGACTCCGGCATAAATTTCGTGATTGCCGTTGCACCCCCAGACACCGAGCGGAGCGCGCAACCGGCTCAACTCCGCGATACAGGTGTCCAGCGGATCGCCCACGCTTGAGACGAAGTCGCCCGTGACAAACGAAATATCGGGCCGCAACTCGTTCGCCATATCGACGGCCCGCGCAATCTCATGCGGCGGCATGTAGTCGCCGATATGGATGTCACTGAGCTGCGCGATACGCAACCCGTCTAACTCAGGCGGAAGATTAGCGACTGGCACATCGACGCGCTCGATCTTGTAGCGCAGACGTCCGGCAGCGAATCCGTAGGTCGCGGCGAGGAAGGGAAAGCCGCCTGCAAGAACCGCGGCGTATTGAAAGAAGGTCCGGCGCGAAGGGCTAAATCCTCCGGCGAATGCTCCGGGACGCAAGCGGGCTGCGGCGGTCGTGACAAGGTTTGTGATCCACTCGATCGCTCCCACCGATTCGACCGCCAAAAATCCGAAGAACGACGCGACCAGCCACAGACGCGCGAACGTGGCCAACGATTTTCCTATATTCACGCCGCCAACCCCGATGCGCGAAACGCCGACGCTGAGCAACGGGCCGAGCATCGTGGCGAGAAGAGTGGCTGCGATCGCGATCAATCCGGCATGAAGCCCAAGACGCCAGCTCGAATTCGAGAGCGAAGAAATCCATGTCCACGCCCGGACAAACCAGAAGCGTTGGACGGCATACATGGCGAGGAGAAACAGTGCGAAGAAAAGTACGCGGCTAAGAATCGGAGTACTCCGTATGAGAAAGCTACGTTAAGTTGGATGCCAACCGGGCCGAGGAAGGCTCACTTAGCAATTGCAGCTCAGAAGCGTCATCGCTGATTACTGCCGGCTAATTGCTACGCCAAACCCCTACCCTCATCAGATCAAAATGGTGGTCGTAAGTCCAAACGTCAACGCCTAAGCGCAGCGCCAAAGCGGCTACGGTGGCGTCGAATAACGATATGGGCTGATCCTGCAACGACTGCACTCGGCTCGCACCTTGGCGGTAATCTTCGGCGCTCGGATTGACCAAGCCGGCACTGGCCATCTCGCTCAACCAGTTTTGAGCCGCGGTTTTGCCTAGACGAAACATGACCAGGCTGTAGGCTTCGAGCAAGGTTGGATAAGAAACCAGAACCTCATAGCGTTCGCGAGTCAAGCGCTGTAATTCCTGACGGGCCCGCTTGTGGTGAGAGTCATCCGGGTCGGCGGCAGCATAGAGAGGCCCGGTGTCGGCGAGGACGGCGCGCAGTTTCATTTCTTCCGCTTCATTCGGTTGAGCGATTTTTCACTGACCGCGCGGCCTCCGCGAAATAGCGATCATGCTGCTGGCTTACGTCGCCCCGGCCGCTACCTTTAAGTGCCGGTGTGATCTGAAGAGGCCGCCTGGTGCGCAAGAACCCGCGCTCAGCCAGGTATTGACGCAGGGCCGCTTGTACGACCGTCGTTAGCGAAGGCGGAGCTTCCTGCGCGTTCTGATAGCTCTCCATCGCCTCCGCCAAGTCGTCGGGGAGGGTCATTGTGGCGCGTTTCATAATACCGATTATAGCACCACTTGGTGAAAATGGTGAAGTTGGTGTAATTGGTGCTATATACCATTCAAGCGACGAGGATGACCTCTCTTTGTGCCGATTTTGGTGCAATGGTGGGATATCGCGATTGGTGATTTCTTGCGGAAAGTGGGTGGAACTCAAACCTGCGAGCGTGCTCTAGCGCACCGCAGCCTGTTCCGGAGTTCGGAGTCCGCCAGCCCGTTCCCGCGCTTTCTGAAGCGCGCGCTTCACGTGGCGGGGCGCGGTGCCTCCGGGGACGTCATGCAGCGCGAGCACTTCCGTGAGCCCGAGGCACGAATGGAAGCCCGCGTCGAAGCTCGGATGGATCGCCTGCAAATCGGCGAGAGGAAGTTTTTGTAAATCGCATCCGCGATCAACAGCGAGTGCGACGGCCTTGCCGATCGCTTCGTGCGCCAGGCGCGAAGGCACGCCGCGCTCGACCAAATATGCGGCGCCCGCCCAGGCGTTCATAAAACCCGTACTCGCGGAGTGAGTCATTTCCGCTTCGTCGAATTCGACGGTGTTCATGAATCCCGTCGCGAGCGGCAGCAGTCCGATCAGCGTGTCGGAGGCGTCGAACAGCGCCTCTTGCGTTTCCTGAAGGTCTTTGTTGTAAGCCAGAGGCAATCCCTTTACCAAAGTCCGCAACGTCGTGGAGCATCCCATGACGCGGGCCGCTTTGCCGCGGACCAGCTCGAGCAAATCGGGATTCTTCTTTTGCGGCATGGCGCTTGATCCAGTGGAGTAGGGCTCCGGCAACTCGACGAATCCGTAGGCCGGAGTCGAAAACAGGATCATTTCTTCTGCCCAGCGGCTCAGATGCAGCGCTATCAGCGAAAGCGCGTCGACGAACTCGAGTGCGAAATCGCGATCACTGGTCGCGTCGATGCTGTTCGCGGTCGGGGCGTCGAACCCCAGCTCAGTGGCCATCACCTGACGATTGAGCGTAACCGTCGCTCCGGCCACTGCGCCCGATCCCAGGGGGCAAAGGTTTGCGCGCTTGCGGCAGTCGGCCAGGCGCTCGGCATCGCGCAGGAACATTTCCACGTAAGCTAACAGCCAATGTGCCACCAGCACCGGTTCTGCCGGCTGCAGGTGCGTGTAGGCGGGCATTGCGGCATTGCCCGCCGCTTCGGCGCGCGTTAGAAACGCGTCAATCCAATCGGCGATCAGGTTTTGCAGGGTGTCGATGCTTTGCCGCACGAACAGGCGCAGATCGGTTGCAATCTGCTCGTTGCGGCTTCGTCCGGTGTGGAGCTTGTAGCCGGTTGCGCCGATCAGCGCCGCCAGTTGTTTTTCAACGAAGTGATGAACGTCTTCCGCTTCCGGATCGTTGAGAAAATCCGCATCCGAGATGGCGCGACCAGCAATTTCTGCGAGGGCCTTGAGTATTTCAGAAAGCTCTTCCGACGACAGCACTCCCGCGTGTTCCAGAGCATTGGCGTGGGCGCGGCTGGCGGCGAGTTCAAATGGCAGCAGCCGTTGGTCATAGGGAAACGACCGCTGCCACTTTTCGAATTCCGGGTCGAGCGGCTGCCGGAAGCGGCCGGACCACATTTTCACTGCGGAACCTCAACCTTATTGTGCACCTGCGCCCGGCAGCGCGATGGCAAGCCGAGAATGCGGATGAAGCCCTCGGCGTCTTTCTGATCGTAGCTTGCGTCCATGGTGAACGACGAGAGATCGGTGCGATAGAGGGAGTACTCCGACTTGCGGCTGACGATGCTGACATTTCCTTTGTAAAGCGACAGCGTGACCGAGCCAGTCAGATTCTGCTGCGTGTTATCGACGAAAGCGTCGAGCGCTTCGCGCAGCGGCGTGAACCACAGTCCGAAATAAACCAGTTCGGCGTACTTGAGGCCAACGTGCTGCTTGAAGTGCACGAGGTCGCGATCAAGGCACAGAGCTTCGAGCTCATTGTGGGCCGCCAGAAGCATTGTGCCTCCGGGAGTCTCGTAGCACCCGCGCGACTTGATGCCGACGAACCGATTCTCGACGAGATCGATGCGCCCGATGGCGTTGCGTCCGCCGATTTCGTTTAGCAATTCGACGAGTGAGACCGGGCCAAGACTCTGGCCGCCGACAGAAACGGGAACGCCCTTTTCGAATCCAATTTCAACCTGCTCCTCTTTGTCGGGAGCTTCCTGCGGAGACTTGGTGATCTGCCACGTGCTCGCAAAGGGAGCGTTGCCGGCGTCTTCGAGCTCTCCGCCTTCGTGGCTGATGTGCCAGAGATTGCGATCACGGCTGTGGATCTTCTCGCGGCTCGCCGTCACGGCGATGCCGCGCTTCTCGGCATAATCGAGACAGTCTTCGCGCGATTTCAGGTCCCACTCACGCCACGGCGCGATGACCTTCAGCTCTGGAGCGAGCGCCTGGTACGCCATCTCGAAGCGGACCTGGTCGTTGCCTTTGCCGGTGCATCCGTGACTGACTGCCGATGCGCCTTCGCGCAAAGCTACTTCCACTTGATGTTTGGCGATCACAGGACGGGCTAGCGATGTGCCCAGCAGATACTTGTTTTCGTACACGGCCCCGGCTTTGAGTGCGGGCCACACGTAGTCCGTCAGGAATTCCTCGCGCAGATCTTCAACGACAACTTTGCTGGCACCAGTCTTGTACGCTTTGTCGACGACGGCTTCGACGTCGTCACCCTGGCCCACGTCGGCCACCATGGCGATGACTTCGTAGGCGTAGTTCTCCTTGAGCCACGGAATGATGATCGAGGTATCGAGACCTCCGGAATAGGCGAGAACAATTTTTTCGGACTTCGAAGTATTAGGCATGGGCGTGCGCACTCCTTGCCGAGAAGCGGCCAGCTGCGCCGCCCAACAGCCATACAAGTATAGCTTTCTGAATGTGCAGACGGTTTTCCGCCTGATCGAAAACGACCGAGTTCACCGAGTCGATGACCTGGTCGGTAACTTCCTGTCCGCGATGCGCGGGGAGGCAATGCATGAAACGTGCATGAGGCTTCGCCAACTGCATAAGGGCGGCGTTTACTTGATAGGGCGCGAAGATGGCGGCGCGTTCTTCGGCTTCACTTTCCTCTCCCATGCTCGCCCAGGCATCGGTGTAAACGGCATCGGCCCCGGCAACCGCTTTGCGCGGATCGGTGCCAATCCGTAGCGTCGCCTTCGTTTGTTCGGCGATGGCTTTGGCCATGGTGACGATGACAGGATTCAGTGCGTAACGCTCCGGAGTCGCGATCGAAACCTTTGCGCCCACCGACGCGCCCGTCAGGAGCAGAGAGTGTGCCATGTTGTTGCCGTCGCCGACGTAGGCGAAATGAAGCTTTTTCAAGTCGCCGAAATGTTCCTGCAGCGTAAAGAAATCGGCGAGTGCCTGGCAGGGATGCTCGAGTTCGCTCAGCGCGTTAATCACGGGTACGCCCGCGTAGGTGGCCATCTCTTCGACGACCGCGTGGCTGAAAGTCCGCAGGACGATGAGGTCGATCCAGCGTTCAAGGTTGTGGGCGATGTCGTAAAGCGACTCGCGAGCATTGAGGCGGCTCGCGGTCTGGTCGACGAAAAACGTGCTGCCGCCGAGGCTATCCATGCCGGCTTCGAAAGTAAGGCGCGTTCGCAGCGAGGGCTTCTCAAAGAACATCACCATCTGCTTGCCGGCGAGCACGCCGTGGAAGTCCGCCGGCCGCTGCTTGAGCATAGATGTGAGGTTGAACAGCTGTAGAACCTCAGCGGGCGCGAGGTCGTGGACGGAGACGAGATCGCGGGGAGCGAGCGCTTCCGGCAGCAGGTTCGGCGGCGGAGTTTTCGTCTTCACTGTTGTCGCAACTCTCGTCGTCGTCGACATTGTCGGAGTCATTGTTGGATCGTCAATCAGTGCCATGTTTCCATCTCATTTCTGCTTCGTAATTTTCGTGTTCAGCAATCGCGCTTACCCCAAGTCGCGAATGCGTCGAGCGAGCGCTTGCGCTTTCTTGTTGTCGGTGGCGATGACAAGCACGGTATCGTCCCCGGCAATCGTGCCGACGACTTCGGGCCAATGCGAAGCGTCGAGCGCCGCGGCAACTGGCTGCGCGCTGCCGACCGTTGTCTTCACCACCAGCAGGTTCTGCGCTTGCCTGATTTCGACCACAAACTGGCGGGCCAGATGCATGACGGAAGGCAGCACACTTTCCGCGCCGACTCTCTCGCCGGCGCGACGGTAGCCGTCTGGTCCCTTGACCAGCTTCAGTTCGTGAATATCGCGGGACAGCGTCGCCTGGCCCACCTCGAAGCCCTTGCGCTCCAGGCGCTGCTGCAGCGTGTCCTGGCTTTCGACAGGACCGTCGTCGAGCAGGTCGAGGATGGCTTTATGGCGGGCTGTTTTGGACATGAATAAAAATGCACTCCAATGCATAAGTATCCATGTCAGAGGACGGACATGTCAAGAGGGAATTCGCCCTGGATGAAGCCGAAGATGCCGGCGAAGCAGGGTCTGTCCGCGCGCGAATCGATGGCTCTCCGCGCTGCTTTCTAGCGCTGTTTGTTCTAGCGTGGTTTAACGAGGGCTGGCACCTGGAAATCCACGCCCCGGTCGTCGTTGACTTTGTGAGTGGCGGCGAGATTCAGGTCGGCGAGGAGGATCTTGTGAGTGAGGCCGCCGGAGAAGTCAAAGAGCGTGTCCCCGACGATGGCATAGTTTTCGATGTCGGATTTGTGGCCGTCCTTGAAAACCAGGGTCGTCATAGGCTGCGCGACGACTGGATCTGGGGGCGTGTCGGCGGCTTGCTGGTCTCCGTATGCAAGATCTCCGTCCCCGGCGTCGGCGTTCGCGCTCGATACCAGATCGCGGCCTGGCGCGCGCTTGGCGGAAGCACCGGATCTTCGCGGGCCATTCCCTTGAAAGTACTCGGCGCGGGGATCGGGGGTGTTGTCATCATCAGAATCGTCAGCGTAGGGAACATCGTTCGAAACAGCGTACGGAACATACACGGGCTCGTAGACGCCGATGACGGATCTGTCGCGATCAGTTTGACGGCGGCGGCGATGCTCTGGCGATAGATGGTTTCGCGAAGTGCCGTTCGGAAATAGTGACAGGTTTGGGTTAGCGGGCATGAAAAAATTAGCGCAGCAGCCGCCCCAGAATGCCTGGTTGTTGCCGAAGCCGTTGGGTCCGAGTGATGTGACGCTGGCTCGGACGCCTGGAGTGGGATTGGCTTTGCCGCCGAAACCAAAGGAAGTGACCGACGCAGGGACGCCGTTTACCTGTGCTGCCGAGACGGCAGCCAGAGCAAAGGCTAACAGGACAAAGAGCTGCAAACAGGAGCGCACATGGGCCAGCATGAGGAGCCTCCCTCGCATCGGTGACAAGACCGCACCTTACCTATTAGAACTTGCCACTACCCCTAAAGTTGCGTGAAAAATTCGCGGGGACGGCTTCGAAATTGTCCAGGTCAGGCTGCCGTGAGGGACTTGCGGGAAGTCAACCGGCGGATCTCAAGCATCCGATGGCGGACGTATCCATCCTCGGTTAAATGGGCTGAAGCAGTGGCTTTACGGGCGGTGGCGACCATCTGGTCGAGGGGACGGCGTTGTCGGAACTGCGGGTCTAATTCCAGACAAAATTCGCAAGGCCGGCTGGAGCGTGTGTCAAAGCGATGATTGACTGCGCGGTCAATGTGTTCCACTGGGTCTCCTGAAAATGGCGGATAGTTTCGCCTGTGCTGGCAGATCGTTCGTAGTCTGCCTCGATTGTCTGGTGTCTAGCCGTCGCCTTTTTACTATAAGGGCGGTGCTTGCACAAGCCCTTCATCAGTGTGAAAAATGGGGACTTTCGCGTTTGTGGAAATCTCGGCTGTCACAATTCCACCCCTTTTGCGCTCGCATGAATTGCGACGCTGGGTCATATTCCTGACATGATAAAGTCACACCTCTAGTCTACTGGAATCGGAGATCCTGTGAGTTCCATTGACGCCGGCCCCAGCACAGTGTTTTTTTTCGATGTCGACAATACGTTGCTCGACAATGACCGTGTCTCCCAAGACTTGAAGAACCATCTGACAAGCAGAGTTGGCGAATCGAGCGCTCAGCGCTATTGGGAGATTTTCGAGCAACTGCGCACGGAGCTGGGGTACGCGGACTATCTTGGGGCGCTGCAGCGGTACCGCGTCGAGCGGCCTCGTGATCCGAAGTTGTTGGCGGTTTCGCATTTCATGATCAATTATCCCTTTGCCAATCGGCTCTTTCCCGAATCGCTGGATGCGGTCGAGTACGCGCGGTCGCTGGGCCGAGCGGCGATATTGAGCGACGGCGACGTGGTGTTTCAACCGCGCAAAGTGGACCGTTCGGGCCTTTACGAGGTTTTCGAGGGCCACGTTCTGATTTACATCCATAAAGAGTTGGAACTGGACGACGTGGAGGCGAAGTATCCGGCTGCGCACTATGTGATGGTGGATGACAAAGTCAGGATATTGGCGGCGATCAAGAAGCATTGGGGAAGCCGCGTCACCACAGTCTTTCCGCGCCAGGGACATTACGCGCTAGACACTGCTCAGGTGGCGAAATTTCCGAAGCCTGACATCACGATTGAGCGGATCGGCGAATTGCAGAAGTATTCGCTGGAACAGATATTGAAGGCGGCGACCTGACCCCGGCTGACAGCCACTTCGCTATTGTTGCTCGGGTTCTTCCTCTTCCTGAGTGGCGCCTGCACTGACCAGGCTTCCTAGTTCCCGACTCAGGCTGGCCCTGTCGCTTTCCGGCAGCTCCAGGAACCGAAACGGTTGGAGACATCCCTGTGTAGCCCACATGGGGAATAGCATTTGTCCACGGCAGCGGATGCTGGTGTTGCCAATGTGGAATAGGACTGTGATCCGGATACCTTCGTCGAGCGGGTTCTCAAGCGAGAGCAGACCGCCGTTGACTGAGAGTTGACTCATGCGGCCGCGTATCTGGCGACCGTTTTCGAGCACGGAAAGCGCAAGGACCGACCCACCCAGTCTTACCCGGGTGCCTCGTTGTCCTTTTTGGGCGGCGGTGGAGGACATTTCTCCCCTCATATTGCCTTAGCCGAGGGCACCAAGGGCAGATTACGAAAGTTCGGCCAGGAGTTCCGCGACGGGAATAGGCCAGCGGAAACCCTCAGCGGTAGCCTTTCCAGAAAAAGTACACGGTCATCGAAATTCCCACGACAATGACGAAGCGGCGGATCCAGGCTGCCGGAAGCTTCTGAGCATAGTGTGCGCCAAGGTAACCGCCGAGCAGTGCGCCCGCGATCATGACGCTCCCTTGTTTCCAGAGCACGGCACCGGCGATGATGAAGGTCACGACGGCGATGCCGTTGATGATCCCTCCGAGGACCGTCTTCAACGCGTTCATGGCGTGAATGTCTGTCATGCCGAGAGCAGCCAGCATTGCCAGGTTCACAATTCCGACGCCTCCGCCGAAGTAGCCGCCATAAACCGCGACGAACAGTTCAAAGATAGCCGCGACCGTCAATGCCGAGGTCGAAGCATCCGCCGCAATCGAGCCGCCGGAGCGCCGCGACAGGCGCTGGCCGAACATGAAGAGCAGTGTCGCTCCCAGCATGAGCCAGGGAAGAACGCGCAGGAAAGTCTGCGCCGGCGTGTGCAACAAAAGATAGGCGCCGGCGATGCCTCCGATGATGCTGGTAACTGCCAGCGGAATCATTACGCGCCGCGAAATATCGAGGTGCTTGCGATAGGCTCCCGTACTGGCCGTAACTCCTACCCAGAGAGCCACAGTATTGGTGGCGTTGGCGGCGATGGGAGCGACTCCGGTAAACAGCAGAGCGGGGAAGGCGATAAAACTACCGCCGCCGGCGACAGCATTCAGCGCGCCGCCGAGTGCTCCGGCGAAGAAAAGGAAGATTGCGGTTTCGAGGCCCAAGTACAAGATGTATCACGGGCACGCGCTGGGAGAGAACTGCTCTTGGTGGGCATTTGTTCTTTTTTGATTTGTCATCCCGAACGGAGCGAGGGATCTGCATTTTTTCAGCGGGCGGCGGAACTGCGGATCCCTCACTTCGTTCGGGATGACAATTATTAAGGGTTGTGGGCTTCTGTTGTGGGCTTCTAATGAGCCGTCACAGAGTCTTCTAGGCCTTTGTCGTACATGGCGCCATAGTGTAGATACTGCTGCACTGGATCTTTCCAGTCGTTTATTTCAACTTTGATTTCGACTTTCTCGACTTCGCCCTTCTTGTCGGGGGTCGCGGTCAGGTGGGCGTTGACTCCGGCAAAATACGTCGGCAGGTTCAGCTTCTGGTAACGCGCCAGCACCTCATCGCGCAGAGCCGGGTCGAAGTGGACGCCGTATTTATCCACCAGCGCTTTGATTGCGTCGTAGTCGCCTTCGGCCTTGATGCGCATCAGTTCGGCTAGGAGCAGGCCGACGCCTTGCCGCATCTTCTGATAGTCGGCTACGCGAACGTAGGTTTTGCCGTCGCGCTGGAACTGTTCGATTGAGCCCGGAACTTTGTCGGCGATGTAGTGGGCCACGAGTTGCCGGTCGCGCTCGTGATCTTCTTCGATGGTGTCTCCATGCTGGATGCGGCGGAGCTGGCTGAGCGCAACGACGGCCGCACTGTCATACATCGCCTTAGCCACTTCTTCCTGATTTGAGATCAGGCCCAGTTCCTTGAGCTTCGGATCCCACACGTTCCAGAGCGCCATCAGGTCGGCGCGTCCTTCTTCAAGAGTCGAGAAATATTCTTTGAGATAACTCTGTGCTCCGGCGCTGACGCGGTCGCTCAGTTTGCCTGAACCGTGGCCGATGACTTCATGCATCGCGACCAGAAGATCGCTCGCCTCGGTGCCATATTTGTCGGCGCGTTCGATCTGGGCGGGGTCAGCGCCGAACTCCACGTTGAGCGTCTTGCCGTTGGCTTCTTCGAGAGCACGCTTGCTGCCCATGAAGAGGAAATTCTTCGAGCCATATTTCTCGTGGATTTCATTTTCATTCGGCAGATTGTCGCCAATGGTGGTTACGCTGAAATCGCCGGTCTCGATCAAGGTTTCGACGGCTTTCACGACCGGCAGCTTGAACGTCTTGAGTTTGTATTGGTCGAGCCACGGCGCTGCCTGTTCGAAATAGGCGGCATTCTCCGCCAACTTTTTCATCGCGGTCGTGACCGGCTTGTCGGTGATGGTGACAAAGCTCTGCGAGCTGCCCTTTGCGCCGCGCGCGTCGCGATAAACCTCGATAAAGCCGTTATCAAAATCGACGGTGGCGTCGTTCTGAACCCAGGCCGTGCCAAATGCGACCCACTCCGCGTAGTCGCCGTTCTGGTAGAAGCGGATCAGGTGGCCGATGGCCTCGGCCTGCTCCGGTTCGGCGTAGCCGCGCGCCTTCTCAAAGCAGTCGTTGGCCCGCTTCAAGAACGTCGCGTAAAGTCCGGGAGGAATTTTGCCGTCGGGAGTTCCGGCGCGATAGACCAGTTCGGTCAGCTTCCCGTCCGGGCCTTTGACCACCCTGGAGTTCAGCGGATATTTGTCTTGAAAGCCTTTCAGATCGTCCTGACTCAGGCCGGAATAGAAAGAGTTCGAACTCGCTTGAATCGTGTCTTTGCCTCCCACAGGACTCTTCGCGGTCGTCATGGGCTCAAACGCCGGATCAAAAAGGGAGGCGCGCAACGATTCGATTTCACTGGTCACGTCGGACGGCTTCTTGAGCGGTGGGAGGTCGGCGTACGCGGTTTGAAACGCGCCATTCTGCTGCGCGATGAGTGCCGCTTTTTCGAACTGCTCGAAGGTAAAGGCGGGCAGGAATTTCTGCGAGGTCAGGTCGTTGTGATTGCCACGGCTGGCCCAGAACAGTTTCGCAAACGAGGAAATCTGGTCGAGCGCCGCCGGGTCGATGCCCTTGGGATGGGCCAGAATCTCCTCCAACAGGCGCTTCTGGCGGAGGCCGTAGCCGGATAACTGGTCGTAAATGATGGGGTCAATGGCAATCGAAGCCTGGCTCAGCCAGTAGGCTAGCGCCTGCTGCCGCGGCGTAAGCGACTGGAAACTCGGAGCGTGCAGTTGAATGAAAGCGGTGTCGCCCACGCGCTCGAGGACTACTTTCCTGCTTTTCTCCTGCTGGCACAATGCTGGAGTGGCAATGGCAGACGCGAGCGAAAGAGACAAGAGTGCAAAACTCGGCGACTTCAGCAAATTCAACAATGGGCCTCCATGCGATCCGGTCCGCGCCGGACCAAACTTTGCAGGCTAACATAAACCGATCGACGAGGCTGGGAAGAATGCCGCAGAAGCATCTATTTCCCTTGTTGTTTTTGTCGTTCCCGTTTACGGAGTCACTTCGAACGCTACTCCGTCTCCTTTCGGGCCGCCTGCGTAGGTCGTCCCGTAGAGATTTCCGGAGCCGTCCAAACTCAGGCCGCCCCACGCGGAACCTCCGTCGGTGTCATTGAAACTCCAGAGAACCTTCTCGGTGTAGCTGCCCTTGCCAACTGGGGCCTTTAGCTCGTACACAGTTCCAGCGCCGGTGGTTCCACCCTTGAACGTGGTGCCATAAATGTTCCCGGCTGGATCAAATACAATCCCCGAATATGGCTCGCAGCCGTCTGTGCTATCTTTGACAAAGTTGTAGAGGGTCTTCGCGATCCAGGTTCCGCTCTGGAGGGTTAGCTTGTAAACCTTGCCACAGCCCTTCGCGGCAGCGTCCGTTACTCCAAAAAGGTTTCCGGCACTGTCGAGCGTCAGCGTGCCAACTGCCTCGGGGCGACCCGCGAAGGTGTAGATGACAGCGGGATTCCAGCCTCCCTGGCCGTTCGGAGATAATTCGAATACCGCCGAATCTCCGGTTCCCCCCGAATCCCCGACGCCGAAGAGGTTTCCGGCAGCATCCATCGTCAGCCCAGTGACGGTGCCGTTAGGAGTGTTGTAGATCACCTTCTCAGTCCAGCTGCCGCCGGACGGGCTCACCTCGAAAACGGTTCCCTTGTTGCCTGTGCCACCCTGGTAAGTTGTGCCGTAGAGGTTGCCAGCCGAGTCCATGACTAGAACGCCGTCAGGATCGGCGCCATCCGTGCCACCGGCAAAGCTGTGCAACACAGTTTCCGTCCAACTGGTTCCTTGAGGAGTAAGTTCGTAGACCACGCCGAAGCCATCGGTGCCGCCCTGGTCCGTTGTTCCGTAGAGATTTCCGGCGCCATCGAATATGACTGGAGACATTGGAAATACGCCGTTTTTCAGTTTGCTGAAGCTGTAAATCAGGGTCTCATTCCAGCCTCCACTGCCATTCGGCGAAAGCTCGAATACGGTGCCATCTCCCGAACGCGCACCGTAGGCGGTCGTGCCATAAAAATTGCCATTACCGTCGGAGGTCAGGCCGTACATAGGACCAGAGCCATCCGTGCCGGCGGTGAAGTTATGGAGCACGGTCTCGGTTTGGGCGTGGGATGGACGAGCGGCAATCATTAGAAATGCGGAAAGCAGGGTTAGGGTCAGAACGTTGCGGATTGCTGCTCCGGAGTACATATTGTTTCTCCTACAAGGGGTTGCTTCGCGTCCGGCAACTGTCCTGTGTGGCGGCCGGATTGAACAGGCGGTTGAACTCGTCCAGTTTAATCATCGGCTTCGGTAGAAGGGGTGTCAAGACTTCGGGGGCGGGGGACATTGCGGTGTAGATAGGGGCCGCTGACGGCTCTCAGGCGTCGCCGCTCACGTGTTAGAATCGTTGTGTGATGCCCCCAACCGATGCTTCCTGATATCGAAAAACTGCTGGAGCTGCAGGTAGCGGACAAGGAAATCCGCAAGCTGCAGGATGAGGTGGCCGCGCTGCCCAAGCGCGTCGCCGTGATCGAACAAAAACTGGCTGGAACCAAGGCGCAATTGGAAAAAGCGCAAGCTGCCGCCAAAGGTGACGAAGCCAATCGCAAGAAGTTCGAAGGCGCAATCAAGGATCTGCAAACCAAAATCTCCAAGTATCGCGACCAATCGCTCGACGTAAAAACCAACGAACAATACAAGGCCCTGCAGCACGAGATCCAGTTTGCCGAGCAGGAAATCCGCCTCAACGAGGATCGCATCCTCGAAGTGATGGTCAATGTCGACGCTCGCGATAAAGAAGTGAAGGCCGCCGAGGCCGAACTGAAGGCTGAAACGGCCGAGATCGAAAAAGAAAAAGAAGAAGCGCGAAAAGTTACCGCCGAAGATCAGAAGAAGCTCGCCGAGTGGAACGCCAAGCGTAGCGCGCTGCGGACGGGGATTTCTGAAGATGTGCTGCGTCAATACGAACGCGTGGCAAAGTTCCGCGGCAGCGGCCTCGCCGAAGTTCGCGACCAGAAGTGCATGGGATGCCAGGTGATGTTGCGGCCGCAGACTTATAACGAAGTGCGGAATGGCCAGAAGGTCATGATTTGCGAGTCGTGCTCCCGGGTCTATTACTTCAATCCGGCGAATGAAGTGAAGCCGGAGCAGGAAGTGGTCACGGTGACGGGGCGAAAACGCGCGCGACCAAAGGCGGACGCTCCGCAGGCGTGGTTCTACCGGCCCGACTACGGCGAAGAGGGTGAAGTTCTACTCGCATTCACCAATAGCGGCGGCAATTCGACGCGCCGCATCTACGAAATGCATACCGGGCGCCAGATTGGCGGCGTACTGCTGCGTGAAGGTGCCTACCGCCTCGCATTCCCAGAGGAGCTGACCGATGCGGCTCTCCGGCTCAACGGACACTGGGACGAAAAAGAAATTGATGAATGGGGTTCGGAGATCCCCTCGAACGCACTCGATCTTCTGCACAAAGATATTCTCGCCATCAGGCGCGAGCACCGGGCGACACATAAGGATCACGCTGACGCTACGGCGCCACAGCCCGCCGCGAGCTGAGTCCAATGGCATCGACCGTCGTGCCGAACTCGGAGCCGCAGCCCGAACGGCTCGCACCGGAGTCGGGTGTCTTTCAGTCTGGCGTCTTTCAGTCCCCGGCAAAGCTCCGGTTCATCTTCTGCCTGTTGCTGGTGGCGGCGACGCTGGCGTTGTACAACCCGCTCACACACGCTCCATTTCTCAATTACGACGACGCGGTTTACGTCACCGATAATCCCCAGGTTCGCGCGGGCCTACACTGGAGCAGCATTGTCTGGGCGTTTCACACTCCAGCCGCCCTGGATTGGCACCCGCTCACCTACATTTCATACGAGATCGACAGCACGATTTTTGGCCTGAATCCCGCTGGTTACCATCTTGTAAACATCCTTCTCCATGCCACCAATGCCGTGCTCCTGTTCCTGATTCTTGAAAGTGCGACGGGGTTCGCGTGGCGAAGTCTGGCAGTCGCGGCGCTCTTTGCATTGCATCCGATCAATGTCGAATCGGTGGCGTGGATCGCGGAGCGCAAGAATCTCCTCAGCATGTTCTTTTTCCTGCTGGCGCTTGGAGCCTACGGATGGTACTCGCGGCGTCCGGGCGTTGGACGGTACCTTGCGGTGACCCTGCTTTACGCGTGTTCGCTGATGAGCAAGGCGCAGGCGATCACGTTCCCCGCGATTGCTCTTCTTTTGGACTACTGGCCACTCGAACGTTTGGGGCCTGCGGAATCGAGCGGAGATGGACTGGCGGCAGCCACCTCTGCCTCACGTGCTAGTTCGCGGATAGAGCTGTGGAAGCTGATCGCGGAGAAAATTCCATGGGTTGGGCTGTCGTTTGCCTCGGCTTTTATCGCCATGCGGACGGGTGGGGATGCGTTCAACTACATGATCGTGCCGGCGACGGCTACGGGCCTTCCCTTCTGGGTGCGACTTGGAAATGCTGCGATCTCGTATGTCAAATATGTTGAAAAGGCTTTCTGGCCGGCGAATCTGGCGGTCATCTATCCGCATCCGGGTCCGTCGATCAGCATTCCTGCGATCGTGTTCTCGACCCTGGTGCTTGCTGCCATCACTACTTTGGTGGTGATGTCGTACCGTCGGCGTCCGTATTTTGTGGGATGGTTCTGGTATCTGGGAACCCTGGTGCCGATGATCGGCCTCGTGCAGATCGGTATTCACTCGATGGCTGACCGCTATGCGTACATCCCGTTGCTGGGAATTTTTGTAATTGTTTGCTGGGGCGCTGCGGACCTGATCAAACGTTGGCGCATACCGTCAGCGGCAGTGGCGTCTTCCGCTGCGGTGATCTTGCTGACATTGGGATTTGCCC
Organism: Terriglobales bacterium; assembly: GCA_035308395.1. GTDB lineage: Bacteria > Acidobacteriota > Terriglobia > Terriglobales > Acidobacteriaceae > Acidiflorens. Next base: position 293,985 of record DATGGT010000126.1, read on the forward strand.
TCCATCGGCAGGTGAGTTTCTGGAATGACAACGTCACGCTCTGGACGCACACCCGCGAGATTACGGCGTTGAACTACACGACGGAAGACAATCTGGCTGCGGCGCTGATCGCGCAAGGCAGGATCGAAGAATCAGTTCCTCACCTGCTGCAGGCGCGATCGCTGCGGCCGGACGATCCACAGTGCAGGCTCAATCTTGCTACCTACGAGCAGATGCACGGCCGTTACCCGGAAGCCATCGACGGCTACGCGGCAGTCGTTCAGTTGACGAAGAATCCTACTTTGCTTGCGAATGCACGCACCAATAGCGGATATGCCTACTACTCTTTGAAGCAATACGACAACGCAAAGCGGGAGTTCGAAGCCGCCCTGCAGCAGCAGCCTGAGAATTCGTCGGCCTATCGCGGGATGGGACTGGTGGCGCAGAGGGCCGGCGACATCAAACAGGCGACGATCGACTACTTGCGCTCGGTAGAACTCCAGCCATCTCCGGTGGGATATCTGTTTCTTGCGCAAGCCCTCGAGATCGGTGGACAGGCCGAAGCCGCCGCTGCTGCTCGATCCCAAGCCGAACGCATGAGCCGCGACCCGAACGACGATCTCGCGACCGTCAGGCAGTTCCTGGCCGACTAGTCGCGGCTGAACGATGTGGGGAATCATGTTCACGAAGCGTCACGCCGCTCTTGGATTTATCTTCGTCACCGTGTTGATCGACATGCTGTCGTTCAGCATTATTGTGCCTTTGCTGCCAAAGTTGATTTCAGATTTTCTGAATGGGAATACGGCGCGCGCTTCCGTCTATATTGGACTTTTCACGACGACGTGGGCGCTGATGCAGTTTGTGTTTGCGCCCGTGCTCGGAGTGCTCTCCGATCGCTTCGGACGGCGTCCAGTCATCCTCGTTTCAAACTTTGGGCTCGCCCTCGACTTCTTTGTTATGGCGCTGGCGCCGTCGATTGGCTGGTTATTTCTTGGACGCGTCCTCTCCGGCATCACCTCCGCCAGCATCCCGACTGCAACCGCCTACATCGCCGACATCACCGTACCGGAAAAGCGCTCCAAGGCATTTGGACTGCTGGGCGCGGCTTTTGGCATCGGCTTCATTCTTGGACCGGCGATCGGCGGGTGGCTGGGAAATCACAATCCGCGTCTGCCGTTTTGGGTGGCTGGCGTGGGATGTCTGGTGAACTTTTGCTACGGACTATTTATTCTGCCCGAATCGCTTGCTCCCGAGCACCGCCAGACAGCGGTGCAATGGAAGAGTGCGAATCCCGTGGGCGCGCTGCGCTTGCTCCGTTCTCATGCGGAATTGCTGGGGCTCGCGGCAGTCAATTTCCTTGGATATGTAGTCCACGAAATCTACGTGACTGTGTTCGTGCTCTACGTGATCTACCTTTTCGCCTGGACGCCGCGCATGATCGGAATTTGCCTCGCGATCGTTGGGATTTGCTCCATGATTGCCTATTCACTGGTCGGCCCCATCGTGGCGCGACTGGGCGAACGGCGCACATTGCTGACGGGACTATTCTCCGCGTCGGTCGGTTTCGCCATGTTCGGCTGGCCTTCCCAGATAATTTTTCTGGCGGCAATTCCCGCGAACGCACTGTGGGGGCTCGCCGGCTCCACGTCACAATCACTGATGACGCAATATGTCTTGCCGTCAGAACAAGGAGAGTTGCAAGGGGCACTGGCTTCGTTGCGAGGCGTGGCTATGCTTTTTGGGCCAGGAATGTTTTCCCTGACGTTCGCTTACTTCATCGCCCCAGAGCACCGCCTACCGGGTGCACCCTGGTATCTGGCGTCGATACTCATGCTGATTTCGCTTGGGCTGGCCTGGGTGGTGGCGAAAGAAAAAGAGAAGATCACCGTGGCGGACACGCCGTTGCCGGCTGAGGCTGACTAAGCGAGAAGCGATCCGGCTACACGTCGCAGCAGTACTTCTCATACTGCTGATAGATAAACGGATCGGTCATTCCTGCGAGGTAGTCGCAAATCACTCGCGCCAGCGGCTCTTGTGCGGTCTTGTTCTTGTCGCGGTAATTACGGGGGAGATCGTCGGGCTCCTCCATCCAGTGGGCGAAGAGTTCTCCCGTGATGCGCTCGGCATCGTCTTTTTCAGCGGCGAGCGAGGGACTGTAATAAAGGTTTTCGTATAAGAACGCCTTCAGCGCGCGGCGCTGCTCTTCGACTGCGGGACTGAACGCGACCAGCCGGTCACCGTGTTGCCGAACATCGGCGACGGAATGCACGCCCGCCGTGCCCACACGTTCTTTCGTATTCGTAATCAGGTCTCCGACGAACCGGTCCAGAATGCTTTTGAGCGCCTCGTTGAAAACCAACTTCTCCGCGACATTCGGAAAACGGCTTCTTGCGTCGCGATAGTGTTGCGCGAATAGAGGGACGCCGTCCGCAATCTGCTCGACGGTGAGCAGCCGTGCTTCGTAGCCATCGTCGAGATCGGCGGTGTTGTAGGCGATCTCGTCGGTCAGGTCGATCAGTTGGGCTTCGAGCGGCGGACGCTGATCAAGCAGATACTCGGCCAGCTCTGGATGGCTTTTGGCATCGTAGTCGTGCGAATGCTTGATGATGCCCTCGCGGACTTCGAAAGTCAGATTCAGTCCGCGAAAAGCCGCGTAGCGCAGTTCAAAATCCTCGACGATGCGTAGGGCATGCAGGTTGTGATCGAACGAGAGCCCGTGCAGCTGCATGGCGGCATCGAGCGCTTTTTCACCGGAGTGCCCGAAAGGCGGATGCCCCAGGTCGTGGACTAGGGCGAGTGTCTCTGCGAGATCGGTATTGAGCCCGAGTTGTGCGGCGATCGTGCGCGAGATCTGCGCGACTTCGATGGTATGCGTCAGGCGATTGCGGAAGTGGTCGGAATAGCGCCGCGTAAAGACCTGAGTTTTCGCTTCCAAACGCCGAAACGCGCGCGCGTGGACGACGCGGTCGCGATCACGCTGAAAGTCATTGCGGTAAGGATGCGGCGGCTCAGGATGGCGGCGTCCGCGCGAGTCTTCCACGCGCACCGCATAGTCGGCGAGCATGGAGTAAGTTTAGCAGCGATCGAATTTCGTATCGATCGAGTTTCGGCCGCGGCCAGCTCTACTACTTCGCGCCTTCTTCTTTGGCCAGTTTCATCTTCGCGGAGTCGAGTTTCTTCTGCACCCGCGCCTGATCGGCGGGATCGACTTCCGCTGCAATCGTGCGATTCCATTCGGTCAGCGCGCGTTCCCAATTACTCGCTGCCAGTTTCAGGCGGCCGGTCTTTTGATAGAGATCGCCGAGATGGTCATGAACGGTCGGGTCGGTGTTGATCTTCTGCGAAGCCTTGACCAGATTCTCTTCGGCCAATTCGTATTTTCCGAGGCGGAAGTAAGCCCAGCCGATGGAATCCAGATACGCGCCGTTGGTCGGATCGAGGTCGACAGCGCGCTTGATGTAGCTGAGGGCTTCTTCGAGCTTCGTGTTCTGGTCGGCGAGCATGTAGCCGAGATAATTCAGCGCCGATGCGTGCTCGGGATCGCTGGCCAATACTTTCTTGAACTGTTCTTCAGCCTCGGGATAGCGCTTCTCGCGCTCAAACGTTGAGCCCCGCAGAAACCAGACATACTCTTTGTCGTCTTGCTTGGTCGATAGCGACTCAGCCTTGTCGAGGGCCTGCTCGGCATCGCTGAAGCGGCGCAGGCGCGTGTTCATCTGCGCCAGCGTGACGTAGACCTGACGGTCGTCGTTGGCGGAATTGGCATCGCCCTTCAACATCCCGTGAACTTCTTTGAGTGCCTTGTCCGCATCGCCCATATCGGCTTGTTGCGCGGCGAGGACCATCCTGAGGTCGCGGCTGCTCGGCAACTTTTGCACCGCTTCGTTGGCGGCGTCGGTCGCCTTCTGCCATTCTTTGGCTTCGCGCCAGGTGTCGATGATCTGCTGGTATCCGCGCTCGATGTTCTCGTCGCCACCCAGCGCGATGATTTCGCGGAATACTTCGTTCGCTGCCTGATTGTTCCCCTGGTCGCGGTAGATTGTGCCCAACCGCTCCAGGAACACCGCGCGATTGCTCTTTTCGCCGTTCGAGTATTTGCCGTCAGCCTTCTCCGATTTCTTCAGCAGGTCGCGCATTATCGGAATGGCTTCGTCAAAACGCCCCTGCGCCTGGTAGATGGCCGCGATGTTGTAGGGAACTTCCACCGAATCCTGCACCATGGATTCAGCTTTTTTCAAATTGTCGAGCGCCAGATCGTATTTGCCCTGCTTGCGATAAATCTCCGCAATGCGAACATACGTCTGCGCATCCTCGGGATTCGCGTCCGCGATCACTTTGTACTGTTCGAGCGCGGCGTCGCCCTGGCCATCGTTCAGCAGGTTTTGCGCGAGGCCGCGAATGGCGTCGAGATTGTCGCGGTCGAGTTCAATGGCGTGGCGATAGGCGTCGATCGCGTTCTTGTATTCCTTCTGCTGCTCGTAGGTGTAACCGAGCGCCGAATAGAGCTTTGCAGACCGCGCCGTGTTGGGCACCGAACTGAGCACCTGCGTGGCGCGCGCCGTGTCTCCGAGTTCGTTGTAGAGATAGGCCAGCGTGGTGACTGCTTCTTCTGAATCGGGCTGGAGTTTGACTGCGATCTTGAACTCGCTCTCAGCCTTCTGCAAATCGTTGTTCAAACGGTAAAGACGGCCGAGGAGAAGGTGGTCATCCATGCTATCAGGCTGCAGGCGGACGATCTGTTCGTACTGTTCGATCGCCAGCTTCAGTACGCTCTCTGACCCACTGCCGGCCTGCATGTCGCCGAGCGAGCGCAGATAAATTCGGCCGAGCAGACGCCGGGCTTCGAGATTGTTGGGAGAGCGCTTGATGATGTCCTGCGCCTCGACGACAGCGTCGCGAATGCGCCCAGTTTTGGCGTAGAGTTCCGCGAGTCCTGAGGTCAAGTAAGCGGAGGTGGGATCGGCCTCGATCGCGGCACGGTATTCCTCGATCGCCTTATTTGCCAACTCGCTGCGACCGTAAGTCGCGACTTGCTCCTCGTACATGTGCGCAAGGGCGAAATGATAATAAGCCGCCGCTCGGTCGGGAGTCTTGGCCTTGCTGGCGGCCGCGGAGTCCGCGGGCTGGCTCTGAGCGGACAAGCTCTGGGTAAGCAAGAATGATGCCGTAAGAACGAAACTAGCGATCAAAAACTGTTTTTTCATGAAAAATCCCGCGCTCGACTGGAACCGACAAAAGCAGCCCGCACATCCGTCCTGCACATCCATTTTGATGCTAATTCCCGGACATTGGTATTTTCTTATTCTACCCTCGGACAGCCCTTAGGCGGGGAGAAACCACAAGCCGCGCTAAAAGCCAGAAGTACAGGGGCTTTGGACGGGAATGTCGAGATTTGTAATCTGCCGCGTAAACGATTTAGTGGCGGAAATGCCTGACCCCGGTGAAGATCATCGCCATCCCGAGCCGATCCGCGGCTTCGATCACTTCCTGATCACGCACCGACCCTCCCGGCTGGATAATTGCAGTGGAGCCGGCCTTGGCGATCTCTTCGACGCCGTCTGGGAACGGGAAGAAAGCGTCGGACGCAGCGACCGTCCCCTTGAGCGGCAACTGCGCTTTCATCGCTCCCAGCTTGCAGGAGTCGACTCGGCTCATCTGTCCAGCGCCGACGCCGACGGTTTGACCGTCACGGGCGTAGAGGATTGCATTCGACTTCAGGTGCTTGCAAACCTTCCAGGCAAAAAGCAGCGCGCGTCTTTCTTCCGGCGTTGGCGGGCGCTTGGTGACCACCTTGAGATCAGCTTCAGCCAGCTTATGCAGGTCCGCATCCTGCACCAGCATGCCTCCGGAAATATTCTTCAGCACCCAGTTCTGCTGTCCTGCAGGAACCTCGACCAAGCGCAAATTTTTCTTCGAGGCAAACGCGGCTTTCGCGCCTTCGTCAAACGCCGGTGCGGCGATGACTTCTAAAAAGAGCTTCGCCATCTCGGTGGCCGCGGCCGCGTCGACGGTGCGATTGACGCCAATCACGCCGCCGAACGCCGAAACCGGATCGCACTCCAGTGCCCGCACGTAAGCCTCGGCCAGCGTCTTGCCAGTCGCCGCACCGCAGGGATTGGTGTGTTTGATGATGGCGCAGACGGGTTCGTCGAATTCCTGTGCCACATCCCACGCCGCCTGGAGGTCGACGATGTTGTTATAGGAAAGCTCTTTGCCCTGCACCTGGCGGGCATTTGCGACTCCAGCGCCGGAGCCATCCGCATACATCGCCGCCCGCTGGTGCGGATTTTCTCCATAGCGCAGGTCGGCCACTTTTTGAAACGACAACCGCAGAATTTTCGGGAAGCCTTCCGCCGCGTGTAACGCGAAGTCGTTGCCGACCCGCTCGAGCGTCGAGGCAATTGCCGAATCGTAAGCTGCGGTGGTCGCGAACGCCTTCTGCGCCAGCCGCCACTTCGTCTCGCGCGAGAGCGCGCCGTGCGAGTATCCCATCTCTTCGGTGATGGCCGCGTAGTCGGACGGCGAGGTGACGACGGCGACGTCCTGGAAATTCTTTGCCGCCGACCGGATCATCGACGGCCCACCAATATCGATGTTTTCAATCAACTCGTCGAAAGGCACGCCGGGCTTGGCCGCCGTCTTCTCAAAGGCATAGAGGTTCACGACGACCATGTCGATCGGCAGGATGCCGTGCTCCGCAACCGCAGCCAGATGGTCGGCATCTTCGCGCCGGTGCAGAATGCCGCCGTGAACTTTCGGATGTAGCGTCTTGACGCGCCCGTCAAGCATCTCGGGGAAGCCGGTCAGCTCGGAGATATCTTTCACGGGAATGCCGGAATCGCCAAGCAGCTTGGCCGTGCCTCCGGTCGAAACCAGTTCGACTCCGAAAGCGACAAGCTTGCGAGCAAAGTCGACGAGGCCGGTTTTATCGGTGACGCTGAGGATGGCACGCTGGATCTTGGACATGAGGGCCTTAATTCGAACGAATGGATTGAGAACAGAAATTCTAGCAGGTCAGAGTTGGCTATCATCTATCGGCGGGTCCATCGTTACGGTTCTCTGCCCTTCAATACCCGACAGGTTGCCGGGCCGTTTTTTCTATGCTGTTTTTCGGATGGATTGGATGATGAGATTTAGCTCGGGTTGGGTGAGGCTGGGTCCTTTGTAGTTCTTCAAGGAAAACACAAATTCGATGCCGCCCTCGTCCGAGTAGAGACTCAGAATGATGCCGTCATGCTCCGTGTTCGGGTTCCCCTGCTGGAAGCCTTTGTAACTTGCGTTCTGCGCGTTGAAGATTCCGGACTCAGCGGGCTTCGAGGGAAGGATCGATTTCAACATAAGCAGGACCATGTCGCGCGACGAATGCGACGATGACGGGGGCCAGTGACGGATCTTGTCCGGCGAGAACTCATAGACCGTTTTTACGAAACTATAATCGGACTTCCCGAACAGCGTTTCGAATACCTGCGGGGACGTGTGGATGTCATTCGCAATTTGAGTTTCGAATGTCCGCGGAGGACCAACGCTGACGGATAATCGCAGTCCCGAGTGAAAATGAAGGTCCGCTCTCACTTTTTGAGGCTTGTCGCTCGGGTACAGCTTCGTTTGAGTTTCGTCGAGATCACTCCAGGGAACCTGGAATTCATAGCCTAGGTACGATAGCTTCGTGCTCGGAGCATCCGAAACGGATCGGTCTTGCAATTCGGTCGGCACAATCTTGGTGATCGGAAGAGCTTTTCGCGCTTCGTAATACGAAAGCGCCACTGGCGCAACGCCATATATGGCCACGAACAAGACTGTAAGAGTGATCGCGACCGTTATAAAAATCCGACGAAGAATTCTCACGGAACCCTCCTAGGTTCGCCAACCCCTGAAAGACTAGGTTGGGGACTGATCACTAGCGAACCCGCTAGCTCTTTCTGGTTATTCTGTAGCCAATTTGCGTGCCTGCGGGCCGAGATTCGATGCCAGCTTTATTTTTGCGCAATACGGGGCGGACTTGTTTCTCTGGCGAGAATTGGATGCAGAGACTGGACGATGCGATTAATTTCAGGCTGTGTCACTCCCTCAACGCTATCCGAACCTCCCTGTTGCACCTTCATCAGCACGCGGTACTTGTCGTCGTAGAGGTGCAACTCAATCACATCCGGCCGAACTCGAGGATTGCCAAATTGAAATCCTCTGAACCGTTCGCTCTGCAAGTCAAAAATCCCGCTCTCCGCGGGATTCGTTCCGGTCCGGTCATCTAATTCTCCCAGGGAAATTGACTTCAGTGCGAGATGTACAGTTTGCAGGTAATCGCTGCTCGTTGGAAGCAATTTGAAATAGCGTATTTTGGCAGGAGTCGCCTCGTAGGTACGCCTCAAAAATTCGTAGTCAGGGCCGTCATGAGACAGCGTTACCACGACCAAGAGTTTCAAGCCGGACCGAAATGAAACACACGCTATTCGCGCGTCTGTCTTGTCTTCTACTATCTCGCTTCTGGATAGATCGACGTCGTTCCATGGAACTTCAAATTCGTAGCCAAAATAAGCGAGTTTCGTAGCCGGCGCACTCGAAATAGATTGTTCCTTCAATTCAGTTGGAACGACGCTGGCTGCCGCTGGAGCTTTCTTTACCACGTAGAACGAAACAGCCGCAGGAAGAATCCAACACCCGCCGACGATCAAGAATGCGAGCGTGATCGACAGGGCGATCAGAATTCGGCGAAGAATTTTCAAGAACAATCCCCGAGTGCTTATAGACCGGTACTGGCAACCAACGACTGACTATTCACTACTGCTTCGCCTTGGCCTTCAGCTTCACCTGTCCATCCTGCATCTCGATGGAATAGACAACGGCGTCGCAGCGTTGCTGTTTGCGAATTTCGCTGGTCTTTTTGGCGACGAATGCCGCGAAAGAATCGAGGTTGCCGGAGACTTTTTCTCCTGCCTTTTTCTTGGCCTCGGTTAGGGCCTTGTAGAGAGACTCGACTTTCTCGCGTTCGGCGCTCGCATCCGAACACTGGACGGCGAAGGGCTGATCGCTCTCTTCGTGGTGGCCAACCCCGTAAGCGTGATGATGCTTCGATTCATGCTCGGCGGCGACGCGCACCCCTTGTACCGAAAGGATGGCATCGGCGGGGCGCCGGTAGCCTTCTTCGCGGATTCGAGTCTTCTTGCGCCAGAGGTCGCTTTGGACGGCATAGCGCTGGGCCATCTCGTTGTAGCGAAAGCGCTGGGCAAAACTCAGCCGTCCGCTGTCGCTGAACTTGCGAATCAGCGAGGTGACCTTCCACTCGATGTCAGCCGGAGGCCGCTTGGCCGGATTATTGAAGAAAACCTCGTACTCGATCTTCAGCCGCCGCAGTTGATGGTCGAGGAGATTCAGTTCCTCATCAGTGGTCACAAGGATTCTCCAGTCAATAGCTTAGCGTCGGATCGCGCCATTGACGAGGTTCCCGTCGGTCACGAGAGAGATGGTACGAAAGTACCGTGGAGCAGCTGTCAGCTCTCAGCTGTCAGCTTTCAGTAAACCACTGACTCGTGACTGGCCGCGGCCCATTTACCCGCGTGAATTGTCATCCCGAGCGACGCGAGGGATCTGCAGTTTCGCGGCAAACCGCAGATCCCTCGCTGCGCTCGGGATGACAAAGTGAATAGGTGTTACTGAAAGCTGACAGCTGAAAGCTATTTCGAGCTGTTGGCCATCTTCTTGACCATCGCCAGGACCAGCTTCCGGTCGCTATCGTTGAGATTGACGGCATAGCGCCGCATTTGGCTGAGGAAGCGGACCTCATCGTCCGAAAGCTGGGGTAAGCCCTTATGGCCGTTGCTGTTGCCTTCGGAAAAGAACTGCGACAGAGCCAGATCCATGGCTCCGGCAATCTTGGCGAGCGTGTCGAGGGATGGGACGGTGTGGCCGTTCTCCACCCGCGACAGGTAGCACCGCAGCAGGCCAGTGCGTTTCTCAATGTCGCCCTGGGACATGCTGCGTTGGAGCCGGAAATTACGGATGGTCTCGCCGATATTCATAGACACGCGACTAACTCAGCCCTGACATGAATTGCCAGATAAAGATGTTGTGCATAGTAACCAGAGTAGTACCGTCTGGCAAGTGGAAATTGGCGAGGCTGAAACGGACAGTCTTTGTGCATTCCGCGACACGAGGTTCAAACAGCCGGGAAGCGCTGCCGATAGAAGCTGAGCGCCGCATCGCCCTGCTTGAGCGTCCGATATCGCAGTAGACTCCCGAAGGCTTCTCCGGGATCGAATCGTTTCTCATGCTCAGCGATCACGACGCTGCCATGGAGCAACAATTTCGACTCTGCCAGGGCGGCCAGCGTTTTCGTGTACTCCGCCTGCAACGAGTAGGGCGGATCGAGAAACACATAATCAACGGTTTTCCCGACAGCGACTACGGTTGGTTCTAGTTGACGCAGGGCTTTTACTGCATCAGCCTTCACGACCTTGAACCCGTGTGCGATCCCAAGCGACTTCAAGTTGGCGGCGATCACATCTGCCGCGTCCTTGGAAGACTCGACGAAATATGCCATCCCCGCGCCGCGACTGAGCGCCTCGATGCCGACGGCACCGGTCCCGGCATAAAGATCGATCCATGTGGAATCGGCCAGTGCCTCAGGATTGCCAGCGCACAGCACATTAAACAGTGTCTCGCGCAGCCGGTCGGCTGTGGGGCGAATTTCAAGTCCTGGCAATGACCGTAGAGTTCGTCGTCGATAGTGTCCCGCTATTACGCGCATGTCTTGAATCGTCGATGGTCGTTGGTCGCTAGTCGTTGGCCAACATCGTTCGCAAACGACTTCGGCAATCGACTGCCGACTACCGACTATCGACCATATATCCTTCCGATTTCGCCTTTCCGCATCGCCTCAGCGTCAATCGGTGTCTAAGTAGATAGAATACTGGTAGGCATGTCCATGCGCAGTTGGTCCATCCCGGTTGGTCGACTCTTCGAAGTCGAAATCCGTGTTCACGTGACTTTTGTGTTGTTGCTACTCTTTGTGTGTGGCACCGCTGACTCCATGCAGGGTGCATGGCGCGGACTTGCCCTATCCGGGATCATTTTTGGCAGTGTCGTTCTGCACGAATTGGGTCATGCGCTGGTCTCCCGCCGTTCGGGCATTCCAGCGAAGGGAATCGTCTTGTTGCCAATAGGCGGGATCACCATCCTTGACGAGGCCCATGCAGTTTCCGATCCGGTCAATGCCTGGAAGCGCGATATCCGCATCGCCGCTGCCGGACCGCTGGTCAACCTCGTGATTGCGTTCGTTTCGGCATTCGTTTTGTTCGCCGCCGTCCCTGGTTTTTCTCTGACCGCCCGCCCCTTTCTTCACGCGAGTGCGCTTTTGCGCAGTATTGTTTGGGCGAATCTTTATCTCGGATTGTTCAATTTACTGCCGGCCTATCCCATGGACGGCGGCCGTGTCTTGCGCGCTTTGTTTTCGCGTCAGGGCGACATCGTGAGGGCCACCCGGCGCGCGGTCGGCATCGGCCACGCATTTGCGTTCTTGATGATTACGCTTGGAATGGTTCTAACTGCTCACAATGAAACGCGATGGGACGGCTATTGGCTCATGATGATTGGCTTCTTCCTTTTCGCTGGCGCGCAGCTTGAGGAGCGCTCGGCATTGTTTCAATCGGTATTGCAAAGCGTTCGCCTGGAAGAAGTGATGCTTACCGACTTTGCGACGCTCTCGCCCGCCGACACGCTGGAAGACGCGCTCGAAAAAGCGGTGCATACGTTGCAAGACGACTTTCCAGTGGTTCGTGGCAGCGATATGGTGGGCGTCGTGTCGAGGCAAAAGATTCTCGACGCTTTGCGTGCCGAGGGGAATGGCTATGTTCAGTCGGTGATGAACCGCATCTTCGATGTCGCTGCGAAGCAGGAGTCGCTCGCCTCCGCCTTTCGCAAACTCTCCGCTCGCAACCTCAGCATTATCCCGGTTGTCGACGAACAGCGCCTGGTCGGAATCGTCACCCTGCAGAACTTGATGCACTCCATGGCGCTCCTGGCCGAGAGCCGCAAGTTACGACGCGAAGCACTCGACTCCTAAAGTAGAACTTTGATTTCTTACGGATGCCTCGTGTGTTGGTACCAGGCGACCACGCCGTCGGTTTGAAATTGACTCGCCTGAAGCTTGCGCAGCAGCACGTACTCGTTGACCGGATGGTCATCCCGCATGGCCGGTGTATTGGGATCGGAGGCCATCAGCTGAGTCATGGACGTCTCTTTTCCCAGCACGTAGTCAAATTCCTCTTTCCCGGTTGGCTGGAATGGCCATTCCACGAGGTCTTTGGCCGCGGATGCAGGCATTCGCTGTACCAACTCCGCGCCTGTCCGGTTGGGGATGGGCTGCTTGCTGGCTAAGAATTGAAACCCGAAGGTCGGGAAATACTGAAAGACCCGGACGTAGGGAAAAGATTCCGACAAGGCCTTGGCCACCGCGCTGCGCACGACAGGGTCGCCTTCCGGCAGCCATTGCTGCAGGATGCCGTCTGGGCGCAACCGCTGATTGATGACCGCGTAGAACTCTTTCGAATAAAGCATGCTCGATCCCGCGGCCTCGATCGGAGGAGGAGGGTCGAGGGTAACGACGTCGAACTGCTCCGATGTACGTTCGAGGTAACGGCGTCCATCGTCGATCACCACATGCGCCAAGGGTGACTGGAGCAACTGGTCGGCGTCTGGATGGTAGTACGGGAACATCCGCGGGACGCTCGGCGCCAACTCAACGGCCGTCGTCGGAACTCCCCAGGAAAGCAGAGAGCGGAATGTTGTCCCCATGCCGAAACAAATCGTCAAAGCATTTTTCGGCGGATGGTTCAGATGTGCCATCGGCATATGGGCCATCATCTTTGTAATTGGTGTCAAAGAGGTGATCCCAACGCCGTTGATCAACAGTTGTTTCAATCCGTTGATGGTGTAGGCGACAACCGTTGCGGTATTGTCGCGAAGTACGATGGGGTGCGGAAATTGAGTTTCATAGTCTTCGCTGACAAACGCCAACTGCAAAGCCAGTAATACCAAGGCATAGGCCACCCAACTCTGCGCGCGTTTGATCGAAAGGGTGAGCGGCCACAGCTGGCTCAATCCGAACACCAGCCACGGAAAAGCAAAAATACACACGACCCAGTGTTCACTGCTAAAAGGCAGCAAGAGGAAACCGGCGACCAGTGGGCCAAGGATGCATCCAACGACGTTGGTCGCGTAGGCCGTGCCCGCGCGATCTGGATTTCCCCCCGACCATCGATCAACCAGCATGGGCGTGACGAAGCCCAGAATGATCGAAAATGGTGCAATCCCGATGACGGGGCGCAGAAAGCTGAAGAAGCGAAACTGAGGGTCGGCTGCCGCGAGCGAGAAAAATGCAGAGACTCCGAGTCCAAGCCATATTAGAGCGGGCTCGTCAGAAAGCTTCTTGCTCCACACACGATAAATCTTCGATCCGATCAGCGTCGAGATCAGGTAGAGAGCGAGGATCGACGCGAATGCGTACACCATCGTACCCAGATACGCGGTGAATTGTCTGATCCACACGACTTCCAGGCCCATGCTGGTCAGACCGGTCGCGAACAACAGAACCAGAGGCCGCAAGTCTTTTCTGGTCGGGCCGGCCTGGCCGGTCTGGTCTGAGGAAAAGGGAATGGAGGAAATGTTGGCAGGCGCCTTCGGTTGCGACGACTCGCTCTTGAGGGCGTTCGGAAGCCGCAAGGAAAGCGCAAACGCCGAGAGGGCAAGCACTCCATTGAGTGCGGCGCCGACTTTGAGTGTGCCGCGGAAGCCGAGCAGTTCGATGAGAAAGAGTGGGACGATTGCGCCGGTCGCAGCTCCGACAACGTTAGCGAGATACAGATAGCTGAACGAATTCGGCGATTCTTTCCGGAAGTTGTTCTTAATCGACTCCATCGCCAAAGGAATGGTTGCGCCCATGCAAGCACACCACGGAACTAACGTGAGCGCTATCCAGATGCCTGATCCCAGGTAATAGGCTCCAGAAGAGGGAAGCCCTGTGCGCTCGAGTAGCGCACGTCCCCATTTCAGCTGTAGTGGCACGAGCAGCGCCGAGATCCCGATGAGCAATTCAGCCAGGGCGTAGAGCCGCAAACCCATTGCTCCAGCCTGTTCCCCGTGTCGGCGCACCAATCGTCCGCTTCCCCATGACCCCAGGCCCAGTCCAGCCATGAACATGGAAAGGACGATCGAAACCAAGGCAGTCGTGACGCCGAATTGGGCCATCGACAGGCGCAGCCAGACGATTTCGTAGAGGATGCTGCAAAATCCGGAGACGAGGAAGAAAAGAAAATACCAACTCATGCCAAAGACCTCAGGGTGGTGTCAAAACGATCGGCTCACACGTCGACACACGCAGATCGACAAACAAGATGCCTCGCCGAAGATTTAATGACACCACAGGCCTAAAGCTGCCACAAGACGACATCCGAGGGGACAATAACCTTGGTAACTTAAGAAAGGTCACTTCGTAAACAAACGTTATGCAGGTGAGGCCACGGAGGCTGGCGTAGCAGAATCGGCGCGTCGCCTTAATTTCAACAGACTCTGGAAAACGGCCGCACCCAGCATTGCCGCCATAACCGGCAACAGGTGCTGGCCAACCGCCGACGCGACACCGCGTACAGAGTGGATCCACACCCCGTGCCGGTCGAACCACAAAACGATAAACATGTTTGGGATTTGCGAAATCGCGGCGGTCAGGACCGCGCGATGCGTCTGAAGCAGGCCGACAAATATGCCACCTGCAGCTCCTCCCAAGGGTGCGAGGACAAAGACCGAGATCAAGTTAGCGTGATGCCATTGGCGCCAGATTTCGGCCCATTGGCTGTTCTGTGGCGGGGTTGTGTGCATCCGCACGAGCAACGGGCCAAAATTCGGGATGAGGTAGTGCTGCAATATCGCATCGGTCGCGAATGATACGACGATGGCTCCCAATAAAACAGCTAGGGTTCGCATCTCAACCTCCGCCACACATTACAGCCCTTAGTGCGCCATTTTCGCATAAACCTCCTGTGCGGCGCGCACGGCGATCCCAAACTCAACGTTCTTCTTTGCAGAATCCGCCGTTCCCGCAGTTTCGGCGATGACCTGCTCGAGTGCCGCCAGGATCCCGACCGTGTCGAGATAATCGTAGTATCCAATGTGGGCGATGCGAAAAAGCTGGCCTTTCATCTCTGCCTGACCATTGGCCACGACTGCGCCAAACTGGTCGCGGAAGCGTTTGCAGATGACGTTGGAATCTGCGCCAGCCTGCGCGGCAACGGCGGTTAGCGCAGCCGCTGGAGAACCGGGCGCGAATAATTTCAAACCGAGCGCCTGCACTCCGGCGCGAGTCATCGCGGCGCACAATTCGGCGTTTGCAATCAACGCAGCGCGGCCCGCCGCGAGATTGCCGTCGCCCATCTGGCGCACGTAATCGAATGCCGCTGCCAACCCGGCAAACAGAGAAGTCGCTGGCGTATAGGCTGTTTCGGCCTTGGCCGCGGACTTCCGTTCCTTCCGCAGGTCGAAGTAATAGCGCGGAGATTTTGTCGTCTCCATGCGCTGCCAGGCGCGCTCGCTGACGGCCCCGTACGCGAGTCCCGGTGGAATCATCAGCGCTTTCTGCGATCCGCCGATGATGACGTCGATTCCCCAGGCATCGACGTCGAGATGCGTAGTGCCGAGTCCGGTAATCGCATCGACTACAAACAAAGTGTCGGGCAGGGCGCCAACGAGCTTCGCAATGGCCCCAACGTCGTGACGCGCTCCAGTGGAGCTCTCGGTGGCTTGCACATAAACGCAGCGGAACTCCGGACTTAATTTGCGCCGAATCTCGTCCAGCGAAAACGTCTCGCCATAAGGAACGCTGACGGTCTCGACGGAGCAGCCAAATGCCTTCGCGAGAGACGCCCAGCGTTCACCAAACTTTCCGGCTGTCAGCACCAGCACGCGGTCGCCGGGAGAAGTCAGGTTCGAGACCGATGCCTCCATGAAACCCGTCCCCGAGGACGACAGCACCAGCACATCGTTTTTTGTCCCGATGAATTCTTTGACGTCGGCCAGAACGCGCGTAAACAACGCCCGAAAATCGGCGGTGCGATGATGCGCTCCATAGGAGGCCATCGCCGTCTGCGCGGCGGGAAGAAGAGGAGTGGGTCCGGGAGTGAAGAGCCGGTTTTTCTTGAGCATAAGAATATTGTAGAGGTCAAAGGTCAGATTGCAGAGGTGCCCGCCGTTCTATAATCGGCCCATGCCACTCATCGACCAGATCCAGAAAGACATCGTCACCGCCATGAAGGCTCGTGACGAGCAGCGGCTCTCTTGCTTGCGTATGGTCAAGACCGCGCTCAAGAACAAAGAAATCGACAAGATGGCTCCGCTCGATGACAAAGAGTCGCAGCAGGTGCTTTCGACGCTGATCAAGCAGCGCAAAGATTCCGTCGAGCAATTCACCAAGGGCGGGCGCCAGGAAATGGCCGACAAGGAAGCGGCGGAGATCACGCTGATCGAAGCCTATCTGCCGAAGGAAGTTGGCGAAGCGGAGATTGTGGCCGAGGTGCGCGCCGCCATCGCCGATATGACAGGTCCACTGACCATGAAAGACATGGGCTCCGTTATGAAAGCCGCAATGGCTCGCTTCGCTGCCGCAGGGATGCGCGTGGATGGGAAGGTGGTTAGCGAGGCGGTGAAGAAAGAGTTGGCGGGAAAATAAGCGCGCCGCATTCACGGAACTACTTGCCGCGCTGCCACTCCCGATACGCTTCGCTCTTTCCGATCCCGCGTTCTTTAGCGACCTTCTTCAGCGCGGCCTTTTCGTCGGCAGACTCAGACGCCATGATTTCGCGGACGCGCTGGGCAACGCCTGCGACTGAGGTTTCGGGTTTCACATCCTGGTCATCAGCTTTAGCGATCAGCAGCGTGATTTCGCCCTTCACACCTCCTCGGGCTTTGAATTGCTCCAGAATCTCCGCCGCGCGGCCTCGCAGAAATTCTTCATGCAGCTTGGTGACCTCGCGAGCCACGACGATGTGCCGGTCGCTGCCGAGCACGTCAATCATATCGGCAAGCGTCTCCAGAAGACGGTGCGGAGCCTCATAAAATACCTGCGTGCGCGGAGAATCTTTCACGCTCTCTAGCATCTTGCGGCGCTGCCCTGATTTTGACGGCAGAAATCCACTGAAACGAAATGAATCGGTCGGCAGTCCGCTGGCCACGAGTGCCGCCAGAAATGCCGATGCACCGGGAATCGGCACGACCGGCACATGATGCCGGATCGCCAAGGCAATCAACCGGAATCCTGGGTCGGAAATGCCCGGCATACCCGCGTCGGTAACAAGTGCGATTTTCGCGCCGCCTTCGAGGTCGACGACCAGCTCCGCGGCTTTGGTCATCTCGTTATGCTCGTGATAGCTGACGAGGCGTGTCTGGATTCCATAGTGACTCAGCAGCTTTAGCGTTTGCCGCGTGTCTTCGCAGGCAATCAGGTCAACTTCTTTCAGGATGCGCAGCGCCCGCAGCGTGATGTCTTCGAGATTGCCGATCGGCGTCGCGACTAGATACAGCGACGGGCCACCAATCGCTACAGATCGTTCAGAGCTGCTGCCATTCTCGGCTTCATCATCATCCAGCATGAGGGGAGTCTAGCAAGAAAAGAGGAAGGTCAGAGGTCAAAGGTCAGATTGCAGAGGTGTTTCCCCGCTCTCACTTCTGCAATCTGACCTCTAACCTCCGACCTCGCACGAATCATCACCGCCAACACGATCCAGCTCCGCCTTTCATTTTCGAGCTTCGCCTTTCATTCGCTTCATGCTAAACTGACCAAAAGTGATGTGATGGCCAACACTTTATGCTCCAGTCCGCGGGTGTAGGCTACCGGATGTGACGCTACAAGAATTCGTATCCCAGATTATAAACAGGAGCAGCCTTCATGGCCGAAGACCGAAACGAGCGCAGCAAATTAGAAGAACGCAACAACGAACGGGTCAAGGCGATCGATCTTGCCCTCTCACAGATTGAAAAGCAGTTTGGCAAAGGTTCAATCATGCGCCTGGGATCGAAAGAAGCCATCGTCCCGATCGCGGTGATTTCAACCGGCGCAATTTCGTTCGATGCTGCGCTCGGTGTGGGCGGCGTTCCCCGCGGGCGCGTCATAGAAATCTTTGGCCCGGAATCATCGGGTAAGACCACCATCGCTCTGCAAGTAATCGCTGAAGCGCAAAAGGCTGGAGGCATGGCTGCCTTCGTCGATGCTGAGCATGCGCTCGATCCCGGCTATGCCAAGAAACTAGGCGTGGATGTCGACAACCTGCTGGTCTCGCAGCCCGACTACGGCGAGCAGGCGCTCGAAATCACCGAGGCGCTGGTGCGGTCGAACTCGATCGATGTGTTGGTGGTCGATTCCGTCGCCGCGCTCGTGCCCAAGGCCGAACTCGATGGCGAGATGGGTGACAGCCACATGGGCCTGCAAGCGCGCCTGATGTCGCAAGCCCTCCGCAAGTTGACCGGGACAGTAGCGAAGTCACGCACTTGTCTGATCTTCATCAACCAGATCCGTGAAAAAATCGGCGTCATGTTCGGCAACCCCGAAACCACAACCGGAGGCCGCGCGCTGAAGTTCTATTCGTCGGTGCGCATCGACATCCGCCGCATCGCCGCGATTAAAGAAGGAGACGTTGTCACCGGCTCCCGCACACGGGTCAAGGTTGTGAAGAATAAAGTCGCCGCGCCCTTCCGTGAGGCCGAGTTCGACATTCTTTACGGCGAAGGCATCTCTCGCGAAGGCGATCTGCTTGATCTGGCGGTGGCCCAAAATATCCTGGAGAAGTCAGGTTCGTGGTTCAGCTACAAAGGCGAACGCATCGGTCAGGGACGCGAAAATGCGCGCGCCTTCCTCAAGGAAAATAAGGACACGCTGGCAAAGCTCGATACCGAAGTCCGCAAAGCGCTGGGACTGATCCCAACGCCCGCAACTCCGGCTCCGACGCCTGTTCCGGCGCAGGCAACCGGCACCCAGGGACGGGTCACGACGATGCCAAGCGCTCCAGAAGCGGCGAAAGCTCCGGCGGCGCGGCGGTAGATTCTTTCTTTCGCTCGTTTTTGCACTCGCCCTTATTTGTTGGGATCGACTGGTACAAAGTCGAAATAAGCCAGATTGTTCCCGTGTTTGTAATGCAGTGTCAGGAGTGCCAGGCCCGGTTGCGGAAAATAAATCTCTCCGCAATCGGCCTTGTTCCAAAAGTGCCAAACCTGCCAATCCGGATAATCTTTCATCGAAAACTTCGTTGTCGGATCAAGCGGAAGCTTGCAATCAGCCGCGGGCTGGTTATTCAGTGAAAAACTAATCGTCTGCGCGGTGTAGGAATACAGAGCCACGATTCTGAACTTCCCGGCCTTCTTCACATCCACTGTGTAGTTCGTCCACTCGCCATCTTCCGTCCATCCGAGATACAACTGTTGCCATTCCGGCGTGACCACGTTCGGATGATTCAAATCGGCCAGCTTCTTTACGTACGAAATATCCGCGCCCTCATCTTCGCGAAAGCGGCAAATCGAGAGCGGCACGCCCTCTTCGCAATGCTCCGGCTTGTGGTTCAACTCTCCGCTGCCGTGGTTGATCGCGTCGGTGTCGTGGTAAGCAACTCCTTCGCCGCCCGAGTCATACAATGCCGCTTGCACCCGGCCCGGAATGGTCTGCGGTCCCGCGGTGTGAGTGGCATCCTGAAAAGGTTTGCCCCTGTAGGCGGCCGGAAATCCCTGGCCGGCGCTCGACAGAATCGTAGACACAAACAGCGGAAATAAAAGGATGAGTAATCGCATAGCTCTGCATTAGATCATGGCAGTGGTACTAATCAAATCGTCAATCCAAACCGCCGAAGCACGTTGCCATTCCAATCACCCCCGCATACAATCCTCCTTTCTTTTATAGGAAGTATCGACTCTGTCGTCGAGCGAGGGGCCCCTGTGAAGCGCATCAAAGCCATCTATCCCGGATCGTTCGATCCTCCCACGAACGGCCATCTTGACCTGATCGACCGTGGCAGCAAGATTTTCGATGAACTGGTCGTCGCCATCCTGCGCAATCCGGAGAAGAATCCGCTCTTCAGCCTCGCCGACCGCCGCAAGATGCTTGAGGCGATGACCGCCGATTTCGATAACGTCTCGGTCGACACCTTCGACGGCCTCACCGTCGATTACGCCTTGAAAGTCGAAGCGCGGGCCATTTTGCGCGGCATTCGCGCCATCAGCGACTACGAATACGAACTCCAGATGGCGTTGATGAATCGCAAGCTGCAGCCCGGCCTCGAAACTGTATTTATGATGCCCGCCGAAAAATATTCGTATCTAAGCTCGCGTCTGGTGCGGGAAGTCGCCCAGCTCGGCGGATCCATCGAATGCCTCGTTCCAACCATTGTGAGAGAGAAACTTCGTGAGAAAATGGATGTAGCTCACAAGTTCGCAAACGGCGAGCGGCCCGCGGCCAGCAAACATTCCCCGG
Organism: Terriglobales bacterium; assembly: GCA_035308395.1. Lineage (GTDB taxonomy): Bacteria > Acidobacteriota > Terriglobia > Terriglobales > Acidobacteriaceae > Acidiflorens. Next base: position 314,455 of record DATGGT010000126.1, read on the forward strand.
GCAAGAGCAAGTCTAAAAAGAAGAAGGCCTCGCAGTCATGAGCACAGTGATCGCACCCGTCACCCATCCCGTCCGTCTGACCGAACGCATCAATCGCATCGAGCCATCCGCGACCATGGCCGCCGTCGCCGAAGCGGAGAAACTGCGCCAACAGGGAATCGACGTGGTCGACATGACCGCAGGCGAGCCACATTTTTCAACGCCGCAACACGTGAAAGACGCGGCAATTGCGGCGATCCAGAACAATTTTTCGAAATATACCGCCGTGGGTGGAACGCTCGAACTGAAAGACGCGATCATCCGCCGCCACGCCGAGGATTTTGGTTCGTCTTACAAACGCGAAGAAACCTGCGCGTCGGTTGGCGGAAAGCACGCTCTCTTTAACGTGATTTCTGTGTTGGTCGATCATGGCGACGAAGTGATTCTGCCCGTGCCCTACTGGGTTTCGTTCAAAGACATGGTCCGCTACGTCGGCGGCAACTGCGTGCTGCTCGAAGCCGACGAATCGCAGGGTTTCCGCGTCACCGCGCAGATGGTCGAGCGCCTGATTACGCCGAGGACGAAGCTCATCATCTTGAATTCTCCGTCGAATCCTTCGGGCGCAGTGATGAGCCCGGAAGACATGACCGCCGTGGTCCGGTTGGCGCACGAGCGCGGCATCTGGGTCATTTCTGACGAGTGCTACGTCTACCTCAACTACACTGACAAGAATTTCTCCGTTGGATCGCTGACCGAATATCGCGACCGCTTTCTGGTCGTGGGGTCGCTCTCGAAAACGTATGCGATGACCGGCTGGCGTCTCGGCTTCACGCTGGGCCCGGCAGCGGTGGTCGGTGCGGTGCAGAAACTGCAAAGCCAGTCCACTTCGAATCCAACGTCGATCGTGCAAAAAGCCGCCGTCGCTGCTCTCAACGGTTCGCAGCAATGCGTGGCGGAAATGCGCGCGGAGTACATCAAGCTGCGCGACCATATCGTCGGAGGCCTGCGTGCCATCCCCGGCGTGAAATGCACGATGCCTGAAGGCGCGTTCTATGTTTATCCCAACGTCTCCGCATTTTTGGGCAAGAGCGGAATCAACTCAGGTGCCGACGTGGCTCACGGCCTGCTGCACAAAGCGCACGTAGCGACGGTCGCGGGAGAAGGCTTCGGAACCACGGAACACGTTCGCATCTCGTATGCTACGACGATGGAAAACATCGACAAGGCGCTGGAGCGGATGCGGGAGTTCTTTGGGTCTCTCTAGCAGCGGTCGCCGTCAAAGTCGGCAACTTGTCGAATGACCCAACTCTACCCACTCCTGATGTCCCCCGCGTTCGACCCGCGCCCATGGGGGACACTCGATCTTTCTGCGATCTATCCGAATGCGAAATTCAGCGAACGCATCGGAGAAGCGTGGCTGACCGGCGACAACTGCGTCGTCACAAATGGTCCGCTCGCGAAACGCACGCTGGCCGACCTCAGCAAAACATTCGGCGCCGAATTCGTTGGGACGGCCGCGCGGGAGCCGCAACGATTCCCGTTGCTCCTGAAATTTCTCTTTCCTGAGGAAAAACTTTCTGTGCAGGTGCATCCCGATGATGAAGCGGCGCAGCGCTTTGGCGAACCGTGGGGCAAGACCGAATGCTGGTACGTGGCCCACGCCAAGCCGGGATCGCAGATCGCGCTCGGCCTGAAACCCGGCGTCACCAAGGCACAATTCGAGCAATCGATTCAGGAAAATCGCGCGGAAGAATTGCTCAACTGGATCAACGTGTATCAAGGCGAAATGATTTATGTCGCGGGTGGCACGGTGCATACGCTTGGACCGGGGGCGGTGATCGTCGAGACGCAGCAGCAATCGGACACGACGTACCGTCTCTACGACTATGGACGAGGACGCTCGCTGCATCTGGAACACGGCCTCGCATCCGTCAAAGAGCGGAACGCCTCGGGCAAAGTGATTCGCCCCGCGCCCGTCGCGATTCACAGTGGCCGAAGCCGCCACTCTTCAATGATTGCCGCGCCGTACTTCGCCGTGGATATGTTCGAACTGAAGGAGCCTCACGTATTTTCGACGGCCGCTGGGGGGGCAAATAGCACGAAAAAAGGGGCGAAGACTTCCGTTCAAATACTGGTCGCCGTCGAAGGCTGCGGAGTCGTAGAAGTGCAGGGCCGCGACCCGGTGACGCTGACCAAGGGCGACGCGGTCGTGATTCCAGCCGTGGTGCAGAGTTTCATGGTGCGGCCGCAGTGGACAGTCGAGTTTCTCAAAGCCAGCGTGCCCGGCGCGGAAAGTCCCGAGCCAGCGGTTCGCGTCTAAAGACTTGCCAAGGTGTTTTCCGTGATCCTCGGTGCCTTGGCGTGCCTGCGAGGCGAGCCTCTTCGCCGCTAGCGACCTAAATGTTAGGCTTGAAGCCTTGAAAGCGATTCCCCATTTCTACCCGGTAATCCTCGCCGGAGGCCGAGGCACTCGCTTCTGGCCGCTGAGCCGCAAACGCCGCGCCAAGCAACTGCTGGCGCTCGACGGCAAGCACACGATGATCCAGCAAACCGTCGCTCGCCTGAAGCCGATCGCCGCGCCGAGCCGATTCTGGATCATCACCAACGACGACCTTCGCCAGGCGATTCAACGTCAGCTTCCAAAGCTTCCGGCGAAGCAGATCATCGCCGAACCTGCGGCGCGCAACACCGCTCCCGCGATTGGCCTGGCGGCATTTCTCCTGCTGCGGCACGATCCCGAGGCTGTGCTCGGTTTGTTTCCCTCCGACCACGTGATCGCCGAGCCAGACGAATATCGCGCCACGCTAGCCAAAGGAATCGAGATCGCCGCTGCCGGAGACAACATCGTTGTGCTCGGCGTCCGGCCGACGCGCGCGGAAACCGGTTACGGCTATATCGAGGCCGGAGGCCCAAACGCCGCGCCCAGTACCGCGTCGCGCGATGTGAAGGCAATTCCCGTGCGCCGTTTCACGGAGAAGCCTGACCTCGCGAAAGCCCGCGAGTTTGTCGCTGCTGGCAACTATTTCTGGAACAGCGGCATGTTTCTGTGGCGCGCCGACACTCTGGCGAACGCGCTTCGCGAGTATCTTCCCAAGACCGCGGCGCTTCTCGAGAAGATTGCCGCCGCCTACGGGACGAAAAAATTCGCCGCTACGTTTCGCAAGCTCTATCCGAAATGCGAAAACATCAGCATCGACTACGCCGTGCTCGAACCGCGTTCCGGAAAGGGTGAGGCTCAATCCCGCATCTTCTGTCTCCCGGCCGACTTCGGATGGAACGACTTGGGCTCATGGACCGCACTTCACGAACACCACACAGCGAAGTCGAAACCGGCCGACGGAAGCCCGATCTCAGCCTCCGGAAGTTTTACGATGAACGCGAAGAACAATTATGTCCACGCCCCGGGTAAGTTCGTCGCTCTCGTCGGAGTGAGCGATCTTGTAATCGTCGAAACCGAAGACGCGTTATTGATTACGAGGCTCGATCAATCGCAGGATGTCGGCAAGGTAGTTAAGTACCTCGATGAGATGAAGCTGCACAAGCTGGTGTAGAGCGGTCGTTGGCCGTTAGTCGCTGGTCGTTTGCGATGAGTGGTGGCAACGCGTGTTTGCTAATACCTGATGACGCACTGACAAAGCATCGACGACGAACGAACAACGACTAACGACTAACGACTGGCGACCAACGACCAAACCCATGACCCAAATCAAATTCGGCACCGACGGCTGGCGCGGCCTGATCGCAGACGACTTCACTTTTGACAACGTGCGCAGCGTCGCCGGCGCGATCGCCAGCTACATTCTCAAGCATGAAGATCCCGCCCACGGCGTCATCATTGGATACGACACGCGCTTTCTTTCTGGCCGCGTCGCGCGCACCATCGCAGAAATAATTGCCGGCGCCGGGATTCCCGTACTCCTGGCGAACGACTACGTTCCAACGCCAGCCGTTTCTTACAACGTCAAGAAACTCGGCGCGGCCGGCGGAGTCATGGTCACCGCGAGCCACAATCCGTGGAACTGGAATGGCGTGAAATTCAAAGCCAAGTTCGGAGGTTCCGCCACCCCCGCAATCATGAAGTCGATCGAAGAGGAGTTGGCCGCTGGAGTGACGCCGAGCGGCCGCCCCGCGAAGATCGAAGAAGTCGACATGAAGCCCGCCTACGTGGCTGCCGTTTCCGCGTTTGCCGATCTCGGACTCATTCGCAAAGCCAACTTCAAATTTGCTATCGACTCCATGTATGGCTCCGGCCGCGGCATCCTCCCCGGAATATTCGACGCGAACGGCATTCACTACGTGGCGATCCGTCAGGAAGTGAATCCGCTATTTCCCGGAATCAATCCCGAGCCGATCATCCCTCATGTGGCGATGCTGCAGGAAACGGTGGTGAAAGAAAAATGTCACGCCGGCCTCGTCACCGATGGGGATGCCGATCGCATCGGCGCCGTCGCCGAAGACGGCAGCTTCGTCGATTCGCACAAGTGCATGTGCGTTCTGCTCAACTGGCTATTGCAATACAAGAAGTGGCCGGGAGATGTGGTGCGCGCTTTCAACACGACGGGCATGATGGACCGCATCGCCGCCAAATACGGACGCAAGCTCCACGAAACTTCCATCGGCTTCAAGTACATTGCCGATCTCATGATGGATCACGACATTCTGATTGGTGGCGAAGAATCGGGCGGCATCGGTTACGGACGCTTTTTGCCCGAGCGTGACGGCATTCTCAACGCGCTCCTACTCGCGAATGTCATGGCCGAAGAAGGGAAGCCGCTTGGCCAGCTGGTCGCCGACCTGCAACGGGAGTTCGGCCCTCATTACTATGGCCGCCGCGATCTGCACATTTCCGACGAAACGAAAAACGGAGCCATCCGCCGCGCCGGCGATCCCGCGATCACGAAACTCGGCGCCTATTCCATTTTGCGAAAAGAAAATAAAGATGGCGTGAAGTTCTACCTCGACGCTCCGAAGCCCAACAACGGCGCCGATCCGTGGGTTTTGTTCCGAGCCTCAGGCACCGAACGCATGCTCCGTTGCTACGTTGAGGCCGCAACTCCCGAACTGGTTCAGGAAATCCTCGAAGCTGGCGAGCGTTTTGTTCGCCAGAACTGACGCCTTATCGTTGCTGTTGAGAACAAGCGCCGTGGCTCTCAGCCCGGTAGTTCCACGTACTTTTGCGTTCTAGCCAGCCCCGGAACACGATAGGATAATAAGAACCGTCAGCATAATGGCCACTTTGGAAACCACACCGGTCCTCGCCGATTCGGCGGACTCGCGCCGCTACAACCGCATCAAGCGGTGGCTCGGCATCGCGGATTTCGCGGTCGGATTCGGCCTGCTCATCTTATTGCTCGCATCGGGTTGGAGCGGAACACTCCGCGACATTGCGGAACGCGGTGCTTCGCAGAATTACACCTATGCCGTTTTTCTCTACGTGCTGATGCTGATGCTGATCGCGAAAGTGATTGGAACTCCGCTCGAGTTTTACGGCTTTCGCCTCGAACACCGCTACAACCTCTCCAATCAGAAATTCGGTTCCTGGCTGTGGGACGAGCTTAAAGGTTTTCTTCTCGGCCTGGTCATGGCCACGGTGGTGGTTGAGATTCTTTACTGGCTGATGCGCCAGACGCCGCAGCACTGGTGGATCATCGCGTGGGCGGTTTTTCTTGGATTGATGGTGCTGCTGGCGCAAATCGCGCCCGTCGTCCTGTTTCCGATTTTTTATAAATTTGAGCCGCTTGAAAATGAAGAACTCAAACGCCGCCTCATCGTGCTGAGCGAGCGCGCCGGCACCCGGGTCCGTGGTGTTTACAAGTGGCATCTGTCGGAGAAGAGCAAAAAGGCCAACGCCGCCCTCACCGGGCTCGGCGCAACTAGGCGCATCATTCTCGCCGACACGCTGCTCGACAATTATTCCGACGATGAAATCGAGGCGGTTCTCGCCCATGAACTCGGCCACCACGTGCACCGGCATATTCTGAAAAGTATTTTCGTGCAGGCGGGGATCACACTTTTTGGCTTCTGGCTGGCCAACGAAGTTCTACGTTTCGCCGTCGAGCGCCGCAACATGTTCGAGACCATGCACGATTTCGCCAATCTTCCTCTGCTGATTCTGGTTTCGACCGTGCTTTCGTTTCTGCTGATGCCCGCTCTCAACGCCTACTCGCGCTTCAACGAGCGCCAAGCCGACCGTTATTGTTTCCAGTCGGTCCCGAGCGTCGAACCTTTTATTTCGTCGATGAATAAGCTGGCCGAGCAGAATCTATCGGAGAAAACACCGTCGCGCTGGGTAGAGTGGCTGCTGCACTCGCATCCCGCAATTGTAAGAAGAGTAGCCGCCGCCGAAGCCTGGGCAAAGTCACACTGAAGTGTGTGTGGAGAAGTACGTGTGGCGCGGGCGCCCTCGCCCGCGTGCCGCCGCCAGTTGGACCGGTGAGTCTATCTCCGTTGTCGCAGCAGAATTTCTTCCACCCGCTTCAAGTCTTCTTCCGTATCCACACCCACGCTGTCGAAAGCTGTCTCCGCGACGTAAATCGGCACCCCATTCTCAAGCAGTCGGAGTTGCTCCAGCCGCTCGCTACGCTCCAGAGATGATTCGGGCCAATGGACAAACCGATCCAAAGCATTCTTCCGATAGCCGTAGAAGCCAAGGTGCTTGAAGTAGGCCGGCCGCACTCCATCACGGTCATGCGGAATCGTGGCCCGCGAAAAATAAAGCGCGCGCCCCTCCAGGTCGCACACGACCTTCACCGCGCTCGGACTGTTGATATCAATTTCCGCCGCAGGAGTCTTCAAGGTACCGACCTCGACGCCGGGGCGGTGCATGAGGGCAATGAGACTCTCGATCTGTTCAGGGCGAGTCAACGGCTCATCGCCCTGAACATTCAAATAAACGTCGGCCGCGATCGTTGTAGAAATCTCATGCACCCGTTCGGTGCCCGACCGGTGCGCCCCGGAAGTCATGCGCACGTTAAACCCTTGCTGCTCGCAGAAGCGCATGATCTCGTCCGAATCCGTGGCGACGATCACCTGATCGAGAGACGAACATAGTTGCGAACAACGTTGCACTCCGCGATACACCCACGCCAGCAGCGGCACGCCGGCAATCTCACGCAACATTTTCCGCGGTAGCCGCGTCGAAGCCAACCGCGCCGGAATCACAGCAATGACCTTCATGCGCTCAGTTTCGCATGGATCGCGGACGGGGGCTATGTGGTTTGACGAGTTCCTTCGCCAAGCAAATCCTTGGGACGCTGACTCGGGAGAGACTAAGATTGACCACAGGAACCAACTATGAAGGCATACGTCACTTCGATGGGTAAGTTTCTACCGGGGAAGCCCGTTGACAATGATGCGATGGAAGAGTTTATCGGTAGAATCGGCGGCAAGGAATCTCGTGCGCGAAAGAAGGTTTTGGAACAAAACGGGATACGCACGCGCTATTACGCAATTGACCGAGAGCAGAACACTCTTTACTCGAATGCCGCAATGGCGGCGCAAGCGGTGCGGAATGCGATCGAACGTGTGGGCGCCGATTTGGCGGAAATCGACTTTCTGGCGGCAGCTACTTCCCAAGGAGATTTCCCCCTGCCTGGTTTCGCCAGTATGGTGCATGGTGAGCTGAAGGTTCCTCCTTGCGAAATCGCGACCCTCCACGGAGTTTGTGCGAGTGGTGTCATGGCATTGAAGTCGGCCATGCTGCAGGTCTTGAGTGGCGGCAAGCAAAATGCCGTCGCGTGTGCCAGTGAATTTGCGAGTCGGCTATTCAAATCTTCGCGCTTTGAGGCTCAGAAGCGAGTCCGGAACGACGGACTAGGTTTCGATGCTGAGTTTCTTCGATGGATGCTCTCGGACGGCGCAGGTGCGGCTGTTTTGGGGAGCTCCCCGGGCCCGGAACCACTTAGTTTTGAAGTGCAATGGATAGAACTCACGTCCTACGCCAACAAGTTCGAGCCTTGCATGTATGTCGGCCCGAAAAAGAATGGATCGCGACTACGATCTTGGCTTGACTACCCAAGCTATCAAGCGGCTGCAGACGACGGCGCCATTAATCTGCGACAGGACATCCGGATGCTGCCGGAGGTGTTAACACACGCAGTCCAAGGACTTTTGAATCTTGCGGAGAATGGAAAGCTGAACCCCGCGAAGATCGACTGGCTGGTCGTACATTACTCGTCGCATTTGTTTCGGGATCAAGCGTACGAGTTGGCGCTGAAGGCTGGGTTTGATGTTCCGCGCGAGCGCTGGTTTACGAATTTGTACACCACGGGTAACGTCGGATCGGCCTCGATCTTTCTACTGCTGGAGGGGTTGCTCACCTCAGGGGAAACTCGAACCCGGACAAAACGTGCTTTGCCTGGTGCCGGAAAGTGGGAGGTTCCTTTTCGGATACATGCTGCTTAAGGTTGTGGAGGGCGGCACGGGTCGTCATACGGCGGATCGTAATCGAGTTAACAAAACTGAAGTAGTTGTACCTCGCACAGAGCCTCCCAGTCTTCATGCGAGCAGCGATCCCCTGGCGCAGGAATTAATACGGAGGCTGGCGCGAGTCTGGTTCGATTTTGAGGAAAGGCTACAGCGTGTACCGATCGTGGCTAAACTCTACGATGGGCGATTCACAGTTGAGGATTATCGCGCGCTTCTTTTCAATTTGAGACAGCAGGTGATTGACGGGTCGCGATGGATTGCCCGCGCTGCGTCCAGCATAACGCCGGAGTATTTTCCGATTCGCAGTATTTTTATCGCGCACACGAGCGATGAGCATCGGGATTTCGAGATGTTGGAGCGTAACTATGTCGCCGCTGGAGGGAGCCTCGCTGAGATTCGGAGCGGGCAAAAGAACATCGGAACGGAAGCCCTATCCTCCTACGTATTGCAGAAAGCGAGCCAGGAAAACCCCTTTGAGTTGATTGGCGTCATGTTTATCGTAGAGGGACTAGGGCAGCGACTGGCGCGGCAGTGGGGGGAGCGAATTCAAGAACAACTAGGACTTGAAAATGACGCGGTGTCCTTCTTCCTGTATCACTCGGAGAGCGACGTAAAGCATTTTCAAAAGTTGGATATGGCAATCGCCGCCGGAATTCTGACGCAAAAACTCCTGGCAGACATCGTTAAATGCGCCAAGGTAACCGCGCGGCTTTATGCGCTGCAGTTGGAAGAGATGGGGAATTTCTGATGCCAAAGGCGTCATTCGCGGGGTTCGCCCTCACTTACTACTTACTGGCCGGGCTGGGCGTGAATCTTGGGTATCACCGTGTCTTATCACACCGTTCGCTGACGCTACCCAAGTGGCTTGAACGAGCGTTGGTGACGATCGGACTGCCCGCGGGCACGCCTGTGCAGTGGGCAGGCAATCACCGATATCATCACATGCATACCGACACCGCGCTGGATCCGCACTCGCCTCGGCATAGAGGGTTCTGGTACGCCCACGTAGGTTGGTATCTTGGCTCTGGGAACACGGCTCTCTGCATCTTATATTCGCTAGCTGGACCGGTGAGAATGCTGCTGGACGCTTGGATGCGGCCGCGCACCAACCAGGAGTACAACGGATTGGCAAGAGATGTAGCCGCGGATTCGTACTATGCTTGGGTGAGCCACCCGGAGTCTTATGCGGTTCTGATGCATCTGCACCTAGGGATTGCGGTGATCGTTGCTGTTTGGGGCTGGGGCCTTTCTGGCGTCGTTGGACTCTGGCTGATCCAAGTAGTTTTGTATAACCTCGGAGATGCCATCGATAGCATCGCCCACCTGTACGGCAATACGCTTCCCGGACAACGAGACACCTCGCGCAACAGCCTCTTAATGGGACTCCTGATTCTCGGTGAGGGCTGGCATGCAAACCATCATCGTTTTCCTTGGAGCGCAAAACACGGTCTCGGACCGGGAGAGTTCGATTGGACGTGGCAGGTGATCCAAGCTCTTCGCGCTGCGGGTTTAGCACGAGAGATACGGGTGCCGCACACCCGGGATTTGTTACAACTGGGAATTGTTGAGGAATCACAATTATGCAAGTGACCGAACTGTACGAAAAAGCCCCGTACAATCCGACGGATCCAAATCCATGGCTAGCGCTATATCTCGACATGAGCTTGCCGCTCAGCGATGAAGTCAAGGCCGCGCTCCTGGCGAATTCTGGCTCCAAGTCCCGCCAGTTCTTACTACCGCTGATAAGACCGTGCGCCAAACTCTCGATGGTTGTCTTTCAGGTTTTGAAGATTTTCATTCCGAACCGGTTCACGTCGTCGCGATTCCTACATCGGCTGATCTATTGGGGACTCCGCACATTCGTACGTCCAGACGCCAATTATTTAATATTGCGGCATTTTCACATTGGATCGGAGATCTTACAGTTTGTGGCAACGAATGTGCCCGGGGTCGAGATTCCGCTCGATCCACTACGACCTCGAAACCTCGCAGACCTCGTCGACAACGTATTTCTGAAGCACGACCTGAATATTTACAACTTCCTCATTCGCATCAATCGTGAGATGAAAGCTAAGGGTATCCAACTAACGAAACAGGATGACTTGAACTTAGCTTGCATCACCATTGGGCCGTTCCCGATTGACGAAAATCTCCTCCCCGCCGGTCGTTTGAATTTTCTGGATTTGGAATCCGCGGTCGACATTTACACTCCGCTTTATCAACTGTTCCTCACGGACAGCGATTTCTGGCGTGCCTGCAACTCTTTGCAGTTAGATGAGACCGTCGCCATCTACACATCAAAGCTGATTGGGGATGCCTCCTACGTCAGCCTTGTGAACAACAGGCATCCACTTATTCCGTTGTCTACGCTCCAGGCGGGCTACAGATTGCTTTTGCATGGTTTAGCGGCTGAATGCCTACACGCGACCTTGGTGCAGTTCAAACTGCACCGACAAATGGCGTTGACCGTTGCGCCATAGGCAATAGTTAAGGGGTCGAAACTCAGAACCGGGACAGCGAGGCGGTATCGACAATTTTCCTCACGTATATTTCCCTATGCAGTTTGACACCCCATTCTCGCACTTCTAGAATGAGTTTATGGCGCCTTGACCTGCGTCTGCGGGATTGAGTGGCCATTTCCGGGCGTCCCCGTTTCCCTTCCGCGTTGTTCCAGATTGGCGGCGTAGCTCAGGTGGCTAGAGCGACGGTCTCATAATCCGTAGGTCGTAGGTTCGAGTCCTACCGCCGCCACCAGTTCTCACGCCAGACATTCTCGGGCCAGATGAAGATCGCGCCGAGGTTCGAGACTCAATTTCTCGTCTGGGTTCCGACGATGATGGACACAACTTCGCAGGTTTCGGAGACAACTTCATCCAGTTCGAACGTGAAGCGCACGAGATCGATGCCCTCGAGGTCGATGCCCTCGAAATCATGGCGGGCCTCATCAGAATGCTCGATGCGGAGTCCGCGACCATGTCGATTCTTTGTCGCTCGTAATATCCTCAAATTCCCCTGAGGATTTTATAGACATCTCTCGTTCCGCTACATTTTGAGTTTGTAACTGGAATCGCCCGCGGTCAGGCCGTCGACTTTGACGGCTTTGATAGCGCCTTCACTGCCATCGCCGTGAAAGTCGCCCGCCTTCACAAAGCCAATGGCTCCAGGTGAACTTCCCACCACGCTCTTCACGCCTTGCGAGCTTGGGACCTCCCTGGGAGGAGTCGCAGACTTGCCGGTGAACGCTGCCTGCAGGAAGTACTTGCTGAAGTCGGCGTCGTTCATGCCGCAGACTATCTTCAGAAAAGCTGTCCGCTCCGCGGGTCCGGCCACGACGATAACGGGAGCGACAGCCTTGCCCGTATCCCATTTGCTGCGATCGGACATAAAGAGCTTCTTGAGTTCACCCATGCTTAAGTCGTCGACTGGATTCGCGCCGTTGACGATGACCACGATCGGATCGCCAGTCGCCGCCTCAACCGGTTCGGTCGCAAACTCGATGGCCCCACCGAATACGAGGATCCCGAGCATCAAGAGCAGAATTGTCTGGATCGTTTTCATGGCATCTCCGTTAGAAGGTGAAGGCAAATTGTCCACTGCCGCCATTGATGCTTTTTGTGTCGGTTGTCCCTTCCCGGTCATACTGCAACTTGAAGGCGGCGTGGTCATTGAAGTCGTAACGCATTCCGACGGTTGGTCCATTGACGCGTCCTACTTCCTGAATCTCAGTCGGATCGCCATAGATGGGATCGTTCTCGGGAGCATTTACGTACGAGTATCGGAAGTAGGGCCGATAAGCCCCGAACCTTCGCGAAAATTGTGTATAAAAGGCGGTGGTGTGATAGACAGGTCCAACCGGCCGGGCATGTCTCACCACCATCGCTTCGTTGAGCCACTCGTACTTCGCGCTGTTATAGACCGCGTAGAAGACAGGGATGGTTTCCGAAACCCTCAGATTGTTCACGTCGCTGAGATAGTCGTGGCGTACGCTGAATCCGACGGCCAGTCCCGGAACCCATTCAGGTTTCGCTGACATGTTGAGGTTGACTGCCTTGCTGTTGTTCCCGTCGGTGCTGTTTTGCGCCGGCTCCGCGTTAATTCCGTAGGCTCGCCCATTGGTCACTTCGAACACATAGTTCAGGCCCAGTTTGCCGGAAGGCACTTTGCCTTCGAGGACGACGCCGAGGTCCTGCAGCGGTAGAAATCCCCCTTGATCGTCAAACTCATACATCACCGGCCGCCCAATCGTTGTTTGGAAATAGTCCCCGCGATGAAAGGCCGTGTTGTAGTAGCCGATATCGGTATGAATACGCCCGATGGAGGCGGCGAAATAATCGTCTGCCCGGTACTTAAGAAGGAGCCTCTCGACATCGACCCCCACGCTATTGTCCGTGCTGGAAGTGAACAAAATTTCCCCGAGGGCCGACACGTGCTCCGAGAGGCGGGCGGTAGCGAACATGTCGAACTCGCCAAATTCAAAAGTGTTGGCCGGTCCGTAAAAATGCCCGATCTGATAGCCGGTGTCGCCGAAGAAATTCAGCTTGAGTCGATCGGCAACCACGTTGGCCTGGGTGATCTCGACGATCGCAACCGGTTCCGGCAGTGGGGCCGGCGCGGGAGCCGGCGGAGTCGGAGTTTGAATTGACGACTGATTCGTCGCCTGCCGGAGTTGTTTCACCTCTTTTTCCAGTTCGGCGATACGATCCAGGAGTTGCTGGTTGATCTCGCCCTGGCTCGCCGTTGCCGGCGCCGGCTGTTGGGCGAATGCCGTCCAGGAAAGCGCTATCAAGATGGCGAAGCCAACGATCTGGACAGGGAGGAATTTTCTGAAAATGTTTTTCATGGTTTCTCTCATGAGCGCCCGCGGCTCTCCAAAGGCGTGAATGGAATTGATCACTCACTCAACTTCGGCTTGCCGGTGCAGCACTTTAGGGGTGGTGGCACTGAAGATGGCGCACGAGAGGACAGAGCATATGCGAAGACTGGCGGACGTTTCCCGAGAATATTTCTTGCTTGCCTCTTGACGCGAGTTACAAAATCATGGCATAGTCTTACATCTTCTACGAAAGGACGCTCCTAAATGGCGAAATGCACAACCAATAACGTGCTGCATCTGCCAGGACGACTCGAACCGGGTCGGATTTGGCTTAGGGCGTCGTTCGGCTTCGTCAGTTATTAAGTAACTGACGGTCCCAAGACGAACCTTAAAGCAGACCTAACCAAACAATTTTGCTGGGTGGCGCAGGCCGCGGTTTCATCGCTGTCAACGACTTACCGCTGCCGTCGATTCCCCCAGCGCATCCATTAACGCTGGCCCGAAGGCTGTGCTTCGCTCGATCCCTATCGAGCGGCCGCAGTTGTTTCTTCCAGCCTCAACTTCACAGGGTCGGTGGCGAAGGTCACGGATACTTCGGTGCAGGCGTCCTTGGGATGCCGGGGTTCGAATCCCCCTCGTGCAGCAGCGCCTCCGTGTCCGCATGTACCCCGACCAGATTGACAAGTGGATATCGAAGGCGTGTGCCGGAAGATCCCAGTAGAGACGCGGCTAGCCGCGTCTCACACAACGAGCAGGACAGACATATTGTCTCGCCGGTGGTGAAAGAGAAGAGTTACTTCGCTCGAAACGAAGACGCGCAGGGTCTGCGAGCCCTGCCGAGGTGCAGTGCTCACGGGATAGGGGCGTAGCCCCGGACGACAAAGTACCGCGAGCAAACGACCTCGAGTCTATTCTCTTCTCGCACGTTCCCCGGCGAATAACTTTGCCAGTTAGGGATGATTAGGAAACGACTTATGCAAACCATCGTCATGAAGAAAGCCGCGCTGCGCGACGAAGACTCGCTATGCCGTGCCTGCTACTGGTCACACATTCAGAGAGGGTTCCGCGAAAGCGAAGAGGCGGTCTACTGCTGCTTCAGCCGGTTCCGCGCCGTCCCGTTCAAAGTCGCGGACTGCACCGACTTCAGCAACAAGAATGTGCCGACCCGCGAGCAGATGGAGAAAATCGCCCTGATCATCCCGACCTGGCCGGCGCGCAAGCGTATGGGTTTCAAGAGCGATGGTTGCGAACGCGAGACCGACCAGGAAGACATGATCGGCGAGACGGAAATCGACGAGACAGAAGAAGAGGAATTGGTCGGTGTGACTGAATAGCGTGCATGAACATGATCGAGACTCTAAAAAACATCCTGACCGGCCACAACCAATTCGCCTCTGGCGGATTGCTGCTCATGATCGTGGGTGGTGTCGGGGTCTATCTGCGGGCGATTCCCGAAAGGTTGTGGGAGTGGCTTGTCGGACAGACAACCATGATGATCACCGTCACCGACGATGACGCTTCGTTTTCGTGGGTGAAAGAGTGGCTGCTGGAACAGAACTTCTTGAAGCGAATTCGAAGGGTCGACCTGGATACAACGACGCGCAACCAGCATCTGGCGTTGATTCCGGCTCCAGGCCGGCACTGGTTCTGGCGTGCGGGCCGTCCGTTCCTGGTTTATTTCTACCGCAACGAGGATCCGAAAGGAACGTCTCGCCGCAGAACCGAGTCTTTGACGTTTCGCACCATTGGGAGACAGCAGGCGTTTCTCAAGCAGTTCGTGAAAGAGATCGTCGAGTGTCATGAGAGAAACGCTGTCATCAAGTCATCGTTGTTCGTCTATGACGACGGTTGGACAAGAGTCGATGGCTACACGCCAAGGCTGCTGGAATCAGTGATTCTGAAGCCAGGAGAAAGGGATCGGCTAGTCTCGGATATCACGAAGTTCAGGAATTCGAGGCAGCGATATCGTCAGCTCGGCGTCCCCTACCATCGCGGCTATTTGTTGTACGGTCCGCCCGGCACGGGGAAGACCTCTTTGGTGTCAGCGTTGGCAGGGAAGTTTCAGGTGCATATTTATGCCATCAATCTTTCCGCGTTCAACGATCACTCCCTGAGAAGAGCGGTCAACGACGTTTCACCGAACGCGATCATTCTCTTCGAAGACATTGACTGCATGAAGAGTGGAAAAGCGAGAGTCAGTCAAGGTGAAATGCAAGGAAAGCAAGGAGGTCACAATCTTGACGATAAGAAGGAGGACGTCACGGCTCTGAGCGTCACTTTGTCAGGATTGCTGAATGCGCTCGACGGCTTCAGCGCTCCCGAGAATGTGATCTTTGTGATGACAAGCAACGTAATCGAGAATCTCGATCCAGCTCTGCTGCGCCCGGGACGCATCGACTACAGGCTCTACATGGGCCAAGCGGATGACGCACAGAAAGTCGAACTCTATAAGCGCTTCTTCCCTGAGGCTGAGGAAATCGAAGCGGAGTTATTCGTCGAGACCCATCGCTCGGCAGAGACGATGAACTGGTGGCGAAGGTCTAAGTAGCTGAGGTGTTTTTCAACGCGCCTTAGCAGAAGCTTTCGTCGAGTCCGCAGGAAGCGCGAACCCGATGCGCCGACCCTTTGCGGGGAGAGGTTCCATCAGTTCGCGAATGGCTTCGATCAGTTCCTGGATGTTTGCGTCATGGCTGTCGACACGCTGCTCAAGTTCCGACAGCTTAGACATGATTTTCTGATTGTTGGCCAGAGCTTCGCGCATTCGTATGAACGCGCGAACGACGAATATGCTCATCTTGACCGCTTGTTCCGAGTTGAGGACCGACGCGGCCATGATCGCACCGTGTTCGGTGAAAGCGTAAGGGTGGGATCGACGCCCTCCGTGGCCGGAACTTGAGATCACAATTTGTGATCTCAAGTTGGCCGCTTCGTCAGCGGAGAGTTGCATCACAAAATCGTCGGGAAAGCGCCGGCCATTACGCTTGACCTGCTGATTCAGACTGCGCACTTCGACCCCGTAGAGTTCGGCGAGGTCCGAGTCGAGAATCACCCGAAGGCCGCGCACGAGCAGAATCTTCGATTCGACGCGTTTCGCGAGAACTGCGACTTGCTTGCTCATAAGTGTTCGACAAGTATATCGCGGCAGTTTGAGGGCATTGAAATAGATGGTGCAGGCCATCTTGCTGCCGACCACTTAGCAGGAAACAACAAAGTTCGCCGGTGGCGAAGACAACGGTTACTTCGACGCGGATGATGCAGGTTCGATGCCTGTCTGACCCTCGGGGTCAGTCGTCTAATGAAGACCTCCGCAGAACCATACCGTAGTCGCTCATTTCCCCGGCGATGAATCGACCGCTAGAAGCTAGCGGGTAGGAGCAATAACATGGCTCGTCTCAACCTACTCAATCTCGGCATCGGTCCGCGGACGCACCAGGGCGCGCCGGCCCGCAACATTTCGCCGGAGCTTCAGCTCCGCCGCTCGGTTCTCGCCTGCCTGCTCTGGGAAGAGCAGTTCTACGAAGACGGTGTCGAGATCGCCGGCCGTATCGCGGAACTCGTCCCCAAGGTCGAGGCCGAAAAAGTAGCGGCGCTCGCCATCGAGGCGCGCGAGCAGTCGAAGCTTCGTCACTCTCCGCTGCTCCTGGTCCGCGAGATGGCGCGTCATGTCACTCATCGCCGCCTGGTTGCGGAAACGCTCGAGCGCGTCATCCAGCGTGCCGATGAACTCGCCGAGTTCGTCGCCATCTACTGGAAGGACGGGCGTGTGCCGCTTTCCGCGCAGGTGAAAAAGGGACTGGCGGCTGCGTTCCCGAAGTTCGACGAGTATCAGCTCGCGAAGTACGATCGCGGTGGACCGATCAAACTGCGCGACGTTCTCTTCCTCTCGCACGCCAAGCCGCGCGATGCGGCTCAGGCCAGCGTGTGGAAGAAGCTCGTCTGGGGACGTCTCGCGACGCCCGACACTTGGGAAGTTGCTCTCTCCGCCGGCGCCGATAAGCGCGAGGCGTGGGAGCGATTGCTCCGCGAGCAGAAACTCGGTGCGCTCGCCCTGCTCCGCAACCTCCGCAACATGCGCGAGGCCGGAGTGGACGAGTCGCTCGTGCTCAACGTGCTCAGCACGATGAGTACGGCGCGGGTTCTGCCGTTCCGCTTTCTCGCCGCGGCTCGCTACGCGCCGCAGTGGGAGGAGCCGATCGAGCTGGCGATGCTCAAGTCGGTGGCGGAGCAGCCGAAGATCGCCGGCAGAACCATCGTGCTGGTGGACGTTTCGGGCTCCATGACCGCACCGCTCTCGAAGCGGTCGGAAATGCAGCGCACCGATGCAGCGTACGGTCTCGCGGTGCTCGTTCGTGAGATCGCCGAGAAGGTTGCGGTGTATTCGTTCTCGGATCGCGTGGTCGAAGTCCCGGCTCGCCGTGGCTTCGCGCTGCGTGACGCGATCGATGCCTCGCAGCCGCACGGCGGTGCCTTGCTCGGCAACGCCGTTGAGTGGCTCAACAAGAGCGAGCGCTACGACCGCCTGATCGTCATCACCGACGAGCAGGCGCATGATCAGGTTCCCTCGCCGAAGGGCAAGGGATACGTGATCAACGTGGCCTCGTTCAAGAACGGCGTCGGCTACGGCAAATGGACGCACATCGATGGCTGGTCCGAGTCGGTTGTCGAGTACATCCGCGCGATGGAGTCGGAGTCGAATGGCTGGATCAACTAACCGCAGCAAGAAAAGAAGGCAACAAAACGGACGGCCCAGGTGAAAACCTGGGCCGAACCGTTCATCAGATTTTCGTATTCGAGTTTCGCCGCCGATTAAAAGCCGACGCTTAGTCCGCTGGCACAGCCGCAGGTCGAGCGACCAACCCCGTCGCATTCATCGGAGACTCCGCCGGAACCTCCAACCACTTACGCACTTCGGGTAACGCCCGCCGCATCGCCACTTCGCCTACATGAATCAACTCATCGGCGCGTTTGAAGTCGTCATAATCGAAACCAGCAACGTCGGGTTCGATCACGAGATCGGCCGCGCTTCTCCATACTGAACTCATCATGTCTTGCGCGATCGCGAAGGACTGTCCGATCACATCGAACAGATGCCGTGGCGCGGTGGTCTTCGACCATTGTCCTTTCAAGTGCACGGCCAGCACCCGATCCGCTCCCATTTCACGCACCGGCCGCGTCGGCACGGGATGCGACAACATTCCATCCACCAACCAGCGCCCGCGCATCTCGACCGGCAAGAACATCCCCGGATAAGCGCAACTGGCGCGGACCGGATCGACGATCGGCCCTGATTTGAAGACAACTCCCTCGCCGGTATTGAAATCCGTTGCGGTCACACCGAGCGGAATCCGCAGCTCTTCGAACGTCTGCACTTTCAAATGTTGGCGCAGAAAAGAAACCATACGGTCGTTGGTTGCGAAGCCGTATCGCGAGAGCGTCCAACGTGCAAAGGTGGTGAAGCGTACCGAGCGCGCCAGTTTTTCCAGTTCCTCGATCGTCAGTCCGCTGCAATACGCCGCGCCCATGATCGCGCCGACGCTGGTGCCGGCAACCATGCGCACCGGAATTCCTTCGTCTTCGAGAACCTTGAGCACTCCGATGTGAGCGATGCCGCGCGCGAATCCTCCGCCGAGGGCGACGCCGATCGCCGGCGCGCGCTTGGCTCCAGAAGTATCAGAAATGTTTGATAGGCGCGAAAGCTCACGGCCAAAAGCCTGCACCGAGCGGATGACTTTTCCAAGATGCTTCATCGGAACCCCACGTTCCTTGTTTGCCGAGCCTTTTTTGCTGGGCCGGTTTGCCGGGTTCGCAAACCCTACCTCTATATGTGTAAGATGCCACGAATGCGTTTCAAGCTACATTCCACGTAGGTGCTATCTGGGGTTACAAACGAGTCTGCAACTTGTTACACAAGTCATGCAACCGCACTGCCGAAGCGGCAGCCCAGACGGCAAATAGTGCCGTGGTTACAATCGCTTAGCGAGGAAGGTACAATCCCGGGAATGGCCAGTTATATCGGCGCGATTGATCAGGGAACGACTAGTTCGCGTTTCATCGTCTTCGATCGCTCCGGACGCATCGTCAGTACAGCCCAGAAAGAACATGAACAGATTTATCCGCAGCCGGGCTGGGTCGAGCATGATCCCGAGGAAATCTGGCGCCGCACTCATAGCGTTATTCATGAAGCGATGGAGGCGCGCGGACTGCGGCCCCATGATCTCGCCGCAATCGGAATTACAAATCAGCGCGAAACCACCGTCGTCTGGCACAAAAAAAGCGGCAAGCCCATTTGCAACGCCATCGTCTGGCAAGATACGCGCGTGGCCTCTGCCGTGGCGGAGTTCACAGCCCAGGGCGGACAAGATCACTACCGCACCAGGACGGGCCTTCCGCTAGCCACGTATTTCAGCGGCCTAAAAATACGTTGGATTCTCAACGAAGTTGCCGGAGCGCGCGAACAAGCCGAAGCCGGCGATCTGCTCTTCGGCAATGTCGATACTTTTTTGATCTGGCATCTGACCGGAGGAATCGAAGGCGGCGTCCACGTGACCGATGTGACCAACGCCAGCCGCACCCAGTTGATGAACCTCAACACCCTGCAATGGGATCCGGAAATATTGCAGGACTTCGGCATCCCGATTCAGATGCTTCCGAAAATTGTTTCCAGCAGCGAGGTGTATGGCGTCGCCAGGCTGCCGTCAATTGCGGGCGTTGCCATCGCCGGCGATCTCGGAGATCAGCAAGCCGCGCTCGTCGGCCAGGCTTGCTTCAAACCCGGCGAAGCCAAGAACACCTATGGCACAGGCTGCTTCATGCTCATGAATACGGGCGAAAAAGCAGTGCCTTCGAATTTCGGACTGCTGACTACCGTGGCCTATAAGCTCGGAGCGAGGCCCGCATGCTATGCGCTCGAGGGCGGAGTCGCCATTGCGGGAGCGATCGTGCAATGGCTCCGCGACAATCTGGGACTCATCGCACACAGCAAGGACATCGAAGCTCTCGCTCGAAGCGTGGACGATAACGGCGGAGTCTACTTCGTCCCCGCATTTTCGGGTTTATACGCTCCTTATTGGAAAGACGACGCTCGCGGCTTGATTGCCGGCCTGACTCGCTACGTAAACAAAGCTCACATCGCGCGTGCAGCGCTCGAAGCCACAGCGTTCCAGGTTTGCGAAGTTGTCGATGCTATGGCGAAGGACTCCGGAATCGACCTCGATGTACTGCGTGTCGATGGTGGAATGGTGATGAACGAACTGCTGATGCAGTTCCAGTCTGACATGCTGGCGAAGCCAGTGGTGCGCCCGATGGTAAAGGAGACAACGGCTCTCGGCGCTGCGTATGCGGCTGGCCTGGCTGTCGGCTTCTTCAAAGATACCGACGAACTCGTCGCCAACTGGGCCGCCGATCATCGCTGGGAACCAAAGATGGATGAACCATCCCGCGAGCGTCTCTATCACTTCTGGAAAAAAGCGGTAACGCGGTCGTTCGACTGGGTGGAATCAGATTGAGAATTGCGGTTTGCACTAACTACTCCAGAATCACACAAAGAAAGTGGAGGTCCACCCACGATGCATGGACCGGCGATGTATGGAACGATGCAGGGACCGTTCCTCGGCGAATTCATGGGCACGCTGGTTCTGATCCTGCTCGGCGACGGAGTCGTCGCCAGTGTTCTCCTGAAGAAATCGAAAGGCGAAAACTCCGGCTGGATTGTGATCACCACCGGTTGGGGACTGGCTGTTGTCGCGGCCATTTTTACAGCCATTGCCTGCGGCAGCCCCGGTGCCCACATTAATCCTGCGATCACCCTGACCGTCGCCCTAGCCTCGGGAGACTGGTCACATGTCGCGGCATTCTGGGCCGCGCAGATTCTCGGCGCATTCAGCGGCGCCGCCCTCGTCTGGATGACTTACCTGCTGCACTGGAAAGAGACACCCGACCCGGGCGCCAAACTGGCAATTTTTTCCACGTCGCCCGCCATCCGCGACCTGCCCGCAAATCTGCTGACAGAAATCATCGCGACGACCTGTCTGATCGTGGTGGGCTTCTCGTTCGGAAGCAAAGCCGTATCGTCCACTGGCCTTCCCGCCGGATTCGGCCCATGGTTGTGGGGAGTGCTGGTGTGGGCGATCGGTCTGAGTCTGGGTGGACCGACTGGCTACGCGATGAATCCCGCTCGCGACTTCGGTCCGCGCATGGCGCATGCGATTCTTCCAATTAGTGGCAAGGGCACTTCAGATTGGGGATACGCGCTCGTCCCAATCGTTGGCCCGCTGATTGGTGCCGCCATCGGCGCTGCCATTATCAAGGTCGTAGGCATCTAGACGGATTCTCAGCGAATATGAATCGATCCGAAATGTGCCGCCGCATCGAGTCCCACCCCCAGGCTTGGGACATGATCGTCGTTGGCGGAGGCGCGACGGGCGTTGGCGTCGCCATCGACGCGGCCTCGCGCGGCTACGATGTGCTTCTGCTCGAGCAAAGTGATTTCGGTAAAGGCACTTCGAGCCGAAGCACCAAGCTCGCGCACGGTGGCGTGCGTTACCTCGAAAAGGGAAATATCGGGTTGGTCATGCAGGCCCTCAAAGAGCGCGGGCTGCTTCTGCGAAATGCGCCTCATCTCGTGCACGATCTTGCCTTCATCGTGCCGAACTACGATTGGTGGGAAGCCCCGTTCTACGGTCTCGGTCTCAAACTCTATCAGTTGCTTGCCGGAAAATATGGTTTCGGCGCCTCGCGCATTCTAGACCGTGAAGAAACTCTCGAACATCTGCCAACCTTGAAGACCGAAGGTCTGCGCGGCGGCGCGGTTTACTACGATGGACAATTCGACGACGCCCGGCTTCTCATCAACATGGTCGCCACCGCTTTCGAGCAGGGTGCAATTTTGCTGAATTATGCCGAAGTCGCCGGACTCACAAAAGACGCTCAGGGATTTGTCGACGGCATCGATGCACGCGATGTAGAGACGGGCAACGAATTTCACGCCAGTGCGCGAGTCGTCATCAACGCCACTGGAGCCTTCACCGACTCGCTTCGACTCAAGGCCGAACCCAATGCCGCTCCGATGATCGCCCCGAGCCAGGGCATCCACCTCGTATTCGACGCGAGCTTTCTCCAGGGCAATAGCGCGATCATGGTTCCGCACACCAGCGACGGCCGCGTGTTATTCGCGATTCCGTGGCACGGCCACACTCTTGTCGGGACCACTGACACACCGGTCCCCTCAGCTACGCTCGAACCCATCGCCATGGAGCAGGAAATTGAATTCATCCTCGCGACCGCCGCGCAGTATCTTTCGAAAGCTCCCACACGTGCGGATGTCTTGAGTGTGTTCGCGGGGATTCGCCCGCTGGTGCGGTCGGCGGCCGAGTCCGACTCGGGAAGAGCAGTCGCGACCGCGTCACTCTCTCGCGACCACGTTGTCCAGATCGACAGCTCAGGCCTCGTCACAATCTGTGGCGGAAAATGGACGACCTATCGCCACATGGCTGAGGACTGCGTCGATCAGGCGGCTACGTTGGCACAACTGCCCGAGCGCCCATGCGCGACGCGCGCATTGCACATCCATGGTTACGTCGATGTCGAAAGGGAGACCATAAAAGACGCTGCGAAAGAATCGGGTTCGTTGGCGGTCTACGGGTCGGATGCGGAAGCCATCCTCAAGCTGATCGAAAATGATGCCCGCCTCGGCGAACCGCTCCACGCGGCGCTACCTTACGTGAAAGCGGAAGTGATCTGGGCGGTGCGGCATGAAATGGCACGCACCGTTGAAGACGTCCTCGCCAGGCGGACGCGCGCGCTCTTCTTGAATGCGCGCGCTGCGCTCGAAATGGCCTCAGCTGTCGCCGATTTAATGGCGTCGGAATTGCACTGGGACGAACCGACCAAAGCGAATCAACTAGCTACCTTTCGCGATATCGCTTCGCACTACGTACTTCGTCCCTGACGCGCTACTGCACCACGTTCTACTGCACCACCTTGCCGTTCGTGTCCATGTTGTGAAACTCGCCAAGATTTAGCTCGCGTACGCCAGCTTCGATCTTCGCGCGATCACCCACGACGACCCAGGTCATGTTGTCGGGACGAACGACTTCTTTCGCCGCGTCGTTCACATCGCTCGTAGTGAGCGCGTGCACTTTCGCGCCGTAGGTGTCGTAGTAATCGTCGGGAAGTCCGAATTGCACCAGATCCACGATCGATTGCCCGAGCGCATCGAGGGTCTCGCGCGATCCCGGCAGTTTTAGCGTTTCGTTCGCCTGGACCTTCGCCAGTTCGGTACCGCTGATTGGGCGATCACCCGTGATCCCGCGCAGTTCCTTGTTTACTTCGATCAGCGATTCTTTGGTCTTGTCGGTCTGCACGGGCGCCTGCACGTAATACGGACGCTGCGACCGCGCATCGCGCAACACGGTGCGCGCGCCGTACGACCAGTGTTTGTCTTCGCGCAGATTCATATTGATGCGCGCGCCAAAAATTCCACCCAGGCTGTCGTTCATCGCCTCAATCGCGATTTCCTGCGGATTCGCGCGCGGTGGCGCCACCACGCCCGCAAAGATCACCGATTGCAGCGCTCCGGGCTTGTCGATCAGGTACACGGTAGATTTCGACGCGACCGAAACCGTCTTCACGTCTTTGGCCGGGGCGTTCCCGCTTTTCCATCCCGCGAAGAGCTTCTCCAGCTTGGGTTTCAATTCCACAAGCGTCGTATCGCCGACCACGATCAGCGTCGAATTATTCGGATGGATCCATGTTTCATGAAACTTGACCAGGTCTTCACGCGTCAGCTTCGCTACGCTTTCCTTTGTCCCCGAGCCAGTCAGCGGATTCCCATACGGATGACCCGCGCCATACAACAACGCCGGGAGCACTCGCAGGCCCAGTGTCGTCGGAGTATTTTGTTCGCGGTCAATCGCCGCCAGCGCCAGCTTTTGCTCGCGCTTCACTTCATTCTCAGGAAACGACGGATGCAAAACCACGTCCGCAAACAAATCGAGCGACGGATCGAGTTTCGAACTCAGCGCCGAAAGAGAAATGAACGACGAGTCGAGATTCGAAGATCCGCGCAACGTCGCGCCGAGGGTTTCAAGTTCATCACTGATTTGCAGTGCGTTCCGCGTGCGCGTCCCGTCGGTAAGCACCTGCATCGCCAGGTTCGCGGTCCCAGGAGAAGTCGACGCATCCGACGCGAATCCCGCATCGGCCGCCAACGTGAAATTCACCAGCGGAACTTCATGCCGTTCCGCCAAAACAACCTTCAGTCCATTGGAAAGCGTGGTGCGCTGCCGCTTCGGCAGCTTCAGTTCGGGAGGAGTGCCCGGCTCCGGCGCTTTGCTGCGATCGGCGCCAGTGGAGGCCGTCTTGTAGTCCGGGAAAGGATCGACCTGAAGAATGTAAACGCCGTCCGAGAGCCAGCGCACAGCCGCCGCTTTCAAATCCTCGGCCGTGGCTTGCTGCACGCGCTTGAGCGAAATTTTGTAGGCGTCGGGACTCCCGCGATACACCTGGCTCATCGCGAGCCGATCCGATTTTCCACCGAACCCTCCGATGCGCTCGATGCCGCGAATAAAATTCGCCTGATACTGCGCCTTGACGCGCGCCAGTTCCGCTGGCGTCGGTCCCTCTTTCAGGAAACGCGCCAGCTCTTCATCCACTTCTTTTTCTACCTGCGCGATGTTCTGCCCTGGCCGCGCCGTCGCTCGCACAATGAATTGCCCGCCAATTTCCTGTAGGTCCGTGTAGCCTATCGCCTCGGTCGCGATCTGGTCCTCATACACAAGCCGCTTGTAGAATCGCGACGACTTGCCGTTGCTCAGGCAATCGCTCACTAGGTCGATGTAGTCGGCGTCGGCGCTGCCAAACTCCGGAACGTTCCATACCTTGTAGATCCGCGCCTGCGGCACGCGATCCTGCACAACTTGCCGCTTCGTCCCCGTCATCTTGGCGATCCACACCTGGTGGTGCGCCACGGGCGGCCCCGCCGGAATGTCGCCGTAATATTTCTCGACCTTCTCGCGTGCGGTCTTCGCGTCAATGTCGCCCGCGATCACGATCACGACGTTCGACGGCCCGTAATACGTCTTGAACCACTCTTGCACGTCTTTCATCGACGCCGCATCAAGGTCCGCCATGTCGCCAATCGTGGTCCACGAATATGGATGCCCCACCGGATACGTATTCTGCGTGAGCAGTTGCCGGGTCACTCCGTAAGGCTGATTTTCCCCCTGGCGTTTTTCGTTCTGCACCACGCCGCGCTGCAAGTCGAGTGTCTTCTGATCAAGCGAGCCGAGCAGATGCCCCATACGATCCGATTCCATCCACAGCGTGAAGTCGACGGCGGAGGTCGGAACATTTTCGAAATAGTTCGTGCGGTCGGGATTCGTCGTGCCGTTCAAATCGGTCGCACCGATCTTTTCCATCCCGTCGATGTAGCGCCCCGGCGCGTGCTCACTGCCGCCAAACATCAGGTGCTCGAACAAGTGGGCGAACCCGGTCTTGCCCGGCTTCTCGTTCTTCGACCCGACGTGGTACCAGGTATTAATGGCGACGATCGGCGCCTTGTGGTCTTCATGTACGATCACCGTCAAGCCGTTGTCGAGCACGAAACGCTCGTACGGAATATCGATCTCTTTTTCCGTCGATTTCGTCTGTCCCGCAGCGCTCGCCAAAAGTGCGAACACAAGTAATGAGCCAGCAAATTCCGGTCGCATCGTGCCTCCCAAACCCGCTTAGACTTTGGAAACGAAAATTAGTCTACACCGTGAGCGCCGAATCCAGCCTGTCGCCTTCGCATGCGGCCCGCCGGTGATATCCTGAATGGGATTTCGCCGCAGGGCTTTAACCTCCTCATGTCCGATTCCGAAGCAGAAGTGAATGTAAAGCCGTCCGATCCAACCACGCTTGATCCCAACTCGCCCGAGCCCGTTTCCGAGCCGACCGAATCCTTCAAAGACATTTTTTCGCAGTACGAGAAGAGTCATTCTCGCAAGAAGGATCCAGCCACCCAGAGCCGCGAAGGCACGGTGATTACCGTCACCGCCGACTCCATCGTCCTCGATATCGGATTCAAGACCGAAGGTGTTCTCCCCCTCAGCGCATTCCCGGCTGACAAACCGCCGAAGCCCGGCGACAAATTGCAAGTCACCGTCAAAGGCCGCGATCCCGAAGGCTATTACGAACTGACTCGTGGCAAGGTCGAGCGCCCCACAGACTGGGCGGCGCTTGAGAAGGCTTTCGCGGAGAAATCGACGATCATCGGCACTGTTACTGGTGTGGTCAAGGGCGGATTGAGCGTAGACGTCGGCGTCCGCGCCTTCATGCCCGCGTCGCGCAGCGGAACTCACGATGCCGCCGAGCTCGCAAAGTTGGTCGAACAGGAAATTCGCTGCCGCATCATCAAACTCGATGTGGAGGACGAAGACGTTGTCGTCGATCGCCGCGTTATCGCCGAAGACGAAGAGCGCGCCGGCAAGCAACGCCGCTACAACGAACTGAAAGAAGGAGACATCGTGCAGGGCGAAGTCCGCAGCCTCACCGACTACGGTGCGTTCGTCGATATCGGTGGCGCTGACGCACTACTGCACGTCGGCGAAATTTCATGGCAGCGCGTCAACAAGCCGTCCGATGTGCTTTCTGCCGCCCAGCAGATCGAAGCGAAGATCATCAAGATCGACTCCGAAAAGAAACGCATCGCGATCAGCATGAAGCAGCTTCAGCCTCATCCCTGGGATGCGGTTGCCGGAAAATATCAGCCGGGCGAGCGCGTGCGCGGCACCATCACACGCCTCATGGACTTCGGCGCCTTTGTTGAGATTGAGCCCGGCATCGAAGGCCTGATCCACATTTCAGAAATGTCATGGGCCAAAAGAGTCAGGACGCCGAGCGACATCGTGAAGGCGGGCGAAACGGTGGAAGCCGTGATCCTCAATGTAAACCCGGCTGAACGCCGCATCTCCCTTGGACTGAAACAGGCGCTGGGCGATCCCTGGGCCGGAGCGGCGGAGAAATTCGCTCCCGGCACGGTCATCGAGGGCCCCGTAACCAGCATGACGAAATTCGGCGCGTTTGTGCAATTGATCGAAGGCGTCGAAGGCATGATTCACATCAGCGAAATCAGTGCCGAGAAGCGTATCAATCATCCGCAGGAGGTCTTGCGCGCCGGGCAAGTCGTCAAGGCGCAAGTGCTGGCTTTCGATCCTGAAAAGCGCAATATCCGCCTGAGCATGAAACAACTCTTGCCGACCGGGCTCGACGAATATCTCGCTGAACACAAAATAGGAGACATCGTCACCGGCCGAATGACGGAAGTTTCCGCAGGAAGCGCGCGCGTAGAACTAGGAGAAGGAGTGATCGCAACCTGCCGCGTTCCAAAAGAAGGCGCTGTCGATATTAAAGAGGAGAGCCGCGCTCCCGAAGCGGGATCGTCGAAACCAGATTTGTCGTCCCTGGGTTCGATGCTACAGGCACGTTGGAAAAGCGGTCCCGCAGTCGACGAGGTGAAACCGGAAACTCTACGCGCGGGACAGGTCCGCAAATTCCGAATTACAAGCCTCGACCCCGCGGCTAAGAAGATTGAGTTGGAGTTGGAATAGAGGAAAGTGGCTGGTGGTTAGTGACTAGTGTTTAGTAATACTAACCACTAACAACTAATCACTAATTCTAGTTTCCAGCGTTTATCATCATCAAGGCAAACAGCGCCGGCAAATAGAAGATCGTAGCCCGCAACAGTCGTCGCGCCGATGGCTTTGACGCGGCTGCGGTGGCCGGCAGTTGCGGATACGCCATCCCCATCGATACCCGAAACAGTGCTACTCCCATCAACAACGCGCCCACCAGATACACACGTCCTGCCATGCCGAGCGCAACCGGCATAATGCTCACCGGGATTAACGCGGCGGAATAGGCTAAAATCCGCCAAACAGTGGATTTTCCGTCCGAATCTACCACTGGCAACATGCGAATGTCGCCTTGCTCATAGTCTTCGCGATAGAGCCACGCGATGGAAAGAAAGTGCGGAAACTGCCAGACAAACATGATGGCAAAAAGAATCAGGGTCTCGACTTCCAGCTTTCCGCGGACAGCGGTCCATCCCAACACGACCGGCATCGCCCCCGGGAACGCCCCGACGAACGTACATATGGGAGATACTTTTTTCAACGGAGTGTAAGCCGCCAGGTACACAAGTGAAGTTAAGAAGACTAACAGCCCAGTTAGTAGGTTGGCGTAGATGGCGAGATATGCCGATCCGCCGAGAGTCAAAACCAATCCGACTGTCGCAGCGTGTGCCTTACTCATGCGCCCGGAAGGCAGAGGCCGTTGCGCCGTTCGCCGCATGCGCGCGTCGACGTTCGATTCGAGCACTTCATTCAGCGCCGCCGTCCCGCTCGAAACGAGCGCGATGCCGAAAAGCGCCTGCAGCAAGCCCAGCGACCATGACGACACACCCGCGCGGTGAGCGCCAAAAAAGTAGCCGCACCACGCCGTAAGCACAATCAATGTCGTGATGCGCGCCTTGGTCAATTCGGCGTAATCGCGGATCAGATTCACTGGACTTTGCAACTTGGACCCCACCTTGCCTGCCTTTTCCTTCCGCCCACCATCCGGCGGTTCAGTTCGAAGACTCACCTTACACATACGAAGACAGCATTCGTATCGCGCTACTGGTTTCAATGTCAAGCCAAAACTAGGGCCACAGAAAAACGGGTGAACATGAAACTTCATCGATCGTGCATTTCTTCGTAATCCCGATGCTCGCACCAAATGTCATGCTTGGCAACTGGCACTGCGTTACTGCCCGCCAGCAGGCGCGGGTACGGTGAAAGTCTCGGGAGGATCAAAGTAACACTGGTGCCAAAGGGCGGCGTCGGTCAACGTACCCGCTTTCCATTGCTGCACCGTGGGCAGGGTGGCGGCGATCATTCCGCCATCGACCGAGTCGAAAATCATCACCACTCCGGCTAATTCCTTTGATCTTGCCGCGAGGTCCGCATAGTTCTTATCGAGCAAGGACTTCACAAATTCCAGTTTGGCCTGCGCACCGCTGTCTTTCTCGTTTTCCTGGACTTTCTGCACTGAAATAATCTTGACGTTCTTCCCGCGAAGCGGCTCCCAGTCCCCCGGAAAAGGAGCCATCTCCTCTCGCGTCACCTGAAACAGATCGGCCGCCACCAGCTTTGCGCTCTCGCCCGCTTTGGGGATGTCGGAAATCCCTTCCGGCATTTCGAGACTCGTCCGCCAAATCCATCCCCGTGACAACCCGGAAACCCGCACATGAACCCAGTCCGCGCTGTAATCCAGCATCTCAAACTCATCGTGCGCGCTCGCCAGAAATAGAGTTTTCCCGGTCAGGCTCGGAGATCCCACCACCGGTGTCCCGGTTTTTTTTACCGCTACGAGGTTTTTCGGATGTCCCTGGTTTTTGAGCACTTCCTCTAAACTCGCCGCCTCTGCCGCCAAGCCTGTGGCCGCTTTGTTATCCGGCTTTTGAAGATTCTTCGTCTCCTCCAGTTGCCGGCTTGATAATCCCGGTTCAGTTGAAATTGAAGACGAGAATGGCCGTCCCGCTCCCTGAGGCATTGGCATTGGTGCCGAAATGGCAGACTCTGCGCTGTTCGTATTCGCGGAATCTCGTGTGGAATTGACGGACGCGCGGACCTTCTGCGTATCGGCAATCGCGGGAAAGCCGTCGCTTGGCCCCGTTGCAGAGCTCCCGAGAGCGTTGGAAAGTTGATCGAGTAGATCGGATTCCAATCGCCCGTTCGAGGTCAGCAGTTGATATCCCGAGCGCGAAGGCACGGAATCCGCATACCACGCGGTCACTTTCGTGTTCACGCGCACTCGCGAACCGCCCGACGCCGTCGTGGTGACCTCGACCGACGATTGGTAAAAAGCACGCTGGTATCCGCTCAACGGATGTTCGCCCTGCAAAGCAAATCCCTCGAGCGCAGGTAGCCGTCCGCCCATCGACGACTGCAGGCCCTTCAACGTCTTCTCCACCACACTCTTCGGCTGGCGAAAAGTGCGCTCGTTCCCGCTACCTTGTGCGCGAGCGTTCTGAGCCGTAACGAGAATCCCAATCCCAAGGAGAATCCCCGCGGTCAGGAAAGCCAGGAGTGCTCGGTGCAGCGATTGTGCGAGAGCGGCTCTCACGGGATCTGCTCCACTTCATCTCGGCGAAGCCATCCATGCTCGCCTTCGTGAGTCTCGATTCCATACCAGTAGGTTGTCGAAATCACGACCAGCACTTCCGTCCCGGGCGCGAGTGACCTCACCGTGCTCGCGGTGTGAAACGGCGCCGATTTCAGCGGAGCCCCCGGCTTTTTGACCAGTCGCTCCACTTGCCGTCGCAGTTCAGCAACATGTTGTTCGAGCGATTCCCCTGAGAGTTCGGGGACCGCCGAAGTTGGCAATGAAGTTTGTGGTACTGACGCTTGCGGCAACGATGACGGGGTCGGCGTCGATAACAGCTCGGGAACAGCGGCGCCCTTCGCGTTACCGTCCTGATCGTCTCGATCATGCTCGGTGACACTCGCGGCGTCGGCCACGGTTGCGATTGCCGGCGGGCCGGACGGCGCAGCTTTAGGCGGGTCATTCTTGGGCGGCTCACTGCTGTTCACGTCACCGCTCTTCATGTCAGCAAGGTCACTGCGGCTGCTGCTACTGCCACTGCCACTGCTACTACTGCTGCTGTCGTTGTTGTTGCCGCTTACACCCGACTTCTTTTTCGCCAGCTGCTCCTGCCGCGCTTGCTCCGCCTCGGCATTTTCTTTTTTCATCAGCTCGATAGCGTCGAGACGGTCATGGATATCCTGATATTCGCTGCTTTCCACCGATCCATTCGATTGGTGGACGGTCCGCCGAAAATCTTCCCCGAACAGCGCATTAATTCGCAGAATGGTGTTTTTGTCTCCCTGCGGCTGCACCACGTAACGCACCGCCAGCGTTCCCACGTCACCACCATCCTTGAAATTCCGCGGATCGATTGCCTCTTTTCGCACTTTGAAAAAAACTTTCCCGCCATCCTTCCACACAGGAAACAATGTCGACGACGAGGCCGCTTCCGCTCCCCCGATATACTCGTCTTTGTTGTATTCCTTGGTTCCGCGGATGATTGAGTTGGCGGCGACATCCTCGACCACCGTTGCCACTTCCGCTTCCGGCAGTGGAACGTTGACGATCAGGCCTTCGCCATACGGCGAGGCATCTTTATCGCGTTTCAGGATGCGGGCCTGACCAGGAATCGCGGCTGTCACCAGAAGGGTGATGAGGAGAAAGAGCAATGCCACGGCTCTAAAATCGGCTCTAAAATCAGGAGTGATTCCAAGAAAGGGAATCCGGACACCCAACCGCTGATCCCGACCGTTATCGTCCCACATCACAACCGGCTCCGTGCTTCTCAAGCAAGAATCTCGTACTCTACACCACTCGCGGTCAAATCGCGCACCGAGCACTGCGCTGGTCATTCCTGAGGGCGAAAACCCTGAAGTCGAAAATCTCTCCGTGGTGCGATCGCAAACAATTCTAAAAAAGTTTATAAACCCTATTGCACTTCGTTTGCAACGGTAGTAGTATCCGTCGGCGAGTGGTGGTTGGACCACTTCACCAAAAGAGTTTTGCTGGTTCAAAGCAGCGATTGGGCGTGGCTTGATCGTTACGCCTTCCTGATTGCTGTTGTTTTGCGTGTAGTTGGCTTTCTAAAATTTAGAACTTCGTCTGAGGAGTGCAGCATGCGTATGTGGGCGCAGTCTCAGCTCAGTCAGAAGCGGCAGCGGGCAAACTCAATCCTCGCAGCTGCCTTCGCGTTGTTTTTCCTCGTCGTGGCCTCGAGCCAGTCGGCTAACGCCATTCCCGCCTTCGCCAGAAAATACGGTCTGCGCTGTTCCGCTTGTCACGAAAGTTGGCCGATGCTCAATTTCTTCGGCCAGAAATTCAAGGACAACGGCTACCAGCTCATGAATGATCGCGACGCTCCAATCTGGCAGAACCCTGGATATTGGCCGGTGACCTTCCGCATGATTCCCCTCTGGCACCGGGTCAGCACCGACAAAACGGCGACGGACCAGTCGGCCTCTGGAGAGCAGAAGATCACCTCAGAGGGCTTTGACCTCAGCGGTCTCGACTTCCACACTGGCGGCACTCTTGAGAAAAACCTTTCTTTCTACCTGTTGCCCTCGTCTGACTCAACCGGCGCCTTCCACTTCGAAACCGTGATGGCGCGCCTCGACAACGTCGGCGGCAGCCCGTGGGTAAACGTAAAGCTCGGCAAGTTCGAACTCGACAACCTGCTCTCTGAAAAGCGCATTCTCACGCTAACTGGCAATGGAGGCATCTACCAGCTCTATCACTTCATTCCGTTGGGCGATGGCAACGTCTTCGGTCAAATGGGAGACAACCAGCTCGGCGTCGAAGTGATGGGACACTCCTATAACGACCGCACTCGCTACTCAGTCGCTCTGTTGAGCTCGAACGACGGCACCACCGGGCTGCCTTACGGTTCTCACTCCTACTCGACGTTTATCACTGCCAGTCAGGCTTTCGATGTGGGCAGGCTCGGAGTGGACCGGGTGGGCTTCTACGTGATGGCGGGCGACGCTCCGACAGCCTGGCTCACCAACGGCGGCGCTCCGATCCCCGGTTCGGGAACGGAAAACAAGGGCTATAGCCGTGAAGGCTTCGTCGGCCAGTTCTATTTTGGGCAGCATGCTGATGTCACGGTAGTGACGCAACACGGCGAAGACAGTGCATGGTTTGGGCAAGGCTACGGCGACTTGATCGATGGCGTTGCGATTCATAACAACACCCCAGGAGGTCCAGGGCTTCCCGCTGGTTCGAGAAGCCCCACCTGGAACGGCGTCCTGATCGAGCCCCACTATGTTGTAAGTCCGCAGATGATTATGTTAGGCCGCTACGAAACCATCCGCATGTCGCAGCAGGCGAATGGCTCAGGATATGCCGGTCCCGGCGGAGCTTCTCCCTCGGACTTCGGCAATATCTCGACCTATACCCTCGGGTTTCGTTACAACCCGATCATGACCAGCCGGGCGGGCTTCGCTTATCACGCGGAATACAACTGGCTGCACTGGGATGGAGCATCTCCGGTCACCCAGACCAACCTCAACAGCAGCGAACTATTGCTTGGATTTGACTTCGACTTTTAACCACCAGAATGGCCCGCCGGCGACTTAACTCGCCGGCGCTGACTTCAGTTGAAGGGTGCTGACTATGAACAGCTTGAAGCCAATGCGATTTATCGGCGCGGTTCTTCTTACTGCAGTTGCGGGTTTGGTCCTGGCGTCGGCGCAGGATGCGCCCGATGTGGGTCCGAAGGCGGCAGTTGTGGTGTCGGCCAAGGAGAGCCACATCGGCAATCTCACCGGCCACTCCGCCGATGCCAAGTCCGACTACCGCCGCTATTGCGCCGGGTGCCACGGTAATTACGGCGACGGTCAAGGCGAGAATGCGCCGTGGCTCGATCCGAAGCCGCGCAATTTCACTCTCGCGCAGTTTAAGTGCCGCTCCACTCTCACAGGAACGCTGCCCACCGACGAAGACCTCTACAACACGATCGCGCGTGGTCTGACGAATTCCAACATGCCGATCTGGAACACCTTTTCGAAACAACAACGGGCGAATCTTGTCGCCTACATCAAGATCTTCTCGCCCCGTTGGGACAGGGAAAAGGCCGGCGAACCGATCAAGATTCCCGCCGAGCCCGCCGTCACGATCGATAGCATCGCGCACGGCAAGCTGCTGTTCACGAAACTCGAATGCTGGAAGTGTCACGGTCCCCACGGCGAGGGCGATGGACCGTCGGCCGCGACTCTTACCGACAGCCAAGACAACCCGATTCGTCCGTATAACTTCTCTTTGGGCAAGGCCGACTCGCGCTTCAAGTGTGGGAGCACCAATGAAGATATCTACAAAATCTTCATGACCGGCGTGGACGGCACGCCCATGCCTTCGTTCGCGGATGTTATCCAGCCGAACGATGCCTGGGATCTGGTCCACTTCCTGCGCACTTTGCAGGTCAACCGTCCCAGCAAGGAAAACGAAGTTCTATCGGCGGCGCACGGAGTTATCCCTCCTTATGTGGATAAGAATCCGGCGCCGGCATCCGCTCCGGCCGACAACAAGGCGCCCGGCGGCGGCCAATAAGCGATTATCATGACCCGAGAAGGAGTTACTCGAATGCGTATGAAACAAATTGTCCCCGTTTGTTTGTTGCTGCTGCTCTGTTCGTCACTGCTGTTCGCTGGCACGGTCAGCGGCAAGGTGACCTACACGGGCACGCCCGCCCATCAAAAACCGATCGACATGGGTAAAGAACCCAGCTGCGCCAAGCAGCACGCGACTCCGATCACAACCGAGACGGTCGTGACCGGTCCCAACAACGCCCTCGACAACGTCGTTGTCTATATTTCTTCAGGAGCTCCTGACGACGGGCAGGTTCCGTCGCAAGCCGTCACCTTTACTCAGAAGGGATGCCAGTACATTCCGCACGTTCTCGTGATGCATACGGACCAGGAGCTGAAGATCGTCAACGACGATCAAACGTCGCACAACATCCACCCGCTGGCCAAGGTCAACACCGAGTGGAATAAATCTCAGCCCCCTGGCACGCCGCCGATCACGGCCAAATACGACAAGCCGGAATTCATCTCGGTGAAGTGCAATGTTCATCCATGGATGCACGGCGAGTTCGCAGTCCTCAAGACCAATCACTA
The DNA here is from genome assembly GCA_035308395.1 of Terriglobales bacterium. Lineage (GTDB taxonomy): Bacteria > Acidobacteriota > Terriglobia > Terriglobales > Acidobacteriaceae > Acidiflorens. The sequence goes on from DATGGT010000126.1 coordinate 349,393, forward strand.
TGATGTCAGCAAAGATGGTGGCGACTTCAAGCTGCCGAACCTGCCCCCCGGCAAGTACACCATCACCGCCTGGCACGAAGATTACGGTACTCAAACAGCCGACGTCACCATCACCGGCAGTGAGACCCAGTCCGTAAACTTTACCTTCAAGGCAAAAGCGTATTGAGATCGATAGTGGCGGAGAATACGTCTCCGCCGTTTTATTTTTTCTGTTGACTACTAGTGTTGGTAGTAGAAGCTACGAGGACCAACTGTTATGGGCAAATTCTTTGCCATCACCATCATCGTCATCGCGATCGCGTCCGCGATTCCCATCGTGCTGCACACCTGGGAAGCGCCCGAAGACATCTCGACCCATGGCCACCTGATCGACTCCCAGATGGACGAGACCATGCTCGAGGCTGGGATTGCCTTTCTCGCGGCGCAGCTCATTTTGGCGGTCTTCATTTGGCAGTACTCCAACCCCCGTCCCGACGCTAAAATCAAGCGCTTTCCCGGTGGCGCTAAGGGCTTGGTTATTGGAGCCTTGTTGCTCGTCGGCGCGGAAGTCATGGCTCTCGGTGTTTTCGGAGTCAAAGCGTGGGCTGACGTCTATCTGAACCCGCCCGGTGCCGATGCCATGCCTATCCAGGTGCAGGCAGGCCAGTTCGCTTTCTATTTCCGTTATCCCGGCCCCGATGGGAAGTTTGGCGCTTTGCACGCCGACAGAATCAGCGAGGCGAACCAGAACTACTTCGGCCTCGACCCCGAGCATGACGTGGAGTCCCGCGATGACATCGTGACCGCCGAAATGGCGATCCCGGTGAACAAGGAAGTCCACTTACTTATGCACGCCAAAGACGTAGGCCATTCCTTTTTTGTCCGAGAGTTGCGCGTGCAACAGGACTTCGTACCGGGCCTGGATGTTTCTCTCCACTTCACCGCGACGAAGGTCGGCAAGTACGAAATCGTCTGCACCCAGCTTTGCGGCCTGGGGCACTACAACATGAAGACCTATCTCAATGTTCTATCCCAGCAGGATTTTGACGACTGGATCAAGAAGGAAGCGGCAATGCAATAACTTTGTCCGGTCCGCAATTTGTGTGTGGATCGTTCTAGACGCCGATCGCGCTAGACGCCGATCGCTCAAGAACAAGAGAAACAACGAACTGATCTCGTTGTGAGGTGAGCCCAAAATGCACGACACAGCACACGCAGCGCACCAGGCCCCGACCAGTTTCATTCGCAAGCACGTATTCAGCCTTGACCATAAGGTCATTGGCAAACAGTATTACGCGCTCGCGCTGGTTGCCGCTCTTTGTGGGATGGCCCTTTCCTGGATGATGCGCATCCATCTCGGCTGGACCAATGCCGCCATTCCGGGGTTGCAACTGCTTTCGAAAAACGGCGCTCCGGGCGGTGTGATGACGCCCGAGTTTTATCTCCAGATGATGACCATGCACGGCACCATCATGGTCTTCTTCGTGCTCACCACCGCCCCCTTCGCCGCCTTTGGAAATTTCTTCCTGCCCATCCAGGTAGGCGCCGAGGATATGCCTTTCCCGCGCTTCAACATGATGTCGTTCTGGGTCACCTTCATGGCTTTTCTAGTCCTGATGGCTTCCTTCATCATCGGCGACGGACCAACCCTCGGTGGCTGGACGCAATATGCCCCGCTCAATTCTGTCGGCGAGGTGGCCGGTCCCGGCCAGGGAATTGGTGTTGTTCTCTGGATGCTCTCCATTGCTCTGTTTTGTGTAGGCCAGTTGCTCGGTTCGCTGAACTTCATTACGACTACGCTCGACCTGCGCGTGAAAGGCATGAGCCTCATGCGGTTGCCCCTCACCGCGTGGGCCTGGTTCATTACGTCGTGCATGGGCCTCACTGCATTTGCCGTGCTGATGCCGGCATGCATCCTTGTCATTCTCGATCACGTTGCCGGGACCAGCTTCTTCGTTCCGTCAAACACCGTGATGAATGATCAGATCCTTCCGCATTCCGGCGGATCGACGCTGCTCTGGCAGCACCTGTTCTGGTTTTTCGGACATCCCGAGGTTTACATCGCCATCGTTCCCGGACTTGGCATCGTCTCCCACATCCTTATTACCAACATGCGTCGCCCCATGCTGAGCCACCGAGTGCTCATTTATTCCATGGGTGCCCTGGCTGTTCTTAGTTACATGGTTTACGGCCATCACATGTTCGTTAGCGGGATGAATCCAGTCTCCTCGCTCGCGTTTTCTTTCCCGACGCTGGTCATTACCATTCCGGCTACCATCATCGTCCTGATCCAGATCTTTAGTCTGTATGGCGCCAAGCTACGGATCAATTCGGCATCGCTGTTTGCTCTCGGGTTTATCTCGATGTTCGTCAGCGGCGGCGTCAGCGGATTCTTCCTGGCCCAGCCCTCGATCGACATCATGCTCCACGCGACCTATTTCGTGGTCGGGCATTTCCACATGGTGATGGGTGTCGCCGCGATGTTCGGCATCTTTGCCGGAACCTACTTCTGGTTCCCGAAAATGGCCGGCCGCATGATGAACGAAACTTTGGGCAAGGTGCATTTCTGGCTCAGTTTTGTGGGCGCCTATTGCATCTTCATGCCCTTCCACTACCTCGGAATGGCTGGCAACATCCGTCGCTATTCCTCTTTTCCCGATGACTTCCTGCAGCCACTCATTCCAGTCCACAAGTGGATCACCGTCGCCGCTCTTATGACTGGTTTTGCCCAGCTGATTTTCGTTTACAACCTGATTCACAGCCGCTTCTGGGGCAAGCCGGCGCCGGACAATCCATGGGAAGCCACTTCACTGGAGTGGAGCACGGCCACGCCACCGCCCTTCGACAATTTCGGAGGTAAGCATCCCGTGGTTTACCACGATCCCTATCAGTACGGCGTGCAGAGTTCCGTGGGCGATTATGTCATGCAGACTTCGCCCGAACAGCTAAAAAGCGAAAGTGATGAAAAATAGGACGAAGACGTAGGACGAAGAAGGCGTAGTTATGGCAACGACGATACCTGAACCGCCGAAAATCGATCACGACCGTTTAGCCGACGACGGACACGCGGGCAACGGCGGCTGGAGAAATCTTGTCCCGGCCGGCGGCGGTCCCCGTGTCGCGCAAGAGTATTCGCCGCCGCCGTCTTCTACCGCGATCTGGGTTGTGCTCTTCGCGATCACAATGATGTTCGCTGCCTTCAGCAGCGCCCTCATCGTCCGCAAGGCATCGCAGGACTGGCAAGGCTTTACGCTGCCGGCGATTCTCTATCTCAACACGCTCTTGCTCTTTGCCAGCAGTGCCACTCTCGAAGTCGCCCGTCGCCGCATTGCCAGTTTCATGGGCGGCCTCAGGACTCAGGGTGAACATCCGGCGCGCTGGCTCTATATCACGCTGTTTCTCGGGTTGCTTTTTGTCGCCGGGCAGTACATTGCATGGCGCCAGTTACGCGCCCAGGGACTTTATCTCGCGACCAATCCCAGCAGCTCTTTTTTCTACCTGCTTACCGCCACGCACGCGCTCCACATCTTCGGCGGATTGGTTGGCCTGCTCTACGTGATTCGCAAACTCGGGAACTCGACCTTGCGCCGCAGTACGCTCGTGGCCACGGCGCGCTACTGGCATTTTATGGATGTTCTCTGGGTCTATTTACTGTTGCTGCTTTGGATGAAGATCTAACTACTCAACGCTCTTAGGAGGCACCGTGAGTCAAGCGGACGTAACCATGGGTTCCCATGGGACAGACCTGATGGTGGGTAGGCCATTCGCCGTTCCTACCAAGAAGCTGGCGATGTGGCTCTTCATTATTGCGGACACAATGACCTTCGCCGCCTGCCTCGTGGCCTACGGATTCCTGCGCAACGGTTCTCCCGATTGGCCCCGCCCGTTCCACAGCATCACCAACGTCGCCATCATGACCTTCGTTCTTCTGACCAGCAGCTTGACCATGCTGATCGGATTGCGCTCGGCGAAAGCAGGCGACAAAGCCGCTGCCTTCCGCTGGACCATGATTACCGCCGCCTTAGGCATCGTCTTCGCCTTGCTTCACATCCGCGAATGGATGGGATTGATCGGTGAAGGCATGACCCTGTTCAAGAATCCGTGGGGTACGGGATTGTTCGGAGCGTCGTTCTTCAGCATCACCGGCTTGCATCTCACCCACGTCTCGACTGGAGTGATCGCTCTGGTGGTTGTCGGCGTGCGTTACAAAGGCGGCCGCTACAACGCTGACGACATCGAAGTCCTAAGCCTCTACTGGCATTTCGTCGATGTGGTCTGGATGTTCGTCGTACCGTTGGTCTACCTGTTGAATCTGAGCCACTAGAGCAAAATCTGGGAGCCGAATGCTATGACAGTGACAGCCGAAAGCAACAACGGGATCGGGAAAGACCTCACAATTTACGTGTGCCTGCTCGTTCTTGCAGGCATACAATTTGTGATTGCGTATCAGAATATCGACGCGTCGCAAATGTTCTGGCGCATGCTGATCGTTGCCTGTGTCGAGGCCGGATTGGCCGTCCTGTTCTTTATGCATCTGTGGACGGAAAAACGGTCCCTCATGGTTTTTGTTCTGGTGTTCACGATCGCCGTCCTGCTGGGTATGCAGTATGGATGGACCGACAGCAATCGCATGATCGTAGGCGCACCCTTTTCAAAAACCATGTGAGCCACGAGATGTAAGCTGGAAGATGTGAGGCCGGGAAAGCCGCTGGAAAAAGCGGAAGGACGTGAAGATGTTTGGCAAACTGTTGGCGTTCCCGAGATCATTTCGACACGTTCGAAAAGTCCTGGCCAGCCTCGCCCTGCTTGCTGCTCCGATCCCTGTGTTCGCCCAGAGCTGCGCCCTCTGCTACACCCAGGCTGCATCCTCGGGAGCGCGCGTGATTGAGGCGTTGAAGAGTGGAATCCTGATTCTCATCGTTCCTCCCACGCTGATGTCGATCGGCATGATTTTCATCGTCTACCACAAACGGAATCAGTTCCGATCCGCCCATGATCTAGCCACCGACGATCTAGCCACCGCTGACCAGCACACCTCGAACCGCAGCTGGTAAATCCGGCCACTTTGGCCCGAAACCCTTTCCCAGCACGGCACTTCATCCAAGAACGGGAATCGCTCACCGATTGATTGCAATCCATCCCGCAACTATCTTGATGTCCCATCTACGGACGGCTAGAATTCCAACATGGCGAAAAAATCGGCTAAAACATCTGCGAAATCATCATTAGTACAAGATGTATTCAAACAACTGCAACGAGAGCGAACCTCACTGGAAGATCAACTCCATCGTGTAAGCGCCGCTCTCACCGCTTTTGGGAAGGTCTACCTGCATGGCGGCAAGGCACCTCGCAAAACGCGGACGATCTCGGCCGCCGGACGCAAGCGAATCGCTGCCGCGCAACGGGCTCGTTGGGCTAAAGTCAGGGCTGCCAAGAAATAAGTTAGCCGCGGACGCTTCCAACAATCTCCCCCACAAACCCGGCAAACTCGCGCACGTCCTCCTCCGTCGTGTCGAACGAGCACATCCACCGCACCACCGACTCGTCTTCGTTCCACACGTAGAAGAAGTACCGCTCCTGAATCTTCGCGATGGCTTCCCGCGGAATTTCGGCGAACACGCCGTTCGCCTCCACGGGATACACGATCTTGAGCCGGGGGATATTCGCCAATGCCTGTTCCAGGCGCCGCGCCATGCGGTTCGCATGCTCCGCATTCCGCCGCCAAAGATCGTTCGTCAGCAGAGCTTCCATCTGCGCCGACAAGAAACGCATTTTCGACGCTAGTTGCATCCCCTGCTTGCGCACAAACATGAAGTCCTGCGCCAGTTCCGGACGAAAGAAAACGACCGCCTCCACGCCCATCAGTCCATTCTTGGTCCCGCCGAACGAAAGCACATCGACTCCCAGGTCGCGCGTCGCCTGTCGTAGTGTGAGTCCTTGTGCGGCTGCGGCATTTGAAATCCGGGCCCCATCCATGTGGAGAAACATAGTGTGCTCGTGCGCAAACCGCGCCAGGCTCTCGATCTCAGCCGCCTTGTAAACAGTACCCATCTCGCTCGATTGCGTGATCGAAACGACCCGAGGTTGCGAATGATGCTGGTCGCCGATTCCGTGATAGGCGTGGGCCACTGTCTCCACGGTTAGCTTCCCAGTTGGAGCCTGAAGTGGCACCAGTTTGCATCCAGTAAACCTCTCGGGAGCGCCGCACTCATCCGTATAAATATGAGATAACTCAGCGCACAGGACTGAATGGAACGACCGCGTCAACGCCTGCAAACTGAGCACATTTGCCGCTGTTCCATTGAAAACAAAGAAGACGTTTATATCGGGGCCGAACTGTTCCCTGAACTTCTCCACGGCCGATTCGGTGTATGAATCGTCGCCATAGCCGACGGCATGGCCCTCGTTGGCCCGCCGAATGGCCTCCAGCGCCTCCGGGTGCACCACCGCGTTGTTATCGCTCGCAAAACTTCGGCTTGGCTTCATGACAAAACAATTTAGCAGAACTAAAAATTCTTCGGAGCGTCCCGCCTTTCCCCGAATCTATATGTTTAATCTAGAATGTTAGCCACCTCCGGAACGGACCTTGGGTGGCACGGCGCTTCGGCGCTGGTCAACGTTTTTTCAAGACCTTTAGGGGCTTAACAATTAGGGGTTTAACAATAATGTTTCGATCGTGCATGAAGTCGTCAGTGCTGATTCTGCCAGTGCTTGTTTTGGCTGTGCTCGCAACCACCGCTTGCAGCAACGGTAAGGCTGCCAGTGCGGCCGCACCGCAAGCGATGCCGGTGAAAGTGCGGACGGCCTCCTCTCAAAAAGTCGACGAAACGACGGAATATGTCGCTACTCTGAAGTCCCGCGACTCCGCCGTCGTCAGTCCGCAAGTCGAGGGCATCATTACGAAGATCTTCGTTCGCTCCGGTGACCGTGTAGCGGACGGCGCACCGATGATGCAGATCGATCCCGAAAAGCAGCAGGCCACGCTAAAGAGTCAGGAGAGCGCGACCGCTGCCCAGTTGGCGCAGCTTAAGTTGGCGCAGCAGAGCTATGACCGCACCAGCGGTCTTGCGGCAGCCGGTGTGGTCAGCAAGCAGGAGCTCGATAACGCGCGCGCCAATCTTGACGCAGCGCAAGCGCAACTCCAATCGCTGGGCGCGCAGGTCAACGAGCAGCAGGTCCAGTTGCATTACTACAAGGTCGTCGCTCCCCGCGCCGGTGTCGTCGGCGATGTTCCCGTTCGCGTCGGCGACCGCGTGCTGACCACGACGCAGCTGACGACGGTCGATCGCCCCGGGAGCCTCGAAGCCTACATTTATATCCCTGTCGAAAAATCAGGCGACCTCAAAATGAATCTCCCCGTCCAAATTGTCGACGGTTCCGAGAACGTGCTGGCCTCGAGCCGCGTGACGTTCATTTCTCCGCAGGTTGACAATGCCACGCAAACTGTCTTGGCCAAGGCGACGATTGCCAATTCGAACGCTGCTCTGCGCAACGCTCAGTTCATCCGCGCGCGCGTGATCTGGGGCACGCAGAGTAAGCCGGTCGTCCCGATTCTCGCCGTGTCTCGAATCGGTGGCCAGTATTTTGCCTTCGTCGCCGAGCCTGACCAAAAAGGCGGATTCGTGGTTCACCAGAAGCCGCTACAAGTCGGCCAGATCGTTGGCAACAACTACGTGGTCCTCGAAGGCGTAAAGCCGGGCGACAAAGTGGTCATCTCCGGCACACAGTTCCTGATCGACGGCATCCCCGTAATCCCGCAGGAGAGTAGCACCTAAAATCAGGCAGCTGAGCGGCAAAAGAATACTTTCTCGACAACCAGTTCTGACCTATTTCCAAGTAGAACGGCGAAAGACTGGGAACTGAGAACTGGCAACTGAGAATCGTCTCCTATGGTTGACTTTTTTATTCATCGCCCGGTTTTCTCCACTGTTTGCGCCCTCCTTATTATTCTCGCGGGCGCGGCTTGCATCCCCACGCTGCCCATTGCCCAGTTCCCGAACCTCGCGCCTCCGCAAGTCGGCGTTACCGCCATCTACACCGGCGCCAGTTCCCAGACGGTTGAGTCCGCCGTCACCACACCGCTTGAACAACAGATCAACGGCGCTGAGGGCATGAAATACATCACATCCTCCAGCGGAAACGACGGCGTCAGCACAGTCACCGCCACTTTTGACATCACCCGCGATCCCGACCTCGCGACCGTCGACATCGAAAATCGCGTCAACACCGCTTCTGGACGTCTGCCCGCCGCGGTGAAACAGATCGGCATCACCGTCGCCAAGACCTCGCAGAATTTCGTCTTTGGCGCCGGCGTCTATTCGCCCACCGGTACTCTCTCCACGCTCTTCGTGAGCAATTACCTCGATGTTTACGTTCGCGACAGCCTCAAGCGTGTTCCCGGCGTCGCCGACGTCATCATCTTCGGCGAACGCAAATATTCGATGCGCCTCTGGCTTGATCCTGTGCGCATGGCCGGCCGCGGCCTCACTGCCGACGATGTGACCAGCGCTTTGGCCGAGCAAAACGTCGAAGTCGCCGCCGGACAGGTCGGTTCGCAGCCTGCTCCTCCAGGCCAGCAATTTCAGATCAGTGTCCGCGCCGTCGGCCGCCTGTCTGAACCCGCACAGTTCGACAACATCATCCTCAAGAGCAATGCCGACGGCACCCTCGTTCGCCTCAGGGATGTTGGTCATTCCGAACTTGGCGCGGAAGACTACAGCTCCGACCTCGACTACAACGGACACGATGCGGTTGGCCTCGGCGTGACGCAGCTCTCGACTGCCAACGCCCTCGATGTTCATCGCAAGTGCGTCGCCGAACTGCAACGTCTTTCCAAGCGTTTCCCGCCCGGCATGAAATACGAGATCGCCTTCGACACTACCGATGCTGTCAGCGAATCGATTCGTGACGTGATCGTTACGGTGGGTTCTGCGATCGGACTGGTCATCCTCGTCATCTTCGTTTTTCTCGGCGATTGGCGGACCACGATCATTCACTTTATCGCCACTCCCGTTGCTCTCATCGGGACATTTACTTTCATAAAGCTGCTCGGCTTTTCCATCAATACCCTCACGCTTTTCGGCATCACGTTGGCGACCGGACTGGTCGTCGACGACGTGATTGTCGTCATTGAAAACATCGAACGCCACATGCAAGAGGGCGAGAAGAGCGCGATCAAAGCCGCCTCCGCCGCCATGAAAGAAGTCACCGGCGCTGTCATCGCCACTTCGCTGGTGCTCGTTGCCGTATTCGTGCCGGTTGCATTCTTCCCCGGGACCACGGGAATTCTCTTCCGCCAGTTCGCGCTGACCATCGCCTTCTCCATCGCCATCTCTGCCTTCAACGCTCTTACCCTGTCGCCTGCGCTCGCGGCGCTGCTGCTCGACCGGTTGCACGCTGAAAAGAACCGCTTTTCCAAAGCAGTCGACCGCATTATTGACGCCCTCACCCGCGGCTATGTCCGTGCTCTTCGCGCCTTCCTGCGCTTCGAGGCCGTCGCCCTCATCCTTTTTGCCTGCGGACTCGGACTCGCCTACTTTGTCTTTGGGAAAGTTCCCCAGGGATTCGTTCCCACAGAGGATCAGGGGTATCTCATCGTCGCGATTCAAGCTCCCTCTGGAGCCTCGCTGGAGTACACACGCAGTATCGGGGCGCAAGTAACGGCCATCGCCAAGAATGTCCCCGATATTCTCGGTACCTTCGCCGTTGCCGGTTTCAGCTTCGGGGGCAACTCGCCGAACGCCGGACTCGTCTTCCTGACTCTTCAGCCCTACGAGAAGCGCAAAGGTGAGGAACACACCGCCGCAGCCATTATCAACAAGCTCCGTGGCCCACTATTCGGGATTTCCGGTGCCTTCGTCATTCCATTCGAACCTCCCGCCGTCCAGGGTCTCGGCCAATTTGGCGGATTCCAATACGAACTGATCGATCTTGGCGGGCACACCCTTCAGGATCTCGACAAAACCACCCATGAACTCACGCGCGCTGGCGCTGGCCGCAAAGATCTGACTGGACTCTTCACCACCTTTACCGCCGGCGATCCCCAGTATGTGATCACCATCGATCGCGAGAAGGCCAAGAGCCTGCACATCCCGCTCAGCCAGATCACCGATACTCTCAGCGTTTACATGGGCTCGTCTTACGTCAACGATTTCGATTTCAATAACCGCTCTTATCGCGTGTATGTACAAGCCGACAAGCAATTCCGCGCGCATCCGCGGGATATCGGCCAATACTATGTACGCTCGGATTCCGGTTCCATGGTTCCATTGGCAAACCTGGTCGCGGTCAGCCAGAACGTCGCGCCACAGGTCATCAGTCACTACAATCTTTTCCGTTCTACCGAAATTGACGGCTCCGCCGCCCCGGGCTTCAGCTCTGGCCAGGCCATCGACGCCATGCAGCAGCTCTCCGCCAAGACGTTGCCGCAGAACTACACCTACGAGTGGTCGGGAATTTCACTGGAAGAGTTGGCCGCCGGATCGACCTCGCTGATCCTGTTTGGTCTGGGAACGCTGGTCGTCTATCTCACGCTGGCCGCGCAGTATGAGAGTTTTGTGCTGCCCTTCATCATTCTTCTGGCTGTGCCCATGGCCTTGCTCGGCGCGCTCGGCGCCCAGTGGCTCCGCGGCCAACAGAACGACGTCTACTGCCAGGTTGGATTGGTCATGTTGGTTGGCCTCTCCTCGAAAAACGCTATCCTCATCGTTGAGTTCGCCGAACAATTGCGTGCGCGGGGATTGACCATCGTGGAATCGGCCATCGAAGCAGCCCGCATACGCCTCCGTCCCATCCTCATGACCTCGCTGGCCTTCATTCTTGGCGTCGTTCCGCTGGTCGTCGCCACCGGAGCCGGGGAAAACGGCCGCCACTCCGTGGGCACTACAGTGTTTGGCGGCATGATCATGAGCACCATCCTGAATTTATTTTTCATCCCCGTGCTCTATCTGTTGATCGAAGGATTCCGCGAGCGGAAAAGCAAGCCAAAGACTATTGAGCCGCAGCCAAAAACAGCGTAGGACGGCCACCGCGACGGTCTAGGGGTCATCCAAGGTTCCAAGGGTCAGGAGCAGGTACATCTGTGGACGGGCGCCTCGCCCGTCCACCTGCCAGTCCTCCTCGTCCGTCCAGCCTGCAAAGAAAAAGCAACCGAGGTACAATTCCCGGCGTCTCAGACTGCTGATTAATCCGGGTTTTCACATTCCACAATTCACGCGTGAGGTCAAAAATGAAGAAATCACTGCCAGTTGTTCTAGCTCTCCCACTGATTTTCTCGATGGTGGCTTTATCCACCGCGCAGGACAATCCACCCGCTTCTCAGAAGAGCATGGAGCGCATCTATAAAGAAGTTCGTCACGAACTGGTTATGCTTCCGTACTACGGCGTGTTCGACAACCTCTCTTACAAGGTTGACCCGGACGGCACCGTAACTTTGCTGGGCCAGGTCGCGCGTCCCACGCTGAAATCCGATGCCGAGAACTCCGTCAAACGGATTGAAGGTGTCGAAAAGGTTGTGAACAACATCGAAGTCCTGCCTGTCTCAACAAACGACGATCGTATTCGCCGCGCCACCTACCGCGCCATCTACGGCAACAGCGTGCTGAGCCCATATCAAATGCGCGCCGTCCCACCCATCCATATCATCGTGAACGGCGGCAAGGTCACGCTCGAAGGCGTAGTGGCCCGTCAGATGGATAAACAAATTGCCGGCGTGCAAGCCAACGGTGTTTCCGGAGTCTTCGCCGTAACCAACAACCTGGTCGTAGAAGAGCAGGAAAAGAAGGACGACAAAAAAAAGTAATTTCCGCGCGCTTACCTATGCAATGGAGAGCCACGTTCCCCTCTCAGGCTCTCCGGCGTAGCTTGTTGGTGAATGGTTTTGCATGTAGCTAGAATGAACGGGTGTCTCAGCCGCCAGTCGATCCCGCCCAAATTGCCGAAGCCGCCCGACTCATCCGCGCGGGACGTCTGGTGGCCTTCCCTACCGAGACTGTCTACGGATTAGGAGCGAACGCGCTCGACTCCGAGGCCGTGGCTCGCATTTACGCCGTAAAACGCCGCCCCGCCACCAGCCCGCTGATTGTCCATGTGGCTTCCACGGAGATGGCGAAGTCGCTGGTCGCCGTCTGGCCTGACACAGCCGAACGACTGGCTGGAAAGTTCTGGCCCGGCCCACTGACGCTGATTCTGCCTACAAAGGTTTCACCTACCGATGCAGTTCCACTCATCGTCACTGCCGGCCTTCCCACCGTAGCTCTGCGCGTGCCCGCGCATCTTGTCGCTCTCGCTCTCATTCGCGCGGCTGAAGTTCCCTTGGCCGCGCCCAGTGCCAACCGCTTCACCGAACTCTCTCCCACCACGGCCGAGCACGTCCGCCGTGGTCTCGGCAACGAAGTCGACCTTATTCTTGATGGAGGTCCCTGTACTGTGGGCATCGAATCCACCGTCCTGTCACTCGCCGATCCAACTCCCACCCTCCTGCGCCCGGGCGCGATCTCCCGATTGCAGCTCGAATCCATTATCGGACCCATCGCATCGGTTCACGAAGCGCCCACCGGATCACACCCCTCCCCCGGAATGCACCCCCGCCACTACAGCCCTCGCACATCCTTATTACTGGTCAGCGGCGGCAACCTGCCTGACCATGCGCACGGGCAGGGGCTTTATCTAAAACACCGTCATCCGCCGACCATCCCGGCGAAGACCGTCCAGGTGAACGTCCAAGTAAAGATCATCCAGATGCCATCCACACCCGCCGAGTACGCAGCAGCCCTTTACCACCAACTTCATCAGGCCGACGAGGGCAATTATGCGTGGATCGCGGTCGATCTGCCCCCGCAAGACCCCGAGTGGGAGGCAATCCACGACCGCCTCAGCCGCGCCGCCTCGAAATTGTGAGTTCGGGTCATGCTTTGTTACTTCTGTTACTTGGGTTCCGGAACATAACAGTTTGTAATTCTTAGAGAATGGGGGATTAGTGCGTCTTCGATCAAACTCGAAGATTTGGGCTGGGGTCGTGGTCTGCCTCGTATTGGCGCAGATCCTGGCGTCTCTGCTGCTCCAAAAATCCTATCGGCTCACTGCCATCACTGACTGGATCGCTCTCCTTCTTATGTTGGTCGCTTCGGCTGCGTTTGCGCGCAACGCAGTCGCGAGCGAGCGTCGTCAGCGACTGGTCTGGATCCTTCTCGCCGTCGGCTATGCCGTCGAGGCCGGGAGTCAAATCTTGTGGATGCACTGGGAATTGACGGTCCAGAAGCTTCCCGTCATGAGTCTCGGCGACGCGGAAGTTTTTCTCGCCTGGACATTTCTGATATTGGGCTTCGCCCTGCGTCCTCACGTCGAGCCCACTCCACAACATCAGCGCCTGGGAACGCTCGATCTGCTTCTACTGTTGATGACGGGCATCTATCTTTATCTCTTCCTCGTCATTCCATGGCAGTACTTCGCCCCCGAGCCGCAGTCCTATGGACCCGCTTACAAATTTCTGGCTCTGGCGCAGGACGTGGTCTTGCTTTCGATCGTGGCCCACGGCTGGCGTCACAGTTCAGGTCGATGGCGTCATTTCTATGCTCTGCTGACCGGCATCGTTCTGTTCGACACAATCATGGAATATGTAGTCGACACCCTGGCCGACGCCGGAGTCTACTTCAGCGGCGGATGGTATGACTGCACAACCGCCGTCTGTCTCGCCGGCATGACCGTCGTCGCACTGCTCGCCTATGGTCTCGAACCAGCTTCTGAAAACGGCGACCCGGATAGCGAACGCTATTGGTTGTGGGCCTCGCGCCTGGCCGCTCCCGTCACCCTGGTTTTGCCATTGCTTGCGGCGTGGTCATTCCTTGACCGCAGCCTTCCCCCCTCGGTATGGACTTTCCGAGTGATCCTGTCACTGGCAGCGGTTGTGATCTTCGCTTTTGTGGGAATCGTGAAACAGGCTCGCCTGGAGAGTGCGCTGGCCAACGCCAATCGTGACTTGCTCGACGCTTCGGTGACCGATCAGCTGACTGGCGTGCGCAATCGCCGCTTTTTCGCCAACACCATCGAGTCTGACGCTCAGCAGGTATTGCGTTCGTTCGTCAGCAACCCGTCGTCGGATGTGCGCAACCGTGACCTTGTTTTCTATCTCATCGACATCGATCACTTCAAAAAAGTGAACGATCAGTTCGGCCACAAAATCGGAGATCAGGTCCTGGTCGAAGTCGCACGCCGCATCAACTCCGCCGCCCGGCTTTCGGACGCAGTCATCCGCTGGGGCGGCGAAGAATTCCTGCTCCTGTCGCGCTACACCGACCGTCGTGAAGCCCACATTTTGGCTAGTCGCGTTCTCGACGCGGTAGGAATTAAGCCGTACCGCACCCACGCCAAAGACGCTGATCTGCACATCACCTGCTCGATCGGATGGGCAGCTTTTCCCTGGACCGAAGCGGACCCCAAAGCCCTCTCTCACGATCACGTACTGCTCTTGGCCGACTATGCTCTCTATCAAGCCAAGGGATCAGGAAGAAATCGCGCCATCGGTCTGCTCCCCGAGGGCGAAACCGTCCGTGGCGCAACCGTCGATGCCACCATCTACATCAACGGCACCCCAGCCTCCCCAATCAGCACGATGGGTCCGCAACACGCGCAACAAGAAGGATCAGTGCTCACCCTGGCAGCCAAAACCACCGCGGCGTCAGCCAACAGCTAGTGAAGGGATCGCTTCAGTTACACCCCTCCCCGTCGGCGATGGTCGTCAGCAATCCAGCGCTGGCCGTGATATTCCGGCTGTAGCAGTATCCTGTCGAATTCGACCTGAAAAAGTCCTGTGAACTCGCCTGGTTCTGGTTGCCGGTGATGTTGAAGCTGGGGTCGAAGTCGAGCCCATCCGTCGCGATCACCCGGTTCTTAAGCAGGTTAAAGGACGTCGTCTGCCCCTTATGCTGCGATTGCCCGCTGCGTTCGAAATACTGGTTTGAAGTAGTTGTCTGCGTTCCCGAACCGTCCGCATTGAACGCCAACGTGATCTTGATCTTGAACGGCCATGTGTCGCTGGTCGTGTCCGTGAAAGTGCCGCCGGCATTGTGCGTCGTAACCACCGAATGGATGGTTGTGCCCTGGTCGACGTTCTGCTCGTAGCTCGCGGGCAGAATCTTGAAATACTGGTTGTTGAAGAATTGAATATTCTGCGCCACCGTGGTTGTTACCGGTCCGACGGGAGTATTGATGTAACCGGAGATCTGGAAATTATGTCCGGACTTGGTATCAACCGTGCCCTGAACATTGCCGTTCTGCGCAACTCCGATGTGTTCGGTGATGTCCGGCGCCGGCACAGCCAGTGTATTCTCCGTCACCGCACCGGTGATCTGCGTGGCGTTGGCGTCGGTATACAGCAACAACGACGCAGTCGCCGAGAAATAGTTGTTGGCGTTAAATACGCTAAGCGCAACCGTATGCGGCTGCCCGTCGTCGAGCAGCGAAGCGAACGGGGTAAGGTTGACGCGATAGGGCTGGAAGTTCAGTGTCTGCACTCCTGGGATCGGAATCCACAGGAAAGGATCGATGCCGCCGGTATAAATCCACGGATAGA
The DNA here is from genome assembly GCA_035308395.1 of Terriglobales bacterium. Classification (GTDB taxonomy): domain Bacteria; phylum Acidobacteriota; class Terriglobia; order Terriglobales; family Acidobacteriaceae; genus Acidiflorens. The sequence continues at coordinate 364,940 of DATGGT010000126.1, forward strand.
CCGGGGCAACGCCCGCCGGTGTTCCATCGATGGTGACTTCAGATTCACGGAAGGCCGTGCCGCCACAGCTCTCGAGTTCGCCGGCCACATCGTTCGGCACACACACATACCAGAATTCATCGCCCGACTGGCTCTGGGCGAACACGTCGAAATAGGCATCGGTGATATTCGTCGGAAAAGTTAAAGTTTGTTCCAGCAGACTGGAGCCATTGCCCAGGCCCACTGTGCCGCCGGTCGGCCCGCCGGAGAAAGCAATCACCTGGTCGGCCGTCCGCGGAGGAGCCTGATTCGCTGCCAGCGGATAGAAAAGAACTTTGGCGGTGCCATGCAGGATTCCGGTGTACTGTCTGTTCACCGTGTTGCCGAGATCGACGGTACCGACTTGGGCCACCGTGAAAATCGAACTATAGTCGGTGAGATCGCGCTCGACGTGCCAGTGCCGTCCGTCGTTCGGGTCGGGTTCTGAAGTCGTGCCGAAATAAATGTTCGCCGGCCCAATCCAAATATTGGCTGTGCGATCGAACTGGATTCCCTTGGAGACGGAGAAATCGGCTGCGAGAATAACCTTGGCCCACGGCCCCGGGCAACTAGCGGGCGGCGCGTAGTTGAAACTCTGAGGCGTATAGCCGATGAACGACAGCTGCTTATAGAGCGTAACTACGCAAGGAGTGGTTTTCGGACGCGGCACAGTTGGATCGGCAGTCGCGGTATTACTCGACCCGATTTGTAGCTGGGCAGTAGCGATGGCTGTGAGTAAGCAGAGCGACGAGACGAATGTGGCAGCAAACTTTGAGAGGGAAAGCGGCACTGGAGCCTCCAAGTTATGGTGCAAAAAGTTGCAGAGCCAGAAGTGGCCTGCGCGGCTAGAACCCGCAGTGGTAAAGGAGTTTAGTGAGATCGAGGATGGGGTGTCAAGTTGGGCTGTAGGGAGGAATTTTGTTGAAGACCTTTGCTCTTCTATGCGCGTTCTTGTCGGTCTGCGTACACGGCTTGGCGGAGGATCACCGCGCCCCGTCGACGAGCGTCGTAGTGTTGGGCACGGGCAATCCGTCCGCCGATCCCGAACGCTGGGGACCAGCCGTCGCCGTGGTGGTCAACGACCGTGCCTATCTGATTGATTGCGGCCCCGGCGTCGTTCGTCGCGCCGCTGCCGCCGAGAAGAACGGAATCGCCGCCCTCAAAGCAAAAGAACTGAAGATCGTGTTCATCACCCATCTGCATTCCGATCACACTCTCGGATATCCCGACCTGATTTTTTCCCCATGGGTGCTGGGCCGCAAAGACGCGCTTGAAGCCTACGGCCCACACGGACTAAAGAAGATGACAGCGCACATTGAGAAGGCATGGGAGCAAGACGTCGATGTTCGCCAACGCGGACTCGAACAAGCGAACACGACCGGCTACAAAGTCAACGTTCACGAGATTCGACCTGGAGTGGTCTATCGCGACCAGAATGTCACGGTCACTGCGTTTCCAGTGAAGCACGGAATCTGGAAAGAAGCCTATGGATATATTTTTCAAACGGCTGACCGCAAAATCGTGATCTCCGGCGACACCGCGCCCACCGACGAAGTCGTGAAAGCATGCGACGGATGCGACGTCTTGCTCCACGAAGTTTTCAATCCCCACGGGGACGAACTCAAAGAAGAACACTGGCGAGAATATTTCCGAACCTTCCATACCTCCCCGGCCGAGTTGGCCGATATCGCGCGCCGCGCGCATCCTAGATTGTTAGTGGTCTATCACCAGTCGCTCGAGAAATTGCCGGAGGCAGACCTGGTCGAGCAGATCGGCCGCGAGTACAAAGGAAATTGGGTATCGGCTCACGATCTCGGAGTCTATTAAGGCAGGAGTCTATTAATGCAGATGTACCGGACACGCTTCTCACGCGACATCCTGACCGAGTTTCTGCCTCCAGCGAGGCCTGGAAAAAAGAGAACTGGCCGGGTCATCATCCTCTGCGACGGCATGCCTTCGATCCCGCGCAAGCAGCCTCTGGCAGAGTTTCTTGCAGTGAAAGGCTATTGGGTTTTCTATCCGCGTTATCGCGGAGCATGGGAGAGTGGCGGAGAATTCCTCAAGCGATCCCCTCACCTGGACATACTGGATGTGATCGACGGGCTGTCGAAAGATTTTCGAGAGCTGGCTTTCGGCCGCCGATTCCGGCTGTCGCTCGATGAGCTATTTGTGGTCGGCGGAAGCTTTGGCGGCGCCGCAGCCATTCTCTCGTCGCTCGATCCGCGAGTGAAAAAAGTGGTGGCAAATTGCCCGGTAGTGGATTGGTCGATTCTTGCGCGTGAGCAAAGGAAAGAAACGTCGAACCCAAGTTACGCCGCCTATATTCGCGCCGCTTTCGGCCACGCCTATCGGCTCTCGGATAAAAACTGGAAGAAACTCTTCGACGGAAAGTTCTACAACCCTCTGTATCACGCGCGCCAGATCACAGCGTCAAAGGTAATGATGTTCCACGCGCAGGATGATCCGTACGTCCCCTACCGCTCGGTCCAGAAATTCGCCCGGCTTACTGGAGTGCAATTGAAGTTATTGCGGCGGGGCGGGCATTTGAGCACCGACCTGATCATTCGAAAGTATTGGACGGAGATAAAAACCTTCTTCGTCCGCTGAACATCGGAGTTTGAGTGTGGCGCGGGCGCCCTCGCCCGCGTGCCCGCGCCACAAAACTCTCAGCGAATCCCAGATGCCAACAGCTACTTCTTTGTCGCAGCCGCGAACCGCTTATTGATCTCGTCCCAGTTCACGACACTCCACCAAGCTTGCAAATACTCCGGACGCCGGTTGTTGTACTTCAAATAGTAGGCGTGCTCCCAGACATCGTTCCCGAAAATGGGATGAAGCCCCTGCGAAATCGGGTTGTCCTGATTCGGAGTGCTGACGATCTTTACTTCGCCTTTGGAATCGCTCGCCAGCCAGACCCATCCGCTGCCGAATTGTCCAACCCCAGCCGCGTTGAACTTCTCCTGAAAAGTCTTGAAGTCGCCAAACGTCTTCTTGATCACGTCTCCAATGGCACCAGTCGGATCGCCACCGCCGTGCGGCTTCATGATGTTCCAGAACATCGTGTGGTTGACGTGCCCGCCGGCGTTATTGCGGACCGGCCCGCGAATGTCTTCCGGAATCGCATTCAGATCGCGGATCAGATCTTCCGCACTCTTCGCGTGCAGCTCGGGATGCTTGTCGAGCGCCGCATTCAGATTCTTGACGTAGGCAGCGTGATGCATGTCGTGATGCAGATGCATCGTCTTTTCATCGATGGTCGGTTCGAGCGCCGTGTAGTCATACGGCAGGGGGGGTAGTTCATGCGCCATTTTTTTTACTTCCTCCAAAGTCTGTGCCATTTCTCTTCCTCCAAAGCCTTAAAGATGACGGGGTGCGGAGGAAAGATTCACTGCGGCGGCAGCTGGTTGTCTCGCCGGGCCCCTATATTTGTATCACTTGCACCCGCATCTTTTCAGCAGCCCGTCCCCTGACGCGAAGGTCCTCCACAAGCCGGTCTATATAATCCATAAAGTAAGCTTTGAGCTTTTTTCGTGCCTCCGGGGGGATCTTTGAAGGTTCTATTGCTGGAAAACATCAGCGGTGTCGCCGCTTCTCAGTTCACCGAAGCGGGATTCACAGTCGAATCGCTGAAAGGCGCGCTCGAAGAGCGCGAGCTGATCGAAAAAATCCGCGGCACCTCCATCCTGGGCGTCCGCTCCAAGACCCGAATCACCGCCGCCGTTCTCGACGCCGCTCCCGGCCTCGTCTCCGTTGGAGCATTCTGCATCGGAGTCGACAAGATCGATCGCGCCGCATCGAGCGAGCGCGGCATCGCGGTGTTCAACGACCCGCACTCCAACAGCCGCTCCGTTGCCGAGCTGGCGATGGGCGAAATCATCCTCCTCATGCGCCGCACCTTCGAAGCCAGCACCCAGCTTCATGCCGGCGTCTGGAATAAATCCTCCGCCGGATCGCACGAAGTCCGCGGCCTGACTCTCGGAATCGTAGGCTACGGCAAAATCGGCTCTCAAGTGTCAGACCTCGCCGAAGCCATGGGAATGCGCGTCGTGTTTCACGACGTGGCCCATGTGCTGGCGCGCGGCAACGCCCGCCCCGTCAGTTTTCGCGAACTCCTTGCCACCTCTGACGTAATCACGCTGCACGTCGATGGGAAAACGCAGAATCAGGATCTGTTTGGCCAGGAAGAGTTCCTCGGAATGAAAGACGGCGCTTGCCTGATCAACTTGAGCCGCGGCTTTGTTGTCGATCACGAAGCGCTGGCGCGTCATTTAAAAAGCGGAAAGCTCGCGGGAGCGGCGGTCGACGTTTTTCCCTCCGAACCGGAGAGTGGCGCGCCGTTCGTGAGCCCGCTGCGCGGATTGCCCAATGTGATTCTCACCCCGCACGTCGGAGGCAGCACCGAAGAAGCTCAACAAAATATCGGGCAGTTCGTTTCCGCCAAAATGATCGACTACTTCAAAAGCGGAAACTCCCTGCTCAGCGTGAACCTGCCGCAATGCCACCTCGATTATGAGCCCGGCTCGCATCGCTTGATGCATATCCATCACAATGTCCCCGGAATCCTGCGCGCGATCAACGACATTCTCGCCGACCGCGAAATCAACATCGACCGCCAGGTCCTGGATACACGCGGCCCACTCGGCTACGCCATCTATGACATCAATCGCGCCTGCGACGATCAGTTGTTGGAAAAGTTGCGAGCCGTCCCTCACACCGTCCGCGTCCGAGTGCCCGGAGTAGTGAACTAGATAGCCGGATTCCGCCGAAGCACCATCTGAGGAGTTGCCGAAAGTGTGAACTGGGAACTGGGAACTAGATTGTTCCAATCCTGTGCACCGCATGTGCAAATCTTGGCGATCGAACGCGAGACTATCCATAGCAATAGCCTTGCGCTAGCCTCAAACCCTACGCCTCGTATGCCAACTACTACCGTTCTCGACCAAAACATGATCTAAATTCATCGCTTCCCATTCCAGAACGAAAATTCCACGGTTGCACTATTAATGTGTAATTGACCCGCACCATCCGTGCGCGTAGAGTCACTCCACTCGCACCGAGTTCGCCGAGCGCCAACCACACTCGACCAAACCCAGAACCGAATACCGGCCCCGCGAGGGGCGAAAGAAAGCGCTATGAATTTTGCTGAACCGAATCTTGCCAACCGGAACTTATCCGACTCGAACTTAGCCGCCCCGAATTTAGCCGACCAATGGACCGTCTATCGCACCCGCTTCCTAGTGCGCGCTCGTCAACTCACCGAACCCCTGGTTTTCACCGACTCTCTGGGCCGCGAACAATCGGGCCGGCCGGGCGACTACCTTGTAGAAACTGCCGAAGGCGTAAAGCGAATTACCAGTCGGGCCATCTTCGAGGATATCTATGTCCCCCTCGAGTCGGGCTCGGGAATCCTCGACCGGCCGGCCTCGAGAGCGACCGAAAATAGGCTCCGAGCCAGCGCCTGAGCCGGAGTCTTGTCCCTCTCGGTACCTATGTCACTTTCGGGCCACCAGCTGTAGTGTTTATCTCTTGACAGGCACCATATACGGGAGTACGTTAAGCATCCCAGAGCACATTTTTAGACCTTCCGGCTAGCGCTAGACGTAGCGGTTGACCTGGCGATAGACGAGGAGGCAACGACGGCAAAAGCCAGGGCGAGACTCAAAGTTGAGGTGACTTCGTGTCTTTCCCTTTCACGGGACGCCATCCCTCCGAAGTGGATGGCAGATAAAAAGCGGTGGCTTCCCCCGGTCTGGCCCACCAGACATCCCCTCGGGGGGATTCATCCGGAACGTGAAATTAGGGAAAGATTTAGCGTTCGAAGCTGCTCCCCGACAGACCAGCTTCCGGCGCCTTCAGGAGCCCCGATGGAAGATTTGATGGAACTAGTAGCCGCCTCCTTTGCCCGTCACGGCATCGAATGCCCGGCGATCGATACTAGGTTGGTGGAAAGACGGGTGCAGACGCCCGCTCGCAGCGTCCTCGAGCCCACGGCGATCCCAGACCACAACTACCGAAAAAGCCTCCAGGGCGATCCCGCCCCGTAGCTCCCTCTGAAGTTGGTTTGTATGGGGCATCGCTTCAGCGATGCCGAAAGCTCTTCGAAATAATGCCCCTCAGGGGCTGGCCGTCGAGACGTTCCCGCCGCGCCATTGTATGTACCTGAAAGACAGGGTCTTATGCTTGCGACCATCAAGCAGTGAGCCCGGTCCATAAGCCGTTTGCCATCATCTAATATTAGGAGAAGGAAATGCCAGAAGTTCGAACAGAAGTGCAGACCGAAGTTCAGAGCAAAGATCAGATGCAAAACAAAGATCAACTCAAGACCCAGAGCGTCGCCAGTGCGACGAACAAGAAGAAGGCCCCCGGCCTGACCTTCCGCCGCCTCTTCACCAAGCCCGGCGTCTCCCCCTACAACGAGGTCGAGTGGGAGCTTCGCACCGCTCAGATCACCGACTCGCAGGGTGGCATGATCTTCGAGCAGAAAAATGTCGAAGTCCCCAAGGACTGGTCGATGACCGCGACCAACATCGTCGCCTCGAAATATCTTCACGGCCAGATTGGCACCGACGAGCGCGAGACCGGAGTCCGCCAGCTCGTCGCCCGCGTCGCCGAGACCATCCGCGACTGGGGTATGAAAGACGGATACTTCCGCACCAGCGAAGACGCCGCCACTTTCCATGACGAACTCGTGCACCTGCTCATCCGCCAGCACGTGGCCTTCAACTCGCCCGTCTGGTTCAACGTTGGCTGCGAACGCGTCGAGCCGAAATCCGACGCCACCAACTGGCACTGGAATTTCACCACCAACCAGGTCGAATTCGGAGTCACCGGATACACGCGCCCGCAGTGCAGCGCCTGCTTCATCAATTCGGTCAAGGATTCTCTCGACTCGATCCTGACCCTGGCCAAAACCGAAGGCATGCTCTTCAAGTGGGGATCAGGCACCGGCACCAATCTCTCTCCGCTGCGTTCGTCTACCGAAGTGCTCTCTGGCGGAGGCACCGCCAGCGGCCCGCTCAGCTTCATGAAAGGCTTCGACGCCTTCGCCGGCGTCATCAAGTCCGGAGGCAAGACTCGCCGCGCCGCCAAGATGGTCATCCTCAACATCGACCATCCCGACATCGTCGACTTCATCGACTGCAAGAGCAAAGAAGAAGCCAAAGCTCACGCGCTCGTCGCTCAGGGATACGACGGTTCGCATCCCGACAGCGACGCCTACAGCAGCATCTTCTTCCAGAACGCCAACAACTCCGTCCGCGTCACCGACGACTTCATGGTCGCCGTCACGCGTGACAACGATTTCTCGACCCGCTCCATCGTCGACGGCCGCGTGGTCAACACCTACAAAGCCAAAGACCTGATGGGGAAGATTTCCGAAGCCACCTGGCAGTGCGGCGATCCCGGAATGCAATACGATTCGACCGTCAACCGCTGGCATACCAGCAAGAACACGGCGCGCATCAACGCCTCGAATCCGTGCAGCGAATACATGTTCCTCGACGATTCAGCCTGCAACCTCGCGAGCCTGAATCTGCTGAAGTTCGCGCCCAACGGCACCTTCGACGTCGAGGCCTATCGCCACGCCGTCGACGTCACCATCACCGCGCAGGAAATCCTGGTCGACAACGCCGGATATCCCACCGAAATCATCGGCAAAAATTCGCACGACTATCGCCCGCTCGGCCTCGGATACGCCAACCTCGGCGCGCTCCTGATGGCCTCGGGCTTGCCCTACGACTCCGATGCCGGACGCGACTACGCTGCCTGCGTCACCGCCATCATGTGCGGCGAAGCCTATCTCCAGTCCTCAAAGATTGCCGAACTCTGCGAACCGCTGACGCCGATCACCGACACCGTCCAGACTCGTCTCGGAGTCACCACCGCCGAAGCTATGCCCGGATCCGCTTGCCCCGGCTGGTACATCAACCGCGAACCATTCCTCGACGTCATCCGCATGCACCGGGCTTCTGTGAATAACATCAATAAGGCGAATGTCCCGCCATCGCTGCTCGACGCCTCGAAAGATTGCTGGGACCAGGCTCTCTCCCACGGAGAAAAGTACGGCTACCGCAACAGCCAAGTCACCGTTCTCGCTCCGACCGGAACCATCGGCTTCATGATGGATTGCGACACCACCGGCATTGAGCCCGATCTTGCGCTGATCAAATATAAGAAGCTCGTCGGCGGCGGCATGATCAAGATCGTGAACAACACCGTTCCCGGAGCGCTCTTCAAGCTCGGATACACTCACGAACAAACCGATGCCATCGTCAGCTACATCGACGCGACGGGAACCATCGAAGGCGCTCCGCACGTAAAGGACGAGCACCTCGCTGTCTTCGATTGCTCCTTCAAGCCCTCGAAAGGCACGCGCTCGATCCACTACATGGGCCACCTGAAGATGATGGCTGCCGCTCAGCCCTTCATCTCCGGAGCCATTTCCAAAACCGTCAACCTGCCGAACAACGCCACTGTCGACGACATCTCCGAAACCTACATCCAGGCCTGGAAGCTCGGCCTCAAAGCCGTAGCCGTCTATCGCGATGGATGCAAGCAGTCGCAACCGCTCTCCACTGCCGGTAGCAAGACCGCGACCTCGACAAAGGACGACGCTCGCAACAATGCCGCCGCGCAGGCTCGCGTCGAAATCGAAGAAGACAACCTCGAAGCGCCGCCTCGCGCTCTGCGTCACAAACTGAAAGAAGAGCGCATGTCGGTCACGCACAAGTTCAACGTTGGAGGCCACGAAGGCTACATCATCGTCGGCCTCTATCCCAACGGAGACCCGGGCGAGATCTTCGTAAAAATGGCCAAGGAAGGCTCAACCGTTTCGGGGATCATGGACAGCTTCGCGCTGGCCGTCTCGATCGCGTTGCAACACGGCGTGCCTCTGAAACTTTTCTGCGAAAAGTTTGCCCACACCCGCTTCGAGCCCAGCGGATGGTCCAGCAATCCAGAAATCGGCTTTGCCAAATCGATCATGGATTACATATTCCGCTGGCTCCAGATGCGCTTCCTCAGCGGACAGCAGCAAATGCTCTTCGACAACCTGCGTCCCAAATCCTGGGCAGCTCTTCCGGAAGGAACGTCGAGCATGGGCCTCGACCCGACTTCACCCTCTCCCCGAGCCGAGAGCCGCGAGCTGAGAACGGGCTCCATCCACGCAGCCGATGCCTTATCCAACATGATCGACATGGGAGACGCCCCGAGCTGCAGCGTCTGCGGAGCCATCATGACCAGAAACGGCTCCTGCTATCGCTGCGGAGAATGCGGCTCGACTAGCGGCTGCAGCTAGCCAGAGCCAGCGTTTTGAAAGGGCAGGGCTGAGCTTTATAGCCTGCCCTGAGCGAAGTCGAAGGGTGCCGTGACAAGAACAAAACTTGACGGCTTTAGCCGCTGAGGTAAGTGGCACCAAAGTGGTCTATGCAGAGTTAGTTGGGACTAGTAGATAATTGGATCGGTTCGAGGGGGCCGCGGGGACAACCCGTGGCCCTTTCTACTTTCCGCCACCGGGCGTTAGCGGTCGCTCCGGCGATCATGTTGTACCGAAGGATAGAGATGCGTTATCAGAAAGCGGCCAATGATAGGTCGTCCTTAATTGCGGGACGATCAGCCATAAACAGATGGACGGTTGTCGACATGTTCTGTGGCGTGGGCGGTCTTGCGCATGGTTTCGTAAAGGAAGGGTTCCGCGTTGCCGCTGGGATCGACAATGACGAGAGCTGCAGATATCCGTTTGAACACAACAATGGTGCGCGGTTTATTCATCGCGATGTCCAGTCCCTGCCCTCATCCGAGCTGGAATCGTTTTTTGGCAGATCGCGGCAGCGCATTCTCGTAGGGTGTGCCCCTTGCCAACCCTTCTCAAAATACACCTCCGCTCAAACCGAAGATCACAAGTGGCACCTTCTCCGTTCTTTTCTCCGGCTCATTATCCAAGTACTTCCCGAAGTTGTTTCTATGGAAAACGTCGCTGAGCTTCAAAAGCATGTTATCTTCCATGACTTTGTGGAGGAGCTCGAAGAGCATGGATACGAGGTGACTGAATCCGTAGTGGAGACTTGGCGGTACGGAGTACCACAAACACGGAAGAGGTTGGTTTTGCTGGGATCCAGGCTCGGCAGAATTTGTTTGCCCCCGCCGACGCATAGCAGGAGCAAGCAGAAGACGGTTCGTGGCGTGATCGGGAACCTCGAAGGGATCTCCGCCGGTGAAGGCAGCTTGAAAGACCCTCTTCACCAAGCGCGCGCACTCTCAGATCTGAACCTTAGGAGAATCAGAAAAACTCCCGAAGGTGGTGACTGGCGGAGCTGGCCGCCTTCGCTGCGTCTTGAGTGCCACAAAAAGGCGAGCGGCAAACGGTACGAAGCAATCTACGGAAGAATGTCCTGGGATCGACTGGCACCGACGCTGACAACTCATTGCGGCGGGATCGGCAACGGCAGATTCGGTCACCCCGAGCAAGATCGCGGGATCTCGTTGCGCGAAGCTGCACTTCTTCAGACCTTCCCTAAGTATTACCACCTGTATGACCCGGCAACCGAGATTTCTTCCAAGCGCCTCTCTAGGCACATCGGGAATGCGGTCCCAGTCCGACTGGGCAGAATCATTGCTCGCGCAATCAAGCAACACCTTGAGGTAGCAGATTGGGAGCGCTATGAGCGATAAGAAGAGGCTCTTCACATTCGAAATCTCGTTGAGTGTTCTTAATCATTTGGGGAGAAGTCTCTATCGCAGCTTCGCCACGGTGCTGGGTGAAGCCATTTCCAATTCGTGGGATGCCGATGCGAAAAACGTCCGCATCTATCTCGACCGCCACCACAATAGCTTTTTCATAAAAGACGACGGCATCGGCATGACTGCGGATGATTTCCAAAATAAATTTCTGCGGATCGGATACTCGAAGAGAAAAGATGGGACTCGGTCGTCTCCTGCAGGGAGGCCTTTCATAGGCAGAAAAGGAATTGGAAAGCTGGCGCTGTTATCGTGCGCCAAGAAAATCACCGTCATCTCGAAGGTTAAGGGTGGCTCCTACATCGGAGGAGTCATCGACAACCCAACACTCGACGAGGCCATCACGGAAGATCAAACCCCTGAGAAGTATCCGCTGGGAGAATGGACTTCCGGAAGCTTTAGGAGATACACGAAGGAGCACCGGCACGGCACTATTATCCACTTCGAGGGCGTGAAGGAAGGGATACGGGGAAGCTTTTCTTTTCTCACAAAGGTCATCGCCCTATATTTCCGCTTTTCCCTTTTGGACCCGACCTTCAGCATCTTTCTTGACGACGAAAAGGTCACATACAAAGATCTCAGCGATCTTGCCGATAAGACTCAATTCCTGTGGACAATTGGGGACCGCAAAGACCCCTACGTGGACGCACTGATAGAGGCCTTCTCGGACAATCCGGATGATCATGAGACGACGGAGTTGAAAATCAGTGGGATCGAGGGATTTGTCGCATCCGTGGAGAAACCTCGGGACCTGAAAATCATGACTACGGATGAACGCGTGGGAGTCGATCTTTTTGTCAACGGGCGACTGCGCGAACGAGACATTCTAAAACGCATGCCCACCGCTCGCCTTGCTGAGAGTTACCTCTACGGCCAGATTCATTTCGACTCATTGGACGATGCAACAGATAGGTTCACAAGCAGCCGCGAGGGCATTGTCGCTGACGATCCCAAGTATGCCAAGTTCGTAGCGAGATTTCGAAAACAGGTCTTGAAAATCGTTGAAGACTGGGACGAGTGGCGAATAAAGCATCGAGAGGAGGGTGATCCAGACAATCCACGGCTCTCAAAGAAAGAGAGAGCGTCGCGAGGCCTGTACGGTGCCGTTTCCAAGGAATACGAACCCTCGAAAAGCTCCGGGAAAAAAGGCGAAGTTATCGGCTGGGTTGATGAACTATCCGATGACGCCGCCTTTAACTTTGAATCTTACGCCGACTGTTTCGTCTCAGAGAACCTCATTAGAAAGTACATAAAGCGCAAGAGACTTCCACTGTCCAAGGAAGCGGAAGGCGAGGCTCAGAAGTGGAAGGACAGAGAAATCGCCAGCAAGGGTAAAGGCAACATCAGCATTGCCATCCGCAGGGACCCCAAGAGCGCGAGTTATTTGTCCATGGATGACCTCGCCAATTTGGTTGACAAGCGAGACCCGACGAAGGAGGCTTGCTTGGCGAGGGACGCGAACGAGTACAAGCCAATCAGGGATGCAGTGGCGCACACGGCCCTACTTACTACTGAGGCGAAAAACAAGCTGACTACGGTCCGTGAGAACATAAAGGGGAGAATGAAAACGATACTGGGGAAAAAGTAATTCGTTCCAGCGAGATGACCATGCCTGATCATATGACACCCGCCCAGCGCTCCCGCGCAATGCAACGTGTGAAGGTCAAGGGCGGCTCTTTAGAGAAGTCGATACAGCGAGAGCTTCGCAAGATCGGCCTGCGTTTTCTGCGGAACTACAAGAAGTTAAACGGATCTCCCGACATCGTGTTCCCGAGACAGAAGGTCGCAATCTTCATAGACGGTGATTTCTGGCACGGATGGCGATTACCAGTTTGGGAACACAAACTATCGCCGTTTTGGAGATCGAAACTGCACGCTAACCGGAGGCGAGATCAGCGGAACTTTCGGCGCTTGCGCGCAGCCGGTTGGATAGTCATTCGGCTCTGGGAGCACGAAATTCGTGCCGATACTCCCCGATGCATCGACCGAATCCTTTCATCACATCCGTCCTGTGACGGCCATCATAGACACTCCTCTTGCACCGATGGGACAATACGCGTGTGGGAACCAAGTTCCGGCGCTCTCGGGAGCTAAGTCCTTATTCCAGAATACTTTAATATAAGTCCCTTAGAATCAAAGACCAGTCCAAAATTTTCCTCCTAACTCCATGATTCCTATAGGCGAGGGGGGAGGGGGGGTGGGATGGCTAACTGGTTACTTTCCCAAAACGGTGTCCCACAGCAGCGCCATCCCGCCCGTTGGAAGCCCTGGGAACAACCCGCCCTCCACTCGCGTATCACCACCCGACGGAGGTGTGGTTATGTTCAAGGCGGTCGCGCTTTGCATCCTGGTCGGTTGTGGTGTTGCCATTGTCAGTGCCCAGGACCAGCAGGTCATTGTCCTTAACGAAAAAGGGAAGGATCACTTCGAGACCGACTTTGCCGCCGGAGGACGGTTCCAGCTCGAGGTGCAGTCGGGGGACGTCCGGATTTCTGGAACCGACAGCAACAAAATTTCCATTCACTACATGGGCAGAAACGTAAGCGACATCCAGGACGTGAAAGTCCGCTGCAAGAAACGAGGCAGCGCTGCAGCGCTCGAAATCTCGGGCGCGCCTCATAACGACTTTCACATTCTGATTGAGATTCCGCGGGAGAGCGATCTGCGTGTCCGCATGCCGTTCGGTGAGCTGGTCGTTGAAAAGGTTCACGGTGCAAAGGATGTGGAGCTACACGCGGGGCAGTTGACGATGGATATTGGCGATCCCAAGGAGTATGACCTCATCGAGGCTTCGGTGCTCACCGGAGAGCTTGACCTGAGTGCGATTGGAGTCGAAAAAGGCGGACTCTTTCGCTCGTACAAGAAAGCGGGTCCGGGCAGGTACAGGCTGTACGCCCATGTGGGCAGCGGCGAGATTGACTTTCGCTGAGGGACGAGATGAGGGGACGAGATCTTTTTAGGGAGTGGGAGCCTGAGCGCAAGCCGCAGCGCGATCGCGCAGAAGTTTCTGCTCCCGCGAGTTGCGAGTTAGCGCTGCTGCCTGCTCAAAGGCGGTGCGGGCTTCGTCGAATCGGCGAAGCTTGAAGAGGAAATCTCCGCGGACGCTTGGCAGCAGATGATAATTCTTGAGCGCGGGTTCGGATGCGAGAGCGTCGACAAGAGCCAGTCCCGCAGCCGGACCGAACGCCATCGACAGCGCCACGGCGCGATTCAATTCGACAATCGGCGACGGAGCGACGTGAGCTAGCGCATCGTAGAGCGTGACGATCCGCTCCCAGTCGGTTGCGTCCGGAGTCAGTGCGCGAGCGTGACAGGCGGCAATCGAAGCCTGCAGAGTGTAGGTTCCGGGAGTCGAGACGAGTTTTTCAGCGCGGGCAAGTGCGGCAAGTCCGCGGCGGATCAGCAGTTGATCCCAGCGCAAACGATTTTGATCGAGGAGCAGGACCGGCTCTCCCTTGGGCCCGACGCGAGCCGGAGCGCGCGAAGCCTGGATTTCCATCAGCGCAATCAGCCCGTGAACTTCAGCTTCGCGCGGCACAAGTTCGGCAAGAATGCGTCCCAAACGAAGCGCCTCTTCGCAAAGCGCGGGCCGCATCCAGTGATCGCCGGCGGTCGCGGAGTAGCCTTCATTGAAAACGAGATAAATAACCTCGAGCACCGATGAAAGGCGCGTCGCGAGATCGGGCGCTTGCGGAACTTCGAAAGGAATGCGCGCATCAGCCAAAGTTTTTTTCGCGCGGACGATGCGCTGCGCCACCGTCGGTTCAGGGACAAGAAACGCGCGCGCGATTTCTTCGGTTGTCAGGCCACCGATCAAGCGAAGCGTGAGCGCAACACGCGCGTCAGTCGAGAGCACTGGATGACAGGAGATGAACATCAGTCGCAAAACGTCATCGCCGATGTCATCGTCAAGTGCGGAATCGAAATCCGGCACAGTGGTCTCCTTGACCTGGAGCTCGCGTCCCAGCTCTTCGTTCTTGCGCTCGTGCAGCTGGATTCGCCGCCAATGGTCGATGGCGCGATGCTTGGCAGTCGCCATCAGCCAAGCGCCCGGATTATCGGGAATACCGGATTCGGGCCACTGCTCCAAAGCCGCGACCAGAGCCTCTTGTGCGAGTTCTTCGGCCACGCCAACATCGCGCACGATGCGCGTGAGAGCGCCGATGATCTTGGCTGACTCCATCCGGAACACCGCATCGATGGTGCGATGGACGTTGTCGCGCAAATCGTCGTGTGAATCGAAGCGCGAATCACGATGTGGATCGGTAGCCGTCACAGCTACCGATCTCATCATTTTTGCCGAATCCGCGCAAGGCTCGGGATTGCAAGCCGAGATGTCGTGGTTACGACGTGCAAGGGAACTCGTTCGGTCCATACATCTGGCGAACCTCGGTCTCGCCTTCCCAACCAGGCCAATGTTTCTTGTGGAGTTCCATGAACTTAACCGCCGACTCGACCGCTTCTTCTCTGGAGTTAAGTTCAAACTGCGCGTACCCGCCGATGACCTCTTTGGCTTCCGCGAAAGGCCCGTCAATCACGGTGACTTGCCCACCGGAGAGCCGAACGCGCGCTCCAGTCGCGGTGGACTTGAGTCCTCCACTGCCGAGCATCGTGCCGTTTTTGGCATCTTCGGCAAGCTTCCCAATCGCGTTCATCAGTGCCTTTGGCGGATTGCCCTGGTTTTCGGAGTGCTTGACTATCATCATGAATCGCATGGTTGGTCTCCTTGTATAAGTTGGTTGTGAGTCCAGTGTTCCGGCCGTTTCTAACGGCCAACTCTGGGTCTCTATCTATGCGTCGAACGGGAAACGGGAAAATCGACATTGGGAAAGCATATTTTTGTGCCACGAATTAGCGCTTCTTCGGAGTTGCGGACACTTTCGCGCGCAGTTGTTCCTCCTGCTTCTTGAGTTCGGGAGTCAGTTCGGCGCCGAAGTCCTCCGCTTCAAACACCTGGCGAATCTCAATCTCAGATTCTCCTTCGTGCGGATTTGGGCAGCGCTTCACCCACTCAATCGCTTCCTCCATCGACCGAACCTGCCAAAGCCAGAAGCCAGCGATCAGCTCTTTGGTCTCTGTGAAGGGACCATCGATCACAGTGCGCTTGTCTCCTGCGAAGCGAACGCGCTTGCCTTTTGAGGATGCCTGCAATCCCTCACCTGCAAGCATCACTCCCGCTTTAACCAGTTCCTGGTTAAACTTCCCCATTTCTGCCAGAAGCTTCTGAGTTGGCAGGATACCCGCTTCCGAGGCCTTGGTGGCTTTGACGATCACCATAAATCGCATTGTTATGTCTCCTTTAAGGCTGATTCACACTACTTTCCTATTAAGCGTCGAACGAAGGGCACCAGGATCGACAAACGATGCGGTAAGTTCTGCACGAGCCATTTTGGATGCAATCCGTCTGGGTGCAGAATCCGCGAGACAGTCAAGATAGCATCCGGAAAGGCCCAAAGCCCCTTTGCAATAATGGCGCTGACGAGATGGTCGAACAGCGCCAACGTAGGAGTCAGTTTCCCAGACAGAACGAGAATTCCGAGCACAACCAGGATGGCTCCCGCGATGGACTTCCTACGATCAGAAAATGGCTGCTGCATAAGCGGATCCTCACTTTGAAGCCGTTTTCAAGCCTCTACTGACTCGTCGAGTGAGTGGTCGGAAGATCGACACGATCCGGGATTTTTACTGACCTGCAGGGTTGGACGTGGAGAAGTGGAGGCTGGTCCGGGTTCGCTACGATCCGGCGTGGGTCATCGGCGTGGCATCGGTGGCGATGCAGATCCAGGAACCATTCCTGTAGATCCACGTATCGATGAAACGTTCACGGAGAATGACCGGTTTGCCACTTTTGGTTGCTTTGACTGCGATCACTCCGATCGCGATGGCGGTGTTGCCGAACACGCGAACCGTGAGCGATTCGGGAGCGACCTGCTCCTCGTTGCCGGTGGATGCCTTCACGGTTGCGAGGAATTCTGACTTCGTCTTCAGCGAGCCGTCGTCTTCAACCAGTACCAGCGAATTATCGAGGATCGCGCTGAGTGCCTTGGTGTCGCCTGCTTTGTAGGCCTGGTTCCACGCCTTTTCGAGGGCAAGAACTTGAGCGCGAGCGGTTGCGTCCTCATTCTGCGCCCAGACGAATGAACCGGTCCCGCACAGGAGAGCCATCACGGAAAGGGTGGCGATTGAACGAAGGATTCGGTCCATTGTTTGTGGGTCTCCGTCAGCACAGAGTCGACGGACCGCGACCTGCGAGCATAACGCCCGTCGATTGAAACGCAACATAACAGAAAACACTGGGAAAAATTAGTCCCGGGGTTGGTGCGGGAGCGAGGTTTGTTGCTATGCTTCTGGCGGTCAGCAGTCCAAGTATCAGGCTCAGACGTCGGATTGAAACTTCGACCCAAAATTTCGGAGGGTTATGAAATTACGAATCAGCAGCGTGGTGATGGCGATATCGATTCTCAGTACATTGGCCTTGGCCCAAGGCGCAACCAAGAAAGAGGCACCGAAACCGGCGGTCGGGCCTTCGCAGGCATTGCTCGACAACTGGAACGACATCGGACGGAAGTTGATTGCGATGGCGGAAGATTTTCCGGAGGATAAATACGACTTCAAGCCGACTCCGGCGCAGCGCAGCTTTGCCGAAGGACTGTTGCACGCGGCCAATAGCAACTATTTCTTCACGAATGCGGCGCTGGGACTGAAAATGCCGGCCGAAGAAGACCCCAAGCGCGATCAGTTCAAGACCAAAGCAGCCGTGGTTGAGTTTGTGAAGAAAGCCTTTGCCGACGGTGCGGCGGCGATCAAGCAAAAAGGCGATAAGGGATTGAACGATTTGATCGTCGATCCCTTTGCGAACCAGCAAGTGCGCGTGTCGGACATGGCGTGGGGATTGATCGAACACTCCGGCGAGCACTACGGGCAACTGGTGGTCTATTACCGCGTGGCGGGATTGGTGCCACCCGAATCGCGTCCGAAGAAGTAGGCGGCAAATCCTGGATTAACGAATCAGCGGCGACTGATCAGCCATGGGCGCTGTCGGCGGTGCCGTCGCTGTTAACATACCTTTCGTGCGTCCACTGCTTGACGTTTGCGATCTGACGATCAAATTCCCACAGTCGCGCGGCGGCGCGCAACGCAACACGGTTGCGGCCGCGGTGAGCCGGGTTTCTTTTTCCATAGCGTCAGGGGAAGTGCTCGGATTGGTCGGCGAGTCCGGTTCCGGCAAGTCAATCACATCTCTCGCGATCATGGGGCTGCTGCCCGCAGCGGCGGCGGTCTCCGGCGAAATCGCTTTTCAGTGCGACGAATCGAGTGCGACCAATCTGTTGAAGCTGCCATCCGATCGACTGCGCCAACTGAGAGGCGCGCGGATGGCGATGATTTTTCAGGAGCCGATGACCGCGCTGAATCCGGTGATGCGAGTCGGCGACCAGATTGCCGAAGCTGTGCTCGCTCACCATCGCGTTTCGAAAGCCGAAGCCTGGCGTCGGGCGGTCGACGGGATGCGCGAGGTTGCGATCCCCGACCCAGAGCAGCGCGCTCGGAGCTATCCACATCAACTCTCGGGAGGTATGCGGCAGCGAGTCATGATTGCAATGGCCATCGTGAACCGTCCGCAATTACTGATCGCCGATGAACCGACCACGGCGCTCGACGTCACGATTCAGCAACAGATCCTCGACCTGCTCAACGAACTGCGACGCAAATTTGGATTGGCGATGCTCTTCATTTCGCACGATCTCGCCGTGGTCTCGCACGTCGCCGATCGCGTGGCGGTGATGTATGCGGGGAACCTGGTGGAGTTGGGCAGCAAGGCTGATATCTTTAGCGAGCCTGCGCATCCTTATACGCGTGGTTTACTGCACGCGATACCGACTCTTGCGACTGATCGGACGCAGCCACTGGCAGCCATCGATGGGACTGTTCCTCCGATTGCGCAGCTTCCGCCGGGATGTCTGTTCGAGCCGCGGTGTCAATTTCGGGTGGCCACTTGCGCGTCGCAGTTGCCGGAATTAATCGAAGTGAACGCTGGGCACTGGGCGCGGTGCCCAGTCGTGAATCCGCAGCGAAGCTGACTGGCGAAGCCCGATTGCAGGGCCGCGCTTTGTTTTTCCTCCGAAAAAGCTATAATCCTCCCTTTGTGCGCATCCTCCTTCTAAGCGACATACACAGCAACCTCGAAGCGCTCGACTCCTGTCTGGCGGCAGCGCCCGCCCACGACCTCGTCGTCAACCTTGGCGATACGGTCGGGTATGGCGGCAATCCTAATGAAGTGATCGAACGCGCACAGTCGCTCGGACGAGTTTTCGTCCGCGGCAATCATGACAAAGCTGTCGGCGGACTGATGAACCTCGACGATTTCAACCCAGTTGCAGGTCTCGCCACGCTTTGGACGCGCGATCATCTGACGCCGGAAAATCTGGAGTGGCTACGCGCGTTGCCGCAGGGACCCGTTCACGTTGATGAACTACCCGGATTACAGTTTGTTCACGGATCGTCGCTCGATGAAGACGAGTACATGGTCAGCGCCCGGGATGCCATCGAACCGCTGATCACCGATCCGGTTCCCATCACGTTTTTCGGACACACGCACCTGCAAGGAGGATTTGTGCTGCAGGGGGAGATTAGCGAAGCGTATCGTCCGGGATATCGAACAGTGGGCCAGGCTGAATCGTCCGATTGGCCCCTACGCAAGGATCGTCACTACCTCATCAATCCCGGATCGGTCGGGCAGCCGCGCGATGGCGATTGGCGTTCAGCGTTTGCCATGTTTGACTCTGAGGCGTGGATCGTGACCTTTTATCGCGTCCCTTACAACGTGCGGGTAGCACAGGAAAAAATTCTGGCCGCGAATTTGCCGCAGCGGCTGGCAACCCGACTGGCTACGGGACGATAGCGGATCCTCACCACGATTTTCGCAGGCTCGGGGCTGAAGAACAGCAAGGAATACTGGAACTGGCGTTATAGTCTTGGGGACCACCAGTAGGCGCGAGGCAGTCTCGATTCTTGCCGCAGCGTGGACGTTGTAAACTCACTGCATGTCTGCGCGATCTTCTGACTCTGGAAATCTTTTTGCTCAATCGAAGTCCGCAACTGCTACACACACTGCCCATGTCGATGGCGGAGCCCGCGGCAATCCCGGGCCGTCAGGGTATGGAGTCGCAATCAGCGATGCTGCGGGGCGCCCGGTCGCCGAGTTGAGCGAGTACCTGGGGCACCGTACGAACAACTACGCGGAGTATCAGGGGTTGCTCGCCGCTCTGCGCTGGGCCAACGAGAATCAGGTAAAAGCGTTCAAAGTGATTAGCGATTCGGAGTTGATGGTGCGGCAGATGAAAGGGATCTACAAGGTGCGGCATCCCGAGTTGCGCAAGCTCTACGATCAGGCGCAGCAATTGGTTCGAGGACTGGAGCACTTCGAGATCAGGCACGCACTTCGGGAACACAACCAGATTGCCGACCGGCTGGCGAATGACGCGATGGATCGAGGGAGATAGGGCAGGTTTCAGGTGTTAGGTGTCAGGTCTCAGGGAAACCTTTGGTGAGCGAATTTTGCGACAACCTCACACTTTTAGGAGTTTTTGTTTTCCTGACACCTGACACCTAAGACCTGACACCTTGCCTCACTCGGCCGCTGAGTGATCGTGCACGATTTTCCAGCCTTCGGGAAATTTGCGGAAGATCAGAGTGAACAACCCCTGCGGGGTTTTGCCATCGGACATCTTCAAGTGAAATTCTCCGCGAATGAAGGCCGCGTCTGGGCCGAGCATTTCGATCCGCAGGTTCGTGAATTGCAGCTGACCCATTTCGTGGCCGGCGCTTTGGTAGTTTCTCTGGTAACGAGCGAGGGCGGCTTGCCAGCTCTTTGATTCGTGGGCTCCGGAGAAGAAGGTCAGGTCGTCGGATTTCCAGTATCCCGCCATGAACGCTTCAAGATCCTGGCGGTTCCAGGCGGCCTGCTGGTCGTCCATCACTTTTCGAATTGCCGCGCGGGCGGGATCGTCCACGTTTTGGCCCGCGATTTGCGCTACGGCAAATACCGCCGAAGTTGCGATCAGGCTCATCAGCAAAAATAGACTTCGCATCGTTCGCTCCATTATTCCGGTCCGTTCGTCCGCTTTATCGAACCGTTTCGTGTATCGATTCGGTCGTTTCGACCCTGAGCATGTCCTCGGGTTCTCACAACCCTTAAAATACCGCGTAAATTCGTGTTCGGGAGAAACTTTGTGAAATGGGCGGGCGTTGTCCTGATTTTGGTTCTGATGCCACAGGCGATGTCGGCGGAGTCTTTTGGGGGTGCGACTCCTCAGTCTGGGCCCACGCATGACCGCGAATTCTGGCGGGCGATTGCGCATGACGAGTATGCCGTTCCAGAAGGACAGGCGATTGTGCCTTTGCTCGGCGAGTTGAGTGGATACCTCGGATCGAAAGACCCGGAGCTGCGAGACGACCTCGCCTACACGATCATCGACCAGTGGGTCAGACATCAGAAAGACATTCCAACCGAGGCGTTGAATTCACTGGCCGACGAGTGGCGTGCGAATCTGCGGGCGGGGATCGGAGAAGTGGGAACCGATTCGGTGTTCAAGCGTTCATTTTCGGCGCTGTGTCTCGCGTCGCTCGCGAAACGGGATTTGAAGCATCCGTTTCTGGGTGAAGAACGCTACCGCGGCCTGCTCACAGACGCGCTCGCCTATCTAAAAGATGAACGCGACCTTCGCGGATTTGATCCGGTGCTCGGTTGGATCCACGCTACGGCGCACACCGGAGACTTGCTGGCTGCGTTGGCAGCTAATCCTTTGTTGCGAACCGAAGATCAAGGCCGGGTGTTGGATGGAATCGCAGCGCGACTCGCATCCGCGCATGAGATTTTTAGCTATGGAGAGCAAGACCGATTGGCGTTGGCCGTGGCGACGATTGTCGAGCGGAAGGACTTCGATGCGCCTCGGTTCGATCGCTGGCTGGCGGCGCTCGATGCATCCGATCAGAGTGTGTGGAAGGATAGTCCGCCCAAACTCGAATTGCTGCAAAATTTCGAGAACGATACCTATATGCTGCGAGGATTGACTGTGTATTTGTGGGCGAGCCCCGCCAATTCTGGCGCAACGGACGCACGAGATGCGGTGATGAAGGATTTGCAGTGGCGCTAACGACAGCTAGGCGCGACTCTTCTTTGATGCGGCCGCGGCTTTGACTCGAACCGTCTCCCATGGCCGCTTCGGGCGGTCGACTGCTGGCTGGTCGCGATCTTTGATGCGGTCGTATTGGTAAGACTCGCTGACGGTGCCGAGCGATTCGTTGTAGAGGCTCGGGATTTGCAACGCTTCTTTGAGTTCTTCGGTGAACTGTTGCAGTGCTTTGAGGTGGTCGGCGGTGGCCGGCACTTCGGTCTTGGTCGTCTTCATGAACTGCTGGTAGCCGCGGTTGACCAGCTTTGAAATTTCGCTGCCGATCATGTATCCGGGATAGGCGAAAATCTTGGCGCCGCCATCGTCCGTTTTCTGAATCGCGGCGGAACAGTTGTATTTCTTGAGGAACACGCGGGTTTGCGCGCCCGGAGCTTCGATAAGGTCAAAGCCATGATCTTTCAGCCATGCGACTACGTCTTCGTAGGTTCGTTGTTCGACTTTCGCTGCCATTATGAGCTCAATTCTCTTTTTTTTCTTTACTTTCGTATTTCGACTTTCGTCGCCGCAAGTTTAGATGCAGCCCTGAAACTTTCGACGGAACCAAAAACGGGTACTTCGAATCCAATGGCGAATGACGGCGGACTACAGTAACGCTAGTATAGATATACCTTTTTAAGGTTGCTGGCACATTACTCTAGTCATCACACAATGAGATCGGTACAACGCTACTCAGGACAACATAACTCAGGACGACACAGTCGATGACAGCGGCGACTCCCAGTTCCGCGTCTAGAACGCCGTCGAACCTGCGCGGAGAAGCCGTGCTGGCCCAGATCGGCAACACTCCCCTGCTGTCACTGGCGGCGCTTACGCAGGAGCTTAGCAACATTTCACCGGGGCGCGTGGAACTTTTGGGCAAGGCCGAATGGCACAACCCAGGCGGATCGGTGAAAGATCGCGCCGCAGCCGGCATTGTCGCCGAAGCCCGCCGTTCCGGCAAACTCGGCCCCGGCAAAACTTTGCTCGATTCCACCAGCGGCAATACCGGCATCGCCTATGCCATGCTCGGGGCCGCTCTCGGCTTCCCAGTGACACTCTGTGTCCCCGAGAATGTTTCCCCGGAACGAAAACGCATTCTACAGGCATACGGCGCAAATATCATCTATACCGATCCGGCGGAAGGCTCGGACGGCGCGATCAAGATCGCCCGCCAGCAAGTGGAACGCAATCCCGACGTTTATTTTTACGCCGATCAATACTCAAACGATGCGAACTGGCGCGCGCATTACGAAACCACCGCGAACGAAATCTGGCAGCAGACGCAAGGGCGCATCACGCATTTCGTCGCGATGCTCGGGACGACCGGAACCTTCGTGGGTACGACGCGGCGGTTGAAGGAGCTGAATCCAAAGATCCAATGCATCTCGCTGCAACCGGATTCTGCATTTCACGGGATCGAGGGCGCGAAGCACCTGGCCACAGCTATCGTGCCGCGTATCTACGATGGTTCGCTTGCGGACGAAGACATCGAGATAGGAACCGAAGAAGCGCATGCCATGACCCGCCGATTGGCGGCGGAACAAGGGCTGCTGGTGGGCGTGTCCGCAGCGGCCGCGATTGTCGGCAGCCTGCGTATTGCTTCACGGCTCAAGGAAGACCAGCGGGCGACGATCGTCACCGTTTTGTGCGATTCGGGCGAAAAATATTTGAGCGAAAGGTTTTGGAGAGAAGGGTGAGTGCAGAGGTCGATTGCAGAACCTTCCGCCCTAGTATGCTGACGCTCTCTCAATCCGACTACCTCGCTCTT
This sequence comes from Terriglobales bacterium, assembly GCA_035308395.1. GTDB lineage: Bacteria > Acidobacteriota > Terriglobia > Terriglobales > Acidobacteriaceae > Acidiflorens. The sequence goes on from DATGGT010000126.1 coordinate 388,631, forward strand.
CGGCGTCACGGCGAGGAGACCTATCCTCACGAATGCTGTGGAGTGCTGCTCGGGAAATTTAGCGACGATGGCTCTAAGACTGTCTCTCGCATCGCTCGCTGCGGTAACACCCGGGAGGATTCTCCGCAAAACCGGTACAACATCGATCCTAAAGAGCTCATACGCGTCCAGCGCGAAGGACGTGAGCGCGGCGAGGATATCGTCGGCTTCTATCATTCCCACCCCGATCATCCGGCACAGTGGTCGTCGACCGATCTCGCGGAAGCGCACTGGTTTGGCTGCTCCTACGTGATCACAAGCGTGGAGAAAGGTACCGCCGCGATTACGAATTCGTTTGAGCTTACCGGCGTGGATGAGGCTGACAAGAAATTAGCGGCGGAGAGAACAGAAGTTATCTAGCCACGCGACCCGGCGATCCGTGGATGAAGTAGTCTCGCACTTTCCGTCGCGTCATGTAGAACAGCAATCCGCCCGCGATCACGACGCCGACGGAACCCTTCAGCCACTCTCCCCTTGCACCGTTGATCAGGTCTCCGGCCGCGTTGATGGCGATGATCGAAGTGCCGAGAACCCACCCCCAGTATCGACGGCGAAACCATCCGAGGGCCGCCCCGCACATCAACACCGAGAGCACCGCGAAGCCGACAGCCGCAGGCTTTCCCAGCGCTATGAGTTGGTGGTGGCCTGTTTTGTTCAACGCCCACGGTGCGTCGAGAGCAGAGCCTGGATTGAGGAGAGTAATCGCGGCATAGGCAGCCATCGTCGCTCCGAAGAGGAAAAATCCTCCGATCGGAATGAAGCCTCGCGGACGTGGCATTTTGGCTTGCATCTTTGCCCCGTACCATAGCATCTTTATTGACATGCCTCAGATCCAGATTCCGTCTCCACTGCGCCAGTATTCTGGCAAACAAGCCTCGGTCGACGTCCCGGGAAACACCGTTGGAGAGGCCCTTGCCGGCCTCGTCTCACAGCATCCCGAGCTGAAACGTCATCTTTATACCGACGACGGCAAACTGCGCGCCTTTGTGAACGTTTACGTCAACGATGAAGACATGCGTTATTTGCAGAAAGAGGCCACCGCGCTCAAAGACGGTGATACGATTTCGATTGTGCCGTCGATTGCAGGCGGCTGCTGATTGGATTTTATGGCCACGCTTTCCGAAACCAAACTCCCTGAGACTAAGCCCGAGACGGTCCTGAGCAACGACGAGATCCTGCGCTACTCGCGGCATCTGATCATGCCCGAGGTTGGCATGGAAGGCCAACTGAAGCTGAAGGCGGCGAAGGTGCTCTGCATTGGCGCGGGCGGACTGGGTTCGCCACTGGCTCTTTACCTGACGGCGGCGGGCGTTGGAACTCTGGGCATTGTTGACTTCGACGTTGTGGACTACACCAATCTGCAGCGGCAGATCATTCACTCGACTGCCGATGTCGGGCGCAAGAAACTGGACTCGGCCGCCGACAAATTGAAGGCCATCAATCCCTTCATTAATCTGAGGACCTTCGACACGAAACTCACCAGCGCCAACGCGCTCGATCTGTTCCGTGAGTTCGATATGGTCGCCGACGGCACGGACAATTTCCCGACGCGGTATCTCGTGAACGATGCCTGCGTACTTACAGGCAAACCGAATGTCTACGGATCCATTTTTCGTTTTGAGGGGCAAGCCAGTGTCTTCGCGACGGAGAACGGCCCGTGCTATCGCTGCCTCTATCCTGAGCCGCCACCGCCGGGCCTGGTACCCTCGTGCGCGGAAGGCGGAGTGCTCGGCATATTACCGGGCCTGGTTGGAGTGATTCAGGCCACCGAGGCCATCAAGCTAATTCTCGGGCAGGGCGATCCCTTGATTGGGCGATTGTTGCTGGTCGATGCGTTGGGAATGAAGTTTCGCGAACTGAAACTGCGCAAAAATCCCGAGTGCCCAGCCTGCGGCACGCACCGGACAATCACCAAGCTCATCGATTACGATCAGTTCTGCGGCATCCGCGGAGTGGAGGCGGCGCCGGCGACGGGAGGCGGTTTGTCAGAAATTTCGGTAGAAGAATTGAAGAAGAAACTCGACAACAAAGAAGATATTTTTGTCCTCGACGTGCGCGAGCCGCACGAATATCAGATCTGCAATATCAATGGATATCTCATCCCGCTCGGCGATCTACCGAAGCGCGTCGGCGAACTCGATTCCAGTCGAGAGATCGTGGCCCATTGCAAGATGGGCGGACGCAGCGCCAAAGCCGTAGCCTTTCTGCAACAGGCTGGCTTTACCAAGGTGCATAACTTGACCGGCGGAATTACGGCTTGGGCGGAGCGCGTTGATCCTAAGATGCCGAAGTACTAAGGCAGTTGTTAGTGGCTAGTGGTCGGTGATTAGTTCCGCTCGTGCTGGGAAGCGGGCGAATTGAGTAGAACGCTTCTACGGATTCGCCGTCTTCTCCGGTTCTTTCTCCATCTCCGCATTCAAGTGAATATTGCTGCCGGCGGTCACCTTAATCTTTCGCTCCCAGTCTTTGCAGCCCGCCTTCTTAACGGTCACCGTATGGTCTCCTTCGGCGACCTGTACCTCCGACGGTGTATTGCCGACGAAGTTGCCGTCAAGGAGAATGTCGGCGCCGATAATACTCGAATCCATCTGGAGTTTTGCGAATGCGGCACTTGCCACCTCTGGTGCCGCTGGCGCTGGTGCCGCTGCCGTCGCCACAGGGGTGGCCGCGGGAGCGTTAGGATCAAACTTCGCCAGATCGAGCTTCATGTCGCCATTCACGTAGGCGGTAATCTCGGTGCCCGCCGGAATGGTCATGTCCTTGCCATGCATCAACAGGAAAAAGGGTGCGACGGGCCAGAGCACGACACCCGTGACGACCATTCCTGCAACCATCCCTCCCGTGTGGCCTCCTCCATTCCCTCCTTTGGCCGCCCGAAGCGGACAACTCTCGCCGTCTGTTAGCCGAAGATGGTCAATATTGACATCAAGCTTTCCACCCCTCGCCATTCTCCGTTTGGCCTGAGCTTCTCCGACAATTCCAATCGCTGTTCCGCCTTTTGCAATGACCTGAACCCCGTTCAGATAGATATCGTCGACGACCTCGAACTCCACAGTGTCGCTATGGTGGGCAGTCGCGGAAGAAATTGCGTGTTTGAGCTTCAGGCGAACCGGGACCGAGTCCTCGAGCACAAAACCTAGTTTCGACGTAAAGTGAGTTTCAACATCTGCGCTGGTTGTCGCGTTCGCGGGCGCGGAAGGAGTTTGCTCCGGTGTGCTCGGAGTGGCAGCGGCCGATGGGGCAGTTTGCTGCGCGTTCGATAGAAGCGAGAACACTAACACCGTCGACACAATCCAAGAGCAACGTTCCATAACGAGCCCTCTCCAGTTTGAGAAGTGAGTAAGATACCTAGTTCGAAGACGGCTCTATCTTCCGCGCCTCTCTTCTCCTTTGTCAATGACGGATTAGCGCGAGGTTTCGCTTCCGCTAACACCGCCGGCAAAGATAGATAGGTAAAAGCCTGCTTGGTCGATCGGGTCTCGTCTACGATTGCAGAATTACCGATGCGGGCGTTCTAAGACGAAAATCACTGCCAACCCGGTCTGCCACTGGTGATAGGTGTTGACTTCACGTCGGCGCCGAAGATAATAGGCACCTTGAGGCGACACCAGCGCCCGATGAGCAACGTCAGAGGGTTTCATGCAGAAAATCTGTTCTCTATTGTTAGTCGTGCTTCTCCTGTCTCAGCTATTCGAGGGACAGACTAATGATGCACAGACTGCGGATGAGCCACCTCCTCAAGCGGCCACACAGCCCTTACCGCAATCTCCTTCAGTTGTGCCACAAAGTGTTACGACCGGCAGCGGTTTCATCCTTGAAGACGCGACTCCGATCAGGCTTCGCTTCCGTCGGGCGGTTTCTTCCTCTGACTCGCAAGTAAACGAAACGGTCGACTTCGAGGTGCAGGAAGATGTCAGGGTCAATGGGACGCCGGTCATCCTAAAAGGCAGCCTGGCTTTTGGCACGGTCACCGAGGCTCAGTCAAAGAGAAGGCTGGCACGGGGAGGCAAGCTTGAAATCAATGTCGACTACGTAAGGCTGTTTGATGGCGAGAAGGCGCCGTTGCGTGCAGTAAAAGGTGGCAAAGGTGGAAGCCACGTCGGTTATATGACCGCTGGGATTGTGGCTTCGGGACTGCTCTTTTTCCCGGCGGCCCCATTTTTCCTATTCATGCAGGGCAAAGATATGGCCATACCGAAGGGCGCCGAGGTGACAGCTTATGTCAATGGAGACATGAAACTGGATCCGGCAAAGTTTGAGCCAGGCGCGCCGAATCTTTCTATACGTGCAGATCTCGGTGACGCGCCTGGCGATGCGTCCAATGGTGTGTCCGGCAATGCGCCCAACGAGGGCGACAAATTTGCGACGTTACAGGTCGATTCGACTCCCCCGGGAGCCGAAATCAACATCGACGGGAAGTTTGTAGGGAATACTCCTTCGGGCGTTCGGGTACAAGAGGGCAGTCATATGGTGATTGTCAAAAAGCCGGGATTCAAGCATTGGAGACGAAAGGTGAAGATCAGCGGTGGAAGCGATATTCACCTCAACGCCGAACTGGAAAAACCTGATTATTAGTAACGCGCCCAATAAAGATGGGGAGCACCGAAGTGCTCCCCGTTTTTGTTCCCCTTCCAGGGTTGATGAACTATTTGGCTGAGCTGCTCATCTCGGCTTTTTCGCTGCCGCCGATGGCGAGCGCATATTTCTTCCCGGCGAAGCGGACTTGGGATACTGCCGGAGTGCTAGCGGCGCGATCGACCACGGTGGAATCACTGTCAGAAGCTTTGTCGAGCGAGACGACTTTCGCCCACGTCTTGGCTACTTCTTTCTTGCCTTGCATGATGCTTACTTCGACGTTCGATCCGGTGCCATCCCAGCGCAGCTGGTAAGAGCCCGGAGCTAGCTGTTGGCCGTTGACCTGGACTGCTTCGAATACCTGCAGACTCCCTTTATTACTTGCGAACGCACTCGACGCGAGCAGTAAGGCCAGCCCGAGCACAACCGTCTTTGCCAGAAGATTGAATTTCATATGCTCCTTAGCTTTCTACCCGGCTTTGGACCGGGATGTTCGGGCGGCTGGTGTGGGTCGGAGGACGCTCGACTGAAGGCTTGCCTTTTTCGCCGGAAGTCCTACAATGCGCCTGTCAGGGTGACGCAAAGAAACGTGGGCCTCAAACCTCGATCTTTGCCGGACTGGCCCCGACAGGGCCGCCAAACCATGAGCGAGCCAGTCCTGTTACCCTGCGAATTTTGTTGAGCAATCTGTTACAGCAATCAGCGGATCAGACGTCCAATCCCCATCAGACTTGTCCGTTCATTGCCGGCTCGCTACAGATACGAATCTCGGTTTTAGTAAGTTCCCGATTTCTTTCGCGAACCGCCTTTGTGTGTCATGCGTATTGGACGTGATGGCAACTATAGGGTGAGCGGGAGTGGGACGCGTGGCGGAGGAATAGGGAGGAATTGTTCTGTCTGGCGGGTCAACGAACGAGAGTTACCTACGAGTCGATCTTCAGGTACTTGATCTTTTGTCATTCGATCTTCAGAACGATCTTGCCGTAGTTCTTACCCTGTTGCATCAGTGTGTATGCGTCTTGTGCGTCTTCAAGAGAAAACACCTTGCCGATGACAGGATGCAGACGTCCGGCAGAGATCCACAGCGAGAGTTGCTTCCAGGCGGATTCCATCAGCGGACGATTCCCGCTGAGATAGGAAAGCCACAGGCCGTGGATGCTCGCGCCTTTCGCGTAGAGGATGCGCGTGTCGATTTGCGGAGCTTCGCCGGTGGCGGCGCCGTAGACGATGATGCGTCCGAAGTCGCGGAGGCAGCGCACACCTTTTGCGACGTGCTCGCCTCCAAGCATTTCGAAAACCGCATCGACGCCTTCACCATTGGTCAGTTCTTTGATGGCGTCAACGTAATCGCGCTGTTTGTAGTTGATGCCGTGCTGAAGTCCGAGTTCGCGCACGCGCGCGAGTTTGTCGTCGGAAGAAGACGTTCCATACATCTCGATGCCCAGGATTTTTCCGATCTGAACGGCGGCGGTGCCCACACCTCCGGCTACCGCCTGAATCAGAACGCGTGCGCCCGGCTGATCGAGCAACCCGGCTTTCCAGTAGGCGAAGTACGCGGTGAAAAAATTTACGGGGAACGCGGCCGCTTGTTCGGCAGTCCAATTTTCTGGGACGGGCCAAACCAGGTTTCGATGAGCTGCTGTCTTTTCGGCGAAGGCGGCCCACTGCGTATAGCCCATGACGCGGCGCCCGGCGGAGTTGCCACCGAGTTCGGTGCCGGCGAATTCGCGGCCGGCTGTAAGCGGGGGCTTGGGAGTATTAGCGTAGCCGCCTTCCGCGGTCATTAGATCGGCGAAGTTCAGGCCTCCGGCTTCAACGCTCACCAGAATCTGCTCTGAAGTGGGCTGAGGATCGGGAACTTGCTGCAATTCGAGGACTTCAGGGCCGCCGAAACGGGTGATGACCAGGGCCTTCATGCAGGAAGTTTAGCAGGATGGATTCAGATCGCCGAGTCTGCTGGTGGCATCTATAATTGAAGACTCAGCAGTCAGCACTCAGCATTGCGCGAGTGCGGCGCTATTTTGACGGGATTTGCTGATTACTGAGTGCTGACTGCTGAATGGCAAATCTCACCGACAACTTCGGGCGGTCGATTCACGACCTGCGGATCTCGATTACGGACCGCTGTAACTATAAGTGCGTCTATTGCCGGACTGGGAACAATGGCGCTGCTTATGCCGAACTTCCGTTCGATGACTATTTGCGGATGGCGCGCATATTGGTCGGCCTGGGGATTACGAAAATCCGGCTGACGGGCGGCGAGCCGCTGTTGCGCAAAGGGATCGTGGAGTTCGTCCGCGATCTTTCGAAACTGCGGACCGTTGACGGCAAGAAACCAGAAATTGCGCTGACCACAAACGGACATCTTCTTGCTGAGATCGCACGTCCTCTGAAAGATGCCGGGCTGGACCGGGTCACCGTGAGCATGGACGCGGTGGATGCCGAGCGATTTGCGCGGATCACACGCGTGCCGAACGGATATGAGAGCGTGCTCGCGGGTGTGCGTGCTGCGCGCGAGGCGGGGCTCGATCCGGTGAAGGTTAATTGCGTGCTGCTGCGCGGGTTCAATGAAGATCAGATCGTCAACTTCGGCAAGTTTGCGCGCGAAGAGCGGGTGGTGGTCCGCTTTATCGAATTCATGCCGCTGGAAGAAGACCGGGTCTGGACTCCGGAGATCGTAGTCACGCTGGACGAGATCCTCGCGCGGATGGCGGAATTTATGCCGCTTGAGGAGATAGCCCATGAGCGCAGCGAGACGGCCAGGAGATACCGCTTCTCCGATGGGATCGGCGAGATCGGAATTATCGCGCCGGTGTCGCATCCTTTTTGTGGACATTGCAGCCGGATTCGGGTGACCTCCGATGGGAAGCTGCGAACGTGCTTGTTTTCGGTGTGGGATCACGACCTACACGAACTGATGCGGCGCGGAGCGTCGGACGAAGAGCTGACCAGGTTCATTCTGAAAGTCGTGGAGAAGAAAGAAGAGCGACACCATATTGGAGAGCCGGGATTTGTGCCGGCTTCGCGAACTATGGTGCATATTGGGGGGTAGGCAGTGGTTAGTGGTTGGTGATTAGTGATTAGTAAAAACGAACATTTTCATCGTGACGACAGGGGCCGTACTAGTCACTAATCACCAACCACTGCTCTCAGTAGAAGCTGTCGTACTTCGTGACGGTCCAGGTGTCATCTTTTTTCTCTTCGGTTACGGAGAAAAGATCCTTATAGGTTGAATCCTGTGCGGGCGTGCTGTAGCGCTGGCCTTTGTAGTGAAGGATCACGAGGGGCGGTGCATCTTCCCACTCCACCAGATTCCATGAGATCAGTGGGTGTTGGGTTTCGGAATCGCAGAGGAAATCGGCACGTTTCTTGCGGTAATCCTTTTTCTTTTCCCAATCAGAAAGCGCCGTCCGGCAATTGCCGGCGCGCATTTCAGAGATAAATTTGTTGGCGGTGCGCTCGATGGTGCGGTCGCGAAACGGATTCATGGTGATGCTGATCGGCATCTGGGTCAGCGGGTCGCGCTCTTCGGAGCGTGACAGGACCGGTGGCTGCGTGCTGAGCCAATAGAGATAGCCGGCAAACGCCAGGATGAGCAGGCTGGCGGTGCCAATGGCGATCGCGAGATGAGTGCGTGAAACCTGCATCATATGCAGTTTGGGGGATTGGCTAGGTTCGGGCAAGATTACTTCAGACACCTTAATCGCGGGGGTCATTCGCTCGCCGGCGTTAAGTTTTTTGCCGTTTTGGTCGCGGCGCGGTGGTTTGTGTTTTCCCAGTGTGCGGCGTATATTTAGTGATGAATACTGTTGTGTCGTAGTGCCAGGATTGTCGAAGCACACCAGTGGGCGAAAGCCCACTTTTTCGTTGGGGCCCAGTTGTTGGAGTGCGCTGGCGCGGCGACCAAAGCGCAAATTGCTGAAAACATGGCATTTGATCTAGATAGGGTCCGGCAGATCGCCGAGCGGGTGGCGAGTTCGAGCGGGCTGGAAGTGGTCGAGGTTGAGGTGGCGGGCGGGGGAAAGCACCGCACGCTCCGGGTGTTTATTGATCGTCCGGGAGCGGCTCCGGCAGCGAATCGTCCGGATGGTGTAACGCACGAGGATTGCGCGAACTTCAGCCGTGAATTTGGCACGATCGTTGATGTTGAAGATGCGTTTTCGGGTGGATCGTATGTTCTGGAGGTTTCGTCTCCCGGCCTCGACCGAAAGTTGACGAAGGCGGCGGACTTTGAGCGCTTTCGCGGACAGCGTGTGAAGTTGATGACGCGCGAGCCGGTGATGAATAACCGGCATTTTGAGGGACGGCTGGAAAGCTTCGAAAATGGGAAGCTCCTGCTGGACCTGAGCGCGGCGCGGAAAAAGAAGATGCGTCCGAAAGAAGGCGAATCTTCGAAAGTGGAAATTGAGTTTAAGAACGTAGAGAAAGCGAACCTGGTACCAGAAATCTGAAAGCACGGTCTCAGGTGTTAGGTGTCAGGTCTCAGGCAAAGCCGAAATTCTGAGACCTGACACCTAGGACCTGATACCTGAGACCTGGAACTTTTATGGCAAGTGAGCTTTACAACATCATCGAAGGGGTCAGCCGGGAAAAAGGCATTGATCCGCAGATTGTGGTGAGTGCCGTTGAGGACGCCATTGTGGTGGCCACGCGCAAGCACTACAAGACGCAGGAAAATTTTCGCGCCGTGCTCGACAAAGACAGCGGGAAAATCAACGCCTATGCGGTGAAGTCGATTGTCGAAACTCCCGAGCAGGTGGAAGACCCGAATCTGCAGGTCACGGTGGAGCAGGCGCGCAAGCTCGATCCGAGCGCCGAAGCCGGTGGCGAACTGCTGATCCCGAAGGTGACGGACGGTATTCTGGGCCGGATCGCTGCGCAGCTGGCCAAGCAGGTTATTTTTCAAAAAGTGCGCGAGGCCGAGCGCGACACGGTCTACAACGAGTACATCGGGCACGTAAACGAGATCGTGAATGCGACCGTGAAACGGATCGAAGGTCCGGATGTGATTCTGGATATCGGTAAGGCCGAAGCGAGGATGGGGCGCAAGGAGCAATCGCGGCTGGAGTCGTTTGCCGTCGGCGAGCGCATTCGAGTTGTCATCGTGCGCGTCGAAAAAGCGGTGAAAGGTCCGGGTGTGGTTGCATCGCGCTCGGCGCCGGAACTGGTATCGCATCTTTTCCAGACCGAAGTGCCGGAAATCTATGATGGCACCGTGGTGATTCGCGCGATTGCTCGTGAAGCTGGCGAACGGACGAAGATCGCGGTCATGTCGAAAGATAAAGACGTGGATGCTGTCGGCGCATGTGTCGGCATGAAGGGGATGCGCGTGCAGTCGATCATCCGCGAGTTGCGCGGAGAGAAGATCGACATCATCGAGTATCACGAAGACGCGGTTACCTTTGCCGAGAAGGCATTGCAGCCGGCGAAGGTCAGCCGGGTGACGATTGTGGATGCGGCGGACAAGCACCTTGAAGTCGTGGTGGACGATACGCAGCTCTCGCTTGCCATCGGCAAGAAGGGCCAGAACGTGCGGCTGGCGGCCAAACTGCTCGGCTGGAAGATCGACATCAAGAGCGAAGAGGAGAAGCGGCAGGAAGTGGAACAACAGATGTCGGCGCTGGTCACGCAGACGGTCACTCCGCTGGAACTGGTTACTGGGCTGGGTGATGGTCTCGTTGAAAAGCTGAAGGCTGCCGGCGTCAATACGGTGGAATCGCTGGCGGATATGACGCCCGAGCAATTGGAAGCGATCGAAGGCATTGGCCCGAAAACGGTGGAAAAAATCAGTATTGCGGTCAATAATTACTTCGCCAGTCTGGACGGTGGCGAGGTAGCCACTGCCGATCCGGAAAGCACGGGAGAAGCCGCCACCGAAGCGGCTATCGCTGTTAGTGAGGAATCGGCGACCGAAGGCACCGTGGAAGCGGACCGTTTGGCCGGTGATACCGAGTTGGCTGAAACGGCGTCCGCAGAAGGCGCCGAGGTCGCAGCTGAAGTTGGCCCTGAAGTCGGCGCCGAAGAAGCTGCGACGAGCAATACCGCGACTGAAGAAGCCCCGGAAGACAAGTAGGGCAGACTAGGGCCGCTTGCGGGCGATGCCACCTGCCCGTGCTGCGACAGGTTTCTATGAGGCTAGATATGCGCGCTTAGACATACAAATGTTGGTGGTACAGAAGAGGAACTAGAGCGGATGAGTAAGATTCGAATTAACGATCTGGCCCGCGAATTAGAGGTCAAGAGCAAGGAAATTCTTGACGCTTTGACGACGGTGGGCGTAACGGAGAAGAAGACGCACTCCAGTTCCCTGGAAGACCACGAAGCGGACCTAGTGCGGAAGCACCTGCGCGGCCGCTCCGACGCCACGGCGAGCCCGACTCGATCCTCGCGTGCTCCGCAAGGCGATGATGGCATCAAGACCAAGATCGATCTCTCGAATATTTCGCGACCGGGAGATGTGCTGCGCAAAATCCAGCAGCAGAAAGAAGCTGCCGAGCAGCCCGTCGCGCGCCCCGTGGCTAAGCCACCGTCGACACAGCCCGTAGCGGAGGCGAAAGCGCAGGCCCCGTCCGCTCCCCTGGTACCAAAGGCGGTGCCACCGAAGCCTGCAACTGAAACTCCCACACCAGCACCTAGAATGGTGACGCCAGCCTCGGTTGCGGCAACTTATCGTCCTCCGAGCGTGGTTGTGATTCCGCCGAAGGCTCCTGTAGCACCCGCCGCAAGCGCGCCGCCGGCGATTGCAGTTCCACCGAGAGCAACGATTCCGCCAGCCGGGACTACTCCGTCCGTGGGATCGGGACAAACACAAGTTCCGGCGCAAAGTGTCGCGCCTCCTCCAGTACAAACTCCAGCACCCGACAACGTTGCGCAGATGCAGACTGCTGCACCGGTGCGACCATCGGCACCAGTTGCGCCGCCGCCGCGAATGATCATGCCGCAGACGGGGCCGCGTCCGGTATACAAAGCTCCATTGCCGCCGCCGATTGCGAACAACCCGAACGCGCCTTCTCGGCCCGCGCCGGGACGACCTGTTCCGGGACAACCAATTTTTCAGCGCACGGCCAGACCTGCTGCCCCGGGTGCGCCGCGGCCCGCGCTACGTCCGGGAGAACGACGTCCAATGCATCCGACGCGGGTTGCTCCTGCGGGAGCGCGTCCACTGGGAGTGGGCCCCGGAGCAGGAATGGCGCCGCCGGGACCGGTGCGCCCTGGCGCGCGTCCGGGCGCTCCGTCGCGAAGGCCGGGGCAGAGATATGTGCCGCGAGGTGTGAAGGAAGGCCCGATGAAGGGCTACACTCCGCCGCCGCGCATGACCATCAGCAACGAGCCGGCGCCGATCACGCGCAACATCACGATCACCGAAGGTATTTCGGTGAAGGATCTGGCGGAGAAGCTCGGCATCCGCGCGAAAGACTTGATCGCTCGTCTTGTGGTGCGTGGTGTGTTTGCGACCATCAACCAAACGCTCGACGCGGAACTGGCGAGCGAAATGGCGCGTTTCTTCGGTGCGGACACCGAAGTCATTACCTTTGAAGAGCAGGCTTCGAAAGATACGACCGAAGCGATGGAAAGCAGCGAAGAAGGCGCGGAAGCAATTCCGCGTCCGCCGGTGGTCACGATCATGGGCCACGTCGATCACGGCAAAACGACGCTGCTCGATTCGATCCGCTCAACGAATGTCGCTGGCGGCGAAGCGGGTGGTATCACGCAGCACATCGGAGCCTACAAGGTCGCAATTACCGACAAGGCCTCTCCGGCTTACGGACGCGAGATCGTGTTCCTCGATACGCCGGGTCACGAAGCCTTTACGCGCATGCGTTCGCGGGGAGCGAAGGCCACCGACATCGTGGTGCTGGTGACGGCTGCTGACGACGGCGTCATGCCGCAAACGATTGAAGCAATCGATCACGCGCATGCGGCTGAGGTTCCGATCATTGTTGCGGTAAACAAGATCGACAAACCGGGCGCACTACCCGAGCGAGTCAAAAAGCAACTTGCGGATCGCGGATTGTTGCCGGAAGAATGGGGCGGCAAAACGGTGTTCGTCGATGTGTCGGCGAAGCAGAAAACAAATCTCAATCTGCTGATGGAAATGATTCTGCTCACCGCGGACATTCAGGAATTGAAAGCGACTCCGGGGCGAGCTGCAAGTGGGCTCGTGCTCGAAGCAAAACTGGATCGCGGACGCGGCCCGGTCGGAACCATCCTGGTGCAGAATGGCACGCTTCGAGCTGGCGATAACTTCGTTGTCGGTAATGTCTACGGAAAAGTGCGCGCGATGTTTGACGATCGCGGCAAGGCGCTGAAAGAAGCTCCGCCGTCGACTCCGGTCGAGATCATCGGACTCGAAGGGCTGCCACAGGCGGGCGATCAGTTTGTCGTGGTTACCGATCGCGAAAAGGCGCGCGACATTTCGGAGTATCGCGAACAGAAATTCCGCGAAGCTACGCTGGCCAAGAGTTCGCGCGTTTCGCTCGAAGGACTGGCTGAGCAGCTGAAAACAGCTGGGATGAAGGAACTGAATGTCATCCTGAAAGCCGACGTGCAGGGATCGGTTGAAGTGCTGGGCGATTTGCTCGGACGCCTGTCGAACGACAAGGTTCGACTCAAGCTCTTGCGGTCGGGCATTGGCGCGATTACCGAGACCGATGTGCTCCTGGCATCGGCGTCGAACGCCATCATCATTGGTTTCAACGTGCGTCCGGAGCGTAAAGCGCAAGAGCTGGCGGATCAGGAAAAGGTCGATATCCGTCTGCACTCGATCATTTACGAACTGCAGGACGAGATCAAGCGCGCCATGACCGGCCTCTTGGAACCGACGATCAAAGAAAACTACCAGGGACGTGCCGAGGTGCTGCAAACCTTCCGCATTCCGAAGGTTGGAACCATCGCCGGTTGCCGTGTGACGGATGGCTTGATCAAGCGCGATTCCGAAGTGCGGTTGCTGCGCGACAACGTGATGGTCTTCAAAGGCAAAATCGCATCGCTGCGGCGAGTCAAAGACGACGCGGCGCAGGTCACCAGCGGCATGGAATGCGGTATCTCCATCGCGAACTACGGAGATATCAAGGCTGGCGACATAATCGAAGCCTTTGTCACCGAGAGGATCGCCGCGGAAGCGATCAAGTAGGAGAGTGCGAACCGGGGCGCGCTAGCGCCCCTGCCGCGTCCTTGAATAGACTTGGGATAAACTTGCTCCAATTAAGGAGCAAGTCATGTCCAAAGCAATCGTCCGTTTCCTCGCCATCTTAGGAGCGCTCTCGCTCGCCGGAATGGTCATCATGCTGGTGGCCGTGATCGGAAAGAACGGCAGGGTTCCGTCCAGAACAATTCTCGAAGCGAACTTCGAACAGTCGTTCATCGAGGACGCTCCCGCCACGCCCACCGCGCAATTGACGATGACCGATCGCGTAACCCTGCGCGACGTCATCGACGCCATTGACCGCGGAGCGACTGACGACCGCGTGGTCGGCATGATTGCCAGGATTGGCGCTGCTCCGATGGGGATGGCGCAGACGCAGGAAATTCGCGACGCCGTCCAAAGATTCCGCGCACATAAGAAATTCGCCGTGGCGTACGCGGAAACATTCGGCGAATTCGGTCCGGGCAATGGTGCGTATTATCTCGCGACTGCCTTCGATCATATCTACCTCCAGCCCTCGGGCGATGTCGGGCTCACCGGCATCATTATGGAATCGCCGTTTGTCAAAGGGACGCTATCCAAGTTAGGCGTGACCTTTCATGGCGATCATCGTTACGAATATAAGAATGCACTGAACTTTTACACCGAGAGTAAGTTCACTCCCGCGCATAAAGAAGCGATGACCGCGATCATGACGTCGTGGTTCAACCAGATAAAAGCCGGAATCTGCCAGGCGCGGCGGATTGCGCCAGAGAAATTCGAAGCGGTTGTGGACGCGGGCCCTTATCTGGGCAAGGAAGCAGTCGACGCGAAATTGGTGGACGAAGTCGCGTATCGCGACGAGGTTTACTCCAAGGTGAAGAGTCAGGCAGGCGAAGGGGCCGAGTTACTCTATCTCGAAAAGTATCTGGGCCGGGCCGGGCGTCCGCACGATCGTGGAAAGAAGATTGCGCTGATATTTGGCGTTGGGGGCGTAACTCGCGGCGCTAGCGATTACAACCCGGTGCAAGGCAGCCAGACCATGGGGTCGGACACTGTGGCGGGCGCGATTCGCGCGGCGACGGAAGACAAGGATGTAAAAGCGATTCTATTTCGAGTGGATAGTCCGGGAGGATCGTATGTCGCTTCGGACACGATCTGGCGCGAAGTGGTGCGGGCTCGACAGGCCGGTAAGCCCGTCATTGTTTCGATGGGGGATGTCGCCGGATCCGGCGGCTATTTCGTGGCCATGGCTGCCGACAAAATCGTGGCCGAGCCGGGAACCATCACAGCTTCCATCGGCGTTCTCGGCGGAAAGATGTTGACCAGCGGCCTTTGGGACAAAATCGGGTTGTCGTGGGATGAAGTTCATCAAGGCAACAATGCCACGATGTTCACTGGCACGCACGATTACACGCCAGCTGAGTGGGCGCGATTTCAAGCTTGGCTAGATCGCGTTTACATCGATTTCACCGGCAAAGTCGCGGAAGGACGCAAGCTGCCGAAAGAAAAGGTTCTGGAGATTGCGAAAGGGAGAATCTGGTCAGGACAGGATGCGAAAAACCTCGGCCTCGTCGACGAGTTAGGCGGGTACGACACGGCACTGAAACTGGCAAAAAAAGCCGTTGGAGTTTCGGAAAGCGACGACGTCAAAATCGTAGTCTATCCGCGCCCGAAGACTTTTCTCCAAAGTGTGATCGAGCGCCGCGGCGCTGACAACAGCGACAAAGAGGCCATGGGGCAAACGCTGGCACGGATTCTACAAGAGGTTCAGCCCATGGCACGCCAGCTCAATGCGGCTGGAATCAAGGCGGCTGATCACGATCAGGATGACGTTTTGAAAATGCCGGAGATTGAAGTGGGAAAGTGAGCGGGTCGGGAAGTTAGACTCCCAGCTTCTTTACTTCATCGTTGTAATACTTGCGATAGAGGATCGACCACTCTTCCGATCCTTCGATGATCGTCCGCCGCTGGCTTTCGATTTTCTGGCGGGCGGACTGATCAATGCGCGCTTCCTGCATCAGGAGTTCTTCAAGAATCTTGCGCACTTCGAGACGGATCGTGTTGCGGTCTTCGATGAACTCGACCTCGTCGAGTTCCGCCACGGCATCGGTGACGGTGTGGGCCAGTTTGTTAACTTTGTCGCGGCTCAATCGCACAGCGGAAAAGATCCTCTTAGCGGCGCTTTAGCTTAGGCTCAGGCTAAAGAACGGCCTTATATTTCTTGACTAGCTCGTTTTTTACTTTACGAAACATCTCCTGGTAATTCGCGCCGCTCTTTTGCATCTCGTCGGAATAGGCTTCGAGGATGATTCGCACTTCGTCGTTGATGCGGTCTTCGAGCGCCAGTTCTTCGAGCAGAGCGGCATGCACCTTCTCATTCAGAGCAGGCATTGCCTTGGTCTCGATGAGACCGCTCGCCACCAGTTTTTTGGAAACTTCGCGGGCCAGATAGCCCACATATTCTTTGGAAAAGAGCATGATTCAAACGTCTTTTAGTGAAGTAAAAGTCTAACACAGGAGGAGCGGTCGCTGGTCGCTAGTCGTTCGCTGGCCGCTTCCGTTCGCGGAAAGTGTTTGCGAGCGACTAACGACCAGCGACTTTCCCTCGCAGCAGTGACGTCCGACTGGCCCAAGTCGTACAATAAAGAAACCTCAATGTCCCCACATCCAGACGACCTGACAGGCATGAAAGACGATATGACCGCCTTCATCGAAGGCTTGGGCATGCGCCGTTTCTTTGGCTATGTCGAGTGTGAAGAAGTTCCGAGCGTGCTTTGGGACACAGGACACAATCCCGACGGCTGGAAAGATTTCGTAGAACTTGCGAAATCGACCAACGCACCATTCCTGACCATGCACTCATGGGTTCTCGACCGCGAAGAGCTCGACCGCCTGTCGCAGTTACTGACGGAAGGCGACTACCGCAGCGAAGAGGATCTCGAGGAAAGCCGCTGGCTCAGGACCTACATCGGTAAGACGGGCTTTGTGCAACTCGGATGGGCCTATCAGGGATGCATGTTCGTGTATGAGGCTGGCACCGAGTGGTACGAACATTATCAGCGGTTGCGGGAATTAGCGGACGACGCCGGCGGATTCATGATCGATGAGCCGGATCAGGACGAGGAACGGTAAGGAACTCTGGTTCCCCGGGGCTAAAGCCCAGACAGATTTCAGAGTGACGCGGCCCTGAAGGGCCGCTCTTCCACGGTGGTGCGAAAATTCCCGAGGTAGTGCGAACATTCGCGACGCTCCAAAAGAGAAAATCGCTGGAAGCCGTCTCTGGTGAACCCACTCACGCTGACTCGATAACCCTGATTTCGGTGGCAATTTCGCTGACAAACTCTTGTGCGTCCGCGGGGAAGTGCTTGCGTGCTGCCTTGGGGAAATCTTCGAGCACTTCGGCATAGCCGCGATTGCATCGGTAGGGGACTACGTGAAACCCGAGGCAATCGGCCAGCGCACAGCTGGGCGCTATCAGCGCGGCGGTTCCGGTCTCAGTCTCAGTCGCATCGTGATGGCACGCCGCGATCTCAATCAGCGCTTCAGGAAGACCCCACGTGCCAATCAGTGCCCGTCCGGCCTGGCAGTGATCGATTCCGCAGAGTTCCTGTTCGATCACGAGGATCTCGTGGGCGTGGTCAGCTCCGCGTTCCACCACACGACCATAGGAGCTGGGCATGACGGTTGCGAGTGCCACGCGACCGATGTCGTGAAGAATTCCTGCCGTGTAAGCGAAGTCGGTATCGAGGAAGCTCCACGTGGCGCTACGCTCGGCGATGATCGCCGTCGCGACGCTATGACGCCAGCATGCGGTCATGAGCGGAGTGAAGGAATTGGCGAGATAAGACTTCAGTCCCACCGTGATCACGATGCTCCGCAGACGCCGGAAGCCGAGGAGCATCGATGCTTGCAGCACGCTGGTAACGGATTTGGGAAAAGCGATCAGCGGAGAATTGGCAATCTGTAGAACGGCAATCGAAACGGCCGGGTCGGAGCGGATAAGATCGCAGAGATTCAACAGTGAGGTATCTTTGCCCCCCAGCATGTTCAGGGCTTTCAGTGCGATCGCGGGGAAAGGTGGAATCTTGGTTGGATCCCAGCGAGTTTCCGTTGGTTCCTTTGGTCCCACTCTGGATATGACCGCTGACTGACTCATCGCATTTCTGACCCCCGGACTTCTCTTCCATTACCCAATCGGCAGGGTGCGCCAGTTTCTTGAGCCGTTGTTTTGTTAGCAGTTCTTGTGGAGCTCTTATGGCTGGTAATCTATTTGCTCTCCCAAGAAAAAACATGCGATGGATCGCCAACTCGATCAATTCTCCAAAAGCGGGCGTTCTTGGGGCTGCCCTCCGCGACTCTGGGCTCAAAATCCCGTCTTCCGCATTGCCTGTCATCGCCGATTTGTTGGTCGGGCGCGGGGTTGAACAGCCGGAACTGGCCCACCGTTTTCTTTCACCAGAGCTGACAGATCTCCACGATCCATTGCTGATGGGCGGGATGAAAACTGCGCTTGATCGGCTGGAAGCGTCGTTGGAGCGTAAAGAAAAGATCCTGATTTACGGCGACTACGACGTCGACGGCACCACGGCGATCGTGATTTTGAAGACGGCGATCGAGCTTTGCGGCGGAGCGGCTGATTTTCATGTGCCGCACCGTATCCGCGAAGGCTATGGCATGCGGGATGAGGTGATCGAACGAGCGGCCGCCGATGGCGTCAGGTTGATCATCAGCGTAGACACTGGCATCCGTGCCTTTGCCGCCGCGGAAACGGCCAGGCGCGTCGGTGTCGATCTGATCGTCACCGATCACCACCTGCCCGGCATGGATGGAGTACCCGAGGCGCTGGCGGTGGTGAATCCGAACCAAGCCGGCTGCAACTATCCCTGCAAGTATCTGTGCGGAGCGGGCGTGGTATTCAAGCTCGCACAAGGATTGATGCAGCGCCGGCTGGACGCGAAAGATCAATCGCGACTTCTGATGTCATTCATGAAAGTGGTAGCGATCGCGACGATTGCCGATGCCGTGCCCTTGCTTGGGGAGAATCGTGTGTTCGCGAAGCTGGGGCTGCAAGGGCTGCGTCGTCCGGTGAACGTGGGGCTCAAGGCTCTGCTCGAAGTCGCGAAACTCGGCGACGGCCGGGCGCTGACGGCGACCGAAGTTGCCTTCCGCATCGCGCCTCGCATCAATGCCGCCGGACGGATGGATATCGCCCGCGACGTCGTCGATCTTTTCAACGAGAGGGACATCGAGCGCGCCAGAACGATCGCGGGACGCCTCGATCAACTCAATGCCGAGCGGCAGGAAGAAGAACGCCGCATCATGGATGGCGTCCTGCACCGTCTCGAAGAAGAACCTGCGTTGCGCGAATCCTATTGCGTAGTGCTCGATGGCGACGGCTGGCACCGCGGCGTAATCGGTATCACCGCGTCGCGAGTGGTCGAACGCCACGGACGGCCAACGCTGGTTATCTCACGCGACGGCGACGAAGCGCACGGCTCAGGGCGGTCGATCCCGGCATTTCATCTGTTGCATGCCATCGAGTCGTGTGCCGAACTTTTCTCCCGTTATGGCGGACACGCGCATGCGGTCGGCTTTGCTTTGCCGAGCGCGAACGTCGAAAAACTGCGGCAGCATCTCGACGTCTATGCCCGAGCCCGGTTGACTCTTGCTGATTTCGAGCCGCAGCTTGAGTTCGATCGAGAGCTGCCGCTGGGAGAAGTGACTCCCGAACTTCATCAGGCGTTGCTGCTGCTCGAGCCGTTTGGCATGGGGAATCGCGAACCGGTTTTCGCGGCGAGAGCAGTTCGTTTGATGGCTCCTCCACAAGGAGTGAAAGATAAACACGTCCGGCTGAGGGTCGCGCCTCCGATTAACGGGGCTAGCGGGGCAAGCGCGTCGCAGGACTACACTCCACGTTGCCATCCCGATGCCGCCGCGATCCCGAAACGAGAGGAGGCGGAGTCTACGACGCAGCCTTCATGGCGCGACAACATTTCTTTTAAGGCGATGGGTTGGGGACTGAAAGAATCCTCCGACCGCCTGCAATTACTGGCCGGAGATCGCCTCGATATCGCCTATTCCCTCGGCATGAACGACCACCCCGAATTTGGCGGGCTGGAGTTGACACTGCGCGACGTTGTGCGGACGCCATAGTGCGGACGCCGTAGTCCGGATCAGCGCGTTACACTACGTTTGATGGCCTCCTCCATTACCCGCCTGCGCCGTTGGTTTGCTGTGGGTGCGGTCCTGATGATCGCAGTTGTGGCGGGAATGTATTTCTATGCGCAATGGCGAGTGCGCAAGGTCGTCCACGATATTCCCGCGAAAATTGGATTGGATATTCAACAGACCGCGGAGGGCTTTTCCATCTCCAAATCGGTGGAGGGACGCACGCTGTTTACGGTGAGCGCCTCGAAGGCACTGCAGTTCAAAGAGGGTGGACGGGCTACGCTGCACAACGTGAAGATCGTCATCTACGGACGTGACGCTGGCCGCTTCGACCAGATTACCGGGGACGAATTCGACTACGATCCTGCGTCGGGGAACGTCAGTGCAAAAGGGCGGGTGTTGATCGATCTGGAGGCGAATCCAGAAGGGCTTCAGCATCTGGATCAGTCGGCTCCCGAGCAAAACAAGGATCCGATCCACCTCGAGACCAACGGGCTGATTTTCAACAAGAACACCGGAGACGCTTCCGCCACAGGGAAAGTGACCTTTGAGACGCCTCAGGCGTCCGGCTCAGCCGTGGGCATTCGATATGAGGCGAAGGCTGGAATTTTGAATCTGCTTTCATCGGTGGTGCTCAATGTGAGCAAGCCGCGACCTCTACTGCTGAATGCCTTACAAGGAACGATCGAAAAACAGCCACGGCAGGTTGTGCTGACTGGGGTTCACATAGACCGCGAACAACAAAAATTGCGGGCTGACCGATCCACATTTTTCCTGCGTCCAGACAACACGGTCGATCACATCCTCGCCGAGGGCAATGTCGAGAGCGAATTTCAGCGACGGGCGTCGGCAGGAACGTCAACACGAACGTCAGCCCGGACGTCATCAACGTCGAACTCCGCCGATTCCAAAGGGCAATCACGCTCGGATCGCGCGGAATTGTGGCTCACCGGCACGAAGAATCAATTGACTACGGCCGTCCTCTCCGGCAATGTCCAACTCGTCTCCGAGGGAGCACAGCCCGCGGACGGTTCCGCTGGAAAGGTCACGCTTCATTTTGGCGAAGGCCAGTTGCTAAAGACGGTTCACGCCGAGGATGGAGTGAGACTGGTTCAGAAGAAAAGCGGTACAGCGCCCATCGTGGCAACGGCTTCCGCACCGGTTTCCGCGCCAGTTTCCGCATCGGGAGCCTCGGCGGAGCAGGACGTCGAAATGACCGCTCCTACCATGGACTTCACTGTGAAAGATGGTCGTCTGCTCCAGAGTGCCGAAACCACTGGTCCGCCGCAGATCGCGATCACGCAACCGGGAGCAAATCAGAAGACCGTCGTCAGGGCCGCGAAATTCACCGCGAAGTTCACAGCGACGAATCGCCTGGCGTCCCTTCATGGAGAGCCGGACGCGAAGATTGTCAGCGGCAAAATATCGGGCGCGCCGTCCGATCGAATCTCAACTAGCCAGATGCTTGACGTCATATTTGGCCCCCAAGGTGGCATCGCATCGATAACGCAGTCGGGCAGCCTGGCCTACGTCGATGGCCTGCAGAAGGCATGGGCACAGCGCGGAGAGTACACCACCGCAGACCAGATGCTGGTGCTGAGCGGATCGCCGCGAGTGGTGGACAACGGTGTGACGACCACGGCCCAGACGTTGCGGTTGAACCGGGCTACTGGGGACGCCACGGCCGAAGGCAACGTCAAGAGCACGTACTCCGAACTGAAGGCGCAACCGGATGGCGGCATGCTCGCGTCTGGCGACCCGATCCACGTGACGAGCCACACCATGACGGCGCACCGCTCGACTGCCATTGCGCTTTATTCCGGCGATGCCCAGTTGTGGCAAAACGCGAACGTCGTGGAGGCTCCGAGCCTCGAATTTGATCGCGATAAGCGGTCGCTCGTGGCACAGGGAACCCCCGCCCAGCCGGTTTCGACGGTCCTGGTGCAGGTCGACAAGACCGGAAAGGTCACTCCGGTGGCCATCACCTCGGCGCATCTGACGTATGCCGATGCGGCTCGTAAAGTCCTGCTGGACGGCGGTGTGACTGCCAAAGGATCGGATTCGACGATCACGGCGCAACAAATGACCGTGTACCTGATGGCGCGAAACCAGTCGGCAGCCGGAAAGCCTGCAGGCGGGGTTCCGGCCACCCCAGGGCAGGTCGAGCGGATCGTGGCCGAGAACCACGTTGTGGTCACGCAACCCGCGCGCCATGCGAATGGCGAGCGACTGGTCTACACGGCAGCGGAGGATAGCTTCGTTTTGACCGGGGGCGCGGCCGATCCGCCTAGCATTTTTGATGCCGAACGGGGCAAAATCACGGGCGATTCGTTGACTTTCTACAGACACGATGATAGGGTGCTCGTTGAAGGTAAGGAGACGTCCCCAACCGTCACCAGGACGCAAGTGGCTCGATAAATGCACACGCTGGCCACCGACGAAATTGGCAAGTCTTACCGGGGCCGACGCGTTGTAAACGGAGTGAGTCTCCAGGTTCTGCAGGGTGAAGTGGTTGGCCTTTTAGGACCAAACGGCGCCGGAAAGACCACCTCTTTCTACTCCATCGTAGGTCTGGTTCCTCCCGATACAGGCAGGGTTTTGTACGACGACGAAGATATCACTAGTGTTCCCATGTACTTACGGGCACGCCAGTACGGTATCAGCTACCTGCCGCAGGAGGCGTCGGTCTTTCGCAAGCTGACGGTTGAGGAGAATATCCTGGCTGTGCTTGAGGTTCAGCCCATTTCGTGGCACGAACGGCGCGAAAAGGCGGAAAAGCTAATCGATCAGCTTGGGCTCGAGCATATTCGCCAGAATAAAGGGTACGCGCTGTCGGGTGGCGAGCGGCGTCGAGTGGAGATCGCGCGGTCGCTATGCATCAATCCGACGTTTATTTTGCTGGACGAGCCGTTTTCCGGGATTGACCCGATCGCTGTGTTGGACTTGCAGAAAATCATCTCTGACCTGCGCGCGTCGGGCATAGGGATCCTGATCACGGACCACAATGTTCGCGAAACGCTCTCGGTGACCGACCGGGCCTACATCATCAATGAGGGCCGGATTTTTCGTTCTGGTACACCGGAGGAGTTGGGGAGTGACCCGGAGGTACGGCGGGTTTATTTGGGGGAAAGCTTCTCGTTGGTGTGAGGGTGTGAGTTCTCAGTTTACTGGCAACCGAAAGACTGCATTTTGGTTACTAAGGCGTGGGCACATTGTCCTTTCGTGTCCACACGATCTACCTCATGGCATGAGAAGTTATTAGGGAGGTCAGCGGTTGTACCCTGACCTTTCCAAGAGTTCGAAGTAACGAGATTTGGGAGAGGGTTTGCTTCTTCAGCACAAATTAAACGTCAAGTTGTCCCAGCGGCAGATTCTGACGCCGGGTCTCGTGCAGATGGTGTCGGTGCTTGCGCTCAACAAGCTCGAGCTCAAGGATATGATCAACGCCGAGATGGTCGAGAACCCGGTTTTGGAAGAGCTGGAAGATGCGATCCCTCTGCTCGATGATGTTGGACGGCAGGAGGAAGAGCGCGATCGCATCGCCGCCAAGGCGACGTCGGAAGAGGCTCCGGCGGTCGCAGACGAGAAGAAGGACCCCTTCGAAGAAATAGATTTTGGCTCGTTCTTCCAGGAATATCTCGATCCCGGGTATCGTAGCTCGGGCGAAATGGAGGAGATCGAGAAGCCTTCGTTTGAGAACTTCCTGTCGAAGCCCGGAAATTTATCCGATCACCTGCTGTGGCAGTTAGGAGCAATTTCAGTCCGTCCGCCGGTGCATCAGGCGGCCGAAGTGATCATTGGGAACCTGAACGAAGAGGGTTATCTGATTGCCAGCGATGAAGAGTTGCTAGGCATCGCACCGGTGGCGACGCCTGACGCGGATCTCGAGGCGGCAGCCCGGATCGTCGGTGAGGCAGAGGCGCTAGGGCTTGCGGTCACCGTAGCGGAGAAAGATGGTTCGGGAATCGGCGGTTCGGAAGGTACGGCCTCAGAGTTTGAATCGTCAGACTTTAAAGCGTCGGAGTTGGAGTCTCAGGAGTTCGAGTCTCAGGACTTGGAGGCGGCTGTTCTTGCGGCAAGCGATCTCGGTGCTGCGGACGCCGGCCTTTCCAATCTGACGGTGGAAAATGTCGAAAGCGATTCGTACGCCACCGTGTCCGAGGGTGCCGACGTCGCACTGCTGAAAGCTCCGCCCGACGCTGCTGCCTCGTCAAGGTCAAGCCACGGAACCAACGGAGCGGGCACGGCCGCGGCAATGGCCCCGGACCGGGGTCCCGCTGTGAACTTCACCGTCGCCGATCTCCACGAGGCTCTCGAGGTCGTACGCCAGTTCGATCCGCAAGGCATCGCTTGTCGCGATTTGCGCGAATGCCTGGTGTACCAGTTGCGCTATCACCTGGAGCAGATACATCTTCACCCCAATGGCAGCGCGCAGACCGAGCCAGTCATAAAGGACGCAATTACAGTCGTCGAACAGCATTTGCGCGCCGTCACGCTGAAGCAGTTCAAGGAAATCGCGCGAGCGATGGGGCGGCCGATCGAGGCGGTGCAGGCGGCGCTCGAATACATCCGGACGCTCGATCCGCGCCCAGGGTTGCGCTACAACAAGGTTCCGGCGCGGTTGATTGAGCCCGATGTCGCTTTTGTAAAACATGGCGACGAGTGGCTGGTCATCATGAACGATGAAGACATGCCCCAGTTGCGCCTGAATCCCACCTACAAGCGCCTGTTGACCAGGGACGGCAACGACCGTGATACGCGCAACTACGTCAAAGACCGCTACAAGTCGGCGATTCAGTTGATCAAGAACATCGAGCAGCGAAAACAGACGATCACGAAGGTCTGCTATTCGATTGTCACGCGGCAGCAGGACTTTCTCGAACGCGGAATCGATCAATTAAAGCCGATGATGATCAAGGAAGTTGCGGAAGAAATCGGCGTGCATCCTTCGACCGTCAGCCGCGCGGTTGCCAACAAATATGTGCACACGGCGCAGGGCGTATTTGAATTACGGTATTTCTTCTCTGAGAGCGTGCAAGGGCCTGAGGGCGGAGGAACGTCACTCCTGATACTGAAGCGGCGCGTGAAAAAGTTGATTGAAGAGGAAGATCCGAGCCGCCCGCTGACTGACGAACAGATCACACGCATCCTGCAATCGCAAGGTATCCAGGTCACTCGCCGAACGGTCGCAAAATATCGGGAAGACATGAAGATTCCGAGTACGCACCAGAGAAGAGTAAAAAAGTAATTGCAGAGGTCAGAGGTCAGATTGCAGAGGTAAAGGCAAAAGCCACAGTGCGGGAAGGCTTTCACCTCTGCAATCTCACCTCTAACCTCTGACCTTGTTCTGGAGGCTGGTTGATGAACGTGGAATACACCGCCAGGAAGTACGAAATCACTCCCACCATCCGCAAGGAAGTTGAAACCGGTCTTAATAAAATCCGCAAAATTCTAGGCGACCGCTTCGAGACAAAAGTCACTCTGGCGGTTGAAAAACGCCGTCACAAGGCCGAAATCACGATCGATCCGCCGAACGGACCCATCGTCGGAATCGCGCAGACCACCGATATGGCCTCGGCGGTGAACGAAGCCCTCGATCATCTGCAGAAGCAGGCCCTCAAATACAAGACGAAGTGGTTGAGCAAGAAGCGAAAGGCGGTCAAGAAATTCGACGGCCAGTTGTTAGAAGAAAACATTGAGACCGTGCTCGGACTGGCGGAGAGCGCCACGGTGTCGGTACTGGTTCACAAGTTTCCCTCTGTGGCCCGAACCACCGAAGTGCATTTGGTGCACGCGAAAGACGCGGTGGCGCTGCGTCCGATGACATTGGAAGAGGCGATTAAAGAGGCGCACTTTCGTGACCGCGATGTTTTCGTGTTCCGTGATCCCAAAGGCAAGTTAATGATTTTGCACCGGACGCGGGAAGGCAAGATGGAATTGATTGAAGCGCCGTGACAATGACTGCTTCACCTATATTCCACTCGTTGCTTCCTGCGCCCATTGCATCGCCTGCCACCACACGGACGCAACTTCATCAGTGGGTATTTTCAACTCGGCGGCGAGTTTGGTCGATTGCTCCCACTCGCCTGATTCCTGGGCCAGCATGAGCTGATACAGCGGTCGAAGGCTGCTGTTTTGGCCCAACAGGACCGCCTTGGTTTCGTTGTCGACCGGGAGCTGCCCCAGCAGCACTTCCATGCCAACTTCAAGCAGCGCGTCCATGATCGAAAGCAATCCCATCAGGAAGAGGTCGGTGTTGGTTTGCAGCCGAACGGAGAGTAGTTCACAGAAGCGGGCGCGGGCCAGTCCCATCAAAACCAGTTCGCTGCATTTCTGGTC
Source organism: Terriglobales bacterium (assembly GCA_035308395.1). Lineage (GTDB taxonomy): Bacteria > Acidobacteriota > Terriglobia > Terriglobales > Acidobacteriaceae > Acidiflorens. Next base: position 414,879 of record DATGGT010000126.1, read on the forward strand.
GGCGGCGCCGACGGCGACGACCAGACGGATCCAGCGCCGCATTTCCCGCTCTCCAAGAACCGCCAGAGCGTGGCGGACAGACTTGATTTCCAGCGAGAATCCGAAGACTGGCGAGTTCAAATAACGAAGCAGCCGGTAGCAGATCGACGCTTCCTGCTTAAGCATTTTTTCCAGTTCGCGCATGTCGATTTCCTGACGCGAAACCATTTCGAGCAGGCGAACGTAGTGCAGCCGGTTGGCGGGAACCTCCCGGCCAACGATGAGTTCGGGCCGGCAAAAGAAATAACCCTGGAAATAAACGAATCCCATGTCGCGGGCCTGGTAGAACTCGTGGGGAGTCTCGAGTTTTTCAGCCAGCATCTTGCACTTCGGCGACGCGAAGCGGCGCATCATGCCAGCGCGCTCCTCGGGCCGGGTGGCGCGAATGTCCACCTTGATGATGTCGGCATACTCAACCAGAGGCAGACGAGGATCGTTGGGAGCGAAATCGTCGAGAGCGATGAGGTACCCAGCGGCCTTGAGCCGTTTGCAGGCAGCGACCACGCGGTCTTCGGGTTCGACCGTCTCGAGAATTTCAGCCACGGCCTGGCTGGGAGGCAGCAACGTGATCAAATCTTTGAACAGGATCTCGCGAGTGCAGTTCACGAAAGCACGGCGATTGTCGCAAAGTGTTCCGATCCCAAGCAGCAGAGAGGTGTCCAACGTGGAACGGGAGGCGACTTCGGGGTCGGAGTTGAAGTAGTCTTCGACTCCGTTGCGAAACAAAAGCTCGTACCCGTACACTTTCTGCCCGCGATCAAGTATGGGCTGGCGAGCGATGAAGCGTTGCCCAGCGAGCGGTGGCGCATTTGGAGCGAGGGTTTTCTTTGTGGCGGCAGCAGGTTTCACTTCCTGTCTATCGGCCCGGCTGCGGCGAGACTTCAGCGGGGGAATGACGGGCTTATTTCTCGCGGAGAGAATCATCGGCAGCAGGATGACTTCCGTGTGGAAAACTGAGGCACTCCCCCCTTGCGCAATCGGCGGTTTCATGAGTAACATCAAGATGTTCCCGATGGCCATGCTTCCAGGCTGGCCGTTCGCGCCCAAACGACTCCAGGCGCCTGGTTTGAACCTGACAAGTTTGAGCCTGATAGTTTGAATCTGAAGTTTGAACAACGAAAAAGTTTGGATGATCGTCTGAAACATCGATCGTTTCAACATCGCTCTCAAAAAGCATCCAGCCGATGTGTGTGGGGTTTGGTCTGCCGGTAGCCGATTTTTGCAAGTGAGCCACGCTTTGTGGGTGACTTGTTTGTTTGCCGTGCGGTCCTCAAAAGCAAGACAAGACAATCTGGCCTGCGATCCAGGCTGGTGGTACTGACATCACGATTAACCAGAGAAAAATATGAATGCAGGACCCGGACGTCCCTCCCCAGGTGGAGGGAGACACAAACGGCGTCGTGGACGTCGCCCGCCAAAACGAGGCGGCGCCGGCGGCCCGATGGGCCGCGACCGCCAGGAACATCAGGGGATCTTTACGGCTCCCATGGATCACAGCTACCGCGCCAACATGGGCGGCGACAACGGCAACGGCAGCCGCGGACCGCGACGGGCGGGCTTTTCCGGGTCTTACCCGGTGCTCGATCCCGAGCCGCTACCGGCTCCGCGCGCTGACGCGGCTTCACGGGTCTTCGCCTTTGTTGAAGATCTGTTTTTCCTGAGCAAAATTCAGGAGACGGGCCGCAAGATGAACGTGAAGGTGGAGTTCGTGAAGAACGAAAAAGAACTCGCCGAACGCATGAAAGCCAGCGGCGTCGAACACCCTTCGTTAATCATCTTCGATCTGAACAACGCCAACGCCAAGCCTTTGACATTGATCCCGCGACTCAAGAGCAAATTGAAGAAGGGCACGTCGATCATAGGATTCCTTTCGCACGTTCAGGGTGACTTGAAGCAGAAAGCGCACGAAGTAGGCTGTGACATGGTGTTGCCGCGCTCAGCCTTCTCGCAGAATCTTCCGCAGTTGCTGCGCCGGCACGGCGCCATCGAAGCGGAATCCGGAGCTGCCGACTAGAGCTCCGCCACCTCCCTATCATGGACGCCCAGCCCTCTTTTCGACTGACATGCGTGTTGACACTGGCGTTGGCGTCGCCCGCTTGCGCCCAGCAAACCCCTGCCCAGCAACCGCCGGTCAAGGTCAACGTTCTCAACGTGTGCACGCCGTCTGTCGATGACCAGAAGGAACTATCCGCATCGCTCGCCAAGGCGCCGGGAAAACCCGCGTTCAGCAAGGATTACGAAGTCTCGCGTGGACACTCCACACTGGACGCGAGCACGCCGATCCCCGGCTTGCCAGCAATGCCGCCCGGGACAACGTCGTCCGCCGATTGGGTTCGCGTGAGGCGCGAGTTTCCTGACGGAACGTTCTTCAGCAATATTCAATATTCCTTTAGCGTCGACGAGAAGAATATGGTGGAGACGCTGGTGCTCCACGTGCGTGACCCGAAGGATCTGATGGAGATTTCGATCGAGGACAGCGCTTCAACCGTGGCTTCGGCGACCGCGATGCTCTCTTCGAACACCCCGGTTTCGCGCGTCAAACTGGAGCGCTTCGGGAAATCGTCAGTCGTCCTCGCGCGCTGTAGTGGAGAAGAGGGAACTCCTACGACAGATCAAACGGCCTATGAACCGATTCTTCACGCCGCCTCTTCGATCATGGAGCGCTATCGCGAGGCCCTGGTCGCGCGGAAGTTGGTTCCGCAGGAGTTGGCGCGGCTTGGCGTGGGAACGAAGCCGGCGCCCTCGACCTCGATCAAGGCTGGCGGCAAAGACAAAGCTAACGACAAGAAGCAGCCCTAGCTGTGTGTTATAAATCCCCTTGCCGATCGGCCCTGAAGCTAAATCTGTTTTCGCGAATCTTATCTAGTAGGAATATGCAGGACTACGCAGCATCGTTTCAAGCTGGTGGCGGTTCTTTGCAGCCGCTCTGACTTTATGGACATACGTAATGTTGTGATCATGGGCTCGGGATGTGCCGGCCACACCGCGGCCCTCTACAGCGCCCGCGCCAATCTGAAGCCGCTGGTCATTGAAGGCCATGAACCGGGCGGGCAGCTGTCGATGACCACGCTCGTGGAGAATTTCCCCGGATTCCCCGAGGGCATCCAGGGTCCGGAGCTGATCGAGAACATGCGCAAGCAGGCCGGGCGTTTCGGTGCCGAGTACCATGTAGGCCACCTGACTAAGGCCGATTTGAGCAAGCGTCCGTTCGAGCTGACGTTCGGCAAGGAGACCATTCAGACGCGGACGCTGATCATTGCCAGCGGAGCTTCGGCACGCTGGCTCGGCCTGCCGAATGAGCATGCGCTGATCGGCCATGGTGTTTCTTCGTGCGCCACGTGTGATGGCTTCTTTTTCTCGGGCAAGGAAATCGCTGTGATCGGTGGCGGCGACTCGGCGATGGAAGAAGCAACTTTTCTGACGCGCTTTGCCAGCAAAGTGACGCTCATACATCGACGCGACCAGTTTCGCGCGTCCAAGATCATGCTCGACCGCGCACGCGCCAATCCCAAAGTCGCGTTCATGACGGATACCGTCGTCGACGATGTTCTTGATGTCGGCAAGAAGGAAGTCACGGCGCTGCGCCTGCGTAATCTGAAGACTGGCGAGAGCTGGGAGTTCCCGACAAGCGCGATGTTTCTAGGGATCGGACACGTTCCGAACGCCAAGATCTTCGCCGGGCAGCTTGATGCGGATGCCGATGGCTACCTGGTCACGCACAAGAATGTGTTCACGAAGATTCCGGGCATATTCGCCTGTGGCGATGTGCAAGACCGCCGCTACCGCCAAGCGATCACGGCCGCGGGCTCGGGTTGCATGGCAGCGCTAGAGGTAGAGAAATATTTGGAAGAGGAAGGTCTGTAAGGGATGTTGGTACAACCGTGGAAGAGCGGCCCTTCAGGGCTGCGTTAGCTTTCACGCATCCCGTTCGCCGCCGCCGCGGCTAAAGCCCTCAAAGAATGGTCGGGCGACGCGGCGCTAAAGCGCCGCTCTTCCACGGCAAGTCAAGGAAAAGAGATTCAGCGCGGGAATAGTACGCGCTTCCGCGTAGCAACTGGCAGCGTCTCGCAAGCGGTTCTCAGCACGAGTCGCGGAGCTTTCTCTCGGATTTTCATCAAATAAGGAACGGTGCGAGCGGCGTCGGCCTTAGCCGTTTCGCGCAGTAGCCAGCCCAGTCCTTTCTGGACCATGTCGTCTTCATCATCGAGCAGGAGATTCGAGAGCCGGACGATCTGAGTGAAGAATTTGTGTTCTCGCGCTCCCCGGATTAGCGCGACACATGCCGCCCGCCGGCGCCAGCGATTTGGCGATTTCGCCCAAAGGAGAACGTCCCGGGAACGGGTGGGCTTCGCTGCAATCATTGGCGCCAAGACGTCGTGCGCCAGCGCATCATGATCCGCCCAGCTCGACACCCGATCAAGCCAGGAAGCGAAGAGCTGGAATTCACTGTCGCTAAAATTCTTGGTTTGTTTTTCGAGCAGGAAAACAGCGAATGCTTTTTCTTCAAGATTCCGCCCGACGAAGAGTTTGTCGGCCACCCGCACCACGAAATCCATTCCCCGCTCGCGGGCGATACTGCGCCGGCATTGAACTGCAGCCTTTCTCAGGGTAGCCGTATACCAGCCGTGCGATTTGATTTCGTCCTTGAAAAACCACTGCACGCCCGCAGCATGCTCGGACGATCCGCCATCTTTCAGAGCGCGGCGGATGTCATCCGCCGCGCGGTTGGGAGTGATTGTGCTCTGCTGCATCTTTCTCTTATTTGGCCGGAATGTCGCTGCCAGTCCGCAGCGTTTTGTCGTAAATCCAAAGCAACGCTGCCGTCGCCACCCCGACGCCCACAACGGACCACCATATCCGCCCCGGTTGATGGGTTACTTCGCCAAAATGGTGAATGAGCATGCCGCCAAACTTGCCGCCGATGAGCGAACCAATTCCGATGGGCAAAAACGCGAAACCCATGTACGTGCCTTGTTGTCCGGGAGGCGCAAGCCGCGAAACGTATTCGTAGTAGCGAGGCGACTGCGTGATCTCGCCGATCGAAACGGTGATCAAGGTGGCGATCGCCATCGGAACCGTCGGATGTACGATTAGCAGAATCCATGCCAGGCCGGAAATTAGCGTGCCCAGGGTGATCGCAGTAAACGCGGGCATTTTCTGCGAGAGCAAGCTGAATATCATTTGCAGCGAGATCACGGTCAGCGGGCCGGTGATCAGCATCAGTTCGGTATCCGTGTTTGGATTAATGTAATCGTGCACGTACAGGGGCAGAATTATGAATTCCTGCCAGTAGACGATCCAGTATCCGGAAAAAATCAGAAGAAACAGCATGAAGCGGGGGTTCGAGAGGACAGTCCCGAAATTCTTCATTGCCTGTCCGAGGCTGACAGTGGGTTCGTCGGCGCGACGTGGTTCCTTGAAAAAGATCAGCACCGCAAAAAACATCGCAAACACGCTGAGGGCGGCGACGCGAAAAACGTTCTCGACGCGCATGTGCCGGTGCACGTAGGAGGCGACATAGGGTCCGGCTGCGCCACCGATATTCACCAGCGTGTAATAAATCGAGTAGCCGATGGAGCGCACATTCTCTTTCGAAGCGCGCGCCGTCGTACCCACAACGCACGGCTTGACCAACGCGACACCAAGCGCCGGCAACATCAGCAGAAAAGTCACGAGCACTACCAACGGCACCGCGGCGCGGACGGGAGAGAACCACGGCGACCCGATCGATCCAATCAAAAAGTAGGAACAGCTCAGGATCAGATAGGCGAGCGATAGGGAGCGACGAAAGCCGAGGCGGTCAGCCAGGGTGCCTCCGAAGGCGGCGAGGAACCAGACCAAGCCTCCAAAGAGGCCAGTCAGGCTGCTCGCCCGCTCCACTCCAAAGTTGAGCGTTTCGTGCAGGTAGCGTGCCAGCGAAGCGAATGCAGCGTAGTAGGAGAGCCGTTCAAAAAGCTCGCTGATGTTCGCGACCCAGAAGGGACGCTCGAAGCCGGTACGGATTTCGTGAAAGCGTTGGGAAAGGGTCAAGCATTTCTCCTGACAGCGTGCTCTTGATGGGCTTCAGATTTTCAAACGCCGCCGGACTTCCTCGGCCGACAGGCCGGCCACGCGGATCACTTTGTTCCGGCTGGTCTCGCCGGCTGCAATAGTAATGGAGGAACGCGGTACTTCCAAAAGTTTTGCGAAGAAGTCGATGCAGGCGTCGTTGGCTTTGCCATCAACGGGAGGGGCGGTCAACGAGAGCTTCAGCGAGTCGCCGACTTCTCCAGTAATGGCGTTCTTCTTCGCGCGCGGGTGGATTTTAACGGCGAAAGTGATTCCGGCGGGCGAGTTGTGGATGGTCACCATCGAAAGCTTGTCCTCCACATACCGTGCGGTTCAAGTTTTCGCTCGGCTGCCAAAAATCGCTGTCCCCACGCGCACGCAGGTCGCTCCCTCTTCGATTGCGACTTCAAAGTCGTGTGACATGCCCATGGAAAGAGACGTCATGTTGATCGAGAGGAGCTTGCGCGCTCGGATGTTGTCGCGAATTTCATGGAGTTGGCGGAAATAGGGTCGCGAGCCCTCGGGATCTTCGGTATACGGCGGCACAGTCATCAGCCCGCTGATTTTCAGACTCGTCCATTGCGGAGCGCCGCCGAGGATCAGGTCGAGTTCGTCGGAGCCGGGCGCGACTCCGTTTTTTGCTGTCTCGCCGCCGACGTTAATCTCGATCAGCACCGGCAGCACCTTGCCGGCGCTCGAGGCCGATGCGTTTAGTTTTTCAGCCATCCGAACCGAGTCGACGGAATCGACGGCATCGAACAAGTCCACCGCTTTCGCGGCTTTATTCGTCTGTAGATGTCCGATGAAGTGCCACTCGGAGTTGGGGAGACCGCGCAAGGCGTCGATTTTGCCGGCAAATTCCTGGACTCGATTTTCGCCGAAGACCCGGAGTCCTGCCGCATAGGCTTCTCGTATGCTGTCTGCAGAAAACGTCTTGCTCACGCCCATCAGCGTAATTTCTCCTGGATCGCGACCCGACCGCCGCGCGGCGGCTGCGATGCGTTCTTGGAGGTGGGCAATGTTTTCTGCGATCGACATGGCGAATACCAGGAGTTGTCCCTACGCGAGCGGGATCCCTCGCTGCGCTCGGGATGACGGCGCACGGCTCCCGCTTCGCTCACGCCGTGCAAGCGCCGTCACATCATGCCGACTGGCGGAGCAGGTTCGTTAGGATCGCCGGCACTGGAGAGTGGGATTCGAATCATCAGAACGGCGAGACCGGCCATAACCATCAATCCCACTAGGTACGAAGGATGCTGGAATATTTGGGGGGTGGTCCAGTTCTTGGCCTTGGAGACGGCGACGACTCCAGCCCAAACCAAGCCCAGCAAAGATTCACCGACGATCAGGCCGGATGCGGTCAGCACTCCAGCATTTTCAGCTCGCGCCATTTGTGCTGAATTGAAGCCCCGCCGTTTGGCGAGCCAATCTCCCAAGGCGCGAAAGACTCCGCCGAGAAAAATTGCGAATGTGGTTTCGAAGGGCAGATACATTCCCACGGCGACCAGCATGGGGCTGCGGACCTGCATCATGATCATGCCGATCCCCATGAAGATGCCCACGACGACAAGAGGCCAAGGCATGTCTCCTCCGACAACGCCTACCGCCAGAGTAGCCATCAGTCCTGCCTGCGGGGCCGCGAGTTCGCGGCTGCCAAAACCGAATGATCGGTTGAGCAGCGCGAGAGGGAAATACATGACCAGACTGGCCACAACCACTGCGATCAGTTCGGCAACCTGAATTTTGCGCGGTGTACCTCCGAGGATGTAACCGACTTTGAAGTCCTGTAACAACTCGCCGGCGACGGCGGAGGAAACACAAACCACCGCAGCCACGCTCAGAACAGCGAGCACTCCTTTTGGTCCTGATACTCCCAGGAAAACCATGAGCAGGGCGGCGATGAGCAGAGTGGAAAGTGTCAAACCTGAAATCGGATTGTTGGAAGAGCCGATAAAGCCGACCAGGTTTCCTGAGACCGTAGCAAAGAAAAAACCCACCAGCAGCATGACCACGGCTGCGAATATCGCCGGCCAGAACATGCCCGTCATATGCACATACAAAGCGCACATGACCAGGAAGGTGAGCGCGATCAACCCAAATACCGTCTTCGATCCCATGTACTGCTCGGTGCGCGAAAGCTGAGCACGCTGATCCGCCGTCTGGCGCAAATCGCTCAGCGCTTTACCGAGGCCCGCCGTCAGGCTCTTACCCATTTTGAAGAGCGTGTAAGCCGCTCCCACTAGCATTCCTCCAACCGCAATGGGACGCACCACGAACTTCCACACTGAGATCGCCATGCCCGTCCAGTCGTCAGGTGATGTGTTCGCCGGAAGATATTGTTTGATTTGCGGTCCGAGAAAATAAATGAGCAGTGGAACCATCAGTCCCCACGCAAGGACGCCACCTGCAAACTGAATCGACGCTAGTCGCAGCCCGATGATGTAGCCGACGCCGAGATAGGCAGGACTCACGCTCGGAGCAGCGAAGGTACTCATTCCGCCGGTTGCCACGATGTTCTTGCTACCCGCGAGACCAAGTCGTACCTGGCTGCGTCCCAGAGTCCCGACGGCGAAGTGGAAATCCTTGCCCGGAGCAAACAGTCCGAAGCTGCCGAGAATATAGACCAGTCCACCGACGCCGATGTTCCAGAAAAGATACTTCGCGGCCTGCGCTCCCCGCTGTCCAGCTTTATGGATCTCCGAGGCCGCGACCGATTCTGGAAAGGGAAGTTCGGGGTCCTCGACCATGACGCGCCGCACTAACGAGATAAAGAGGACGCCAAGAATGCTGCCCACCATGATCAGTGCGGTGGATTTCCAGTAAGAATCGAAAGACCAGAAGTTAGGCCAGGCACCAGCCAGCACGAAAGCCGGCAAAGTGAAGATCGCACCGGCCGCAATGCCCTCTCCAATGGAGCCTGCGGTTCGGGCGATGTTTTCCTCGAGCAGTGATCCCTTCCATGCCCTCAGAACCGCCATCGCAATGACCGCTGCGGGATAGGTTGCTGCAATGGTGATGCCGGCCCTTAAGCCGAGGTATGCATTCGCCGCACCTAATACGACCGTCAGGATCAGACCCAGGAAAATGGCCCGGAAGGTTAACTCCTTCATTTCCATATTTTCCGGGACATAAGGGCGATGCTTCTGAATGCTTCCTTGGTCGTCGCCCGAAGGAATGCTCATAGGGACCTCATCTGTAACGGGGATTTCATTGCTGATTAACAATAGCAGCGACGGCGCACCTTATCATGCCGAAAGGCAGCTTTACAAGTCTGGTGCTCCGTCGGCGGGCAGCTCGACGTAAGAAGTTTCCCTTAGAGATGCAGCGGTTTTTTCGAGGCGGTTAATCGGAAGTTCCATTGCGACTTTTAGTCGCAACTTTGCATCTTAAGCAGGGTTACAATGGCTGTAGCAGGAGATGTTTGTGGACTCCCTAGCTGGTTCCCCTGGAAGCGGTTTTTTCGAGGAGTTTCGTTGCCGGGGCTGTGGCGGACAAGAGGCATATCGCTCTCGACCGCGGAATTTCTTCGAAAAGTATTTGCTTCCGTTATTGCTGTTGCAGAGCGTTCGTTGCGACCATTGCTATCGCCGGACGTATGTCTTGCGCACGGTCGCGGTGCTGGAACGACCGCAGCCTCCCCGTAAACCTCCGCAGAGTCAACCTTCGGTTACCAGCGAGTCAGGCGGCCGCGTTGCATCGGGCGATCACCGCGGCTATACTGACGCTGTATAGACCGGTGGAAGAGCGATGCTCGCCGGGTGCAGGAGGCCGTCTTCAGCAGTAGCAGTACTGGGTTTCGAATACGGGCTGCCCAGAGCCAAGCGGCGGATCATAGGGTCAGACATGGGCTTGCGGCACATGGATTGGCACCTAGAGGCTTCGCCGGTTGGGCTGAGCGCCTTGCTGCGAGTTTATTCTTCACTTTTTTCCCTTCCGATTGCCGTATCTGCAACTCACCACTCCTCAGAGTTTCCCGTCTTCCAGTTTGTGTCGACTGCTTATCCGGTTTGACGCCGCTGACTGGTTCTTATTGCGCTGTCTGTGGCGCGGCGATACACTTGCCGGCCTACCTTGATCCTGATCAGGTTGACTCGGATGCCGCTTCGAACGCAGGTGAGGTGCGGTGTTTGCTTTGCCAGCGCGTGGATCCTCCGTTTGAGCGCGCGGTCGCTTTTGGAAGTTATGAGAGTGGCTTGCGCGATCTGATCCATATCTTGAAGTTCCAGCGGGTTCGCCCGGCTGCGGCGGTTCTTGGACGCGCGCTCGCCGAAACAGTGGCTGAGCTCGAAAAGGCGATGCCAGTCGGGAAGATCGCGGTTGTCCCGGTTCCGCTGTACAAGGGTAAACAAGCAGAGCGGGGATTCAATCAGGCGGAGATGATAGCGCGAGACGCGATGAAACATCTGGCGCGTCCGAAAAGATTTGACTTGTGTGCGTCTGTTCTGGTGCGGCGTCGCGACACGGGAAGCCAGATAGGCTTGACCAGTCATCAGCGCAGGGAGAACCTGCGAGGCGCTTTTGCAGTCACCGACCCAACCCAGATATTGAATCGCGATATCCTGCTGATCGATGATGTCTACACCACGGGAACCACGGCGTCAGAGTGCGCCCGGGTACTACTGCGTGCGGGAGCAGCGCGGGTGTGGGTGGCGACAGTGGCGCGCACGCTGAAGATTTCCGATACGATTTCACTGGCTGTACCGCCAGAGGAAACTTCGCCAGAGGATACTGGAGAAGAAGGGAGCGAGTACCGTGAGCGCATAGCGGCTCACGGATAAGATCATGTCGCTGCGATTGCACAACTTCGGCGGCAGCATGCGGTCGCATCTTCCACCGGCGATGCTCGCCTCTGGGATGCACCAGGATAGCGATGGGCACGCGTTGCATCAGCCGGTTTTGGTGCTGAACGCTTCTTACGAGCCGATCAATGTTTGCGCCGCACGGCGCGCCATTGTACTTGTGCTCAAAGGCGTCGCGATGACGGAAGAGGAAAACGGGCATTTCCTGCACGCAGCGCGCGTGGCGATGCGCGTGCCTTCAGTGATTCGGCTGCTCGAATATCGCAGGATTCCGCATCAGTCGCGCGCTCTCTCGCGTAAGAATATTCTGCTGCGCGATCGCAACACTTGTCAGTATTGCAGCACCGCGCTGCCATCGGGCGAACTCACGCTCGATCACGTCATTCCGCGTTCTCGCGGTGGGCTATCGACCTGGGAGAACCTGGTGGCTTGCTGCCATCCCTGCAACCGCCGCAAAGGCAACCAGCTTCCGCACGAAGCCAATATGAGGCCTTCTCGGGAGCCCCGCTCCTTCAATCTCCACACGAGTCGACACATCATGCGCCTGATGGGGCACTCGGATGACAAGTGGCGGAAGTATCTTTTTTATTAGCAGAGACTCGTCTATTAGCAGAAACCTGCGAGTGCGTGTCGCGCACTGCCACCGCAAGATTAATCAACACTTCGTTAGTCCAAAAATCACTTACTGTGGTTTCTGCGGATCCGGCGGCTTCTGATCGTCGGAGTGCGGTTGGTCGGGCTGCGGAGGGGCTTTTTCTATTTCCTGGCCTTCGAAGGTCACCCGTGATTTGGATCCGAAGCGACGGTAGTTCGTGTACTTGATGATCTCGCGAATTTTTACGTCATTCATCGTGAACTTGAGCGTGTCCTCGGCGCGTGTGTAGGTCGGAAACCAATACTGGCCGTCGATCTGTTCGCGCCATGTGGTGAATTTCGGAAACAGATTTTCTTGGCCTCTCTTTCCCTTGTGAAGGTCGGGCACAGTCTTGCCGAAGGTCTCGACGATCTGGAAATCGTGGTCGTCCACCCAAATGCGCCCCTGGAAATAGCGCTTCTTGCCCTCAATTTGCTTGGGTGCAACGTCAAAGACGTAAGTATTCAACTCGTCTTGTTTCTGCTGCCCAACATAAAGGATGTCGTACTCGCCAATTTCATCTACGGTGAGCACGAATGGGAGGCGGTTCTCGATGTCGTCGAGATCCTCCTGTGTCATCTGGATCCTAGTCAGCGTCTGCTGCGGCGCATAAACTACGTTTTTGACTTTGCGTCCCTTGTCGTCAAAGGTCACATCGAAAACCTGGTGATACTCGCCATCCGGTGTGTCACCGTCGAGCGTCATGACCTTGACGTCCTGCCGGAAGGTGTACTGATCACGCGCGACCTTGAACTCTTTTTCCTTGGCGGAGAAACGCTTGATGATTTCGTCAACCGTGATTCCCTTAGGCTGCGACTTATCAAGGTTGCCTTCCTGCGCGGCGCATACGTTGGACAGGGCAATGGGCAAGACAACGGCAATCAGCAGGACGCTCAGAGCGGCGAACGAACGAAACAGCGCTGGCAGAGGCTGGAATTTCATGACCCTATTCTAACGAAAGGAGTGGAGAAAAGTTAACGGCAGCCTCCACCCCCAGGGCCGCCGTGCAAACGACCCTTCGGTGGAGGTGGAAGACTGCAGTTCTGCCTAAAAGATTGGATGCAACAGGTAGAGAAAAGTTAGACACATTTACTTTTCTTTACTCAGGAAAGCCTGCTTACGAAAGCCCTTCGGGGCTGGACCGCCTATTTCATCATTTTTCCCATGGTCCACTCGACGAGTCCGGGAACGAGCTGATACAGCTTGATGGCGGGAATCATGGTCCAGGGGACAACGACCTCGCGCTTGCCCTGGCGGTATCCGCGATAAGTGGCTTGGGCTACTCGTTCAACGGTGACCCCACGCACGGATTTCGGGCGGACGTTTCCTTGACGGTTGGCAACGACGTGCTCGCCAAAATCAGTGCGTACGTATCCCGGGCAAACTGTCAGCACGTTGATGTTGTCGCGCCTTAATTCAAGCCTCGCGCCCTTGCCCATCGCATTCATGGCGAACTTGCTGGCCGAATAGAGAGCCATAAACGGCACAGGGATGTGTCCCGCAACGCTCGAAATATTGATGATGGAACCACCGCCGGCCTTTTGCATCGTTGGCACCACCGTTTGCAGACAGGTGACCGCGCCGAAGAAGTTTGTTTCGAACAACTCGCGGAGAGCGGATGGCTCGACGTCGGCGACAGTGTCTCGGATGCCGACGCCAGCGTTATTCACCCAGACATCCACGCGCTGGAAATTGTGCAGCGTGAGGGCGAGAGCGCGGTCCACTTCTTCACGATTGCGGACGTCGCAGGCCAGCGCGAGAGTGCGTTCGGCGTGACCGATGCGGGAGCGGGCAGCCTCGGAACGCGCGGCATCGCGGGAGAGCAACACGACACTGGCTCCTTCGTCGGCGAAAACTTTGGCAATTGCTTCCCCAATTCCCATGGAAGCCCCAGTCACGACCACGACTTTCCCGTTCATTTCCATGGTGACCTTGTATCGCGTGCGGGGAGGCAAGTCAAACTGCAGTTCCCAGTTCTCAGTTCCCAGTTCTCAGTTCTCAGAGTGAACCAACTCGTAGTCCGGTTTTTCTGAGAACTGAGAACTAAAAACTGAGAACTTCGCTATAGCGTAAAATCGTCAGCAACTGTGGAGGCGCCTTGAGTTCGCTGCTGCCTATCTTTCCGCTCGAACTGGTGCTGCTACCCGGCGTCCCCCTGCCGCTGCATATTTTCGAGCCGCGCTACAAAGAAATGATCGCCGAATGCCTCGCGCAGAAAAAGCCGTTCGGAGTGGTACGCGCGTCTTCCGATGGAGTTGCCGACATCGGATGCACCGCCGAGATCACGTCCGTGATCAAGAAATATGACGATGGGCGCATGGACATCCTCACGCGTGGCGTGGAGCGATTTGAAGTGATTCAGGTCAACGAAGACCGCGAGTTCTTGCAGGCGGAGATTTCGGTGGTGGAGGACCAACCGGAGAAGCCCGCGGCTGCAATTGTGACCCAGGCGGTCCGGTTGCACGCCGAAATCGCAAAGCTTGCCGGCACGGAACCTTCCGGCCCTGACGAACATGCCGACCATCTTTCGTTTTTGTTAGCCGGCTCGCTGCCGCTCGACCTCGATTTCAAGCAGAGCCTGCTCTCAACGCTGTCGGAGGCGAAACGTCTGGAAGCGGTCGTCGGGTATCTGGAGGCTGTCCTGCCGGGTCTACGGCGGGCATCGAAAGCCCGGTGGAATTAGTTGTCAGCCATCAGCTGTCAGCTCTCAGCTTTCAGTTAAAGCCGGCTTCTCCTAGGGCTGGGTATTTCGTTTCCGCATCGCGATTCTACTGCGCCGATTCAAATTTAGATTTTACTGAGAGCTGACAGCTGAAAGCCGACCGCTTCTTTCAGCGGTATAATCCGCATAAGGTCGTTTCCTGCGGAGGTTTCCCACCATGAGTTCCGCCCGGACTCTCGGCGAATTGCGCCGTAGTCCTTTCACCGAAAAGCGTCTCGGATCGCGGCGTGTGAAGGATGAGCTGCGCGAGAACCTGATGTCGCGGCTCCGTGAAGGCGAGCCGATATTTCCTGGGATCGTTGGGTACGACGATACGGTTGTGCCGCAGATCGTGAACGCAATTTTATCGCGACATAATTTTATTCTTCTCGGATTACGCGGACAGGCGAAGAGTCGAATCCTAAGGGCGCTAACGGCGCTGCTAGATGCGCATATGCCCTACGTGGCGGGGTGCGAAATCCACGACAACCCTTATGCTCCGATCTGCCGACGATGCCGCGAACTGGTCGCCAAAGAAGGAGACGCCACGCCGATCGCCTGGCTCACTCCCGAACATCGCTACGTGGAAAAACTCGCTACGCCCGATGTCACGATTGCCGACCTGATCGGCGATATCGATCCCATCAAGGCGGCGCGTGGCGGGCACGAACTGTCGAGCGAATTTACCGTGCACTACGGATTGCTCCCTCGCGCCAATCGCGGAATTTTTGCCATCAACGAGTTGCCGGATCTGGCGGGCAAAATTCAAGTCGGCCTCTTCAACATCATGCAGGAAGGCGACGTGCAGATTAAGGGGTATCCGATCCGGCTGCCGCTGGATGTCGCGATTGTGTTCAGCGCGAATCCGGAGGACTATACGGCGCGAGGCAAAATCATCACTCCGCTCAAGGACCGCATCGGGTCTGAAATTCGTACGCACTATCCGGCGACGGTCGAAGAGGGCATCGAGATCACGGCGCAAGAGGCGTGGATCGATCGCAAGAACGATCACGAAATTGACGGAGGCAGTCCGCGGCTGCATATTCCAAAGTATGTCAACGAAGTGATTGAGCGCATCGCGTTCGCAGCGCGCGACGACAAGAAAGTCGACAAGCGTTCGGGCGTCAGCCAGCGACTGCCGATTTCGGCGATCGAGAATGTTGTGTCGAATGCGGAGCGGCGAGCGCTGGCGCATCAGGAGAAGCTGGTCGTACCGCGGATCAGCGATATCTACGCGGCGCTGCCGGCGATCACAGGTAAGTTGGAACTCGAGTACGAAGGTGAGATGAAGGGCGCGGATCACGTGAGCCGAGAGTTGATCCGCACAGCAGTCGCGAAGTCGTTCGACAACTACCTGCTCGGCGTGAACTTCAATCAGGTAGTGCAATGGTTCGATCTGGGGGGCGAAATTCAGCTCAGCGACAACGCCGGCGCCGAGGAGGTTCTCGAAGGACTGAATCAGATTCAAGGACTGATGGAAAAACTTGGAAAACTGAATGTCGGCCCGAAAGAGAGCGCCGAGATGCAGGTGTCGGCGGCTGAGTTCGTCCTGGAGGGACTGCACGCGCATAAGAAAATTGGCCGCAACGAAGAGCGTCTCTTCACGGCAGGGGAGAAGCCTCCGAAGAAGCAGGAACGGGTGTATGAGCCGGAGGAACCGGGGTTTGGGCGGAAGAGAGGATTTAACTAGATCAGCTGTCAGGTTCTCAGGTCTTAGGGCTCAGGAAAACCGCGTTTCCTGCGGCCAACGGGTCAGACTTTAAGATTTTCCTGAGACCTGAGACCTAGCACCTGAGACCTGCTTTATGAAACGCATCCGCTACTCCAAATACGTTCCCGACCCTGCTGGTGACATGAGCATGGAAGACTTGCTCAGTGCGCTCTCCGATTATTTTCTACAGAGCGGCTTCAATGACAACTTCTGGTATGAGCTGCCGGAGGGAGAGCAGACTCTCGACGATTTAAAACGTGCTCTTGAACAGGCGTTGCTCAACGGGGAACAGTTCGATGAAGAAATGCGGGACCGCCTTCAGCAAATGCAGATGGAAGGCGAACTCGAAGAGTTGATCGAGAAGCTGATCGAGCGTATGCAGCAGGAAGATTACATCTCCATCGATCAGCCTCACGATCCTTCGAAGCGATCAAGCGTGGGCGGGCAGGTTGGCGACGCGCAGCAGCAGGCGAAGTTCGAGATCACCGACAAGAGCCTTGATTTCTTGGGATTCAAAGCCCTGCGCGATCTGCTCGGGTCGCTAGGCAAGTCCAGCTTCGGACGCCACGACACGCGTGACATGGCAACGGGCATCGAAGCGAGCGGCGCATCGAAGCCTTACGAATTCGGTGACACCTTAAATCTCGATATCACGGCGACGCTTTCGTCGGCCATTCAACGCGAGGGTCTCGGGCTGCCTCTGAGCCTTGAATACCGCGATTTGCAGGTGCATCAGTGCGAGTACCAGTCGTCGTGTGCGACGGTGCTGATGCTCGATTGCTCGCACTCGATGATTCTCTACGGCGAAGACCGTTTCACCCCGGCGAAGAAAGTAGCAATGGCCCTTTCGCAGCTGATACGAACGCAGTACCCGGGAGATTCGTTGTCGCTGGTCCTATTCCACGACTCGGCGGAAGAGGTTCCGCTCTCGCAACTGGCGCGGGTCAAGGTCGGTCCGTATTACACGAACACGCGAGAGGGACTGCGCATGGCGCAAAGAATTCTTCAGCGTCAGCGGAAAGACATGAAACAGATCGTCATGATCACAGATGGCAAGCCGTCAGCGCTCACTCTTGAAGACGGGAGGATCTATAAGAATGCTTTCGGCCTCGATCCGCTCGTCGTCAGCCAGACCCTCGAAGAGGTTTCGAAGTGCAAGCGCGCTGGAGTTTTGATCAATACTTTCATGTTGGCATCGGATTACGGCTTGGTGCAGTTCGTGCAGAAGGTGACGGAGATGTGCCGCGGCAAAGCCTATTTCACGACGCCGTATACGCTGGGGCAGTATCTGCTGATGGACTACATGTCGCGCAAGACGAAGACGATTCACTAGGGATTACAGAAGTAATGGCTGACGGGAAATCGTTGCCGGGTCGGTGTAATATCGCTGGAGATCAACGTTTTCGGAGACCTGTCTTTATGAAGCGAATTGCTGTTCTTATCCTCATGATCGCTTTTGGTGTTGCTGGTGCTGCTCCGGCCAGCGCGCAACGAATTAGTCCTGAGGAAAATGCGCGCCAGTCGCGCAAGGCCGCCAAAAAACAGCAGAAGATGCTGAAGAAGGCGAACAAGAAACAACAAAAAGCTCAGAAGAAGGCATTGAAGAGAGATCGCAAGGAGAACAAGAAAGCGAACAGGGACTTGCAGAAACGGCACTCCACCTCAGGTGTGACTTTCTGATATCCGATCTATTTCGGTGTACCTCTTTCATCACAAATTCACAGTGACCTTCCGCACATCTTCCTGATCCGGCAAGTGCTACGCTGATTCCACTCCCAGGACCTCTCCCGGTCCAGTCCCCTCCAGAAAGAGAACAGCTATGCCTGCGCGAAGATGCGCCGTGGCCCTGATCGTTGCCGGGCTATTGCATTGGTGCCAGCCGAGTCTCGTTGTCTCTCAACAAGTTGCCGCTCAACAAGTTGACGCAAAACAACCGGATCAAGTCGTCGCCGGCCGCATTCTGGGTCAGCAGTGGAAGCAGCTCTCGACGCGGGCCGGAATGATATTCGCCGGGACAGTGATCGGCGCAGCGACGCCAAGTGCCCAATACTCAGCTGCGGTCCCGACGATCGAGTTCCGTTTTCGTGTGGACCGGGCGATCGCCGGCGTTGAGTCCGGACAGATTCTCACGGTTCACGAATGGACGGGAGCGTTGCCGAACCAGCGACCGATGAGTCGCGGCCAGCGTTTCCTCGTCTTCTTGTATCCGCCTAGCCGGTTGGGCCTTACCAGTCCTGTGGGTGGAGCGCACGGCCAGATCGCGCTTGACGCAGGTGGAACGTACGTTGCGACAGAAGCGGAAAGCGTGAGGGTCGCTCAACTGGAGCGCGCCATTCGCAGCGCTCGAGTGCAATAACAATGAACATGCGCAAGAAAATTCTCATCATCGTACTGCTGGCGATTAGCGGCGCTACGGTCTGTCTCGCCGCCGGCCCTGCTTTCGTCGCCGGGTCTGGGTATAACGCCGGAGTCGAGGGGCAGGCGATGGTCTGGGCGAACGGGTCTGTGCAGTACTTCACAGACCAGGGAAACTTGAGTCCGATCCTTGCCGGCGCGCAGGCTGACACGATCGTTGCGTCGGCGTTCACAACGTGGACGAGCATTTCGGGGGTCGCGCTCTCCGCATCGCAGGGCGGACATCTTGCCGAAGATGTGAATGGCAGCAACATCGCAGTCAACGCCAGCGGAACGATCACTTCGCCCGCAGACATTACGCCATCGGCGACCGGAACTCCGGTCGGAATTGTCTACGACTTTGACGGCACGGTGACCGATGCGCTGCTGGGCGAAGGCGCCGGCGGAGTTGCCGACTGCTTCACCAACGCAGTCTATGGCGGACCGGACAACTTCGCGCTCAGCGGGAAAATCGTTCATGCGGTCGTTGTGATTAACGGAGTATGCGCCACTACGAGTTCGCAACTACCGGACGTGCAGTACAGATTGGTGCGGGTGCTCGGTCGAATCCTCGGTATGGGGTGGTCACAGGCGAATCTGAACGTGTTGACCCGTAAGCCGCCTCCGACAAGCGACGACTTTGCTGGATTCCCCGTCATGCACTTTGCCGATCCGATTTCCTGCGTGCCGATCACGGCTTGCTATGCGAACCCATCGACTCCGAAGATGGACGATGCGAACTCGCTCGTCCGCCTCTATCCGGGCGCTGGTTCCGGGCGGCCAACAGGAAGAATTTACGGCGGACTTTATTTCACCGATGCGGCCGGAAACGCGCAACAGCCGATGCAAGGCGTCAACGTGGTCGCGCGATTGCTTGACGGGTCGGGAAATCCCTCGAGACAGTTTGTCGCAACGTCGGTCTCTGGATCTTCGTTTGTAGGGAATGCCGGCAACATCATCGACGGGTATGTGGACGCCAATGGTCTGCGTTTCGATCGCTGGGGGTCAAATGATCCGTTGCTCGAAGGATTTTTCGATCTTGGCCAATTGCCGATTCCGGCAGGACAAAACATCGCGCTCTACCAGCTGAGTGTCGAGGCATTGGACGCAAACTGGTCGCTCGGCGTCGAGCCGTATGCTCCCACGCAGGTTGCTCCATCGGGAGCGTTCTCTCCAGTCGTGGTGACGATCGAGAACGGATCGAACATCGAGCGCGACATTCTGATGTTACAGAGCGAAATTGCTTCCACGCATCCGGGCAGTGGTTCGACGTACGCGGCTCCTGTGGGCCTGCCGCAGGGCGGTGGATGGGGATCGTGGATCTCCGGTTATGGCAGCTCAGATTGGTTCGAGTTCTCTGCGCAAGCGAACCGGACAGCCTCGGTTTCAGTGACGGCCCTCGACGAAACCGGCGCTCCGAGCGAAAGTAAACTCCTTCCTGTGATAGGGATTTGGCAACTGAGTGACACGACCGGCAACCCCGCGCCTTCGTCGACGTTGTCCGCGTTCAACTCGAACACATTTGGGATGACGCGACTCGATTCACAGTTTCTTGTGTCCGATAGCTTCCGCATCGGCGTGGCCGACTACCGTGGTGACGGACGTCCCGATTACTTCTATCGCGCCAGCCTGCTGTATTCAGATACGGTTGCGCCGGCACGCATCAGCCTCGCGGGCGGTCTGACCATGCTCACTGGAATCGGGTTCAGTGCGGGACTGGAGGTCAGCGTTGCCGGCAACGCGGCCAATCCCATCTCTACGTCGGCAAGTCATATCGCAGCGGTCATGCCTCCGGGAGCGCAGGATGGAACGGCGACGATTCTGGTCGCTGACCCGGTCACCGGCGGCTTCTCCCAGATGATTAACGCCCTCACTTACGGTGCGCTCGGAACGGATCTGTTGCTCTTGCTGCAAGGATCGGAACCGGCGACGCCGGTTGGAGCGCCGGCAGCGAATCCGATTCGCGTCCGCGCGGTTGCGGACGACGGAGTCACGGCCGTGAACGGGGCCACGATCGCCTGGAGCGCAACCAACGGATTGCAGTTTTCGATCTGCGGAGGAACTTCTTCCTGTTCGGTGCTGACCGATGAGGCGGGGGAATCTTCCAGTTTGGTGACTCCCACGTCGGTTGGACAAAGCACGATTACGATCGCGCTGGCGCCCGAATCGTATTCTCCACCACAAACGCAGCAAGCCACCGTCGTCGCGACCTCGACGTCGTTGGATCTGGTCGCGCTGACGCCAACACGCTGGGTTGCGCAGGGCTCGACAATCGCGGTTCCATTGACAGTGGAAGCGCTCGACCTGGGAGTGCCGACTGCGAATGTGGCGATCAAATTCAGGGTGACGAACGGCAGTGCCACGCTTTCGTCGGCCTCTGGAACCACGAATGCGTTGGGCCTGGCCACTACGACCGCGCAATTGACGAATCTCAGCGCCGCGGTCCAGGTCAGTGCGTGCGTGTCACCGAACAACGCGCCCTGCCAGACGTTTACGATGTTCTCCACGCCCGCCTCTGTGTGGAAGCTCGAGACCGTGAGCGGGTCGGCGCAGGTTGTTCCGGTTGGCGAGATTTTTGCGCCGCTGGTTATGCGCGTGACCGACGGATCGGCTGCCTCGAATCCGGTGATGGGAGCGAACGTCGCGTTCACGACCACGCTGGGACGCGCGGGTCCTGATCCGGTGATTCTCGGGTCGTCGCAGGCGGTGGCCGTGAGTGACGGGAACGGCCTGGCCGTCATTGTGCCCTCGGTCGGAAGTGTGGGGGCGTGCGATGTGTTTATTACAGTGACTGCCGGCATCGCCAGTGTGCAGATGCAGATGGAGAGCGTGACTGCGGTTGTACCTTCGGGACCTGATCCTAAGACGCCGCCCGGGGCGCGCGGTTCGCGATTCATTCCGATCCCTAATACGGTAGAGACGACGTCATCGCTTGCGCCCGCCGCGGCATTGTTCGCCGTGCCACAAGGTGTTCCGTTGGACAATCCCGCGGCGAACCAGAGTACCTGCTCCGAAGCGGCTCAGGATGTCGTCGCGACCGCAGATTCGACTGGAAATCCACAAAACGGCGGGGTGGTTTCGCGGATATGTGATCCGGCGCCTAAGACGTATTCGCATTCTGACTCGTCGACGTCCGATGCTGGTGTTCCGAAAGCTCCGCCTAAGCCGCCGGAGAAAAAGGCTCCCGACACCGCTAAGCGCATCGGCGTCGATAAAAGCACTGCGCCGAAAGATTCCTCATCCAGCCGTGGTTTGCCAGGAGAGGCCGCTCCTGTCTTGCGAGAGGATCAGAGAGGCTGCCGTGAGTTGGCAGGGAACGGGCTGTTTTTTTAGTCCGAGCCAGGGTTGGATCAATCCCAATCATTTTTTTGTCCACTGATCGACCCAATCGTTGACCGTCTTGTACCAGAGCTGCGAATTCTGCGGCTTCAGGACCCAGTGGCCTTCGTCGGGAAAGTAGAGCATCTTCGATGGAACGCCCATGGTCTGTAGCGTGGTGAAGAGCTGGAGGCCTTCGCTCACATCGAGCCGGTAGTCAAGCTGTCCGTGAATGACCAGCGTCGGCGTCTTGAAATTCTTCGCCGCATTGCGCGGATTCCACTTCTCGTACATCTCGGGGTTCGTGTAGGGCGTCCCTTTGAATTCCCAGTTATTAAACCAGAGTTCTTCGGTCGTTCCCCAGGCAGAATCGGTGTTGAACATGCCGTCGTGCGTGACGATGCACTTAAAACGGTCGGTGTGGCCAAGCACCCAGTTGGCCATGTATCCGCCATAGCTCGCGCCGAGCGCGCACTCGCGGTCTTTGTCAATGAATGGATAAGTTTTCTCGGCATAGTCCAGCCCCTTCATCAGGTCTTCAAACGGAGCGCCGCCCCAGTCGCCGTTGATCGCATCGATGAACTTCTGTCCGTATCCCGGAGAGCCATGGAAGTTGATCATGATGACGACGTATCCTGGGCTTGACGAAGTTGGTGCCGCAAAAAGCTCTGCATTCCAGCGATAGCTCCAGAGGTCGCCCATCGGGACTTCGGGTCCGCCGTGGATGATGAACTTCAGCGGATATTTCTTGGTGGCGTCGAAGTTCGGGGGCTTGACGAGGAAGCCTTGCACCTTGTCGCCGAATGCTCCAGTGAACCAGAAAGGCTCGATCGGGGACATGGCGACTTGGGAGAGGACGGCGTCATTAAGATGTGTGAGTTGCTCCGCCTGTTCCAACACGCAGTCGCCAAACTGAGGGTCACCCTTGTGACGATTATTGCAAGGTATCTTGTTGATCAAAGAAGCGGAGTAGACCTGAATTGGCGCGGTAAGGGACATCCGTGTGAATAGTAGCGTTTTGTCGTCAGGTGTAATACTGAAGTCGTCGTTGTAGCCATCAGGGCCGAATCCCGAAACCGTTCCGCCACCGACGTTTGGCGTGAATTCGGCAAGATTGATCTGAGATCGACCTTCATTTTCGGTCGCAAAGTAGATCCGCCGCGAGTCCGGAGCCCAGACAAACGTTCCTACCCAGGAGTCGAGGGCTTCCGTTAGACCTTCTTTTCGCCCCGTCTTGCGGTCGTATAGCATCAGCCGAAACCGGTCGCTCTCGTATCCCGGACGCTGCTGAGCGCGGTAGGCGATGTACTTGCCATCGGGCGAATAGAGCGGAGTCGAGTCGCTGGCGGGATTGTCGACGGTAATGTTCTTCGCCGCCCCTCCATTCACTGAAACGATCCAGAGATCGTTGTTGGTGGATGTGGCCTCGACTTTGTCGTGATTCGAGGTGTAGCAAATCTCCTGCCCGTCGGGCGAGAAGGCGTAGTTGTCCTGTCCTCCGAGCGAGAAGATGGGTGCGTCGTAGTCGCCGGGTGTGAGGTCAGTCGCGAAAAGTCCGTTGTTCCGCAACATTGTGGAAGGATCAACCACGTCGGGAGCGGGAATAACGAAGATGTGGCTTCGTTTTCCTTCCTTGTAGGCGTTCCAGTGGCGGTAGAGGAGACGCTCGAATAGGAGCGCGTGCACCTTCGACTGCCGAGCCTCGTCGAGCATCCGCACGTTGCAACTCACTTCTACCGCGGGGTTCTGGCTATCGCACTCAGGGTAAACATCCGAGGTGAAGAGAATATTCTTTCCATCCGGCGACCAGAGTTCGCCCCCAGCCTCTAGGGCGTTCAATGTCAGTCTGTGCACGGCAGTGACAGTACCCTGTGTACCCGAGAAATCGGCAATCCAAACTTGCGATCCTTCTTCCTTGTTCGAGATAAACGCAAACCGCTTCCCATCTGGAGCCCAGCGCGGACGGTCGCCATCCTGATTGGCAATGAGCACGCGCTCCGGTCCGCCCGCCAGCGGCACGATCCAGATGTGAGATGTCTTTGTATTCGCCGCCAGGCCAACATCCACTGCCGCGAACAGCACCCACTTGCCGTCCGGCGAAGGCACCGGTTCGCCGACGCGCTTCAGCTTCATCATGTCTTCGAAAGTGAACGGGTGTTTGGATTGCGAGAACGCAGGGAGAGCGAGGAAAAGAACCAGCAGAAAGGTAAGACGGCGCATGAAGTGTCTCCGAGGAACAGGAGAGTTTACACCTAGGGCAGAGGGTAGAGGTCAGATTGCAGAAGTGACAAAACCGTAAGGTCCGTTGCGGACGCTTGAGTTCTGACGGAGGCAGCGGATGTTCCTTCGCTTCGGTCAGGATGATAAATTCTCTACCTCTGCAATCTAACCTCTAACCTCTGCCCTAGCCCGATCCCAGTTCTTCCAGCATGGCGGTCATTTCAGATTGCGCGTGGGCATTGCCGGTGCGGCGTGCGGACGAGACTCCATCCGCCAGCATGCGTTTGGCTTCGTCGATGCGGTCAGCCTTCGCCAGAGCCTGCGCGGCCATGAAATATGCGGGCGTATAGTCGGGATTCTTCTGAATTAGCGTGTTGAATTCTTCGACGGCACGATCGATCTGTCCCGAGTTCGAATATTCCTGGGCGAGTCCGTAACGCGCAAACGAATCCTCAGGATTCGCGGCAAGAATCTCGGTCAGCATTGCAATGCGATCCATAAGAGTACTCAGCACTCGGCACTCAGTGATCGAGTGCTTGATCCTCTATTCATATCATGGCGGAAGTGGCGGTCCGCGCTACAATGGGTTTTCATCCGCTTTTCAGTGAGGAAATTAATTGGCTTGCCCGTTTTTTGTGCCCACGGAAATCGCGCATGACGGTTCCTGGCCGCATCCTTCGCGACTGCCGCTCGGCGCCGGTTGGAACGGGGACTGCCGCGCTTCGGGGAATCTACTCCCTGTCTCCGATTCGGAGACCCGCGAATTCTGCAATCTCGGTTATGCCACGGACTGTCCACGATTGCCTCGAAGTCGCGATTGGGATGCGGTCCGTTTCTCGGTGGCTCACACAAGTCCCGGGCAGGTCACGATTTGCTTTGTCTGCGAGTTAAACCACGCGCCCATCGAACAGGGGAAGCTGACCTACGACTTGGTGCGAGACGCCTGGCTCGTTTTGCCATCGGACTCGCGTGTGCTTACGCTGGCAAATTGCTATCTCCAGACCTATCGCGCGCGACAGCGACATAGTCCTGTTCTTGCCTGATCGTTCGGCGAATCGATCGATTCGACAAAACGTTTCTGAAACGGATTGGCCTTGTGAGCAGCCACAACTTATGAGCGACAACGCAGACCAAGAACGACTGACTCGTCCCCGTCCCGTGGGTGAATCGATCTCCGAGATGACCGAGATCGTTCTGCCGAACGACGCTAATCCGCTGAATGCTCTTCTTGGCGGGCGCCTTATGCATTGGATCGACCTTGCCGGCGCGATGGCTGCCCACCGTCATTCGCGGCAGTACGTAGTGACGGCTTCAATCGACCACATGGATTTTCTCGTACCCGTCCGTGTCGGAGACTTCGTGGTCCTGCGCTCGTCGGTGAATCGCGTCTTCCGTACTTCGATGGAAGTGGGGGTGAAGGCTTGGGTCGAGAACTATCACACTGAAAAGAGCCGGCATGTTAGTTCTGCTTATCTCACTTTCGTTGCCGTGGATAAAAACGGGAATCGGATGTCGGTGGCCCCGGTGGTTCCGGAAACCGACGATGAAAAACGGCGGTACGAAGATGCTATCCATCGGCGCGAAATACGACGAGCGGAATGGGCGCGGCGGAAAAAAGACATCGAAACATCGAATAGCCGTGTATAACGAGCTCATAATCTTTGTGCGTGCAAGTTAGGCGACTGTTAGCCGCACTTAACGGCTGTGCGTGCGTTACTAGTGACTGTTGAGGAGTGCGGTACCGACCTATGGACAGCGCGCTTTTTATCCATCGCCTGCAATTCGCCTTCACCGCAACGTTCCACTATCTCTTTCCGCAACTCACGATGGGTCTGGCGCTGCTGATTGTCGTGCTTAAGACAATTGCTTTGCGGAGGGACGATCCCGTCTATGACCAGGCGGCGCGCTTCTGGGGAAAGATCTTCGGGATCAATTTCATCATGGGAGTTGTGACAGGCATCCCGATGGAGTTTCAGTTCGGCACGAACTGGTCGCGTTTTTCAAGTTTCGCAGGCGGAGTGATTGGACAAACGCTGGCGATGGAAGGCATGTTTGCTTTCTTTCTGGAGTCGGCGTTTCTTGGATTGTTCCTCTATGGGGAAAAACGCCTGAGCCGTAAAGCGCACTGGCTTTCAGCAGTCGCTGTGTTTGTGGGCTCGTGGTTGTCGGGCTACTTCATCATCGCAACCGACGCATTCATGCAACATCCAGTCGGCTATTTCACCGCTGCCGATGGCAGCTTGCAGCTTTCGAGTTTCTGGGCTTTCGTGCTCAATCCCTGGGCGGGATGGCAATACGCACACAATATGGGCGGAGCGGCAATCACCGGCGCGTTCATCATGACGGCCGTCGGCGCGTTCTATCTGCTGTCAGGAAAATGGACAGCGCACGCTCGCATTTTTGTCAAAGCTGGAGTGATCGCCGGGTGTGTGTTCAGCGTATTGCAGATTTTTCCGACCGGAGACCGGCAGGGCAAGATGATCACGGACATGCAACCCGTGACGTTGGCCGCAATGGAGGGGTTATTTCAAAGTCAGACAAGCGCGCCGCTGCTGATTGTCGGACAGCCCAACGAGGAGAAGGGGATGGTCGATAACCCGATTCAGGTTCCAGGAATGTTGAGCATGCTGACTTATCGGCGCTGGAATGCTCATGTCCGCGGGCTCGATGCGTTTCCCAGGGAAGATTGGCCGACGAACGTCCCGCTGCTTTATTTCAGCTATCACGTCATGGTGGGCCTGGGCACGTTGTTCGTCACGATCATGGTCGTCGCGGCATTTCTCCTATGGCGCGGAAAGCTATACGGCGCGCGATGGATGCTTTGGATTCTGATGCTGTCCGCACCGTTTCCTTACATTGCCAACACCGCCGGTTGGCTGACGGCGGAACTTGGCAGACAGCCGTGGCTGGTTTACGGCCTGATGCGAACCGAAAATGGATATTCGAAACTCGTTTCCGCCGGGAATGGAACCTTCACGATTCTGGGATTCATGGGCATGTACACAGTGCTTGGCATTCTGTTTCTGTTTCTGATCAAGCGCGAGATCGATCACGGCCCCGACGGCGCTCAGGGTGCCGCGGCACTACACGCAGCGGCGGAGGTACGGTAATGGCGAGCGTTTGGTTTTGGATTGTCGCTGTGATGGTCACGGCGTATGTGGTGCTTGACGGCTTCGATCTCGGCGCGGGCGCGATCTATCTGATCGCCGCCAAGACCGACGAAGAACGCCGCCGCGTTTTGGCGTCCATCGGCCCGGTTTGGGACGGTAATGAAGTCTGGCTGCTCGCCGCTGGTGGCACGCTGTACTTTGCGTTCCCACAGCTCTACGCATCGAGCTTCAGCGGATTTTATCTCCCACTGACGATTGTGTTGTGGCTGCTCATTTTGCGCGGTATCGGAATCGAACTGCGCATGCATGTCGAACAGCGGATTTGGCGCGAGTTCTTCGATGTAATCTTCAGCCTCTCGAGTATTTTGCTGGCGGTATTTTTTGGAGCGGCGCTCGGCAACGTGGTAAGAGGCGTTCCACTGGACGCGACTGGATATTTCTTCGAGCCGCTGTGGACGAATTTCAGGCTCGGGCCGCAGACGGGCATTTTGGATTGGTACACCGTCCTCACCGGTGTCGTCGCGCTGGTGACGCTAACAGCGCACGGTTCCTATTACGTTGCCCTTAAGACGGACGAAGACCTCGGCCGCCGCGCACGCGGGTTTGCGGCGCTCTGCTGGCCTTTGCAATTCTTCCTGACCTTCACGACGCTGATTGCGACTTACTTCATCCGTCCCGAGATCATGGATAACTATGCGGCGCACAAGGTTGGCCTGCTGGTTCCGATCGTTGTTGTTGCGAGCCTGGCGGTGATGGTCTGGGCAGGACCTAAGGGCAAGGAGAAACTGGCGTTCCTTGCGTCGAGTACATATATCGTCGCGATGCTGGTCGGCGCTGCATTCGCGCAATATCCGGCCGTGCTGCCGGCGCGCGATCATCAATACGATCTCACGATCTACAATACGGCATCGGGAATTCATGGGCTGAGCGTGGGGCTCGCGTGGTGGACAATTGCCGCAGTGCTCGCTGTCGGTTACTTCGTATTCGTCTATCGCATGTTCCGCGGCAAGGTGCAGTTGGGCGAAGGACACTACTGAGTATTCAGCACGCGGCATCAGTCGAAGATTTTCAAACCTGATTGTTGAACGGCGAGTGCTGAGTCCAGCGTGCTTTCTCCTCCCGTATAATCGCAGTATGAGTGCTCATTCCCATCATCCTGGCCAGCAACCGCCTGCGCCGCAACCATTGCCTGGCGTCAACGCCATTATTGCGGTCGGCTCGGGTAAAGGCGGAGTCGGTAAAACGACGCTGTCTGTCAACTTGGCAATTGCCCTCAGCAAAATGGGCCACAAAGTCGGATTGCTAGACGGCGATGTTTACGGACCGAACGTGCCGCTCATGCTCGGCACCAACGAGCAGCCGAAGGTGTTGGGCGAAAATCAGATCGCTCCCATCAACGCGCACGGACTGAAAGTGATCTCGGTCGGCTTCCTGAATCCTGGAGACAAACCCTTGATCTGGCGCGGTCCGATGCTGCATTCGATCATCAAGCAGTTTCTGGGATCGGTGCAATGGGGGCAACTCGACTATCTGGTCATCGACCTTCCTCCGGGAACTGGCGACGTTGCACTCTCGCTGATACAAACGGTTCCGTTAACCGGGGCGATCGTGGTCTCGACACCATCTGATGTTTCGCTACAGGACGCGCGCAAGGCGATCGAGATGTTCCGGCAGATGAAGGTTGACATCGTCGGCATGGTCGAAAACATGAGCTACTTCGTTTGTCCGCATTGTCAGCACGAGATTGACATCTTCTCGCGCGGTGGCGCGGAAAAGACCGCGAAGCAGTTCGACATCGCGTTTCTGGGCAGCGTCGAACTTGATCCCGAAATCCGCAAAGCAGGTGACAGCGGTTCGCCGTCAGTGCTGCTCGGAGAAGACTCGTCGCACGCGAAATCGCTGTTTGCATTCGCGCGCAACGTCGTGGCGCGCGTGGACGAGGTCAAAGCTGCGAGTTCGGAAAGCGTGATTCAGATTCAGTAACCCACAATTCGATCACGATCCGGAATTGAAGCGCGCTAGTCTGTAAACTGCTTCTGCGTTCTCGTCTTTCAATACAAGACGCGAGACCATTTCGCCAAGCGCGGGACCGTGCTTGAAGCCGTGGCCGGAACCGCCGCCGACGATCCACACATTCTCGTTACGCGGATGGCGGTCGATGATGAAGTTCTGGTCGGCGGTATTTTCGTACTGGCAGACTCGAGATTCGAGTAGAGGCGCGTCTTTCATTCCCGGGAAACGGTAAGCAAGATAACGTCGTATCGCAGCGATGTTCGCTTCGCTCACCAGGCGCTCGCCTGACGTGGGATCGAACGCTTCACCTCGAGTGTCGTCGGCGAGTTTGAATCCGCGTCCTTGGTTTCCGGGGATTCCGTACATGAAGTGGTCGCTGTGGTCGCCCCAAACTGGAATGTTACCTTCGTCGAATCGACGATCGCCAGCAGGCGTTCCGAAGAAGAATATTTCTTGCCGGGTCGACACGAAATGCGGACCGACGGTTTCGGGGAACAACTTACCAAGCCACGGACCGCAGGCGAAGATGTAACGGTCGGCGGCGAGTGTTGAGTCATCGGACATCGCGAGCGATTGCCATTGATTGCGGTCGAGATCTGTCGTCGTAACCATCGCGTGACGATATTCTCCGCCTTCGGAGATGAAGTGCTCGACTACGGCTTGGGCTGAAGCGCGCGCTAATAGATATCCGCTTTGCGATTCGTAGATTCCCCATTGGACTTGTTCGAGACTGATCTGCGGCCAGCGATGTGCGAGTTCTTTTACGCTGAGCTGCTCGAACGGAATTCCTGCATCTCGCAGCGATGGAAGCGAACCGCGTTCGTAGGAGTCATCTGCCTCTGCGAGCCAAAGCACTCCGATGGGGAAGAAAAATTTTCGCTTCCATTCAGTTTCGTGATGCTTCCAGAGTTCGAGAGCGCGTGCGGCGAGCTTGGTGTAAGGCTGGTTCGGTCCGTAGGCTCCGCGGATGATTCGGGTTTCGCCGCCTGAGGAGGCGCGCGAATTTCCTGGTCCCCAAGCGTCAACGAGCGTGACTCGTGCTCCGCTGCGAAGAAGGTAGAGAGCGGTCCATCCGCCGAAAGCGCCTGCGCCGATTACCGCTATGTGAGGCTTGTGATTCATGCTCGGGCAGTATATCGCGACATTCTCTTGACTCTCGACTTTGCACACGGTAACATTCGCGACGGTTTCGTGTGGGTCAGGGCGAATCTCCCCCGAATTTCAAGTCCCTTCTCCAGCGTGGTTTTGCAGGACACTTGCTCTAATGAGGGACATCCTGAATAAACAACTCAGATTCGAGCTTGCCTCGATCGTTGTTGGTGTCGCGCTGATGACGTTCGTTGGAGTGTGCTTCGCTTCGTCATCATCGTCGTCATCATCGTCGTCTTCATCGTCGTCAGTGCTGGCCATGGAGCCGATTCCGCGAACGCCGGAACGACTGGCTCGCGGCAAATATCTTGTGGAAGGGCTTCTGCAGTGTCCTTTGTGTCATTCGGAAATGGATTTCACAAAACGGCCGATTGAACCGTTTCCTGGCAAGAAATTGGGAGGCTTTGTTTTTCCGAATGAGGAAGTCGACCTGCCGAAGCCGAACCGGATCGTGGCTCCAAATATTTCTCCGGACATGGAATATGGCGCGGGCAAATGGAAAGACTCCGATTTCGTTCGCGCTCTGCGGCAAGGGATTGGGCACGATGGGCGAACGCTCAATTCGTTGATGCCATATTTTTATTTTCGCAACCTGTCGGATGAAGACCTGGCGGCGGTGATCGTGTACGTGAGATCGGTTGCGCCGGTGCACATCAGGCGTCCGCCAACGCGAATGACGGAGGAGGTTAAGAAAACGATTCAGCCTCTGCCGTCCGTGGCGAATGTTCCGGAACCAGATCGCGCGGACCGGCTGAAGTATGGTCAATACCTGGTGACCGTTGGGCACTGCGATGCTTGCCACACGGCTACGGACGAGAAGGGCGATCCTTTTGCGGGGATGGATTTTGCCGGTGGCGCGGCGCTGATCGGGCCATGGGAAGGCGGGAAAAAAATCTTGACGGTCAACGCGTTGAATCTGACTCCGCATGCGGCGGGGATTTCTTACTTCGACGAGAAAACTTTTGTCGAAGTGATCCGCAATGGAGGCTTCCGGGCGCGTCCGCTTTCGAACATCATGCCGTGGGCATTTTTTCGCAACCTTAATGATGACGACCTGAAAGCGATCTATGGTTATCTGCGGACGGTGAAGCCAGTGTGCCATCACGTGGATAACACCGAGCCTCCGACTTACTGCAAACAGTGCCGAACCAAGCACGGGCTGGGAGCGATCAACTAGTTTTTGTACCCCCCCC
>DATGGT010000127.1:0-2929 GCA_035308395.1 Terriglobales bacterium
GAGCGGCTCTTAGCCGATCAGATCCGAACGCAAGATAAAACCCTTCTTCAGTGGCGCTTCGGCAGAAAATTCCAGATCGCCGGATCCTCCTGCCCCAGAACCCAGGAGCAGAAACCCTGCAATCCATTTTTCTCGACGAGCTGATAGCGCTCTTTGAAGGTGCGCAAGTCGGTAAAGAAGATCCATTCGCGCATCTGGTCGCGGTAAAAATAAAAGTACGCGGTGCGGTCCGCCGAATCCCACTGGATGTTGCCGCTGTACGCCTCGGCGAGTTGCAAAGCGTTGGGAGTGCCGATGTACTCCGCGGTGGGATTGGGTTTGTCGGGGCTAAGTTCCGTTTCTTTGGTGGGCGTCCCGGTGTACCAGTGATAACCATACAGGGGAATGCCGAGAGAGAGCTTTTCTTTGGGCACAACTTTCAGCGCGTAGTTGAGATTCTCGACGGTCCAATCCCAGGCCGCCACCGGACCTGGCATCGTCCAACGGGTGTGCTGATCGTAGGTCATCAAGCAAAGCAGGTCGACGTATTTCGCGATGGCCGCGATGTCGTATGCGCCGCGCCAGTCTGTGTAAATCCATTTCGCGAACCCGCCCGCGCCGGGGAAGCCGGGAGCATTGGGCACCGTGGCGATGGTCAATTGCAAACCGGCTTTGTGCAACGCTTCGGCGGAGGTTTTAACCATGTCGGTCAATCGGTCGCGGTCGATCCAATCGATATTCTCGAAATCGAACTGGAATCCGGTGTAGCCGTGCAGTTTGCATTCGCGGATCATCGCCTCGTTCATTTGCGCCTGGGCGATGGTATTCCCTGCGAACAAGTGGAACTTCTTCTTGTCGAAGAGCGCAATGATCGGCATGACCGGCACCTTCTCTTCTTGCGCTCGTTTGAGCACCATGGGATCGGGAGCGCCGGTGACCAAACCGTTCTCGTCTACTTGGTACCACGTGGGCACCAGCAGATCGATTTGCGAAGAATGCGCCAAGAAGGAACGAATGGAGTCCGGACTGCCGGTCATGTAGAAAAGCGCCACAGGCGGCGCCGCTTGTAAACGCGGCACAACTGCGAGAAGAACCAGTATCAAAAGAAGGAATCGCTTCATTGGAGGGCCTCGGTTGGATTCACGGGTAATCACACAACGCCACAGAATAGGGGCCTATGGCGACGCTCGCAAATCCTTTCTCGGCGGCGGAGACACTATCCGGAACTGATCCGTCTCGAACTGTTTTGTGCTCTCGGTCTACCACGGGCGTGCCAGACGTCCACGCGCGAGCGGACTCCATGGAAGTACGCCGATGCCCTCGGCTTGGCAGAGCGGCATCATCTCTCGTTCTTCTTCACGATTGAGCAGATTGTAATGATTCTGCTGGAAACGAATCGCGTCCAGCCATGGCGATCCGCAAGATACAACGCTTTCGTGAATTGCCACGCGTACATGGAAGACGCTCCGACCTAGCGAACCTTGCCGGACTTCACTACGTCGTGCAGCACAAGCGTTTCTTCGATCGGCGTCCCGTAATCCCAGCGGTGGATTCGATTCAAGCCCACGTAGTCGGTTCCAAGACGACGCAGGCTCTGGTCGAGTTCATAAAAGATCTCTTTGCGCGAGAGGCCTTGGCCAGCTCGTCGCGCATCTGGGCAACACCTTAATCGCGATGACAACGGCTTCGCGTCGAGCATGTGCGTTAAGCGGATTCTACTAGAAAAACGGGGACGCAGGGCCCCGAGCGAAAGCTTCCAGCGTTCGGCCGCGCCGGCAAGACCCGCGGAGCGGCCGAAGAGCCTCAATTCGGGCCTTGCGTTGACAAAGGCCGACGCCGATTTGACTTCCGAGCCCAGATCTCAAGTCAGGAGAAATGGTGGGCTGCATCTGGACAAGCCTGTTGCAGTAGTGATTCCGAGTTCAATTGCGCTGGTGTTCTTGGTTGTGGAGATCGGGTTGGTTGCGCCGAACACGCGGGGCGCGCGATTCCCGATTTGGCGGCTCTTCGGCCTAGTCCCAAAATCTGAAGCGCGATGCCGGTAGACGCTGAAACCCAATGCTTGATGGGAGCTCCCAGCTATTTCGATTCAATGACTTTGCCGCGCAATTCAACCAGATTTCGGTTTAGCGTTACGGGGTCCAGTTCTTTTTCCCACCGCGCTACTACGATTGTTGCGACGCCGTTGCCAATCATGTTTACCAGAGCGCGTCCGGTGCTCATAAAACGCTCGATTCCCAGAAGCAATGCCATGCTCGCAACGGGAATGGCCGGCACGACAGTAAGCGTCGCGATCAGAGCGATGAACGAGGCCCCCGAGACGCCGCTCGCGCCTTTCGAGGTAAGGGTGGCGACTGCAAAAATCGTCAGTTGTTGAATCAGTGTCAGATGCGTATTGGTCGCCTGAGCTACGAACAAGGCCGCGAGCGTCATGTAGAGGCCCGTGCCGTCGGTGTTAAATATGTATCCGGAGGGAACCACGAGGCCGACGAGCGGACGCGAGCAGCCCAACCGCTCCAGTTTTTCCATCAGCGTTGGCAGCGCGGCCTCGGAAGTGTTTACAGCGGAAACGATCAGAATTTCTTCCCGGATAAAACCTAGAAACTTAAAAATGCCGAATCCGGCGGCTGCGGCAATTGCTCCGAGCACGATGAGGACGAATGCGATGCACGTCGCGTAAAACACGGCAATCAACTTCACCAGAGGACCGAGAGCTGACATTCCGTACTTGCCGACGGTGAAGGCCATTGCGCCAAACGCTCCGATCGGGGCGAATCGCATCAGCATGTTCACGATTTGGAATATTGTTCGAGTCAAAGAATCCAGCAAATCGAGGATCGGCTTCGCTCGCGTACCGATTACCGATAGCGCGAAACCAAACAGGATCGACACGAGAAGAACCTGCAAAATGTCGCCCTTTGCAAAGGCGTCAACGACTGTAGACGGAATG
>DATGGT010000128.1:0-2098 GCA_035308395.1 Terriglobales bacterium
AAAACAACGGAACCATCACGAACTCCTATTCGGCGTCAAATGTGAGCGGTTGTGCGCAGGCGGAGCTCGGTGGCTTGGCCGGCGATCAGTTTGGAACAATTGCGTCTTCCTTTGCCACGGGAAATGTCGCTGATAGCGAAACTAGCGTGGTCGGCGGACTTGTGGGAGCGGTCGCAGATTCGCCGGGTGCAGGACAAGTGGTCGATTGCTATGCTTCTGGGTCTGTTATGGGAGGTTCCAGCAGTTACGTCGGAGGTCTTGTCGGAATCTATTCGACGGAAACTGGCGGAACGGCGACATTGACATCGTCCTATTGATCGTGTCCCTTGGAATGGTGTAGGAGCGCGCGGGCCCTCGCGGTCTCCGGCAGGTCTTGGCCGGATTGTCAGGCTGGCACAGCTGACAGCTTGACGATGGGATCATCGCTCAAAGGAGCGATGGTTTCCAGCGACATGTAGCGGCCGCGCTGGACAGCCCATTCATCGTTCTGCTCAAGCAGCAGTGCGCCGACGAGCCTGCGGATTGCGCCCTCGTTTGGAAAGATGCCGACCACCTCGGTGCGGCGTTTGATTTCGCCGTTGAGCCGTTCGATGGGATTCGTGGAGTGGATTTTGGCGCGATGATCCTTTGGAAAGCTCATGAAGGCGAGCACATCGGCCTCGGCCTGATCCATGAGGTTTGCAAGTTTTGGCACTTTGGGACGCAGCTGATCGCAGACCGAGCGCCACTGCGTGCGAGCGGTTTCGGCATCCTCCTGGACAAAAGCTGTACCGATGAATGCGGACACGACACGCCGTCCCTGCCGCCCGGCATGGGCGAGTGCGTTGCGCATGAAGTGCACGCGGCAGCGTTGCCACGAGGCATGCAGAACCCTGGCGACGGCGGCTTTGATTCCCTTGTGATCGTCGGAGATGACGAGTTTGACGCCGCGCAGGCCGCGCCTCGCCAGGTTGCGCAAAAACGCCGTCCAGAACGGCTCGGCTTCGGACGGGGCGACATCCATGCCGAGCACTTCGCGCCGGCCGTCACCGTTCACCGCGACGGCAATGACAACGGCGACGGACACGATTCGTCCGTTCTCGCGCACCTTCACGTAGGTGGCGTCGATCCAGAGGTACGGCCAATCACCTTCGAGCGGACGATCGAGGAAGGCCTGGACCCTTCCGTCGATCTCCTCGCACAGACGACTGACCTGGCTTTTCGAGATGCCGCTCATTCCCATGGCGCGGACCAGATCGTCGACCGAACGTGTGGAAACACCATGCACATAGGCTTCCTGTACGACGGCAGTCAGGGCCTTCTCGGCCAGGCGCCGGGGCTCGAGGAAGGGCGGGAAATAGCTTCCCTTGCGAAGTTTGGGAATGCGCAACTCCACCGTGCCGGCTCGTGTTTCCCAGATCCGGTCGCGATAACCGTTGCGCTGATTGATCCGCTCTGCACTGCGTTCGCCAGGTGCGGCGCCGGTGAGGTTCTCGACATCCAGAGCCATCAAGCGCTGCGCCGTGAAGCCGATCATCTCGCGCAGCAAATCTGCGTCCGAACTCTTCTCTATCAGCGCGCGAAGCGTCATCATATCGTCGGTCATCGTGGGTCATTTCCTTTCGGTTCAGGTTGTGGTGACCAAAACCTATCGGAGACTCACGATGACCACGCTGTGGATAAGTAGCCCGCCTTCGTCTGGCTCCCCGTAGGGCCGCTGCGGCGGGCTACTTACCCACAGCTCCTACACCACTCGTCGGGACACGACCCTTCAAACAAAGAAAGCAAATCGAATTTACCCCGAGCGACACCGAATGGATGTACTATGCGCCGTAATTCCGCGACGTAACATCTCGGGGCACGTGTCCAACTTGGAGTGCCACGCGCGTGCGAGCGAGACGGAGAGCGTCTCGGGCACGATTACCAACTATGCGAGGGTGCGGATTCAGATCGAACTATGAGCGGATATCAGGTAACAAAACTGTACGTAAGCTATGCGCAAATTGCCGTTTTCCATTCAAGTGTCAGAAATCCTCTTAATGCTTGGACTGATCGGCATGTACGCCAAGGATTTTCCTGGCGCCAGGAAAGTGTATCCTTTCGTACAATTGAGGAAGCC
>DATGGT010000129.1:0-3656 GCA_035308395.1 Terriglobales bacterium
CGAAGCCGCCCACGCGGAAGGAATCATCCATCGCGACATCAAACCGGCCAACATCTTTGTAACCAAACGCGGCCACGCCAAGATTCTCGATTTTGGTTTGGCCAAGATCACTTTTACGGGTGCCGGCTCCTCGGGAGCCACCGTCGCAAGAGATATGACGGCAGGAGCAAGCGCGGAACATTTGACCAGCCCGGGAAGCACGTTGGGAACGGTCGCTTACATGTCTCCCGAGCAGGTTCGCGGCAAAGAACTTGATGCGCGTACGGATTTGTTCTCGTTCGGCGCCGTTCTATATGAAATGGCGACCGGTGCGCTTCCGTTCCGAGGCGAGACCTCCGGAGTGATTTTTAAATCTATCCTCGATGCCGCACCCACGCCCGCCATACGATTGAATCCCGAACTGCCTCCGGAAATGGAGCGGATTCTCGAAAAGACTCTCGAAAAAGACCGGACGTTGCGCTACCAGAGCGCCGCTGATTTGCGCACGGACCTGGCGCGGCTGAAACGCGAGCAGCAATCGGGGCGCTCGACGCATGCCGAGATTTCTGCGAGCGTAGCCGCTGCTACGGCGGGTTCATCATCCATCACGGCCGCCACGGCTGGTCCTTCCAGTCCCCGCAAATTTTGGATTGTGGGCGCTCTGGCCGCTTTGCTAATTGTCGCCGCAGCAGCCGGATTCTATCTGCTGCACGGAAGAGGAACGAGTGGCAAGATTAGGTCTATTGCGGTTCTGCCCTTTGTTAACGCCACTGCCGACCCCAACAACGAGTATTTGAGCGACGGATTGACAGAAAGCCTGATCGGCACGCTTTCACAATTGCCCGATGTGAAAGTGATGGCGCGCAGTACTGTTTTCCGTTTCAAGGCAGATCAGCAAGACCCGCAGACAATCGGCAAATCGCTGGACGTGGGCGCGGTGTTGATGGGGCGCATTACGCAACATGGCGACGAATTGGGCGTCCAGGCGGACTTGGTAAATACTGCGGACGGAACCGAACTGTGGGGGTCGCACTACGCTCGTAAACTCTCAGACATTACGCAGGTGCAGAGTGACATCACGCGCGACGTTTCAAAGAAACTACAAGTTCATTTGAGCGGAGAAGCGCAGCAAAAAATCGGAAGCGCCGGCACGACCAATCCGGAAGCGTATCGGTTGTACCTGGAAGGACGGCAGCTGTGGTACGGAAGAACGCCGGCGGGCCTGCTGAAAAGTATTACCTTGTTTCAGCAGGCGATCGCCGCTGACCCGAATTATGCGCTCGCCTACACCGGCCTTGCGAACAGCTACAGCGTAGCGAGTGGCTATGGCCGATTGATCCCGCCTAAGCAAGCCCTCGTGCTTGCGGATCAGGCGTCGCAAAAAGCCTTGGATCTGGATAGTTCGCTCCCCGAGGCGCACACGGCTCGCGCCGTGGCGTTGACGAGGAAGGCGACGTGGCCCCAGGCCGAGCAGGAGTTTCGCCGGGCGATCGAGTTGAATCCGAACGACGCGACAGCTCATTACTTTTATGCGTTCCTTTTTCTCGTGCCACAAAACCGGATTGACCAGGCTCTCGATGAGTTTCACGTCGCGCTCTCGCTCGACCCGCTTTCTCCAATCGTGAACGTAAATTACGGATTAACGTTGATGATGGCGCGTCGCTTTCCAGAAGCGGTCGCTCAAATCAACAAGGTTACCGAACGGGATCCTTCCTTCGTCCCAGCGCACTTTTATCTGGCACAGGTCTATGCGACGCAAGGCCGCTTCCCGGACGCCGTGAATGAAATCAAGAAAATCGGAACGGATCCCGCGTCGTATAGTCCGGACGCGCAAGGATTCATAAAGGAGATGCTAAGTACCACCCACGGCCCGGTTCCAGCCAACGTGGCCGTTGCTTACGCGGCTGCGGGAGATCGCGACAAGGCATTCGAGTATCTCGAGCGCGCCTATTCCGATGACGACGATGAACTGCTGGCCGTTATCCGGTTCCCCACCTTCGATTCTCTCCACTCCGATCCCCGCTGGGCGAACCTGCTAAAGAAGATCGGATTGCCGCTGTAAGGTTCAAATACTGTTCTGCCTGCGAGAGACATCGGTTTGGATAATGTTGAGCGTCCTCTTGCCACCCGCGAGTCCCAAAACGAGATATCGGGGCAATAGTCCGACAAGGGTGAGACTCCCTGATGGCATCGCGAAGTTGGCTTCCTAACGGTTCGAGTGCGACGTTCATTCAGATCAAGTAGCCCGATAGAGTCAGGAACAGCGTTCCCGTCGAACCAGTCGGGCTAAAGGCGGTCAAGCTGACAGACGTGCCTGGGTCCGCATACAGGCGGACCGCCTGCGTCGCGCTATAAGTATCGAAGCCATTAGACGTCTGGGTGTATGCGAACGTTAATGGCACGAACACCGTGACGCTCTTGCCCCCGCTCGTATAGTTGACGAAGGCTTCTAGCTGGCTGCCCGCTGGGGTCACGTCCAGCTGGAGGCTCAACGTTTCGATGACCAGGGTTTGCCCGGCTGGGACGGAGACCGCAGTCGGCAGCCCAAAACCGCCACTTCCGGTCTCTCCAAAGGGAACGTTCGGTACGAACTGGACCGGGCTCGCATTAGAGTTCTTGGCGGAGGTGGAATGCGGTTTGATCATTGCGCCCGCGGTGGCTAGCCCTATAAAAACCGCCGCCAACGTCAAGTGGGTCTTGAATTTTTTCATTCTCGTTTCTCCTTTGTTTATTGAGATCGAATTTATTGGGTTTGAAGATTACTTCACTGTGAGGCCCACAGAGGTGACCTGTGCCGGGCTCCGGTCGCGACTTTTCACTCTGATTAATGCGGAAAATCGAGAGAGGCTGGCTCACAAGAGAATAGTGAATCAAATTCCTCAAACGTTTCATTTAAGCAGGATAGATACGACACTGAAGGGCGCTCCCGCTGGCCAGGGTTGCCCAACCAGATTGACACCGGCGCAAACGCGCCGTAACCTCGATTCGAAGCCTCGCTTATGGATCTCTTCGAAGAAATCGTGCGCATGCGACGCGCCGGCCAGCGCGGCGCCCTCGCTACCATCGTCCACACTAACGGCTCGATCCCCAGTTACGAGAGCTCTCGTATGCTCGTCCGCGACGACGGCACAATCGCCGGCACGGTTGGCGGAGGATGCGTCGAAGCCGAAGTGTGGGCGGCCGCAAAAGACGTCATCCAAAAAGAGCAGCCCCGCAAAATGACTTTCAACCTGAATCACGAAGCCGCCTACGATGCTGGTCTCATCTGTGGAGGCACTCTGGAAATTTTCGTCGAGCCGATTCTTCCGCAGCCGATGTTGTATCTCTTTGGCGGCGGCCATGTCTCCACCGCCGTCGCCCGTGTCGCTCATCAAGCTGGCTTCGCCATCGGAGTCATTGACGACCGCGAGGCATTTGCGAACTCCGACCGCTTCCCGATGGCCGCCGAAATTTATTCCACGTACGAAGACGCTTTCGCGAAAATTCGTCCAAATTCTTCGAACTACCTCCTGATCGTCACGCGCGGGCACAAGGACGATATGCGCGTCCTTGCTTGGGCCATCGAGACTGACGCACGCTACATCGGTATGATAGGCAGCAAACGCAAAGTAATCTCCGTCTATAAAGCGCTCGAAAAGGAAGGTCACGATCTCGAAAAATTCCAACGTGTCCACGCC
>DATGGT010000130.1:0-1625 GCA_035308395.1 Terriglobales bacterium
TGGATGTTTCACGAATTTGAAGTCACTGCCTTCAGCGCTCACCAGCGTCCATTAACGCTTTATCACGAGGATAGACGGGTCCGCCTCATACCCTTCATCCTGCAGCGTCTTCATCGCCGCCGAACGCAAGGAGGCGTCGTCCGCATTTTTCCCCGCGTCGCAATAGCGCCTCACCACTTCTTCACCCACCACGATTCGCACCAGCCACTGCGACTTCGCCGAGTCCCACGAAACTTCCACCTCGTCTGCCCGCATGGTGCCTCCTGTGTGCCCTTCGCGCATTGTAATCCAGAGACGGCCCGCGCAACACCTCTCCCCTAAGCTCGCAACCCTTCGTCGCAACTCAAGACCAGCGCCCACCGCATGGCCTGGATTCAAAGTAGAATCAACCACAGCAGAGCAGCTGGGCGGGCACCACAAGGTAGGACGCCACGGGCAGAAATCAATGATCAAACTCGTTTATTGCATCACAAAGCGGCCAGAATTATCCGACGAGGAGTTTTTTCGCTACTGGAAAAACATCCACGGCCCCATCGGCGCCCGCACCCCCCGCCTCCGCAAACTAATCCAAAGCCACCGCATCAACATCCCCGGAGACAAATATTCACCCGCCTACGACGGCACAGCAGAACTCTGGTTCGACACCGTAGAAGACCTGCTCGCAGCCCGCCAATCCCCCGAATGGCAAGCCTCAACCGAAGACGAAGCAAATTTCATAGACCACACCAAAGTCGCCTACTTCGTAACCGAAGAGCACATCCTTCATGTAACTAGACCCGAGGTCTGATCCATTTAAAGCGCCGGGCATCATTTCATGTCAGCCTCAATGAAAGCGTCTTAGATTCTTACAAGCGGCGGCTTGCGCTGCGCTATACATCTCCCTAGAATCTTGCCGCGTCTAAATAAGGCAGTTGAGTGCTCCCGGCGTCAAACGGCTGCCAAGGCCACGCCGGCATGAGTGCTGCGGCTGGTGAAGGATTGGCTGCAGCTAGGCCAATCCGGTGACTGGCCCGAGTCACCGTGTTTTTAATCTACGGTGGCGCGATTAAAAATCGAGCCAAACGGCTCTTTTTCAATAACATAAGAATTTCTAATCGGCGGTAAAAGGGCACCTAAGGATTCGCGTCTCGCAGAAAAGGCGCGAGGGTTGAAGAGTGGAGGTTACATCTTGAAGATCAGCCGTGAAGACGTTCTGCGAGTCGCCGAACTGGCGCATCTCGAGCTGACGCCCGAGGAGATCGAGCTCTATCGCGGCCAGCTCGACGAGATCCTCTCGTACATCGGCAAACTCGAGAAGCTCGACGTCTCGAACGTCGAGCCCATGGCGCAAGTCCTCTTCCCCGCGCCAGATGACCGCCAGCCGGAACTCCGTGACGACAGGCTGGTTCCGTGCGACATCGCCGATGCTGTCCTCGCACAGGCCCCCGACGCGGCAAAGCCCTTCTTCCGCGTCCCCAGAGTGATCGAGCGGTGAGCGAGTACTTGAAAATGAGCGCTAAGCGAGTTCAGGAAAACGACCGATGAGCACAGCCGCTTCATGGACAATCTCCGCAGTTCGCGACGCCCTGCGAAGTAAGGAGATCTCCGCGCGCGAACTGACCAAGGACTTCTTCGCCCGTATCGAC
>DATGGT010000131.1:0-261792 GCA_035308395.1 Terriglobales bacterium
GGGGGGGGTACAACCCCGGAGATGCTGACATCAGTTTGCGATGCCGATGAAATCTTTGAAAACTTTTCGAAGACGATCGGCCTTCTGTTCTTCAACGGTTCGTTCGAGTTAGAATTCGAGCCGAATCCGCGGAGAGCAAACACAATGCGCCGCTATCATCACATCGGAATTCCCACGACTGAAGCGAAGCCTGGAGAGACCCACTTGAAGCACCTGAAAGTCTTTGTCGTCAGCCACGAGAAAAGCGACTTTGGTGTCGAGTGGATGCGTTTCGAAGCGGATGCGGCGGTCCCTGATCTCGTCCGGCAAGTTCCGCACGTGGCGTTTGAAGTGGCCGATCTCGCTTCCGAGCTTGCGGGCCGCGAAATCCTCATTCCTCCCAACAGCCCATCCGACGGC
Source organism: Terriglobales bacterium (assembly GCA_035308395.1). GTDB lineage: Bacteria > Acidobacteriota > Terriglobia > Terriglobales > Acidobacteriaceae > Acidiflorens. The sequence continues at coordinate 400 of DATGGT010000131.1, forward strand.
GTCCGCGTCGCATTCATCGTCGAAAACGGCGCGCCCATCGAACTGCTCGAATTCACCGATCCCAACCACCCTGCTCGCCAGCAGATCCCGACAACGTAATGCGACCCCTTCGATATTCCATCAACGTCACATTGGACGGATGCTGCGATCATCGCGCGATCCCTGCGGACGAAGGATTGCATCGTCACGCGATCGAGATCCTCAACCGCGCCGATGCTCTCCTCTTTGGCCGAGTGATCTACGAAATGATGGAGGCAGCATGGCGGCCGCCAGCGGGAACGGTAGCGAGGCCTGATTGGATGGAAGGCTTTGCCAAGACGATCAATGCGGCAAAAAAGTACGTCGTGTCGAACACACTTGACGCCGACCGGGTCGATTGGAACGCGGAGCTGATTCGCGGAGATATGCCAGTCGGGAATCTGGCGAACGCAGTTCAGCAGCTCAAGCAGGAGCCCGGTAAGGGACTGCTCGTCGGCGGCGTGAAGCTGCCGATGGCGTTGGCGGAACTGGGATTGATTGATGAGTACGAGTTCGTCGTGCGTCCAAGGCTGGCGGGCCATGGGCCCACGTTGTTCGCGGGGCTATCGAAGCATGTCGATCTGAAGCTGGTGAGCCGGCTGGAGTATGGCTCGGGAGCGGTGGCGATGCGGTATGAGCCGAAAAGATAGCGATTTAACAGTCTCTGCACTTGGCCACGATGAGGGTGATGTCATCGAACTGTTCGCCGGAACTGAATTGCTGCACCTCGCGGACGATCGCCGACAGCAAATCGCGCGATGACAACTCGCGATGGCGGCGCAAGGCGTCGCACAGGCGATGCTCTCCAAATTCTTCTCCGGTGGCGTTGAAGGCTTCGGTCACACCGTCTGTATAGAACGCAACCGTATCGCCGGGGGTAAGGCGGCATTCGCCGACAGCACAATTCCACTCTTTGAAAAGTCCGAGAACGGTGCAGGTGGAATCGAGTCGATCGAAATTTCCGTTTGCGTTTCCGTTGCCGTTTTGGCTATCAACTCCGCGAAGCACCAAACCTGGCAGATGTCCGCAATTGACATAGCGCATGTGTCGCGCGCGGTCGTCATATTCCGCGAAGAAGAGCGTGGCATAAGCGTCGTCGGCGGTATTTTGGTAGAACAACTGATTCACGGACTGCAACAGTTGCCGCGGATCATCCCACACGATCGTGCACTGGCTGCGCAAGTTCGCCTGGAGATTGGCCATGAGCAGAGCACCAGCAATTCCCTTCCCAGCGATGTCGCCGAGCACCAAGCCGACTCGATTCTGGCCGAGATTGAGGAAGTCGTAATAATCTCCTCCGACCTGTCGAGCCTGGATGCAGACGCCTGCGTAATCCAGGGTTTCGAGCGGAGGAAAGTTCTGGGGAAAGAGTCTCGCCTGCACCTGCATGGCAATCTCAAGCTCGTGAGCGGCGCGGCGCTCGGCTTCGAGTTTCTCCGTCGCAGCGAGTCGCTGCGCTTCGACCGCCTGCGTCATCTCGTCGAAGCTGACCAGCGCGAAGATATTCTTATCGATGTCTTCGAAGCGGGTGAACACTTCCCCCCAGATCGGTTTCTGCTTCCCCAGCAGCAAGGACGAAGACGAGTCACTTCCCGGCACTGCTGTCGTTGGCGGATCCGAGCGAACGCGCCGCAGCCGCGGAACCTTGTGGAAGACAACGCCGCGTCGCCTCCACTCAACGTAGAGCGCCACGACGTCTTCCGCGACGAAGGTGACTCCCGTTGGCTGGCCGATCAACTTATACGCATCCGATTTGGGATCAGGCGCGATCAGCGAAAGCACCGCCGAACCGTGAGGTGGCGCGACAGCCACCAAACGCTGTCCCGCTTGCAGGCGTACGTCATAGGCCAGATTGAACCCAAGCTGGTCGAGATAGAATCGCAGGCTCTTGTCCAGATCGCGAACGAAGACGTTGACCGAATGGACGCGAAGATAAGGCACCTCCCGATCGAGCGGCGAGGCAGACTGGTCCACAAGGCCAAACGAAGGGGAGCTGGACATGGCGGCTATTATAAGAGTGCGCGAGGTTCCCGGTCTGCTTAACGGGGGGACGAGGAGCCTGGGCGAGGATCGATTCCACCGCATCCGAAGGTTTGCAACTCACGCCCCCCGAACCCGCTCTAATAATGATGATCCCTCTGTCAGCGCTCTCCGTCGTCGCGACACAAAAAAGCGCCATGCGCTGGCTGATCCATCTTGGAGGTCCCGGGCTGATCCTGCTCGGCGTGGCTGACAACTCGCTTATACCTCTACCGGGCAGCACCGACGTCGTGACCATCCTGCTTGCGGCACACCGAGGCGAGCCATGGATCTACTACGCGTTCATGTCGACGGTCGGAGCGGTGCTCGGCGGATACCTGACCTACCGCATGGCTCGCAGAGGCGGAAAAGCGACGCTCGAAAAAAAGTTCTCGCAGAAGAAAATCAAGAAAGTCTACGCGCTCTTTGAACGCTGGGGATTCGTGTCGGTCGCGATCCCGGCCATCCTGCCGCCACCGTTCCCGATCACCCCGATGCTATTAGCTGCGGGAGCCATGCAGTATCCGACCAAGAAGTTTCTAGCCGCCTTGACGGTGGGCCGCAGCATTCGCTTCGCTATCCTTGCCTATCTCGGCGCGCACTACGGCCGGCACATCGTCACGTTCTTCAACCAGTATTACTGGCCGGTACTGATCGCACTGATCGCCTTCTCGGTGCTGGGTGCGCTCTATGGGCTTTTCGAATACAAGCGGCGGCAAAAACTCGAGACTCCGCGAGTGGCGCGCCCGAGAATGAAGCCACGGCATGGCACGGCATAGCTTCCTTGCACAGCGCCGGGATGACAAAGTCTAGGTTTGACCAGCTAAAATAAAGATGACGAGGGTTAAACAGGATGTCCCTGACCAAGCAGCAAGCCTTAGAGATGTTTCAATCCGATGACCTGATCGGCATCGGCATGGAAGCCGACGCCATGCGGCGCAAAATCCATCCCGAAGGCACTGTTACTTACATCATCGACCGCAACATTAATTACACCAACTTCTGCACCGAATACTGTACCTTCTGCGCATTTTATCGCCCCTTGAAGGGGCCAGCCGCGAAAGAAGGCTACATTCTCGATCTCGAAACCATCTACGACAAGATTCGCGAAACGGTCGAACTGGGAGGCACGGGGGTCCTGATGCAGGGTGGTTTGCATCCCGATCTCAAGATCGACTGGCACGAAAAGATGCTGAGCGGGATCAAGCAGCGCTTCCCGAAAATCCATCTTCACTGCTACTCGGCTTCGGAGATACTGGCGATTGCCGAATACAGCAATCTCACGGTGCGCGATACGATTGCGCGGCTGCGCGACTCGGGACTCGATTCGATCCCGGGCGGAGGCGCGGAAATTCTTGACGACGAAGTCCGCTACAAAATCGCCCGCCTCAAATGCCTGACGGCCGATTGGCTCGAAGTCCATCGCACCGCACACCAACTCGGAATGCGCACCACGGCGACCATGATGTTCGGCGTCGGTGAGTCGGTCGAACACCGCATCAACCACTTCCAATGCCTCTACGATTTGCAGCAGGAAACAGGAGGATTCACCGCCTTCATCCCCTGGAGCTTCCAGCCCCAGCACACCGCGCTCGGCGGACGCCGGTGGGACGAAGCCACGGCGGTTGAATACCTGAAAGTCCTCGCGATTTCGCGCCTCTATCTTTCGAATTTCCTCAACGTGCAGGCCAGTTGGGTGACGCAAGGATTAAAAGTCTGCCAGATGGGGCTGCGCTTCGGCGGCAACGACGTGGGCTCGGTGATGCTGGAAGAGAACGTAGTTCGGGCGGCAGGAGTCACTAACTGCACAACCGAAGAAGAATTGCGCCGCATCATACGCGATGCGGGCTTTCGCCCGGCGCAGCGCGATACTTTATACCGCCAGTATTTTCTGAATTAAGTCGTTGCATCATTGAGGTATTGAATCATTGAATCAATCGCTGAATGTCTTAATGATTCATGATTCAATGACTCGATCTCGGATCAGGCGGTCGCTCAGCGTCTTCTGCATACTTCTCACGCCGCTGCTCGGGAGCGCACAAGACCCCGTCTCGGGAGCAAACTCGTCATCGTCCTCTTCCTCCATCGCTTCCATCGCAGGAACCGTGATCCAGGAACCCAGCAGCCATCCGCTGAAGAAGGTTGTGGTGCAGATCATGGCTGAGGATCAGAAGCGGGGCGGCAATTACACGGCATCCACCGACAGCGATGGCCGTTTCCATGTCGAAAATCTTCTTCCGGGACGCTATCGCATCTTTTTCGAAAAGACGGGATTCGTCGAAGTCAACGGCCGCGGGCTGAAGGCTGATGTCAACGTGTTCACTGTCCGATCGGGACAGGCACTCGACGACCTGCTTTTCCGGATGTTGCCGACTGCTGTCATCACCGGACGCGTTACCGACGAAGACGGAGACCCGATGTCTGGGGTCAGAGTTCTGGCGCAAAGGAAGAAGCCGGGGAAATCCGGGCGCGAAGCTGCTGGGACGGAAGCGACCAACGATCTGGGCGAGTACCGAGTCTCCGGATTATTTCCGGGACAGTATTGGATCGTAGCCATTCCGCCTCCGGATTTCCGCGACTACGAACCTAGCCACGAGAAGAAGGCGCAAGACGGCGATGCGGCCGATTCCCGCTATCTCACGACTTATTATCCGGGCACTTACGATGCGATGCAGGCTTCGCCGATCATTCTCAAAGCAGGAGACGAGATGCCGGCGAACTTCACGCTCGTCCCGTCGCGGACGTATCGCATTCGCGGGATCATCACCGGGATTAGCGCTATGCAGAAGCCGGTCGTGGAAGTCATGTCTAAAAGCGGAGACGCGTTCCGAGCAAACGCGAGCGAAATCGGTGCTGACGGACAGTTCGAAGTGCGCGGCGTCGGTCCTGGATCCTACGTGGTGCGGGTGAACGCGGGCACGGAAAAGGCGCTGCTCTCGGCGCATCAAGACGTCAACGTCGTCGCGGCTGACGTTGAGGGTCTAAAACTGACGCCGCTGCCATCGTTCAATCTCTCCGGCCATATCCGCGTGGAGACGACTTTTGAGAACCGCAACAGTACCGACCTGACGCAATACACCGCAAACCTCCGCCAGGCAGAGGCCGGGGAAGACAGCGCTCTATTCATGCCTCAGGAATTCTTTGGGGTGAACGCAAGCGTCGATCGCTTCGGCAATTTTGAGTTCAAGAACATCAACGCCGGCGACTATGTGGTGCAGGTCTATGGAGGGGACGGCCAGGGTTCCTTCCTCAAATCAGTGACTCTCGGTGGACGGGATGTCTCGAGCGGATTCACTGCTTCTGGACCAGCAACACTTGAACTGGTTGTGAGCACCAAGGGAGGCGCAATCGAGGGTGTTGTTGTGGAAAAAGAAAAAGATGTGGACGACGCTCATCCCGTCGCGAACGCAACTGTCGTCGCTGTGCCCGAAGAAAAATATCGAGGGCTCCCGGATCGTTTCATCACTGGAGCAACCGACCAGCGAGGAGTCTTCAGCATTCGCGGCCTCCACCCCGGCTCTTACACGCTCTACGCATGGCAGGACATAGAAGATGGCATCTGGCGCGACCCAGCATTCCTGAAGTCGCAGGAAGCAAACGGAACGGCCGTGCAAGTCGAGGAAGGTTCCGATCAGAAAATCGACATGAAGCTGAGTGCGGTCGGTGAGGAATGGCGGTAAAGCTGTCGTTAGTCGATGGTCGTTAGTCGCTAGTCAATGGTCGTTCGTCGCTCGCGGATTTTGCTAACGACCAACGACTAGCGACCGACGACGAGCCCCCTTCGACGAAGCTCCAACGACTGATCGTTTACAATGCAAGCTCTGCGTTCATGGACCTGACTCTCACCACTTGTCCTCCGGCTCTGGCAGCCATCCTCGCCTCGAAGGGCTTGGGAGCCTATTTTCGCCAGCACTTTCTTGACAAGACTTTCGTCGGACTCTACCAGGTCAACGGCTTCGATCTGGCGCTGCTGATTCCTTATTTCATCGTGCTGACGATCCTGGCGGCTTACGGCGCACATCGATACTGGATGGTCTATCTTTATTACAAGCACAAAGACAAAAAGACCACCGAACCGACTGCGCGTTTCGCCAAGGACGACATGCCGCGCGTTACTGTGCAGCTGCCAATCTTCAACGAACAATATGTGGTCGATCGCCTGCTTGACGCCGTCTGCCGTCTGGAATATCCGCAGGACAAGCTCGACATCCAACTACTTGACGACTCAACCGACGAAACCGTTGAAGTCGCGCGCCTGCTGGTCGAACGTTATGCTGCGCTCGGTCATCCCGTCGTCTATCTGCACCGCGACAATCGCGAAGGCTTCAAGGCTGGCGCGCTCGCCGAGGGGCTCAAAACAGCCAAAGGCGAATTCGTCGCTATCTTCGACGCCGATTTTGTTCCGCCGCCTGACTTTTTGCTGAAGTGCATCGATCACTTCACCGATCCGAAAGTCGGCATGGTGCAAACACGCTGGACACACATTAATCGCAATTACTCGCTGCTGACGCAGGTTGAAGCCATTTTGCTCGATGGCCATTTCGTGCTCGAACATTCCGCGCGCTCGCGTAGCGGAGTCTTTTTCAACTTCAACGGCACTGCCGGAATGTGGCGGCGCTCGGCCATCGACGAGGCCGGAGGATGGGAGCATGACACGCTCACCGAAGACACCGATCTTTCCTACCGCGCGCAGATGAAGGGCTGGAAATTCGTCTATCTGCAAGACGTGGAGTGTCCCGCCGAACTGCCGGTGGAAATGACCGCCTTCAAAACGCAGCAGGCGCGCTGGGCCAAGGGACTGATTCAGGTCTCAAAGAAAATTCTGCCGCGAGTGCTCAAAAGCGACGCGCCGCGACACGTGAAGATCGAGGCCTTCTATCACCTCACCGCGAACCTCAGCTATCCGCTGATGATCGTGCTTTCGGTGCTGCTGATGCCGGCGATGATCATCCGCTTCTATCAGGGGTGGTTCCAGATGCTCTACATCGACTTGCCGCTGTTCATGGCGTCGACATTTTCGATTTCAAGTTTCTATCTGGTCTCGCAAAAAGAATTGTTCCCCAAAAGCTGGCCGCGTGCGCTTCTTTACCTGCCGCTGCTGATGGCTTTGGGCATTGGCCTGACGATCACGAACACGCGCGCCGTGCTCGAAGCGCTGGCCGGCAAGCAGACGGCCTTCGCCCGGACTCCGAAATACCGTGTGGAGTCGAAGAAAGACAAACTTCTCGGAGCCAAATATCGCAAGCGCCTGGGATGGGTCCCATGGGTCGAACTCCTGATCGGAACCTATTTCGCGCTGGCCGTCTTCTACGCCATCGACAACGAGAATTACTTCACGGTTCCGTTCCTGCTGCTGTTCGTAGTGGGCTACTGGGTCACAGGGCTGATGTCGTTGCTGCAAGGCCGCTTCGCCGGACTCTCGGTTGGAGGAGAAACCCACAGCAAGCCGTTCCCGGTGGGCGTGTAGGCCCTCGCCTTGTTTAGTGTTCAGTAAATACCGGATGCACTGTATCGAGGGGTCGAGTAGGTTCTCATAGAATCTCGGAGTCCGGGCTGCGGCCCGAGAGGAGAATGCTTTGAATCGACGATTTAGAAAATCAGGATTCGGAAAATCAGCAGTGGCGGCGGTGATGGCGTGGGCGCTCCTGTTATTTGTGGCGGCGCCTCTTATGCACGCGGACGAGAGAGATAAGTGCCAACATGCCATCGAAAAGGCGGAAGCGAGGCTGGACAAGGCGGTCCATGATCACGGCGAACACAGCCGCGCCGCCGACGACCGGCGACGAGATCTGAATGCCGAACGGGAACGTTGCTGGGGCGCCTATCATCAGTGGTGGAATGGAAAAGACCACCGCTGGGAGACAGAGCACAACTGGGAAGATCATCACTGAGCGGAGCCGGAGATCTGGCTTCGCTTTGGAGTTCGTGATTTATGGGTCCCCACCCGTCCAAAAGACGGACGGGTGGGGCAGCCTGTTCCTAGGAGCCTGCTAGCGCTTGTTCAGTGCGAGCCACGGCACTCCACGGTAGGAATCGGCTACTACCCAGGCGGCAGCCGTCAGGACGACGGAGAGGACGGTTTCGCTCCATTCGAAAGCAGTTTTGGGACGCGCGGATGCCGCCAGCGGAAACCACACCAGCACCGTGAACAGTCCAATCTGCAAAGTCATGAGCGCGGCTGCCAGGCGCGCGGCGACTCCGATGAGCACTCCCAAGCCGGCGGCGATGAAGGTGCAGCCGAAGAAATAAGCCCAGGTCAGATGCCACGGCAGCCAGCGAGGCACCATTTCGGCAGTTTGATGGATAAATTGGAAATGGCCGATGCCGAAGGGAATCATAGCGAGTCCGAAGAACACCCTGGCGATGTGGAGGCCGACGTCGCCGGCGGCGGGGCCGAAGTGATGTTTGTCCCAGTCAGTCGCGAACCAGACATACAGAACCCAAGCGGCCGCCACAATCACCGCGAGTTCGCACCAAGGGTAGTAGAACTCCTTGGGGGCGCGGAGCAGGCCGGGCAGTCTGTAGGTGACCATCCAAAGCAATAGAGCGACGAGGAGCAGGCGGGCAGCGATGGCAGCTGTGCGCTGAAAGAGGAGGCCGATTCCAGATGCCAGGGAGATAACGGCGCAGAGATATACCAGTAGCTCGCGAGCGGGCACATTCTTCGGCACAGGGTCCCATACCGCAGTGAAATCGCCTTTGATCAGGCCGAGAATTCCGATCCCGATCAAGGTCGCTGCAAAGAACGCATGACCCACGCTTGCGATGCGCATCGCCGATCCCTCCGGAGGTGTTCCAGTGTATCGGGAACAGGCGTTTCCGTGTTGTTGTTTTAGGTGGGATTGAGAAAGACAACTTTTCCTCAGCGCGAGGCCGACTCGGAAGGAAGTTTGAATTCCAGGGTAATGTCGATCTTGTTCTTCACTGGCTTGCCGTCGAGGTTGAACGGTTTGTAACGCCAGCGCTTCACTGCCTCAACCGCCGCGGGCGCGAGTTCCGGGGCGCCCTCAACGACTTTGATGTCACCGACGGTGCCGTCTTCCATGACGGTTGCGTCGAGAACAACTGTACCTTCCAAGCGCAGCAAGCGCGCCTGAGCAGGATAAACGGGAGAAACACGGCGCACCAATTGACCGCCGGAGACTCCCTGGGAGACCGGCGCCGTCAGCTTTGGCAGCGAACCGGTCGAGGAGAGGACTTCGTTCAGTGCAGACGCGTTTGTCGTGTTGGGAATGGCAGGAGCGTCTAGTGGACGAACATCGAGGGCAGAGACAGAATCCTGCCGGTCGCGAACTGGTCTTGCCGGTGACGCGGCCGACGAAGCTGAACGACTGTGTGGGACCGCAACCTTTTCGGCGAGATCAGCCAGCAGGGACGATGATTTTCGATTCGGAGAGGGTTTCGCCTCTGGAAGCGCGTCGAGTTCGGCGGCCAATTGCACTGAAGTCCCAGAAACTGGACTGCCAGATTGCGTCAGGGCTTGTCCGCCCGGATGCACCTTCCAGACGGGGTCATTGTCTGGAGGATGTGCAGCCGTAGGATTGAGGTTCGCCGTGTTCACCGGGCTTGGCGCGGCTGCGTGTGCTCGGCCATCCGTTTCGGAAGCACCACGCCATCCGAGCCAAGCGACCGCGGCAAGGAGGGCGAGTGCGGCGAGACCAGCGATTCCTAAAACAAAGGGTCGCGAACGTGGCTTTACCAGCGCCAGGGCGACATCGCCGACGCTATCGGACGCCGGCAAGAGGCCCGTGGGTTGCGCATTTTCGACCGGCTTTTTTGGTGCTGTCGATGAGGCGCCATGAGGCTGGGTCGCGCGGGCGCGTTCGGCAAGTGACGCCAGTTGTTCGAGGAAGGCGATGTGCTGTTCTGAAAAAGCCTTAGGCTTGATGGAAAAAACTTCGAGAATACCGTTGATGCCGCGCCATCCCTGGATCGGCAACACGGCCATGGAGCGCAACTGGAGGGCGCGGCAGACCTCGACGTCGACCAGAGGATCATTTTCGGTGTCCTGACAATGATGGACTTTGCCGCTGCGGAGGCACTCTCCGGAAATTCCGGTGTCGGCACTGAGGCGCGCGCCGATCGGCGGCGCGGTGTCGCCGCTGCGGGCACGGCACACCATCACACCTTCTTTCCACATCGCGATGGCGGCACCGGACGCGCCCGTCAACTGGCGGGCGGCGTCGGCAATCGCGGCAAGCATCGGGTCGAGGCGATGGTCGCCGGCGGCGATAAGTTCCTTGAGGGAAGCTACGGCGGTGGTCTCGTCGAGATTGCCGGAACCGGAGAACGAGCTTTCCTGCGGAGAGTTGAGGTTCAGCACTCCGGTTAATTTGCCAAAGCGGGGCGGCTTAGATTGGGGCACGACCACAAATTTTTCTCTGTCGGTAGAATGCCGGGGAAACCGGCAGAACGCAAGCGGCGCGGCCTATTTGGCCGAAGTATGAGGCCAGTAACATCTCCTGTCAAGGAACTTGGCGGGAACCGGTACTTCCGGGTAGGCAAGCCGTATTGATTCATCGGATCATTGATTCATTGAGTCATTAAAAGCCCAAATCACAGTCGTGGGTGTCCGATGATTTCCAATGATCCGATGAGTCGATGGTTCAATAACTCCATGACTCAATGATCTGTCGTCTTTTCCTGGCACCAAACTAACCAACAACCCCACGGGTGTGCCGATGCTAGCCTGATGAGGCTCTGGTTTCTCGCCAGTACCTCCGCTCGAGGCATTGCAAGGAACCAACTTAAAAAAGCTGTTAAGAACTGTCGAAGCGTTGGCGGATCTGGGTCCGGAACTTACGGCGGACCGCGACTTCCGCCAAACCGCTCACATGATGCTGACGGCCGTGATGGAAGCGTCAGGTGCGCGCGAAGCCGTTCTTTTTTCTTTTGGGGAACGGCCTTCGATGCTCACCTCGGTCGACTCCCAGGGCTTCGCGCTCCTGCCTGAGCCGTCGCTGATCCCCCTTCTACCCCGGCATGTGCATACGCTGAGCGCGGCTGCGGGGCCGGTGCTCCTGAACAGTTCAACCTACGACGTTTTCTTGAGCGCAAATGGCAACGTGGCGCCCGAGCTTTTCAAATGCGTGTGTCCGCTGCGGGTCCGGGGAAAGCTGGTGGGGGTGATCGCCCTGGGACGTCGTCCGGGCGACGAGATGTATGAAGAAGATGCGCTGGACGCCTTTGAGATGTTGAGCCACTACGTGGCACTGGCGATCCAAAACCACTCCCTGGGGCAGACGCTGGCGCAACGGGTCACGGAAAACCTGCGGCTGCTGGCGTCATTACATGGCTTCTACGACAACGCGCTTGAAGCCTTCGCCACTGCGATCGACGTGAAACATGTGAACATTCACGGCCACTCGCTGCGAGTGGGTCGCTACGCACAGGCGATCGGCGAGGCGCTGGGAATGGAACCGACGGACGTGGCTTCTCTGCGGTCAGCCGGCTACTTACATGACATTGGCAAGGTAGCGGTGGACCGGCGACTGTTTGAGAAACCGTCAAGACTCGATGCCGAAGAATACCGCGAGATGCGGGACCACACCGTCGTAGGTCATCAGATCGTGAGCCATGTGCAATTCCCGTGGCCGCAGATTCCGGAAATTGTGCGTTGGCATCACGAACGCGGCGACGGATCGGGGTATCCGGACGGTCTGCATGGGGACGAAATGCCACAAGCCGTTCGTATTGTGGCGCTGGCAGACACTTTCGACGCGATGATCAGCGAACGACCCTATCGTGAACGAATGCCAGTCGGCGCGGCGCTCCAGGAGCTGATTCGTGTTACTCCGCAAAAATACGATCAACAGGCTCTGCAGGCCCTGCTAATTCAAGTGCGCCGCGATGCGGTCGGGAGCAACCGCGCGCCCATGCTCGATCCGAACGTTATGCACCTTTCCGCATCAGACGTCGACCAACTCGCATCGACCCTCCAGCACCGCGTCAGCCAAAACCGGGTCTACTCCACCTAAGAGTGGCTGCTGAAGCGAGGGCGTGAAGGATAAGTCAGTTGCTGGTTCCCTTTCCCTTCAAGGGGATCGTTTGCGGACTACCGCTGGCGTTGTCCGTAAAACTGAGCGTACCTGTCTGCAATCCCAGAGCCGTCGGCGTGAAGGTGACGCTTACCTTGCAGGTCTGCCCCGCGGATAGCGTGCGGCCGGTGCAGCCGTCCGCGGCGATTGCAAACTCTGTGCTGACGAAAACACTGATTCCGTTAAGCACCGTGACCCCGCTGTTTTTCAAGGTCAGAGTGTGCGCTGCGCTGGTTTCTTGCAGAACTTCATTGCCAAAGTTGATCAAAGCGATCGACAGCTTAGCCGTTGCCGGGCCAAAGCTGAATATCGTGCCGCAATTGCTCACACAATTATCAGAAGTGCCGCCACTGATGGTCGTCCCGTAGAAGTTTCCATCGGTACCCTGGATCAATCCCGCCGGCGCTTGACCGCCTAAATAGATCTTGTCAGCGGGAGCAAATTTGTGAAGCGTTGCGAATGTACCGCCGTTGATCTCAAAGATCGTTCCGCCACCCTCCACCGCACTTCCGCCCCACAAAGTGGTCCCATAAAAATTCCCGTCGCTGGCTTGCATCAAGGTATACGCCTCATTGCCGTCTTCACAGCGCTTTTGCGTGCAAAAGTTGTAAATCGTCGTGAGCGCACCCGCGGAAGTAATTTCGAAGACCGTTCCTCCGCCGCCGCTGGCTCCGCCAGCCAGCGTCACGCCGAAAAAATTTCCGTTAGCCGCTTGAATCAGCGACGCAGGTTCCCAGCCATCCGCTCCGTTGAAACTGTAGAGCGTGCTGAACGTTCCCTGACCGGTTAGTTTAAAGACGGTGCCCTTACCTGAGCCGCCACCGAGCGTAATCCCGTAGAAGCTCCCGTCCGTGGCTTGCAGCAACTTGGTTGGCCCACTGCCATCACTTCCGCTGAAACTGTAAAGGGTGGTCAGCACGCCTCCCGGTGTGAGTCGAAAAATCGTGCCGCAACCGCCGGAGCAGTTGGGGCTCGCACCGCCGCCGTAAGTCACACCATAAAGATTCCCGTCGCTGGCTTGGATCACTTGCGCCGGATCTGCTTCCTCGTTGAAGCTGTAAACCGTCGTGAGGGCGCCCTCGGGCGTGATTTTATAGATCGTGCCGCAACCGCTGGTTGGGTAGCAATTCGGTGAGCCGCCGCCTCCGGCTGTCGTTCCGTAAAAATTCCCATCGCTGGCCTGGATTAACCCCGAACCCGGTCCCGACCCCACCGTCTGGAAGCTATAGATCACAGTGTATGTTCCGTCGGCCGCAAATTTATAGATCGTCCCGCAGCCAAACGTGCAAGAGCCTCCACCGCCTTGCGAGGTCGTACCATAGAAATTCCCATCGCTGGCTTGCATGGGGGCTGTGTACGGCGCGCCTCCGTTTTGGGTCGGGTATCCCTCAAAATCGTGGAGCACAGTGAACCCTTGCCCAATTGCAGGTCTAGCTGCCGCGAGGCAGAGCGCGGACAAGGCGCAGGCCATCTTCACTCGGCCTAAATTTCGCGCAGCTTTTAATTTTTCTGGTTTGGATCTGAGCATTGGCACGAAGGTATTTGACGTCAACATTGGGACCTCCAGGATAAGACGGAGCAATGCAACGAGGCTGACGCCCGCATTATCCTCGCTTTCAGAGGCCTCTACAAGCGATGTTTCGATAGGCAATGTTTTCGATCCACCTCCCTCCGCAATCCAACTAGGCCCGGCCCAACCGGACAGCATCCGCGCCGTTTCTCGGCGGTGTAAAATCGAAACTTAATCCTGTCGTCGTGCCGCTCGCTTTTTGATCGGACACAGGGTTGGACATCGACTTGGAGTCGGTTGTACCTATTTGAGTCCGTTATCATCTAAAGTTGTAGCGCTAAGGAGAGAACTGATGGCCGTGAGTGATCAGTCCGTCGTTGCCAGCGGCACCAAGCTCGATCAACTGTGTATCAATACCATCCGCACTCTCTCGATGGACGCAGTGCAGAAGGCGAATTCGGGCCATCCGGGAACGCCCATGGCGCTGGCGCCGGTCGCCTATTGCTTGTGGCAGCAGATTCTTAGCTACGATCCGGAAAATCCGATCTGGCCTAATCGCGACCGTTTCGTTCTCTCGAACGGACACGCTTCTATGCTGCTTTATTCCCTGCTGCATCTTGCGGGTGTGCGCGACGTAAGCGCCGACGGGAAGGTTCTTACGACGGCGGCCGTGACGCTCGATGAAATCAAGAATTTTCGCCAACTAGGCAGCAAAACTCCCGGCCACCCGGAGTACGGCTTGACCGCCGGTGTCGAGACCACGACCGGGCCGCTGGGCCAGGGTGTCGCTAATAGCGTAGGGATGGCGATTGCCGAGCGCTGGCTGGCGCAACATTTCAATCGTCCTGGATTCGACCTCTTTCACTACAACGTCTGGGTGATTTGCGGCGACGGCGACATGATGGAAGGAATCTCGTCTGAGGCCGCCTCGACGGCGGGTCATCTCAAGCTTTCGAATCTGTGCTGGATCTACGACAACAACCACATCACGATCGAAGGCAACACGGAACTCGCCTACGATGAAGACGTGGCTGCCCGCTTCGAGGCGTATGGTTGGGACGTCCAGCACGTCCACGATGCCAACGATCTGGTCGCGCTCGCGAACGCCTACAATCATGCGCTCAGCGTGGAGGATCGTCCCAAGCTGATCATCGTCGACAGCCACATCGGCTATGGCGCTCCGAATCGGCAGGACACAAAGGAAGCGCACGGCGAAGCCCTAGGCGAGGAAGAAATCAAACTCACGAAGCGCTTTTATGGCTGGCCCGAAGACGCGAAGTTCCTGGTTCCGGACGGAGTCATGGAGAACTTCCACGACGTGATCGGCAAACGCGGCAAAAAGCTGAGTGCGGAATGGAATGCGCTGTTTGCGAAATACAGCGCCCAGTTCCCTGACCTCGCCGCTCAATATAAACGCATGATGAACCATGAACCGGCCGATGGATGGGACAAAGAGCTCCCAACCTTCGCCGCCGACGCCAAGGGGCTTGCGACACGCGATTCTTCGAGCAAAGTTCTCAACGCCATCGCCAAAAACCATCCCTGGCTGATGGGTGGATCGGCCGACTTATATCCGTCTACCAAGACGCGCCTAACTTTCGACACGGCAGGAGATTTTGAACCGGGTAACTACACCGGGCGCAACTTCCACTTCGGCATTCGCGAACATGCGATGGGCGCCATCGTCAACGGCATGATGCTGTCGAAACTCCGCGCCTACGGATCGACATTCTTCGTGTTCACCGACTACATGAAGATGCCCATACGGCTCTCAGCCATCATGGAGGTTCCGTCAGTCTGGATCTTCACCCACGATTCCATTGGCGTAGGAGAGGACGGCCCAACGCATCAACCGATCGAGCAACTGGCAACGCTGCGAGCAGTTCCGGGCCTGATGACTCTGCGTCCCGCCGACGCCAACGAAGTCATCGAATCGTGGAAGATCATCATGGGACTGAAGAAGGAACCGGTGGCGCTGATTCTGACCCGGCAGGCTCTGCCGACCTTTGATCGAACAAAATATGCATCGGCAGCCGGAGTGGCGCGTGGCGCCTACATTTTGGCCGACGCTGAAGGTGGCAAGCCGCAGGTGATTCTGATGGCGACGGGCAGCGAGGTCTACCTCTGCATCGACGCTTACGAAAAACTTAAAGCCGAGGGTATTCGCACACGGGTGATCAGCATGCCATCGTGGGATTTGTTCGCCCATCAGGATCAGAGTTACCGCGATCAGGTGCTTCCGCCGGACGTTACTGCGCGAGTGGGTGTGGAACAGGCATCGACTTTCGGATGGGAACAGTTCACGGGACCGAAGGGCCAAATCATCGGTATGCGGAGTTACGGGGCGTCGGCGCCGCTTAAGGATTTGCAGAAGAAAT
This sequence comes from Terriglobales bacterium, assembly GCA_035308395.1. Classification (GTDB taxonomy): domain Bacteria; phylum Acidobacteriota; class Terriglobia; order Terriglobales; family Acidobacteriaceae; genus Acidiflorens. Next base: position 16,362 of record DATGGT010000131.1, read on the forward strand.
TCGGCTTTACGGTGGACGCGGTAGTAAAAGCCGCCCGCGAACAGATCGGGAAATAGTTCAGTGGCCCGCGTTACGAGCCCCGTGAGCGCAGTAACAGTTTTGTAACACCAGGCGTCTATTCTGCAAGCCTGGCTCAGTCAGGAGATTTATGAATCCAGTCGACACTCTCGAAACCGCGAAAGCTGCTAATCCTCTCACCCAGCTTCTGACCTTCGGTCAGTCCATCTGGCTCGATTACATTCGCCGCGATCTTTTGAAAGGCGGCGAACTCCAGCGCCTGATCACCGAAGACGGGCTGCGCGGCATGACCTCGAATCCCGCCATCTTCGAGAAAGCCATCGCCGGTTCGACGCAATATCAAGACTTCCTCGATTCGCTGGCCAGCCGCTCGGAACTGGACGCCAAGGGCCGTTACGAACTGTTGGCGATTCGCGACATTCAGGACGCGGCCGACCTGCTCGCGCCGGTTTATAAATCCACGAAAAAACGCGACGGCTACGTGAGCCTTGAAGTGTCGCCTTACCTTGCGCATGACACGCAGGGCTCGATCGATGAAGCGCGGCGGCTGTGGAAAACAGTGGCTCGCGAAAACGTGATGATTAAAATTCCGGGTACGCCCGAGGGCATCCCCGCGATACGCACATTGCTAAGCGAAGGCATCAACGTCAACGTGACCCTGCTGTTTGCGCAGAGCGTGTACGAGGAAGTCGCGGCCACCTTCGTTGATGGCGCGGAACGCTTCGCGGCGAACGGCGGCGATGTCAGCAGACTGGCCAGCGTGGCCAGCTTCTTCATCAGCCGGATCGATTCGCTTGTCGATTCGCTGGCTAGCGAGAAACTCAAGACTGAGACCGACGCAAACCGCAAGGCAAGACTCCAGGGGATTTTAGGCAAGGTCGCCATCGCCAACGGCAAGTTGACCTACGAGGCCTACCAGCGGATCTTCTCGACTTCCCGCTGGAAGGCGCTGGCCGCGAAAGGGGCGCAGACGCAGCGTGTGCTCTGGGCCAGCACCGGTACCAAGAATCCGAATTACAGCGACGTCCTCTACATTGAGGAATTGATCGGGCTAGATACGGTGAATACCGTCCCTCCGGCGACGCTCGATGCGTTTCGCGATCATGGCAAGCCGCGCGCGAGTCTGACCGAGAACGTGGATGCCGCACACAAGACCATGTCTGATCTCGCTGCCGCGGGCATCGTCATGAAAGAAGTTACCGACAAGCTCACGACGGACGGCGTAAAGCTTTTCGCCGACGCTTTTGACACGCTGCTGGCTGCGGTTGAGAAAAATTCCAAGCGCGCATCGAATCCCAAGGTCAATCTTCAAACCGCGAGTCTTCCCGCCGAGATAGACGCGGCCGTAAAAAAAAACCTTAACGACTGGCGAGCAGGGGGAAAAGTAAGACGCCTCTGGCAGCACGACGCGACGTTGTGGACCAACGAAGACGAGTCCGCTTGGCTGGGATGGCTTGGCATCGTCGACGAACAACTGGCGACCGCAGCGCAGTTGGAAGCGTTCGCGGCAGAAATCAAGAAGGAAGGGTTCTCCGACATCCTATTGATGGGGATGGGCGGATCGAGCCTTTGCCCCGAAGTTCTGGCGCTGACGTTCGGACAAATCCCCGGGTTCCCGCGCCTGCACATTCTGGACTCGACCGACCCGGCGCAAATTCGCGACACCGAGAAAAAAATCGATCTGGCAAAGACTCTGTTTATCGTCTCGAGCAAATCGGGCAGCACCCTCGAGCCGAATATCTACAAGCAATATTTCTTCGAACGCGTACAGCAAACGGTTGGCGCTGACAAAGCGGGCGGGCGCTTTATCGCGATCACCGATCCGGGGTCGAAGATGCAACAGGTTGCCGAACGCGATCGCTTCCGCCACATTTTCTACGGGCTCCCCTCGATCGGTGGACGCTACTCGGCGCTGTCGAATTTCGGCATCGTTCCCGGAGCCGCCATGGGGCTCGATACCACGAAGTTTCTCCAGCGGACAAAGGAAATGGTCGAAGCCTGTAAGCCGGCGTCTGCGGTCGAACAAAATCCGGGAGCGATGCTCGGCCTCATCATGGGCACAGCCGCAAAAGCCGGGCAGGACAAGATCACGCTGATCACGTCGCCGGGAATCTCGGACCTGGGGGCGTGGCTCGAGCAGTTGATCGCAGAATCCACCGGCAAGCTTGGCAAGGGGATTATCCCGATCGACCGCGAGGCTTTGGGAGCGCCTGAAGTGTATGGAAAGGACCGCATCTTCGCATACATTCGCTTGGAAAGCGGACCGGACGCGACGCAGGATAGCAAGGTTGCGGCGCTCGAAAAAGCTGGACATTCCGTGGTGCGCATCGCGGTACCCGACATTTACAGTCTGGGCCAGGAGTTTTTCCGTTGGGAGATTGCGACGGCTGTCGCGGGATCGATACTCGGCATCAACGCGTTCAATCAGCCGGACGTCGAGGCGAGCAAGATTGTCACCAAGAAGCTTACGTCCGAATATGAAGCGAAAGGTTCGCTTCCGGCGGAAACGCCGATCCTCGACGAGGGCGGTATCAAGCTCTTTACTGACGACAAGAATGCAGCCGCGCTCGGACAAGCGGCAGGCGGCGACAAATCGCTGCGAAACTATCTGCGAGCGCACTTGGCGCGGATCGGCGTAGGCGACTACTTCGCAGTCCTTGGCTACGTCGAAATGAACGCGGAACACGAGGCGCTGCTGCAATCGATTCGGATGAGCGTTCGCGATCGGAAGCACGTGGCGACATGCCTCGGCTTCGGACCGCGGTTCCTGCACTCGACCGGACAGGACTACAAAGGCGGACCGAACAGCGGCGTATTTCTGCAGATCACATGCGATGACGCTCAGGACCTGCAAGTGCCGGGACAGAAATACACGTTCGGAGTGGTGAAAGCGGCGCAGGCGCGAGGAGATTTTCAGGTGCTGGCCGAGCGCAACCGGCGCGCACTGCGCGTACATTTAGGGAGCGACGTAAACGCCGGCCTGAAGAAGTTGGCGGAAATCGTGCAGCAGGCGTAGCTGGACGAATCATAAGCTTGGCCAGTCGTAGCTCAGCAGAGATAGGTCACGAAGCGCTTACGTTAAGGAGCAAGAATGCAACTAGGAATGGTAGGTCTCGGGCGCATGGGCGCGAATATGACGCGGCGCCTGATGCGCGGTGGTCACACCATGGTCGTCTCCGATCTGAGCGCCGACGCGGTCAAGGGTCTTGCGGGAGAAGGCGCAGTTGGCTCGTCATCGCTCGACGACCTGGTCAGCAAACTGCAGGCTCCGCGCGCCGCGTGGATCATGGTTCCATCGGGCGATCCGACGGAGAAGACCGTTCAGGCGCTGCTGGCAAAGATGCAGGCGGGCGATACGATCATCGATGGCGGCAACTCGTATTTCAAGGACGACGTGCGGCGGTCGAAACTGTGCGCGGCGAAGGGTGTCCACTACGTCGATGTCGGAACCAGCGGCGGCGTATGGGGAATCGACCGCGGGTACTGCATGATGATCGGTGGCCCGAAAGAAGCGGTTCAGCGACTGGACCCCATTTTCAAAACCCTGGCACCGGGACGCGGCGACACGCCCCGCACTCCTGGACGCGAGAAATTAACGGGCGCGGCGGCTGGCACATCTGAAGATGGATACATTCACTGTGGCCCTTCCGGCGCTGGGCACTTTGTCAAGATGGTCCACAACGGAATCGAATACGGCATCATGCAGGCCTATGCCGAAGGATTCGATATCTTCAAAAACGCGACCAGCAAAGAGCTTCCCGAAGATATCCGCTACGATCTGAACCTGCCGGATATCGCGGAAGTCTGGCGGCGCGGGAGCGTAATCAGTTCGTGGTTGCTGGATTTGACGGCCATGGCATTGATCGAGAATCCGAATCTCTCAGAGTACAGCGGCTATGTGCAGGACTCGGGTGAAGGACGATGGACGATCCAGGCTGCGCTCGAAGAAGCGGTTCCGGCCGAGGTATTGACCGCGGCGCTGTATACGCGTTTCCGTTCGCGGCAGGAACACACGTTTGCCGAGAAAATGCTTTCCGCGATGCGGCAGAAATTCGGCGGACACATAGAGCTGAAAGCGCCAAAAACTTAGAAACCATTGAGACATCGAGTCATTTCCTCATTGCGTCATTAAAACCCTCATGTTTGGGACTGAAGTTTCAATGACTAAGTGTTTCAATGACTGAATCACTCAATGACTCAATGATTTAACGCCTCAATATTTCAACCAAGGGGAGCCAATGGTTCAAACCGAAACGCAGCCCGCAGTGATTAAACTTCGAACGGCGCGCGTGGCCGATCCGTGCGTCATGGTGATCTTTGGCTACTCCGGCGATCTCACGCGCCGCAAGCTGATACCCGCGCTCTACAACCTCGCCAGCCAGCAACTGCTGTCGAAAGAGTTCGCGGTGATCGGCGTTGGCCGCACGCCGATGAGCGATGAAGACGCGCGCAAGAAACTCACTGAAGATTTCAAGAAGTTCGCCACTGGCCCAATCGACGCCAAACTGTGGGATTCGTTTGTCGCCCGCGTTCACTACCTGAGCGGCGACTTCGATAATCCCGCGACCTATGATGTTCTGAAAAACAAGTTGGCCGAAGTCGACAGCGCGCAAGACGCGCACGGCAACTATTTCTTTTATCTCGCCACAGCTCCCAATTTTTTCGGCGACATCGTGGAGCGCATCTCGAAAGTCGGGCTGATGACGGAAGACAATGGCCATTGGCGCCGCGTCATCATCGAAAAGCCATTTGGACACGATCTGGATTCCGCCAAAGCTCTCAACCAGCAAATTCTTAAGGTCGTGACCGAGCGGCAGATCTACCGCATCGATCACTACCTCGGCAAAGAAACCGTGCAGAACATATTGGCGCTGCGCTTCGCAAACGGAATTTTCGAACCCATCTGGAATCGGCGCTATATCGATCACGTACAGATTTCGGTGGCCGAAACAGTAGGCGTTGAATCGAGAGGCGGATACTACGATGGAGCCGGCGCGTTGCGCGACATGGTGCCCAACCACATCATGCAACTCATCACCCTCACTGCGATGGAGCCACCGATTTCATTCGAGGCCAACGCTGTACGTGACGAGCAGGCGAAGATTCTGCACGCCATTCAGCCCTACACTTCCGAAGATGTCCTCAGCAAAACGGTTCGCGGGCAATATGGCGAAGGCATGATGGATGGGGAGCGCGTCCCCGCTTATCGCTCGGAAGAAGGCGTACCGCCCGACTCACGCACGGAGACCTTCGTCGCCATGCGATTGCTGATCGACAACTGGCGCTGGGCGGGAGTTCCCTTCTATCTCCGCACCGGCAAGCGATTACCGGGAAGGAGCACGCATGTCGTCATCCAGTTCCGGCGCGCTCCTTTCATGCTTTTCCGCGAGACGCAGGTCGAGAACATGATGCCGAACCAACTGGTGCTGAACATCCAGCCCGAAGAAGGCATTTCGCTGCGCTTCGCCGCCAAGACTCCTGGACCGGCGATGCAACTTGGCGAAGTTAATATGAATTTTGCATACGCGGACTACTTCGGACTGACGCCATCGACAGGGTACGAGCGGCTGTTGCACGACTGCATGATCGGCGACGCCACTCTATTCCAACGCGCAGACATGGTCGAGGCGGGATGGAGCATCGTCAATCCTGTGCTCGATGTGTGGAAAGCTCTGCCACCGCGCAATTTCCCAAACTATCCATCTGGAACGTGGGGACCGAAAGAGTCCGAGGAATTGATGGAACGGGACGGGCGGCGCTGGAGAGACTTCGAGAAATGATTCTCGCCGGAGACATAGGAGGCACGCACGCACGCCTCAGTTATTACCAATTCGACGCCGGGAAATTTAGCCCCGTCCGCGAGAACGTCTTCAAGAGCAAGGAGTATCGCGGGCTCGATGAGATCGTCATCAAGTTCGTGGCCGACACCGGCGTCACTCCGAGCATCGCGTGTTTCGGAATTGCCGGTCCGGTGCGGAATGGGAAAGTCGAGACCTCAAATCTGCCGTGGGTGATCGAAGCAGCGACGCTCGCGCAAGAACTGCGACTCGACTCTGTGAACCTGATTAACGATCTCGAGGCACAGGCATGGGGGATTCAGTGTCTGGAAGCTTCGGACACAGTCACTCTGAATCAGGTTCCACTCGATCAGAAGCAAGATTCGACTCCTGGAAATCAGGCGGTAGTGGCCGCTGGAACCGGCCTCGGCGAAGCTGGCTTGATCTGGGATGGGGATCGGCACCACATCTTTGCCTGCGAAGGCGGGCATTGCGATTTCGCTCCGCGCAACGAACTGGAGGTTGAACTTCTGCGCTATCTGCTGCGCCGCTTCGGACACGTCAGCTATGAACGAATCGTTTCCGGCCCCGGCCTAGTGAACGTCTATCTATTTCTAAAAGACACGCATCGTGGGGAAGAGCCGCAATGGCTGCGCGACGAAATCGCCGCCGGCGATCCGGGAGCGGCCATCTCGAAAGCGGCGGTTGGCGGCAAGGCACCTCTGGCCGAGCAGGCGCTCGACTTGTGGATTTCGATTTACGGCGCGGAAGCCGGCAACATGGCTTTGAAGGTTCTGGCTTCGGGAGGCGTCTTTCTGGCCGGCGGAATCGCGCCTAAAATTCTGCCGAAGCTTTCCGGGCCGCTCTTCATGCAAGCCTTCGTCGGCAAGGGCCGGATGCAATCGCTGCTCGAAGCGATCCCAGTGCGGGTCATCGTGAACGAAAAAAATGGCCTGCTCGGGGCGGCGTGTTATGGCGCGAGTCATGCGAAACTAATGCCAAGCCCAGTCTAAGATTTACAACTTCCTATGCCTCGCTCGATTGAAGTCCTTGCCACCGCCGCCGATCTGTTTCACGCTGCTGCTGAAGAATTCGTCAGTCTTGGACGCGCCGCCATCGGCGCTCAAGGACGCTTTACAGTCGCCCTGTCGGGCGGTTCGACGCCCAAGGCTCTCTATTCTCTGCTCGCCGCCAACTACGCCAACTTCGCATGGGATCGCGTTTTTCTCTTCTTTGGCGATGAGCGCCATGTGCCGCCGACTGACCCCGAGAGCAATTACAGGATGGTGAACGAATCGCTTCTGACAAAGATCGCGATTCCTTCGGCGAACGTATTCCGCGTGCACGCAGAGAATCCCGACCCCGATGCCGCGGCCGCGGACTACGAAAAAAAGATCCGCGAATTCTTTGTCGTGAAGCCGGGCGAATTTCCGCGCTTCGATCTGATACTCCTGGGCATGGGGCCAGACGGCCATACCGCTTCCCTATTCCCCGACTCCAAGGCACTCGAGGAGCGGTCGCGCCTGGTCGTTGCCAATTGGGTCGAGAAGTTCAATACGCACCGCATCACTTTTACCTTCCCCGTTCTTGATGCAACGGCAGAAGCGATGTTCATGGCTAGCGGCGCGGACAAAGCCGGTATGGTGCAGCGGATACTCGAAGTCAAAAATACTCCGCCGCTGCCTTCGCAACTAGTTCAGCCGACAAATGGGAAACTCGTCTGGATGCTCGACGAAGCGGCCGCGTCGAAATTGACCAGATAGTTCTGCCAGACATGTATTGCTCACTGCGAGCCCGCCGCGGCAAAGCTTCGATAATTCTCTGAGGCTTGTGCCGGTTCGTCCGCATGATCGCCAGTCTTGAACTGTGCCACTAGGCTATTCAATTGGCCAGACATCCCGGCCAACTGCTCGACGGCCTTTTGCGACTCCATCGCGCTGGAGGCTGCGAGTTCGGCAGCGGTCGCTACTTCTCCAATGGTGCTTGAGATTTCGATCGACCCGTTGGCCGCCTCGGTCACGTTGCGTGACATTTCATTGGTGGTGGCGCTCTGCTCTTCGACCGCCGTGGCAATCGTAGCCGATGCGCCGCTGATTTTGTGAATCACCTCATGAATACTGCCGATGGCCTGCACGGCGCCTTTGCTGTCCTGTTGGATGGCGGCGATCTTGCGGCCAATGTCTTCGGTGGCCTTGGCGGTCTGCTTGGCCAGTTCCTTGACTTCGTTGGCGACGACCGCGAATCCCTTCCCGGCTTCGCCCGCACGAGCGGCCTCGATGGTGGCGTTCAACGCCAGTAGATTCGTTTGCTGCGCGATGGTGGTAATCACTTTGACGACTTCGCCGATTTCCGCGCTCGACGCCGCCAATTTTGTGATGGTGGCGTCGGCGGCGCGGGCGGCCTTCACCGCTTCACCGGCGAATCCCGCAGCTTCCTGCGCATTCATGGCAATACTCTGTATGCTCACGCTCATTTCCTTGGCTCCGGTCGCGACCGTCTGCAGGTTGCTACCGACCTGCTGGGTTGCATTCGAAACGACGGACGCCTGCGCCGAAGTTTTTTCCGAACTGTCGGTGATCTGCCGGCTGATCTCCGACATGCGGTCGCTCGTGCCGTGTACACCCTCGGCCGCGGAGGCAATCGAATAGAGCAGGTCACGGAGATTGTTTTTCATCGCATTTAACGCAGCTTCGGCGCGGCCGATTTCGTCGTGAGAAGTGACCGCGAGATCGTCCAGCGTCAGGTCTTTGCCGGCGATTCCCTCGATCATTCCCAGCATCTTCCGGATGCTGCCCGTGATCGAGCGGACGATCAAGACGGCGGCCAGGGCGCCAATGCAGAAGCCGCAAATCACGACGAGGAACGTTATAAGATTCGCCCGCGCTTCGGTCGCGCGCTCCGCTTGCAGGGCTTGCATTTCCCGCTGATCTTCACGCCCCTCGAACTGATCCGCCGTGTCCGCCATTTCGCGGATCGCTTGCTCTTCTTTCGGTCCGAACGCCAAGTCAGTGGCTTCGTAGGTCCGGCTCTGTTTGCGAAAATCGACCTGTTGTTCGGTCAGCGCGCTGATTTGTTTGGAACTATCGGACAGGGCTCCAAATAACTCTTTGCCTCTGGAAGTCACGAGCATCCTGTCTAGTTCTCCGAGTTTTTGTTCGACATCCGCTTTCGCCTTTCCGTACCTCTGGAGCGAGCCGGCGTCGCCGTTAAACACATAGTCATTCGCCGATTGGATCTGCTTTCGCAGGCCCACTTCGACCTGCGTGATCACCTCTCGTTTCTTGACGGACGCGTTTACCTCCTCGGTGGCGTCGGTCACTTTTCGAATCGCCACGTAGGCCGCGCCTCCCAAAACCACCAGCATCGCCAATAGCAAGCCGAACCCCAACGCCAGCTTCGCCCGTAGTCCCAATCGCCGCATGTTTCTCCCCCGAACGACTTTTCTCTTGAGATTCATCGGCGGTAAAAGGATTTAGGTTAAACCCACGGCCGCCAAGGAAAAGGCGTTGCGAGATGTCTTAGAGACACGTCCTTTCGTACGGGGGGCAAGTAAATATTTTTTTCAGGGCATGATGTGATTCCTTCTGTGATTGCGCTGATTGAGAGTAGAGGACTGTGGTTCTTCAAATCATGGGTTCCTCAAAATCGAGGAATTGCTCATGAATCTGGCATCGTTTCGATCAAGGTTTCAATCAACGTTTCGATCAACGGCAGTTCTCGCCGTTCTGATCTTCGGAGGATGTAACGCTCTCTCGGTTGCGCAAACAATTGAGCGGAAGCCCAGCAACGGCGGCTTGCAGGCCATGCTGCATATTCCGATGAAACATGCGAAGGGCGCGAAGTCAGACAAGCCATCGGCGGCGGTGGACCAAGGGATGGCCAAACAGAAGATTTATGCGTTCCGGACGGTGGACTATCCAGCCGCGACGATCAATACGGTCAATCAATACAACGACACCACGGCCGTGGGTTATTTTGCCTACCCGGGTTCCGACGCAACGCCTTTCTACTTCAAGGGCACAACCAATCATGTTCTGGTTCTTCCGAATGGTGGCTACGCCGGAGTGATCAACGGCATCAATGCCACCGGGGTAATGGTTGGCAGCTTCAACGACAGCGTTGGTAGTGGTCTTCACGGCTTCATCTGGAACGGCACGGCCTTTACCGTTCTCGACTATCCCGCCAGCTTTGGGACCGAGGCTGGGGGCATCAACAAAGCCGGCGTCGTGGTCGGAGATTATTACGACTTGAATGGTGTAGAGCACGGGTTCACCTACTCGGCAGGCACCTACAAGGCGTTTGATCGATCGGGAGCGTCGGCGACTGCGGCGACTGGAATCAACAGCAACGGCGACATTGTGGGGGCGGCCTTTTACTCCTCAGCGTGGCACGGATTTCTGCTAAGCGACAAAGTGTATTCGGCGATCGATTTTCCGATGGCCGAGGAGACGTGGGCGTCCGGCATCAACGACGCCGGCGTCATCGCGGGGAGCTTCGAAGATTCCACGACAACGCACGGGTTCACTGAGACCGCCGGCGCTTTCAACCAAATCGATGTCGGAGGCGGCACCACGGCCACGGGCATCTATCGCGTCGAGAACAATAACAATGTGGTTGGATCGGCGATCGACTCGGCCGGCGAATCGCACGGCATCATCGGCCGGTAAGGGGCCGGTAGCCGGCCAATACCGGCGGGCAATTAAATTCATTCGGTTCATGCGAGGTGAGTTATGACTTCTATTCTGCGTTCACTTGCGGCAATGGTTGCATTGAGCTTGCTGGGTGGCTCACAGACATTACCAACGCAACAGTTTCCAGCCTCGGCCCAGACCAAGCCGCGAGCCTACCAGTTTCGATCGGTGGATTATCCGGGAGCTTATCTATCGTCCGTGAACGGCTTCAGTGGCAAGATCGCGGTGGGCGGGAGCGATTTTAGCTTGTTCTATTTTGATGGGACGACCTACAAGACACTGACGATCCCGGGGGGCGGGTATGAAGTCGGGTTCACCTTTGATGGCAAAACCGCGGTCACGTTCGGACTTTCGGGCCAGAGTGTCTGGCCGTCCGCCATCAACGATGTCGGACAAATTGTCGGCTACTATGACGCTGGCAATTCGCAGACTGCCTTTCTCTATGAGAATGGGAACTTCACAACGCTCGCCTATCCTGGAGCGTTGGCGACCCAGTCGACCGGAATCAACTCCCTGGGGGACGTCGTCGGCACTTTTGTAGACTCATCAAAGATCTCGCGAGCTTTCCTGCTAAAGAATGGAGTCTATGCCCCGTTCAATTATCCTTTTGCGCACCAGACTTTCCTCTTTAGCATTAATGACTCGGACAACATGGTCGGTTGGGCTTTCAATGTCGCAGGACAAAGCTTTGATTTCATTTACATCGATGGGATCTTCTATCAGGTAGAGATAACCGACGGAACCGTTAGTTTGCAGGGGATTACGAACAATGGCGATGTATACGGAACTATTTACGACAGTTTGGGGAATGCTCACGGGATGATCGGGCAGTGAAGACTGGCAGGGGTCGCAATTGAGGTCGAGCCGAAATTGAGGTCGGTCCGAAACCGCCATGGCGCCGTTCATTGACTCGCTTCGGTTCTGCCAATAAGATTTTCACCTAGTGATTGGCCAAACCATCTCGCATTACCGCGTTGTCGAAAAGCTCGGTCGTGGGGGGATGGGCGTGGTTTACAAGGCCGAGGACATCTCGCTAGGGCGCTTCGTTGCCCTGAAATTCCTGCCCGAAGATTCAGCCAAAGACCTGCAAGCTCTGGAACGCTTCCGCCGCGAGGCGCGGGCTGCATCGGCGCTGAACCATCCGAACATCTGCACGATTTATGAAGTCGGCGAGCATGAAGGACAGCGATTCATCGCCATGGAATTTCTGGATGGGTCGACGCTGAAGCACCGGATCGCGGGCCGGCCGATGGAAACTGACACGGTTTTGTCGTTGGGCATTGAGATCGCCGACGCGCTCGAGGCGGCCCATGACAAGGGGATCATCCATCGCGACATCAAGCCGGCAAACATCTTCGTCACGGCGCGCGGTCACGCGAAGATTCTGGACTTCGGCCTGGCGAAGCTGGGTTCGGCGGCGGAGGAGGGCATAGTTTCCGGCTCGCCGACAGCCACGGCCACGGCGGAAGAATTTCTGACGAGCCCTGGAACGGCGATGGGCACGGTCGCGTACATGTCTCCCGAACAGGTACGAGGCAGGGACTTGGATGCGCGGACCGACCTTTTTTCCGTGGGAGTGGTGCTCTACGAGATGGCGACGGGCAGTCTGCCGTTTCGTGGCGACACGTCGGGCGTGATCTTCGATGCCATTTTGAATCGGGAGCCGGTGGCACCGGTGCGCCTCAATCCCGACCTGCCGGCGAAGCTCGAGGAAGTCATCAATCGCGCGATAGAAAAAGATCGTAATCTGCGGTACCAGCACGCGAGCGATCTCAGGGCGGAGTTGCAGCGGCTGAAGAGAGACAGCGGTTCGGGCCGGTCGCCTGGGTCGGCGTCAGGTCAGGCGTCGGGGCAAGAAGAGCAAACAAAACAAGAATCGGTGGCGGCGACGTCGTCAGGGGTGGACGCACAAACAACCCGAACAACGTACTACTATGCGCTCGCCACATTGGCCCTACTGATTGCTATGGCCGGGGCCTTTTTTGCTTATCGCTCTTCTCAAGGCAGCGCTGCGGCGAAAAAAGATTGGACGCAGCTGACTTTTTTTACCGACTCTGCGGTTTATCCTGCTCTCTCGCCGGATGGACGGATGCTGGCATTCGTACGCGGAAGCGAGTCGTTCTTCGGCCCTGGACAAATCTATGTCAAGTTATTGCCCGACGGCGAGCCGGTTCAACTCACGCACGACTCCTTCATGAAGCTAAGCCCGGCCTTCTCGCCGGACGGATCACGCATCGCCTATGGCACGGTTCCTCCTTTCAACGTGTGGGAAGTGCCGGTACTCGGTGGCGAGCCACGCATGTTGCTGCCCAATGCATCGTCATTGACATGGATCGATGGCGGCAAGCGGCTGCTGTTTTCCGAAATCAAGGAAGGGCTGCACATGATGATTGTGACCACCGACGAGAGCCGAGGACAGCGGCGCGAGGTTTACGTGCCTCCTGGCGACCGCAGTATGGCCCATCATTCTTATCTTTCACCAGACCGGCACTGGGTTTTGGTGGTCGAGATGAGCAATCAGGGCATCCTTCTGCCATGCCGGGTGGCACCGTTCGAGGGGAGTGGGGATGTGCGAATCGTTGGTCCCCCGGACAGTGTTTGTATCGCCGGAGCCTGGTCTCCCGATGGCAAATGGGTGTACGTGAGCGCGAAAAAGGGTGACAGATTCCAAATCTGGCGTCAGCGTTTTCCGGGAGGAGAACCCGCACTGGTCACTTCCGGACCGACCTCGCAAGAGGGCTTGGAGATGGCGGCCGATGGCAAATCGCTGCTTACGTCGGTCGGATCGCAAGACAGCACAGTCTGGTTCCACGACAAGGACGGAGAGCACCAGATTTCTTCGGAGGGAAATGCGAGGGATCCCTCGTTCTCCTGGGATGGGCGCAGACTCTATTACTTGATGGCAAATGGCCGAAGCGCCGGAGACGAGCTAGTGAGAAAGGAGCTGTCCAGTGGCAAGGTGGAAAGAATCCTGCCGGGTTACTCCATCGGAGGCTACTCAGTTTCAAGGGATGGGCAGAAAGTTGCGTTTACGATGAGCGATCAGAGCGGCCACTCCGCCATTTGGGTTGCGCCGACGAACCGTCAGTCGTCGCCAACCCGAATCTCCCAGACGGAGATCGAAGATTCTCCTCGTTTCTTGCCTGGCGGCGACTTGATTTTTCGAGTGATCGAGGGAGGTTCGAATTTTGCCTACCGCATGAACGCCGATGGGAGTGGTCGGCGCAAGATAACATCGCAGCGCATTTTCGACCTGCACGCGGTGTCACCCGACGGCCGTTGGGTTGTGGCGGGAGTGCCCTCCACCGCGGAAGGCGAGACGGGTGAAATGGACGCTCTTTCGGTTGACGGAAAGCAGGTCGTTCACTTATGTCCGGGCCCGTGTTGGATGACCTGGGACACCACGGGGAACCTTTTTTACTTGCACCTTCCGTCGAACGAAGGCAGCTATTCGCTGGCCGTAGTGCCCAGCACAGGAATGCCGAGAGTGCCACCAGCGGGATTCGTGCGACTCGAAGATTTAACGAACCTAAAGCCGGTGGTAATGATACCTGACATCGTGACTTCAGCCGTCGGCTCATCCCTTTACGCCTACACGCGGCTGAACACCCGAAGAAACCTTTATCGCATCGAGTTGCAATAACTGACAAAGGCGAACGCTTTCGTGTTAGCGGACGAAACCTTCGACTTCGACCAGGGCAGGCACCGAGGCGCCAACGGACTCATGGCGGGAGTTGGGGTAGAATGCTTGGCCAATGAACCCCGAGAGGCGTAAGAACGCGCGATTTCCGGTGAACGTTCCGGTTGAAATCCACACCGAAGGCAGCGACATACCTATCCGCTGCGCGATCTCCGAGCTTAGCCTCGACGGCTGCTACGTCGAGACCATGTTTCCCTTTCCGAACGGCACCAGCCTCGACCTGAAACTGCAACTGGAGGAAGACGCAGTCTTGATCACCGCTACGGTGATCACTTCGTTTCCACAGGTTGGCAACGGATTCCAGTTTGTCCAAATACTGCCGGAGGACCGCGAGGTGATGCGCGCCTATCTCGAAGCATTGGCGAAGAAGGAAGAAGAGGCCGGGAAAGATCAGTGAACCGGGTTCTTTGTTCTGTTTTTTTGTCTGTCTTCTCTACTAGGCGGCGTGGCCTCGCCAGTCGGCGATTTCTTTCAGGCCCTCTCCGAGGGCGTGCTCGAAGAGCCTTACTTTGTGGCGGGTGTGTTCGAATTCATGGATGTCGGCCCAGACTTCTGCCTGCCAGCTTTTGTCGTGCGATTCGGCCTCGCCGCAGCTGGCGCAGCGAGTGTGGAAGGTGATGCTCCGCTTGGGAGGAGTGTGCACGTTCTGCAGTTCGATGAAAACGCAGCGCACTTCTTCGATCTCTTCGTCAGGCCCCAGGATGTGTTCGTAGCGAAGCAGGTATCCAAAGCCGAGCTTGAGGGCTTCGACTTCGGCTTCCTCGCGGGTGTGGAAGGGTCCGTACTCGGCACGAAGCTGCTCGGTCGAATCGCACGCCATCCAAAAAATGTCTTTGTGGGCCATTCCTACCTCAGTCTGGGTCTGAACTGATGAAGCGGTTTAGTTCGGAGAGTCGTGACCGTGCACACGGTTCCCCAAGAGGTGGAGCAATTTGATTACCGAGATTACCGGAGGTGGCGATAGGGCCGCGGTGGTGCCTCCGTGGGCGAGGTTAGATGGCTATTCTGTTGAAATAAAGCTGCTTATCGTTAGAGGCTTGCCGAACCGACGAGGTCTAGATACGCCGTCCGCGGGCGTGTTGTGTGAAATGTGTTTCCGTAGCGAAGGGTGGGTCAGGTGCGTTAAGACAATGGATGCGGAAGTGGAAAGCCCACGGGTTGCGCCGTGGGCTGCATTCTTGCAGTGATTGGCGACCGGACGAGAGTGAACCTGAACCGGACTCGGAGGAGATCGCGCTGCGGGGCTAGTGATTCCCGGCTGCCGCCGCTTTGGTTTCTGGACTGGAGGGCGCGACATCGCGTTCGCCGGCTGTCAGGGGCCAGTTCGGCCCCGCTGGCAACAGGCCGTTTCCCATGGCCACATGCCAGTTCGCACCGCCGTGGCTGGAGACATAGAGGGCGAGTTCAAGGCGGGTCCAGACGCCTAGTTTGTCGAAGGCGGTGCGCAGGTAATTCTTCACCACCTGCTCGCTGGTTCGAAGGACCCCGGCGATGTCTTTGTTGGTGAGACCCTGCCACACCAGGGTCGCGACTTGAATTTCTTTCGTAGTTAGCCGATCACGCGGTTGCATGGTTGCACCTGCTCCTTGATGAACATGGCGGTCGCGAGTTTCACGCGTTTCCGGCCTTCTTTTATACCCGCGCGGAGAAACAGCGTTCGCAGATGCTGTTTGACGGTGCGCGGGCTGATGCTTAAATGGTGAGCGATTTCTTTGTTACTGCATCCCTGCACGAGCAGACGCAATACTTGTTGGTCGCGCGGAGTGATTTTGATTTCGTTGAGGTTGATCATGGGCTTTTGTCGGCTCCTTCTTTTTTCGGCTCCTTGAGTTCTGTCTTCAGTTCAGACTTGGGGTCGCGACCCGATGTAAGCAGAAGCAAGCGGTTCGCCAAATGTTCGCCCGGAGAAAAGCCTGTTTAGAACCTTGGAGTTAGGTGACGGACGGGCAGGAGAGCGCGGTCTTTTGTTAGCAGATTCTCATGAGGGCAACCCAAAACGGGGCTCATAAATGGGAATCGTCCCAAAAAGCGCGGTTTTTCTCGATTTCCCGACACTCGCATTTGCACTACAATAGGGCGAGTCTGGACGCTACTCTCCCACCGATGCTATGTCGTCGAACCGGCCAAATCTCAGACAGCCAGACATGAGCCATTCTCCTTTGAGCATGGACGAGCAATCGTTTCAGGGATTGCTGTCGGCGGCGTTCATTATCCAGGAACACAACGACCGCCGAAAACGGGAGCAAGTGGAGACGGAACGTGAGTCAGGGATCGAACCGTTTGGTCTCGAAGCGGCCAGCGAAACAGTTTCTCCTCAAGTTTGCTCAAGTTGCGGAAGTCCGAAGACAGACGGAGACGGAGCGCTCTGTGCGACGTGTGCAGCGGAGCCACTTCGTCCGGGAGAGCGTTTGCAGCGGAACTGGGCTTCGATGTGGCTGATGAGCCAGGGACAAAGTTTGTGGGCCGAGAGTCCTCAAGAATCTTTGGACGACGCGCAAGTGAGGTTTCGGCGGTCTGACGCCAACTTGCGCCCGAGGCTTCCGGTTATTCCCGATTTCGCGGATGAGAAGCTTTCGGCGTTGCCTCCCGCACGGCGAGCGGCGAGCGACGTTTTGCCGGGAGACGTTTTGCCGCGAGAGAATGCAGCGACCAGTTTCACCGGGTTTGGGAAATCCGCGTTCGTCGATCCACTCGAAGAAGTGTCAGAGCTTGATCGATCGCGGGTTGAGACATCGAAGGCGGAGACCGGATGGGCTCCTACGGACGAAGACACTGAGGAAGATTTCGCGCCAGATGCAGAGCCACTCTTAGCGTTACCGCTAACCGCTGGAGCTGAAGTGCCGGCCTTGGGAACCTCGCCATCGGACAAAGCGAGTACTGCTGTAATGAACACGGCTGCAGAAATCGATGGCGCCGAGATCGCCCCGCCGACGTCATCGCCGCCCTCGCTGATTCGTACTCTTCGCGACCTGCGTGTGAAGCTGCGCTTTCGTCGCGCCGACGTTTATCTTGGAATAGCGATTTTTGTCGCTGTATTTGCGTTGTTGTGGCCGGCGGCGGGTTCGACCCGCCCAGTCACGCCGACGCTGAGCAGTTGGGACCGTGCGCTGATTGCGCTCGGCATCGCCGAAGCTCCCGCGCCCGAAGTTCATCTTCAGGGAGATCCGGCAATCCAGGTGTGGATCGATCCGCACACGGCTCTTTATTATTGTCCCGGCGAAGAGCAATACGGCAAAGCAGCCAACGGGCATTACAGCACGCAGCGCGAAGCGCAAATGGACCGGTTTGAACCAGCAGGCAGAAGCGCGTGCGAGTAAGATTTTTCCGCTACTGAAGCGGCGTTCCTCTTTCCACGCATTCGCTGGGCGATTCTGCTGAGTTAATCACACCTGATTCGTCGGAGCAGAACGTCCTCCTTCCAGTCGTATTGCGAACCATTGGACTCGCCACGATCTGGTACTTGTGTTCCGACTCGCTGTTCACGCAATTCTCCACCGAAAAACGATAGCCAGTCTTTTCTCCCGCACTGAGTCGCCGGTCGAGGAAGCGAGCGTTTTCGGCCGAGGGTTGGGATTCGCTGCTGCCACCGAGGCGGTAGAGTTCACAGGCAAATCCAATCTCCGGAAACTCAGCTTTGTAGGCACGTTGGGCAGTATTGATCTTGCGGATGGAGGCCACGGCGGAACTTTCGTTAGCGGCGATGCGTGCGCGTAGCAGGTTGGGGATGGCAATCGCCGCGAGGATGAGGATGAACGGAATCAGGAGGAAGACTCCATACCCCATCACCAATCCGGCGGCGGCCATGCCACTACCCTTGAGGCGTCCGTTACTCTCTTGGATTTCGGAGCGCGAGATGTGTCCGAGAATGATGGCGGCAATCGCGGGGAAAAAGAAAAGCAGACCAAAAATGCCGCTAATCATGCTGGCTAGAGCCTTGCCGCTGGTCGGTGCATCGGGAGCAGGAGGCACGACCTGGGTAGGTGGCGGGACAGCGGTCGCGACCGGGGGAGGCTGCACTGAGACGGAGAAAGAGTGGCCGCAGTGATTGCAGAACTGGCTGCCGTCGGGCGCGACGGCGCCACATTTTTCGCAGAACATGAGTGGTTCCTCGTGATGGATCGATGAATCGAGAGAAACGCTACGCTTTGGCGGCCAGGTCGTCAATCGGCGGTTGGATAAGAAAATGAAAATGGGCCAGTCGGATGACCGGCCCATTTTTTCAAATCCGCTGCGTTCTTCAAACGTAACTGCGTGCTAGGGTGCGGCGAACAGATCCGTAATCGCGGCGGTGCTGGCATCGCAGGCATGGTTCAGGCAAGGCAGACCGAAGCCACCTTCGATGGAACGGAGGAGCGAGAAGTGGGTGTAATACTGCGCGCTCTGCAGTCCGTGGATGCCGTAGTTGGTGTCGATGATGGCCACGACCTTGTTGATGATGGGCTGAACAGCATAGTCATTTTCGTCCCAGATTACGACGATGACGCTATGGCCGTTGTTCCATGCTGGAGAAGCGTGGATTGCTGTCACCAGTTTCTGCAAAGCCTGATCGCCCAGTTGGATCAGCGCCGGGTTCAATCCTGACTTTTTGCCGTCGTCATTGGGATCAAAGTTGCAGAAAGCGGTGCCGTTGCCGCGGCCGTGCTGGTCGTTACACTGGTTGAATACGATGAAGGAGTAGTTGGGGACGTTCCCGGAAGCCAAGTCACCCCAGACGCCACCGACTCCATCAAACGCCGCCATGTTGGCATAGCTGAGCGACGGGTTTCCGCCTTCCTGGATATCCGCAAAATACGAGAACGGGTTGTGCTTGGAGGCGTAGAGCTGAACGATATCGGCGCTCGAAAGCGGTGGATTCAACACCGGCGTGATCTTGCTGAAATTGGTGAGATTGGTGAAGTTGCCGTCACTGTAATTTACGTTGTCAGGGCCGACGATCGGCAGGCTTTCCTGATAGGTCTTCCAGGTCTTGCCGGCGTTCACCAGTTGCTCGGCGATGGTGATGCCGAGCGTGGTCGAGACGGCTGGGTACGAGTTCTTGCCGTTCAAATTGATCTCGCAGGGAGGCCCGGTCACTTCATTGGTGCAATCGAGCGCCGGAGTCGCCGCATCGGTTCCGCTTCCCGCGATCGGGCAGATGTTCGGGCTCGGGGGATTGTCGGTGTTGACGATTCCCGTAGAGAGGTTGGTGGCGCAGCTTTTGCTGTGCCAGTCGGAAGTGTTGTCGCTGTGGACGCCGAAGTTGGAACCGCCGACCACCTCGAGATAGTTGGTGAGACTGGGATGGGCCACGGCGAAGTAGTTTGTCGCCAGATTCGCGGAAGCGGCGTACTTATTGGTGAAAGAGGCATTGGTATTGCCGAGGATTTCCGTGTACCCGTGGTTTTCCATCATGATGAGGAAAACGTGATCGAGACGCGGAATACCAGTCGGTACGGCGCCCTCCTGAGCAGCGCTCGCGGCCACGCACATGGCCACTACCGCCAAAATTACGATGACTCTTTTCATCATGTATCTCCTTTAACTTTTAACTTTTCGATTCCGCTTGCACTGTTGGCGCGACCCGACAGATCCACAGTGCCGGGAGATCGTGATCGAGCTCTGAGCCGCACGGAATGCGAAATTGGGCGGAATCGGATCCAATTCACGCTAGTAGTGCTTCGTTAACGCCGGGTTACCACCAAGTTAAGATTCCGTGAATTCGGTCCCATCCACTGCGGTTGTGCCTCCACTATCTTGTTTACTTTCACACCAGCCAGGCTCGATTTTGAAAGAAGATGTTTAAGATGTTCACCCGAGGCAGACACCCGCTGGTTTTGATTTTGTTCGGCTGAAGGCTGGCTTGGCAGGAAGTAGCCTTTCCGGACCTCCGCACTCGGCGGCAAATACAAAGGGCTGACAGAACAGACGAAGGGTTGACAGAACAGCCAGATGGAGGCACAATCTGCGTTTAACGAAAGAATACGAAAGTATTCGCTAATATCCGCAACATCGACAGTAATGAAACGAAGCATTTGAAACTTCTAGTGGAGAGCGCGCCGAACGTCGTCAAGGCATGCATGACTACACATGCGACCCCTGTAACGGTGATTCAGGAATTTGCACGAAGAAATTCTCAAGGAGGCTTGTCATGGACAACCGCTTTCACCGTAGTGCGCAAGACACGTTGAAGCGCGACCCGGTTCGCGCTCTGTTTCTCCTACTGACCTGCTGGTTTACGCTGAGTTGTGTCGCGCAGGCCTCCGTTTATTACGTTGCGAAAACCGGTAGTGACACCAACAGCGGAAGTGCGAGTGCCCCCTGGCTCACCATTGGACACGCGGCTCTGGAAGCGCAGGCGGGCGACACCGTCTACGTGGGAAGCGGAACCTATAACGAGAGCGTTCTGTTCGCGAATTCTGGCACGTCGTCGGCCCCCATCGTGTTTAACGGGCAAGGTGTCGCTATCGTGGATGGCAACGGCGTGGCGTGCTGCACG
This sequence comes from Terriglobales bacterium, assembly GCA_035308395.1. Lineage (GTDB taxonomy): Bacteria > Acidobacteriota > Terriglobia > Terriglobales > Acidobacteriaceae > Acidiflorens. The sequence continues at coordinate 37,023 of DATGGT010000131.1, forward strand.
ACTCCGGCGTTTGCCATGAGCAACGGCTTCCTGTGCTGCAACACGCAAGGACTATTCGAAATCGGGGCAACGAATGGCGTCAGCTACCTGACGATCGAAGGCTTCACGCTCGAAAACTATAAGACTTCGAAAGCGGCGGATGTTCCGGCAGGAATCCTGATTGCGGGCAGCGGAAGCGGGATCAACATACTGAGCAATACTGTCAAGAACATCCAAACCACAGCGGGAAAGACTGGCAACGCCTATGGGATTGGCGTCTTCGGCACGAGCAGCATTGCTCTCAGCGTAAACGTCAGCGGCAACACGGTGACGGGATGCCTCACGGGTGAAAGCGAGACGACGACCTTTAACGGCAACGTCCAGAATTTTGTCGTCTCGAATAACACGATCTATAACAACGACAACATCGGCATGGACGCGATCGGTTTCGAAGGAGTGGGACCGACGGGCTACGATCAAGCCAAAAACGGCGACGTCTACGGCAACCTGATCTACAACAACAGTGCGAAAGCCAATCCCGGAGAAGGGAGCTCCTTTGACGAGGATGGCCTCTACTGCGACGGTTGCACTGAAGTGACATTCGAGCGCAATACTCTTTACGGCAACGATCTGAATATCGAAGCGGCGAGCGAAACCTCGGGTGAGGTGTCGAGCAACGTCATCATCCGGAACAATTTGATTTATGCCGCAAATTCGTGCGGCGTGTCGGTTGGCGGCTACGCCAAGAGCGGGACCGGCGGAAGCACGAACATCACCATCGTGAATAACAGCCTGTATGACAATGACACGCAGAAGACAGGCAGTGGCGAATTCCAGCTCCAGTACCGGGCAACCGGAATCGTGTTCGAAAACAACATTGTCTATACCGCTGCGGAGGGTCTGTTCATCTACGGCTTCACGACGGGCGACACAGTGACTGCCAATTACAACGACTACTACACGACGAGTTCGACAACGACGTTTGAACTCAACAAGAAGGTCTACACTTCGTTCGCGGCGTACCAGACCGGAAGTGGGCAGGATAAGAATTCAGTGTTCGCGAACCCTGACTACCTGCAGACCGCCACTTGCACATCAACCAAGGAGAGCGGGCCGCCGACGCCGATCACTACCTGCTCGCCGACCCCGAACTTCGATATCCCAACAAGTTCGCCGGCCGAGAACACGGGCAATGCCAGTTTGGGCTCGGGCGACTTCGGGACCACGGACTTCAATGGCAATCCAAGGGTGAATGCAAGCGGACAAATCAACATGGGAGCTTTTGAGCAGTAGGGACGGCGTGGGGCACGCGGTCTCGCCTGGTGCTGTCTCGCTCGGTGCCCCACATTTTTCTGGAGATCTCAACGACGGAATCGACGGAAAGTTCGGGGAGGATGGAATCATGCGCTTCCAAATTCTCTTTTATCTTGTGCTGTCGATTCTGTTCGTGAGGTTTGCCTCAGGGCAGGATAAGGATGGGCCACCCGCGGTGGCTTCCGCCCACGAGAATGCCGCGGAGGCGAAAGTCGGGCCGGATGATCCAGTCATAACGATTGAGGGTTTCTGCGCCGCTCCGGCTGCTACAGGCAGCTGCAGGACGGTGACGACGCGGGCCCAATTCGAAAGGCTCGCCGAGGCGCTGCAACCCGGCATGTCGCTGTCACTGCGGCTGAACGTCGCCCATGCGTATGCCCGAAATCTGAGAATGTCGGCCGCCGCAGAAAAACGCGGCCTCGACAAGACTTCGGCGTTTGAGGAGGAAATGCGCTATGCGCGCATGCAGCTTCTCGCTCAAGACTTGAACCGCCGGTTGCAGACGGAAGCCAATGATATTTCCGACTCCGATCTCGAAGACTATTACAGGAAGAACCAACAGTCTTTCGAACAGGCTGTGGTAGCGCGGATTTTTGTTCCGCACGCCTTTGTTGCGCACGCCAAGGAAAGCGCCGTGGCAACTACTCAGCCGACTGCGGCGCCAAGCGGCGTCGATGCAATGGCGAAGGTGGCTTCCGACCTCCGCGCCCGGGCCGTTGCGGGTGAAGATCCTAATAAATTGCAACTGGACGCCTACGCCGAAGCTGGATCGCCGCGCAGCACAGTCAACACAAAGATGGAAAATGTGCGCCGCGCCACGCTGCCACCGCAGCATGAAACGGTGATGGATCTGACGGTAGGCGAAGTTTCTGAAGTGTTCTCGGACCCAGAGGGTGCGCACTTCATCTACAAGATGATCGGCAAGCGCAGGTTGACTTTGGAAGAGGCGAAAACCGAGATCCGGACTGCAATTTCGGGCCAGCGTTATCACGACAGCATGAAAGACTTTCAGGGTGACGCCGTCTTCAACGATGCCTACTTCATTCCACCAGGGACGCCGGGGACGCAGCCGCAGCGGAATCGGCGGGAAAAGCGAAAGAGGCCGTCGGGTCAGAGCGAACAAGATCACGACTAGCGACCCGCGCTGCGCCACGAGAGAGCAACGACATCCGACATCGACTCGACACCCGGGCTATCCAGCAATCAAGAACTCTTTTGTGCGCAGATCTTTGATGGTGTCGCGCAGCTTGGCAGCCTTCTCAAACTCGAACCGCTTAGCGGCTTCGCGCATGTCGCTTTCTAATTTAGCGATGTAGGCGTCCAACTCCTCTTGTGTTTTCAGATCGGGCAGGCCGTCGGCTTCGGGGCCGGTCAAGTCGGTGTAATCGGCGCCAACGATTGCAACCAGCGTCATATCCAGCGGACGAATGATCGACTCTGGTGTGATCCCGTTCGCAGTGTTATAGGCTTCTTGAAGTGCGCGACGGCGGTTGGTCTCGTCGAGCGCTTTCTTCATCGAGTCGGTCATGTGATCGGCGTAGAGAATCGCGCGGCCGTTCAGATTTCGGGCGCAACGGCCAATGGTTTGAATTAATGATCCGGCGGAGCGCAAGAAACCTTCTTTATCGGCATCGAGAATCGCCACCAGCGAGACTTCGGGCAGATCCAGGCCTTCGCGGAGAAGATTGATACCGATCAATACGTCAAACTCGCCTTTGCGCAGATCACGCAGGATTTTGATTCGTTCGAGGGTTTCGATTTCGGAGTGCAGATAGCGGCACTTGACTCCGACTTCGCTGTAATACTCGGCCAGATCCTCGGACATGCGTTTGGTCAGGGTGGTGACGAGCACGCGTTCGTTGCGCGCGACGCGGTCGCGAATCATGTGCAGGAGGTCGTCGATCTGTCCCTTGACTGAGCGTATCTCAACCGGCGGATCGATCAATCCTGTGGGACGGATAATTTGCTCGACGACGACTCCGGCTGACTTGGTCAGCTCGTAGGGGCCGGGCGTCGCGGAAACGTAGATCAACTGGTTGGTGCGGTTCTCGAATTCTTCAAAGGTCAGGGGGCGGTTGTCTAACGCCGACGGCATGCGGAATCCGTATTCGACGAGCGTTTGCTTGCGCGAACGGTCACCGTGATACATACCGTGCAGTTGGGGCACGGTCTGGTGCGATTCGTCGATAAACATCAGAAAGTCGCGCGGAAAATAATCGAGCAGGGTTGGCGGAGGCTCGCCGGGCATGCGTCCGGTGAAGTGCCGGGAATAGTTTTCGATGCCATGGCAGTAGCCCATGGCCTTGATCATCTCGAGGTCGTACATGACCCGCTGATGGATTCGCTGCGATTCGACGAGTCTTCCCTGCTTCTCCAGCTCCGCTTCCCACCAGGCCAGTTCCGCTTTGATCGAGGCAACGGCCGACGCCTTCGTTTCTTCCTTCATGACGTAGTGCGTCTTGGGATAAACCGGCAGGCGCATGTACTTTTGCTTGACGGTGCCAAACAGCGGATCGATCTGCGAAAGCGATTCGACCTCGTCGCCGAACATCTCGACCCGGTAAGCGTTGTCGTCGTAGGTGGGATAAATTTCGATGACGTCGCCCCGCACGCGGAAGGTGCCGCGGCGAAAATCACCTTCGGTGCGCTCGTACAAAATGTCGACCAGCTTGCGGGTGACGTCGGCGCGCTTAATCTTCTGCCCTTTTTCGAGGAACAGCATCATCCCGTAGTACGCCTCGGGAGATCCTAGGCCATAAATGCAGCTGACCGACGAAACGATCAAGACGTCGCGGCGTTCGAATAGCGAACGTGTGGCCGACAGACGCAGCTTGTCGAGTTCATCGTTGATGGTGGACTCTTTTTCGATGTAAAGGTCGGCCGCGGGAATATAGGCTTCGGGTTGGAAGAAATCGTAATAACTAACAAAGTACTCCACGGCATTGTTGGGGAAGAAGCTCTTGAACTCATGGTAGAGCTGAGCGGCGAGGGTCTTGTTGTGGGCCATGACCAGGGCGGGGCGGTTGGCGGCCTCGATCACTTTGGCGGCGGTGTAGGTCTTTCCCGATCCGGTAACGCCGAGCAAAACCTGGTGCTGCTCGCGGTCAAACACGCCTCGGACGAGGGTTTCGATGGCATGACCCTGATCACCCTGGGGCTTGTAGTTGCTTACCAGCTTGAAGTCCACGGCTCATTATAGAGGAGCTTCAGAGAACCGGCTGAGGATGTACTTCCGTGTAAATATGCTCTTTGGTAGGCCGGTACACGGAATTTTGTACTAAGTATTTCACCCTAGACGCTGAGCAAAAGTTCTGTGGATCAATACGGCGAGTGCTGTAGAAGTGACCTTGGTAACCGCGTTTTGCGGGGGAAAAACGTCCATGAGCGAAAATTTCACAGTTAGTTAACAACAAGACATCGTTTTGGCCGCGTGAATGCAAAATGAGACGCAAAGACCCGAATCCAGATGCGCCGAGGGGGCAGGTTTCAGCGCCACTTGCGGCTTCCGCGCGTGTCGGTGAGGTGCTGTTCTTTATGGAAGAACATTTCAGCCAAGTGGGACCAAGGGAGCGGCAGATTATCAATCTTCTGCTGCAAGGATGTGACAACTCGGAAATCGCTCGCGACTTGAACATCGCCGAGCGAACGGTGAAAGCGCATTTCAATCGCCTGTTTTTGCGATTTGGAATCAAGGGTGGCATCAAGCGGGTAAAGCTCGCGACTTTGCTTTATAGGAGACAACTATGGTTGGAGAAACAGCAAACCGCCGCGGGCCCAGCGAACGCGAACAGATCATCATTCAACGCGTAGCCGAGGGCTGCAAGAACCGGGAGATCGCCGATTCTCTCGGAACCACCGAACACGTTGTGAAAAACTATTTGCGTTTGATCTACGATAAACTGGGATTGTGGAACCGGGTCGAATTGGCGTTATGGTACGAAGCGCGCCAGCACGAGCAGGTTTATCAGGCCTAGATTTTTCTGAAACCGTTGAGAATTCGCAGCCCCGCTCCTGGATGTTTGAGGAGCGGGGTCTTATTTTGGTGCCGGCTTGATGATCCGGCCTACTAGCGCCGGGGCGTAGCCGATTTCAGGTAGGCGACGACGGCTTCAGCGTCGCTTCGCTCCATGCGAAATTGAGGCATGGGGGCACGCAGGCGGTTGCCGCTGGTCCAGATACCAGTCGTAAGTAGTTTGATCACGTCCGCGTCGGGGGCAGGAGGAGTGCCTCCGATGCGGGGCACGGTTTGGGGCCAGTTCGAGTCGGGACTCGACGGTTGCCAAGGCACCGGACCTCCCTGCAAGCGGCGGCTGAGGTCGGGATTTCCTTCGCTGTCACGCGGAGTGTGACATTGTCCGCAGACGGCCACACTTTCGACAATGTATTTTCCGCGTTCGACTACCGATGAACTTGCGGAAGCCGGCGGCGCCGGTTTGGTCTGTGCGCTTGCGATGGCGATGAACAGGAAGGCAATGGTCGCGGTCACTGCGAGTAATTTGCAGCGCAGATGGCGGCGGCTTGAAGCAGAGAGAAATAGATATTTTGCTGGCACGGAAACGCTCCGCGAATAAGACTAGCACTTGTGTAGATGTTTTGGAATGAACACGGCTTTGAAGTCTTATTCGAGGATGCCGGTGTAGAAACACGGCGGTCGCGATGGTTACGTCGTTCCCGCGGCGGCCGCGCTGGTTCTCTTGCCCGACTCGCGGGCGGCGACCGTCAGTTCCTTTTCAAGCGACCAAAAGCGCTGGAAGACTTCGTGCAGACGCAGGGCCATGTTGCGGATGCTGTCGGCTTGCGACTGGACGCTCGCGGGGAGTCCGGGTTCGTGGACCAGAAGTTCGGAGTTGCCTAACACGGTGGTTAGAGCGTTGTTGACGTTGGTGCGCATTTCGACCATGTAACGTCCGAGAGTGGCTTCGGCCTGAGCGGCGACGCTGATTTTTTCGGCTTCGCTAGCGCGGAACTCGGCGTGACGGCGACGCAGGATTTCACGCCCGAGAAGCCCGGCAAGGGCAGGCCAGACTCCAGGCTCGCGGCGCAGGTCGAGAATTTGTCCTTCAATGCGGTAAAGATCTCGGGCTGGGTCGGAATGAATCACGATCGCAGGTTTCGCGACTGCGGTCAGGGAATGCTTCAGAGCTTTGATTCGCTGGTTCGAGGAATCGGCTGACGACACGTCAGCGATCGCGAGATCGTAGCCACTGCTTCGCAGGTCACGCGATGGGTCCTGATCGAGCACGATAAAATCCGGGGCATACGCAGGATCGCGCGGCCAGTTGGCGGTGACTTCGCGTGAGAAAGCGGGATCGCCGGTGAGAATCAGGACAGTTTGGCGGCTGGGCATGTCTGCTTTCTGGAACTTTCTGAGCGCTCGAATTGCTGTTGTCGGAAGAGACGAAGCAGAGCCCGTCTCCACGGGGAAGTCGCCCACTTGGGGCAGTTATTTTTTCGATGCTCCGGTGGTTCTGACGCTAGCGGCGGCTGCGCCTTTGGCCTGCGGCTTCTTGGCACCGTTCTGGAGCGCGTCATCGACCGCTGCCCTGAGATCGACCAGCATGCGGAGCGGCTGACCGGAAGAGTATTCCGCGTGGAACATGACTTTCCAGGACTGGCATATCATGCGCAGACGACCAACTGGCTCTTCGGCGGAAAACTGGGCGCGACGGCAATCGATGGTTGCGACATTGCGACGTTCGAGTTCGCGGAGTCCGTCCTGGATGGCGTTGAGATCGTCGTGCATGAGGCGGAAGAATATCCGCCGGATCATGAAGCTGAAACGTGCGAAGGCGACCATGGCGGAGGGCTCGAAGAAATGAGCGGCATTGTCGCTCTTGAGTTTGCGGCCTTGTTCGAGCGTGCCGCCGTGGAGCAGTTCGCTCAGGCGTTTGCAGCGGGCGGCAGACTGCATGATGGCTTCAAGAGGCTTCAACCACGCGGGAAGAACCGGTTCCTGCGGACCGAGCACGGGCTCGAGCACTTGCGCCACGTAATCGAGGTCAATATCGGAATCTTCCATGCCCGACGGGGCACACAGTGAAAAATATTGAACGAGCAGGAAGTCGGTCTTGTCGCGATCGCTGGTCGACTTCGAAGGTTTGTGGAGGTGATGGACCAAAAGATGGCGCAGCACGATTTCATTGGCCAGGGGCGTGGTCTGGAGAAACTGGCGTAATTGATGGACCTGAATCTGCGCGTCGACCTGTTGCAGCCAGGTTTCGGCTTCTTTGATCGATTCGGGCGAGTCCGAAACGACCTCTTCAAAAGGGCAGGCCGGCACGTCCACGACAAATTCGCGGACGAGTGCACAGTAGATGGGCCGCACGGCAGCGAGTAAAGCGGCGTGATCGTCGAATGCGGGCAATGAAGACGGGGTTGTTGGCGTCATGATTTCACAATCCAGTTAGGAACAGGTTTTAGGAAGCGGACGGCGACGACGGTACGTGCGGGATGATATTGCACGGCAACGACAGAAGCCTCGGCGCGTAAAGAGCCATCCTTGCTTTCGATGAGGACGCGATCGGCAAACTCCAGGGGACGGCTGGTCGTAAATAAGACTTCGTGAGGCGTGCCGAACTCGATGACGGTTTCCTGAAGAAAGCTGGTTCCGTTGTCGCGCGGGCCGTGACCGTTGCCTTCTTCGTTCTGGCTGTCCTCGTTCGGATTATTCTCTTGGCTTTGATTGCCGTTTTCGTGGTTGCGAGCGCGGCTGAGCCGTATCGGAATTCTCACCGGAGTGGCTTCGGGGAAAAAACGCGCCAGACGGCTGACGATTTCTGGTTCGAGAGCGCGAGCACTGGCCTGGCTGGGCACGGTTGATACCTCAAGGACTCAAGACGCTAAGCAGCCGAGGCTTCCCTCTTCCTTGTTTGGAAGAGCTACGGTTTGGAAGAGCTACAGGACGACTCGGTCTGCCTTATCGGCATTCTCAGGTGCACGCTCCAAACCAAAAGCTTGAAGGTCATGCACCTAAGAGTATGTGAAGGAAGGACAAGCAGTTAGGGACGTCAAGTGAGAATAGGGCCGGTTCGGTTCGTAGCCGACGGTGGTGGGGCGTCTCAGAATGACACCGGCGTCTCAATTCGGAGCGAACGTCGGACCACACCGGCCTTACATTAGCGTAGCTGGCGTTCCATCCGACCACTTGCCAACTGGAACAAAGAACAGGACCTCCGGCTCGACGGACCCGCGGGGATCGAACAAGACCGGAGAGCCGTCGAGATTCGCACCCCAGGTCGCGCCGTCTACTTTGGGAATGTGAAACATCAAATGGGGATGCCAGTGCACGGCGGCATCGTTGAGGTACTGTTCCTTCGACAACATGTAGGACATCGCGCCAGGTTCCGGCTCCGGCAGTTCCTTATTGGCAACCGCGGCCTTGGTGCGATCGAGGATTTGAGACTTGGTTAGCCCAGCCAATACGAACTCCGTCCTCTTAAGGGTGTACAAGAGGACGGATCGGGCGGCGGCGGGGTTGTAGCAGATGGGACTCCGATTCTTGGGGTTCCAAAACTCGGGGTCGTCGAATGGCGACGTCCACGCTCGTTCGACGATGCAAACGAAGCCGTTCTTGCCCTTCACGGCGGTCACGAAGCCCTGCTGTCGATCAAGTACCACGACCGAAGCATCGTCAGATATGGACTTCGGAGCGGCCGTTCGCGCCAATTCGATCTCGGCATTGCGGTCCGCGATGAGGTACTGCTCGATCGGCGCCATGTTGGGGTATGGCGATTTGGTGTCCTGAGCTTGAACAGGCCGGGCTGCACTCAGAATGAAAACCATCGCGAAGCTTGCTAGTACAGCCGCCCTTAGCTTCATCGTTCTCTCCTAAGATGGGGATTCGTCCGACATGAATTGGAAAACGCTGCTTCGCCGCCAATTCGTTTGGCAACATACGTTGATATCAATATAATTCGGTTATGTCAACAGCCACGGGCCCTCCAGCTACGAACCCTCCGTATGAGACGACACTGCTGGTTCGTGACTCCTGCCTGTGTCTCCACGTACAACGGGCGGCAAGGGCTCTGGCGCGGCGCTTCGACGACGCATTCCGCTCGCTCGGCCTTACGCATGGTCAATTTTCGCTAATGATGTCGTTGAACCGTCCGGAACCACCCGCGATGGCGGCGGTGGCATCACTGCTCGCAATGGATCGAACCACCTTGACGGCGGTTCTCAAACCATTGCAACGACGCTCCCTGATCAAAATCGCCGTCGATCCAGCGGATGGGCGTGCCCGGTTGCTGACATTGACAGCAAAGGGGAAAGGATTGCTGGCTCAGGCTGTTCCGATCTGGAGAAGCACGCACCTCACGGTTGAGACTTTGCTTGGCGACGACGGCGAGCGTCTTAGGCGGAATCTACGGGCGTTGTGCTGATCGCTTTCCGGCCATGAAGGGCGCTTAAACAATGGGAATCGAAGAACCACAATTAGTGTAATGGCGATATTACTCTAACGACCTGCGATACTCTCATGGTGACGATGTCACGGAGATAATGACGACTGACCAAAATCTTAAGTCTCTAGGACGGACGATTACGCCTTATGTCGCTCAGACCATAATCTTCGCAAGCGTTACCGGATTCATGATTTACATGGGCCTGAGAACGTCACAGTGGGGGTTCCTTTGGACGCCGACACTGATCTGGGCGCTATTCGCGGCTCTTATCTATATCGGAATGAAGTACCGAGTGCTCTGGGACGAGACAGGCTTGATTATGCGTGCGAGCGGGGTACCGGAAAGGCTTATTCGATATGATGAGATAACAGAAATAAGGATTGAGAAGGCACAGGTTGGCGAGTTCCTTGTTCAATCGAGACCTTTTCGTCGAATAGTGATTCGCGGGCACAAAAGACATCCGCACGACTACATCGACGTCTCACTCCGTCACTTTCGGCCCGCCGATATTGATGAACTTCTGGCTGTGATCCGCGCGCAACGACCGGACCTCGCGGTTCCTACAATCCCGTGGGGCACGGGATCTCTATAGGCTAGACAGCCGAGAAAAAACACGCTGGCTGCAATAGCTAGCTGCAATAAATGTTGAATCAGGCGACTACACTCACAACCCGATCAGCTTGCGTTCTTGGCCTTCATTTCGTCGTAACAAGCGCCGCACGCTGGGACTGATGCCAGATGAGAGCAGTGAAATGCAAAGCCGAACGACCCTGTTACGGCTTTGGGCATCTCCATTGGAGGGTTGCCATGACCCTACGTCGTATCAAATGTTGAAACCACGCGATTGCACTAACTGAGAAATGGCTGTGGCCAATAATTTCGCGGTCGAGAGAGTCGTAGTGTCTCATTCAAACTGAGCCGATATCCAGAAACTGCTGTTACTGCAGAGTCGTCGATTGAGAGGGATCTTCGTGGGCTCCTATGTTGTAGCGCTTCAGCTTGCGGTAGAGCGTGGCGCGGCTGATGCCGAGCATTTTTCCGGCGAGGGCTTTGTCGCCGTTGACCTGGGAAAAAACGCGCTCAATGGTGGCGCGCTCGATGTCTTCGAGATCGGTGGCACGGCTCGAGAATTCTGTTGCCGGGGCGGCTTCGCCACGGATTTCTGCATTGGCGATGGCGGGGGGCAGGTCGTCCACTTCGATGATGCGTTGGTCGCCCAAAGCAACCGCACGTTCCAGGCAGTTTTCGAGTTCGCGGACATTGCCGGGCCACTCATAAGCGAGCATGGCTTTCATGGCGTTGCCCGAGACCTGGACTTCGCGTCCGGGGGCGAGCCGGTCTAGAAACCAGGCGGCGAGGATCGGGATGTCGGAGCGGCGTTCGCGCAAGGGCGGCAAAGAGATGGTCACCACGTTGAGGCGGAAGTAGAGATCTTTGCGGAAAGTTCCCTTCTTGTATTCGGTGTCGAGATCGCGATTGGTGGCGGCCATGATGCGTACATCGACTTTTACTTTTTGATTGCTGCCGACGGGGCGAACTTCTTTCTCCTGTAGAAAGCGCAGGAGCTTGGCCTGCATTTCGAGCGGAAGTTCTCCGACTTCGTCGAGAAAAATAGTTCCGGTATCGGCGGATTGCAGCAATCCCTGTTTCGAACGCAGAGCGCCGGTGAACGCGCCTTTTTCGTATCCGAAAAGTTCGCTTTCGATGAGGGTTGGGACGAGCGATCCGCAATCGACGGCAACAAACGGGCGGCTGGCCATGGTTCCGCGGAAGTGCAGAGCACGGGCCACGAGTTCTTTGCCGGTGCCGCTCTCGCCGGAGATCAGGACTGGCGTTCGCGTGTCTTTGAGGCGCGAGATGAGGCGCAAGACATTCTGGATGCCCGAAGAATTGCCGATGATGCCGTGAAGCGAGGTCTCGGTTTCGGAACGCTCGCGGAGATAGAGATTTTCTTCGACGAGACGAATCTTGTCGGCCATACGGCGCAGGAAAAGCCGGAGCTCGTCGAGCGGGGCGAAGGGCTTCGAAATGTAATCGTAGGCGCCAAGCTTCATCGCCTGAACCGCTGTTTCGACCGAGCCGTGGCCGGTCATCACCGCGACTTCTATGCGTGGAAATGCGCGCTTAACCTGCTCGAGAAATTCGATACCCGACATGTTGGGCATCACCATATCGGTGAGGATCATGTGGACGGGTTGCTCTTCTAGAAGGGCGAAGGCGGCGTCGGCGCTCTCGGCTTCAAGACACACCAAGCCGAGCGACTCGCCGACGGTCATACAAAGGCGGCGAATCGTCTGCTCGTCATCGACGATCAGCAGCCGGATCCGGAACTCGTCATTAATCAGACTAGGTGTCATATTGCGAGTCACACTACGAATCTCATTTCGAGTCACATTACGAAAACAAGGTTGCTATTCAGCGTTGACCGCGGCGGCCTTGCCAATGGTCCGCTCGACGACGGTAATAAAGTCCAGGACGCGAAACGGTTTTTCGACGCAGGGCGCTCCGGTGCGCCGCAATGTTGCGGCTGTTTCTTCGCTCGCGATGTCCCCAGTAATGAAAACGAGGCGAGAGGCGAGTTCGGGGCGATGTGTGGCGATCCAGGCATGGACCTGAGCGCCGTCGACGCCACCGGGGGTCCGCATGTCGGAGACAACGCCATGAAAGTTGCCGGATTCGAGCAGATGCAGCGCTTCGGCTCCGGACTCGGTCGAAACCACGGAGTAGCCGTGGCCCTCGAGGACGGCGCGTACCAATGCCATAACGGCGGGTTCGTCCTCGATGAGCAGGACGGGAGTGAGCGAGATGTTTTGATTTGTTGTCATTTGGGTTGCATTCCTGCCACTGCGCCGAACGAGGCCGAGTCGGACGCTACCGGCAGGCGGACAGTAAACGTTGCTCCTTCAGAATCGGGATTGTTGTGACAAACAATTTCTCCGCCGTGTTCGCGGACGATGCCATAGCAAATACTGAGGCCGAGACCGGTGCCCTTGCCGACATCTTTGGTGGTAAAGAACGGATCGAAGATGCGTTCGGGATCGGTGATGCCGAGACCGCTGTCGCGGAAGGAAATCTCGACGTAGGCTCCGGCTTTGGCACTCACGATTTCGATGCGAGCCGGCCGCGTGCTTTCGCGGACCGCGTCGTAAGCATTGTTGAGAATGTTAAGAAACACCTGCTGCAATTGGTGGGAATCTCCGACGACCTGGGGCAACGATTCGTCGAGGCGTTCGATGACCTGGATACCGTGACTCATGAAGTCGTAAGAACGCAGATTCACGGTGCGCTCCAGAATGTTGTTGAGCTGCACGGGCTGGCGCTGGGGCGGCATCTGGCGGGCAAAGCTGAGCAGATTCTGGACAATCTGCTTGGTGCGTTGCGCCTCCTGCAGAACGACACGGAGATCGCGCCGCGCGCTTTCGGGCAGATCGGGATTTTCCATCAACAGGTCGGTGAAGCCGAGGATCGCAGTGAGGGGGTTATTGACCTCGTGGGCCACGCCGGAGACAAGTTGCCCGACGGCCGCCATTTTCTCGGCGTGCATGAGCTTGGAGCGCAGGACGGCGGAGTCGGTCACATCGGTCATGACCACGACGATGTTGGTAACGTGTCCGTCTTCGCCGCTGATGGGGCTGAGATTTACGGAAAACTGGCCGCTGACGCCATCGCCGCGAATGATGGGCAAATCGAAGTTGTCGACTTGCTGGCCGCGGGCTACGGCGGCGAGGGCATCGCGGAGGGCGGCGCGTCGCGGCTGCGCGCAGAGTTCGGCCAAGGGTTGGGACAGAATCTGGCTTTGCAGAAAACCGAGACCGCTCCAGCGCCGGTTGGCATAGCTGATTACACCTTCGGTATCCGTGACCAGAATCAGGCTCTGGGTGTGATTGAGGATCTTGCTGGAGAAATCCCGTTCCTTCTGCAGTTCGGCCTGGGAGCGGTGCAAACCACTGACATCGAGCATGAGGCCACGATGCTGCAAGACCGTACCGGAGGAATCGCGAAGCGCGAAGCAGTTCATGAACACGTGGACGGGTGATCCATCCTTGCGGCGGAGAATCTCCTGGTGATTGTGCATCTCTCCATTTTCTTTGAGCAGATTGGTGAGCTCCTCGCGCCGTTGGGGAGAAAAATAAACCTGACTGGGAATGTCGAGTTGCAGGACCTCGTCGCGACTGTCATAGCCAAGAATTCGGACGAGCGCGTCGTTGACCTCGACGAAACGTCCCTGCGGCGTGGAGACGTAGATTCCTTCCTGAATGTTGTCGAAAAGTTCGCGGTAGCGGCGCTCGGCCTCGCGGCGGTCGGTGATGTCCTTGAGCACATGTACGGTCTGCAACTGGGAACTGCTGGCGGAGTGAATGCGCGAAGTTGAGATCAAATAAACGCGTTCGAGAAGAGGGTGGACATATTCGTCGAGGCCGTCGCCGCTGCGGCAAAAAGGGCAGGAGTGCGGGGATCCGCCGGTGGTGAGGGCGTCAAGCGCCCGCATGTTGATGCCAATCAACTGGTCGGGAGCGATGCCGACAAAATCTGCCAGGGTGCGGTTGACGCGGAGAATATTGTGCTGCTCGTCATGAACGACGATGAAATCGCTGATGGCGTCGAAGACATCAAGCCAATGGCGGTTGGCCTGCTGCATGCGGGTGAAGAGGCAGGCGTTCTCGAGAGCGATCGTGGCGTGACCGGCAATAGCCCTTAGCAGTTGATGGTCTTCGATGGCGGGCGGTGCGCCGCGGTCCGCAAGGCAAAGAACGCCGACCAGTTCTCCGGAAGAGCCGGTGAGTCTGACCAGGGTGCAATCGGTCCAACCCAGGGTCGAAGCGAGGGCAGTGCCGAGCATTTCTGTGGCGGGAGCAAAAATCACATCTGCCGGATATTTCGGCAGGGCGGTACTGACGGCCTGACTGAAGCGGCGCAGCAGGGACTTGTCGTCAACCTGAGAGCCGTGACGGAGGAGGCAGGTATCGGTGTCCGCAGTCTGATAAAGACACAGCGCCGCCGAAGGACTCTCGAGCAAACCGGCGGCGCGGGTCACAAAGTTGTGCATGAAGTCAGGCAGGTGCAGCACCGTGTTCAGATCCAGGGCAATGGCAACCAGGGCTTCGGCGCGACGGCGATGCTCCTCGGATTGATGGAGGTTGCGAGTCAGTTCGAGAGCGATTGCGACCTGGGCCGCCAAGGCACGCGCACGACGGACGTCCTCGTCGTTGATCGGACCGGCTTCGATGCGATCGAGCACGCCGAACATTCCAAGCACATCGCCATTCGAGCCGAGCAATGGCACAGCGAGAAGTTGGCGGATCTGAAAGGCCTTGACGAAGTCCAGATTTGCGCCGGGCGTCTGGGCCGCATCCTCGGCAACGAACACGGTCTTCTTCTTCAGACTGCGAGTGGCGGGACCATCGTAGAGCGGGATATCGACAGGACGGGCTGAGCCGCTCTCCACTCCCCAGCGAATATGGAAGGTATCGCCTTCGAGAAGTCCGATGAAGCAGCGCTTGAAACCGAGAAAACTAGCGGCGCGAACCACCGAAGTCTGCATGAACTCGTCGAGCTTGCCAGCCGAGCCAAGTTCAAAAGAAATCTCGAGGATTTCATGCAGTTCGTGGGCCTGAGCACGAGCCATTCCGTAGAGTTCGGCGTTGGCCATCGCGACAGCGCCAAATCCGGCTAAAGCGGAAACCAGGGTCTTGTCTTCCGGCGTGAATGGGAGACCTGCGCGCGGGTAGACGAGAATGGCACCGTGAGAACGCGAAGTTCGAAAAGGCGTCGCGATGAGCACACCGGGCGGCGATTCTTCTCCGAAATGAGACGCGCCATCGATGCTCACCGTGATGCGCTCGCCGGCGGCGACGGCACGCGCGGCAATCTCGAGGGCGGAGCGCAAATTCTTCTCTTCGAAACGCGTGCGGATGGAACTGGCGAACTGCGGAGTTTCCGTCGATACCGCCTGCAGCTGAAAGATCTTTTCCTGCTGGACAAAGACCAGAACTGCGGGCGAACGGAGCAACCGGCGCAAGCGGTCAGCGATGCTCTCCATCACCGAAGTTGTGTCGGGCAGTCCGTGGAGTGCGGTCGCGACCTCGACGAGGATGCTGGCGCGACGGTGCTCTTCGCGCGAGAGCTGGTTCAAGCGGAGAGCTTCGAGGCCGGTACCAAGCTGGGCGGCGAGGATCGTGACCTGGGCCAGATCGCCGTCGTTAAAGTCATCTCCGGGCGTGGTCCTCAGAAATGTGATGGCGCCGATGACCTCTCCAGAAACCAGCAGGGGTGAAACCAGGGCGGCCTGGGCATGGCTGGAACCAAGCCATGGATAGCGCGGCACGTCGAGGTGGTTGACAAAGAAAGGACGCCGCTTCTGTACGGCCTCGACGGCGATCGAGGAGTCGCCGGGGCGTCTCCGGGTGCCGCGAAACGATGCGGCATGATCGTCGTCGGCTTCGGCTCCGACCAAATCGCCGTCGGGAGTACGGCTCCAGAAGTAAGCGCCACTCGCGTGAAAGTACGTGCGAGTCAGGGAGCAGAAAGAAGCGATGAGGTGGCTTGGTTCGTCACTGTGAAAAGCAGCACGGGAAAGTTCGAGGAGAAGTTTGTGGAACGCCTCCTCAGACTGAGACGCATCGGCGCCATTTGAATTTCCGTAATGGGAAGTCAGTGCGCACCCACTCGCTTTTCTAAGCGGTTGAAAACAATTGAATTACATATAAAAACTACGCTGGATTCTCAAATTGAGTCAAGTGAATAGGAGTGGCGGTGCCGAGTTGTGAACCGGCACTAAAGTGATACTCGTGTCTCATTCTGCAATGGAGAGACGGAAAGAATGGCGGGCGACCAAGAAGTCGGCAAACCGGAATGGGGGTTGCGGAACGGCAGACGGACGAAGCGAACCAGCGATCGAACTAAAGACCGAAGGTTCATCGCTTTGCAGTCGTCACCAAAGTAACGCCGAGAGAGAACTTTTGGTATGCGGCAGCGCGGCCAGTGCTCGAATATAGCAACGTATGCAATACGTCGAACGAGAAAGACTGTCGCTTGCGTTTTTTCTAAGAGTTTTCGTGGTGGGTCTGCTGTTGGTTGGCGGATGGGCCTCGAGTAGCGCTCCCCATGCTTGGGGGCAAGAAGTCGATCGAAAGGTAAAGTCGAAGGTTTCTCCCGAGTATCCGGACCTGGCGCGACGCATGAATATCACCGGCGTGGTCAGGGTTCAAGTCACGGTCGCTCCCAATGGAACGGTGAAGAACGCGAAGCTGGTGGGGGGGCATCCCTTGCTGGCGAATGCCGCCATGGAAGCGGTAAAGAAGTGGCATTTCGAAGTAGGTCCGCAGGAGTCAACCGGAATCGTGGAATTCCGATTTGACCCATCCCAGCAGTAGCAAGGGTTGGACCTGGTCCGAAAACACGGGCCGAGGAAGGCTGGAGTATGACCATTAAGAAAAAGCTGTACGTGAGTTTCGGCGTCATTCTGGGGACGGTGCTGGCGCTGCTGGCGATCAACCTCTACGGAGTCCACCGCGAGCACGAAACCAAGGCGGCGGCGCAGAATTCGATCGACATGACCGAGGCGACTTCGTCGGTTCGGTTCCAGATGATGCAGAACCGTCTCCACCTGCAGAACTACCTGCTGAGCGGCGACACTCGCGACGTGGACAAAATGACGGAAGGCGAACGGACGCTGAGCGACGCCCTGCACCGCGCCCAGGAACTGGCGAATTCCAGCGAGCAGAAGAGCAGCCTGGAAAAGGTGCAGAACCTCGAACAGTCGTGGGGCGGAGACTTCGCCAGCCCGCTGGTGGACAAACGCCGGGCCGTGGACAGTGGCAACGCCACAGTGGCCGAGCTTCAGATTTTCTATTTACAGAAAGATCCCAACTCCTGGGTGTCGCGATCGAGTGACGTACTGGACGATGTCGACCGCGAGAACCGCAAGTTGCTGGATGAGCGCCGGCATACCGATGACACGGCCTCGAACTTGACGATCCTGTTTGCGGTGCTCAGTTCCCTGCTCGCTCTGGGTCTCGGGACGATTATCGCTTTCCGCACAGCCAATGACATCACTGGGCCACTGACGCGACTGATTCACGTGGCAGACCAGATCGGCCAGACCGGAGATCTGGAACACACAATCGATGTGCAGGGCCAGGATGAGATCGGGCAATTGGCACGAACCTTCGAATCGCTCGTGAAGTACCTGAAAGAGATGGCGGCGGTATCGGAATCGATTGCCGGCGGGAATCTGTCGGTCGAGGTGCACTCACGATCGGCGAACGACACTTTGGCAAATGCTTTCACCAGCATGGTGGAAGGTCTTCGCGGCATGGTGCGCAACGTGCGCGATGCAGCGTCGCAAGTCGCGAGCGCTTCCACGCAGGTGGCCAGCGCTTCCGACGAGTCGGCACGAAACAGCCTGCAGACATCTTCGGCAATCGATGAAGTGACCAGCACGATGCACGAGATGAGCGTCAACGTGCAGAACATGGTAAAGAGCACGCAAACTCAGGCCTCGAGCGTGAGCGAAACCTCGGCTTCGATCGATCAGATGGTGACCTCGATTCAACGAGTCGCGGATACGGCGAAGGTTCTACTGGATATCTCGAACCGATCGCGCGAAGAAGTGCACAGCGGCATCGGGACGATGGAAAAAGCGACCGACGGCTTGAACCGGATCAACACGACGATCCGCTCCTCGGGCGAAATCATCGATGCGCTCGGTACGCGCGCCGACAACATCGGCAAGATCGTCGAAGTGATCGACGACTTGGCCGAGCAGACCAACCTACTGGCGCTGAACGCGGCAATCGAAGCTGCGCGAGCGGGCGAGCACGGCCTGGGATTCGCCGTGGTCGCGGACGAAGTGCGCAAGCTGGCGGAAAAGTCGGCACAGTCCACGAAAGAAATCTCCGAGTTGATCGAGAGCATTCAGAAGGAAGCCCGCAAGGCGGTCGACAACATGGAGAAGAGCACGACGATCGTGAACGAAGGGCTGAATCTGGGTCAGGAACTGAACGCGGCGCTGCGCAAGATTTCGAACGTGGTGACCGAGGTCTACAAGTTCGCGCAGGAAATCGGCGCTGCTACGAACGAACAGTCACACGGTTCGTCGCAGATTGCCCGCGCCACGACGCGGCTGAACGAAATCACTCACGAAATCAACTCTGCGGTCGAAGAACAAGCCTCCGGAGCACAGGCGGTGGTGGCGGCCATGGAGCGCATGCGCGAACTGGTGCAGTCGTCGACATCGGGCTCGACGGAACTGGCTGCTTCTTCGGACCAGATGTCGAAGATGTCGCGCGGGTTGCTCGATTCGATGGATCGCTTCGCGATACGGAATGAGCGCGCGGACGGCTCCGGATTTGGCTCGGCTCGTGGCGCTGCGGCGGGATCGCGGTAAAGGAATTCTATCTATGAGCCGGGAAACACATATTGTGGGATTCCGCGTGGGACGCGAGACCTATGGCGTGCCCATCACCTCGCTGCATGAAATCGTGCGCGTGCCGGAGATCACGGCCGTGCCGGACGCTCCTTCGTATCTCGAAGGGGTGATCAATCTACGGGGCAAGATCGTCTCGGTGGTCGATCTGCGAAAGCGCTTTGGGCAGCAGTCGGCGGGCATCGACCGGCGAAGCCGGATTCTGGTCGTGGAACATCGCGGTCGCCTCGCCGGCATGATCGTGGACTCGGCATCTGAGGTCCTGAAGATTCCAGAGAGCGAAATTGAAGCCGCACCCACCATGATGGTGGAAGGCGGATTGGATTGCGTCACCGGACTTGGGAAATATCAGGGTCGTCTGATTATTTTGCTCGACATCAGCAAGATCCTGGCAGCGCGGGAAGCTGGAAGCGAGCCGGTGGCGGAAAAACCGGCGTCGACCGGCAGTGGTAAGGCGGGCGCCAAGGGCGCATCCGCCGGGAAGTAGCAGCGGGAATTAGCGGAACGAACCGACACCCATGGCCACCAGCGAAATGCCCGCACTCACGGACGCGGAACTAAAACTGCTTCAGGCGCTTGTCTACCAGGAGTGCGGCATGCACTTTGACGACCGGCGCACGCCGTTCCTACAGGACCGTCTGCAGCGCCGCTTGAAAGAGTGCCACCTGGATTCGTTCTACAGCTATTACCGGTTGCTCATCAGCCAGCAGGGGAAGCAGGAACTGTCGCAACTGGTGGAAAATCTCACGGTCAATGAGACCAGCTTTTTTCGCAACAAATCGCAGCTGGAGCTGTTTCAGCACGACGTGCTGGACGGCATTCTGAAGCGCAAGCAGGAACGACGCGACTACAGCGTGCGCATCTGGAGCGCCGGATGTTCGACGGGTCAAGAACCCTACACGATGGCGATGCAGGTAGCCGACGCCATGTCGTACCACTATCTGCGTCATCCTGTGCAAGCCGAATCGCCGATGCCGAGGCCGCTTGTGCCTGCGCCCTGGCGAGTGGAGATTCTGGCGAGCGATATCAACTATTCGGTGCTTCGCACGGCGCAGGAAGGCTCCTATAGCGAGCACCAGATGGCAGGCGTCGATTACGGCTACCGCCTGCGCTACTTCGATAAGGTTGGCGAACGCTACGCGGTAAAGCGAAGCGTCCGAGAGCTGGTGCACTTCGACTTTCACAACTTGAAAACGGAATACCTGCCGCAGCGCAACGACATAATTTTCTGCCGTAACGTGATGATGTATTTCGACGAGGCCGAACAGAAGCGTCTGGTGGAGAAGTTTTACCGCTGTTTGAATCCCCAGGGTTATCTGTTTGTCGGCCACGCCGAGAGTCTGCTTGGGTTAACCGAGAAATTCCAAATGGTGCACCGCAACAGCGGCACCGCGTATCAGCGAGTTGAGGTGAAGATGTGAGCGTCCCCCCAGACGACAGGATGAGCGAACTGCAGCAGTTGTTTTTTGAAAGTGCGGGGGAACTCGTCCAAAAATTAAATGACGAAGGCATGCGGCTGGAGAAGTCGCCAAGCGATGCCGAGACTGCGCGCAGCCTGCGCCGGACGGTTCATACGCTGAAAGGCGACTCGGCAGCGTGCGGCTTCCGCGAACTGAGCGAACTGTGTCACGAGTTCGAGGATGTGCTGACGCTCGGCAACTCAGCATCGGCGAGCCTGGTACCTGAAATCGCGCTGCGCGCCGCCGACGTGTTTACGGCGCTGCTGGCAGCGTACCGCAACGGCACGAAGCTCCCGAGCCTTTCTTCTCTGCGGGCCGACATTGCGCGTCTGGCACATGCGGATCCGAGCGCGAGCGGAAAAGGCGGCAAGAAGGCCTTGGGCAAGAAAACCCAGGGCAAGAAAACGGCGACAAAAAAAGCGCCGGTCAAGCCGGTCAAAAAGATCCGCTGGTCTGAATACGAACAACTGGCCATCGCCGCCGCCATGGCGGAGGGCCGGAGTGTTCATCACGTTCTGGTACAGATTGATCCGCAATGCGTGATGCCGATTGCCGGACGCCAGATGATCCAACTTGCTCTGTCAGGCCTTGGCGAGGTACTGGCTCTTTATCCTGTGGAAGGCAGTGTAGAGCCGGTGACCCTGGTGGAAGCGGCTCTGGCTACGGCGAAATCGGCGGAGCAGGTTCGGGCCAAGTGCAGCATTCCGACGATCTCTCAAAATGTTCGAGTCGTTCCTTTGGAGGCATCTGCGCTGGCATTGCCGGCTTCGGCAGGTTCGGCGACGGGATTAGAACCGAAGTCGAAAACGAAGTCCAAAACAAAGTCTGAAAGCCACTCCAACTCCGACGACAACTCCAACGACAACCCGATTCCGGAGGGGCACGATGAGGCTGCGGTCGATGCCGCAGAGGTTACGGCCGATGAAGCACCCTCGGTTCCGGGACCAGCACTCGCTACGGCGTCGACCGGGCCGGACAATGTTTTGCGCGTGGACGCGGAAAGAATCGACAGCGTACTGAACCTGGTTGGCGAGTTGATTCTGGCGAAATCGATGTTGCAGCAGGCGTTGCTCGAATTTGGACAGCGGTTTCCAAAGGATGTTTTGCGCGGCAAGTTTTCCGACGCCATGGCGTTCCAAGGGCGGGTGCTGAACGACCTGCAGCATTCAGTGATGAAGATCCGCATGGTACCGGTCGATCAACTGTTCCGGCGCTTCCCGCGCATCGTAAGAGACGTCGGCCGCACTTGCGGCAAAGAAGTGGAACTGACAATTCGTGGCGGACAAACCGATCTGGATAAAAGCATTCTGGATGCGATTGCGGAGCCGCTGACCCACCTTGTGCGCAATGCGGTGGGCCATGGCATCGAGAGCACTGAGGAGCGCGTCCGCGCAGGCAAGCGTGCGCAGGGGACGCTTCGTCTGGGAGCATTTCACCAGGGCAACCAGGTGGTGATCGAAGTCAGCGATGACGGACGCGGCATCGATGCGGAAAAAGTACGGCAGCGCGCTTTGTCGCAAGGATTGATCAAACCTGAACAAGCCGCGCGCATGACCGAGGCCGAGACTCTGGAGCTCATTCTGCAGCCAGGATTTTCGACGGCGGAAGAAATTACGGAACTCTCGGGCCGGGGCGTCGGACTCGATGTCGTGCAGAGCGTGCTTGGACGGCTCAAGGGAACGATCCAGATTGAAACCACGCAAGGGCGGGGCACAACTTTCCGGCTACGGCTCCCGCTGACGCTCGCCATTATCCGCGCGCTGTTGTTCCGCGTGGAGGGCCGGCTCTATGCCCTGCCGCTGAACGCGGTGGCGGAAATCGCGCGTACTACCGATGGGGAGATCCATCAGGTGGAGCACTATGACGTGCTGCAGTTGCGCAACGATGTGTTGCCCCTGCTGCGCCTGGGCGCCAAGCTACCAAGCGGGCCGGAGTCGGCGCAACGAAAAGTTTTTGTACTGGTGATCCATAGCGGGGAACGGAAGTTTGGCCTTATCGTCGACGCGCTTGAGGGTGAAGACGAGTTGGTCATCAAGGCGCTCGACGATCAGTCGATTTCGACCGATCTCGTGAGTGGAGCTTCGATTCTGGGCGATGGCAAGGTGGTACTCATCCTGAACATGATGGCGTTGATGGAACGCTTCACGCGCGGGCGCGCGGATGCCAAGGGCGCACCCATGACCGGCCTGTTGTCGGGCATCCTGCCCGCGAACCCGGTCGGGCTTCCCGCCGAAATGCGGACACGCGGCGCAGTCGGGGGCCAGGCATGAAGAAATTGCTGAAGGTCCTGGTGGTGGATGACTCGGCATTGATGCGCAAGCTGATACCGCGGATCCTCGAACAAGACAACTCGATCGAAGTGGTAGGCACGGCGATGGACGGCCACTTTGCCCTAAAGAAGATCGAGGACCTGTCACCGGATGTGATCACGCTCGACCTCGAAATGCCGGGTCTGAATGGAGTCGACACGCTGAAAGAAATCATGCGGCGCTGGCGCCTGCCGGTGATCGTCGTCAGTTCGCACAGCACGGCGGGCGCGTCGATCACGCTCAAGGCGCTGGCGCTCGGCGCGTTCGATTTCGTGGCCAAGCCAAAGGATGTTGCGGCGAACATGCCGGAGATTGCGCGCGAGTTGATCCGCAAGATACGGGCAGCGGCGCAGAGCGCTGGCGTCCAAGCACAATTCTTGCCGGGAGACGCGCGTCGGGACCTGCCACCAAAACTGCGGCCGATTGCACCGACACATATTTTTGCCCTTGGAGTTTCAACGGGCGGCCCGAATGCCTTGCAATATGTGTTTTCGCAATTGCCAGCGGATTTTTCCGGCAGCATCCTCGTCGTACAGCATATGCCCGACGGATTTACCGAACTATTTGCAAAAAGACTGGACGAAACTTGTCCGATCCGGGTGAAAGAAGCGCAATCGGGCGATTTGCTGCTGGCCGGACGGGCGTTGATTTGTCCAGGGAATCGGCACATGAAGGTGAAGAAGCTGCCGCTGGGTAACGTGGCGATCTTGGGCGAAGAAGCTCCGGTGAATGGCCATCGCCCTTCGGTGGATGTGCTGTTCAAGAGCGTGGCGGAAGAGTTTGGGCCACAAGCCATGGGCGTATTGATGACGGGGATGGGCGAAGACGGTGCGGCTGGTCTGGGCGAGATACGAGCCGCCGGAGGCTCCACGGTGGCACAGAGCCAGGAAACATGCGTGGTTTTTGGCATGCCGAAGGCGGCCATCGAACGGGGCTACGCCATGCGGGTAGCCGATCTTCAAGATCTACCTGAGATTTTGCAAGGGCAATGCTCGTCCGACCGGTCGCGGGGAGAAGTCCACGAGACCAAGCGGACGACTAGTGCCGGAAGTAACTAGAGTTATCTACCTAAAGTCTGTAGAACGTGTTTTAGTGATACGTGGGGAGGAGTGCCATGGAAAAGTTTGCGCCCGTAAAACGGAGCGAAGACGGACAGCCGGTTCGCTATCTGATCGTGGACGACTCCGTGTTTGCCCGCAAGAACCTGGCCCGGATGGTGGAAACCTTCGGGGGACAGGTAATCGGCGAGGCAGGCGACGGAGTATCGGCGATCAGCGAGTATGAACGGCTCACGCCCGATATCGTTCTAATGGATATCACCATGCCGCAGATGGAAGGCATCGAAGCGGCGGAGAAGATTGTACGCGACCATCCCGCAGCACGTATCGTGATGGTGTCGTCGGTTGGATATCAGGAAAATATTGTCGCCGCTTTACAGCGCGGCGCCCGCCACTTCGTGCAAAAACCGGTGAAGCCCGAAGTGCTCTACGAAGTCATCAAGTATGTCATGCGTGACGATGCAACAGCGCGCGGAGCGGGAGCTGGAGCTTAATTCATGCGGATGGACCTGATTCAGCCGTTCATCAACTCGGCCGACGCCGTACTGGCGCAGGGATTGCAGTCTCCCATTTCGATAGAAAACCTCAGCATGGAAGAAGAGGCCTATCGGAAGAAAGGGATGGCGGCCGAAGTCTGCCTCAAGGGCGAGATTGAAGGGCGAATCATTTTCGATGTGGACCTGGCGGCTGCGGTTCAGCTCGCCAGCCGTTTAGCGGGCGTCGAGGCATCCGAGACCAACGACGAATTGGTGCGCGAAGCTGTCTGCGAGCTCGCCAACCAGATCATCGGAAACGCCGTCACCACACTGAACGATCAGGGATTTCACTTTCACGTTTGTCCCCCAACCGTACTCACCTCCGAGCAAGGCAGCAAGAGCAGCGAAGATACCGAGGCGCTGGTCCTCGGCTTCACGACGTCCAGCGGCAACGTGTTTATGAATGTGGCGCTGCAGTATCATCGCCGCGAAGCCGCGGCGGCCGCAGGATAGTCTTAGTGGCGAGTGATTAGCGGCCACTGGCGAGTGGTGGTCGTCGGCAATTCCTCGAACGAATCCCAACTTCCCATAACCAAATTTGTCGTTAAGGCCTTTCCCCGCTGTCGAAGGGGAAACGCCTACGGGGAACGTTTAGGGACCAGCGAACAGGAAGACGGGATTTTGTGGGGGATTTATCGAACTGGGAGGAATCGGCAGGCGCGATCCGACCGGCTCCAACAGGCTATTGCTATAGGTGTCGTTCGAGGTGTCGATGATATTGACATTTCCTCCATCGCAGCTGGAAAGATAGGCTGCGGTACTGTCACCAGCGGCGGCCATCATGATTCGAAAGCGGGCGGACCGCTGGGTCGCGGATGGCGCGCAGAACGTATCGTAGGCAGGAAATCCTGGGAGTCCGATCGCAGTCTTAATGGCGTTACTTTTGGCGTCGATCACGGTCACCTGCGGACAGATGTACTGGGTTCCGCCAATCGCCGTCTCGTAGAAGCCGCCGACGTAGGCACGACTTCCGTCCGGCAGCGCCGCCACAGCCCCTACCGTGACTGGCTGAGTGCTGGTCGAAAAACAGGGATCGGTGCTAAAACGCGTGTCGGGCGAGACTGTCGGAATTGTGATTGGCCCGCCGGCCAGGTACTGCGGCGAAGATTGCGACACGTCTACGATCGCTACCTCCTGCCCTCCTGGAATATAAAGCCGATTTAGATTGCTGTCGTAAATCATGATGGTGGCGCCGGGCACGCTGATGGTGGGATATTCCGTCAGGAGGTCGGGTCCAGCAGTCGAGGTCGTATCGAGCGAAGCAAGGCCGCTCGACGTACCGCCAGCATTGGCTTCCAGCACAAACACACGCTGATTGTCGTTCCGGGGCACCAACCAAATGGGTGGTAAAGAAGTGTTGGCTGGCGAGATCACTCTGGCCGAGCGGTCCGCCGTGTTGAATCCGCTGATGGTGCTGTCGCCGTTGTTCGCCACATAAAGCTTGCTCTTGTCGGGCGTAACGGCCAATGCGATGGGGTTCTTGCCAACCGGGATGATGGTCGTCAAATTGTTGCTCAGGGTGCTGATCACACCGACCGATGGCGAGATTATCGTCGGTTGCGTCGGATCTGGAGGGTAGGTCGGCATGGTGACATAGGCGAAGTTGTCCGTTGGGGCGCCAGCCACGAAGTTGGATCCCGAATACGGCGGCAAAGAAATGGTGTTGCTGCTGCTGATCACTGTGCTGTTAAAGTTCAGCTTCGTAATCGAAGGACAAACGTTATAGACCTGCTGGTTCGGTGGGGGAGGATTAGGTGGAGGCGGAGTAGGCGGGTAGGTTACGTTACAAGTGGTGGTCAGGAGCGGTAACGGCAACGCCGGCTGGTCCAAATTTGTCGCCGCCTGATTGACGACCAGGACGCTCGAAGCAGTCAATTGCACCGCATGCACCGGGTGGACGTCGGCATCGTGGATGCTGACGTCAGAGCCGCCGGAGACGTCGATCACCATGGCGCTGCCCGCCACGAAAGTTCCGTTGTCATTGATGGAGACGACGCTGTGGGCCGCCCGAGGACTGGGAAAGGTTGGTGGATTGGGAATGATAATCGGTCGGAAAGTATCTCCGCAGCCCGAACAGATCACGTAAACCAGCGCCACAAACCCCAGCCAGAGAAACCGCTTCATTCAAACTCCACAGAGAAAATTGATGTTGCAGAGGAACCGATATTGTATCGGGAACCGGGCCGCGAGAGAAGCGACGGAGTCATTGAGCCATTCAGGTCAGAAGCCTCAAGCCGGGGGATTGGTTGGCCGGATGAATTAAATTGTCGCTGCCGGGATCCGATTCGAAGGGCGCAATCAGTCAATGCCTGAATGAGTCAATGATCGAATGACTCATCGAATGACCGAGTGATTCTTCTCATCGTCCACGGCGGGATTTCGCGTGGCCTTCGGCGGGCATCTCAGTAACTTTGGCTGATGCTGCCGGTTTTTTCGTCTGCGCGAGGCTCTCTTTTAGCGCCGCCATCAGATCGACCACCGGAGCCAATTTCTTCGGTTGCTCCACAGCCTGCACTTCCCCGCCCTCAAGTTTCGCGGCAATCATCTTTTTCAGATTTTCCTGGAAAGTATCGTGATATTTCTCCGGATCCCACTCGCCAGCCAGAGCCTCGATCAACTGATGCGCGACTTTAATCTCCGCGTCCTTGATCTCGACGTCGGGTGCACCGAAGGATTCGACCTCGCGTACTTCCTCGGCGTAATACATGGTGTGGAGCATCATTCCGCCTTTGTGTGGGCGCAAAAACACCGTGTATTCGCGATTGTGCATGGTTAATTTCGCGATGGCCACATACTCGCTCTCTTCGAGCGCCTTCGTGAGCAGCGCGTAGGGACGTCGTCCAGCCTCTTCGGGGACCATGTAATAGGAGGACTCAAAATAGACGGGATCGACTTCGCTCGTCTTCACGAATTCGAGGATCTCCATGGTCTTGGCGGTCTTGGGCTCGATCTTCTTGATTTCTTCTGGATCGATGATGATGTATTCGTCCTTGCGATATTCGTAGCCTTTGACGATGTCACTGCGCTCGAGGACCTGGTTGTCCGCCGGGCAAATGAGTTGCTGCTTCACACGATGGTGGTCGGTGCGATGCAACTGATTGAACGAGATGCTGCTGCTACGTGCGCCGGAGAACAGCCGCACCGGCATCGAGATTAATCCAAAGGTTAGATAGCCAGACCAGACTGAAGCCGCCATAGATTCATCCACAAATTCCGAAGTTCAGATGCGTGAACCGCACCGAGCGTACAAAAGTGTAGCGTAAATGAGGCAGTTTCGCTTCCGCCAGATTACGGGCGAATCCAAAGGACAAGCACTACCTGACGCGGTCGGTCGCTGCACGATACCGAATATAGTGTTAACGAAGGCGGACCACCTCTCGGCAGTGAACCGCCGACAGCAACGTCACTAGTCAGTTTCGTGGACATGAGATTCTAGAATGCTGAAGGCTGGAAGCTGAAAGCTGAAAGCTACCCTCTAATGCTGCATTCATTTCTACCCTACGCCTGGGCCACAACGCCGGCACATCTGGCCTTTGCCGCGGGATTAACGATCGGCTTCACCGTGTTGGCTCGCGCTTTGCGAGGCGTCAATCTGCCAGGCGCGCTCGCGGGCGGAGCGTCTTGTTTTTTGCTTTTTGCCGGTGCAGGTCCAGCCGCTTTCGCCGCGCTGGGCGCCTTGTTTCTGATGACCTGGATCGCGACTCGGCAGGGATATCGGAGGAAACTGGCGCTGGGCCTCGCCGAGCGCCGCGAAGGGCGCAGCGCGTGGCAGGTTCTGGCCAATCTGGCGGTCCCGGCCGGCGGCTCGGTTCTTTTTGGCGCGACGGGGAATCACTTCTGGATGGTTGCGACCGCGGCGGCCTTGTGCGAGGCCGCCAGCGATACAGTCGCCAGCGAAATCGGACAATCCCGCGGTGCCGCGGGGTTCCTGATCACAACCTGGGAACGAGTTCCGGCGGGCATGGACGGCGGCATCACTCTGATCGGCAGCTTCGCAGGACTGGCCGCAGGCGCGGTCATCGGGATCGTCGCTGCGGGTGGAGGAATGATTCGTTGGGCGGAGCTTTGGATTCCGGTGGCTGCGGGATTCGCGGGAATGCTCGTCGACAGCCTGTTCGGAGCGACGCTGCAACGCCGCGGGTGGATCAGCAATCAAGCGGTGAATTTTGCGGCGACACTGGCGGCGGCAGCACTGGCCGATGCCGTGATGCGTTAAGTTCTCTTCTTAACGCGGTCGAGCAGCATAAAGACGAACACGCCCAATAGGGCATTGGCCAAGCATGACAGGAGTTCGTGCGGCCAGCTTCTCGCCATCCGCAACCCTATCAGGCCACGCGCAGTTACAAAGTAGACGACCTCGTGCACGCCGTAGAAGAGGATGGTGAGCAGGAAGCGGGCACCAGCGTTTTCGACGTCGAGTTTGATTCCGAGCGAGGACGCGCCGAATCCCACCACCGTCTTCGCGATTCCAAACAAGCCGATGGGCTGATGCATCAGAGCGTCTTGCATGATGCCGATCACGCTCCCGGTCACCAAGCCGGCCAAGGGGTTGCGACGCGCGGTCGCAAAGCCGATGGTAACGAGCAAGGGCAGATCGAAAATCAGGAAAAAAGGAAACTTCAACGGCAGCCACACCTGCAGAAATAACGCGCCGAGTGGAATGAGCACCGTCGCCGGAATGCTGAACCGGTAAACCTCAACCTGCTCTCCGGATGTGTAAGTGATGGCCACGTTAGTGAGGGGCGTCCTCAACCGGTTGCGAATCAGCTGGAGGCTGCGGCTTGCCTTCGGTCATGGCCTTGACCGGCTTTGGCAGGGGTTTCGTCGTGTTCGAGGCCGTCGCCGGGGTTACAGACGGGGTTAGGGTTTGTGCCGTCGACGGGCCACTCGGAACAGGCTTAGGCTTTCCACCAGCCTCTGTCTTAGCTGGGACATTCGCCGGGAGATTCGCCGGCAGCGTCGCTGGATTGGCCGGCTTTGCAGTCGCGGGCGTCTTGTCGTTCGCGTCCGGTTTGACCGGCACGGAGGGCAGACGTTCCGCCAGAATGTCGACGGCGCGCGCAGCACCGGTTTGATCGGGCGCAGCCTGCCTTTCGTCGATCTTTGTTACCACGAGCACTTCTTCGAGCTTGCTCAAATCGGCGGCGGGGCGGACGTGAATGTTGAGAAAAAGCTCGCTCCCCTGTGAAACGCTGGTGACTTTGCCGATCAGCAGACCCTTGGGAAAAATCCCATCGCCGCCACTGGTGAGAACCTGCTCGCCAGCGAGCACGGCTTCATCGCTCATTACTTTTTCGAGCTGCACTTCGCCCGCCGGGGTTCCATGCAGAATGCCTTGCAGACGGGTCTTGTCCAGTAGCGCGCCGACACCGCTGGTCTGATCATTAATTAAGAGCACGACCGAAGTCGATC
The DNA here is from genome assembly GCA_035308395.1 of Terriglobales bacterium. Taxonomy (GTDB): domain Bacteria; phylum Acidobacteriota; class Terriglobia; order Terriglobales; family Acidobacteriaceae; genus Acidiflorens. The sequence continues at coordinate 66,917 of DATGGT010000131.1, forward strand.
GATAGACGCGGAGCACCTTGCCCACAATCCCATCGGCCGTGATGACTGCCATGTCGGGCCGGATGCCGTCTTTTTCTCCCTTGTCGATATAAACCGAGCGAGACAATTCGCTGCCGCTGGATCCAATGACCTGGGCGGCCATGGTCTGGGAGATGAATTGTTCTTTGAAGGAAAGCAGAGCCTGCAAACGGCGCGCCTGATCCGCGTCCTGACTAATGCGGACCTGCTCCAGATTCATGCGTTCGATCTCGGCCTTGAGGGCGCGATTTTCGGCGCGAACTCCGCGCAGATAGAAGTAGTTGTGCCAGACATCGCTGGTTGAGGTCCGCGCCCAGGAAAGGACCTTTTCGAGAGGAGTGACCGCTCCAACCGCCCAAATGCGGATCAGGCGCGTTGGTTCGTTGTCGGTCGTGCGGCGGACTTGCACGGCCAAGCCAAGCACCTGCGCGAACAACACGCCGACGAGCACGATCAGATTGCGGTAGCGTCCGAGGACATCCATAGAAGCAGTGGTCGGTGGCTAGTGGTTAGTGGGTAGAAAAACCGTTGGATACCGACCACCAGCCACTAACCACTGATTTTTACTCGATTGAGATCTTGCGCAGCAGCTTGAAGTCCGAGAGCATTTTGCCCGTGCCGAGCACGACGCTGCACAGCGGATCGTCGGCAATCGAGACCGGCAATCCGGTTTCTTCGCGGATGCGCTTGTCCAAGTTCTTGATCAGCGCGCCTCCGCCGGTGAGCACGATGCCGCGGTCGCTGATATCGGCGGAAAGCTCGGGAGGCGTCCGCTCGAGCGCGACGCGGATGGCGTTCATGATGGTCGAAACGCATTCGCTGAGCGACTCGCGGATTTCGCTGTCGTCGACAGTGATCGTCTTGGGCACGCCCTCGATCAGGTTGCGTCCCTTGATTTCCATGGTGAGAGGCTTGTCGAGCGGATAGGCGGAGCCGATCTCCATTTTGATTTGTTCAGCGGTGCGCTCGCCGACCAGCAAGTTATATTTCCGCTTGAGGTAGTTCATGATGGCCTCGTCCATCTGATTGCCGGCCATGCGCACGGAACGCGAATAGACAATGCCGCTCAAAGAAATGACTGCGATGTCAGTGGTGCCGCCTCCGATGTCAACGACCATGTTGCCGCTCGGTTCGGTAATCGGCAGACCGGCGCCGATGGCCGCGACCATCGCTTGTTCGACAAGGTGCACTTCACTGGCTTTCGCGCGATAGGCGGAATCCATGACGGCGCGTTTTTCCACTTGCGTGATTTCCGAAGGTACGCCGATTACGATCCGGGGATGCACCAACATCTTGCGGTTGTGCGCCTTTTGAATGAAGTAGTTCAACATCTTTTCGGTGACTTTGAAATCGGCGATGACGCCGTCCTTCATGGGCTTGATCGCGACGATGTTGCCGGGCGTGCGCCCCAACATTTCTTTGGCTTCTTTGCCAACTGCTTCGACTTCGTTGGTGTTCTTGTTCAACGCGACGATGGAAGGCTCGTTGACGACAATGCCTTTGCCGCGCGCATACACCAGCGTGTTGGCCGTCCCGAGATCGATGGCGAGATCGCTCGAAAACATGCTGAACAGCGAACGCAAATTGTGCGATCGCGATGAGCCATTACTAAAGCCGTTGTTTGACATGGTGAAACTTCTCTCTCCCGGGAGTTCGTCCTGGAACCTGGGCTTACTTTACTTCCCGTACCCACCGCTCTCCGCTTGTTTTTTCTATTCTACTTGGATGTTCGGCAGAACAGGTTGTCAACTGGTTACCCGTTTGTTCCCGCGCTGATCTGAACCCCAATCGAACTCTTACTGAATCACAACTTTTTCCTGATGCGTATTCACTCCGCCTTTGGAGTTCTGCGCCGTCACCGTGATCAGGTTTTCTCCGTTCGGCAACGGCGGCGTGAAGTAGTGGAACGTGCCGTCGTCACTGACGAGCGCCACTTCCCTGCCATTCACCATCACACGAGCTCCCGACTCGGTTTTGCCGGTCACTTCGATCACGTGTCCGTGCTGCACGAAGGGATCGAGATCGAGCGACAGGTCAATCTTTTCCTGGGCTTTGACCACGATGGTAAAGCGATTCTTTTCGCTCTCCACCGACTCCTTGCCCGTCGCATCAAAGGATTGGATAGACCAATAGTACGCGCCGACAGGAAGGCCCGTCACGACCACACTGGGCGTTTCCACCTTGCGATCGAGAAGCAGAGACGAAAAGTAAGGATTGTGCGAGATACGCAGCCGGTACCCGACGGCGTTGGTCATTGGCGACCAGGCAAATTCGACTTCTTTCGCCTTCTCCCCAGGATTGATAAAGACAGGCATCATGTTGCCCGGCGTCATCGGCACTGGCGGCCCAATCTCCGTAGCCTTGGCCATGGTCTTCGACTCGCTTTGGAAACTGACCTTTTCCCATGTCGCCAGGTGAGCCACTTCTCCATTGCGCTCGACGTCGCCGCTGCCCTTCTTGACCAGAATCTCGTGCTGGTTGTCCTTAGGATCGTTGTGGACCATGGCAGACGAATCGGGAGCCAGCGAAGCCTTTGCGCCGGCGACGATCACTTGCGATTTGGATCCCTGGACGTAAGTCGCGGTCGTGAGATCGACGGTTCCGGTCGTAACCGCGACCGACACATTGGTCTGCTGCTGATCGTTAGCGGAGTTCTCTTCGATGACGATCAGCGAATCCTGTTTCACCGTGTAGTTGGTGCCGTCGTTGAAAACAATTTTCGCCATGCCTTCGGCGCCGGTCTGCACCACGTCGCCTTTTTCAAGCGGCACGTTGTAGTCGGCATTGATCCAACTATTGCCATTGCCTTTTCTGACGCGGATGGTACCGTCGAGGGCGGTGAAATGGGCTTGTTGCGCGACCGCAGGAGACGGTGTTTTGAGCGGAGGTGCAAGGCCAGCGACTTTGTCGAGCAATCCCGCCGAGAGCGAACCGGCCGCCTTCACCGTGGAGTCGGTGAATTTCGGAAACGCCATGTGCATCAGGAAACCGAAGATCGCCAACACGCCGAGCGCTGCCAAAATCACGCTGCGATAGGTGACTGTCTTCCACGCAACGTAAACTCCGGGCTTGTTGTTATTCGACACGAATGCGTGCCTGCCTCATCCTAAAGTTGAGAGATTGCTGGGTTTCGATCTCGCTGTGATCATCATATCCCCGGTGGGACGGGTATTAAACTTGGGTCAGGGGGTGAAGGGGTTACGAAAGTGACATAGTCGGGCACCAGCGCCTGAAAGAACCCATACGTTGAGCCGAATCATGGCCGAGGGAGATCGAACAACACAACATCCGAGTGCTCCTGCACTCGTTCGAGGACAGCTTCACGACCGTCTGGGGAGATGTCGAAGTCGCGAACATCGAAGTCCGGTGGGAGATTAGTCAACTGCCGCTCCGCGGCGGTTTCCAGGTCGATCAACCACAGATCCTTATGACGAATGTCTCCCTTCAGGAAGACGAGGCCACGCCTTCCGGCCAGGAAGACTAAGTGCCGCGCCCCGCGAGTTAAAGTCAGCGCGGGCAGAGGAACCGCCGCGGCCTCAGTGGCAACGGCTTTAACCGGAAACGTGGTGCCGATGTCAGGTCCCGAGTAAACAACAAAGCGGCCATCGGGCGACCACGCGGGCTCAACAGAATATTCCTTGACAAAGACGGTGGGTGGGCCACCGTCCAGTGGCACGCGGAACAGGTGGGGAACGCCATGATCGTTTGCTGCCGAACTGATGGACCGCGCGTCGGGCGCCCATGCCGGATCACCCTCCAAGTCGAGTGCATCGGTCACGATCCGGGCGTTCGTGCCATCGGCCTGCATAACATATAAGAACATTTGACCGTGTTGCCGGACTGAGAATGCGATGCTCTGTCCATCGGGAGCGATTGCCGGGCCGCCGATGACTTGCGCACCCGGAGCACTCCATAACTCCATGCCGGTTCCGTTGACGAGCTTCCAGACGCTTTCACTCGTACCTGTTGCGGAAACATAGAGAAGATAATTTGGACCCAATCGTGGCGAGAACCCAGTGCGGGTGGTCAGCGAGATCGGAGCAGCTGCCGAAATGCCCTTTCGGGAGTCATCGATCCGCAGGCGCCACAGAGTTCCCTTCGGATTTGCGGTCGCGAGAACCAGACGGTGACCGTCAGCGCTGGCCGCCAAGGACGTGTATTTATCAAGATCGGAGGTCAGGCGGTGGGGGATGCGGCGCTCGACGTCCATGCTATAAAGCCACGGCCCGCGGCCATCCGAATCGCTGGCGAGATACATCAGCGTCCGCCGATCTAACAGAACCGGACAAATGACGCGGCTATTATGCGACGTGATCCGCTCCGGAGCTCCGCCGCTGGGACGGATGCGCCAGATGTCCAATCTGTCAGGGAGTGAACCCTGTACGAAGTAGATAAAGGCATCGTCTGGTGACCACAAGGGATAGTGAGCGTGGATTCCGGCCGGAGCAGTAAAAATGGGTGGCGACTTAGTTTGCGGGCTACCGTCCGTGACGAACAATGGATCTCCGGGACCGGGGGTGTGGTAGGCCAGTCGAGAGCCGTCGTAGGACCAGTCAAACTCGGCTACGCCGGGGAGGTAAGGCTTCGGCTGTCCGCCCAACGTTGGCGCCGCCCAGATGCTGATGTCACCGGTGCTCGACCCGTCTGGCTTGCGAAACCAAAATGTGACGAGTGAGCCGTCTGGGGAGAATCCCAAGGTCCGGAGCGATGGATTGGCAAGCCCCGGGAAGTTCCCGCGAGTTAGGTTATGGAACTGTCCTGAACCGACCTGCGTCACCCAGACATCCATTCGTCCGTCGCGGTCAGAGAGAAACGCCACAAAATGACCGTCCCGTGACACAGCCGCGGCCTGCTCCACTCCCTCGAAGTCGGTGACGGTCTGTAGTCGCAGATTTGCAATGGGGCTTCGCCAGAAGTACTCGGTCCGCTGAAGCCGGAGGGTGGCGACAATCGCCAGCACGGCTGCCGCCAGCAGCGAGACGAACTTCCACGTGGCTGGGGAGGAGGGTTTCGCCGCGGATATCGACTGCGTAGCAAGTTCGGGTGAGGAGGCGGGATTGCCCTCGTCCGGCGTGGCTGGAAGTTTCCGGCTGCGCGCCCAATCGTCCAACTCCACCCGGGACGCGTAGACCGAACCCATCCTGTCGTGGAGGTGCCGGTGAACGGGCATCCCCTCCCGCTTCTCCCAGCGCTGGACCGTGGTCACGTCGCGGTTGAGGTACGACGCGATTTCCTTCCACGAATCCAGTCGGTCCTCGGACGATCTCGCGGACGGCGGCGTACTGGAAGACGGTTCGCCCATCGGCTTTCCTGATTGGTCCTCGGTTGTTGCGAGGCCCGGGGAGTCGATTGTATGCTCGGCGACCCTCACGGCAAAGCACGGCATTCGACGGCGAAACTGCCGTTCTGCGCATTGCCTTTTGACCGCGACCCCCAGATTGGGGGATTGTGTCCCAGCGTTTCCGGACGGCGACGTCAATAAAAGGAGTTCGATATGAGAAACAGGTTAGCGTGGTTGGCAGTTCTTAGTGCGGCGATCATCGGCATTGCAGGAAGTGCCTCGGCGACACCACCGGCAGGGTTCACGAGTACGACGACCGCTCAGGGGCAGGTCGGAGCATTCGATGTCATCAATTACTTTGTTTCCAGCAAAGACAAACTCTGGTTGTCCGCGCAAAAGACTAAAGGAAAATCAGACGAATATTTCTTGACCAATGTTTGGGAGCCGGGGGGAACCACGGGCTGGCACACGCACCCAGGCCATACTCTAATCATCGTCACGGCCGGGGCAGTAACTCACTATGATGCGCACGATCCCAAGTGCACGCCGCACGTGTATACAGCGGGGATGTCTTTTGTCGATCTTGGTGGCACCCACACACATATTGTCCGAAACGAAGGCAGTGTTGAGGCGACAGTGATTGCTTTCCGGCTCGTTCCGGCGGGTCAGCCAGGCCGGATTGACGAACCAGATCCTGGGAACTGCGCTTTCTAAGAAAAATCCGGAAACCACCACGGTCACGGGGTATCACGAAGGTATTCGGGACAAGGTCTACTTCGTGTACCTTCGTGGCCTTGGTGGTCATAGATTCGCGATTCAAGCCCCTACCCCACGATGACCTCGCTTGCCCGTCTTCACCCCGGTTGTTAGCATAGAAGTTCTGCACTTTTCCTCCGGAGGCTCCCTATGGCGACCGATACGATGACCAAGCCGGTAATTGCCGGCGGCACGACCAAAACCAGAGTTTTCAAGAACTTTATCGATGGCGAGTGGGTGGAATCGGCCAGCGGAGAGACTTTCGAAGACCGCAATCCCGCCGACACGCGCGAAGTGGTCGCCATCTTCCAGCGGTCAAATAAAGCAGACGTGGACGCCGCGGTCGACGCCGCCAAGCGCGCGTTTGCCAAATGGCGCCTGGTTCCTGCGCCGCGCCGAGCTGAGATGGTTTTCCGCGCCGCCGAGATCCTGATCGAGCGCAAAGAAGAGCACGCGCGCGATATGACTCGCGAAATGGGAAAGGTACTGAAAGAAACGCGCGGCGACGTCCAGGAAGCGATCGACGCCGCCTACTACAACGCCGGCGAAGGACGCCGTCTGTTTGGTCCAACCGTACCATCGGAACTGCCCAACAAATTCGCTATGGCCGTGCGCCAGCCGATCGGCGTCTGCGGCATGATCACGCCGTGGAATTTTCCGATGGCGATCTCATCGTGGAAGTTATTGCCCGCGATCGTTTGCGGCAACACGTGCGTCATCAAGCCCGCACAGGACACTCCGCTGTCTACTTTCAATCTGGTGCAAGCGTTGACGGACGCCGGCGTCCCACCGGGCGTGATCAACGTCATTGCCGGCTACGGCCCCGAAGCTGGGGCGCCTCTGACTGAGCATGCCTCGGTGCGAGCCGTTTCCTTCACCGGTTCGTCGGCAGTTGGCAGGACCATCGGGACGACGGCAGCTAAGAGTTTCAAGCCTTGCTCGCTCGAACTCGGGGGCAAGAATCCGATGATCGTGCTCGACGACGCCAATCTTGAGCTCGCGGTCGAAGGCGGACTCTGGGGCGCGTTCGGAACGACTGGGCAGCGTTGCACCGCGACCAGCCGCATCATCGTGCAGAAAGGCGTCTATCGCAAGTTCATCGATCACTTCGTCACGCGAGCCAAGACGATTAAAGTCGGCAACGGACTGGACGAAACCATCGAAATGGGTCCGGCGGTCAACGAGAAACAACTGGGCACCGATTTGAGCTACATCGAGATCGGCAAGAACGAAGGCGCGAAACTCGTCACCGGTGGCAACCGGCTTGAGAAGGGCGACCTTCAGTACGGCTGGTTTATCGAACCGACGGTTTTCGTCGACGTCGATCCGAAGATGCGAATCGCGCAGGAAGAAATCTTTGGGCCCGTGGTCTCAATCATTCCGTGCGACGGCCTCGAAGATGCCATCGGCATTGCCAACAACATCGAATACGGCCTGTCGTCTTCGCTTTACACAAAGGACGTGAACAAGGCGTTCGCGGCGGTGCGTGATCTCGAGACCGGCATCACCTACATCAACGCGCCGACGATCGGCGCTGAAGTCCACCTGCCTTTCGGAGGCACCAAGGCCACCGGCAATGGCCATCGCGAAGGCGGGATTGGCGCGATTGACTTTTATTCGGAGTGGAAAGCTGTGTACGTGGACTATTCGGATACGTTGCAAAAAGCGCAGATCGATCGGGGAGAGTAAAGCAGCCGTCAACTATCAGTTGGTTCGCGCTGACGGCTGATTTGCATTGGAAACGTATATGTCTGTCACTCAAACCCGCGAAATCGCTCCTGCCGCCCGCCTTGAAAACGTCCGGTACGCCATTCGCGACCTGGCCTGCATCGCCGATGAAGTCGCGAAGCAGGGACACAAAATTCTTCCGCTCAATATCGGCGATCCGCTCAACTTCGATTTTCAGACTCCCGCACATCTGATCGAAGCGGTCTACAAAGCCATGCGCGATGGGAAGAACGGATACTCGCCATCTTCCGGCATCCCGCAGGCTCTGGAAGCGATTCGCGGCGAGGCGGCGCGCAAGGGTATCTCGACCATTCAGGATGTCTTTGTCACTTCTGGTGTCAGCGAGACGGTGGACATCTGTTTGAGCGCGCTGCTCAATCCCGGCGACAACCTGCTGACGCCGTGCCCTGATTATCCGCTCTACTCCGCGGTTCTGGCGAAGATCGAGATTGGACTGAACGCTTATTACCTGAAAGAAGAGGACGGCTGGCAACCCGACCTCGACGACATCAAGAGAAAGATCACGCCGCGGACGCGTGGGATCGTTTTGATCAATCCCAACAATCCCACGGGATCGGTCTGCACGCGCAAGATGCTGGAGCAGATTGCGGAACTCGCTCGTCAGCATAACCTGATAATTTTCGCCGACGAAATTTACGACAAGCTGATCATCGATGACGATCGTCATGTGGCGATGGCGGCCGTTGCGCCCGATGTTCCGGTCATCACGTTCGGCGGGCTGTCGAAAAACTACCTCGCTCCGGGATGGCGCATTGGGTGGGGCATCGCGAGCGGCGAAGCTTCCATCATCAAACCATACTTAGAAGGTGTAAATAAGCTGTTGCGGGCTCGCTTGTGCGCGAATCATCCGGAACAATATGCCATCAAGCCCGCGCTTGAAGGTCCTCAGGACCACCTGACTGAAGTCAAGCATAAGCTGCGAAGACGGCGCGATCTGACGATGAAATGGTGTGCAGAAACTCCGCGCGTCAGTTGTGTTGCGCCGCGGGGAGCTTTCTATGCGTATCCGAGTATCGATATCCCGGAAGGCGACGATGTATTCGTAACCGAACTGATTCGCCAGAAATATGTAACGGTCGTGCACGGCTCAGGATTTGGGCAACATCCGGGGACGAAGCACTTCCGCATCGTTTTCCTGCCCGACGAAAAAACGCTTACCGCAGCTTACGCAGCGATCAGCGATTTCATGCGTGAGCGCTACGCCTAGGCTTGGGCGACGCCCCTAAGAAGCCATGTGGTGAACCACCTGTACGCTCTGCTCGTGGCACTTTGGTAACTCTACAGTGGCCGGGTGTGTTTCCTATACTGAGTGAGATACCAGTCGGGGATAAAACCACCTATGCGCCGAACGTTTCTATCCGCAGTTGTGTTGCTGCTCTCGACCTTGTCCTTCGGACAGAGCACTTCGCCTGAAGCTCTTTACGAACGCGGCATGGACGCGATCACTGGCGTCGGGCCGACCCGAAATGACGCCGCGGGAATGGACTACTTTCGGCGCTCGTCCGAGCTTGGGTACGGACCCGCTCAAATTGCGCTGGGCTACTACTACGAGACAGGCACGATGGCCGACCGTGATCCGTCGCGTGCGGCGGACCTGTATCGCAAAGCCGCTCAACAGGGCGACCCGCTGGCCGGTTGGCTAGCCGGACGAATCTACTTTCTTGGCAGCATGGGCTCGCGGGACCTCGACCAGGCACAGAAATTTCTCAAGATCGCAGCCGAGCAAAACAGTGCCTATGGCGCCTACTACCTGGGACGTTTGATGGCGGATCGCGATTTCACCAAGGCGCCACGCCTCTATAAAATCGCCGCCGATCAAGGGCTTCCGCAGGCGCAATATTTCTACGCCAAGACTTTGAAGGAAGGCCGCGGCGTCCCGCAGGACCGATTCACCGCCTACATCTGGTTCACCATTGCGCTCGACGCCGGATATTCCATTGCCGGCGCTGACCTCAATGAAATTGATCGCGGCAATTTTCTCACCGGCGATCAACTGACGGACGCGAAAGCAAAGGCGCGCGACCTGGAGCAAGTGGTGATTCGCGCCGTCACGGCGCGCGGCTGTTCAGGGTGGGAAGGCGAGTTCGACGAATACCCTACACCGCCTCCGCCAAAGCTGCAGCGCTTCTGCCACTAGATTGGTGAGCGCCTCAGCTCTACATCATTAGCATTTACACCATTTCCGTACCCCACAAATCGTGCAGGTGCACGATCCCAAGCAATCGCCGATCACCCTCGACGACCACCAGTGAGGTAATTTTGGTGTCCTCCATGCGCGCCAGCGCAGTCGCGGCAAATTCCTGCGCGCCAATCGTTTTCGGGTCTCGTGTCATACAGTCTTCGGCTGTCAGGTCGAGCGTGTCTTTGCCACGCTGCTGCAGCAGCCGTCGCAGATCGCCATCGCTGATGACTCCGAGCAAGCGGTCGCCGTCAACGACCGCCGTGATGCCGAGTTTCTTGCGCGACATTTCGTAGATCACGTCCGGCATCTTGGTCTTCGCGGTCACTCGTGGAACTGCATCGCCAGAGTGCATCAACGACTCCACTCGCGCCAGTCGCTTGCCGAGTTTCCCCCCGGGATGCAGGTTGGCAAAATCTTCTTCCTTGAAGCCGCGTTTTTCCGAAAGCGCGACGGCCAACGCGTCCCCAAGCGCGAGCATCGTGGTGGTCGAAGCCGTGGGAGCAAGGCCAAGCGAACAGGCCTCTTCGGAAATCGAACAATCGAGCGTGACGTCGGCCGCTGAGGCTAGAGTAGAAGGCGGTTTGGAACGGGCACCGCAGCTTGGCCCATCGGAAGTCGTGTCATCACAGGTCATAGCAATCAGCGGCACCTGGAGCCGCTTGATCGTCGCCATCAACTGCAGGATCTCCTCGGTCTCGCCGCTTGCCGAGAGCGCCAGCACAACGTCGCCGCGCACAATCACTCCAAGATCGCCATGCAACGCGTCCACGGGATGGAGATAGAGGGCGGGCGATCCGGTCGAACTCAGGGTCGCAGCGATCTTGCGGGCAATCAGGCCGCTCTTGCCCATCCCAGTGACCACGACGCGACCTTGACATCGCAAGAGACGTTCGAGCGCCCGGTCGAAATCGGCGGCCATCGGACCCGCCAGTCGGTCCGCCAGCGCCCGCAGCGCTTCAGCTTCGACACGGACCACACGTTCTCCAATAGGTTCCATGAAGGGGAAATGGTAGCAGAGTGATGGAGTCATCGGGGCGGGTGAACGGTCGGAACGCGCAGGAACAAAACGTTTTGAGGGTCGATGACCCGATCACCCGGGGGTTCGACATTTTCCCTGCATCATTTCGGTGAATCTTAGTCGTTATAACGATCATCTCTATGGCAGGAGGATTTACCCATGACCACAGCTAGCCCGGTAGCCAGTGCACCCGAGGTAAGCACCAAAGAAAACGCCACGATCACCAACTGGAACATTGATCCCGTTCACTCCAGCGCTCAGTTCAAGGTCAAACACATGATGATCTCGAACGTGAAGGGCGAATTTACCGCCGTCACCGGCGCTTTGACTCTCGACGAAAAAGACATCACGAAATCCCGTATCGAAGCGTCGATCGACGCGACGACGATCAACACCCGCGAGGCGCAGCGCGACGCGCACTTAAAAAGCGCTGACTTCCTCGACGTAGAAAAGTTTCCTACTCTCAGCTTCAAATCGACGCGCGTCACGAAAACCGGCGACGGCGAATTGTCCATCACGGGCGACCTGTCAATTCATGGCGTGACGCGCAGTGTGGTATTCGAAGTCGAAGGAGTGAGCGCTCCGACGAAAGACCCATGGGGAAACACGCGCATCGGACTGTCGGCCAGCACGCGCATCAGCCGTAAGGACTTCGGCCTGACGTGGAACGCGGCTCTTGAAACCGGCGGCATTCTCGTGGGCGAAGAAGTGACCATCACGTTGGATGTCCAGTTCGTCAAAGCATAAGCCGGTGTCTGACATCTCGGCGAAGCATTGCCTAGGTAAATGCAGTGAGTAAAAGCGGTTGACTAACAAAGGAGCAAAAGCAGAAATCATGGGGTATTCATCGGTCCCTGTCACGGATCACTCAAAGACTGATCGCTCAAAGATCGGAACGCATCCGTCGGCAACACAAGTGGAGCCGTATCGCTTGCCCGCGTCGGCGCACGTAGGACGAGTGCGGCTCGCGGTATCCGATCTTGAGCGTTCGGTCGATTTCTATAGCCAAGTGATCGGCCTCGCCGTCCTCAATCCGGGCACTCCGGAGGCACGTCTAGCCCAATTAGGGCCGCACGGCAGTAGGACCGTCCTGCTCGAACTCGAAGAGATTCCGGGTGTCCGCGGACTCGGCCAGGCCAAGCGGCTCGGTTTGTACCACACTGCGTTTCTATTACCCACTCGCGAAGCGCTCGGCAGTTTCGTCCAACATTTGGTCCGCCGTGGCACACCTTTTGCGGCGGCCGATCACCTTGTGAGCAAAGCAATCTATTTGACCGATCCCGACGGACTCGAGGTCGAGGTCTATGCCGACCGCCCTCGCGAGCAGTGGACACATCACGGCAGCGAGATCGACTTGACGACTAAGCCGCTTCGCCTCAACCAGCTTGTGGCAGAAGCGGAAAATAGTTGGACGGGTGCGCCTGCCAGTACCACCATAGGCCACGTTCACTTTTATGTGGGCGACCTTGCCGTGGCCGAAAGCTTTTATCACAGCGCGCTCGGACTCGACATCGTGACCCGGCGATTTCCCGGAGCATTATTCACTTCCGCCGGAGGCTATCACCACCACGTCGGACTCAACACCTGGGCCGCAGGCTCGCCGCTGGCATCAAGTCATGACCCCCGTCTGTTGTTCTGGGAGCTTGTTCTGCCAAACGAAGCGGAGATCAAACGGGTAAGGAAGAACATGATCGAAGCAGGCTATTCACCAGCGGCAACGCAGCTGGCCGGCCCGGCCTTTCAAGACCCCTGGGGTATCACTGTCGCGATGGTTAGTGGGTGAAGTTGAAACCGGATGACCCGCTCCGTTTAGAAGTGGTCGTCGACCGCATGGCCCGGATGTTCGAGGGCTCTGGCCTGGATGGCGCGATCCCAAGGGCCGCCTTGCCAATTGTCTTTGTGGCGTTCGGAGTGGATCCACGGCGGCAATGTCATCAGTAGCCTGCGACTGAGGGCGTGGAGATACGGTTCGTAGACGATTCGCAGATCGGCGAGTCGTTCCCATGTGTCAGGCTTATCGCTCACCGTAACGCCACGCCAGGCTAGCTCCGTTTTGACCCGATTTTGATCCGCTTCCGAGAGGCGGTCCGCATCATGCGGGCTGTATTGTGCATTGACCACCTGCGCAAGGTCGACCGCAGCGTGGCGAGCCATTGAAAATGTGAGCTTCGCCTGATCGGGATGAATGCCATCGACACCGGTCATCACGAGCGAGGTTACGTCGAGCATCACGGTCAACGCGGCCAGCCACGATTGGTTGCCATGCTGCGACCGGAAATAGCCAAGCACCGGATACGAAATCTGGCTGGCCAACAGGTCGGCAGACCACCGCTCCCAGTCGCGAAAAATACCGTCGAGCACTTTTTGGTCGGGACAGCAGCCGAGCCGGCCCAAGAATTCGACAGCAGTTGGGGGCGAACCGGCGCGCGCGTCGAGCAATGAAATTTCCACCTCGCGCGTGGCAAACGAACCATAAATCACCGGCAGATATCCCACCACGACGCCGAGAAACGCGAAGCCCATACCCGCTTCCATCACCGAGAGAGCGCGGGCCGCGGGGTTGTTGGGTGTGATATCTCCATAACCAAGGGTGAAGAAAGTTTCGCCGCTCAGATAAAGAAGCTTTCCGAAGGTAATTTTCTCTGTACCGAGCGATACGTGTTCGCCCAGCCCATATTGCATCAGCCCAAAACCGAAGATCAGACCCGCGGCCCAAAAACCTAGCAGGACGATCAGCGAGAGCGGCCCATAGTAGGCCAGAAAACCTTCGCGCCGATTCGTGGACTTGATATGGCGCCCAACTGCGGTCCAGAAGCGCCAGGTTTTCTTATAGAACAATGAGGCGATGCGAAAAGTGCGCTTAATGCGGCGCGGCAAGACCACGGTCTCAAACGCATCCATGAGGATGAGAAAGATGAGGACAGCGCCGGCGATTGATGCCCACCAATTCATAGCGATGAAATTCAGATGACGCCGGAATGGTAGCAGATTCAGATATCGATCTTGGAACGAACATGGGAACGAACAGTAACAATCCAGAAAATGAACTTCGCAATGAACGGCAGCGCGGGCTTTCGGTTCTCCTGTAAACTAGCCGCGATGAGACTCCCCCGCCTGCTGTGGGCTTGGCTGGTGTTGTTGCCGATCGTGATCTGGTCAACGCCGGACGCGATGGCGTCGGCCTATAACGCCCGTCCAAAACTCGTGGTCGTCATTGTGATCGACCAGTTTCGCGCCGACTATCTTGAACGCTATCGTGATCAGTTCGGTGACGGAGGATTCCGCCTGTTCATGGATCGTGGAGCTTATTTCACCGACTGCAATTACGACTACGCGAACACGCGCACGGCTCCCGGGCATGCAACTCTCTTGACGGGGAGCTATACCAGCGGCCATGGGATTGTGGCAAACGAATGGTGGGACCCGCTGAAAAAGAAGCGCGTGACATCGGTTGAGGATGATACGACGACGCTTTTTGGCCCGAGTCACGGCAGCCCCGGAGCGTCTCCCCGTAACCTGATGAGCGACACGCTGGGGGACGAATTGAAGTTGGCTACTGGAGGCAAGGCGCGGGTGTTCGCGGTTTCGCTGAAAGATCGCGCAGCTGTACTGCCGGCAGGCTTCTCGGGTGACGCAGCCTACTGGATCGATCCGAAATCCGGTGACTGGATCACGTCGACATACTATTTTTCGCAGCTGCCCGAGTGGGTGCTCAACTTCAACAGCAACCATCGCGTAGACAAATACTGGAATAAAGAATGGAAAGACCGCGACGGTGTGACGCTCGGGTCAACCGCTCCGCGTAATGGCAAAGATGGAAAACCTGCGGGATTCTATGAGGTCGTCGGATCGACTCCATTGGCCAACGACTACGAGTTCGAGTTTGCCAAAGAACTAGTGTTGTACGAGAAACTTGGAGCGGGTGCGGCTACGGACTTGCTCGTGGTAAGCCTCTCGGCCAACGACATTCTCGGACATCAGGTGGGCCCAGACTCTCCGCAGATGCGCGGTATGGCGCTCGAACTCGATCGCAGTCTGGCCGAGTTCTTTACTTTTCTGGGACACCAAGTCGGGATGGCCAACGTCTGGATGGCGTTATCAGCCGATCACGGCGTTGCTCCGTTGCCAGATGTTGCCAAGGCACTCCACCTGCCTGCGGCTGGCATCGACACGAAGTCTTTGCGCGATCAGATCAATTCTCTGCTCTCGAAAAAATACTCCAAGAAAGCCGACTACGTGCTCGATCTTGACTTCCCTAACGCGTGGCTGAGCGAAGAAGCTTTCGCGGGACACAAAGAATCCGACGCCGAAGCCGACACTGGCGAGGCCATGAAACAGGCGGGATGGACCGCCTACTTCACGAAGTCACAACTGGCGCACGGGGAGACTCCGGCCACGGAACTTGGCCGCCGTTACGCGCACAGCTATTCTCCCGAAGGTGGCTGGTATGTGCTCGGAGTGCCTCGTCCCTTTCAAGTCGGAATCACGAAGGGTACCGATCACGCGACTCCTTTCTCGTACGATACCCATGTGCCGCTTGCATTCTACGGTCTCGCCTTTCAGCCAGGAACCTATCGTACGCACGCCGAACCGGTGGATCTTGCAGTGACATTCGCGTCGTTACTTGGCATTAACGCCCCGGCGCAGGCTACGGGACGGGTATTAACGGAAGCGCTGCTGCCGCCGCATCGCCCGGGCGCTCAGCCGACATCTTCGTCACCTGCACCGACCCTCTCCCCATCGCCGTCGTTATCGCCACAGCCATTGACGCCGCCCGCAGGAGCCGCACAATGACGCCCATCAGCCCTCCTGATTTGAGTGTCAGCTTCGCCGGGATCGAGCTCAAAAACCCGATCATCGCGGCATCGGGTACATTCGGCTACGGAGTGGAATTTGAAGACATCGTGCATCTGGACCGGCTCGGCGGGTTGGTGGTCAAAGGGCTGTCGAAAGAGCCGATGACGGGCAATCCGCCACCGCGTTTGTTCGAAACGGCGGCGGGAATGCTCAACGCCATCGGGCTGCAAAATATCGGCGCGGCGGCGTTTCTCACTGAAAAGCTTCCCGCGCTGCGCGAAAAGAAGAACGTCGTGGTCTTTGCCAACGTGTTCGGCTATAACCGCGCAGATTACGAGCAGACGATTGAGATTCTGAATCAGGGCGAGGGCATTGCCGCCTACGAAATCAACGTTTCCTGTCCGAACACGGCCAGTGGAGGCATTCACTTCGGCAGCGATCCGCACCTGCTTGACGAAGTGGTGCGGAAAGCCAAGCACGCTGCGACGCGGCCGATCATCGTCAAGCTCTCGCCGAACGTCACGTCGATTGCGCAAATGGCCTACGTGGCACAGGAAGCGGGCGCAGACGCAATTTCTTTGGTGAATACGTTTGTCGCCATGGCCATCGATGCGGAGACACGGCGCCCGAGAATCGCCAACATTACGGCAGGTCTGTCCGGGCCCGCGATCAAGCCGATCGCGCTCCGTATGGTCTACGACGCAGCGCATGCAGTGAAAATTCCGGTCATTGGCATGGGAGGCATCAGCACTCCGGCGGACGTGGTGGAGTTCATGCTGGCCGGAGCGAGCGCAGTGCAAGTTGGGACGGCGAGTTACTTTGATCCGGTGGCGACGGAGACGCTGGTGGAGGAACTGACCGACTATTGCCGCGAGCGTCGGATCGAACGACTCAGTGATTTGACGGGCGGGATGCTTACAGACTGAAACGCCCCGCTTGCAGCGTCATGGGCTCCGCTGCACGAAAATCTGCTAGTCAGACGTCATTAGCCGCAAAAGCGAAATCGAACATTTCCTCTGGTCTGCTGGTTAGAAGCTGAACCGTGCCTGGAGCTCCAGAACGCGTCCTTCCAGGCCTGATGTTGCCGTGCCGAACTGCGGATTTATCAGCGGAACACCGGGACTGCTGTTGGAGGAGCTGACGGTTGTCGAGGTGGATCCAAATGAGAAGGGCGCGAGATTGAGCTTGTTAAAAACATTATAGGCAGTCATCCGGAGTTGGATTTTGGCACCCTCTCCGACGAACCTCATCCTGGGCAAGCCAAACTCCTTCAGGACACTGATATCAATGTCCTGATAGCGCGGTCCACGGAAACTGTTTCGTCCGATTCCGGGGGGTTCGGGCAGGCAGGGATTTCCGCAGGTCGTCTCCAGGTCGAAATAAGGATTGAGACCAGAGGTAACTGCTGGAAAATTCCCGGACGTCGGGGGTAGGAATGCCGAGGTATCGTAATTTTGACCGGCACCGCCGTTATATCGAGTGGGTCGAATCGGACAAATCGTGTTGAATCCGATTACCGGGCAAACATTGTCAGACACGGGGGTCCAAGGGAATCCGGAATGAAACTGATAAATTCCATTGAGTTCCCAGCCGCCGACAACTTTGCCCCAGAAATCGGTTCGGGTACGAAGAATCGGCAAATCCCATACCGCATAGGCTCGGAAATTGTGGGTGGCGTCGTAGTCCGAGGGGCCACGTTCGGTGTGATCGTCAATCGGGTAGGTTTGGTTGGTGACGAAGCCGGGGCCTTCGGCCGATAGTTGGTCGATCGACTTGCTATAGGTGTATTGAACGTTAGCCGAGAGTCCGTGGTGGAAACGATGTTCAAACTGAGTGGTCAGCGCATTGAAATCCGTGTTGGTGTCAGGCACGAAATTAAATATCTGATTGAGGCTCTTGTTTGGAATTGGGTAAAAGTAGGACAGGTTCGTGATGCGCGTCAGATGGTGGCCGGCACTACCCTGATACCCCACGGTGAAGACCCAGTCTCCAGGAAAGCTGTACTGCATCTGTGTGGAGTAGAGATAGACATACGGAACTGGCATATTCACTGGGTTGGCGTAGATGTTTGGCGGAACGTATGGTCCGCCCTGCACAAATATGGGCAAACCATTTGATCCCAGCCCGGTTGCCAACACAGAATTTCCTGGATAGCTGAGCGGGTTGTTGCTGGTGCCTGTGTTGAAAAGGATCTGACCGCTTACAAAGGGGTTAGAGGACGTACCGCAACAGATTCCGTAACTAGCCACATCCGGTGGATTATTGCGGGTGTTGTTGAAGACATTGTCATCGAAGCGGTCGTAAGCGATGCCGAAGCCGCCACGAAAGACGAGCTTGCTGTTATATCTTTCGGGACTCCAGGCGAAACCCAGGCGCGGACCGAAATGGAGCCACGTCGATTTCCACTGCTGGCGGGGATTAATTTCTGATCCGTCTTGTAACCCATTGACCGGATCGCTTGTGGGCACGAAATTCGTGAGATTTCCTTTCGCCTCAGTCGGTGGAGCGTAGTATTCCCAACGCAAACCGAGGTTAATCGTTAAATTTGGACGAAGCTTCCAGTCGTTTTGCACGAACACGCCATAGGTGGATGAGCGGAAATACTGAGGCCGGGATATTGGGGCTGAACCCGTGATTGGATTGACTTCGATTTGTTCGAAGATCGGCGTTCCGTTCGCGAAATTCCACGGTCCCTGAAATACCTGATCGGGGCGGGCGCCGCCAATCAAGGCGTCGTTGTCTTGCTCCCGGCTGAACTCGAAGCCAAACTTGAATGCCTTGTTGCCGATCACTTTCGAGAGCATATCGCGAAATGCGAATGTGTTTTCTCCCGTGATTGCCGGAGTATTGTCCCCCTGTTGCGCTCCATAGCGAACGCGCTCTCCTTGCGGAAAACCTTGAATTTCGATCCGCGGAATGGCCCAGTTCACTTGAGGATTGGCAGTGATGCCGTTGTATCCGTAGCGCGTGAAGTTGAAGCGCGCCTCATTGACGGTGGTCGGGTTAATAACTCTTATCCAGGAGAGGAAACCGCTCGGGCTGAAGTTCTTGGTGCCGAAGTCCGCGTTGGGGCGTCCTTGCGCGGAAGCGTCGGCTGCGAGGGTGTTGAGATATGTGAGGAACACATTTATAGAAAAGAAGTTCTTGTCAGAGTTGTAGTCTAGGCGAGCGTTGTACTGATCTCCCTTGGTCGATGCTGGCAGAAAGATTTCCGCAATCTCAAGGTCGGGAACGCCATCGAACCCGCCCCCAATGCCGTTAGAGAAAGTACTAGTAGAGTCGTACATGTTGTAGGGACCAACGGGAGAGCCGATATCCATTCCGGTACCGACGATATTGCAGGTGCCAGCAGAAAAACCAGTACAACTGGGGGGTAGCAATTGGCTGATGCGGGGCGTGAGACCGCTTTGACCAAGGATCGTTGCAACCGGAGTTCCCGGGCGAAGCGCCAGAAGAGCGGCGTCGTATTGGGGCGTTTCCACGTACTGAGGTTGGAAAGTAGTGTTGTTGGCTCGCGCGCCTTCGTAGTTGAAGAAGAAGAAAAGTTTGTTCTTAATGATCGGTCCGCCAAGGGTACCCGCGAACTGGCGTAAGGCATCGTCATCGCGCAGCGGCGGGGCGAAGCTCGAACCCGCGAAGCCGCCAAACTTGTTGAACGCGTTGAAATTCGGGTCGTGATATAGAAATAATCCCCCGCCGTGGAAAGCATTGGTTCCGCTCTTAGTGACGGTCTTGATGTGAGCGCCGGAGCTACGTCCATCGGACGCGTCGTAGTCGTTGGAGAGAACCGTGATTTCCTGCACCGATTCGATGCTGGGGGTGATTACCGCCGCGCCACCCCATGCCAGACTATTCGCGCTGACGCCATCCACCAGATAGTCATTGGAAGTGACGCGTTGTCCCATGGCGCTGATCGGCTGCTGGTTCTCGATTTGGAAGATTGCGGTGTTCGATCCGCCCGGACCAGCCGATCCACTGACTGCCCCCGACCCGTTTGGGAAACCGGCGGAGCGACCATCGCCAAAACGGGCGCCATCTCCGAAAACTCCCGGGGCGAGGCGAATCAACTCATAAGGATCGCGATCAATCTCCGGCAGGTTCTGCACTTCTGGCGTGGTCAGAGTTCCGCTGATTGTGGCATCTTCGGTTTGGAGGGCTGCCGGGGCTGCCGTTACATTGACCGTCTCCCGTCCTCCGCCCAGTTGCATGGTTACGTCGAACCCGCGAACGGTCTCCGCTTCGACAACTACACCGGCAAGCGTGGAAGTCTTGAAACCCTTCGCGTCAATACTTACCGTGTAGGTGCCGGGAGGTAGCTGCGAAATTCTGTAGAAGCCGGAGGCATTGCTGGTCGCAGTGTGCGGCACGCGAGTGGCGTCTTCGGTAGCGGTAATGGACGCGCCTGAAACGACTGCGCCGGTGTTGTCTCGAACCGTGCCTTGCAGTCCGGCTTGAAATTGCGCTAGTGAGGGCACAACGCCCAACATCAGAATCGTGATCAGCCGCAAGAAAACACACAGACGTGGTCGACGCATGGCAGCCCTCAAGACCGGATTGCGAAAGTGCTTCACGACCCGGGCGCAAGAAAATGAAAGCGTTTATGCAGAACGCTTCCCTCAGAGTGTCAAAGGATGGCTAGGGTTGGTTGAGTCGAGATTTTTTTTTGTTCGGGAGTTGCTGCCAGTGGTTGACGGACTCTCTATTTTGATGGACTGTCTATAGGATCCAATCACCGGGTTGGATTTTGTTAGTCTCGATTGACGCGCGAGCCAGGTTGGAACAGGCCACGAACGGGTTGCCGCTGGAATCTCAATTGGCTGCGTCTGGCTAGTGTCCGCTGGAGTGCCAGATCGAACCTGGCGACTGGTAGTTCAGTCCTTCACCCCAGACCACGTGCGTGTCACCGTGGCTGTCGATCGCCATTCCGAAATAATCGCCGAAGGGAAAGCGGAAGCCTTCTTTACTGATGTAGCGATAACCAGGCACGTAGTTGGAGATGCGAATCTCTTCTCCCCATGTCGCTCCGCCGTTGCTCGAACTGCGGTAGTAGGTGTTCCACAACGGAGAGTTGGTCGTCGGATTCGTCGTTGAGTTCGGCGCGGAATTTCGCGCGTCCATCCAGGCAATACGCACATCGCCGGAGTTGCCGGCCACGATAGCTGGGAAGCCGTGCTCAACGTTGGGCTCGGCATAGGAGACACTAATGCGCGACAGCCAGCTTTCTCCGCCGTTGGTGGAGGAGGAAAAGTAGATGCGCTGCGGGCCGAAAGGCGAGTTGCCGGCGCTCCAGAGGGCGTAAAGGGTTCCGTCGGCATCGGAGGTAAGCGATACCTGGGCACCAAGGAAGCCTTCGCCGCATTCTTCTTCTTTGCAGCCGGGCGCAGCCGAGGAAACGTCGAGCAGGGAGGCACTCCACGACTTGCCTGCATCGCCCGATTTCGCGACATACAGGTTGACGGCGCCGCGCGCGCCTCCAGCTTTCGAGTAAGACGCCCACGCAAGATACGCGTTGCCGGTGGGATCGACGGTGGCGGAGCCGAGCAAAGACCATCCGGGACGGCTCTCGGCGTTTACGCGCGTCGGAGTGAAACTGCGTCCGGCATCCTGCGACACGGCAACCCAGACTTCTTCTTCATGATTAAAGGCGACGTAAACATTCTGTCCACGGACGGCAAGCGCCGGTTTATCCAGCTCCACTTCACTGCGGACGGCCATCGTAAAAGACCAGGTGTTTCCCGAATCGACCGACTTGGCTAGCATGACGGCGCGCTTATGGTTCTGAAGCCACGCCGTATACACCGTATGACGATCGGAGGGATCGATGACGATCTGCGCGTCGTACTGGCCGGAATCAGACTCTAGCATCACGTGCGGAGCCTGCCAGGTCTTGCCGCTATCTGCGCTAGCGACCAATAACATGGTGGGAATGCGGCAATCCTTGCAATCCCGGAGACGACCGTAATGGGGATAGAGAACGTAGACGCGTCCCGAGCCGTCGGCAGCGACGGCGGGCTCCCATTGGTCTCCGGTAAGGAGTCCGACTCTTTTCTGCGCTGAAAATTGAGGAGCTGCGGCCCAAGCCACGCTTGTGAGCACACATAAAAATACGACGAGTTTGGAGAACGCCAACCGCATGAAAAATTACAACCTGGGGGATGGAGGGAAGAACAAAACCTTTGTGAACTTTATCGCGAACCCGGGCGGCGGTCAACATTCCCTTAGTACTTTCGGGCGAGCCGTCACACCGAGAGTGTAAAGTTATGTGGTCGGTCGAAAAACGATTTTCAGGATTCCGAGAATAAACAGGCAACAGCTCGATCACCCATGAACGCAATTTCCCTCACCTGGCAACCCGAAGGCGCATTTCACCACGTAGGTTTTGTCGTCGCCTCGATTCCTAGGACAGTACAGGGATTCTCCGCCATGTTGCAGACGGACTGGGACGAGCAAATTATCCATGACCCGAACCAAGACGTCCGCGTGACGTTCCTCAAGAGTCGCCGCCCCGGCGATCCGCTATGGGAGCTAGTGGAACCCGTCGATGAAAAATCGCCGGTATATCCCTTCGCTATGAAGGGCGGCGGACTGCACCACGTTTGTTATGTTGTCGACAATCTGGAACAGGCGCTCGCCGATGCCCGCGCACTGGGGGCACTGGTCACACGCCAACCCATGCCCGCGGTAGCGTTTGGCGGGCGGCGCATCGCATGGATTTACACCAAGAACCGGCTGCTGATCGAATATCTGGAGCGTTGAAGGGATGCCCGAAGCATCGCGGCAAGCAACATGAGCAAGTTGACATCAGCGGATATAATTCAGAGCAGGCTGTGCCTGATATTCGTCTAACTTATTTAGTATCCGTATTTTGTGTGACTTAGGCCCGCCGCAGATCAAATCTTAATTCGCCCTTCAATGTCCGATCTACAGTCCAATCCAGCCTCCCGAGATCGCATCCCGGCAAATTTGCGGCCTGAAATCGACGCTCTGATCGCGAATGGCGAGTTCGATCTTCCTTCGCGCCGACTCGCTGAGCTGTGGCGACATGATCCGGCGTCGGGCACCGCGAGCTTTGTAATTTCGCGGCTGGATCAGATCAGCGATAAGATCGCTCTCCCTAAGTTCAAGCTCGCCATTCTGCGCTCGTTCACGGTCGAGCCGATCGTGCCTCTTCTGCGCGCCGAGGCATTCGCCTATGGGATCGATCTAGAAGTCCACGTCTGCGATTTCAATACCTACGTGCAAGATGTGGTGGATCCCGCGAGTTCGCTCTACCGCTTCGCTCCGAATGCGGCTGTGCTTGCGGTGCGGGCCGATCAAGCAGCGCCGGAACTGTGGCGCGACTTCGCCGACTTGTCGCCGGAAGCGGCGCGGCGAGCAACCGAGCAGGCGATTCAGAGCTACGAGCAGTGCATCGGAGCATTCCGAAAGCACAGCCAGGCGGCGCTGATCGTGCATACACTCGAACGGCCGTCCACTCCAGGCCTCGGAGTTTTGGACGACCAATCGGATGCTGGACAATCCGGACTCATCCGGCAGATCAATCGTGAGCTGCGGCGCATGGCTGCGCAATTCCGCGGAGTGTACGCGCTCGATTACGACGCTCTGGTGGCGCGGCATGGCGCCGCGCATTGGCACGACGAGCGGAAGTGGCTGACGGCACGCCTTCCCATCGCGGCCAATCATCTCGTCGATATGGCACGCGAGTGGATGCGTTTCATCGTTCCCCTCAGCGGCCGCACTGCCAAGGTCGTGGTCGTCGATCTGGATAACACGCTCTGGGGCGGCGTGATCGGCGAAGATGGCATGACGGGGATAAAAATCGGGCCCGAATATCCGGGCGCGGCGTTTCAAGCCCTGCAGCGCACGCTGCTCGACCTGTCGCGCAAAGGAATTCTGCTGGCCGTCTGCAGCAAGAACAATCTCGACGATGCGATGGAAGCTATCGAAAAGCATCCGGGCATGCTGGTGCGCGCGAAACACTTTGCAGCGGTGCGAATTAACTGGATGGACAAGGCGCAAAATCTCCGCGAGATTGCCCAAGAATTAAATGTCGGCATCGATGCGCTCGCCTTCGTCGACGACAATCCTTTTGAGCGGGAGCAGGTTCGCGCCACACTGCCCGAGGTTACTGTCATTGATCTGCCGAAGAATCCGCTGGAATATTCCGGGGCTGTGAGAAATTGCGCAGTCTTCGAACGGCTGACGCTTTCGTCCGAAGACCAGCAGCGCACAGCGATGTATGCCGAGCAGAAGCAAAGGGCAAGCGCGGAGCAGACTTTTCAATCGAAAGAGGATTTCTTTCGTTACCTCGAACAAGAAGCCGAGCTCGAAGCGGTATCAGATTTGACTCTGGCACGGGTATCGCAGCTTACCCAGAAAACCAACCAGTTCAACCTGACGACGCGGCGTTACAGCGAGGCGCAAATCGCCGAGATGTCGAGCCGGCCTGAGTGGCAGATATATTCCATCAAAGTGCGCGATCGTTTTGGCGACCACGGACTGGTCGGCGTGGCGATTACGCATGATCAAGGCGAACAGTGTGAGATCGACGCGTTTCTGTTGAGCTGCCGCGTCATCGGACGAACGGTCGAAACCGCGCTGCTCGCGCACCTGGCGGAAAGCGCTGCCCACCGCGGCCGGAAGCAATTGTTTGGGTGGTTCCTACCGACGAAGAAAAATGCCCCGGCGCGGGATTTCTACGAGCAACATGGCTTTGAGCGGCAGGAATCGAACGGGGCGGGTTCGCTGTGGACGCTCGATCTCGTGACCTCCACGTTGCGCCGCCCGGAATGGATTAAGCTGAGAGTGAGCGAAAGAATGGCAGAAACGACGACCGGAGGAAAGATTTGACAGCCAGCACGTTCGAGCAGGTGCGCAGCGTAGCCAGTGACATCTTCGGCGTTCCCGCCGAGAAAATCACCGCCGAATCTTCGCCCGAGACCATCGAGAATTGGGACTCCATGCAGCATCTGAACCTGGTTCTAGCCGTGGAAGAAAAGTTTGGCGTGCAACTCGATCCCGAAGACATCGAGCAGATGAAGAACATCGGCGCGGTCGCGAAGGTGGTCGAAAAGCTGCAATCGGCGTCGCACTAGGAATGCTCGGTTGAAGCACATCCATGGCCATCGTCATTCAGCCCTATCGCCCCGAGCACGAACTTGCAGTCGCTGATTTTAATCAGCGCCTGCGACAAGCAGGCGAAGACCAGAACATGGTGTTTTACCGCTGGGCCGAGCCACGATGGCTGCCGCGGACCGCGGACTCCCGCATCTATAACGAGTTCTTCGTAGCGGTCGATGGGGGAATCGTCCGCGGTGGCTACGCACTGAAGACGCAGGAATTCTTTTTCCCCGACGGCAAAATCCGTTCAATCGGCTACTATCATCATCCACTTTCCGAAGGCATCGTCGACAAAGCACATGCCATCGTCGGTACTCTGCTGTTGCGCGACGCGATGCAGCGCGCAACACTTCTTTACTGTCTCGGCATGGGTGGATACGACAATCCCCTACCGCGAATGCTGGTCCGTCTTGGCTGGGCGCATTGTCTGGTTCCGTTTTTCTTTCGCGTGGTGAATCCCGGGCGGTTTCTGCGAAATATGCACACGCTCCGGTCGTCGCCGCTGCGGAATGTTGTGCTGGATCTCGCCGCCTACAGCGGCGCGGGATGGGCCGGTTCCAAGCTGTTCCAGGGCTATCGCGCAATGCTCGCGCCGAAGTCGAGCGCCGATTGCCAGGAAGTTGCCAGCTTCGAGGACAGCGATTCGGCAAGGGATGCGGGGGCGATCTGGGAAAAGGCGCGCACGACCTGTTCGTTCACCGCCGTACACGATGGTGAGGCGCTGCGAGTTCTGTATCCGACGGTGGGAACTCATCTCCGACGAATTTTCGCGAAGCGCAACGGCACAACGATTGGGTGGGCGGTTGTCGGCGAACGCCGCAAAGACGCGAAATACGGGAACATGCGTGTCGCGTCCGTCGTCGATTGCTTTGCGCTCCCCGAAGATCACTTCGCTGTCGTTAGTTGCGCAACGCGCGCACTCGAACGGGAAGGATTTGACTTGATCCTCACCAATCAGAGCCATGAAGCATGGGGCAGGGCGTTCAAGGCTGCGGGATATCTTCCGGGTCCATCTAATTTTCTTTTTGCCGCTTCGAAGAAGCTGGCCGAACTGCTGGCTCCGTTTGCGGAGGTGCGTCCGCGGATGCATCTTACTCGCGCCGACGGAGATGGGCTACCGGCAAATTTCTAGATCGTCAGAAGTGCGTTTCCCCAAACAAAGCGGATCCGAAACCAGAATGCTATGCTTCTTTCTCCAAATGAAGTCCGCCTGACGGCGACGACGAAATGCTGCTCGTCCTAAAATACTTCGCATTCGCGTTCAGCGCTCTTCTGCCGCTGATCAATCCTCTGGGGTCGGCGATCGTGTTTCTTGGATTGGTGGGAAACGCGCCGCCAGAAGTATTCCGCAAGCTATCGCGTCGTATCGCGATCACCACGACACTTTTCCTGCTCGTGATCGAACTAGTCGGCGCGGCCTTGCTACGGTTCTTCGGCATTTCCTTACCCGTAGTCCAGGTCGCGGGAGGATTCGTTTTGGCAGCGATGGGGTGGGGGCTTTTAAATAACAGCAATTCCGCCGCGAGCAAAGAGAAATCAGATGTCGTTACGGCAGATTTTCGGTCTCTGGACGAAAAAGTTTTCTTCCCTTTCACTTTCCCTGTAACGGCCGGCCCGGGCACGATCGTCGTCATGCTCACGTTGAACGCGCACGCGTCACAGGTTCAAGTGGTCGACGATTTTCTCAGTCACCTTGGAATTTTCCTGGCGGCGGTTTTGCTCAGTTTCGGCGTGTATCTCTGTTATCGGTACGCGCCAAGGATCACGCAGAAAATCGCTCCGCAAACGGTGAACGGAATCCTGCGCGTGGTCGCCTTTATTCTTCTTTGCATCGGAGTGCAGATTGCGTGGAACGGATTGAAGGTTCTGATAAAGACGGTGCAGTAGGCGTGCAACGCAACTGCCTCCACCTCCGCCGCGAGAAGATCTCAATGCGCGGCGTGAGTGATCTCTGGTGCGGCTGCTTCCATCTCGGTAGAAAGCTTATAGCCGAGTTGCTTCATCAGCGGTCCCCAATGGGCCTCCATGTAGGTGACGGTCTTTTCGGGGAGAACGGCTCGCCACCCTCCGGACGATGCTTTACGCACGAAGGGCTTGTCGCTCCGCGTGTGGAAGGTCGCGACCCACTTCTTGCCTTGTGTCTCTTCCATCTTGCGCATATTGGCGGCTGAGCTTCTTTCGATCGCTTGATCGATGCGCGCTGGATCGGGATCGAGGCCCATGAACCGCGCCACCCGCCCAAGTTCGCGCCGCTGATCCGACTGCAAATCTTCGTAGCGCATCAGGATGAAGTTATCGTGTCCCTGACGTGTCGCCATCCAACTGTTGACGTGGTCGGCCCAGGAACCGATGCGCCGCCAGAAGTTTCCGTCCATCCACATGGGAACGAACTCTTCGATCGGACAACCATCAGGGATGGAACGCAGCTTCATTTCCCAGTGGTAGTTGGAAATCGCGACATCGCGCGGGTCGCGCACGATATAAATGATGCGGCGATAGCGAGCGTCGAAGCACTCGTGGCTCTTGAGCACGCGCGGACGCGGAAGGCGGCGCAACACCCAGTCGGCGGTCTTATACATGTCGGGAACAAGGCGCTCAACGTTGAGGAACGTGACCGGTTCGGTTGGATTCACGAAATTGCCGACGAGGAAACGCGTCCAAGTGTTGCCGGAACGCGGATAGGAGGTCAGGAAAACGTCGTCGTCGAAAATTGTGATCTCGCGCTCCAAGAGCGTGCGGCGAAAGAGCACGTCGTGAACGCGCGACAGATGCCGGAAGGCCCTGCGTACCAGTAATG
The DNA here is from genome assembly GCA_035308395.1 of Terriglobales bacterium. Lineage (GTDB taxonomy): Bacteria > Acidobacteriota > Terriglobia > Terriglobales > Acidobacteriaceae > Acidiflorens. Next base: position 94,635 of record DATGGT010000131.1, read on the forward strand.
CCATCGGTGTGCTTCCCCTAAATAATCTACTCTTCGGCCGGGCTGCGTTCGGCGCCACGTTCTGCACTGAGGCGGTTACCTTGCAGCCATCCGAGAAATTTTTGTTTGCGCGCAAACATATTGCGGGCCTCGTTACGCAATGTGCCCACGATCTGATAACGGGACTTCGTAAACCAGGGCACGCGATGCGGCTTGCACCCGTACTTTTCTTTGTAGGTTCCTTCGCCGCCCCAGTCGAAAATCTTTATGCCGCGATTTTTCCAATAGCGCATCGCGTACCAGTGGCAAGCTTCGTTTGGGCGAAGGTTCTGATAGGCGCGAAAGCTGGCGTTTCCCCAGAACTCGGCGATCTGATTGAAACCCGGATAAATTCCGGTGGCGATGCACTTCCCTTCCGGATCACGCGCGCGAAGCAGCAGAATGTTGCCGCCGGGTTCCAGATTGCGCACGAGCGAGCGCACACGTTCGACGGAATAGGTCGGAACCAGAGACTGCTTGGCGAAAACATCCTTCAGTTGTTCGTAATATTCGTCGGCGAAGGCAAGATCATGGGCTTCTTCGATTTTCAGTCCGCTCTTCTCCGCCTTGCGGATGCAGCGACGGCAGGCGCTTTCCATGCCGTTAAATAATTCTTCTTCGGAGCGCGACAGGTCGGTGCGGTAGGAGGCGTAGTACTCTGTCTTGAATCCCGCCGACTCACCGTCTTCGAAAGTAAAATGTGGATCGGAGACTTCCAGGTGCAGGCACTTGAGATCATCCCAGGCAAATTTCTCGAGGGCTTCAAGAGCGGCGCGGCGCGGGATTTCGGGATTGAGATTGAAGCCGACGTACGGAGTCGTCCAACCGGGAAAGGAACTGCCGAGAACTTTCATACCGAACTTCGAGAAGGTGAGGCCAGTGAAATATCCGAGAACTTCGTTTTGCTCGCGCAGTTCGGCCAGGACCGGCGTCGCGTTCTGCGATTCGGCGATGAATAGCAGCCATTCGCGCGTCTGGAAGACGGTGCGATCGGCGTAAGCGTCGAGTCGTTTCCAGTCGGCGGATTTTGTTTCGATACGATGGACCTTCATGCTTGTGGTGACCTTGCCGGGTCAGACTTACCAGCAAATCCCTTCATACTTCCGTGCACCGCCTGGCCGCTTCGCCTTATCCAAATGAATCAGATCAATCACAATCTGCTCCGGCCGCAGATGGCTGGCCAAGCGTTCTTTGCTCGCTGATTTGTTGCCGAGAATCACGACTTCGGCAGCTTTGAGCGTGCCTTCGAGGTCGGCAGATAATACCGATCCGATGTGCGGGATGACTTCTTCGATGTACTGGCGATTGGAGCCCGCGAGGCGGCCGAGCGAAACATCTTCGTCCCAGATTTTTACCTCGAGACCCTCACCCATCAGGCGCTTGATCAATTGCACCTGCGGACTCTCGCGCAGATCGTCGGTGCCCGCTTTGAAGCTGAGGCCGAGTTGAGCAATTTTCTTCTTGCCCGTGTCTAACACCATCTCCACGGCGCGATCGACGTGCTCGGCGTTGCTCGGCATCAAGGATTCGAGCATGGGTAATTTGAGATCGAGTTCTTTGGCTTTGTAAGTAATCGCGCGCAAATCTTTCGGAAGACACGAGCCGCCAAAAGCGAATCCCGGAGAAAGGTATGCGGGCGAAATGTTGAGCTTGGTGTCGGAGGTAAAGATCTTCGTGACCTCCTGGGCGTCGACGCCAAGATGCTTGCACACGGTTCCCATTTCATTGGCGAAGCCAACTTTGACCGCGTGGTAACAATTGGAGAAGTACTTCACCATTTCGGCCACGGGAATCGTGGTTTCGTAGAGGGTACCGGGCGTCTCTTTATAGAGTTCGCGCAGTGGAGCAAGATGCCGGGTGTCGCTCGCGCCAAGGATCGTGTAGGGCGGGTTCAAAAAGTCGGCGACGGCGCTGCCTTCGCGCATGAACTCGGGGTTGTAGCAGACGGTGAAGTCCTCCCCGCACTTCTTGCCACTTTCTTTCTCGATAATCGGGAGGACCACGGTTTCGGTAGTCCCAGCGAGCACGGTGCTGCGCAACACAAAAACATGCGGCGACTTTTTCTGGCGGATGGCCGCGCCGATCTCTCGGGCCACGCTCTCAATATGGCTCAGGTCGAGTTTGCCGTTTTTCAGGCTGGGCGTCCCGACGCAGACGAACGACACTTCGGAATTCATGACCGCTTCGGTCGGGTCGGTGGTCGCGCAGAGCAGGCCTGCGCGGTGCGCTTCGGCGACCATTTCACTCATACGCGCTTCAACGATGGGCGTACGGCCCGAGCCGAGCATCTCAACTTTGGCGCGGCTCACGTCCACGCCGATGACTTTATGCCCCATGGAAGCGAAGCAGGCGGCCGAGACCGAGCCGACGTATCCCAACCCAAAAATGCTGACGGACAAGCCCAAGCGAACTCTCCTAAGAATTGACAATCTGGGGGAAGCAGAACCCACCCAGAACTATACCAACCCTGAAACGGGTAGTAGCAAACCGCTCTCCATTGGGGCGCTGTGGGCAGCGCACAGTGGATCATATCTTGCTTGTTATGAGCGCATTACGAGATATCTCTGAGGCAGGTTGCTGCGGTCAAGCAGCTCAGGGCAAAAAGTGGACATCTTTTTCCACTCGAGGGAAGCGAAATGGGTCAATTTGGCCGCAATTCCGCGGTAAATAGCACGGCCGACCCCGTCCGAAACCGTGGTCCGGCGAGGCTATCGACGGTAACCGGGCGCGTCGAGGCTGGCCTTTTCAGCATGTAAGATGAGGGTGAGGAAATCGTGGCTTCCCGATGGCAACGTAAAGCGGCGCGCGTATCCCGTATGGATTGGGAAGAGGTGCGGGTGCGCCTGAGCCAGGAATTCCACAAGCAAACCGACCTGCTTCGGCACCGGGCCGGAGTAGGAACCGGGACAATCAAACTGGACAGTGCGTCGGCGACACCGCCAAAGAATTTCTTCTCTCCCGATGGAAAAAACTCGGAGCGTGCGGCGCTATTGCGCACCCATCTGCCCGAAGAGGCGGCGCACATCGTGACCGAGGCCGATGAAATTTGTGAAGGCAGGTTTCGATTACTTGGCTATCAGCATCTGAAATTCACTCGCGCCGGCGGCAGTTCAAAATACATCGATTGGCATCTCGACCCCGTCCATGGCAAGCGCGCGCCACTGGACCCGTGGTTCAAAATTCCCTTTCTCGATTTCGCCGCAGTCGGCGACCACAAGGTCACCTGGGAATTGAACCGGCATCAGCATCTAGTGACGCTGGCGAAGGCACGACTGCTCGCCGGAGATGAAAAATACACGCGTGAACTGAGAGGGCAGTGGCAAAGTTGGATCGCGGCGAATCCGTATCCGCTCGGCATCAACTGGGGCAGCACGCTCGAGGTGGCTTTCCGGAGCTTGTCGTGGATGTGGGTGGACCAGTTACTTGCCGAAGCGACCGAGTGTGTCGAGTTTCGCGCGGAACTCGCTCCGGCGCTTGCGTTTCACGGGCGTTACATCGAACGCTATCTATCGACATATTTTTCCCCAAACACCCATTTGCTGGGTGAAGCGGTGGCTCTGTTCTTCCTAGGCACACTGTATCCACAAATGCCGCGGGCCGCGCACTGGAAGCGATCGGGCTGGCAAATTGTTTTGCACGAGGCGGGACGGCAGGTTCGTCCCGATGGCGTTTATTTCGAGCAATCGCTCCACTACCACGTTTACGCGCTCGACTTCTTTCTCTATGCACGAATGCTCGCGTCGCAGAATGGAGAGGCGATCCCTCCGGCGTATGACGCGGTGCTTGGACGCATGCTCGATGTTGTCGCGGCTCTCGCACAAGCGGGGCCAGCGGAAGGTTTCGGCGACGACGATGGCGGGCGTTTGTGGAATCCGCGGCGCAACCGGACTGAGAATATGTCGGATCCGCTGGCGCTGGGCGCAATGATTTATGCTCGGGAATTCCCGACGGCGCGATTGACGGAAGAAGCAATCTGGCTCTTCGGCAGGCGGGCCATCGATGAGTTGCGAGCTGAGTTGTTGCCAGCCAGGAACTATCTAGCCCCGTATTCGATCGCGTTTCGCGACGGCGGAGTGTATGTGCTCGCAAGCGCCGAGCCTTTCCCACAAACGATAGTGGTTGACGCTGGGCCGCAGGGCGTAGGGCGCTCGGGGCATGGACACGCAGACGCGCTCAGCGTCCGCCTCACCATGGACGGCCGGAGGTGGCTGGTCGATTCCGGGAGCAACGTTTACATTTCGAAAGATCCGGCAGACCGTGACACCTTTCGCGGGACGGGTGCGCACAACACTCTTCGCGTAGACGGCGTCGATCAGGCAGTTGCGGGCGAACCTTTTTCGTGGACGGAGATCCCGACTACAGACACGAACAATTGGATTGCGGGCAGAAGTTTCACCTACTTCGCAGGAAGCCATGACGGGTACGAGCGGCTGGCCGACCCGGTTACTCATCGGCGGCACGTGCTCAGTGTTGCAGGCATGTGGCTGATTCGCGATCAGGCGCTCGGCAAAGCGGAGCACGAACTGGAGTTACGGTGGCACTTCTCCGCCGATCTTGAGGTGCGAAGCCCGGCGCGGGGACGAGTCGAAATATCAACAGCGGGCGATGCACCCGGAGCGGCAAGCATGACTCTTCTCATGCCACAGGAAACGGTCTGGTCTGATGCGATTGAAATCAGCCGAACTCTTCTTTCCCCCGCGTACGGTGCGTTGCAATCGGCACCGCTAGTGCGGTGCGCGGCACGCGTGGCATTGCCGGCTGAGACAGCGACGTTGCTGGCGCCTCGCCGACAGGCTGTCAGGAAGTCAGGCGATTGCCCGCTCGATGCCGATGTTAATGTCAACGAGCCCAGCTTCGCCAGCATGGCGGGCGCGGCCGTGCAGGTCTATGAAGTCGACTATCATTATCGTGATGAGAGCCACGCGTTCTTTTTCGCACTCGATTCAGCTTCAGCGGACAAGGAGTGGAATTTCGGGCCGTGGTCTTCCGATGCAAGCCTATTGTATTGCCGCATCGAAAGAGAAAAGCTTGTGCATCTGATCGCGATCGGGGGAACTGAGGTCGCATGGCAGGGCCAGCCCTTGTTGCGGATGCCGGGAAATTCCACAGAGCAACCGACAGGACGGCCGGAAGAAGGAACAGGCTTTTTCGAATGGCGCAAACACGACGCACTGATGGCCGCTTCCGGGGACGAGTTCACGGTGACGCCGTTGTTTGAGCAATTGACTGGCGGTGCTGCGGTTTCGGCGTCCGCATCTAACTCCACGTCGTCTCACCAAACGTCGTCTAATCAACCGTCGTCAACCCTCGCGGAGAAGCGCTGAATGTGCGGGATCGCTGGAATACTCGAATTCGGGCGGGACAAAAGGGCGAGTGCCGCTGCTCTGCGCGAAATGTGTCGCGTGATCACACATCGCGGCCCTGACGACGAAGGTTTTTATACCGACGGTGCGGTTGGCATCGGAATGCGACGGCTGAGTATTGTCGACGTCGCGGGTGGACACCAGCCCATTTCGAACGAAGACGGCACCCTGTGGATCGTCTTTAACGGCGAGATCTACAACCATCTCGCGCTGCGCGAACAACTGATCGCGCGAGGCCATCGCTATGTCACGCACAGCGATACTGAGACAGTCATTCATCTGTTCGAGGAATACGGGCCCGACTGCGTCCAACATCTGCGGGGAATGTTTGCTTTTGCGATCTGGAATCGCAACACGAAGACTCTGTTCATCGCGCGAGATCGGCTGGGGATCAAGCCGCTCTACTACAAGCTAACCTCGGATCGCCTGCTGTTCGGGTCGGAAATCAAGGCGGTGCTCGCCCACGGCGGAATTCGTCCCGAGTTCAATCGCGCGGCGCTGCCGGAGTTCCTGGCGTTTGGATATCTGTCTGGCGAGGAGAGTTTCTACAACGGAATCACGAAGCTGCTACCCGGACACACTATGACGATTGGTCCGGATAGCCAGCCGCAGATCCGGCAGTACTGGGATCTGGACGCGTCGAAGACGCACGAGTCGCGCGACGAGAGCTATTACGTCGCAAGCTATCGCGAACTGCTTGAAGGAGCGGTCAACAGTCACCTGATGAGCGACGTGCCGCTCGGAGTATTCCTGAGCGGCGGGGTGGATTCGAGCGCGGTGGCGGCTTTGATGACAAAGCTGCGGCGCGAACCGGTCGAGACTTTTTCCGTCGGTTACTCAGAGCAAACCTATAGCGAATTGCCTTTTGCACGTACGGTGTCGGATCACATCAAGTCGAAACATCACGAAGTGCAGGTCAGTGAGCAGCAGTTTTTTGACGCACTGCCGCACTTGATCTGGCACGAGGATGAGCCAATCGTCTGGCCTTCTAGCATCTCGCTGTATTTTGTGGCGCGTCTTGCCCGCGAGCGAGTCACTGTGGTGCTTACCGGCGAAGGTGCGGACGAGACTTTGGCCGGTTATACCCGCTACGCCTTCACGTTGAAAAACGCGGCGATGGATCGGGCGTACCGGAGTGTGGTTCCCAGTTTTCTGCGCAGCGGGCTGCGCAATCAGGTTGCAACCTCTGCCCTGCTCGGCGCAACTTTACGTAGAAAACTCGAGCATACTTTCCTGGGTAAAGACGGCGAATCCTGGGCCTCCTTTTATTTCGACAATTTCTTTTCCGCGTTCAGCGGAGCCGAACAAACCGGGTTACTCACACCGGAGTTCGCCCGAGAAGCCTCGCCCAGCACGGCATACAAGCATGTCCTCGAGTATTGGGAGCATTCGTCGGGCGAGATGCTGCAGCGGCTGCTTTACACCGACATCAAAACGTACCTTGTGGAGCTGCTCATGAAGCAAGACAACATGAGCATGGCGGCATCCATTGAGAGCCGCGTGCCGTTTCTGGATCACGTGCTGGTTGAATTCGCGACGCGGATTCCACGTGAGGTGCAGATTCAAGGGCTGGCTGGGAAACGGATTCTCAAGAAAGCTGTCGAAGACTTGCTGCCGCACGAAATTCTTTACCGGCCGAAGCTGGGATTTCCGACTCCGTGGAGCGGCTGGCTGGCTGGACCGCGGCTGGAAACGATCCGGGAGATGTTGCTTGAACCGCGCAGTCTCGATCGCGGATACTTCCGACGCGAGGCGATCGAGCAGCTCTTCAACGAGCACCGGGCGCAGCATCGCGATAATTATGATCGCATCTGGCGGTTGCTCAATCTCGAATTGTGGCACCGCGTTTGTCTTGAAGGCGAAGCGCACGACGAGGTTGGCGACCCCACGATGAAGTTGGCGACGACGAGGTAGCGAAATGCCCGCCCGGCGGATGCTATGCTCTGTACCGTATGCGCCCTCGTCTGATCACCGTACTTTCCAGTTTAGTTTTCACTTTAGTCACGCTGACTGCGGTTGCCCAGGAACCTTTCCTCAACACCAAACAATGGACCGCGTTGCGCGACGAATCAAACGGGGCCGCCGCTTATGAAAACCTCCGCTACCTGACCAGCCTCCATCGAGTCCCTGCGACGCCCGAATTCGATCAGGCGGCGCAATTCATTTTGCAGCGCGCGAAAGAGTATGGCCTGACGGACGCGCACAGCGAACAGTTCCCGATCGATGGCGTCAAGCCCTACGGACTGATGCGTTCGTATCTTGGATGGACGGTGGAAGAGGGCAGACTCTGGGAGGTGCGCCCCGAGCATCTGCTGCTCGGTGATTGGAAGACGGACCCAATCCGTCTCGCTGACTACAGTCGCAGCGCTGACGTGGAGACGCAACTAATCGACATCGGCGACGGCGCGAAGGAAGCCGATTATTCCGGAAAGGATGTTCGCGGGAAGATTGTGCTCGCCGATGGCGTTCTGGGCCGAGTACAGGAACTTGCGGTCGTGGCACATGGCGCGGCTGGCATCGTCAGCGACATGCCGAATCAGATGACGGCCTGGTCTGGTTTGGATCCGACGATTATCCGCTGGGGACATCTGGAAGCGCGCGCACCCTCAGGCTTCGCGTTTATGGTCTCGCGCCAGACTGCCGAGTCACTGAGGGCGCGGCTGCGCGGCGGAGAAGTTGTCGTCCTCAATGCCCACGTGAAGGCGACTGTGGGCCCTGGCCACTGGACGGTCGTCACCGCAACGATTCCTGGCTCCGATCCTGCTGCCGGAGAAATTGTTTACAGCTGTCACCTCGATCACGAACGTCCCGGCGCCAACGACAATGGTAGCGGTTGCGTCACCATTCTCGAATCGGCGCGCGTGCTCGCCCGTTTGATCGACTCAGGCCAACTTGCGCGGCCGAAGCGGACACTTCGCTTCACATGGGGGCCCGAAATCGAAGGCACGATGGCGTTTCTGGCTAGCCATCCCGAAATCAAGCAACGGCTGCGCGCCAATATTCACATGGATATGGTCGGCGGCGATCCTTTCAAAAACAAGTCCATATTCCACGTGACTGGCACGCCCTGGTCGCTGCCGAGTTTTGTGACCGATGTGGGGGCAGTTTTTCTAGAGGCGATTCGTGTGGGAGCGAGCGGATATGCCGCGGGGGAACTGCCAGCCGAAGATGGCATTGTAGAAACTCGCGCCGGTGGCAAAGGCACCCGCAACGAACTCATCGCGGACGTGACACCGTACTCCGCGGGCAGCGACCATGATGATTACGACTCGTCAACCATTGCGGTACCGTCACTCTATTTGCGCGATTGGCCGGATATCTACATTCACACCGACCACGACAGTCTCGAACAAATCGATCCGACAAAATTACGGCGCGTGGCTGTGCTCGGCGCGGCTTCGGGATACGTTTACGCAAGTGTCACTCCGGAACAGCTGCCGACTCTCGTGCCGTTCGTCACGGCGCAGGCTCAAGCTCGGCTGGCGCAGGTTATGGGACCAGCTCAGCAGTTGGTGGGCAACCCGCAGATGGATCCCGCCGTCGCCTGGTACGAAGCGCGGAACCTTGTAAGTCAGACATTGCAGCGCGAACTCGGGACGCTGCACTCGCTAGTTCAACATGCAGGCGGGACGCCGCAGGCACAGTTTGAATCGGACGGAACAAAAGCTCTGACGGAACAGGCGGCCGGCTACCAGAATGAACTCGATGCGCAGGCGAAAATGCGAGGAGCCGGAGGAACATCGCCGAAATCGCCATGGGCGGGCGATGCGGATGCAAAGCGGGTACCGGTCCGCATCGGCGATTTCGGTCCACTCACGTACCAGAACGACGATGTACTGCTGACGCGCCTTGGGAAGGAGCGCTACGCGAAAATTAAATTGATCAATAGTGAAGCGACAATGCTCCTCAATGTGCGCGACCAGGGCGAACTCTACGCTTATGAGATCGCCAACTTCGTAAACGGAAAGCGTGCCGTGGGGGAAATCCGCGACGCGGTGTCCGCCGAATACGGCCCTCTGCCCCTCGCTGTTGTCGCCGACTATCTTCAGGCGTGTGCTGAGGCTGGAGTAATCCAGTGGAAGTAACTCGATGCAGCGGAACGAACTTATAAGATCAGTTGCAAACCAGAAGCGGTAGCAATAGAGTACCTTGCGGGCGGGAAAGGACACGCGATTGAAAATCTCGCAAAAAGGGCTCTACGCGCTGCAAGCGATCATGACGTTAGGCCGCCGCTACGGAGCCGAGACGGTCAAGATCCGCGACATCGCTACCGATAGTGACCTGCCAGAGAAGTTTCTTGAGTTAATCCTATTGGAGATGAAAAACGCCCGTATTGTCGAGAGCGTGCGCGGAGCCAAAGGTGGCTACCGATTGAGGCGTCCACCAGAGGACATCAAGCTGAGTGAGATTATTCGTCTTGTGGATGGCCCACTGGCGCCTTTCGGCGATGCCGACCAGTTGCGCAGTCTGATCGTGACCGATCCGGACCATCGGGCGCTCTACGGCGTGTTTCTGGAAGTGCGGGATGCTGCCGCCAAGATTCTTGAAAGCACCAGCGTGGCTGATATTGTGCGCGCGGGCGACAAGCCCCGGAAACGACCGCGGTCGAAAAAGAAGAAGACCAAGCAGAGTCCGGCTTTATCGATTGTCGCGAAAGACGTCGCGAAAGACGCAAATAGTGGCTAGTTCCTGACAGCTACGCCAGTACCTTCTCATACTCACTGTAGACGCCCTTGAAATCCGTGATTTCGTGGTTGCTCTCGAAATGCCAGATTCGGGTGGCGACTTCGTCGATCAGGTCTTCGTCATGCGTCACCAACAAGACCGTCCCCTGATAGCGCTGCAGAGAAATATTGAGCGCGTTAATCGACTCCAGATCCAAATGGTTGGTCGGTTCGTCGAGGACGAGGAGGTTGGGCTTCTGCAGCATTAGTTTGCAGAAGAGCAGGCGGGCGGCTTCGCCGCCGGAGAGAACTTCCGTCCGCTTTTCAGCATCGTCGCGGGGAAAGAGCATCTGGCCCAATATGCCGCGAATCTCCTCGGTGGATGCCGCCGGATCCCACTGATGCAGCCACTCCAGAACTTTGATGCCGGGTTCGATGACTGCTTTGTGATCCTGGGGAAAATATCCCACTGCGGCTTCGTGTCCCCATATGACTTTTCCGCCATCGATGAATGGCCCGTCATAACCGCTCGTCTTCTTCAATTCCGACTCTGAAACCGTGGACGAATTCGCCAGGAGCGCGTTCACGAGAGTCGTCTTGCCCGAGCCGTTACGGCCCATCAACGCGATTTTCTCGCCGCGCACGACACTGGCAGTGAAACCGGCGATCACTTTTGCCTGATCGTACGATTTCGTGACGCCTTCAATCTCGAGAATGTGCTTTCCAGACGGCCGTTTCTGCTCGAACTTCAAGTATGGACGTTGAATGTTCGATCTCGCCAACTCCGTAACCTGCAAGCGCTCGACTTCTTTGCGCCGCGACTGCACCTGGCTGGAACGCGTTCCGGCGGCGAAACGCGCGATGAACTCGTTGAGCTGGGCAATCTTCTTTTCGCGCTGCGCGTTTTGCCCTTCGATCTGGGAGCGAATCTGGGTCTTCGCGATCACCATGTCATCGTAGGTACCGGTGTAGGTGATGATGGTCTCGTAATCGATGTCGGCAATGTGGGTGCAGACGCCGTTCAGGAAGTGGCGGTCGTGCGAAATCACGATCAGCACGCCTTCATACTCGTTGAGAAAATTCTTAAGCCAGTGGATCGAATCGAGATCGAGGTTGTTGGTCGGCTCGTCGAGCAGCAGTGCCTGAGGATGGCCAAACAAAGCCTGCGCCAGCAGCACGCGCACTTTTTGCCCACCCGGCAACTCCGACATGAGTCGCTCATGTTGATCGTCGGGGATGTCGAGGCCCTGCAGCAAAATTGCTGCGTCGCTCTCGGCGGTATAGCCATCTTCCTCACCGACGATGCCTTCGAGTTCGCCAAGCTTCATGCCATCGGCATCGGTCATCTCGGTCTTTGCGTAGATGATCTCGCGCTCTTCGAGAGCGTTCCACAGGCGGCGATTGCCCATGATGACCGTGTCGATGACACGATATTTGTCGAAGGCAAATTGATCCTGGCTCAAAACGCCAAGCTTTCGCGGACGGACGACAGTTCCCTTTTGCGGTTCAAGTTCGCCGGTCAGCAGCTTCATGAACGTGGACTTGCCCGCCCCGTTCGGCCCGGTCAGGCCGTAACGCTTTCCCGGAGTAAACCCGGTGGATACTTCGTCAAATAGAACTTTGGCGCCGTAGCGCATGGACACATTGCTGACTGAAATCATGGTCTTTAGGGAACTGCGGGAATCGATCCAATCGGAGGAAACGCAGCTGCTCATTACAAGAATATCACGAGCATTTCCTCGGCGTAGCCGATACCGTTGCTTCCGTCAGATTCCGTGTTAGCCTCTAACAGCCTCCCTGAAAGCGGACTCTATGAACGATCCTCATTCTTCTTCCATCAATCTTCAGGCCATCGCGCGCCAGGTCATGCAGGCGCACGGGTTCCAACCTGATTTTTCGCCGGACACGCTAAAACAGCTTGCGGATGTCAGCGCCCATCCGCCGCAACTGGCCTCGTCCGACAAAGTGCAGGATCTGCGGGATTTACTTTGGTCATCGATCGACAACGACACTTCGAAAGATCTCGATCAGATCGAAGTCGCGGAGCGCCTGCCAAATGGCGATATTAAGGTCAGGATCGGCATCGCCGATGTCGATGCTTTTGTCGGCGAGGGTTCTCCGATCGACCAACACGCGGCTCGCGAGACTACCTCCGTCTATACCGGCGTGAGCATCTTCCCCATGCTGCCGAATGTGCTTTCTACCGGCGCCTCGTCCTTGCTTCCAGACGTGGATCGGCCAGCGGTTGTAACCGAATACGTCGTCGGAGCGAACGGGACGGTCGGTAGCAGTAACGTGTATCGAGGGATCGTCCGCAATAAAGCTCAACTCACCTATAACGGCGTCGGGGCGTGGCTCGACGGTACGGGCGCGGCTCCGCCAAAAGTAGCGGCCTCGGCCGAACTGCAAGCGCAGCTCAAGCTACAGGATCAAGTGGCTCAGGCATTGAAGAAACTGCGCTATGAAAATGGCGCGCTGAACATCGACACGGCGGAAGTTGTCCCTTTGCTTCTGAGCGAGCAGGTGGTCGACGTCGTTAAAACGGAGAAAAACCGCGCCACCGACCTGATCGAAGACTTCATGGTCGCAGCCAACGGTGTGGTGGCGCGGCTACTGGAGAAAGTATCCTCGTTGCGCCGGATCGTCAGAACTCCAGCGCATTGGGATGGCCTGGTTCGCCTGGCTGGCGCGCAGGGCGAAAAACTGCCGGCCACGCCCGACTCCAAGGAGCTCAATGATTTTCTGATCAAACGCAAAGCCGCCGACCCAGATCATTTCGCCGACCTGTCACTCGCTGTAATAAAGCTGATCGGGCCCGGAGTGTATGTGCTGGAACGGCCCGGCGATCCTCCTCAGGGACACTTTGGACTGGCGGTGCAGGATTACACGCACTCGACCGCCCCCAATCGGCGCTTCGCCGACGTGGTGACGCAAAGGCTGATCAAGAGTCTTCTGGATGGAAAACCCGGTCCTTATTCCGACGACGATCTCGAGGGTATCGCGGCCAACTGCACCGAGAAAGGCGACGCCGCAAGAAAAGTCGAACGGGAAATGACCAAGCGGCTGTCAGCTCTGGCAGTGAGCAATCGCGTGGGCGATGTCTTCGATGCGATGGTCACGGGAGTGACTCCGAAGGGGACGTTCGTGCGCGTCTCGCAGCCGCACATGGAAGGTCTGTTGACAAACGCCGCGTCAGGGCTGCACGTAGGCGACCAACTCCGCGCACGGCTCAGCCGGACCGACGTGCAGCACGGATACATTGATTTCATGGAAGTGTGAAGCTGATCTGGCTGATTCAGTGAAGGATTCGTTTTTCTTTCCGCGTTTTATATTGCCCGGCCCGCCGCTTGGGTGGCGGCTATGTGGGGTCGTGGAGTAAGGCCGGGCAATTCTGTTCTATTCAGGATTGCTCTTGCCCACTTTATATCTCAGGAGCGAGTTCCCTGCCTGTGACGACCATCACCGATGTTTGTGACGGCATTTACGCGTTATGTTCGGCGTTACCCGGAATTCGTGGGTAACCAACCAGATAAGTGATCGGCATTTTTCCCGACGTCTCTCCGGTTTCCCAGTGGTATTCGGGGCCGGTGAGGCGAGAGACGATCGCGCGCAATTCCTCAGGGCGGTAGGTTCGAAGGCAAGAGACTGTGCCATCGAACAACATCAACACAGGAACGATCGGCACCACGTAGGTCCAGAGCAACCGGGTCCAGTGAAATGGACGGATCCACGGCGTGCAGACGAACAGCATGAAGATCCAAGCCCATACCAGGAGGATTGCAGCAGGAGCGCGCCGCGTGACTTCAAATATGCCGATGCCTTCACCGGCGTCGACAGCATTCTGAAGTATGCCTTGGGCTTGTTCTGGCGCGAAATGGTGGAACGACGTGAACATGGTGCGCACACCGCGCACGCCGCAAACGTTCATCACGTCGACCGGCCCAGGGAAAAAAGCAATGTGATTGCCGGAAGTGGTGGCAACATTTTGATGCGCGCCAAGGTTTGGAAACTTGTCGGTCAGCCATATCTGAAGAGGCTGGGCTGTGCCATTCGTCGTCCGGGCCTTGATCCTCTGAGCGAGATCGCGCCACGGTCCGCCCCCGCCAGAACACATATCGACAATCGACTGGCTGCCCGTGGCGTCAAGCACGCATTGCAGCCGCGGGACCATCGGCCTGAAAGCAGGTACAAGATTGACCCCAAACTGAAGCGAATCCGTGATCTGGTCACGAATCGAGGTGGGCAACCACGGCTGTTCATTAATTTCGATGAAATGGATGCGAGGCATTTTGGGCTTTCGTCAGAGGAGTAGTATCTACGGCGTTGGCGTTTTCGTCGATGGGCTCCTTCTGATTATCGAGCTATGGATCGAGATTCGGTAAATAGGCATCGGTTAAACTACTTGAGACTACTGACAACCAGCCACTAGCTACTAAGCGACGAAATGATCAAAGCTCCCCGAGGAACTCGCGACCTTCTACCGCCGGACACTGCGCTCTGGAACTTCGTCGAAGCCGCTGTGCGCGACGTCTTCCGCGCCTACAACTTCCAGGAGATCCGTACTCCGATCTTCGAGTCGACCGAACTGTTTGCACGAGGCGTCGGAGAAGAGACCGACATCGTTACGAAGGAGATGTTCACCTGGGAGGATCGCGGGCGCGCAGAAAGCGATCATGGACAATCCCTGACGCTGCGCCCCGAGAATACTGCCGGCGTGGTGCGCGCCTACATCGAGCACAAACTTTGGGACCGTGGCCTCAACAAGCTGTTCTATATCGGACCACAATTTCGCCGCGAGCGTCCGCAAAAAGGACGCTACCGGCAGTTCTATCAGATCGGAGCGGAAGTTATCGGCCCGGCCACAGCCGGCAGCGCGTCCCCAGCCCGAGACGCGGAGATTCTGGAACTGCTAGCGACGCTGCTGGACCGCGTTGGCATCACGGACTGGACTCTGGAACTCAACTCCATCGGCACGCCCGCCGACCGTGTCAAGTTTAACGAGGCCCTCCGCGCCGCGCTCCTTCCGGTTGTTGGCGGCATGTGTTCCGATTGCCAGCGCCGGGCTGTCACCAATCCGCTACGAGTCTTCGACTGCAAAGTCCCGGAAGACCAGCCCATCATCGACGGGCTGCCGACGATCTCGCAGTTTTTGAGCGACGAGAGTCGCGCGCATTTCAGTGAAGTCAAAGAAATCCTGAACGCACTCGCGATTCCTTACACGGAAACGCCGCGTCTGGTGCGCGGTTTGGATTACTACGGATTGACTGCCTTCGAATTCACCCACGGCTCGCTCGGTGCACAGAACGCAATTCTCGGCGGCGGACGCTACGATGGATTGTCGGAAGCGTTAGGCGGCCCTCCAGCTCCCGGGATCGGCTTTGCGATCGGCGAAGACCGGATTGTGCTTTCATTGACGGCATCGGCGGAGTCGGTTTTACGCAAGCCTGACGTTTATGTAACTCCACTCGGCGCAGGTATGAATCGTGAAGCAGCTCGCCTTGCCCGTGAATTGCGCCGTCATGATCTTGTTGTCGAGTTGGGCGATGAGTCGTTTCGGCTGAAAAAATCATTCGAAACGGCCGAGAAGACCGGATCACGCTACATCCTCATCGTCGGCGGCAATGAAGTGGCAGCGAATGCGTTCGCACTGAAGCATCTCGCTTCAGGCGAGCAGGTCACAGTGCCTCGCTCGGAACTCGCGCAACGGATTTTGCAAAAGTAGAATCGTGCGACAGGAGAGAAAATATGCGAACGGCTTCCCTTTTACGTGCAACCCTGTGTGCAGCATTTCTCGCGTCCACGGTCGCCTGGACCCAAGCTTCCGCCACGGCTTCCGCGTTTGAACAACAATTGGTCGATCAGCAGAAGCAGTTCTTGCAGGCGGAACAGAGCAAGAACGCGACTACGGTCGATCGCTCTGTGGCCGATGATTTCCAGGGCATCGGAACCAACGGTGATTTCTACGACAAAAGTGAAGTGGTAGATTCCGCACGAGAGGGAATGCCTTCGGGGACTCGCGCCTACGAGTTCCACGTCATCAAATTGAACGACAGCTCTGCGGTCGTCGCCTACAACCTGATTCTGCCGGGAGGCCATCCCCGTTATCGCCACATGTCCGATACGTGGGCGAAGATCGACGGGCAATGGAAGCTGAAATTTCGACAGATCACGCCGAATCTTTGGAGCGCCAACGACCTGGATTAAAACCCGCGTCAGCCAGTCTCTTCGAATGTGACATCTCCGGTCGACTCAGGCACAGCGTGGGTTCTGGAGCCGGCCCGCCAGTGGTAAACTCCCGCCATGACCACCAAGAAGAAAACCAAATCCAAGAAAACAGCCGCCAAGACCAAACCCGCAAAGAAAGCGGCTAAGAAAAAACCGATTAAGAAACGACCGATAACGAATAAGAAGGCCGCGTCGAGAAAACCGGCAGCGAAGAAAAAGCACGCAGCCAAGAAGTTGGCTGTAAAAACTAAAGTCGTCAGCAAAAAGAAGAAGACCACCGCGAAGCCGCCCAGGAAACAGATTCGCGGAAGGAGCCAAAGTTCGGAGATCGAGTCTTTCAACGCGGAAGAATCGCGGGCCCGATCGGCGGGACAATCCGGGGGACTGCAAGGATTGTCGGACGCAGCGGAGGCGGATTCCGAAAGCGTGGACAAGTTGGTGGAAGAAGGAAACGCGTTCGAAGCCGGAGTGGTGTCAGGAGTGGAAGCCGCCGACAACGCGGACGAGCAGGAAGTGCGCACGCACGAGGTCCCAGAGGACGACGTTCCGGACGAATATCTCGACCAGGACTAGAGGATTGCGAAAGCGGCGCGGCATGCGCTTAGTGGACATCGCGTCTGCCGGCCGCTGTAGAAATCGTTGTTAGAGATAGTGGCATGAGGTGACGAGCTAGTCGGACAAGGCGAGATAGTCGTCGTGGAGCCCGTCACTGATTGAGACGGGATTGCTGCCGTCGAGACCGGCCTTGTAGACCTGGTTGAGTTCGAGGGTTGTGTCGTTGAAGGTGTAGTACAGGGTTGAGTTGAGAACGATTGCCTCGTAAGAAACCGGAATCAAAACGGTGTCGCTACTGCCGTCGATGTTGACGCTCTCAATATCGTTTCCCGTCTCGGTGCCGCCAACAAAAATGATTTTCTTGCCGTCGGGTGTGAAAGATGCGAGGTCCGTCCACATCGTTCGGGTGCCGGTCACGGTCGTCGTCGCCGTGCCGTCCGGCTTAACGGTGTAGATACCCCAATTGGTCGCGCCCTCGCACACGAATGTAATCAGCGTGCTGCTCGCATTAAAGCTGCCGCTATAACAATCGTTCATCCCAGTCGGGAACGTCGGTGTGAGATCCAAATCTCCAGTACCATCGACCTTGATGACGTGGATATGGTCATCGTTGTCTTCGCTATACATCACGAGCTTGCCATTGGGCGAGATGCGAACAAAGTTGATCTCCGAGGCCGAGGCCGTGGTCGTCGTCAAGTTCAATGCGCCGGTTCCGTCGATTTTCTGCACCCATGCGTCCGAGCCCGAATAGAACGCGACCATCGTGCCATCCGCTGAAATTGATGGATAGTACACATTGTTGCTGCTAAACGGAACGGCCGTGACGGCCGAACCGTCGAGTTTCGACCAGAAAAGGGGGGTGGCCGGCGTGACTGTGCGGTTAGAAATGAATGTCAACGCGGTAAATTGTGGAACAGAAGAAGAACTGTCTCCGCAGGCAGCGGTGAATAACGTGGCCAGAGACAGCAAGATCAGCAGTAGCAAGGGTTGCTTTTTCAAGGTTGCTCCTAATGTTTGAAGGTCGTGGTGCGATCGCTCAGTTGCTTTCGGGCCACTCAGAAATCGAACATAGGGCGTAATCGTTGCGTCCGCAACGGTACGAAGAGACGTAGGGATTTTCCTATGACCACAGGGAGTGACAGATAATCCGGTCAACGTCCCGGATAATCCCATTCGGGCTTATGCTTCAACGCAGTATCTTCAACACGGTATGATGGGCGTTCTGTGACAAGCCTGTCGGGTCCTTTGACCTGATTCGGCAGAGACTTCGCAAGGCAACGACGCTAACGATTTGAGGGGCATCGTTCATGACAGCGGAAGAGAATCGACTGGCGGAATCCGGAGCGCGCAAGAGGCACTGGAAGCGCTGGGGCCCTTACCTCAGCGAACGTGCATGGGGAACGGTGCGCGAAGACTACAGTGCCACCGGGGACGCCTGGGAATACTTTCCCCACGATCATGCGCGGTCGCGCGCCTACCGCTGGAATGAAGACGGCCTGGCGGGCATCTCAGACCGACGTCAGACCATCTGCTTCGCTATCGCGCTGTGGAACGAGCGCGATCCATTCCTCAAAGAACGACTCTTCGGCCTAACCGGCAACCAGGGGAATCATGGCGAGGACGTGAAGGAATATTACTTCTACCTCGACTCGACGCCGACGCATTCCTACATGAAGTATCTGTACAAGTATCCGCAAGCCGAGTTCCCCTACCAGCAGTTGCTGGATGAAAATCGCCGCCGAAATAAAACTGAGCCGGAGTTTGAATTGCTAGACACGGGCGTGTTTGACCGCGATCGCTACTTCGACGTATTCGTCGAATACGCAAAGGCCGATGTCGAGGATGTCCTGATCAAGATCACGGTCACAAATCGCAGTCCCGACGCGGCCAATTTACGCCTGCTGCCCACCGTCTGGTTCCGAAACACATGGTCCTGGGGACACTCGCATCGCCGACCGGAACTGCGGCAGACAAGTCATGCGCCCGATCCAGTGATTGAATTGACACCTCACGCTAAGAAAAACGACCTCACCAGCAAGCACCCGTCAACCAAACGGTGGCTCCACTGCGAGGGCGCTCCCGAGCTGCTCTTCACCGAGAATGAGACCAACGCGAAGCTCTTATTCGGATCTGAAAACCGGACTCCTTATGTCAAGGACGGCATCGACAACTACATCGTGCGGGGCGCCAAAGAATCCGTGAATCACGACTGCGAAGGCACCAAAGCGGCGGCGCATTACACGCTAAGGCTTGGTCCGGGCGAGACGAAGACGATTCGTCTGCGTTTGGCTGACAACCATTTCAAACAAGATAGCGCCTTCGACGGCTTCGATCGAGTCTTCACCCATCGCCTGCGCGAGGCCGAAGAATTCTATGCCACGGTGATTCCCGAAGAGCTTTCACCAGACGCGCGCAACGTCATGCGTCAAGGCTTTGCCGGGATGCTGTGGTCGAAGCAGTTCTATCACTACGTCGTCAACGATTGGCTGAAGGGCGATCCGGGCAATCCGCCGCCACCTGCGGAACGCCGGCGCGGCCGGAATCACGACTGGACCCATCTCTACAACTCGGACGTAATCTCCATGCCCGACAAGTGGGAGTACCCGTGGTATGCGGCCTGGGACCTGGCTTTTCACTGCATCCCGTTGGCGCTGGTTGATTCCGACTTTGCGAAAGATCAGCTGACGCTGATGTTGCGGGAGTGGTACATGCATCCGAACGGACAGATTCCTGCGTATGAGTGGGCGTTTGGCGACGTCAATCCTCCGGTCCATGCCTGGGCGGCATGGCGCGTTTACAAGATCGACAAACGGCGCAAGGGCAAAGGCGATCGTGAGTTTCTGAAGCGCGTTTTCCATAAGCTCATGCTCAACTTCACCTGGTGGGTGAATCGTAAAGACGCCGACGGCATGAACATCTTCCAGGGCGGATTCCTCGGGCTCGACAACATCGGAGTGTTCGACCGCAGCGCTCCGTTGCCGACGGGAGGCTACATTCAACAGTCCGATGGCACCAGTTGGATGGCGATGTACACATTGAACCTGCTCGCCATCGCACTCGAACTAGCGACCGAAGAGACCGTCTATGAAGACGTGGCCAGCAAATTTTGGGAGCACTTCATCTACATAGCGCACGCCATGTGTCATCGCGGCAGCGACAGCATGGGACTGTGGAACGAAGAAGACGGCTTCTTCTATGACGTATTGCGATTACCTGACGGCACGCAGTTTCCGATGAAGATCCGCTCCATGGTGGGGTTGATCCCGTTGTTTGCGGTTGAGACGCTGGATTCGGTGGCGCTCGACAGACTGCCGGATTTCAAGCGGCGTTTCGAGTGGTTCATCGAGAATCGTCCGGACCTGACCGAAAACATGGCGTGCATGGATATCGAGGGCATGGGCAATCGCAGACTGCTCTCGATCGCCGACGAGGAGCAACTGCGCCGCATTCTTCACTACATGCTCGACGAGCGCGAGTTTCTTTCACCGTACGGCATTCGTGCGCTGTCACAGTATCACCGCGATCATCCTTACCGGCTCAACGTCCACGGCATGGAGCACCGGGTTGACTACGAGCCGGGCGAATCGAGCACGGGGCTGTTCGGCGGAAACTCCAACTGGCGGGGCCCGATGTGGTTCCCGGTGAATTATCTGCTGGTCGAGTCACTGCAGAAATTCCATCATTACCTCGGCGATAACTTCAAGGTTGAGTTCCCTACGGGCTCAGGGAATCCGATGACGCTGTGGCAGGTGGCCGGAGAACTGTCGCGGCGCATGACCAGCATTTTTCTGCAAGATGAAAACGGCCGTCGTCCTGTATTCGGCGACGCGGAAAAATTTCAGACCGATCCGCATTGGCGCGACCTGATCCTTTTCTACGAATATTTCCACGGCGACACTGGAGCGGGATTGGGCGCCAGCCATCAAACGGGCTGGACTGGCATTGTCGCCAAGGTAGTGCAGCAGAGCGGCGAGGCGCAAAAAGGCAAAAAATTTGGAGCGACGTTCGAACAAGTGCCCGCCGACTGACGTCGCGGAACTACTGAAGTCTGGAACTCTGGGTCGCCTGCTGGCGTATTACACGGCTAGAGGGACGACAATGCCTGGATCAGATCGCGCAATTCAAGGAAATCTCAATCGCATTCCCGCAAGTCTGAGCAATACCCCGTCAACACCCCTGTGGGTCAGGGCGGTTGTCGTGCTGTGTGGCGTGCTCATGGCAACGGGAGCGGTCCTGGCATTTGTTCGCCCCCAGATGCTGGTGTCTCCTCACGACGAGATCAACGGGGCGGTTCGAATTTACGCGGGCTATCTCACGTCGCGCAACTTGACGATCGCTTTGATGCTGCTCGCGGCCGTGGCATTGCACGCTCGCAATATGCTCAATAGCCTGATCCTGCTGACCGGGTTCGTTCAGGTGCTCGATGCCGTCGTCGACATTGCGGAAGGCCGATGGGTGATTGTGGCGGGAGTCGCGATCCTGGCTATCTTGTTCTTTCTCGCCGCGGCTCGGCTCTCCGGGTATCCATTCTGGAAGGTTGAAGCCTGGCGTCTGGGCGACGCGACACCGGAATAGATTCCAGCGATCGAACTGGACGACACGTCCGCGCCGCGCGAGTCGGGTTGGACTATCGGTTACACTGGCGGCGGAGAATTTCATGGCACGCTGTGTCTCCTGTAGCGCTGAACTGTCCATCGCAAGCCGCTTCTGTTCAGTCTGCGGCGCGCCCGCAGGATCGCCAACAGGGTCGGATGATGCGACGCTCACGTCGCTCCCGAATCCGGTGAAGGTTTCCGCTCCGCGCATTGTCTCCGATGACGCGGCGACGATGGAGTTCGCAGCCCCGAAATCTCCCCAGCGTCCCGCCTCATCGTCGTCCTCGCGGCCGCCCAGCTCCTCCGCTTTCTCTTTGAACTTAAACGACGGACGCTTTCTTCCCGGGCGTCTGCTCGCCGGGCGCTACCGCATCGTCGCACTGCTTGGCCGCGGAGGCATGGGCGAAGTCTACCGCGCCGACGACCTCACTCTCGGGCAACCGGTTGCGCTTAAGTTTCTGCCCGAAGAAGCATCGCGCGATGAAAATCTGCTGGAACGCTTCCGCAACGAGGTCCGTATCGCGCGCCGCGTTTCGCATCCGAACGTTTGCCGCGTCTATGACGTCGGAGAGGTCGATGGCAACACGTTCTTCACCATGGAATACGTGGACGGCGAAGACCTGGCTTCACTGCTGCGCCGCATTGGCCGCCTGCCGCAAGATAAGGCAATCGAAATCGCGCGTCAGCTCTGTGCCGGATTGGCGGCAGCGCACGCCAAAGGCGTGCTGCATCGCGATCTGAAGCCGGCGAACATCATGCTCGATGGCCGCGGACAGGTGGTGATGACGGATTTTGGCCTTGCCGGCCTCATCGATCAGATTCACGGTGCGGATATTCGCAGCGGAACCCCGGCCTACATGTCGCCGGAGCAACTCGCGGGCAAGGAAGTCACGGCGCAAAGCGATCTCTACTCGCTCGGCCTTGTGCTCTACGAAATCTTTACCGGCAAGCGGGCTTTCACGGCGGAAGCCCTGACGGCAGTCGTGCGGGGCGGTGACGCGTCGGCTCCCAGCAAGCCGTCTTCGGTGGTGAAAGATCTTGACCCGGCCATCGAACGCGTCATCCTTCGTTGCCTTGAGCCGGAGCCGCGCTACCGTCCGGCGTCGGCGATCAGCGTGGCGGGCGCATTGCCCGGTGGCGATCCTCTGGCAGCCGCGCTGGCGGCTGGCGAAACGCCATCTCCAGAAATGGTTGCGGCGGCCGGCGAAACCGCAGGGCTGGCACCCCGGATCGCGATTGCCTGCCTTGCGGCAATCTTGATTGGGCTCGCGGGAGCCGTCTATCTCAGTATTCGAAACAGTGGACTCGACAAGATGGGAGCGGACTTGCCGCCGGAGGTACTCACCCAGAAGGCGCACGAGACCATCGCACGACTCGGATACGAAGGCCGGCCAACGGATAGCGTTTTCGATTTCGACTACGACATAAATTTTGTCGACTATGTAGAGAAGAACGACAAGCCTCGCCCGCAATGGGATCAAATCCTAAAGGCTCGCCCGTCAGTGCTTCAGTACTGGTACCGGCAGAGTCCGGAGGCGATGATTGCAACCGGGTTTCGCGACTATTTGCTCACGCCAGGCATCGTGAGCCAGAGAGATCCGGCCCCGACGTTGTCGGGCATGATTCGACTACAGCTCGATTTGCGAGGGCGGCTGGTGGCATTCGAGGCCATCCCGCCGGAGAAAGCAGACCCTCCCGCGGTCGCCGCGCCGCCATTTGACTGGAAGATTTTATTCAACGAGGCAGGTCTCGATCTATCGCAATTTCAGACGGCACAGCCTGTCTGGAATTCCCTGGCGTCACCGGACACGCGCGCTGCTTGGACGGGAAAATGGCCGGGCACCGAGCGGCCGTTGCGCGTCGAGGCCGCTGCTTTTCAAGGTAAGCCAGTCTACTTCTATCTCATTGGCGATTGGACACAACCGCCGCGGATGCCGAAGCCGCAGGAAGGTGGCGTGAAAGCAGCGGAAATTATTTCGGTGTCCGTCGTTTTGGTCGTAATCGTTGGCGCGTTATGGCTGGCCCGACTCAACTATCGACGAGGGCGCGGAGATCGACAGGGCGCACAACGTCTGGCGACCACAGTGTTTGGACTGCTGCTGATGTTGTGGGTGCTGCGTACCCACTTTGTTCTCGGCTTCGGCTTTTTCGAGCTATTGTTTCTGGCCATCAGCACGGCTCTGTTCTTGTCCAGTTTGACCTTCGTGCTTTATCTGGCGGTTGAACCTTACGTTCGCCGCTATTGGCCGCAGGCCATCATCTCGTGGAGCCGCCTGTTAACCGGCGGCATACGCGATGTTCTAGTCGGTCGCGATGTTCTTTTTGGTGTGCTGCTCGGGATGATCTGGATCGTGATCATCAAAACTCGCACCGTTGTGATGCTAAAGCTCGGAGCGGTCCCTGAATTGCTTTCGTCCGACTTACTGATGGGGAGCAGAAAGGCTCTGGGTGTCTGGCTGTCTCAGATTCCGGGTTCGATCTT
This sequence comes from Terriglobales bacterium, assembly GCA_035308395.1. Classification (GTDB taxonomy): domain Bacteria; phylum Acidobacteriota; class Terriglobia; order Terriglobales; family Acidobacteriaceae; genus Acidiflorens. The sequence goes on from DATGGT010000131.1 coordinate 118,537, forward strand.
AAACACGCTGGAATTCTTCCTTATTTTCCTGGGATTAAAACTTGCCCTTAGGAAAGACTGGTTGTCGGCGATCGCGTTTGTGGCAATTTTTACGACATCAAAATCGCTCGGTTCGACTCACCCCGTTGTGGAGGTGGTGACCTGGATCTTAATCTGGAGCATCCTGGCCCTCATTGTTTACCGCTTCGGATTGGTTGCTCTGGCCTGTGCGATCTTTACCGTCGATTTGCTTGCCAATTTGCCTTTGACCGCTGATTTATCGGCTTGGTATTTCGGCACGTCAGCATTTGCACTGCTGAGCGTAGTGGCATTGGCGGTTTGGGGTTTCTATCACGCACTCGGCAGCGAGGCGTGGCAAAACAAGGACTGGGAGAACTAACGATTGGGAGAACTAGCGAGTAGTCGATCCATGCGAACAAATCGGGGCGACTAAGTATTACAACTGAGTCATATGATTGAAGTGTTACGACCCGGTTAGCTTGACTCTTATTTCTTCCGGCAATCGTTCGCGAATTTCGGGCGGCAGCCGGTCGTGGACATGACGCGCTCCGAGCTTGGCAGCGTCCACCATCACCATCGGCGCCGGGGTTGCGACCGCGACCGCCAACCAGATCAAAGCGGACAAACCAAAGCCAGCCAAAGCGCCGACCTCAAGCCAAAAAGCGTGGCGTGGACCGAAATATCGGATCAATGCAAACGCGAGTAAAAAAACCAGGCCCGAAGCCGAAGCCATTCCGATCAGCGCAATATCGACGACGCGATGCAGCTTCTGGCGGCCGCGGCAGTGCTCGCATTCGGCAAAATGCAGTTCGTAGTCGCCGCGCATCTCCGGGGCAATGCCGGAAATGTCGTAACGCCATCCCGCGAGGATCTTCCCTACGATGGGATCCACACACTGACTCATAAGACGTTAGAACCGAAAAAGTTATAAACGGATGGCTGGAAGAACTTCCGCTTGCGAGGCCAGCAGCACTCGGTTACTCCACAGGCCGGGCCGGGCGCCGAGCGCCTTTTCTGCCGCGGTCCGCGCGAGTTCGGGATGGTTATTCTGTTCAGACAGGTGCGCCAATACTAAGTACTCGGCCCCTCCATCATAGTCGTTGGTAAAGAATTCCGCGAGTGAGTCATTAGACAAATGGCCGACCCGGCTCATCACGCGCTGTTTGACCGACCACGGATACGGCCCCGAACGCAGCATCTCGAGATCGTGATTCGACTCCATGACTAATACGCTGCAGCCGCGCAAATGGTTCCGCACGTTGGTTGGCATGTAACCGAGGTCGGTGGCAAAGCCGACCTTGACGCCTTCGGCACGAAAGGTGAAGCCCACGGGGTCGGCAGCGTCATGCGGAATGGTGAAGGGCATGACCTCGATGTCACCGATGCGAAATCCGCGTCCGGCCGAAAAATGCTCCGATTTCGGCAGCTCCGGAATCACGCCTTCGGCGTCGCGAACCGCGCGGCTCCAGGCATGACGTGTCGGCGCGGTGATAAATACCGGGACACTCAGTTTCTTCGCCAGTCGCTGCAAGCCGTTGACATGGTCGGAATGCTCGTGCGTGATCAGGATCGCGGAAATATCTTCGGTGCGCTCACCGAGGGCCTTCAGGCGTTTGAAGGTCTCGCGGCCCGACAGTCCGGCGTCGACCAGGATGCGGGTCGCACTGGTCGCGACGAGGGCGCAGTTTCCACGACTGCCGCTCGCCAATACCGACACCGACACTCCCATGGCCGTAGCTTACGCCGAGCGGCTGTGGAAACGGGAAGAGTTTTTCACGAGCCGGTACCTTTGATGAGACTGCCCCGCATGGACCCCTAGTCTATTTCGTTTGCTGTAGCGCGCGAGCCTGATTGGCAAACAGGAGCACGCCCCTGGCACGGGCGTCCGCCTCAAGACTCGCCAGATGAGCGCGGGCGTCTGGCGAGCCGGACCACAACTCAATCTCTGCCAAGGCAAGCCGGGCCTGATAGTCATAGATGCGGTAACCAAACTTGCGGGCAGCCGCCGCCATCGCTTCCAGTTCCCGATGAGCGTCAGTTCCCTTACCCGATTTCGCTTTCACGCGCGCGTCTGCCAGAGTGGCTTCGAACAAAGGAGTCTGACCTCCCGACTGGCGCGAGAGGGTGACCGCAACGGTCGCCGCAGCGCTTGCCTCCTGCAATTTGCTTTGCGCCAAGAGACCGCGCGCAAGCAAGGCATGAGCCACAGCGCTACTGGCGGTGGAATTGATCTTGTCGAAAGTGGTGGCAGCCTCACGCGCCAGCCCCTCTGAGTCGGAGAAGCGCCCGTCGGCGAGCGCAACGAAAGCGAGTGCAGTCTGGGTTTGAGCGGCGAAGTCCTCAATTTTCAATTCCTGGCAAAGCTTGAGCGCTTGTTCGTATCGCTTGCGTGCCGCCCCAAGCTCGCCTCTCGCCGTCAGTACGTCGCCCAGCCCCGACATCGGATAAGGTTGTCCGCCGGCATAGCTGATTTCCGTGGCCAGCGCGAGCGCCTGGTCGAAATACTTTTTTGCATCCTCAAGATTGCCCATCTCGACCGACAGGTTGCCGAGATTGTTAAGCGTGGCCGACGAGCCACGGCGATCGCCGATCTGATTGAAGGCAGCCAGCGACTGTTGCTGCATTTTGAGGGAGCCGGTAAGGTCTCCGAGACCATCGAGCGCGTTCGCGATGTTGCCATAGTCGCTTGCGAGCGACGCCGGATCGTTGACGCTCTGATCGAATTTCAAAGCGCGATCATAATATTTTTCCGCGTCCTGCAATTTTCCCTGCTGGTAGGAAATATTTCCCAGACGCTCGAATGAACCTCGCGTACTTTTGCCGGCTCCCAATTGCTGAAAAACAACCAGCGCCGCTTCAATCTTTTTTCTCGATCCCTCGAAGTCACCCTGATCGAACAAGACATCCGCGTCCATGAGGAGGGTGCGGGCCGCGCCCTGGCGATGGCCAGCGGAGGAATAAAGCTCGCGTGCCTGCGCCGCCAGTTGCAACGACTTATCGGATTGCCCGAGGCGCTCGCTAGCGTTCGCCTCCACCTGCAAAGCCTCGGCCACCAGGAGACTCGCGCCCACCGCGCGTCCCTGATTGGCAGCGCGCTCGGCCGACGATTGCTGGCGCTTGAAGTCGCTTTGCGACATGGCGATGTTGGCGTCGGCCAGATCGATGCGTGCGCCTTCGGCTTCTGACACAGGCAGTTTGCGCAGTTCGGCGAGCGTTGCTTCGGCATCGCTGCCGCGCCCGGCACTAACCTGAGCGCGAATCAGGAACAAGCCATAGTCCACGCGATCGGGAAAAAACTGCCACAGCGCGTGGTAACTTTCGACGGCAGCGGGGCCGTCGGCAAGTGTTTCGTGAGCCCGCGCTTCAATCAGTAAACGTTCTTCACCCGAAGACTTGGAAGACAACTCAAGCGCGCGCCGTGCCTGGTCTTTCGCTTTCGCATCGTAGCCCAGCGTCAACCAGGCTTGCGCCAGCGCCGAGTGAGCGGGAGCGTAGCCCGGATCGATAGCCACGGCCTTCTCCAACAAGTCTCGCGCAGCCAGTGCGTCAAAGAGGCGAAGCTTTTCTATTCCCTCAGCGTAGAGGCGAGCGGCCTCGGGCTTAGAAGGCAATGACGTGCGGACCGCAGCAGACTGCTCGTCCGAAAGTGCGGCCATACCCAGTTTCGCGCGCAATTCCGCTCCCGCTTTCGAGACCAAACTATCGATCTCAGACTCACTTCCCTTCTCGGACACGGAAGCTAGGGTCTCGCCAGCGGCCGTATCCTGCAGGCGCAGATCAAGCCGCAGCAATCCATCGCCGAGCGGCAGGAAGGAGCCGACCACGACGTCGTCACTGCCAAGATTTTGGCGGATACGAGTAAGAGTCTGCTGACTATAGCTGTCAGCATCGGGAAGCGCGAGACTCGCTCGCATCTGACTGACACTCTCTCCGGGAATCGTTCTCATCTGGTCGCCCTGGCTGAGTTCGGTGGTCATCAGTTCCGAGAGCGCGGTCGATAACCAAGATTTTTCCGGATTGCCGGAAAGATTCTTGAACCCAAGCACAGCGATTGACCGGCGGCGTTGAGCAGGCGTCGAAACTGCAGTCTCTTTCTTGCGATGCGTGAGCACATATCCGCCCAACCCCGCGGCGATTACGATGGCGAGGGCAGCAGCGGCACCGACAATCACCATCGGTCTCGAGTGAGATTGGCCGGCGGGTTTCGGCGGCGGGGAAAGAACCGATCCGGTCGACGTCTGCAACTCCAGTCCAACCGCTAACTCGCCGGCCGTCTGATAGCGCTGCGATGGGTCCTTGGCGAGCGCTTTTCGAATCACTTCGTCTAAAACGGCGGGCACCGCAGGATTGATCTGCGCAGCGTGCTCGACAGTTTTATTGAGGATCGAATTGATGAGGAGCGCGGAATTTTTCTCCACAAACGGTCGTTGCCCGGTCGCCATTTCGTAAAGAACGGCACCGGCCGACCAGACATCGCTGCGCGCGTCTGGCGCTTCTCCGCGCAATTGTTCCGGAGCCATGTATGGCAGGGTTCCGGTCACTTCCTGCGACTGCGTGAGCGTGACGGTGAGGCCCTGGTCGCTAGCCTGCGGCATAAGCTGCGCGAGGCCAAAGTCGAGAATCTTGAGCCGCCCGTCGGTGGTCAGGCGAAGATTGCCGGGCTTCAGGTCGCGATGCACGATTCCCTGCGAGTGCGCAGCCGAGAGTCCTTGTGCCAATTGCAATCCGAGGCGAAATACATCAGGCGCGGGAAGCGCGCCGGCAGCAAGCTTCGCATCGAGCGTCATGCCGGCGATGTATTCGGTGACCAGGAAATCGAGGTCGTTTTCGCTGCCAAATTCGTGGATGGTGGCGATATTCGGATGATTCAGGCGAGCCAAAGACAAAGCTTCTTTGCGAAAACGCTTGCGCGCGGCTTCGTCGGCGAGAGAACCGGGACGCAGGACTTTGATGGCAACGTCGCGGTCGAGTTGCTCATCGTGAGCGCGGTAAACAACGCCGACGCCGCCCACACCGATTTTTTCAACGATCCGGTAATGCGACAGCGTCTGTCCGATCATACCGGCCTAACGAGAGGGGTTAAGGAACCACGCAGGGTCAAGCATACCAGCGATTGGGACTCGCTCTCGCCGGTGGCTCACTTTTTCGCAAACAGATTGTCAGCCACGTTGCGCCCCACGGCGCCACCGAATGCGCCCGCGATGCCGGGAACGAAGGCGAGGAACGATTCGTAGATCTGGGCACGCTCGGGCTTCTGCGAAAGAAAGAAATACGCCAGCCACTCGACGATCGGAACAAAGATTCCAACCAGCAAAACCCAACGCCACGGCTTTCGAGGCCGCAGGATCCCCAACAGCATGCAGGACGCGAGCACGACCATCGCCGTCAACAGCAAGTCGCTAACTTTGATGTCGACCCAGCCCGCGAGAGTTCCGAAAAGAGCAGCCAGCCCATAGTAATAGCCATCACGCCCGGCCCGTCCTTCCGGAAAAATCTCGCCCCACGCACTGGTCATAAATCAATTCCGATGATGAGTTATCGTGAAACTGGCTGCGAGCTTCGGGCTCCAAGCGGGCAGGTTGCTCAGAGCCGATCGATTTCTAATAGGTGTAAAACCCACGGCCGCTCTTGCGCCCCAACCAGCCCGCGTCCACCATCTTGATCAGCAGCGGACATGGGCGATATTTCGGATCACCCAAGCCGTCCTGCATCACGCGCATGATATCAAGACAGACATCGAGCCCGATAAAATCGGCCAGCGTCAACGGCCCCATCGGGTGCGCCATGCCGAGCTTGAAGACTTCGTCGATCGCTTGCGGCGTGGCTACACCTTCCATGACCGCATACATCGCTTCATTGAGCAGCGGCATGAGCACGCGGTTCGATACAAATCCGGGGGCGTCGTTGACCTCGACCGGCGTTTTTTCAAGTTTCACAGCCAAATCGCGAACTGTATCAAATGTGGCCTGGGAAGTAGCAAGACCACGGATCACTTCGACCAACTTCATCACCGGTACCGGATTAAAAAAATGCATTCCGATGACTTTATCGGCGCGTCCGGTCAGGGCCCCGATCTTCGTGATCGAAATCGACGACGTATTCGTCGCCAGAATCACATCGGGACGCGCGATACGATCGAGTTCGCGGAAGATCTCGGCCTTGATCTGAAATTTTTCTGTTGCCGCTTCGATGATCAGATCGCAATCCGCAAGCTTTGCCCGATCCACGGTCCCCGTGATGAGGCTGAGCGTGGAAGCTTTTTCCTGGGCCGTAATTTTGTTCTTGGCCAGTTCTCGATCGAGGTTTTTGGCAATCGTAGCCAGACCGCGATCCAGGAAGCGCTGGTCGACATCGCACAGCACGACATCAAATCCGCTGCGCGCAAAGACGTGGGCGATCCCATTGCCCATGGCTCCCGCCCCAATCACTCCCACCCGCCGGATGGCCATCGCTTACCTCGAGTCACAAAACGCGATTTATAGAAACGACGATAAGAAACTCTGAAGTTTAGCAGAGTGACTGGCTCAAGAAACGGAGTGGCAGGTGCCGTCGTGGCGCCACGGATGCCGTGTCCAGCGCGAATTCCGCTGCGAATTCCGCCCTGCGGGCCGTGATCTTCCGTGATCTCGGAAGGACGCCTGCCAGTTGCTAAGCTTCGAGTGAGTTCCAGGAGGGCATGTGCCCGCAACCGCTCAGAAGTCAGCTCCGCAAACTACTCAAAAATCGACCGTTAAGGTCCTATATGGTGAGTCCGACGAGAAGACTCTTGCCGCCCAATCCGCCGAAATGCAAAAGGCCGGGCATCACGTCACCACCGCCCTCAACCGCAAGGGCGTGCAGGACGCGCTCAAAAGCGACGCCTTCGACCTCGTGATCCTGGGGTCCACGTTGTCCAAGGAAGATCGTCATCACCTGCCCTACATGGTCAAGAAGGCCCACGAGGGAACGAAGGTGTTGGTCATGCACGCCGGGTCGCGCCACCACGAAGTCGACGCCGCCATCGACCCCACGATGAGTATGCACAGGATTCTCGAAAAGATTGCGGCTCTACTACAACCGCAGGCATAAGGGCAGCTCGCGGATAAAACTCGCTTATAAAAAAGGTCTGGCCAGCCGGAGAGAGTGACCGGCCAGACCTGCAACATCCACTTCCAGGCGAACCAGGTTTAGACGAACCAGGTTTGTTCCGAGACGGGCTCAGGTAGGAATTCCGCCCCGAACACTTTCCCATTCTCAAATACCCAAAGAATTTCAGTTGTCATGATCGTGTCAACTTGTGGTTAAGTTCTGTGCGGGATCAGCGTGAAAGCTCTACAAAAATAAAATGGGCCGCCAGCCAAGAAGCGGTGACTCTTCCTTGGCTATCGGCCCATTCGATCCGGACTAGGATCGAGGTGATAGTCTCATCGTAGACCCGCAGGTGCGATTGTCAAGCATCAAGTTTCGCTGTTTTCCCGAGTGCCAAAGTCGGAAAATTCCCACAGAAAAGCGACTGAATTCGTTGACGCCATTAGTTCCGGAATGTTATTTTTGTTAGTTCTAGAAGTGACCGTCTTCCAGCCGTATCAGCCAGCGGGACCAGAAGGATTGGATCGTCAGTTCGATCATCAGTTTCGATAATCGGAAAGATCTCAGAAAATGGAACAGACACTCCGACAATTAGGCGAATTACTGCTCGGAGCCATCCCTACCGTCATCCTGCTGCTGGCTCTTTATATTCTTTACACGGTCCTGGTCTATCGCCCTCTGTCGGCCGTGCTCGCCGAACGCCGGAGCCGGACTCTGGGTGCAATGGAAAAAGCCCGCGCCGACATCGCCGCCGCCGAGGCGCGTACAGCGGAATACGAACAGCGACTGCGTGAAGCGCGGCAGAAAATCTTCAAGAGTCAGGAAGCGCGCCGCCAACATGCGACGCAGGCCCGCAGCCAGGCGGTCAACGAAGCCCGAACGAAGGCTCAGCACCAAGTCAAGAACGCGCGTACCACCCTGGCAGAAGACAAGCAGCAAGCAATGTCAAAACTGGAGTCAGAGGCGGGGAAACTGGCCACCAGAATTGTTCAGGCAGTTTTGCGCCCCATGTCATCCCCTACTCAGGTCGGTGGGCAATGACGACACGACGACTCCCGCCAACGACGCGCGGCTTGCTGGCGCTCGCGCTTCTGGCAGTGTTGGTTGGGCTCCCGGCACGATCTTTCGTGCTCGCACAGCAACAGCCTCCATCGCAGTCGGCTTCGGAGTCCGCAAAAGCGGAAACGGCGAAGGAAGGTCAGCAAGCGGGCGCCGAGCATCAGTCGGCTAGAACATCTACCGAAACAGCGGAACAAGAGGAAGAAGAAAACGTAAAGCTTAAACATTCCTCCCCAGTGCAATGGCTGGCGACCAAGATTAATTTGAGTGTGCATGGGGCGCATCTGGCCGCGGTCGGATTTAACTTTGCCATCGTCGTGGCTATCGTTGTTTGGGCCGGATACAAACTTGTTCCAGGCATGTTGCGCAGCCGCAGCGCGGCGATCCAGACGGCACTCGAAGAAGCGCGGACGGCGAGCCAGGATGCAAATCGACGATTGGCCGACATCGAAAACCGCCTTCGACGTTTGGATGTTGAAATCGGACAGATGCAAGCCAAGGCTGAAAAGGAAGCCGAAGCCGAGGAAGGCCGCATTCTGAAGGCCGGCGAAGAAGATATTAGGAAAGTGGTACTCGCCGCCGAGCACGAAATCGACCTGGCCGCCAAGCAAGCCCGGCGCGAACTCAGTACCCATACGGCAAGCCTGGCAATTTCACTGGCGCGCCAACAGATCAACGTGGATTCCAATACCGACCAGGTTCTGGTCCGCACTTTCGCGACAAAGTTGGCTTCGCCTTCTCAGAAAAACGATGGCGGAAAGGATGGCCGCTAACCATGGCATCCGTCGTCGGCACCTACGCGCGGGCTTTCGCCGATGTTGTCATGCGAATGGAATTGAAGTCGACGCCCGAGGGTGCAGGCACGCACCTCGATCCCGATCGGACGTTGCGAGAGTTGGACGAAATAAGAATACTGTTGCATCGCAACATTCAGTTGCGACGCGTACTCGAAAATCCGTCGATTCCCGGTGAGCAGAAGCGGTCGGTACTCGATGCGATCGCCGCCAAGATGGGGATTACGCGGCAGGTGAAGAATTTCATTGCCGTCATCACCGATCACCGACGACTGCCACTGCTCGGCGAAATCGCGAAACAGTTTGAAGCGGAATTAAACGACCGTCGCGGCTTCGCGGACGCGCAGGTAAGCAGCGCGCGCGAATTGAGCGACCCGGAAGAGAAACTAATCGAAGCTCAGATCCTGTCGCTGACCGGCAAGAAGCGCGTGAAGGCAAAATACGACGTGGACCCGGCGCTGTTAGGCGGAGCAGTCGTGCAAGTCGGCAGCACGATCTACGACGGTTCAGTAAAAGGACAGTTGGAAAAGATTCGCCAGAGGTTGGAGGATGGCAGCTTCTAGCTGCTCGCCTCGCCGTACAAGAAGTTTCAGAGAAAAGGCATAGATATTTATCGCACGAGCTAGAAACTGATTCTTATGGCCCAAATTAAAGCAGACGAAATCACGCAATTAATCCGCGAGCAGATCGAGAATTACGAGTCGAAAATCGCGGTCGACGAAGTTGGCACGGTCATCACGCTTGGCGACGGCATCGCCCGAGTCTATGGCCTGGACAAGGTCATGGCGGGAGAGCTCCTCAGCTTCCCGCACAATGTCGCCGGAATCGCCATGAACCTGGAAGAAGACCAAGTCGGCGTGGTTCTTCTTGGCGAATATACGGAAATCAAAGAAGGTGACGAGGTGAAGCGCACCGGACGCATCATGAGCGTTCCGGTCGGCGACGCCCTGATCGGCCGCGTCGTCAATTCGCTCGGCGTGCCCATCGACGACAAAGGTCCAATCGCGACCGACAAGTTTATTGCGCTGGAACGCATCGCTCCCGGCGTCATCGATCGTCAACCCGTGCGCGAACCGATGGCCACCGGACTCAAGGCGATCGATTCCATGATCCCCATCGGCCGGGGACAGCGCGAACTCATCATAGGCGACCGCCAGACGGGCAAGACCGCCGTCGCCCTCGACACCATCATCAACAGCAAGGGCAACAACCTGATCTGCATCTACAACGCGATCGGCCAGAAGCGCAGCTCGATTGCGCAGGTGGTAAAGATTCTCGAAGATGCGGGAGCGATGGAGTACACCATCGTGGTCGCCGCGTCTGCTTCCGAACCCGCACCGATGCAGTACATCTCTCCCTATGCGGCTTGCGCCATGGGAGAGTTCTTTCGCGACAACGGACGACACGCCCTCTGCATCTACGACGATCTATCAAAGCACGCCGCATCCTATCGCGAAATCTCGCTTCTGTTGCGTCGCCCTCCCGGTCGCGAAGCGTATCCCGGCGATGTGTTTTACCTCCACTCGCGCCTGTTAGAACGCGCCGCGAAAGTGAGCGACCGCTTAGGTGGAGGATCCCTGACCGCATTGCCGATTATCGAAACTCAGGCCGGCGACGTTTCTGCTTATATTCCGACCAACGTGATTTCGATCACCGACGGCCAAATCTATTTGGAAACCGACCTCTTCAACCAGGGCGTGCGTCCGGCGGTCAACGTTGGATTGTCAGTCAGCCGCGTCGGCGGCAGCGCGCAGATTAAAGCGATGCGGCAAGTGGCTGGAACGCTGAAGCTCGAACTCGCGCAATACCGGGAACTGGCGGCCTTTGCGCAATTCGGCAGCGATCTCGATAAAGCGACGCAATCGCAGTTGAATCGTGGCCAAAGATTGGTGGAGCTGCTGAAGCAGGCTCAGTTCTCGCCGCTGCCATTTTCAAAGCAAATTCTCGCGATCTTCGCAGGTACCAGCGGAGTTCTCGATGATCTGCCGGTAAATCAGGTTCGCGATTTCGAAAAAGACCTCTACAAATACGTAGACACCACAAATCCAGGCCTGCTCAACACGATCATGGAAAAGAAGGTCCTGGACGACAACTTGAAAGCCGAGATGTCGCGCGTGATCAAGGAAGCAAAGCAGCAGTTTGTGGATTCAAGACAAGCAGTAGCGAAGTAAAAGTTCTCAGTTCCCTGTTCTCAGTTCTCAGTTAACTCGCAAGGCGTGGGCGGACTGAACTGAGAACTGAGAACTGAGAACTGAGAACTGGGAACTGGGAACTGGGAACTCGTAAATGGCTAACATTCTCGATATCCGGCGCCGTATCCGCAGCGTGGTCAACACGCGGCAGATCACCAAGGCGATGAAGACGGTCTCGGCGGCGAAATTGCGCCGCGCCCAGGAGAGCGCTCTGGCTGCACGCCCGTATTCGCAGATGTTGACCAACGTTCTCAAGTCGCTGGTCGGGCGAGCCGAGATTTACGATTCCGTCACCGGGCAACCGCTTCATCCATTGCTCACCGAGCGTGAGGAGAAAACCATCCTGCTCGGTGTAGTTACGGGAGACAAAGGACTCGCCGGCGCCTTCAATACCAATATTCTGAAGATGGCGATGAAGTTCATCGAGTCCAAGCCCGACCAGGATATCGACATCGTTTGCATCGGGCGCAAGGGCCGTGATTTTATGCGCCGCCGCTTCCCGCTGGCGCCGTCGTCGCAACCCGAAGCTGAGATCGCGCTGCCGCGCGCTGGCCGAATACAAATCGTGGCAGAGCATGTGGGAGTGCTCGGCAAACTCGAATATTCCTTTGCCGACACGCTGAGCAGGAACGTAATTGAAGCTTACGGGCGATCCGAAATTGACGGCTTCTACATTCTCTTCAACGAGTTCAAGTCGGTGATCGCGCAACGTCTGGTGGCCGAGCGCGTCCTGCCGATGCGCGCCATCGGAACCGTCGACATCACGTTGGCGGAAGAAGCGACGCAAGAAGAACGCAAACAAAGACTGGAAGCGGCGAAAACCGCGGGAGTCGGCGTCCGACCGGCCGATACCCACGCAGTCGATGAAGCGGCATCCGGTTTCGGAGCAGCAAACGTTGATTACATCTACGAGCAACCGCCCTCCCAACTTTTCGAGGGAATTCTGCCGAAGTATATCGGCACCCAAGTTTTTCGCGCGCTCCTCGAGTCGGTGGCGGCCGAGCACGCAGCCCGTATGACAGCGATGGACGCTGCCACGAGCAACGCCAGTGACATGATCGAATCCCTGACGCTCATCATGAACCGAGCGCGCCAGGCGAAGATCACAAAAGAAATTATTGAAATCGTAAGTGGAGCAGCAGCGCAGTAGCAGAGGACTTATGTCAGAAAATGTGGGACACGTAATCCAGATCGCCGGCCCCGCCGTCGATGTCCAATTCAGCGAAGCCGCGATGCCGCCGATTTATGAGGCGCTGCGCGTGGTCAGCGACGGCTTCATCGTGCCAACGCCCATCAACGTGATTCTCGAAGTGCAGCAGCACCTCGGTGAAGGCCGCGTGCGCTGCGTTGCCATGGAGGCAACCGACGGCATGGTGCGCGGAATGAAAGCCATCGATCAGGGCGGACCGATCTCCGCTCCCGTGGGCCGCGGCACGCTTGGCCGGGTCATGAACGTGATCGGCGAACCAGTCGACAACCTCGGCCCGATTGCCTGCGATAAGCGAATGCCCATTCACCGACTCGCTCCCGCCTTTGATGAACAGTCCACTACCGCGGAAATGTTTGAGACGGGAGTCAAAGTCGTCGATCTGATTCAGCCGTTCTTGAAAGGCGGCAAGATCGGACTGTTCGGTGGCGCCGGCGTCGGCAAAACCGTCGTCATCATGGAGTTGATCAACAACGTCGCGAAGCAGCACGGAGGTTTCTCCGTGTTCGCCGGAGTCGGCGAGCGCACCCGTGAAGGCAACGATCTCTGGCTCGAAATGAGTGAGTCTGGAGTGATCAAACCGGGCAAGCCCGCCGAATCCAAGGCCGCATTGATTTACGGCCAGATGACGGAACCCCCCGGAGCACGTCTGCGCGTGGCGTTGACCGCACTGACGGTCGCCGAATACTTCCGCGACGAAGAAGGTAGCGACACACTTCTCTTCATCGACAACATTTTCCGATTCACTCAGGCCGGCTCCGAAGTGTCAGCGTTGCTAGGCAGAATGCCGAGCGCCGTCGGTTATCAGCCGAACCTAGCGACGGAAATGGGCGAGCTGCAAGAGCGCATCACGTCCACAAAGAAAGGTTCGGTAACTTCGGTACAGGCAATCTACGTGCCCGCCGACGATTTGACGGACCCCGCGCCCGCCACCACGTTCGCTCACCTCGATGCGACGACCGTTCTCTCGCGCGCGTTAACTGAGATCGGTATTTATCCGGCGGTCGATCCTCTGGCTTCGACCTCACGCATTCTCGACCCGCGCATCGTCGGACAAGAGCACTACGACGTCGCGCAGATGGTGAAGAAAACTTTGCAGACCTATAAAGACCTGCAAGACATCATCGCCATTCTCGGCATCGACGAACTTAGCGAAGATCAGAAGGTTACGGTCGCGCGCGCCCGCAAGATCCAAAAATTCCTGTCGCAGCCTTTCTTTGTGGCCGAACAGTTCACGGGAACTCCGGGACGTTACGTAAAGATTGCCGACACGGTAAAGGGCTTCCGCGGCATCGTCGAAGGAAAGTACGACGACATCCCCGAACAGGCGTTTTACATGAAGGGGACGATCGACGAAGTGCTGGAAACGGCAGAAAAGATGAAAGCCGCATAACCTGGCAACTACTGAATGCCCGATACTTTTCAACTCGAGATCGTAACTCCGGTAAAGCTTCTGGTGCAGGATGCCGCCGAGGAGGCGCAGATTCCAGGATTGAGCGGCTACCTCGGAATTCTTCCTGGCCACGCTCCCCTGCTCACGGAGCTGGCCGTCGGCGTGATCACCTATAAGGCGAGCGGCCAGACGCACACTTTGGCCGTGGCCTGGGGCTTTGCTGAAGTGTTGCCGGGTAAAGTTACGATTCTGGCGGAAGCCGCCGAGCGACCCCAGGAGATTGACGTGGAACGCGCCCGCGAAGCCAAGACCCGCGCCGAACGGTTGCTGAAGAGCAATGATCCCGGAATCGATTACCGGCGCGCGGAAGATGCGTTGCTGCGGGCCGAAACGCGCCTGGACGTTGCGAAAGAAAAGTAGGGTTGGTCCGTCGTGCGATCCTGTCGTGCGATCAGCAGATTTATTGCAAAGTTACCAGGACTTGAATGACTCCTGCGCCTGCAGGCAGTGATTCCATCGCCTTTCCAACTACAGCTCCTAGCATTCGGCTGCGATCAGTTCCTCGCATGGCATACCCGGGACGCGAAGAAGTGACCAGCAGGTCGCCCCGAGTAATCGGACCATTCTCGGCGGTAACTTTGCAGGGGACAATTCCGATCACCGCCAAAGGAACTTCGGCTGGCGCAGGGTCGTCGATCGAGTGCGGACTGGCCAGAACGCCGGGCTTCGTCGAATAAATCCCAGCCACCGCCGTGGCGTAGGCGTGATGAGCGCGGGACAAGTGACGATCAGCTTCAGAGTCAATCTCAAGCACATCACCCGGCTCATACCCCGAGCGGTCGCCGCCGACGGCTGCGGACTCGGCAAAATCGGCACCGCTCGAAAAAAGTCCTCCGTCAGCATAGACCGCGCCGTTGAGGTCAACACGGAATTTATGCACCGTGTTTGTCATCCCTAAATAAAGGTTGCCGCCGCTCCCATTCACCACCACGCCGCCGTTGATGACGCCATTGCTTTTGATGGTTTCTACATCAAGAGCATAGTCTGTATAAGGCGTACTGGTCCCGATGCCGACCGCGACAGAGTGGGTTCCAGTTGCCCCGAGGATCAGCGCGTTGTTCTCCCCCACTACGGAACCAGCTCCGATCGCAGTGGCGTTGGTGAGAGGATCGATGGATACGCCTGATCCTACCCCGAGGAACGTGTTGTTCGAACCCGTCGTGCTGCCATTGCCGCTGTAGTACCCGATCGCGGTGTTGTTATTTCCCACTGAGTTCGAGAGCAGAGCATCCTCGCCAATTGCCGTATTTGAACCGCCCGTCAGATTGCTAGCGAGGGCGCTTACACCAGCAGCTGTATTGTCGGCTCCATTTGTATTGCCGCTGAGCGCCTGTTCCCCTAGGCCAGTATTGTCGTAGCCTTCCTGATTGTTAAACAGTGAGTATCCGCCCACAGCCGTGTTGAGCTGCCCTGAGTTTTGGGAAAGCGTGTAGGCTCCGACCGCCGTATTGGCACCGCCTGTGCTGGTGTTCACAAGGAGCGCGTGGAAACCGATGGCCGTGTTCGACGTGCTCGTGGTCGAGGGGCTTCCGGCAAATCCGAGGGAGACATTTTGTTTGGCGTAGGTGCCGACGCCAAAGGGATTGCTTCCGATGAGAAACTCGCTGCCGGCCACCGTACCGCTGGCGGTCACGTTTCCCTTCACGGTTTGATTGCCCGTGAACGTATTTGCTACTTTCAGCCGCGGCACCTGAGTTGTGTCGAGGTTCAGTGTGACGTTGCCGCTTGTGCCGCCACCGGTGAGGTCGGTGCCAGCCGTAACCCCCGTGATCTGGGCATGGAGCAGACAGCAACACATCAGACTTGAGAGAACAATGGAGAGCGCCGTGAACTTCGCTTTCATACGATCACCTCACTCGATCAAAATTGGACATCGTCACTGCCGAACCTCACAGTCGAACCGAGGGGCAATCCCGCCTCGCGAATCGCGAAGCGGGACCGTCGCGTTGGTTGCCACCGCCAAGTTAAATAGGCCTATACGTGCTGACCACGGTTTGCGTTGTGCCTTTGTTCACGGTCATCGACCAGAACTGCGCGATCGATCCATCTCCATGGAATGGATGGGGCGCGATCAGGGCAAAAGGCAGGCATGGATTCGGTCCCGACTGCTGCAATTGCGCGTAGGTGTCGTACCCGAAGTTGATGTTGAAGGTGTTGTTGGTGATTCCCAGGCCGCGTTGCGACGGCTCGAGGCCAAATGCACTCTGCGACGTATAGTCGAAGTCGTTTCCCGTTTGATCGCCGTCAGCGTCCACGTCTGCGTAGCGCATGATGTATGCCTGGCGAGACTCACCGCTCAGATTCTTGAGCGCCATCGACACCTTGGCGGATCCCGGCGCGGTGGCGGTGGCGGGAACATTGGTGATTTTTTGCGTCAACTGCCAGAGGCCGTCACTGGTCTTGCGAATGACAGTGACCAGGTTGCCGCTGTGCGTGAGCGTCGCGGTTCCCCAGTTGAGGCTGGCTCCGTCCGCGTAATCGAAATAGCCGACGCCGCTGGTCACGTCACAAATGCCATACCCTTCACCAATGCCACCGACAGCAATCATTTCTCCGCCTGCGACGCTGAATTGCGCGATGTTTCCATTGGCGGTGACGCAAAATTGAGTGGCATTGGTGCTACTTCCGCTCGAAAACGTCACATCACAGGCCGTTGTCGAATCCGGGCTCGCCGGGTTTCCCAGTTGCGTTCTATCCTGCGCCAGAGCAAGAGACGAAATCGCGATCATGATGACGAATTGGATCAGTTGTTTGAACATTTCAGACATCCTCCTTCTGGTTCACGTTGCTCCAGACAGCAAATTGAGGACTTCGTCGGAAACATTCCGTCCTCTGTCTCTAACAGCGCAATGCAGGGGTGAATCCGATCATCAGTTCGAAAATAGTGCGGAAATCTTTTCTCGGGTTGCAGGAACAATCTCGTAACTATCCGATTTTTCAATCAGTTCGTTGACATCGGATGCCCCTCCCGCTACTCTAGCTAGCCAAACGCTTCCCCCCTCTTTGGGAGCTTCATGGGGCAAGACTCAGCGGGCGAGATCACTCAATTGTTGCAGGGCTGGCGCAGCGGAGACCGCAGGTCTCTGGATGCCCTGCTGCCCATCGTTTACAACGAGTTGCGGCGACTAGCCCATTATCAATTGCGTCAGGAACGTCCCGATCACACGTTGCAAAGCGCCGCACTGGTCCACGAAGCGTACGTTCGGCTCGTCGGCCTGAACCCACCTCAATGGGAGAGCCGCTCCCACTTCTTCGCGATCGCGGCCCAGCAGATGCGGCAAATTCTGGTCGACTACGCACGTCGGCGTCGAGCCGAAAAACGAGGAGGAGGTGAAGAAACGGTCTCACTCGAAGACACCTCGGAGCTGTCGCCAAAGAAAGCCCGTGATCTGGACGTTGTCGCCCTCGACGATGCGTTGAATGCGCTGGCGCAGGTCGACGAGCGTAAAGCACGAGTCGTCGAACTCCGCTTCTTCGGCGGGCTGACCTTCGAAGAGACGGCCGAGGTGCTGAAGGTATCTGCGGTTACCGTGTCACGCGACTGGAGTACCGCTCGAGCCTGGCTTCATCGTGAGATGAATCGTGAGACTTCCGATGGACGCTGAGCGCTGGAAACGAATCGACGATCTGCTGCAGTCGGCCTTGGGAGTGCCGCGCGAGCAGCAGGAGAAGTTTCTGCTCCAAGCCTGTGGCGATGACTCTGCGCTGTTTCAGGAAGTCCAGTCGCTGTTGACCGCGCACTTTAAGTCGGCCAGCTTTCTGGAACTACCGACGAGCAACGACCTCGCACTGACCCCCGTCGGCACAACTGCCCGGGCCAAACCTCTCGTCGCCGGAGAGAGCGTTTCCCACTATCGCGTGCTCGGGCCACTCGGCAGCGGCGGCATGGGCGTGGTCTATAAGGCCGAAGACACGTCGCTGGGGCGAGCGGTAGCATTGAAATTCCTCCCAGAAGATTCGGCGCAGGATCCTGCCGCACTCGAGCGCTTTCGACGCGAGGCGCGAGCCGCCTCGGCGCTGAACCATCCCAACATCTGCACGATCTACGAAATAGGCGCACATAAACAGCAAGCCTTCATCGCCATGGAGTTTCTCGATGGCATGACACTACGGCAGCGCATCGGCACGCGTCCGCTCGAGACCGAAGACTTGCTGACACTCGCAATCGAGATTGCTGATGCCCTCGACGCAGCGCATTGCGAAGGGATTGTCCATCGCGACATCAAACCGGCGAATATTTTTGTCACCACGCGCGGCCACGCCAAAGTACTGGACTTCGGTCTCGCCAAGCTGACCGGCGCTCGCCGATCAACAGGCACAAGTGGTGAGGAAGAAACAATCCAGATCGCCGAACCGCTGACCAGCCGAGGATCGGCGCTCGGAACCGTGGCCTACATGTCGCCGGAGCAAGCACGTGCAAAAGAATTAGACATTCGGACCGACCTGTTTTCGTTTGGCGCGGTGCTCTATGAAATGGCCACTTCGAAGCAGGCGTTTCGCGGCGAGAGCGAAGCAACCATCTACGACGCGATTCTGAATCACGAGCCCGTACCGCCCGAAGAATTAAACCCGCAGCTCCCAATGACGTTGGGCGAGATCATCCGCAAAGCGCTGGAGAAGGATCGGAATCTGCGCTATCAGCATGCAGCCGACATCCGCACCGATCTGCAGCGGATGAAGCGCGACAGCGAGAGCGGTCGGCTAGCCGCGACAAGTTCGAGCTCCAGGCGGCCCGCTGGAACGGCTCCTACTCAGTGGAAGACAGTCGGCAAGATCGTTGTTCCCGCCCTCGTGCTCTTCGCCGTAATTGCAGCGGGACTCCACTATCGGTCGCAACACGCCGCTCCTCTGACCGATAAGGACACCATTGTTCTTTCTGATTTTTCGAACAGCACCGGCGACCCGGTGTTCGATGACGCATTGAAGCAGGGCCTCTCGGTGCAATTAGAACAATCACCATTTCTCGAGATCGTTTCCGACCACAGGACGAGCGAAACGCTAAAGCTGATGGGCCGTTCGCCTGGGGAACGGCTGACCCCTGAAACGACGCGCGAGGTATGCGTTCGGACCGGGAGCAAGGCCATGCTGAACGGCTCGATTGCGAGCCTTGGCACTCAGTACGTGGTCGGCTTGAAGGCCGTTAGCTGCGAGACCGGGGATGTACTCGCCGAGGCGCAGGAACGAGCTGCGGGCAAGGAAGAGGTCCTGAAAGCTCTGGACGCAGCCGCGATCAGTCTGCGCTCGAAGCTTGGTGAATCGCTCAGTTCGGTGCAGAAGTTCGCCACGCCGCTGTCAGAGGCAACGACACCATCTTTGGAGGCGTTGAAGGCCTACAGCCAGGGCCAGAAGGTGCGGCACACACAAGGAGAGACAGCCGCACTTCCGTTTCTCAAGAAGGCGGTGGAATTGGACCCGAATTTTGCCGTGGCCTACGCAACCATTTCGTCCGTCTATGGCAATCTCGGCGAACTCGGGCGCGCGGCGGAGTATGGAAGCAAGGCATACGATCTGCGAGAAAAGGCGAGCGAGCGGGAACGCCTGGGTATCGAGACCAACTATTACGGCTCGGTGACGGGAGAGTTGGAGAAACAGGCACAGGTGCTGGATCTGTGGTATCAGACTTATCCCAAACGCTTCGACCGCTGCATGGATGTGGCAGCAATTTCTATGTCTCTGGGCAATCACGAGAAGGCGTTAGAGCAGTGTCTGGAGACCCCGCCGATCCCGGGCGTCCACTATGTCCATTTCGTCAACCTCGGCGAGATCTACACGAACCTCAATCGGTTCGACGAGGCCGAGGCGACATACAAACAAGCGGAGCAACTCAACGTAGAGGGTGAGATCCTGCAACTGAACCGCTACCAGTTGGCGTTTCTGAAAGGAGATGAAGAGCGGATGGCGACGCTCGGAGCGGCAGTGGCAGGCAAGCCGGGGTGGGACGACTGGCTGATGGCTGCAGAGGCCGACACCGAGGCATGGCATGGCAGATTGAAGAACGCGCGCGCGCTGACCCAGCAGGCGATGGACGCGTCAAAGCGCGTCGACGCCATCGAAGCGGCAGCGGGCGCTCAGGCGGTCGAAGCGCTGCGCGAAGCAGAGTTCGGCAACCGGGAACGAGCACGCGGTGATGCGCTCGCCGCTGTCAAACTGGCAGCGAACCGCGATGTGTCGAGCGTTGCAGCGCTCGCTCTGGCGCGAGCAGGTGACGTAACCGGGGCGGAAAAACTGGCGGCCGATCTCGACAAGAATTCCCCGGTTGCGACGGTGGTCCAAGGATACTGGCTACCCAGTATTCGGGCCGCGTTTGCGCTGCAACACAAGGATCCGCGGCGCGCGATCGAACTGTTGCAGCTCGGCGGCACCATCGAACTGGGTCAACCCGGGGGCCTTAACGTAACACTGTGTCCAGCTTATCTGCGCGGAGAAGCCTATCTCATGCTTCGCGATGGTCATCAGGCCGCGGGAGAGTTTCGCAAATTCATCGATCATCGGGGAATCGTCGTGAATTTCCCGTGGGGAGCACTCGCACGCCTTGGACTGGCTCGGGCTTACGCCCTCAGTGGCGACGCGGTCAATGCCAGCGCAGCCTACCGGGATTTTCTGAATCTCTGGAAGGACGCCGACCCTGATATCCCCATCCTCAAAGAAGCCCGAGCGGAATACACAAAATTGCTGGAAACCAATTGACTCACTCTATGGGCAGCAGATTGCTCATCGCCGGCAGGCTGTGCTCGGAAACGGCAGTTGAAATTTCCGATGGATACTGAGCGCTGGAAACAGATCGACGACCTTCTGCAGTCGGCATTGCAGGTGCCAACTGGTCAGCAGGAAGAATTTCTTCGTCGCGTCTGCGGCAACGATGCTGACTTGCAACGAGAGGTTTCGTCCTTGCTGAGCTCGCATCATGAAGCCGACAGTTTTCTGGAACAACCCCTCATCAACGTGGCGGAGATGTCTCTCCCTGAGTCGGACCGGAAGTCTGATGATTCCGTGATCGGGCGAGTTATTTCGCACTATCGCATCCTCAGTCATCTCGGCCATGGCGGCATGGGGAGTGTGTGGCTCGCCGAGCGTGACGACGGCCGATTCGAGCGCCAGGCAGCGATCAAGTTCCTGAACATCGCGGTCAACAGTCCTCTGAGCCTAGAGCGATTTAAGCGCGAAGGCGCAATCCTGGGCCGGCTAGCGCACCCTCATATCGCCGAGCTGATCGATGCTGGAGTCACACCTGCTGGAGAGCCGTACCTAGTCCTCGAGCATGTTCAGGGCAGACATATCGATGAATACTGCGATGAACGCCGGCTCGATATCGACAGCCGAATTAACTTGTTTCTCGACGTGTTAAGCGCGGTGGGCCACTCCCACAACAATCTCATCGTTCACCGAGACATCAAACCTGCCAACGTGCTGGTCCGAGAGGATGGTCAGGTCAAGCTACTGGATTTTGGCATTGCAAAACTGCTCTCTGATCACGATGATCCCGAAGCTCCAACGCGGCTCACGCTCGAGGGCGACAAGGCTTTGACGCCTCGCTTCGCGGCGCCGGAACAAATCATGTCCGGCCCGATCACGACTGCCACCGACGTCTACGCACTCGGCGTCCTGCTTTACCTTCTGTTGAGCGGCGAGCATTCCGCCGGACCTGGCCCGCATTCCCCGACCCAACTCGTCCGAATTATTGTCGAACTGGAAACGCCGAAAATGACGTCGGCGATCGCTTCGGCTGGCGCGTCAGCCGGCGTGGAGGCCGCGGCAACGGTAGCGGCAAACCGCGGCACAACTGCCGACGGACTGCAACGCCAGCTCCGCGGAGATCTCGACACGATTGTCGGTAAAACTCTGAAAAAGGATCCCGCGGAACGGTACGTTTCTGTTGCCGCGCTGGCCGACGACCTTCGTCGATACCTGAGACACGAGCCCATCAGCGCTCGACCGGACACCATCAGCTATCGGGTTGGTAAGTTTGTACACCGGAATCGTGTGGCAGTCACGGTGGCGGCCACTACTCTCGCGCTCGTCATTGCCAGCCTGTCTGCTGGACTCTATGTTGCCAATCGTCAGCGTGCGCTGGCACAAAAACGCTTTCTTGAAGCCCGACAACTGGCCAACAAGTTTATCGATCTTGACGAGCAAATCAGAGGGTTGCCCGGCTCCACGAAGGTCAGGAACCAGATCGTGTCAGACACTTTGCAATACCTGACCGATCTAGGAAGGGATGCGTCCGGAGACAAGGATCTGGCGCTCGAAATCGCTCTCGCTTATATCAAGGTCGCGCATGTCCAAGGTGATTCCACCTCGCCGAACCTGGGCCAGTTTTCGGATTCAGAAATGAGTTTGAAAAATGCGGAGCGATTTATTGAGCCCGTTTTAGCTCAAGACCCCCACAACCGTGCCGGGCGGCTTCTCTCGGCGACCATCGCCCATGACCTAATGATCTTGTCTGATGTTCAGGGCCGTATTGACGAAGGTGGGGCCGATGCCGATAGGGCTGCCGAACAACTGGAGCACTTCGTCGCATTGGGAAACCTCACGCCCGCGGAAATTTACGGCGTGGTTTATCGATTTGGAAATATAGCCGACGAATACGATACGGTGAGGCAGTTTGACAAGGCAACGCAATCTGCTCAACGCGCGCTGCAGCTCGCCGGAAAGGATGCTGGCGCGCACCGAATGGACGGCAATCTCTTCGACGCTCTCGGATATGCGCAGTGGCAAGCCGGGCATCTGGATGAGGCGCTCGCCAGCCTGCAAGAGTCTGTGGCGGTCGCCGAGAAGCAAGCTGCCACTGGACATACAACGCTCCGATTAAATGAGGTCGGCAATTTGTTGCACGAAGGCATGATTTTGGGAAAAGCCGACGGCGAGCTTAGCCTTGGCCGCTCGGCAGAAGCGCTCGAGACTTTCCGGAAAGCATTTGCCATCGCGGACGAAATCGCTGAGGGAGATCCCAACGACGCTCTCAGCCGCCACCACGTGGCTGAGGTAGGTTTGGAGATCGGGAATATTCTGCGCCACACAAACCCGCGGGAGGCTTTGGCCGTCTACGATCACTCTCTGGCCAGAATCCGGGAGGCGAAATCCAACTCTCAAACGCAACGCGATGAGGCCGAGTTACTAGTGGCTTCGTCTTACGCCGAGCGGTGGATTGGCCATGTTGACGAGGCGAGACATCGCATCGACAAAGGCCTGAGCCTGCTGAGTGACGCAAAAGTCTATCCGGCGGAGAAAATCGAGCCAATGAGTGCAGCCGATCACGCCGTGCGAGCTTCCGCCGATTTTCTTGCCGCAACCGGTCAGTACGATCAGGCGATCAACGAGTATCGGGAACTCCAAACAAAACTCTCGGCATGGAATCTCGACCCAGACAACGATCTTCGCGATGCGGTTTGTCTTTCACGGACGTGGCTGGCTCAGGCTGAACTTTTCAGGCACGGTCGGCGCAGCGATGAGGCTGGCGAACTGGAGGCTCGCAGTCAATCGCTCCTGAGACATTGGACGGAAAAACTTCCCGGCTATCCACTCGCACTGAGACAAGCATTCCTCCCGGAATCGAGGTTGAATCAAGTTGCGCGGCCCCAGGTTGGGTTCTAGCGTGACCGAACTGGGCGGTGCTTTTGCCGTGCTTCATAGGTGACTTCGCCGGTGGATTCGCGCACGACGAGTTCAGGCTCAACGATAATTTCTTTCAAGAGATCGGTGTCTATGGGATTGATGTCTAGGAGATCCGTGTCCGGGTGACCCGCCTCCTTGTTGCGCGCGACCGCGGGCCTCGGACTGTCGCGAACGATGCGGCGCAACACTGTCTCCGCGGCAATCTTCCCCATCTTGCGCAGAGGTTGGCGGACCGTGGTCAATGCCGGATTCTGAAAGGAGGCGCTCTGAATATCGTCGAAGCCAACCACCGAGATATCTTCGGGCACGCACAGCCCCTCTTCCCGCAAAGCTCGAATCGCGCCGATCGCCGAAATATCGTTGAAGGTGAACATCGCGGAGAAGGGTTCGCGTTTCCCGAGCAATCGGCGAGTGACCTGATAACCCACATCGGAAGTGGGCAGGTTCCCTTCTAACTGGATAGCCAATTTCGGATGAACGGTGAGGCCGAGTTTCTTTGCAGCCAGAACGATCGACTCCCATCGCGATTCCGTATCGGAGCTGAATTCCTGTCCTTTGACGAACGCAATACGCCTGTGACCAAGCGAAAAGAGATGTTCCAACGCGAGCTCTGCGGCGCGGCGGTGATTGAGCAGAATGTTCGTGACTCCCTTCACATCGTTGCGTCCGGAAACGGCAACCACTGGAATTGGCAGAGCATGGCGCAACGCCGTATCAACGGCAATCAGTCCTTCGACGGAGCGCTCTAGAAGCAGCTTGGGATATTCGTCGATCAAGTCAGCACGATGATGATGACTGGCGACAAAATAAAAATATCCCTCCTGCAACAGATGTTCCTCAATGCCGCTCATGACCAGGGTCTCGTACCCTTCGCTGATTTCCGGAACCAGCACTCCGATGGTGAAGCTGCGCTGAGTGCGCAGAGAACGCGCCATGAAATTGGGGCGATAATTGAACTTCTGCGCGGCCGCGAAAATCTGGTCCTTGGTCGCCTTGGGAATGGAGTCGGCTACGGCCGACCGGTTCATCACGAGTGAAAGCGTGGCCGGTGAAAGGCCGAGGTAGTCGGCGAGAAACTTGAGGCTGACTTTTTGTCCGGGCTCATGGGTGACGGGCGACCCGTTTTTTGTCTTCTTTGGCTTGCTCATCTTTGAATGTGGACGGCCTTGATCCGCGCCGTTTTGATGCGTCCTGCGATTCGTTCGTTACCGAATTCACAGGCGTCGGACTGCCTCGATGGTATACCGGCACCGGGTGATTTGAGCGACTTAGTAAATTTGCGGTCTTTGGGGTTCAAAGACTTAGGGATGGATAAACCCAGGGCTTTGAAAATGAAACAAGTTAACGGTGAAGTATTTTGTTTTGATGGAGTTAGCCAAAACGGAAGTGATTCATAGGCCGAGTTCAGTTAAGCCTGCGTGTTCGTCTGGGCGGCGACCCAAGGGCCAAAGAAATAACCGATCCTGCTCCTTGATGGCGAGATCGTTGATGCTGGCATAGCGGAGTCTCGAGAGCCCGGAGGCGTCGAACTCCCAGTTCTCGTTGCCGTAGGCGCGGTGCCATTGCCCGGTTTTGTCATGCGACTCGTAGGCGAAACGGACGGCAATTCTGTTGCCGTCGAAAGACCAGAGTTCCTTGATGAGGCGGTAGTCGAGTTCTTCACTCCACTTGCGGGTAAGGAAGGCAACGATCTCGGCGCGACCGTGGAGAAACTCGGAGCGGTTGCGCCAGTATGAATCGATCGAGTAGCCGCGTGAGACCCGCTCAGGGTCACGGGAATTCCAATTATCTTCGACGGCGCGGATTTTCAGAATCGCAGTCTCTCGCGTGAACGGAGGTATAAGGCTGATCGTGGTGTTTGGCTGCGCGTTCATGGCAGGTTCCTCTTTTGATTTTGTGCCCCACTGAAAGGGGGCAATTGGAATCCGCGGTGTGCGGTATCGTCGGACGGGCGGAATTCGGTACCGGTGGCCGAGGTTATTGCAAGGAATTGTAGCGGTTGTTGGGGTTGTGGCAAAGAACTGCAGGTCGATTCGCCGCGGCGACCCGCGTCCGCAGCTTGCCGGACATGCCAAGGGCTTTTTCTACAATAACATAGGCGCCAGTATCGCCTCCGCCCGATACAGCAAACTTCAGAATCAACTACAGGGGCCTCCTGATGGGAGACCTGTCGCCATTTCGCTAGTCTCTTTTACGAACGGTGCAGTGCTTTCAAGGGTTTGGGGGCCAGCGCACCGAATTCAGTCGTCAAGGAGAACAGAGTGGCTACTTGTGCGGTATCCGCGAGCGCAACAGCTGTACTTCCGATAGGGGTGGTTACCCGATTCGATCAAAACCCGCGAAATACTGTGGTTACCCGATTCGATCAAAACCCGCGAAATACTTCTGACGGGAATCTGATTCGGCGCGCCCAAGGAGGCGACGAACAGGCCTTTGCCACGCTTTACGAACTGCACAAGAAACGGGTATATGCGGTTTGTTTGCGGATGACCAAGGATGTGGCCGACGCCGAAGATCTGACGCAGGAAGCGTTTTTGCAGGTGTTTCGCAGCATCCACTCGTTCCGGGGAGATTCGGCATTTTCCACGTGGCTGTACCGGATAGCAGTCAATGCAGTGTTGATGAAACTGCGACGCCGGAAACGTCCGACCGTAGTATCTCTGGATGAACCAATGTCAGCGGATTCGCCTTCTCTAAAACGTGAGGTTGGAAAGCCGGATCCGAGACTGGGCGGAGCGGTTGACCGCATCGCATTGCGACGAGCCGTGGCGGAACTGCCGACCGGCTGTCGCCAGATCTTCGAGCTACACGAGGTTGAGGGGTATCAACACCACGAGATCGCGGGACTGTTGCAATGCTCGGTAGGCAATTCGAAATCACAACTCCACAAGGCAAAAATGAAGATGCGGGACATTCTGGTTCCGCGGAAAATGATGCAAAGTTCTGCGGTGTCGCAAAGCCGCGCAGTCTAAGCTAGTCGTTTGCTTCAGTTCGCTCACTTCAGTTCGACCACCGCCAGGCCGTGAGCGGGTATGGTCAACTCGAGCTGGCCGTTTTCTAATTTGCGAACTTCTGGCGGAGGAATATCGGCGGCGCGCCGGAGGTCTTTCAATTGCGATTGGGTGGGCGAACGCGGCGCGCCCATGCTCTCGTAAACGCGGTGAACATCGCCGTGATCCTGGTCGACACGCCAGATGGTTGCGTGAGCTGCCTTCGTGCCTTTGAAAGAGAAGGTCAGCGACTTGGCCGAGCCTGCGGCATCCGGGGGCGCGTAGTTCCATGCTGCCAATACGAGGGTTCCGTTGCTGTTTCGCGTGAGCAGCGCGCTGTCGGAGTCAAGATTTATGCGTTGATTCCCCAGCTTGTGCAGGACCGCGAATGCGGCATAGGCCGGTTTCGGAACCCCTCCTGCGGCGATGAGTCCATAACCACCATAAAACGGAGTCTTCACCACGCCCTGCTCTTCAAACACATCGGAAAATGTCCAGTAGGACATCATCTCGGTCAGGCCGTCGCACTGTCGGATGGTATCCGGCAGCCACGACGCCATGAAGACCGAATCGGTTATGGCGGGTTCGTTTCGATAGGTGGCGTTGAACTCACTCCAAATCAGGGGGATTTTGGCCATGGCCGACGAAATAATCTCGTCATGAACTTTGCCAACCGCGCGACACACCATTTTGTCGCGGGGAATTACTTCATTCGTGCCGAAGACGTCTTTCGCCGAGTCGTCGCCGTAAACATGCGTTGAGACAAAATCCACGGGAATGCCATTGGCTGCGCAGTGTTGAATGAAAGCGCCGACCCACGCGGCTTGGGCAGTTGCGGGACCTCCAACTCTTAGCCGGGGACTTACGGCCTTCAGCGCGCGAGCCGCGTGATCATAGAGTTCCCAATACGTCGATTGTTTGGGATCTCCGGCCCAAAAATCGAGGTTGGGCTCATTCCACACCTCGAAATACCAGTTGCTTACTTCGTCGATTCCGTAGCGTTGCACCAGATGGCCCGCGAAGGATGAAATCAGAGATTCCCATTTTTGCCAGTCCTTCGGGGGCGAAACATTTTGCTTGTACCAGAAGGGATGGAGAGCGTCACGCGCGGCCAGCTTCTTTGGCATGAAACTCAACTCGACAAACGGTCGAACATCATTTTCGAGCAGGCCGTCGTAAATCTGATCGACATAGGAAAAGTTATAGACCGGCTGGCCCTGGCTATCCTCGTCGTAGAGGCCAACTTCGTCGTGAAAAATGGCGTGAAAGCGGACGTAGCGAAATCCCGTCGCCCGTTTGACCGTCTTCAAGTCGTCTCGGTAACTCTGGCGGAGAGTGAGGATCGCGCGACCTGAGCCGAACATCTGCTCCCAAAAATGCGGGAAGGGGTGGGAGGCGGCATTCGCGTCGACGACGATTGGCTGCGGAGGCGCGTTTGTTTGCGCATACGCACACGCCAAATAGACGCCTGAAAGGTACACCGATGCGAGGAGAAAGAAGGTCGCGGATCTGGAAAGTTTCTTCATGTTCACGAGCCCCCAGCAGCGTGGCGGAGCTGCGGTGAGAATTATTGTAATCCGTCGCGTTAATAAAATCCGTGCGAGCCGAACGAACCCGTCAGAGTTCAAACGGCTACGGGCGGATAAAGCAGGGACTACATGAGTGCGGATTGTGAGCTACAGGTTCGCACGGATTCATTGAAACCCCGTTGAAAACTATGATTGCGCGTGGAAAGTACGTATAGCAGAAGAAGAATCGGAGGATTCGTCATGCTCAACTGGGCGGTAACGTTTTTCGTGATCGCGCTCGTCGCCGCGATCCTGGGTTTCACTGGCGTCGCCGTAGCGGCGGCTGGGATTGCGAAACTGATCTTTATCGTTTTCCTGGTGCTGTTTCTGGTTTCTCTTGTCGCCCACCGTGGCCGACGAAGCAGTGTCTAG
Organism: Terriglobales bacterium; assembly: GCA_035308395.1. Classification (GTDB taxonomy): domain Bacteria; phylum Acidobacteriota; class Terriglobia; order Terriglobales; family Acidobacteriaceae; genus Acidiflorens. Next base: position 146,852 of record DATGGT010000131.1, read on the forward strand.
GAAGCAGTGTCTAGATTGGACTGATTGTTTTGTTGTGTAACGGTTGTCTGTTGTCTAAGGAGACCCACTCCAAGGAGACTACTCCAGGGAGACTCACAAGGAGACTCACGATCATGAACATCAAAGTGTTGGCAAGCAGAATAGTCATTCTTTCGCTGGTGCTGGGCGGAGGTGTCGTGCTTTACGCGCAGGAACAGCGCGACGAGCCCAAACAAGATGAACCCAAGCAACAAGAGACGCGGCCACCCGAGAAACAGAACCGGGACAAGGATAAGGCTGCGAAGCCGGACGAGAAACCGTCAAAACAGGACGCTACTAAAGCCAGCCAGGACGATCACGGGCAAATGCAGCGTGCGGGAGGCCATGGCGGCGGCCGCATCCCAGACGACAAATTTCGCGCTCACTTCGGACGCCAACACACATTCGCCGTTCATCAACCCAAGATGGTCAACGGGCAGCCACAATTTCAATACGGCGGTTACTCATTCACCATTGTCGACGCGTGGCCGGCGGGATGGGCGTACACGGACGATTGCTATATCGATGAGATCAATGGCGAATATTTTCTCTTCGACCTTCTTCATCCGGGCGTGCAGATAGCTCTGATTGTCGTAATGTGACGCCTCGGATGAGAGCGGACGTTGTTTGGTGACACACCGTGGCGGCCTTCGCGCAGGGCGGAACGTAGCCATGCCGAAGGCCACGCGGCGCGATCAAATTCAAACTCGACCGCAAACCTTGCCGATCATGGCAGCAACTAACCTACGTTGTCGATACCAGTTGTCGATAAATTCAAGAGGCACGGTGGGAACCGCGCAGAAAAAGGAGTCATTCATGGCAGACGATCTGGAACGAAAAGGACAAGGCGGACAATCCGGACAAGGGCAACAGGGTGGTCAATCCGGGCAACACGGACAGGGCCAGCAGAGCGGGCAGCAGCCCGGCCAGCAACAGCAGGAACCGCAGAAAAAAGGCGGTCAGACCCAGAACGAGAATGAAGAAGACCAGAATCGCGACCGTCAACGCCGCGCATCCTAGTTGTCTTCGTGCAGCACTCGAGAGTCCCAGCCTGTTTGGTGGGACTTTTTTTTAGCGCGAGGAAGGTTTACTTAGTTCGAAGGTGCCTTTCGCGCTAGTGCTGTGAATTCGCGATGTTGGCTGATGGCCTCCACGGCCTCGACCAGATCACGAGCCAGGTTAGACTTCACGACGTAGCCGCGGGCTCCGGCCGCGAGGGCTTCACGCATCATGTGTGAGGAATCATGTTGCGTGACGAACAATACTTCTAGCCCGGGATTATTCTGCTTAATGATGCGGCAGGCTTCAATGCCATTCATTCTGGGCATGGTGACATCCAGCACGACGACATCGGGACGAAGAGCAGCGACCTTCTCGACGGCTTCGAGTCCGTCGGAAGCCTCATCGACAACGTCTAAATCGTCTCGGCCTTGCAGCAGAGTCCTGAGCCCCTGCCTCACAACGGGGTGATCATCGACCAGCAAAATACGGACCATAGCCTTTTCCCAACTCTGTGCAGCAGAAGTGTTCTACAGACAACTACCGGCTTCGAATAGGGAGTCTGGAATCCGGCTACGGTTCGGTCCCTCGACGTGCCCTACTCAGGCACTGGAGAGAATATGTCAAATGAATGCGCGTATGCTAACATGGCGCGGCGCCGACCACGAATACGGCGAATCCTGTATTCGATCTAAATCTATTCGATCCACCTATTCGATTCGATCTAATGCCAGCGGCCGGAATCAACGATCATTGGTCTCTTTTATCATTGTCTCACTTAATGTCTCACTTATTGTCTGAATCACTGTCTCGCCGCACTGGCTTCCGGGAAGTAGGTGCCCCGGCGCAGAAGCGCCTCGACGGCTTCAACGATCGAACCGACATCCCACTTGGCGCAGAGACCGCGGATCCCCGTCTTGCGAGCTTCTTCGCCGAGTTGTTTGGAAGGATGAATGGTAATCATCAGAATAGGGATTTCGGGAGAGAGCAGTGCCATCTGCCGGGCGACTTCAAGCCCGTTCAAGTCTGGCATTTGGAAATCGAGCAGGACGACATCGGGAGGATGTTCGCTGATCCACTGTAAGGCTTCTCGTCCGGTGGGGGCCTGGTAACAAACCTTCCAGGTGGGCTGCTGTTCGAGAAGGGAGCGAAGATAATTTCGCGCCGCTGGATTATCGTCCGCTAAAACAATTCGCACCAAACCGGACCCTTCCTGTTCTTCGCGGCTGCCGTCAGACACAGCTGTTCAAGACGCCGTTCGGTTCGCGCAGAGCCAAGCGGGTGGGGACGAGCAGTTCGACCAAGGTCCCCGGTTCCCGGTTGGTAAGGCGCAACTCTCCGCCAAATTCGCGGGCACGCTGCTTCATGCCACCAATGCCCACTCCGACACTCTCCGGGCGCAACTCTGCAATCCGGTCGTCGATTCCCTTCCCATCGTCGAGCACCGCGACGACGATCTGTTCATCTTTTTGCGTCAGGGTAATGCACACCTTCTTGGCCCCGGAGTGGCGATAGACGTTGGTAAGTGCCTCCTGAACGATGCGGAAGACGGCGGTTTCGATGTCGGGCGCCAAGCGGGGAAAGTCGGTGGGCCGCACTTCGAGCAAGGTTTCGATGCCGCTGCGTTTGGCGAGACCCTCGACGTACCAGCCCAAGGCCGACTGGAGGCCGACCTCATCGAGAAGAGGCGGATGCAAGAGGTGAGACATGGTGCGCACTTCCTGAATTGCGCGATCAATAATGGCACTGGCCTGAACCCAGGTTTCCTCTTGCGGTTGAGAAGGCTTTTGCAAAAACATCTTGTCTAAAACCATCTTGGCCACGGCAAGTTCCTGGCCGAGCCCGTCATGGAGGTCGCGCGCAATGCGACGCCGCTCCTGATCTTGCATGGTCATCAAACGCACCGACAGGCGGCGCAATTCGTCGGTGCGAGTGTCCACCATCTTCTCGAGTTGTGCGGCGCTGTCCCGAATCGATTGCTCAAGCACCTTGCTGTCGTGAATGTCGCAGCAGGTCCCATACCACTTGATGATCTTGCCGGCATCGTCGCGAATCGGCAGGGCGCGCGCCCGGAACCAGCGATAGGTTCCCTCTGCCGAGAGAATGCGATACTCGGCTTCGTAGTTGGCGCCGGATTCGACGCAGCGCAACCAGTGGAGCATGGCCTGATCTTTATCTTCCTGGTGCACATAATCGAGCCAGCCGAATCCAGTTGCGGACCCTGGAGCCGCCCCGGTGTAGTCATAAAAACGGTCGCTGATGTAGTCCCTGGAACCGTCGGGCATGCGACTAAAGATGATGTCTGGAGCGGTGTGAATAATGGCGTCGAGTTCCTGATTTTTACTGATGAGTTCGGCATTGAGCTGCAAAAGCAGATCGGCCTTTGTTCCTAGTTCCTCGGTGCGCTCCAAAACGCGGCGTTCGAGATCGCGATTTAGGGCTTCTAATTGCGTCGTCTTACGGTGAAGTTCGGCAAAGACTCTGACTTTAGCGCGGAGAAGTTCTTGAATGACCGGCACGGAAATATAGTCGACGGCTCCATGCTCGTATCCTTTGAGCCGGTCGAGATCGGTGAGATGCACCGCTGAGATGAAAATGATGGCGGTGCGTTGAAAACGAGGATGCTGGCGAATCATATTGGCCAGCTCAAAACCGTCTAACTCGGGCATGCTGACGTCCATGAGCACGACTGCGACATCAGTCTTCAGCAGAATTTCGAGGGCTTTTTTCGCCGAAGTGGCCTTGATGAGATTCTCGCCAAGTTCAGCCAGCATGACCTCGTAGCTGAGAAGCTTGGCAGGCTGGTCATCCACCATCAGAATATTGACTTTAGTGTCTGTGACCATCAGGTTCTCCGTACCGTTCGAGTAATCGTCTTTGTTCGACGACGTTGTCGCGACGGCATTGTAGCGAAAACTTTCATCTGTGCAGCCACATGCGCAACGACGACAGTAGCTGTTCGGTATTCACCGGTTTTGCCAGATACTCGGACGCGCCAGCCTCCAGACACTTTTCGCGATCTCCCTTCATTGCTTTTGCGGTGAGAGCGATGATGGGCAGGCGCTGGAGGGAAATGTTCTGACGCATGACGCGCATGGTTTCGTAGCCATCCATTTCGGGCATCATGATGTCCATCAGGACGATCGCGATCTCGGGCGTGGAGTCAAGTTTTGCGATGGCTTCGCGGCCCGTTCCAGCGGTGATGACGTTCATGCCGCGGCGTTCGAGCACGCTGCTGAGAGCGAAGATGTTGCGCACATCGTCATCGACGACCAAGACTTTTTTGCCGACGAGCGCGTCGTCAGAGTGGTGCAGGCGATCGAGCATTCGCTGTTTTTCCGGCGGGAGATCGGCAACGACGCGATGGAGAAACAATGCGGTTTCGTCCAGCAGACGCTCCGGAGATTCGACTCCCTTGACCACAACGCTGCGGGCGAGGGCATGGAGGCGGGCGTCTTCTTCCGGCGAGAGCTCTTTGCCAGTGAAGACAATGACTGGCAAGTCGCAGAGGGCGGGAGTGTCGCGGAAGCGCTCAAGCACGTCAAAGCCGGAGATATCGGGCAGACGCAGGTCGAGAACGACGCAGTCAAACGTTTCCTGGTTCACGACGCTAATCGCCTCTTCACCGCTGGAGACGGTGCGGACGTCGATGTCGTCATAGCCGAGCAGTTCGCGGATGCTGAGTTGTTCGGCGGGATTATCCTCGACGACCAACAAACGCTTGCGACGAGGGGTCGAGTACTCTTTGATGCGTGTCAAGGCCGTTTCCAATCCCGCCGGTGTGGTGGGCTTGGTGACGAAGGCAAAAGCGCCACGAGCGAGGCCGTGATGACGGTCTTCATCCAGGGTGAGCATCTGCACAGGAATGTGGCGCGTGGACGGGTCTTGCTTCAAGTGGTTGAGGACGGTCCAGCCCATCATGTCGGGCAGAAACACGTCGAGGGAGACGGCGGTGGGATGGAACTCGCGAGCAAGGGCGAGCGCCTCGGCCCCGCGCAACGCGACCAGCACTTTGAATCCCTTGTCGCGGGAAAGATCGCGCAAGACGCGGGCGTAGTGCGGATCGTCTTCGACGATGAGGAGGACGGCGTCGTCGGGGAGGAGATTTTCGCGGTCGTCCGGAATCTTCTCGATTGGATGCTCAGCCACGCCGACAACGGATAAGGTTTTGGGCAAAACGGAAGCCGGCGAGTGACGCTCGGCGGTTGCGGCGCTGGAAGGACCGACATAGGTTTGGGGCAAGTAGAGCGTGAACGTGCTTCCGCGACCTGGGGCGCTACGCAACTGGATTTCACCGCCGAGCAGACTTGCCAACTCGCGGCTGATGGCGAGACCCAGACCGGTGCCTCCGTACTTACGACTGGTGCCGGCGTCTGCCTGCTGGAAAGCCTCAAAGATGATGCGCTGCTTATCGAACGGGATGCCGATACCAGTGTCAGAAACTTCGAAGGCCACGACGGATGCGGCGTTGGCGAGAATCGGATGTTCTTCGCTCCAACCGCTCTTGGCCGTCGACACCGACAAACGAACGCCACCGAGTTCGGTGAACTTGAAAGCATTCGAGAGTAGGTTCTTCAGCACCTGTTGCAGACGCTTGGAGTCTGTGACCACGCTACGAGCGAGGTGCGGATCGGTATGCACCTCGAAGGTGAGGTGGCGATTTTCGGCCTCATGCCGGAACGGACGTTCCACGGTATCGAGGAGGCTAGCGAAGAAGACCTCGTCGGCTTCGACCGAGACGGTGCCGGATTCGATCTTCGACAAGTCAAGAATGTCAGTGATCAGGTTCAACAGGTCGGTGCCGGCGCCGTGAATCGTGCGCGAGAACTCGACTTGCTTGGGCGACAGGTTGCCATCGGGGTTGTCGCTGAGTTGCTGACCGAGAACGAGAATGCTATTGAGTGGTGTGCGCAACTCGTGCGACATGTTCGCCAGGAATTCAGACTTGTATTTCGAGGTCAGAGCCAACTCTTTGGCCTTCTCTTCCAAGGCGCGGCGAGCCTGCTCGATTTCCTGGTTTTTGCGTTCGACTTCAACGTTCTGCTCGGCGAGTTGCTGCGCTTTTTGAGCCAGCTGCTCGTTGGTTTGTTGCAACTCCTTCTGCTGCATCTGGAGTTCGGTGGCCAACTGTTGCGACTGCTTGAGCAGGCCTTCTGTCTGCATCGTGGCCTCGATACTGTTGAGCACGATGCCGATGCTGGCCGTGAGCTGTTCGAGAAAAGCCAGATGGGATGTAGTGAAGTTGCCAAGCGAGGCGAGTTCGATGACAGCCTTGACGCGATCTTCGAAGAGGACCGGAAGGACGATGACATTTCTGGGAACGGATTCGAACAGTCCGGAGCGAATGGAAATTGTGTTCGGGGGCAAATCGGAAATCAGCATCCGCCGTTTCTCGGCGGCGCACTGACCGACGAGACCTTCGCCAATCTTCAGGCGACGGAGATGTCCGTCTTCGCCGTCGCCGGCAAAAGCAGAGAGGAGAACCATCTCCGCAGATTCGTCGGTGCCCATCTGGTAGATGACGCCTTGCTGAGCATTGACGAGCGGTGAGAGTTCGGAGAGCAGCAGGCGTCCCACGGTCGCCAGGTCACGTTGCCCCTGTAACATGCCGGTAAAGCGAGCAAGGTTGGTCTTGAGCCAATCCTGTTCTGTGTTGCGGTCGGTGGTGAGGCGGAGGTTGTCGATCATGGTGTTGATGTTGTCTTTCAACTCCGCCACTTCGCCGCTGGCTTCGACCTGGATGGATCGCGTGAGATCGCCTTTGGTGACAGCTGTCGCAACTTCCGCGATGGCTCGCACCTGGTTGGTCAAGTTGTCGGCCAGCAGGTTGACGTTTCCGGTGAGATCTTTCCAGGTGCCGGCTGCGCCGGGGACGTTGGCCTGGCCGCCGAGGCGGCCTTCGACGCCGACTTCGCGAGCGACGGTGGTGACCTGGTCGGCAAAGGTGGCCAAGGTGTCGGTCATGTTGTTGATGGTTTCGGCCAGAGCGGCGACTTCGCCTTTGGCGTTGACGGTCAGCTTCTGAGTGAGTTCTCCGTTGGCGACGGCGGTGACGACCTTTACGATGACGCGCACTTGCTCGGTGAGGTTGGCCGCCATCACGTTCACGTTGTCGGTAAGATCCTTCCAAGTGCCGGCGACGCCTGGGACTTGCGCTTGTCCGCCGAGCTTACCTTCTGTGCCGACTTCGCGAGCAACACGAGTGACTTCTGCGGCGAAGGCGTTGAGCTGGTCGACCATCGTGTTGATGGTGTTTTTGAGTTCGAGAATTTCGCCTTTGACGTCGACCGTGATTTTGCGCGACAGATCGCCGCGGGCGACAGCTGTGGTGACTTCGGCAATATTGCGGACCTGGCCCGTGAGGTTGCCCGCCATCGAGTTGACGGAATCGGTGAGATCTTTCCATGTGCCTGCAACGCCGGGGACGTTGGCTTGACCACCGAGGCGGCCTTCACTGCCGACCTCGCGCGCCACGCGAGTGACTTCGCCGGCGAAGGCGTTCAACTGGTCGACCATGGTATTGATGGTGTCTTTCAGCAGCAGAATCTCGCCGCTGACGTTGACGGTGATCTTTTTCGACAGATCGCCGCTGGCGATTGCGGTGGAAACCTCGGCGATATTGCGGACCTGGCCCGTGAGGTTACTGGCCATGGAGTTCACCGAATCGGTGAGATCCTTCCAAGTGCCGCCGACACCGGGCACCTGTGCCTGGCCGCCGAGCTTGCCGTCGGTTCCCACCTCGCGGGCGACGCGCGTGACTTCTGAGGCAAACGATCGCAACTGATCGACCATCGTGTTGATGGTGTCTTTGAGTTCCAGAATTTCACCGCGCACATCGACGGTGATTTTGCGCGACAAATCACCGCGCGCGACCGCCATGGAGACTTCGGCGATGTTACGGACCTGGCCGGTGAGGTTGCTGGCCATGAAGTTCACGTTGTCGGTGAGATCTTTCCAGGTTCCGGCCACGCCGGGGACCTGGGCTTGTCCGCCAAGTTTGCCTTCGGTACCGACTTCGCGAGCGACGCGCGTGACTTCGCCGGCGAACGCGTTGAGCTGATCGACCATCGTATTGATGGTGTTTTTCAGTTCGAGAATTTCGCCTTTTACGTCGACTGTGATCTTGCGCGACAGGTCGCCGCGGGCAACGGCCGTGGTTACTTCGGCAATGTTACGCACCTGGCCAGTAAGATTGCCTGCCATGGAGTTCACCGAGTCGGTGAGATCTTTCCAGGTGCCGGCGACTCCGGGGACATTGGCCTGTCCACCGAGCCGGCCTTCGCTGCCAACTTCGCGAGCGACGCGCGTGACTTCTCCGGCGAAACGGTTGAGCTGGTCGACCATCGTGTTCAGGGTTTCTTTCAGTTGAAGAATTTCGCCACGGACGTCTACCGTGATCTTGCGCGAGAGATCGCCGTTGGCGATGGCGGTGGCGACTTCGGCGATGTTACGGACCTGGCCAGTTAGGTTGCTGGCCATGAAGTTGACGTTGTCGGTCAGATCCTTCCAGGTGCCGCCGACGCCGGGGACCTGGGCCTGTCCGCCTAACTTGCCTTCAGTGCCGACTTCGCGGGCGACGCGCGTGACTTCTCCGGCGAAGGCGTTGAGCTGATCGACCATCGTGTTGATGGTGTCTTTGAGTTCAAGAATTTCGCCTTTGACGTCGACCGTGATTTTGCGCGACAAATCGCCGCGGGCAACGGCCGTTGTAACTTCGGCAATGTTGCGAACCTGAGCCGTCAAGTTACCGGCCATGGCATTGACGGAGTCGGTCAAATCTTTCCAGGTGCCGGCGACACCGACGACGACGGCCTGGCCACCGAGTTTTCCGTCGGTGCCGACCTCGCGAGCGACGCGCGTAACTTCAGACGCGAAGGATCGCAGCTGGTCGACCATCGTGTTGATGGCTTCTTTGAGCTGGAGGATTTCGCCGCGAACATCGACGGTGATTTTGCGGGACAGGTCGCCGCTGGCGACAGCGGTGGCGACTTCGGCGATGTTGCGGACTTGGCCGGTGAGGTTGCTGGCCATGGAGTTGACAGAATCGGTGAGATCTTTCCAGGTGCCGGCGACGCCGGGTACGACTGCCTGGCCGCCAAGTTTGCCGTCGGTGCCGACCTCGCGGGCGACGCGGGTGACCTCCGCGGTAAAAACTCCGAGTTGCTGAATCATCGTGTTGACGATGCTGGCTGAGCGCAGGAACTCGCCTTCGAGCGGGCGGCCATCGACGTCGAGGCGGACGGTCTGGGTGAGATTTCCCTGGGCGACAGCGGCGATGGCGCGGGTGACTTCTGCGGTTGGACGAAGCAAATCTTCTACGAGAGTGTTGACGGAAACCTCGATATCGCCCCACGCCCCTCGGACTTCGTGGAAGCGGAGCCGCTCGCGAGTGCGGCCTTCTTTGCCGACGACCTGTCCGACTCTTTTCAATTCCTGCGCCATCTGTTGATTGGCGGCAACAATGGAATTGAAAGTGTCGGCGATCTTGCCCTCCAGGCCTGTCCAGGAGCCGGGCAGACGGACGGAAAAGTCTCCGTCGCGCATGGTTTGCAGGCTAGCGAGAATTACGCTCAAATCCGCCGAGGGATCTGCGACGAGGACCGGATGCCCGTTGCCTTTCTCGTCGGTATGGCGTTCCGTAACGCCTTCCGCATGGCTTTCGCCATTGGCAAGGGCTGCCGTTTGCCGGCTATTTCTTTTCATCGTGGTCTCCTGGACCAAGGGAGGTCCAGCATTTAATTGGGGCGCCGTATCTTGTGGGCGGACACACCGCCGGTATCGACGCCAGATGCAACCATCTGTTGATGACGATCCTAGGAATTAACACTAAAAGCTAATGCTCAGCATCAAGTTAATGCTCAACTTTGGAGCTAACTTAACATTGTCTGTTTATCACGGACAACTCTGAGCCGACTCTAGGGTCTTTACTGTAGGGGGAGAAAGGGATCGTATGGTGCCCGAACGCGGTCCCATGATTGGACTGGCAATCAAGCTGCGGCGGTCAGTGCCGCCTGGCTTGCATCCAATGCAGCGCATTCCCGGGCTCCGCTGCGCCGAAATACTTCGACAGCCTCGATGGCCTTCGCCTTTTCCGAGCAAGTGACGTAGACGAGAACTCCCATTTCGCGAAGTTCGTTTTCAAAGCGATCGGCGTCGACCTCGGAAAATCCCAATCCCACAAGAGGATTCTCATCGCCGCAGAGACCGGCGGAATCATCACCCATGATGAGATCGTGAAGGAAGGCTCGTGAACGAATGAAGAGTCCAACGGTTGGAATCACAACGGCACCGAGCTTCATCAGCCAAGAGACTAATTCCACAGAGGCAGCGCTCGCCTCACGTTCCACGTCCAGAACATTAGCCTGGCGCATAACCGTGGCGATGTGGTGCCGGGGCTGAACCATAAGGCAGATCTGTTCACTACCAAATCCCGACTGGTGGAGCATCTGCACCACGTGCTGCAGCGATACGTCTTGCGGATAACTACCGTAGGCAGCTGATGTGTTTGGCGCCATGACGAGATCTCCAAATCGAGTCGCGGATTTGTGACGAGCCCCCCGGTGCACACGAGGGTTCTGCAGCATCACTCTACAAAATCCGCCTGGGCATGAAACTCGGGTAGATACTGTAGTTAGACGCTCGACGTTCAATCGGTGGCCGTGGTTGCCGTTACCATCGTTGCGGCTGCCATCGTTTTTAGCCGCCGAGTCCTGTTTTGGCGTTGTCGCCTCGTGTTTTGGCGTTGTCGCCTCCGGGGGAGCCTCGACGGTGACTTCGACATCGGCACCCGGCTTGAGCTTCACCTTCTCACCGTTCTCATCAATGAGTGTGTTCTCGATTCGAATCTCTCGATAAAGATGGTCAGCCCTTTCGATAGTTATCTGGGCCTTCTCGGAATCACCAGGGGCGATGGGCCTAATGATTTTTTCGACCGTCGCGGGCAGAGTTGTACTTGGCTTCTCAGCACTTGGCTTCTCAGTCATAAGGAACCTTCAGCAATACAAAACACAATAGATGTTTATTTGTGCTCACGCTAGGCCTCACTGATTCATCCAAACCGTTGCAACGATGCCCAGATAACACCGCGTAGCCCGCCCGTCGAATCTTCACCCCTCGGTGCCGGTTGACGGCATGTTCGCAATCGTCTGACGAATCTTCCCGGCCGCGGACGATGCAGAATCGAAAACTTTGTTCTTGGCGTCAACCGCCTTTTCACGAACAGCCCGGCGGGTCTCCCAGCCGGCTGCCGGAGCCAAGAGAATTCCCAACCCAGCTCCCACGCCGACACCAAGCAATAAACCCGTCACTCGCGAGGCCCAGTGATTTCGGCCGCGAAGCGCTCTGACGGCATGTTCCAAACGATCGACAGCGTCTTCGTACTTATCGGCAACGGCGTCACTGACATCGCTATATTTGCCGGCAATCGTGTCGCTGACCTCGTCTCCACGTTTCTTGACGGTATCGGCAACGGTGGCCCGGACTTTTGGGTCGGTAAACAACAGGCTCAACTTCGCAGCTACCCGGACCCAATCGCTCATCCTGTTTTTGACACCAGTGTTACGCATAATTGTCCTCGCTATTCTCGTATCAGAGCTACATCCAAGCCTGACTTTACTGGCACAGGGCTCGCCGGAGTATCGGTGCGTTCTTGTAGAACGAAGGCGGGGCGCTTGTAGCTGGATTGCTGCGAGTGCAAGGACGCCTCGTGAGGAATCGAGTCGCGCAGTCTTGCCTCACCATCGGGTAAATGTTGTAGTTTCGTTCGCCGTTGACTAGATGGAAGACGGCGAGGCTCGATTTAATGTCGTCATGGTCGCATGCGGCAGGGTCGGCGATTCTCTACGAGATATGCCTGATGGCTCAGTCGTACGAGTCGCGCTAGTCTTGAGGGCGTTGGCGAACGGTGACGCGGCACAGGTTTTTGCCGTTTCCCTGTCTCGGATTCATCCGAAGCGGAACGGCGACAGGATGAATCACGCGCACCGTCCCGTCACAACCGATCTTACTTCTTAGCTCGCCTAGATACCTTACTTACGCAGCTCCCAAATCCTGCGAACAGAAAATGGAAACGCACCGCCATTGCCGCGCGGTGCGTTTCCTCATGAACAGCGTTCTACTGAAAGCAATTTAGTGGGGAGGGCGGGCCGCGGCGTGCTGGGCCGGAGCCTGCATTCTCGTCTGCATGGCCTGGTTTTGCTGGACATGCTTTTGTTGCAACTGCTGGGTCTGTTGCTGATGACGCGCTTCGACCTGCTGTTTCTGCGCTTCATTGTTCTGTTTGGCTACCTTTTGGTCTTCTTTTTCCTGCTGTTGCTGAAGTTTTTGGCGTTCCTTCTGTTGCTGAGCGTATTGCTTTTCCTGCTGCTGCTGGAATTTCTTATCCTGCTTCGCGTCACCCGTATTTGCAGGAGCAGGTCGTTCCGCCGGGGGAAGCTCGCGCACATGTCCGGCGGGATTGGCTTGAGCAGTGTTATTGGAGGGGCGAGTATTCGCGGGTCGGGCAGACGTGCTCTCCCGCGCTTGATTTTCGCCATGGTTGGCAGGCGGAGTATAGCGCCCACCGGCTTCGCTGGCCCTTACTGCGTTGGCTTTGAAATCTCCGGGCCGGGCGGTGGCAGCGACTTCGGGTCTTCCCTGGTTCACGGAAGCGCGTTGCTGCTGGTTGGAATGGGCTTCCTGAAGATGTTGGTTCTGAGCCGCGACGGGTCCAACATGTCTTTGCTGCGCGGCAGCTTCTTGTTCCGCAGTCGCCCGCGCAGTGATTCCGCCGTTGCCGCCGTTATAGCTGACGTGGTTGACGGTCGTGCGATTCACGGTCGTGTTGTAGACGTTGTGAATGTTCTCGACGTTTACATTCAGAACCGCCCGATTATAGAAGAAATGACCGTTATCCCAGCGGCCGCCCTCGAAGCCAGTTCCGAAATAACCGAAACCATAGTCGATGCCTCCATAAAATCCAACGGTCGGCCCCCAATACCCGTCATAGAACATGAAGCCGTTTCCACCCCAGCCCCAATATCCGGGCGTCCAGAGAAAGCCAACTTCGGGAGCCATAACCCATGTGCCGGGCACCCAGTAATAGTCGTCGAAATCATCGCCCCATGCCCAGTACCCGGGTGTCCAGAGATATCCATCGCCGGGACAAATGGGTTGCTCATAGACCGGCAGTGGCGGCGGAGCGAAGCCGACAACGATGCCGACGGCGCCAGACGCCGATGCCGATAGGCACAGCATGACAACCGCGAACAAGAATGTACTTATGAAACGAATACGCATGTTGTGTTTCCTCTGCTCATCATCCCTCGTTTGCCCGTTAATGCTGTGGTTCCGCGGGTTGCGTGGATCGAGCGTCGAAACTTCGAGTTCACTACTTCACTTCACTTCGAGTTCCCAGTTCTCAGCAGACGTTTTTTCACTGAGAACTCGGAACTGGCAACATCACCGACTCGGATTGATCGCAGCCGCGCAGCTGACGTGCCCGCACTGGCAGGCGATCTCGGTCATATTCAAAGCTTCGGTACAGAACTGGCTGCAGAACTTGCTGTCTGGAGCGGCTGGGCACCGGCAAGCCGCATGCGCACATTTATCGAGCGTTTCAGCATTCATGGTTACCTCCAGTCGTCAGATTGCTATTCGTTGGACTGCAATTTCTTCAGACTCCAATTCTTCCTCAGGCTTCGTCAGACCGCCGAACGGCGGCCACCAAGTAAATCGACGATCAGAACGACGACCGCGACCACGAGCAGTAAATGAATGAGGCTGCCGGCGATGTGAAGTCCGAAACCCAAGAGCCACAAAATCATAAGAACGGCCACAATTGCCCATGCCAATCGCATTTTTCACCGCCTCCTCAAGACAGCGCACAACTCAACGTTTTCAGGGTACGTGCCACGGGTTCAGGCACCAATCGTGTGTGGGTTGTAGGAGTCGGCGGAGGATCCTGTAGGTCAGGGTAAGTCGTGCGCCGGCAGCGTCTCAGCGGAAAAGGCTGTTGCTTCGGTTGTGGCGGCGGCCTGGAGGCCATCCAGTTCCTGTAAAGATTTTTGCCAGCGGTCTCGCGATTTCTTCCTTTGAGACGGAGGGGTGCGGTCAACATAAAACTGCAGGATGTTTTCTTTCAGCTCCGGTGTAAGGAGAGCAAACTTTTGCTGCGAAAGCCGATCGAGCAGGTCAGCATAGGTGCTATCCGCGAGGTCATACTCGCCCGCGGCGGTGAGTGCTCCGGTATCGCAGTCGCGATTGTCGAGACGCAAGAGCCCGGAACGCAACTGATCGAGAACTTTCTGATATTCGTCAGAGGTCGTGTCCACACTCTTCACGAAGAGGTTTTCGGTTTCAGTCGTCGGCACTTTGAAGTCGATCGCCTTGAAGGGCCCGACCTTGGGGACCAACCGAAATAGAAAGGCCATGAATCTGGCGCCCAGACCGGGCTTGTGATAGTCGCGTCCCCACTCCTTCTCGAAATCGGAGCGCGAGATGCGATATAAGAATTTCTTCTTCGAGAAATTCGGCGTCTCGCGAACGATGTCGGTGCGTTTGCTCAAGAGAGCGACCCGCGTCATCTCGGGTATTATCCTGCTCACCGAACGCCGGTAGGTGCCGATCGCCAGATCTTCACTAAGAAACAAGCTTTTCAAATCAAGGCCGTAGGTCTCCTGGAAAGCGCGCTCCAGAAGGGGCTTGGAGACCATGAAACCGATAAAGTCGTGGTAAGCATCGGGCGCGTAGCGATTTTTGGCTACTTGTGTCACATCGAATCCAAATTCCACACGTAAGTGCGCCTTTGGGTTCTCGCCATAGGTCACGAGTTTCCCATAGCGAGCACTAAGTTTTGGATAGTCCTGAGCGACGGCGCGATTGATCGCGGGATGGCCGCTAATGTCAGAAACATAGTGAGCCAGGGCGCCCAACGCGAATGCATATTCGTTTACGTCGGTGGAGTCCCGGAGCAGCGTCATTACGAAATCACCGCTGCGTACGTAGTGAACCAGATTGCTGAAATTCTTGTTGCCGAAGGGATAGTAACCCATGTCCTGAATCACGCTGCCGCCGTAGGCGTAGGCATGCGCCTCGCGAAGCTGTTCCTCCGAAGTATCGGGAAAGCGCTGCAAGAGCAGCAGGCGGATATGGTCTTTCCACAGGAGGTCGACAATTTCTTCGTGGGTCAGAACAGAATAGGCGTTACATGCCTGGGCTACGAACAATGCCAATGCGGCGACCAACGCTACCCGAACTGGCGTCTTGGCAAGGCGGCTCATTTGGTGGACTTCATTCTCGTGGATTTCATGTCGTGGACTTCATGGGTTCCAGTGTGCTCGGTTTACGGATGAGCGAAGCAGGAGGGCCCGAAATCATGACTGAGCGAACATTATCATTACTGGTCTAACCAATACTGAGCAAAACATTACATAGTGCTGATCCTGATGTAGCGGCGCATGTCTGGCAGAGAACTGATGAATGCATATCCGGCCAGAAGCACGGTTGTGGCCACAGCTACCCTGGAGAGTATAAGAATCGCCTTGTTCATAGAGCCTCCTGCTCGTCAGTTAGTTGCCTTAAGCGCTTCGTCCGGTAACCCCGGAGCGAATAAATTCTCGTCCGCCACGGGGCGATCAATCGCGCTGCCTCAGGTGCTGGCAGTAACGCTCTCCCGAAGAGGTCCCGGCCGGGGGTTTGAGCCCTGGCTCTGGATGAGAAATGAAACCATCTGCTGAAGACTGGTGACCACGCCATCGGCAACGCCGGAGCCGAGTCGATCTTGCGCTGCGTCGGGTCCGCCGTCGAAGTTCCATAATCCGACAAGTAATTTCAGGTTTGGCTCGCGCTGACGCAGTCGCTTGCAAAGGGCGCGCGCCTGACCGGCAGCAAAAGGAGGAAGGGCAGAAATAACCGCGAGTTGTGGATGATGTGTGGGCAGTTGATTCATGAGGTCCGCACGTGAAATCACCGGGAGTTGAAGAACATCGCACCCAAGGTCCTCCAGGAACTGCGCAGCCATGATGGCAACGAGTTCATCAGCCTCGTCGGAGGCGGGGACACAGAGCACGCGAAGTCCCGATAATGTTGTAGTCGGGGCGTTATCGCGGTCGTTATTGAGATCCACGGGAGCATCGTTGCCGAGAGGCGGGTTGTTGCCGGAACGCGCCTGATTGTGAGACCTCTCGCCAAGTTCTTCGATGAAATCGCGGGTGTTCTGGAAGACGAAACTGGTAGTTGGCGGTTCGAGCACATTCAAGTGCCGGTCCTGCTCGGCTAGTGTGAGTGCGGGAATGAGAACGGAATCGTAAAAAGAAATTACCGATGTGTCTTTGAGGTATCCCTCCGCAATTTCCCTGGCCTCCTCGTCATCGAGCGCTAACAGCCGCTGGTAGAAGTGAGCTTCGACGGCAAGAACCGGCTCGGCGCCCAGCAACACCTCGAGAAAATTCAATTGGGGCACGTAGCGGCCCATGAGGATGAGACAAACAGTGAGGGGCGTCGACAAGATCAAACCGACGGGGCCCCATAGGATCGTCCAGAAGACTGCGGCCACGAGAATGGCCAGCGACGAAATGCCCGTATGGTTGCCATAGAGCCAGGGCTCGATGACATTTCCAACGATGACTTCCAGCACTAGGAACAAGCCGAATATCAGGGCCGCCTCGCGCCATCCGGGAAAGACGGCGAGAGCCATCGCCATGGGGAACACGGTCGCGATCGGAGTCCCGATATAGGGAACGAAACGCAGCAAGCTGGCGAGAACTCCCCAGAGCAGGGCGTGAGGTATTCCAAGCCCATAGGCTCCAATTCCGAAAATCGCGCCGTAGACGATGTTGACAACGAATTGCAACAGCAGGTAGCGGCTCAAGCGGCGCGAGCCGTCGTCCAGTGCTCGCGTCACGACGCTCAAGTGACCCTGACCGGCGAGACGGATGACACGATTCCGAAGGTCCTCGCGCTTGATCATCATAAAAAGCGTGAAGACAATCACCATCGCGGACGTTTCCAAGATACCGGTGAGCGGGCCAATCACGGCCCGCAAGTATTGCGGGGCGTTCGAAGGAGGCTGAGCGACCTGGACCGGGATTGGCCGACTGCTCGAAGTCTTGCCGGTTTTTTTATCCAAAGTAGACTGCGACGCGGCGGACAGATCATCGCTCAGTTCGGCGACGGTGTTGGTTGCCTTCTTCAGGCGACCGCCGTCAGGCAAGCGAACCGACTGAATTTTGTGGTGGAGAGTGGATTCGTAGCTGGGAAGTTGGTCGACGATCGTCATGAGCTGACCAGCAACCAGCCAGCCCAAGGAACTGAACCCAACGAACGCCAGCGTTAAAACGATCAGAACCGCAGGCACCCTGCCGAAACGACACTTCTCGAGCCATCCGACGACGGGTGTCAGCAAGAAAGCCAGGACTACAGCCAAGGCGAGGGGAATCAGCACCTGTCGTCCGAAGTACAAACCAACGATCACCACGACGATGGCAATCAATGTTAAGAGTCGCGAAGAAGCGGTGACGTCATCGTTCGGGACAACGTTCGGGATCAAGAGACCTGCCTGACCGGGACTGCAGTGCTGTGGAGTTTTGAGGAGTTCGGCTTCGAAATCTTCCACAATGCAGCGAGCGCATTGGCGGCATCACTTAAGGCGCGCTTCTGGAGACTCACGGCGTCGATATGAAGAGGAATGGAACTGCGGCGCACGAGCGGCCCGCCGTCGCCTTCGCAGAGTATGGCCAGCGATTGATCAAAAATGTTCTTCAGACGATTGGCGGATCCGGATTGTTCATTCGCGGTTCGCGTATTAGTCATGATAATTCCTGCTTTCAGGGTTCATCGCTTTTCAGGATGGATCGTTTTCGTGTTGCGTCGATTCAGGTTGCATCCTAAGAAGACTGGCCGCATCGAGCAATACAGCCAATCATTGACAGAGGAGCGCTCGATGGAGGAGCGATTCGGCTGGTCGCCGGTAATCAACTTTGGAAGTAACTTTTGGCGTGGAACTCAAGGAAGGCGAGGAGCAGGAGCCAGTACCGAATCCGGCTCCTGCTCGAAAGGTGGGATCAGTCGAGGAATTACATTGCATCCATCGCAGAATAGCCTGGGTGGGAGCGAGCCGAAATCCCGGTGAACTTGTACTTCGTTTCAGGAATCGCTGTAGTTCTGTGAAGGATCGCTTGGGTCGCGAAGCAAGGGCTGCGCCTGAAAGTGCGCGCGGATTCCTGTCGCAAGGGCGCTTACGCGCAAATCGAGTCTACGGCATGGTTCCTCCGGATCTAGGGTCCGGAGCGGATGGAATGGAGTGGAGTTCGGAAACTATGGTGGTGTGACGCAACTAATCCCGGTGCTCGGATCAGGGCACAGAAGAGGTTTGACATGAAATTAGGAATCGCAGCAAAACGCTTCTTAGCGCTGACGACCGCGGCTCTGATTTTCACGAGCCTGACCTGGGCCGCCGACAAGGACGAATCGGATATCAACAAGCGTATCGATACGTCCGCTCACGTTTTGAACGAGATCATGGCGACTCCGGATAAAGCCATCCCCGATGGAATCATGCACGAAGCAAAGTGCATAGCAGTTGTGCCCTCGCTGGTGAAAATCGCGCTCGGCTTCGGCGGGGACCACGGCAAGGGAGTAGCAACGTGCAGGACACGCGAGGGGTGGAGCGCGCCAGCACCGATCACCGTGACGGGTGGCAGCTGGGGTCTCCAGATCGGAGGGCAGGCAACCGACCTGGTTCTCATCGTTATGACCGATCAGGGCATGGAACACCTGCTTTCCAGCCACTTCAAGCTCGGGGCAGACGCTTCCGCAGCGGCTGGCCCGGTTGGGCGTGATGCCGCTGCCGGCACCGACATCAAGATGAGAGCGGAAGTGCTGACCTACTCTCGCAACCGGGGCATTTTTGCGGGCATCGACCTATCGGGAACCGCGATATCGCAGGATAAGGATGAAACGCAGATCCTCTACGGCAAGATGATTCCGTTTCAGGAGATCCTGCACGGCAAGGTTCCAGCGCCGGCCGGAAGCGAGCCTTTCCTGGCAGCTGTTCGCAGATACTCAATCCAATCGAAGGATCAGGCTGTGAATACCGCTCCTACTCGCTAGGCAAACTGGATTTGGACCGTCCAGTGAACGGCCAGGCGGCGGCCTGGCCGTTTCTTTTTTTGTATTCGCGTTTTTGTATTTGTAGGAAGTTATGGAAATTGGACGATCTTCGCTACATCGCCAAATCCGCGACTCTACATGCTGACACCGATGTCGAATAGTCATCCAATCCCGATACTTTGGTGGTGATTGCAAGACCGTGATTTCAAGGCCGTGATTCCGAGATCGGATTCGCGACCGGCAGTTGATCGGGGCTGGGTGCGCGTGAGCGGTCGTCTGGCCCCGAAATGAAATTCAATTGGCACAGGGCGATGCGCGTCCGGTGACTTCTTTTAATAAAGGAGCGAAACACATGTACACGATTGTGCTGATCCTTCTCGTATTACTCCTTATCGGCGCCCTGCCGACGTGGCCTTATAGCAGCGGGTGGGGATATTACCCAAGTGGAGGTCTGGGCCTGGTGCTGGTGATTGTGCTGGTGCTGGTTTTGATGGGTCGCGTCTAGCGGACGTCTAACTGGTGGAAGGCGGCATAGGGTCAACGACAGTCTCTCCCAGACGTGGATCGGGCGAGAGTAATCGCATTGGGTCACAGTCATCGAGTGCTTGGAGAATCTGATGAACGAGAGAAACGACTCTTTCGGAGTCAGGTTCTTCAGCAGCCTCGGCGCAGAGTTCGCGCCAGTCTTTTCGATCGACCGGAACCATTAGATTGTCTCCGCGTGATGTGACTACGGTAGGGGAGAAAGCAAGTATCGTGCCACGGAGCTAAGTTGTTGATTACCGGCTGCGGAGTTGGGCTCAGCGTGTAATTTGGGCAGGTCGGACGGGAGAAAAGACATCGAGGATCAGGCATTCGATGTATTGCCCCGCCATCAACACACGCATACGGTTGTTTTATGGGGCGTCTAGGGACGACGGAAGACGGTCGGGTGACACGCATTTTCGTGGTTGACGACAATGCTGCGGTGCGGCGGTATCTTCGCAGCATTTTGGAACAGCAGCAGGGTTGGCGAGTGTGCGACGAAGCGCGCAACGGGGAAGAAGCGGTGGAAAGATTCAACCAGGTTCATCCCGACGTCGTCATACTGGATTTTCAGATGCCCTTTATGAATGGCCTCGAAGCTGCGCGAGCCATCGCGCGACTATCCCCTAAGACGCCGATTCTCATGGTCACCCTGTACTTGACCAAACAACTTTCGGAGGAAGCACGGAGGGTTGGCGTGCGCGGCGCGTGCGCGAAGATGGAACTGAACAGCGTGGTCGATGCGGTGGGAGCCCTATTGCGGAAAGAGACATATTTCCAGAAGGCGAGCTAGCTGGCCGCCGAAATGGTGGTTTGCTCCTCGCTCGGAGAGATCGGTATGCTGGCGGAAACCAGTATGCCCGGCGCGCTGGACTGGATGCTAAAGTCGCCGCCGAGATCGCGGATGCGTTCGCGCATTCCAGCCAATCCAACGCCTGAGCTGGCTGCGCCATTGCGAAGGCCAGTCAGTACTTCCGGCGCGATTCCTTTTCCATAATCGCGGACGCTGAGAATTACGCGACTACGCAAGAGTCCGAGCGAAACCAGTTCAAGTGAAACCTCGGCTTTATTGCTGCCGGAATGGCGATGGATATTTGTTAGGCTCTCCTGCAACACGCGGAAGAGTCCGAGCGCGACTGGTTTCGGGAGACTCCCCAGGTCTTCCGGAAGGTTGGCGTTGATTTCGATGCCGCTGCGCTGGGCGAACCCATCGAGATACCATTTCGCGGCGGAAACAACTCCAGCCTCATCCAAAAGAGGTGGATGCAACAAGTGCGAAATTGTCCGGGTCTCAGCCATAGCTTGATCGAGAAGTTGAATCGCCTCGGTGAGGAAAATGTCTTTGCGCTGCTGAACGAATAACTCCAGATTCATCTTGGCCCCGGCAAGGTATTGTCCGAGGCTGTCGTGGAGTTCGCGGGAAAATTTTCTGCGCTCGGCATCCTGCAACTGCAAGAGGCGGCCAGTGAGGCGGCGAAGCGATTCCTCGCTGTCGCGGACGGTTCTTTCGGCCAGCTCGCGCGCCGCCAGCTCCGCCGACAATAGACGGTAGTTTACAGCGAAGAGTTCAATCGCCAGGATAAAGGCGACCGCGAGGGTGACAACGGTCACGACGAACAAGCGACGCGAATTTTGTTTTCTACTTTCGAGAAGACGGTCTTCTTCCTCTCGCATCTGCTGCATGATCGCGGTGATTTCGGAAGAGACGGGCACGGCCTCGCGAGACAAAGCGGCTTGCCCATCTTCGTAATCGGGCGATTGTTTTGTCAGTGCGATCGATTTCCGCAAAAGGGCGGCTCTGCGGTCGATGACTTCTTCAAGGCGCGAACATAGCTCCTGTTGCCTGGGATTGTCCCTGGTCAACTCTCGCAAGGAGTGGAGGCTCGACGGAATATCGGCCAGAGCGGCCTGGAACTGATTGAAAAAATCGTCACCGCCATCGAGCACGTAGGCACTTCGGGCGCGTCCGGCACGGGAAAGCGCCGAATCAATGTCCCCAACCGCAGCCCGGACTTCATGGGTGTGGACAACCCACCTTTCACTTTCCAACAAACGGGCGGTCGCGAAGTAGGTCGCCAGACCGCTCAAGAACAGCAACATTAAAGCCGACGCGAACGCGGCCTGAGCTTTCTTGCGTGGAGACATTGATTTTCGGTCGAACACTACATTCTACAGTGTCGAATACGGATGGTCTGGGGCTGGGTTCGGCTGCGATCAAGTTCACCCGCGAGCCTTAACATTTTTTCTGTATCTCTTTCGATGGTCGCATGCCGAAGGACATTGAGCCATTGTGTTTCTAGTCTCCTGACTCGTGGCGACGCCAGCGAACTGCGACAATTTCTCGATCGCGCGGCGCCGACCGCCAACCCGACGCGGCGGGTCACGACGAGGCCTCACTTCGGGTTGGTCCGGAAGATGAAGATACTGACAACGGAGACTTGCACTCGGTACTGGCCAGGAAACGCAGTCCGCGCAAGGCATCGGTAAGCTCACGCGACTCTTCGGTGGAGTCGGAATCGTCGGTCTTGATTTCCGCGACCCGCCGCAGAATCGCCCTTTCGGCCTCGTCGATCCGCAGTGGCAGATGCTCGGGACGAAGTTCAAGCATCGCCGCTTGATGTAGCTTTCTCCATTCCGTGCAGTTATTCATGTTGACACCTCATTCTGCTCAGCCTTCTCAGCGTACATCCCCCACTAAAAAAGGGTGGGAATATTGCTTGCGCAAGAACTAAAGAAGCAGCCGGAAAGGCGAGACCGCGCTGGGTATGCTGCGAAGCCTAAAAGTATGCTAAAAGAATTTTATACGAAGATGCAGAAAATGCTTGACAGCAACAAAAAAGGATTTTATATAGATTTTGTATCGTATGTTTAAACTTTTCATGGAACGGATTGCGTATGGCTAAAGAAACCGGCGGTAAGAATCCGAAAGGCGCCCTGAAGTATTCCCGCGTCATTCTGGCTGACATCCGAAGAACACGGCGTGGGAAGCAC
This sequence comes from Terriglobales bacterium, assembly GCA_035308395.1. Classification (GTDB taxonomy): domain Bacteria; phylum Acidobacteriota; class Terriglobia; order Terriglobales; family Acidobacteriaceae; genus Acidiflorens. The sequence goes on from DATGGT010000131.1 coordinate 169,472, forward strand.
CACGACTTGCTGGGCGGTATTTTTGAGGATTTGGAATCCTTGCCGACTGGATCGGCGATGAAGATTCCCCTCTCTGAAGTGGATGGAACAACTCTGGCCAACCTGCGTTCGGCGGTCCATCGCGCGTCGGTATCAAGAGGTCTGGGTGTCGAGACCCTGTCGGACGAAGAAAACCTCTACATATGGAAAACAGCGAAATAGAAAGTGGCTGTCAGTTTGCGGCTTTGGCGTCTACAGGATTAGCTGTATATCGCTGCGCCGCAGCGAGGAGCTAAGCTCAAGCCCGACATTGGCTTGAGCCAAAATTCGTCAAAACAGAGTTCGCCAGAGCAAATTCGACAAACACACTTCGTCAAGCAGCGCCAGTCAGACCAAGATTGTCCAATGGCGTTGGCTAGGCAGGGTTCGCAAGCAGAGAGACCGGACTAGAGAGTGCAAAGCAAGAGCGCAAAGCAGTCGGTCGCGGAGGTCATTCGAATGAACATCGCAGCGGTTCCGGAATTTGATGTTCCCGCGCTGACGCCCGCCACAAATTGGAAGCACACGGTCCAGTTCTATGGGGAGGACTCGTCTCTGCTTGACGAGTTGAGCGGTTTCGTTGGTGCCGAACTCGTCGCGGGAGACGCGGCGGTTGTGATCGCAACCAAGGCACACCGGGAAGGCATAGCACAGCGGCTGCAATCGCGGGGATTTGACACCGCGAAGGCAGTAGAGGAGGGCCGCTACATCGCCCTGGACGCGGACGAGACCCTGGCGAAGTTTATGCGCAACGGATGGCCCGATGCCGACCTGTTTGCCGATGTCGTGGGCAGTGTGCTGCGACAAGCCTCGGTCGCGGGAGGAAACGATCGCCGCGTTGCCGCTTTTGGGGAAATGGTCGCTCTGTTGTGGGCAAGGGGCGATACCGAGGCGGCGGTCCGACTGGAACAACTCTGGAACGGCCTGGCGCATATGTACAACTTCTCCCTCCGGTGCGCGTATCCGATGAGCGCCTTTCATCGGCAGGACGATGGGGACTCGTTTCTGAAGATTTGCGGGGAACACTCGCACGTGATTCCGGTCGAAAGCTACACGACGCTGGCCAACGATGAGGAACGGTTGCGGAGCATTACCCGCTTGCAGCAGAAGGCGTTGGCACTTGAGACCGAGATGGCCGAGCGCAAACAGGTCGAGGAAGCATTGCGCCGGGTTCAAGCCGAACTTGAATTGCAGGTTGAGCAGCGCACAGCCGCGCTGCGACAGCTGTCTTCGCGTTTGCTGAGTCTGCAGGACTCGGAGCGGCGGCGGATCGCTCGCGAACTGCATGACAGCCTGGGGCAGTATCTGGTGGGACTAAAGCTGAATGCACATATGCTGAGGAAGTCACCGGAGAGCGACGAACTGTGGTCGGAAGCAGATCGCTTGACGGAGCAATGCATTTGCGAGGTCCGCACTCTGTCTTACTTGCTCCATCCGCCAACGATGGATGCGGCCGGATTTACTTCCGCCGCGCGTTGGTATGTCGAGGGCTACAGCCAGCGCAGCGGAGTCAGCGTGAACCTGGACGCACCGGCAGACTTGGAGCGGTTGCCGGACGCGGTCGAATTGGCGTTGTTCCGTGTGTTGCAAGAAGCTTTAACCAATGTGCACAGGCACTCCGGGGCTTCGGCGGCTGACGTGGTGATTCGACACGACGCCGAACAGGTGATCCTGGAAGTAAGCGATAACGGCCGCGGGATGCCGGAGGAATTGCTGGAACAGTTTTACAAGACGGGTTCTGGTATGGGCGTAGGTATCGCAGGTATCCAAGAGCGAGTGCGGGAGCTGCGAGGAAAACTGACCCTTGAATCCGACAGCACTGGCACGCTGGTGCGGGTCGCGCTCCCACTTGAGGCATAGTGCAAGTGGACGACGACGGCTTCGGCCTCTTGGAGGCGGCCAGCGGAAATGACGGTATGACAGTTCGTATTCTGGTGGTAGACGATCACCCGGTCGTGAGGCAGGGACTGAGGACGTTGCTGAGGAGTCGTCCCGAGTGGGAAATCATCGATGAGGCAGAAGACGGAATCGAAGCGGTGGAAAAAGCCGATCGATTGAAGCCGGATGTAGTTTTGCTCGACGTCGGAATGCCGAGAATGGATGGGTTGGAAGCCTGTCGACGAATTCGCAAGACGGTACCGAATTCTGAAGTTTTGATTGTGACGCAACATGACTCGCCGCAAATGCTGCGCGAAGCGGTGAGCGCGGGGGCACGAGGTTACGTAGTGAAATCTGATGCGGCAAGGGATTTGCTGGCTGCGGTGGAGTCGGTGACGCAGCACAAGTTTTTTACAGCGCGGAAGCGCGGACTAGATGGCGATTCCAAATGAAGTTTTAGAACCTGGCTCGATTCTTATGGAGGCTAAGCGATGAAACTCCGGATCCTGATAGCTGATGATCACGAACTGGTACGACGAGGATTGTGCTCTCTTCTGCAATCGCGTGAAGGGTGGGAGATCTGTGGAGACGCGAAAGACGGCCGCGAAGCCGTCGATAAGGCGAGGCAGTTGAAACCGGACGTCGTGATCCTGGACGTCGGGATGCCCAATCTGAACGGTCTGGCTGCAACCAGGCAACTACTGCAACAGCAACCGCAGTTGAAAATCATCGTCCTGACGATCACGGATTCGGACCAGGTGATTCGGGAGGCTCTGGATGCGGGCGCGCGCGGCTTCGTGTTGAAATCGGACGCGGCTCGCGACTTGGTGTCGGCAGTGGAAGCACTGGAACGGAACCGTATGTTCTTTACGCCTCGTGTGAACGACATGGTATTGGCGGGCTTTCTCGACAAGGGGTATAAGCCGGCGAACGGAGAAGCGCCGAAGTTACCGACGTTGACCCCGCGCGAGCGTGAGGTGATTCAACTTCTGGCGGAGGGCAAGAGTTCCAAGGAAGTCGCCTCTCTTCTCAATCTAAGCACCAAAACCGCCGAGACCCATCGCAGCAACATCATGCGCAAGCTCGACATACACTCGATTAGGGACCTAGTGGTTTATGCGGTCAAGAACGACATTATTCAGGTGCAAGTTTCCCAGCAGTTGACCGCATCAGCAGAAGGTTCCGTCGCGTAGCCCGGACAACAAGAAAAAAGGGAAGCCGAAAATCGGCTTCCCTTTTGGGCTTTAAGTGGCGCCCGTACCGGGTTAGCTGGCCCGGCGTCTTTCGATATCGCGGATCTGGTCGGTATCGCTCTCATTGTCCACTGTCCGGTCGAGAGCGGCATTCCATTCCTTCACTTGCTTCTCCGCCACCTCGCGAGCGATTCCATACCTTTCCTGGATGGTGCCGACCAACTGATCTTGCCTTCCATCGATGACATCGATGTCATCATCGGTCAGTTTGCCCCAGCGTTCCTTCACCGAACCCTTCACCTGTTTCCACTTGCCCTGCAACTGATCTGAATTCATTTTGCATCCTCCGTTATTTATTTATTGAGTTCAAGTACGTTGGTTACGGGACATCCATGGTTACGAGACATCCACGGATGTCATCGACATCGCTGTTGCCGGTTGCGTTCCGCGAACTAGACGGCTCGGGGAAGGTCCATCCTGGGTTGATCAGATTTCGCCTCGCCGGTCGACGAGATGTCTTGCGCTCCGGTAGCCTCAAGGATGAGCTTGGCGCGTTTTGTATCGTCCGAGTTGTCGGTGTGGACCGAGAGCAAAATGCCGCCGTCCTTGACCCGGCCCTCATAGCGCTTGGCCTCATATTCGGGGATTCCGAGTCCGACCAACGCCCCGGCGATGCCACCAACGGTTCCACCAACGCCGGCCCCGGCAAGGGCCGCCATGATGGGACCGGCGGCGATGAATGGGCCGAGTCCAGGAATGGCAAGACTGCCGACTCCGAGCAACCACCCCATGACGCCGCCGAGAACCACGCCGGTTCCAGCACCAGCGGTGGCACCTTCTGGGGCCTTCGTGCCTTTTTGATGAGCGAAGTCTCTCGAGCCCGCGCCTTCGGGGAAAAGGACGGAGATGTCCCTATTGCTGAAGCTTGCGGCCTTCAGGCCATCGACGCCGCTTTCCACGTTTGCATAGCTCGGATAGATACCGAAGACTGCCGTGTTTTTTCCAGACATGTGAAATCCTCCTTGTGGATTGGGGCTGGGTGCAATTTGTTACTTCTTGGGTTTGACGGCCAGTTCGCTGGTCACCTTGTTTTCACCCACGATCTCGGCAGCTTTCGCCTCGACAGCCCGCTTCTCGTCGTCCGAGCGCACGGGCCCCTTGAGCGTTACCTGACCGTTTTGGGCGATGATCTTGATGTTGTGCGCATACGTCGACAACGACTTGTCGCCGATGATGGCCTGACGAATTTGCTTGGTAATGTCGCGGTCGGAAATGTCGTTCTTCTGTTGATCTGAGGTCGGTTCGCTCGGGCTCTGATCTCGCTGGTTGACTTTGGTGTCGTCGGCTTGCGCCGGTGCACTTTGACTGGCACTTTGGCTGGCACTTTGATCGGCGGACTGTTGGGCCAGTAGCCGGACTCCTCCAAAGGCCATCGATGCCGCCAGCAGAAAAAGCCAGATGGATTGACTCGGTTTCATCGAGTTGCTCCTCGCATGGATCGGATTTGGTGGGGTTCGTGGATCGACGTTTTTGTCGATTGACGTGGTCTCGGCCTCACTTGGTTCACAATAGGCGTCTGTGGAGGGCGAAGGAATCCAGTCGAAGCCGTAGGTCAATTCGAGGATGCCTGTAGAGTCACGGCCTCATTCACGTGCACCGTGCGCATCTCATCACGAGATTTTCATTGCATCGTGGCCGCGCTGCCCACGGCAGCAATCACAACTAAGAAGAAGGCCACCAGTACGGCCACGCCGCTACCGAGGAGGATGATTTCGCTTAGCAGGTCGGGTTTCATGAGTTCGTCTTTCCGCATGTTCTTTCCTCTTGCATCTTTCGTCTTGCGTCTTGAAAACACAATTTTGCTTTGCGTTGGACGCAGAGAACGAGACAAGCGCACGGGTTCTACGGAAACTTTGATCCGCATTTACAGCACTCACCGTAAGCGAGAGGGAGAGTTCCTGAGGTAGCCTCTTGGCGACTGTGGCTTCCGGCTGCTCTGCTTTCGATTCGCGGCGGGATACATTGGCAGTTGGCGGAGGGGTATTCGAAATGCTTTGGACTATTTTTGTAATGCTGCTGGTGTTGTGGTTTCTGGGGCTAGTGAGTTCCTATACGCTGGGCGGCTACATTCACATTCTGATCGTGGCGGCCTTCATCGTTTTGATCGTCAACTTACTGACGGGGCGAAGCGGCACGGCTTAAGAGACGGGCGCCGGGCTTTGACTCTAGTCTTTAATCTTTGTGACCGAAGTCGGCGCCGAAATGAGGTTCGGACTTCGTGCCTGTGATTTTGACGGGAAGTTCGGTACCTGCGCCGTTCTTGCTGAAAAACGGATCTGCCGGTTTGAGCAGGATTGCTTTCCACCCCGTAACCATCTGCGAGAGCTTCGCATCCATGCGTGCCTTGCCGTGAAAATCAAATAGGTTCCCGTCAAGGCTGTAGGTGCCAGTGAGATCGACCTGGGTACCGGGCACGAGGAACCGCAATTGTGGAAATGAAATGAGGCCGTCGGCAAGGGAGAATGCCCCTTTCACGTCGGAGGAAATGTCAGAAATATCACCGGAACTGGAAGTGTTGGTCTCGGCGAGCTTCGGTTTCCCCCGGCTTCTGAGACTGAGGGCATCGACCCTCGATTGAATCTTGTCATTAGAGAAACGAGCGCCTGATACTTCAAAGTTGCCAGCCAGTTTGAGACGGTTGGCAACATCAGCATCTCCGGGCGGCAGATTAAACTTCGTGTTCAATCGAACCGTGCCCGTCAAGGTGGGAGGATCGGTTTTTACCGCCAATCTCAAGAGGTCTTCAATCCTTCCCTTCTCGATGATGACCTTCAATTGAACGTCATGTCCGGGAGGAGATTTCGTCTTCACCACCGAACCGCTGGCGACGAGCCAGGAATCGAGAATCTTCGCCTTGACCGGCTGAAGGTAGGTATCGCCGTTGGTACCGTCGACGACGGCGTGAAAATCGGTATGCAGCGGTACCGACCGTCCACTGGTCGCGACCCTAAAGTCAGGAGTATCGGTCGCTCCGTCCACAACGATCTTGTCGAGAACTCCGGCGTACTTTCCGCTGGAGGAGAGGATTCCACCGATACCTTTAATGGTGGCGAGATCGGCATGGTCGAAAGAATAGTCGCCGCTGACTGGAGTGTCGCGAGGACTGTCGGCCTGCCACGGACCGAACAGTCCGGTTGAAAAAATGTGTCCGACGGGTTTTGGATTGATGAGGTTGGCTTCGAAGCGGAGCGGTGAGCCGGGTTGTAGCGTTGTCATGGTCAAGCTCTCGATGTCGAATTCCAAAGGCAGCTTGCCCGGTTTCAGCGTGTTGATGATCAGTTGCGCGTTGTCGCAGACGAAGCGGCCGACAAAAATCTCAGCCTTGCCCGATTTTGGTTCCACTCGCCGCATCTCGTCGCGATGTTCGCGGGGCGGCAAGTTTATTTGCAGTCCTTTGACATAGACGGTGTCGACTCGCCTGGGAGAGTGGAGAAAGGCAATAATCCCCATGCGAAATCGGAATTCCGCGACGCCGATGATGGGCTGAACTCCGGGCTCGTGATTATTGGGATCGGTGTCTCCGAAAATTCGGAGGCCGCGGCCGGAGACTTGCAGCCCCTTGAACAGAGACACGTGAAGTGCGTCCAGTTCGACCTTGCTTTTGAAACGAGCAGACAGGGTCTGAATCACTGCCTTGCGCAGAGTGGGCACGGCTCGCGAGATGGCGATGGCCGCAGCGATCAACACGATTGTGAATACGAGTGCGATGGCCGTGATCCATTGCCAGCTAGCGGGCCAACGAACCGGCCGACGAATGCCGAGTGCAAACTTGGTGGGCGGATTAGGTAGGGCTTCTTCCATCGCAGCGAAAATGAACAGTCAGCCACCAATCAGTGCAGAGTGAACTCTACACTGGCAAGCGCCGGTCGCAAGTACGGTGGTTGCTGTATTCGGGCGGCAATTCCCTACCGGCTCCTCACCACTTGCTCGATTGGAGAGCATGCAAGGCTGCATGGCTCGGTGCAACCGGTGGCGGAACGTCACCCTTCAGCATCAGCCACAGAATTCGGTTGTAGAGCTGATCGTCGACGCGATCGGCTGCGCTAAGATCCAATCCTTCCGACAAGCGCGCGGCGGCAGTTTTCGGCGGATTCTTTTCATTCAAATCTTGTGTGGGGATGATTGGGTCGTAGGGCATCAGGTCAGGTGCCGGTGCGAAGATGTCCGCAAGTGATCGGCTGAAGTAATCGAACTTAGAAAGCCTTCCCATGCCGAGGATATCCTCGATCGCCGCGATGACATCCGTGGTATTCGCGAATCGATGCACTGTGCCCGACCGGTTGTACGCCGAGATGGCGTAGAACGGCGCGCGATGCGAATCGACGTGGTCGGGGCCTGCCTGAGCGTCGTCCTCAACCACGAAGATCACCGTGTCCTTCCAATACGGGCTGTGTGAGAGCGCCTGCACAATCCGCCCCAGCGCGAGGTCGTTATCGGCCATGCACGCGCGCGGTGTGCACTTGCCCGGACGACCGGCGGCCAAGTGATCGTTGGGCAGGTGCATGAGTTCGAGTTGTGGCATGTTGCCGTCGCGCACGTAGCGTTGGAGCTCGGCGATCCATACATCCGCGCGCTTCTGATCGGGCGTGGTCAGGTCGAAGGGTGTGTAGTCGGGATTCACGTCGGCGGCCAAATCGCGTTGCGTCACCGGCCAGGCAGGATTGACCATTTCGCCGTAGTCACGGAAACTAACGCCCTCGCGGGTCGCGAGCGTCCACAGGAAGCCGCGCTCTGGCTCATCAGTCTCTTCCCCGTCCATGTCGGCGCGCTTGCCGGCATAACCAGAAGGCACGACCTTCTCACCGTAGTTGGTGACGTAAGCGGCGGTGGACCAGATGTGGCCTTGCGAACTGACCTCGGCATTCACGAAGAAGCGATCGAACAGGCCGAAGCGCTTCGCGAGCGCGTGGTGATTCGGGGTGATGGCGATGTCAGGGAAATAGACAAGGCTTGGGTCGCCATCGCCTTCCTTTATGTCTCCGAGTACCTGATCGTAGGTGCGATTCTCCTTGATGATGTAGACAACGTGGCGGAAGGGCGGATAGCGCCGCACCGCAAGGCGTTGCTGCCAGTTATTGGCGGCGGTGACCCGCGCGGTGAATGCAGCGAGTTGCGTCGTGGTCATCGCGGACGGCAGCACTCGCAAGCTGCCATTCAACTGCCCGAGCGCATATGCGGTCGGATTCCCATCGGGCCAGTTGGTGAGTGGAACCGGGCCGTCGGGATTGGCATGAGTACCGTGTCCCTTTCCGGAGAGGACGAGGAGCTGATCATCCACTTCGGCGATCGCGGTCGGATACCAGTCGGTTGGAACTCGCCCGATCAACTTTTCGGTGTTCAAATCGAAGATGGCGATGGCATTGTTGTCGGCTTCTGCGATCAGCAGGCGCTTGCCATCGGAGGTAAGTGCGACGGCATTCGGTGTGCTTCCTTCGGGCGGGGCACCGGGCGCGGCGTCGTTTAGATAGCGCGCCACCTTTCGCATCTTCGTGTCGACGATGGCCACGCGGTCGCTTCCCGCCAGCGTGACGTACAGGCTCGTTCCCTTCACCGCCAGCGCCGAGGGATGGCGACCTACCTCGATCCGGCCGAGATACGCGAGCGTTCCGTCCGTAAGGATGCGGAACTGCGACACCGTGCTGGCGCCCCAAGCCGAGACGAACACATGGCCATCGGAGGTGAGCGCGATGCCATAGGGATAATGATCGGTGGAAAACCGTTGCGTGATCTCACCGGTCGCAGCGTTCACCACCGCGAGCTTATCGCCTACGTTCTCGGCGACATAAATGAATTTTCCGTTGGGCGAGAATGCCAGTCCCGCTGGATAGCTCGTGCCCGTTCCGTCGGCAGTTTTTGCCTTCGCCAGTTCGAACTTGTTCTCGAGAGTAGCGGTGCCGTCTTTCTCTTTCCATGCGTAGATGAATAGCAGGTCAGTGTTGCCACCGGAAACGCAGAGGCGCTGGCCGTCGGGCGAGAAGGCGGCGCCGTAGAATGCTCCGTCCTGAAGCAATGTCTGCGTGACCTTGTGCGTTTTCAGATCGACGACCTGAACGCCTTGCTCGCGCCAACCGCTGAGTACGACCACGGCTCTGCTCTTTTCCGGCGAGAGAACGAGATTGATTGGCAAGCTGCCCAGGTCAACTGCTTCGCCGGCAGGATCGAGTCGCACTCCGGTCGGCAGCGGCGACGTGAAAGGCGGCTTGTTTTGGGCGGGCTTATTTTGGGCGAACACCAACGCGCTCAGCAACGCAACAAGCGAGAGAGCAAGTCGACAGATAGGGCGCGAAAACATAGCAGGCGTTCCTCACAGACTTTGGCACAGCAAATGAAAAACTGCGGATGTGCCTGTCTCCATCAGACTGGAGCCTGCATATCGTACCGAATTAGACCATTGCGCGATGGATCGGTGATCAGGGGTGCACTGGTTTTGTACCCCCCCCCTTTTTGCTTAACTTGTTAATTTCACAACTAGTTACTCACACGACCCAGAAAATAAAGGACTTAAAGGATTGGATCATCAATTTGGCGGGTTTTTGGAGGGATTTTAGACGGTCTCCATGGACGTAATTGCGGCTGTCGACGTTTGAAATTTCATGTTGTCAAAGAAGGCAGGTCCAGTCCGTCTCGGGAGGCGAGCACAATTCAGAAGCAGTTTTGCACTGATGGTGATGGTGTGTCTGTGACGGTGGTACGGGCAGTTGGTGATGAAACCCAGTTGTCAGTCCCAGTTCTCAGTTCTCAGTTGGAGCGGAGTCGCTGGATCCCAGCCATGTGCAACGGACGCGCGGTTGCGGGAATGGGTTGAAAACTGGCGGAGAGAGTGGGATTCGAAAACGTGGTTGGAGGTTCCGATCTTTATGGCCTGCGCGGAGTGAAAAGATTCAGACACTACCGACCAATTCGAGTTTCGGAGCACCCGGAGAAAGAAGAGCTCGAACGTCTCGCATTGGAGGTTGGCCGAAGAAGCGGCTGTATTCGCGATTGAATTGTGTCGCGCTTTCATAGCCGACCTCGAAGGCTGCACTGGCAGCATCGAGACCATTGTTCAGCATCAGACTCCGCGCTGATTGAAGCCGCAATTGTTTTTGATACTGCAGCGGACTCATCGCGGTCAGCATACGGAAATGATGGTGCAACGTTGATACGCCCATGCTCGCCACATCTGCCAGCTCTTCCACGCGCAGAGGCTTGGCATAGTTCGCGGCTATCCACGCAATCGCTTTTGCCGTCCGGTGCCTTTGATCTCCGAGTGTTGCTACTCCGCGCAAGCGCGCTCCCGCGCGTCCTCGCAGGACGCGATAGATGATCTCGCGTTGAATCAGGCCGCTCAGAAAAGGAACATCCTGCGGATTGCTCAGCAGGTCCACCAGGCGGCAGCATGCGTTCAGGAATTCGAGCGTGGTCTCGCCTATCGATATAGCGGGACTGTCCGATGGAGCTTCCGCAATATGAATTTCCTCACGGCTAAGCAACTCCCGCACCATAGGCATGTCGAACTTGATGGACAGCGCGAGGCACGGAACATCCTCGGTTGCCTCGGCCACCCAACTGACGATCGGCAAATCGACCGCAGTCACGACGAAGCGCGACTGGTCGTAGATAAAGCTGGTCCGGCCAAGGTTCACCCGCTTGCTCCCCTGTGCGACCACGATGACTCCCGGATGGTAGGTCATCCGGCACGGCGGGGTCGGCGCAGTCCGCAGGTGGAGGCTCACACGGGGAATCTCTGTTGTCCGATTCTCTTCCTTGCCCATGAAGGAGGCAATCTTCTGCGCGAGTTCTGTCTGCGACCCGTGGGCGTGGTTCCCTTTCAGAGGTGCTTCTTCCTTTGTGTTTTTCATTGTTAACGATCTCTACCGTCCCTCGAACGATAGCCGGGTGTCTCCAGCAAAGCCACTGATTTTTCCCCTGGCAAGAGGAATAGGCAATAAGTAAGCAGGATCGGGCTACCAGTTGACGGCCCTTTACCCATAAATTCGAGGATGCAACGGAAACAAAATGAAGACGCGCACCTCGGAGAGAGCCATGAAAACTTTAACCCTAATTATCGGTCTATTTCTATTAACTCTATTTCTATTAACAATGATTGCGCAATCGTCCTACGCGCAGCAGTCGCCACAGCCGCCAACGGAAACAATTAAAACTGCCGCGAGTCATACACCCGAGCAAAAAGAAGTCATCAACCTCTCAAACACGAAGTGGGATTGGATGGCAGACAAGAAGGTCGATTCCTTAGAGACGCTATTTGATAACGAAGCCATGTTCACTCACATGGGAGGGACATGGGGAAAAACCCAGGAACTAGCCACCATCAAAAGCGGTGGCATCTGGTACAAGAAAGCTGCAGTCTATGCAGTTGACGCTCGCATATTTGGTAACACAGCCATCCTGCTAGAGGACATTGATTTGCGGGCAGTAGTCGGTGAGCACGAAGTCGCCAATCCTTTTATGGTGACTGAGGTGTATATCAAGGAAAACGGCAGGTGGAAGCTCGCCCAACTCACGTTCTCGCATCTGCTTAGGCCCGTCAAAATGAATAACAATAATAATTAGCCACACAGGTAGAGCGAGCCGGGAGTTCCACAAAACTCGGCGCTCTTGCAAAACAGGAGCTTTGGCTCCGAGGAAAGTTTCGTCAATAGCTTTGCAAGGAGAATCAAATGAAGAAGCGCTCACTCGGGAAAAGCGGACTCGAAGTCTCGGCGCTCGGCTTTGGTTGCATGGGGTGGAGCTATGGCTACGGTCCGGCCATCGAAAAGCAGCAAGCCATCAACGTGATCCGAACGGCGGTCGATCGCGGCGTGACATTTTTCGATACGGCGGAAGCCTATGGGCCCTTCGCGAACGAAGAACTCGTGGGTGAAGCGGTCGCACCATTTCGCGATCGGGTGGTGATCGCGACAAAGTTCAGCTTCGATATTGCTCCTGATGGGCAACGATCGGGTGGACTGAACAGCAAGCCCGAGCATATCAGGCAGGTTGCTGACGCATCACTCGATCGCCTCAAGGCCGACGTCATCGATCTCTTTTACCAGCACCGCGTTGATCCGGATGTGCCCATCGAGGATGTCGCGGGCACAGTGAAAGATCTGATTCAGGCCGGCAAGGTCAAGCACTTCGGCCTCTCCGAGGCGGGAGCAAAGACCATTCGCCGCGCACACGCGGTCCATCCGGTCACAGCAGTTCAGAGCGAGTATTCGATTTGGACGAGAGACCCTGAACCAGAGGTGCTGCCAACCTGCGAGGAACTGGGGATCGGTTTTGTTCCCTGGAGTCCGCTTGGACAAGGATTCCTGACGGGGAAGATTGACGCCTCCACCAAATTTGAAAGCACGGACTTCCGAGCAGTATTTCCTCGATTCACTGAGGAGGCGCGTGAGGCAAACCAGGCGGTGGTGGATCTTCTGAACCAGATTGCTGGACGAACGAATGCCACTCCCGCACAAATCGCGCTGGCGTGGCTGCTGGCGCAGAAACCTTGGATTGTTCCGATCCCCGGCACGACGAAGATCCATCGGCTCGAAGAGAACATCGGTTCCGCTTCCGTCGAGCTGACGACGGACGATCTTGATGAGATAAATGCGGCAGCGTCCAACATCCCAATACAGGGCGAGCGCCTTCCCGAATCTATCCTGCGAATGTCTTATCGCTAAGGTGCGAGCGGAATAGAGCCTGAGAAGAAGCAACAACGAGCGGCGCAATTTCAGGAGTTGCGCTCTCAATGTTTGCGCTTACTGCCAGCCTCCGCCAAGAGCCTTGTACAGTTGCACCAGGCTTTGGTACTCGTTGCCGCGTGCCTGGGCAAGAGTCAGTTCGGCGTTAAAGAGCGATCGCTGACCATCAAGCACCTCGAGGTAGGTGGTGATGCCTCCCCGATAACGTAGGAGAGAGGTGTCGACTGTGTCCTGGAGATCTTTGACCGTGGTCTCCTGCGCAACGCGAACTTGATGAATCTTCTGATAACCAATTAAAGCATCCGAGACATCGCGAAACGCCAATTGTATGGCTTGCTGATAGGCAATCAGTTCCTGACGATGTTGCGACTCAGCGAGCTTTAGATTTCCACTAAGGGCGCCACCGGTAAAAATTGGTTGAGAAACTTGTGCACCGTAGGACCAGATTCCAGTCTGCGAACTCAGAAGGCCAGAGAGCAGGCTGCTCCGTCCAAACGCGCCGCCCCCGCCACCAGTAAGGGAGATCTGCGGAAAGAACGAGGCCCTGGCGACGCCGATCTCAGCATTCGCGGCGATTAGCTCTTGCTCAACCTGCCGAATGTCGGGCCGGCGTTCGAGCAGCGTCGAGGGAATGCCCGGCGGTACTTCGGGGGGAAGCGGCTCCTCCACCAACGGGTACCCGCGTCGCACACCCTCTGGATAATGGCCCAGCAGAATGCTGATCGCGTCTTCCTCCTGGCCGATCTGTCTCTCCAGATCAGGGATCGCCGCATCGGCGGTATCGAGCACCTGCTGCGCTTGCAGCACATCCAGCTTGGTGCCAACGCCGTGGTCGAGGCGCAACCGCGTCAGCTTGACTGAATCTTGCTGAGTCTTAACCGTCTCCTGGGTGATGCGGAGCTGGAGGTCGAGTTCGAGAAGATGAAAATAATTGCTGGCGACGTCGCTTACCAGGGTCAGCGTGACCGTTTGCCGGGCATCCTCGGTTGCTAGAAGTTCTGCGCGTGAAGCCTCCGTTGCGCGACGCAGGCGGCCGAAGAGGTCCAACTGAAATGCCGCGTCGGCGGTCAGGCCGAGAATGTTGTACTTGGCTTGAGTGGTCGGATCTTTTCCTCCGCTGAAAGTAGCGTTTCCCTGGGCTTGCGGAAAGAGACTGGAGCGTGTGATGGCGACCTGAGCGCGCGCCGCGCCGATGCGCTCCGTTGCTAATTGCAGATCGTAATTTTCCTTGAGAGCTGTGCGGATAAGTTCTTGCAGTCCCGGGTCCTCAAAGACCTGCCACCACTTGAGATCCGCGAAGGATGCCGCTTGCGCCTGGGCCTGCTGGTCATTCGGCAAATCACGGTACACGCCCGGAGTCGCAACATCAGGCCGGTGGTATTTCGGGCCAACCGTGCACGCGGCCATGAAGATCGAAGCTAGGCAGGCGGAGATCAACAATGATGGTGTCATCTTTTTCATGACGATCTTCTTTGTTCGTGTGTTATCGCGGTTGGGCATTTTCAGTCTCCCTCCGCTGGCGCGGTTGTTCCTGGCATTGTGGTAGAGACCCGTTCTTTGCCAGCGCCTGACCATTTCTCCACCATGAAAAAGATCGCAGGCACGAAGAAGATTCCGATCAGGCTTGCGGCCATCATCCCGCCAATTACCGTGGTGCCCATGATTTGCCGGGCAACTGAGCCGGCGCCAGTCGCTGTCCATAAGGGCACGCAGCCGAGTATGAACGCGAACGACGTCATCAAGATCGGACGCAAACGAAGCCTCGCACCTTCGAGCGCAGCATCGACAAGAGGTTTTCCCTTCTCGTATTCGTCTTTCGCAAACTCGACGATCAGAATCGCGTTCTTCGCTGCCAGCCCGATGAGCATGACCAGTCCGATCTGCGAATAAATATCGGTCTCGATCTGGACAAGATAAGGCGGCAGAAAAACGCCGAGCAACACTCGGCGCAACCAAAGAACTCCAAAGGCTCCGAAGATCGCGACCGGGGTGCTCAGCAGCACGCTGAAGGGCAGCGTCCAGCTTTCGTAAAGCGCTGCCAGAACCAGAAAGACGAAGAGCAACGACAACGCAAAGATGGCCGCGGGAGGCACGCCTTCTCGAGCTTTTTGTTCCTGAAACGATATTCCTGAATAGTCGAAGCCCATTTCACGCGGCATGGTTTGCTTGAAAACATCCTCGAGAGCAGCCGTAGCCTGGTCGGCGCTGTAGCCCGGCGCGGCGCTCCCGTTGATCTGCGCGGAACGATATTCGTTGAAGCGGAGGGTAAACTCCGGGCCGAGGCGCGGCTTTATGGTGGTCAGTGTGGAGAGCGGAACACTCTCTCCTTTATTGTTGCGAACGTAGAACTGCCCGACATTCTCCGCCTTGGCACGATCGTCGCCTTCCGCTTCGATATACACCTGCCACTGCCGGCCGAAGCGGTTGAAGTAGTTGATGAAAAGGCCGCCCATGAAAGCCTGCACTGTGCGGTAGACATCGTTGAGGGCGACGCCCTGCTTCAGCACCTTGTCACGGTTTACTTCGACGAACTGCTGCGGGACGCTCGCTAGGAAAGTGGTGCTGGCGCTGGCAATCTCTGGGCGCTTTCGGACGGCGTCAAGAAAAATGCCAAGGTTCTTTGACAGGAACTGTAGATCGCTGCCGGAGCGGTCTTCGAGTATGAACGTGAATCCTCCGGCGGTTCCGACGCCCGGAATGGCGGGCGGTGAAAAACCGAAGGCGACCGCCGCGGGCAATTTGCTCAATTGCTGGTTCAGATGAGCCTTAAGAGATTGAAATTGCTCAGCCCTTGTCGTGCGTTCGCCCCAGGGTTTGAAGGTCACAAAAAAAGTCGAGTTGTAACTGGTCCGAACAAAACTGAGCAAACTGAATCCGACGAAGCAGGTGACGTGTTCGACTCCCGGCGTATTGATCAAGATTTTTTCTACATCAGCGGTGACGGCGGTCGTGCGTTCCAGCGAAGCCCCATTGGGCAGTTGCACATTGACGTAGGCGTAACCCTGGTCTTCGTCGGGAAGAAAGCTCGACGGGATTCGGTTGGCAAAGAAGGCCGCGGCGCCTCCAAAGACCAACAGCAGGACGACCACGACGACGGTCTTCTGAACCAATACGGCGCTCCAGCGCACATAACCTTCTGTGCCTCGCTCGAAAACGCGGTTGAACCAATCAAAAAATCTTCTCAGCAGACCACGGCTCGGTTCGCGTGGCTTCAGAAGCAGAGCCGCAAGCGCCGGGCTGAGCGTGAGCGCATTGAAAGCGGACAAGAGAACGGAAATCGCGATGGTGACCGCGAATTGCTGGTAAAGCTTGCCTGTGATTCCCGGGATGAATGCCGTCGGCACAAATACCGCGGAGAGGACCAGGGCGATGCCGACGACGGGACCGGAGAGTTCTTCCATTGCCTTCAACGCCGCCGCCTTCGGCGTCATACCTTCCTCAATGTGGCGCTCCACACCTTCGACCACGACGATGGCATCGTCCACTACCAGTCCGATCGCCAGCACCAGACCGAACAGAGAAAGCGTGTTGATGGAGAAACCAAACAACGGGAAAAGCACGAACGTACCAATCAGAGAGACTGGTACCGCCAGAAGCGGAATCAGCGTGGCGCGCCAACTCTGTAGGAAGAGGTAAACGACAAGGATCACCAGCGCGAGCGCAATCAAAAGCGTTACGACGATTTCCTTTATGCCTTCGGTCACCGAACGCGTCGTATCCAGCGCTACCTGGTAATCCATATCGTCTGGGAAGCGCTCTTTCATCTTCGCCATCAGTTTGTTGACGCCCGCGGCTGCATCGACCGCGTTCGAGCCCGGCAGTTGGTAAGTAGCGATAATCGCGCTCGGCCGACCATTAAAGCGACCGGCGACGCTATAGTCCTGGGCTCCCAACTCGATTCGCGCAACATCGCTGACGCGCACTGTCCCGCCGTCGGGCGTCTCGCGCACTACGATCTGTCCAAACTCCTCCGGCGACTGAAGACGGCCCTGTGCGAGAACGGAGTAAGTAAATTCCTGGCCTTTCGGCGCCGGTTCTCCACCAGCCTTTCCGGCTGGATTGACGGTATTTTGCGCTTGAATCGCGCTGACGATTTCGGGAACGGTGACGCCGAGCTTGGCCAACGTGTCAGGCTTTACCCACAGTCGCATCGCGTATTGGCCGGCTCCGAATACCTGCACGTTGCCGATGCCTGGCGAACGCAGAATCGGATCGACCAGATTGATATAGGCGTAGTTGGCCAGGAACGTTGCGTCATAAGTTCCGTGCGGCGAGTACACGGCAGTGAGCGTAAGCGGCGCCGTCACGGATTTTCGGACATTGACTCCGTAGTTGGTGACGTCCACGGGAAGCTGAGAAGCGGCCAGCGTCTCGCGGCTTTGCGCGAGAATGTAATCGGTGTTCGGGTCGGTTTTTGCGTCGAAGTCCACGATGAGACTGGTGCTCGAGTTGCCGGTCGCGTTCAGCGAGTACATATAGTTCATGTTGTCCACGCCATTCATCTGTTGTTCGATGGGCGTGGCCACTGCTTGCTCCAGCGTTTGCGCATCCGCTCCAATGTAAGTTGCTAGAACTTGAATTTCCGGCGGAGCGATGCTGGGAAACTGCGCCACCGGCAAAGTGAGGATGGTGAGCGTGCCGACCAGTACCAGAACGATCGAGATCACCATGGCGACAATGGGACGGTTGATAAAAAACTTTGACATTGGCTTACCTCCCCGTAGTTTCCATGGCAAACGGCTTGGGGTTCACCTGCATTCCCGGACGCACCTTCTGCACACCTTCGGCAATCACCCTCTCGCCCGGCTTCACTCCGTCCGCAATGATCCACTGCGAGCCGACACGGTCGCCAACTTGGACGGTTCGAATGCTCACTTTGTTCTTGTCATCCACCGTCGCAACCTGATAGCCGCCTTGCAACTCGGAAACGGCACGCTGCGGCACAAGCAATGCATCCTGCTGCATTCGGATCACGGCGCGAACCTTGGCGTACCCGCCGGGACGCAGAACATTTCCGGGATTGGAAAATAGTCCGGCGATCCGAATTGCTCCGGTGCTTTCGTTCACCTGCCGGTCCGCAAAGTAAAAGGTTCCGGTCTGTGCGTAGGTTGAGCCGTCGGCCAGAATCAATTCGAGGCGCAGATTCTTGTCGGCTGCGGCGCGAGTCGCATCTGTCGGGTACCGTTTTCTCCATGCCAGGTATTGCGGCTCGCCGACGGTGAAATAAACCTTGATCGGGTCAACGGTCGACACCGAAGTCACGGGCCCGCTGCTTAAATTGACCAACGCACCCACTTGCAACTGGGCTTGCCCGGCGATTCCGTCGATCGGCGCCGTGAGCCGGGTGAAATCAAGATTGATTTTGGCGGTTTCGACCGCAGCCTCCGCTGTCTTGATTTGCGCGCCAGCCGTCGCAACCGAGGCCTTGGCGGCCAGATTATTCTGCACTGCGTTGTCGAGATCCTGCTGGCTCGCTGCCTGTTCTTTGGCCAGCGGAGTGTACCGTTCTACATCAAGCTGAGTCCTGCCTTGGACTGCTTCCGCGTTCGCCAGCTGCGCTGTGGCCTGTGCCAACTGTCCTTCAGTCTGGTCGAGGACCGCCTGAAATGGCCTCGGATCGATCTCGAAAAGCAGCTGGCCCTTCTTGACGAACGCGCCTTCCTGGTAGCCCTGACGCAGCAAATAACCTGTGACCTGTGCTCGGACATCCGCATTGGTAAATCCGTCAAGCGTGCCGATCCACTCGCCAAAAATCGGGACATCTTTTTGCTCGACCTGCACCACCTGAACGTCCGGCGCGCCAGGAGGCGCTCCCGCAGCATGCTTCGGATAAACCGCTCCAACGATCAGGCCGATGACCAGTAAGGCAAGTGCTCCACCGATCCAGACTTTGTATTTTGAAAGCGTATTCATCGACTCCCCCTCAGGCAGCGAAACGTCTTGCATCTGCGGTTTCGGAATGTTAACTCAACGTCCGCTTGGATCGAAAGTCAAGACCGAGAAGAAATGTCGTAGAGCCCCCGCCTTGGAGGCTCTCCTTGCTTCGCATGTGTCATCGTCAGCTCACGCTCCTTTCGCCACCCCCGGCCGCAGTGACTTGAAACAACGACCTGCCCAAAACGGTGGGAGAAGATGGAAGTGTGCCTGAAGGCAGGAATCCTCGAAGCCTAAGTTGCAAGATCGGTCCGTGGATCAGAAAGATTTGAGGACGCGCTGACGTACCTGTTGGAGGCTGCGTGGGGCACCAATCGGATTCCATCCGATCCGGACGCCGATCTGTTGACCTGTACTGTGAACCTGATTAGCGATAGCGGCCATCACTTGGGACAGGGATGTCGAATCGACTTTCGACTCTTGATGCAGTTTTTTCGACGGTGTCAAACAATACAGAGTTAATTCCTAAGCGAGCAGCCGCCTCGACGTTTTCGGCGCGATCATCCAGGTACAGGATGTCTTCGGGGGCCGCTTTGAGTAGTTCGAGACAATTTCGATAGATCGCCAGCTCCGGCTTTATGGATCCGTAGTCGCAGGAATAAATCAGGTATTCAAATGTGGAGAGGGTCGGAAAAGACTTGGTCACATGGCGACTGAGTTCGAGCGGCATGTTTGAGAGAAGGGTTAAGGGGAAGCCTTCTTGGTACAGCAGCTCTGCCCATTGCACAGCGGCTTGATTTGGTCGAGTGATACTTTCGCTATCGAGCTTAATTAGCGTTGCTATCTGATCGTCGCTCAAACTCAGTTCTTGCTGGCCCGCAACCGCAGTCCAGTAGGCTCGTCCATCGAGATCACCCCGGTCGTAGGGCGGCCGTAGCTGCCAGTAAATTTCCGAGAATCGCTCATGTGGAATGCCGCACACGAGCGCCATAGCTTTCATATCCTCCAGCGTTTGCTCGAGGCAAAGAACGTTTCCATAATCGAAGACGACTGCCCGAACCGAACGCTTTTGCGAAAGACCTTGTATGGCGCTAGGGCTGGCAGTATCATGCATAAATCGGATAATACACGTATATACGTGCACGACCAAATGCATTCGTGCAACATGGGTAGAATGAAACCAGAATCGGAAGCCGGCCAGAACGCCCTCAAGGAAGAGCGCCACCAGTACATCCTAGAGCTGCTTGGCAGTGAGGGCCGAGTCCTCGCTGCGGACCTTAGCAGTCGATACGGGGTTTCTGAAGACACGATTCGTAGAGATCTGCGCGAATTGGCGAGTTCGGGAAAGATCCAACGGGTACACGGTGGCGCCCTGCCTCGCCGTGCCGAGGCCGTTCCTTTTGTGTCTCGCCAACAAATCGACATGGAGAGCAAGATCGGAATTGCTCGAGCGGCGGCGGACATGATCCGCGACGGTCAGGTGGTGCTGATTGATGGAGGTACCACCAATCTAAGAATTGCTTCTTTCCTTTCAAGAGAACGTTCAGCGACGATTGTTACCAACAGCCCACCGCTTGCACTGGCGTTAGCGGATCATCCGAAGATCAGCGTGCTGATGCTAGGAGGAAATTTTCTTAAAGAGGCGCGGGTCACGACAGGCATCGAGACCATTCGTCGAGTCGAATCCATTCGCGCTGATCTATGTTTTCTCGGAATGTGCAGTTTGCACCCAGAAGTCGGAATCACCGTCGGCGAGCAAGAAGAAGCGTACGTGAAGCAAGCGATGATAGAGGCTTCAACGGAAGTGGTTGGACTGGTTTCACTTCGGAAAATGGGGACATCTCTGCCTTACCTGGTCGGTCCTGCTTCTCGACTGACACGTTTGATCACTGATGCATCAGACGAAGATGTCCTGAATCTCTACCGCTCCCAAGGCATAGAAGTCACAAGTACGTAAACCGTCTTCACTCGAGAAAACTCTTCATGCTCGAATTTCGCTACGCAGAGGAATACGTGATATCTCGAACCCTTCATAAGGCCCTCCGACTGATAGTGAAGTATTTGCTGTTGGGACTGATGGTGGCGATCGCGCTGCAAGCACAGCAAAGTTCTCCGCCTGCGCCAGGGTGGAGCGGTGTCGTACGCACTACTGCCGGTGAACCCGTGGCTGGAGCGAAGGTAACGGTATACACGGCTGCCGCTAAAGAGAAAATGACAGCCGTGACGGGAAGCGACGGAAAGTTCGCGATTGCGGACATTCGACCCGGGCCACATACCGTGAGCGTGCAATTGCCCGGGCGAGGTCCGACAGCGCCAGTGGCAGTGGACATATCAGACCTAACAGTTGCACTGGCGGTATCCGATCAAAACGTGCTGTCGATTCGAACAAGCCTGCAAACTCCTGCACCAGGAGTCTCGACTGGGAACCCGAGCACAACTTCGAATGCAGCCAGCGGAACAAGCGAGGAGAAACTCTCCAGCCAAAAGGTAAATGAGTTGCCGTTGAATGGACGAGACTTCAGCGCGTTGTTGTTGTTGGCGGCGGGTACTATGACCGACGTGAACGGGCAGACGAATTTCACGCAGCAGTTTGCCATCAACGGACAGCGCGGTGTTGAGGCCGTGTTCGCGATGGATGGGGCGGATGTCAGCGATCCAGAGATGGGCGGGAGTACGTTCACGAATTTCGACGTGGACGCAATACAGGAATTGCAATCAAGCTCAGGCTGGATGCCGGCCGACATCGGGCGCGGCGCGGCCGGCTTTACCAATATCGTGACACGGTCGGGGAAAAGCGGTTTTCACGGGTCATTCTTTGAATTCTTAAGGAACTCTGCCCTCGATGCGCGGAATTATTTCGATCACCCATCGATTGCGGAGCCGGGCAGAATTCCTCCATTCCGTAGAAATGAGTTCGGATTTACGAATGGCGGGCCCGTCGTTCTGCCGCATCTGTATGACGGCCGAGACCGCACGTTCTATTTTGTGCAATATCAGGGGTTCAGGCAGGTGCTCGGAACGACCCAGGTCTTGGCTGTACCAACCGCGGCGGAGCGAGCGGGTCAGGACATCGTGAAGTACCCGGACGGCAGCACGGACACGCTGCAGATCGCGGGGGGTTTGAATAGCCCGGGAGTAAATGCGGCGATCGCTTCCATACTGGCGCGCTATCCACTCCCCAACAACCCAACCGGCGCGTTTGGTGCGCGAACCTATGCTGCGCCTTCAAACGTGAACACGGATACGGATCAGTTTTCTCTCCGCATCGATCAGAAAGTTGGCGCAAAAGGACAATTGTTCGGTCGATTTAATTACGACAATCTGACGGGACCGACAACAAATCCGGATCAAACGCTGCTCGACCCGAGCTTCGGCGTGCAGTACGTCGATCGCCAGCGGAACGGGGTCATCACTTACACACGCACCGCATCGCCGCGCTTTCTCTGGTCGACGTCGTTGAGTTTTACGCGGACGACGCCTTCGTTTGTGACGTCGAACCACACCGATCCGGCGCTTAAGTTCAACGATGGTCTGTATGAGGCGTACAACAGCGCGGCAGGCACGGTGATGTCGGCGTTCGGGAATTTGTTTCAGGGGCAATTGAATTTTACCTGGACGACTGCAAGCCACTCGGTGAAATGGGGTGTGGAGGCGCGACTTAATCGCGACACGACATACTTTGGAATCAGTCCCAATGGCGAATATGATTTTGGCGGTGGAACAGTTTACTCGCCAGTGTTCATTCCTTCCGCTAGCGGACAACACGATGTGCAAGTCGGCGATCCTCTACCAGACACCCTAAGCAGTCTGCTGGTCGGCTATCCGTACGGGTACACGGTCGCGGTGGCGCCGCCGTTTGCATCGGATGGCGCGCACATTGGGCCGGCGGCGATAAACCGGAACGATGTGAACGCCTACATCGAGGATACGTGGAAAATCAATCCGCAATGGACGCTTGAGTATGGTCTGCGCTATGAAGTCTACACGCCGATTTCGGAGCGGGCGCACCGAACGTCGAGTTTTCTGAATTCGTTCCCACCCGTGGGCGTTGGGCAGGACTACTTAATCAATCCGCAGCCTACCTATCAAACCGATTGGAACGGCTGGGGGCCGCGTTTGCAGGTGGACTGGAATGCGCCGTACGCGGTGCATGTGCACGTGGGCGGAGCGATCACAGTGATTCCGCCAAATATCTGGCAAGACAATCTTCTCACGGGCTCAACGCCCTACGTTGTCTATCCGCGTGTCAACGCGGCGCAGAACGGAGAGATTGCCTACGGATTCCAAATTACGCCGAACGAATTGCCACCCGTCTATAACACCGCTGGCGTGAACGTGCTGGCCAGCGGCAATCCGAAAAACGTCCCGGCCAACACGGTGATGGACGTAAACCGATACCAGCAGGAATTGGCAGCCTTGTCGCCGAGTGGTCAGCTCTCGCTGCTGAGTCTGTCCGGGATCGACCGGCGCTTCGGCAATGGCTCCCTGCAAACTTGGACGTTGGGTCTGGAACGCGCTTTCGGCGGCCTCACGGCCGATGTCGCGTATGTTGGAACATCGGCATTTCGACTTCCGAGAATGTTCTATCCAAACGCGTATCCCGGAGCGGATTCGGAATTTGCGCGGTTTACAAACTTCGACAATAGCGGAGCGGTGACGGGTGGTTTCGGATTCGAGTCTGTGATGACAGCGACGTCGCACTCGTCGTACAACGCCTTGCAGACCTCATTGTCGGGAAATGTTGGGCACGGCGGTCCATCGTTGCAAGCCGGCTACACCTGGGGCAAATCACTGGATGATGTCAGCGGCATTATCGGAGGAACAGGATCCCCCGGCGCTGTCGCGCTGTTTAGTCCGCAAAACCCGTTCGATACGCGAGCCGAAAGAGGACCGTCAAGCTTTGACGTGACGCACGCCTTCACCTTGAGCGCAGCCCAGAGCTTGCATTTCGAGCATTTTGGACGTCAATCCGATCGAATGCACCTGTTGACGAAGGGCTGGGAGTTTCTGAGCATCTCAACGATTACGAGCGGATCACCGTTTACGGTGTACTCGGGAATCCAGCAGACGGGGGCGGGTACGATTGGTGCGGATCGACCAGACCAGATCGGAATACCGGACCTCTCGAGCGCCGGCAGTTCCACGCGACCGCGCGACGATTATTTTGGGCGGGGCACTAACAACACAAGTTTCTTTTCCATTCCCATCGGGATCGCGGGCGGGACCGGACCAAACTCGGGACGCTTTGGAACGCTCGGCCGAAATACATTTCGCGGCCCAGCATATTACGATTTCGATTTTGCGTTCATCAAGACGACCCCGATTGGCCGCCGGGAAAGCGGTTTGGAGCGAGCAGACCTGCAATTCCGCGCAGAATTATTTAATCTGTTTAACATCGTCAACATGGGACTACCCGCGAACACCCTCGAGGGTACTGGGTTTGGCATGATCAGCAAGACGGCGGGAACCTCACGGCAAATTCAGTTTTCGCTAAAGCTCATCTACTGAGGCGCGTCCTGCAGCGACACAGGGTTGGGGGAGGACAGAAACATGCGTTTCAAGAAGATTCTGCCTACGTTGAGCCAAAAGCGATCCTTCAGTAATCCCGAAAAGAAACCAACGAAGAGGACGAATTCATGAGCAAGCACATCAGCGTCTCTCCTGAAGAAGCGGCCGACCGACTCGCCATACGTGAACTGGTTGAGGCTTACGCACATTGTGCTGACCGCCGCGATGCCAAAGGTCAGATGGCACTCTTTACCGCAGATACTCACTTCGTCGTGTACATGAATGCAAAGGATCCAAAGCCTTCACAAGTACTGAACTCCCGTGAAGCTTTGGCCCCGGTTTTTGCGGATCTAAACCAGTATGACGCGACCATGCACTTCGTCGGTCAGAGCACGATCTTCAGCCTTGGACTCGACAAAGGCACAGGTGAGGCATACTGCCTTGCTCACCATCTCACTATTGATGGCGCGAAGCGAAAGCTGATGATCGCGGCACTTCGCTATTACGATACCTTCGTGAAGCAAGACGGCACGTGGTTGTTCGCGGAGCGGAAGCTGTACGTGGATTGGATCGAGGAGCGCATTCTCTCATGATGGTGACTAACCAGATGGCTTCGAGTTCGTCGATGTCTCCGCCTATCGCTGGCCAAAAGCGACTGGTGATTGTCGGCGCGTCCGGTATGGTGGGCAGCTACGCGCTTCGCTACGCCCTCGATAGCTCCGCCGTCGAAAGCGTGACTTCCATTGGCCGCAAGAAGATTGGTATTTCACACCCCAAGCTGAAAGAGGTAGTGCACCAAAACTTCGCAGACTGTTCCGCGCTCACCGATGTACTTTCTGGCCAGGACGCAGCGGTGTATTGCCTTGGAGCATACACCGGGTCGGTGTCAGACGCTGAACTCCATGCCGTAACCACCGATTACACGATCGAGTTCGCGCGAGTTCTGCATAAGAGCAGTCCGAACGCCGCGTTCTCATTTTTGAGCGGGAACGGTGCCGATCAGACAGGTCGAAGCCGAATTGCCTTCGCGCGCTACAAAGGCGAGGCCGAAAAGGCACTCATCGCAACCGGGTTCCCCCGCATTTTTCTTTTTCGGCCCGCATACATCTATCCAGTGCAACCCCGAAAGGAACCAAACTTCAGCTATCGATTGCTGCGGGCGGTGTATCCGGTGTTTCGAGTGCTGTTTCCGAACCAGGTAATTCGAGCCGACGACTTGGCTTGGGCGATGGTGAATGTTGTGGTTGGACCTGCCGAGAAGGGCCAGCAATACGGTATCGGAAGTTTCATCCTGGAAAATCGTGATATCCGAGCCTTGGTCGAGTCGCGAGCCGTCACAGAAGGAGATAACAAATGAAGACAATCGGTGACAATCGGCGCGGGTTTTGCAGGGCTCGCTGCCGCAACGGCTCGTGAGAGGGCTAAGCTTCGAGCGAATAAGGCTCCCCGCTGGGCACGGTTGACTTTCCTTTGTATGCCTTGGTGAAGCGAACGCGAACGAGCCAGAAAATTAGCAGAAGCAGCGGAGCTACGCTGAGAACTAAATACAAGTTTGTACTGAAGAGAGGGGTCGACAGGTGTTGGCCGAGCCCCACCTTCGTAAGCAACCGCAACGGTCGGTTGTTGGGTCCCATAAAAAAAGATCCTGCGGCGATGAACAGCCCAAAACACATCCGCCAAAGATGCCTCGCGATTCGCGTGGCGCCGAAAACACCACCTCGCAGAAGCACGCGAACATCGCCCGCGGCAGCCAGCAGACATATGGACCCCATGAAGAAAGTCATCCCAACCGGAACGCCGTCTAGTGAGGTCGCGCCACTGCGCAAGACTTTAATACCACCCATCCAACTAAGGATACCGAGCGTCAAAGGAATCAGGAGCGCAGCCCAGTCCAGTCGGCTCGTTTCGCCCTCTTTACGCCTGGCGGTGAGCCACGCCGTTCCGATCAGGTAGAAGGTTATGATTCCTCCACCGATGTTGTTTGGTTGATGCTTCACCACCGCCAGGTAAACTGCGCCGACGGCCATAGTCAACATTGACGCGACAAAGATTTTTCCGGCCAGGACATGGCGAGGGGAACCTTTGCGGAACAACAATGCCGCCGTCCCGGAAAACAAACCCACAGTTCCGGCCCAAATATGAACCAGGAGCACCGGCGAATAAGGCATGGCTTCTTCCTCTGGGACGGATACGGGGAGGTGGCCAATAAAGTTTCACGCGTATCCGTCATCGCTGAACCACCGTCGCCAGTGTCTACAGCACCGTTGACTCGACGTTAACCGGGCTCGATCCCAGATGCTGGAACGTTGGTCATTATCCTTTCCTCTTTAGTGATCGATATGCAGCCTTCGTACGGCACTAGGTTGAAAATCAAAGAAATCGAGCACTACCCATGAAAGAGCCGGACGCGACGAGCGTCGTCGGTTCTTATCGAGTAAATGCAAGCGCAACTATCGAGCCCCCATTGCGGGACGGAGGTCAATGCTTCGTCTGTACTTACTATTTCGCGGCCGGGTTAAACGAGTCTGCGAACACCTTTCCATTCGGCGTTCCCATTCCCGTCACGTTGTCCCAACCCACTTTCGTGTGCAGCGCGGTGGAACTATTGCACGGGGTCCCGTCGTTTTGCACCGCCGGAAGCGCCGAGCAGTCCGTCCCGAACGAAAGCGCCAGCGCAGTGTCGGCCTCCGAAGGATAGTCCCAGATCGCACTCACAAATTTTCCCGGCGCTGCTGGAGGCGTTCCGCCCATCACTTCGCTCGGCGTGTAGACATTTGTGCCCGTCGCCTCACGAATCGAAGCCTTGACGTTATTCGCACTCGCTGCGGGAACGACATCCGTGATCGCTCCGGCCGGCATTGAATAAAGGTACTGCGCAGCCTGACCGAGCGGCACGCCCGCTTCTTGATTGGCAATCGCCCACAGTCCGGCGAACATCGGGCATGCGACGCTGGTTCCGCCCCACACCTGCCAGGAGAGTTCCGGAATCTGCCCCGGAACGCTGACCGCGATTACGACGCCTGTGTACGGGTCGGCAATCCACGAGATGTCAGGAACCTGCCGAAACTTTCCCGACACACCTTTTTGAAATGCCGGTTTCGGGAAGCCGCTAAGACAGTTTCCGAAGTTGTCCTGCACCGCGCAATTGCTTGGTCCACCACCCGCTCCACCATAGAAGCCCAGGAGAGCCGGTGGATCGTAAACTTGGCCGGTCTGCGCGAGCAGCGTCCGGTTGTTACCCCATCCCGTCTGCCACGCAATCGAGTTGTCTGCGTTTAATGCCAGGCTCACTCCGCCAACCGCCGTCGCCCATGGCGAATCCGCTGGAGCATTGACTGTCGCCGGAATTCCGTAGGCAGAGTAATCACCGTTGTCTCCCGAAGAAAAGTTTGTCGAGATTCCGGACACCGCCGCGATTTCCGAGATCAGGTTTTCCGTATCCAGGACTGACGCCGGCGTCAGAGACTCCACCGAACCATAGCTGCCGGAGAACGAGTTTCCGAGAGCATAGTTCACCGCATAGAATTCGGCTTCGTCAACATCCTGAAAAGTTGCCGACGGCGGAACGACCAGGTCGATATTCGCTCCCGGAGCAATCGCGTGCGCCCACTCCACATCAATATTGATTTCTGTCTGGTCCGGGGCTTCGCATTGGCTCGGGGTTGGAGTGTAGATGATTTGGAAATTTGAGGAGTTCAGCAGCGGCAATCCGAACTTCTTGGAAAACACGTTCGCATCGTGCTCAATCGTGGTCGAACCGCACCAATCAAGAATCACGATGGTCTGTCCTGTCCCCGTGTATCCCTCGGCATACAGCGCCGACAAATTGTACGCAGCCTGAATGGGTGCAGGCGTGTATCCGCAGCCGGGACTCGTGAGGCTCTGAAGGTTAATCAGGTTCCCGGTGTAGGTTCCGATCGGAAGCTCACCATCGCCGTTCGTAGAAAACTGCTGCGTCACCA
Source organism: Terriglobales bacterium (assembly GCA_035308395.1). GTDB lineage: Bacteria > Acidobacteriota > Terriglobia > Terriglobales > Acidobacteriaceae > Acidiflorens. The sequence goes on from DATGGT010000131.1 coordinate 197,639, forward strand.
CCTGGTCAAAACACACCGAAGAATAAAATTTCGCATCGGCTTTAGCGACCGGCGTCGCTTTCGCAGCGTCCATCTTCTGTGACGGAAGGACCGCTGGCTGTGGCATCGCAGGGTGCTCGTACTCTCCCGAGTCAAGCCCAGCGATCGCTCGCACGAGCGGCCCGGCGGGGCCCTCCACTTTAGGATCGCCCGCGTTCGCCCGCAGGATTTTGTTCTGTACTTGGTAATTATTGAGTTGGACCTGAAACGCCTTCTCTACGTCTCCGACCGTACCCCGGGCCCGGACGAAGAAATTGTTGCTGCCGACCCGCACCACTTTCAAATTGTGCGACTCGAAGAACTCTCGCACCGTCTTTGCTTCATCCGCTGTCGGCGCGAACCGCGCCGCAATCTGTGAGCGTGTGAGCCAATGCCGATAGTTCGGCGATGCGCGGTCATACAAGTCGCGCCCTAAGGCATCGAGCGCTTCACGGTTGTGCGGATTGAGCCAGATGCTTACCTCAATCGTCTTCGACGGATCCGTCGCCCCCAGGTTCTTCGCCGCAGCCACGTAAGGAGGCGTGCCGTGCACAACGGACGATCCCACCGCCGCGATGGCCGGCAGTGCCACGCACAAGGTCAGGGTCAATAAAACAAATTTCACGCCGATTGTGTTCAAAAGGCCGTTGTGGGCTGAGGGATCTAACGAGCGTTTCTGTTGGTACATTGCGTTCCTCCCAGAATTATGCTGCTCCTACCCAATTTCATTATTTCTCTATCAACCCTCGCCGAGAGCCGAATTGCGTCGGCTCCGCGACGAGGTTTTGAGGGTTGCTGTCTCAGTTGCCCGATTCATTTGTTGGGAGTGGCGGGCGCAAACCAATCTGCGAATGCCTGCCCGTTCGGAGTTCCCAGCCCGGTGACGTCATCCCAGCCGACTTCAGTTTTCAAAAAGTAGTCTTCGCCGAATGAGACCACGAGGGTGGTATTTTGCGCTCCGTTTGCATTGACCCACATGGCGCTATAGAACGGGCCAAACAGCCTCGGGATAACATCCAGTGTCTGTGCCGGGTTGTATTTGTGAGTCACCTTGCTCGATTCTTGAATAACCGCCGTGATGTCGTTTGCGGGGCTGCCCGGAAGTACGTCGGTAATCGTCGTCGAAGGCATGGAATACAAGTAAGGAGCGGCTTGGCCGAGTGGCTCGCCCGCTTCTTCGTTGGCGATCGCCCACAGCGCCGAGAACATCGGCGTCGACAAACTCGTGCCTCCGATTACGGACCAGACCTGCAACGGAAGTTGGCCCGGCTCACTGATCAAGACGGCAGCGCCCGTAAACGGATCCGCCAACCATGACACGTCGGGCACCCGCCGATGTCCTCCTGGGAGAGACGATTGGAACGACGGCTTCTTGAAGTATCCGCTTGGCCCTCCCCCTGACCCGCCATCGAAACCATAAGTAAATGGAGGCGGATGTGGTGGATCGTATATGACTCCGGCATCTACCAAAATGGAATCGTGGGTCTCCCACCCGGTTTGGAAAGCAACCGAGTTGTCAGAGTTGAGAGCCAGGCTGACGCCGCCAACTCCCGTCGCATAGGGAAGATCGGCCGGAACACTGACCGTCGACGGAATATGTAGAGTTGCGTAGTTGCCGTAGTCGCCCGAGGCGAAGTTCGTGGCAACGCCGGCAATCGCCGCCATTTCCGAAATCAGGTTTTCCTTGGTCAACTCGGAGGTTGCAACGAAAAACTCCGGGCTGCCGTAGCTGCCGGAGATCACATTGCCGAGCCCTGAACTCGCGGCGTAGTAAACAGCTTCGTCGACGTCCTCAAAATCGGCCGTGGGCGGAACGACCAGGTCGATATTTGCCCCTGGAGCGATGGCATGGGTCCACTCCACGTCGAGATTGATCTCCGGATCTACGCCCGCACATGCCGAAGGCCCTGGATAGTTGATGATGCTGAAATTCGACGTCGTCAACGCGGGCAAACCAAATTTTTGCGAAAACGCCTTGGCGTCTTGCCGGATGGTCGGCGATCCGCACCAGTCGATGATCACGACGGTTTGCCCCGTGCCGTTATAGCCTTCGGCATACAGACCATTGAGGTTGTAAGCGGTGTAAATGTTCGAAGGCGAATACCCGCATCCATTGGCACCCGCGTTGTACTCATTTCCTGTGTAGGTCCCCTTCGGATAGTTCCCCAAATTCGTGTAATTTTTCGTTTCGGTTCCAGGGAAGCAGACGGTCTCAAAGAGGCTGGAATCGTTTGCATGAACGGCGCGCGAGAAGTCCACCCGATTTGAGGTCGACGCCGGTTTGACAGCCGCTTCCGGACTGCGGGGCTGCAACTTCAAAGTGTGAGCGAACTGACCGCTGTCGAGCCCCGAAACAGCCTGCACCAGCGCTGACGCTGGACCGTCAATGTAGGGGTCACTGGCGTTCGCCCGAAAAGTCTGGTTACCCACTTGGTATTCGTTAATCTGAACACGGAAGGCACTTTCGATATCGCCAACCGTGCCCTGCGCGCGAACATAAAAATTATTCGGCCCAACGGCGGTCACTTTCAGGTTGTTGGATTCAAAGAAATCCCGCACCGTTTTGGCCTCCGCTGCCGTAGGCGCGAATTGTGACGCAATTTCCGAACTCTTGAGCCAGTGCCGGTAGTTCGCGGAGTTGGGGTTATAAAGATCCTGTGCCAGCGCATCAAGCGCACTTCGATTGTGCGGTTGCAGCCAGATGCTGACCGATATCGTTTTCGACGCATCTTCCGGCCCCAGGTTTGTTGCCGACGAAACATAGGCTGGAGTGTTCTGCGCGACGTATTGCCCGTTCGCCGCACGAGCGACGCGACCGGTGCTTACGAACACCGCGATCAGAATAAAAAGCGCGACCCAGAAACGCTGGATTCTCAAACCACAAAGGCTAGCCAACTGCGGAGACACTTCTTTCGTTTGATTGATCACAACTTCTCCTCGGGGACGAAAAGGTTGAACCGCGGGCAGGTCCAAAACTGTGGCCGCAGTATTATCCAAAACTCCGAACAAATCAACTGAAATGCCTTGTCCAGCAACGCTTTTACTCAATCTGGCATATCTTTTTCTCGGATCGTTCGCATCGATAGACCGAATCGATCGGCCCATCCGTGAGTGGCGATCAAAGGCAGACCGATCCCTCCACGCGAGCGAGAAGTTATCGACGGCAAATTGATTGGGCTAACAAAGGCCGCAAGGACGTGCGACTCGAAGCAACTTAGTCCATCGGGCGATGGATGAGCCGGTAGTCTTCCAATTTCAGAAGCATCGGAGAAGAATTCCTTCCGAATATTCGCTCAACGCAGAGCCAATTATTTAACACAGGCGAGACGACGAATGCAACAGCGACTGCGTCGTCGCGCCATTTTTTCATCGACACATGGGTAGTTTCCAATTAGCCGACTGTTCGGAAATTGGCCGAATAAATTACGGGCGGATCGCCCAAGCTAAACCGTCCGGCTCTCCCCCAACATCAACGTGGCTCGTCACCTCTAGGGTCTTCAGGTCCAGTACAGCGACGTAGTTGTCGGGCCCACAGGCGATGAAAGCGCGATTACCATCCCGATCCATTAAAATGCCCGCCGCTCCGTGGCCAATTTTGACCCGCTTGAACTCCTTGCGCGACGCTGTATCGTAGATCACCAGATCGCCGTTTCCCAACATTGAATGAGCAAAAGCTTTCCATCGGGGGTGAACTTAAGCCGATTTGCCCCGAACGCCTTTGCGTCCAGCGTCGCCGAGACAGTTCGTGTCGTGAGGTCGAGCACCGAGAGTGTGCCATCCTGCGCATCCGCCGTCCATAGCTCGCGTCCATCGGGCGATACATCAAAACCCTCGTCGCCTTTGCCGACCGGTATGATGGTCTGATTCCAGTCAAAGCGCGGTTGATTCCCTCCCGGTGGAGGCGGGTGGGAACCCTGCGGCGCACGCATTCCCGGTGGAGGTGCCATCGGTGGAAGAGTGACCTTCTCTAGAATGCTGACCGTCGCGGAGCCAACGTTGGTTGTGTAGATCTGCTTCTCGTCAGGAGTGACGTAAAGCATGTGCGTCCGGTTCTGGCCGGTGCCCATGATCCAATCGATCCTGGCCGATCCGGGATCATAGCTTGCAATCGCCTTGGCGCCTTCAGCTGTGAACCACAGCTTTCCTCTCGCAAACGCCAGACCATGAGGGCCATTCAAGGCTCCGGTATCGATGTCGGGCAACGCTTTCTGCCCAACCAAGTCGATCACCGAAAGCGTATGGTACCGGCCCCCGCCGTAAATCGAGACGTAAGCCGTCTTCCCGTCGGTAGACGCGATCACCTCGTGGGGATCAGGGCCGACAGGAGCGCGTGCGATAACTTGCAGTGTATTCGGGTCCACGATGGCGAGTGTGTGGTTGCGCTTGGAAAGCGCCAACAGGGACCGACTCGGCGTCGATTGAGCAACAACTCCAGTCGCGACCGATAGGAGTGCGGCCAATACGGCACCAGCTACCAGCGATTGGGGATTTTTAGGTCGCATCGTTCTTCTCCATTGGATTCCGCGAACAATTGTAAGGACTTGAGGTGACTCTGTCAGTTGACGTTGACAGGCGATTGCACTCGAACCCTAATAAATTCACAAGGATCAGCCTGCAATCATCTGTAGAGATTTGTCACGAATAAGAACTTTTTCGCTCCCGTCCTGTTCTTACAGGTGGGGTGTTTTATGGCAAAGGTAATTGAATTCTTCATACCTGCTACGTTCAGAAAAAAGGTAACCAAGTGGATATCGCCAGAAGAATACGGGAAGGTAATTCCGTTCATCGTGCCACAAAAGAAGTCGGCGTGACATTCGATTTCCCTGAATGCAAGGCTCCGCGGCTCCCGGACACTATTCAGCGAACCAGCGCATCAATCTCGCTTGCCTGCGGGTTTGTTAGTGAGACGGCGATGTTACGTCAATGATCCAGCGAACTAGATTGCGAAAACTTCCGGGCAACCCCTTCTCCCAGTTGTCCAATCGTTTTTTCGCGACTCCGGCTGTGTTGGGTTGTTGCAGGTCGCTGGGCGCGTGAGTGCTTGATGAGCCGCGGGCGTGCCAATGTCTGCACGTGTCCAAGTACACTTTCGCGCAAGGCCGCAGTCTTCGTCGTATGCCAAGTACTCATGGAGTAAGATAATGGCGGAGAGAGTGGGATTCGAACCCACGTTAGAGTTTCCCCTAAACACGCTTTCCAAGCGTGCGCCTTCAGCCACTCGGCCATCTCTCCGGCTGCCTTGCGAAGTGGTTGCACTTGATTCTATCAGCGTGAGCAGCGGCCCGGTGGGCTTGCGTTTAGCTTTCTTCTTCTCCCTTGTGCAACTGCTGGGCTAGATAGTTTTCGTAGGTCATCTCTTGGATGGCGTGCAGTTGGCCTTCGAGCCAATCGATGTGGTGCTCTTCATCTTTCAGGATCTTTTCCATCAGTTCGCGCGAACCGTTATCGCCGGCGGCTACGCTGGCCTGGATACCATCGTTCAGGCGTTTGACGGCTGTGTATTCCAGTTGGAGGTCGTTTTCGAGTTGCTGCTTCACGGTTTGCCCGATGTTGATCTTGAAATAGTCGGTCATGTTGGGAGCGCCGTCGAGGTAGAGAATCCGCTCCATGAGAATCTCTGCGTGCTGCATCTCTTCGATCGATTCTTTGCGGACTTGCTTGGCCATCCGCTCGTAGCCCCAGTTCTCGCACATTTCGGCGTGGAGAAAATACTGGTTGATGGCGGTGAGCTCGGCTTTGAGCACCTCGTTGAGGATGGCAATGATTTTAGGGTCGCCTTTCACGATGGTCCTCTTTTCTGGAATGCGGGATCGCTTCCGAATCGCGATATTGAAGTATAAAAAACTTGTTTCGCTGAAAATTGTACTAGAAGGAAGGGATCAGGAGATCAGGAGATCAGGAGCTTAGGAGCGGGAACCGGAAGCAGCGGCGGCGTTTGCGTTTGGTGTTTCGGGGGCGGCGGAAGCGTGCCCGTTGGTGGGTTGCGCGGCGGGCGCGGATTTGGTCAGAGCGGCACCTTCGACGACGCGATGGTTCAGGCAGTAGAGAGCAAGTTCCAGACGGTCGGCAACGCCGAGCTTGTCGTAGACCTTGCGGAGATAATTTTTCACGACCTGCTCGGTTGTGCCGACGCGCAGCGCGATCTCTTTGTTCTTCATGCCCTGCGTAACGCAAGAGACGATCAAAGATTCTTTGGGTGTGAGGGCGACTTTGGGACGCGATCCGGCTGGACGCAAGCCCTGGGTACGATAGGCTTGCAGAACCCAGGCGACGGCACGGCTGTCGAGCCAGGGCTCGCCTTGAGCCACTTTACGCAGGCACTCGACCAGCATTTCCGGCTCAACCTCTCGCGAGACGATGCCGTGGGCGCCGCGTCGGAATAATTCTAGCGTCAATTCCTGGTCGGGCTCTTGCAGCACGACGACCAGGCGGCAGGTTGCGCTTTGCCGCAGAAGATCTGAAACGGTGTCGGCAGCGTTCGAAGCCAGGAACGCTTCGAAAATAACGATGTCGGCGGAAAATTTTTGAATGGCAGTGATGGTCTGGTCGAGGCTTTCGGCCTGGCCAACGACGCGGATGTCGTCTTCAAGAGCGAAGATCTTCCGCAGTCCGGCACGGAAAATGGCCTGACTGTCGGCTACGATCACACGGATCATGTCTTTGCCGTCGTCGGGCACGAGGCCCTCGCCGGGATCGAAGCTGACCGATGTGTCGACCGAAGTGCTGCCCATCCGTCCTTCTTTCGCTTATTGCAGTTTCCGTAACTGCCCTTTTCGTTTACTGCCTGCTGCGTGTTGCGAGTCGTCCCGGTACTCCGGGGCGAGAATTATTTGCGTTCGAAGCGGTATTCGTCGATGACGACGCCGACACCGCGGCGGTTGCCATCGGCAAAACTGCGGACTACGCGTCCGCGACAGTCGACTTGCACGTCGGCTTCAGCACCGACGACATCGGCCGGTAGCGAAATCGTGAAATCGACGGCGGAACCTACGGGCACATCGGCGTCCATACGAAAAAGGACACCGTTGGCAGAAATGTTTTCCGTCTCGATGGTTTTTCCGGCTTGTCCTTGTCCCAGTCCCAGCCCATTGCCGGACGACTTGAAAGCCACTGGCAATTTGATGGGGAAGCGGGGTGCGCCTTGCACGTCCGCGTAACCACTGCGACTCTTGCCGACTTCGACGTTTCCTTTGGCGGCTTCAGACACGTTTGAGACGACCTTCCTTTTGGTTCGTGCGTGCACGGCCGGAATCGAGCCTGTGCACATTTCAGCCCGAGATTACACCCCAGCACCAGCAATGCAAAGTTACGGAAGTCATGGAACAAAAGCGGGGAAGTGCCAGAGGGACAGGGACTTAGGGGCGTAGGCTGAGATGCTGTGAGCGGCGTCACAGACAGGCGCGGCCTTCAGCAGTTAGCAGTTAGCAGTTTGTGTTTAGGCCCCAATCTCGGTTTTGAGGATCATCATGAAAGATTTTCGCGATTTGCATGTTTGGGCGCGGGCCCACGGACTGACTCTGGCGGTTTACGCGGCCACTTCGAGATTTCCGAGAGAAGAGCTGTATGGTCTGACCAGTCAGATCCGGCGATGCTCGGTTTCCATTGGTGCAAACATCGCCGAGAGCTGCGGGAAAACCGGAAACAACGAGTTTCAACGGTTTCTGCAGATTGCTTCAGGCTCAGCGAGCGAACTCGATTACGAACTACTACTGGCCAAAGACTTGGGCTATCTCGCCTCGCCTGAATACTTGAGAATTGCGGACGAACTGTCGCAGATCCGAAAAATGCTGAGTTCGCTATTGCGAAAAGTAAATGTAGACCGTAGAGCCTAACTGCTAAGTGCTAACTGCTGAATGCCATGTTTAGAACTTTGTGACTTCTGTAAAGTTGAATTCTCTTACTTTCATTGCCGGGACGACCATGTCGAAGGATTCCTCGCCGCAGGCGCGAGCGGGCTGGCTCATCCCTTCCACATTCGACAACAGCGCGATCAAGCTCTGGTTGAAACGGAAATTACGCAGACCGCATTGCACTTTACCGTTTTCGACCAGGAAGGTTCCGTCGCGGGTCATGCCGGTCACAATTTTCTCGTAGGGATCAACCTCGCGTATGTACCAGAGCCGGGTGACGAGGACGCCGCGTTCGGTGGATGCGATCATTTTTTCGACCGTCGGGGCATTTTCTGGCGTGGCGAAGACCGTGCCGAACACGATGTTCATCGGCATCTCGCCAATCTCGTTCGGCAAGGGGAACCCGTGGCCAGTGGGTGCGATGGGGCCGACTTTGGCGGCGTATTCGGAGGCACGCATCTTCTTCGCCGTCGAACGGGCGTAGACCACACGCTTCACGACGCCGTTCTCAACCAGTTGCACGCGCTGCCGACGCATACCTTCGCCGTCGAAGGGTGATCCGGCCTGCATGGGGTGGGTAACGTCGTCGGCGATGTTGATGTTGTCTCCGAATAACTTTGTTCCGATTCGGTCGTTGAGAAATGAACGCTGATCGAGAATGGCGACGCCACTGTAGTCCCAGAACATGAAGCCGACAATATCGAGCACGGCTGCCGGTTCAAGAATGACAGTGTATTTGCCGGGCGCGAGTTCGCGAGGATGGGTGGAATCGACGGCCTTCTGAGCGGCGGTGTCGGCGAGACGCGTGGGATCAAGAAGACAGACGTTGGGCGAGTTCAGCTTCTGCCAGCCGGAAGAATCATTGCCCAGCATGGTGATGGAGACTTCCGCCATGGTCTGGCGATGCCAATCGGCGAGACCGCGCGAATTGAAAATCCCTTCTTCAGATTCCGAACTGGAATAGATGCCAGCCGCGGTCAGTTTGTGTCTGTCGGCGATGGAGACGATGCCTTTGACGACCTCAGCGCGATCGGCGGGAGCGATGGCCGCAGTCTCCTCAAAAAAGCGTGAGGGTGCTTGTGTAGAAAGGACACCTTCGCCTTCTGCTGTTGCCTCAGCGGGCGTGGGCATAGGCAACAAGTCCGGGTCTGGAACCTGGATGCGCGCCAGCTTCTCGGAAGCGTCCACCGCGCGGCGCAAGCTGTCGCGGTCGAACTGATTGACGGTAGCCCTCGCCGTGCGCCCGCCAAAGTTGGTGCGGATCGATACGACGGAGTTCTCTTCCTCCACATTCTGATGAATGGTGTTATTGGCGAAGCGAGTCAAGGCGAAACGGGAGCCGGTAAAGATGCATTCGACTTCGTCGGCCGACGAGAAGCCGCAAATAAGGTCGAAGATGTCGGCGGCTTTTTCTTTAGTCAGCATTTTTCAATTTTTTGTCTTGAGTGATTGATCAACTTCCCTTATACGCCGACCCCACGCGGATGTTGCGAAACCGTGCTGGGCTTGCGCCGTGTCCGGTGCCGACGACCTGCTGCGGCTGTCCTTTGCCGCAGTTCGGAGTGCCCCAGAGCGTCCACTCATCGCGCGAACAAATCGCATCCATCGAATTCCAGAACTCGGTCGTGATGCCGGAATACGATGGATTCTTAAGCATGCGCACGCGTTTGCCGTTCTTGATCTCCCACGCGATCTCGCATCCGAACTGAAAGTTGTAACGCTTGTCGTCGATTGACCAGGACTTGTTTGTCTCCATGTAAATGCCGTCGCCGGTCGAGGCGATGAGTTGTTCGAGAGTCAGGGGCTCTTCACCGGGCAGGATGCTCACGTTGGTCATGCGGATCATGGGCAGGCGGTTCCAGCCTTCCGCGCGCAGGGTTCCTCCGGAGCGCGTCGCGTTGATGGTGTGCGCGGTCTCGCGCGAACTCAGATACCCGGTGAAACGGCCGTTCGTGATGATGGGGGTCGACTGGGCGGGAACGCCTTCGTCATCGTAGGCAAAGGTGCCGAGGCCGGGACCGTGCTCCTGGCGCGCATCGGCGACGACGTTGACGATTTCACTGCCGTAGCGAAGCTTGCCCAATTTTTCCAGAGTCAAAAACGAAGTGCCGGCGAAATTCGCTTCCATGCCGAGCACGCGATCAAGTTCAATAGGATGGCCGACGGATTCGTGAATCTGCAAGCCGAGTTGCGAGCCGTCAAGAACGATGGTGAAAGCACCCTCAGGACACTGCTCGGCGCTATGCAGAGCGACCGCCTCTTCGCCCACGCGCCGCGCGTTCTCGAGCAACTTCATTTCCTCGATCTGTTCGTAGCCGCGGTTCTGCCACTGCCCGCCGAAGGAGTTGGGGTAGGACCGCTTCTGAATCTCGGACGCGGCGAAGGCGTATGCGGTGCATCCGCCGCCGGTTGAATATTTCGTCTGATGGATGTCCGCGCCTTCGGAAGAGAGAAACCACGACTCCTCACGTAGGAAATTCATGCCGGTTTCAGCGAGAGTAACGCCAGCAACGGCGTTCATCTCAGCATCAGCTTTCAGCAGCAGATCGATGTTCTCTTCGACCGAAGTAGAGAAGGGATCGACTTTGTAGGGAGTCGTCCAGTCCGCGACGGCTGGAGCCTCGGGAGCGAGGCGAACATTTTCGCGCTTCACTCTGGCGGATGCTCTTGCAATGGCTACGGCGCGTTCGGCTGCGGCGGCGAGCGAAGCGCGGCTCAAATCCGACGACGCAGCGAATCCCCAGGCCCCGTCGGCGATTACGCGAACCCCGATGCCGAGCGACTCAGACTCGGAGGCGTGCCCGACACGTCCGTTCTTCGTGGATAGCGAGCGATTGCGCATCGCCACCGCACGAGCATCGGCATAGGTCACACCCCGCGCGGATGTGGCGTCCAATGCCTGTTGAGCGGCTGCTTTCATAAAATGGCTGAGTCAACGTAACACGAGAGGTTGAGGATAAGAATTTATCGAAGAGTGTCGTCGTTCGTCTAGTGCAGGTCTAGTGCATACCCGGCGCGGCGACGGCCAACGGTGCTCTTTTGCGCGATAGATCGCGCGACACGTCAACGACGAACCGGCCGCCCTGCAACCGTCCGTCGCTCCCGCCGTCTGGGTCAGAAGCGTTCGCGCCGATTCCGCCGTCAACACCCGCTGGATCCGTCCAGAGGCTGCCGACATCCACTCTGCCGGAACCGGCCGCCATTTTCGTCGGTTGGCGGCGTTGCTTGTCGACATAGGCCTTGATTACCTGCGTAGCCAGGCGGGCGGCCAGTTTTCCGTGTTCGCCGCCTTCGAAGAGCACGCAAACGATGATGTCCGGATTGCGCCGCGGCGTGAATCCGACGAACCATCCATTCTGCGCGAAGTCCGCGTTGTTTTGGTGTTTTGCGCGTAGGGCCAGGGAAACGATCTGGGCCGACCCTGTTTTTCCGGCAATGTCAACGTCGGCAACATGCGCGGAGGGCGCTGTGCCTTCAGGCAACAGCACACGGCTCATGGCGTCGGTAATCGTGTTCCATCCGGTCGGATCGATCGGAACTTCTTTCACTTCTGAATAGTGCGTCGTCTCCACGAAGTCCTTCGGCAAATTCGTGGGGTTGATCACGTGCGGCACGACCATGCGCCCATCCATTGAAATGGCACCGACGGCGCGCATCAGTTGCACCGGCGTAATCGCCACAGCGCCCTGGCCGATGCCGACGGAAATCGTTTCTCCGGCGAACCACTTCTGTTTGAAGTTGTGGATCTTCCATTCTTCCGAAGGCATGACGCCGCTGACTTCGTTCGGCAGGTCGATCCCGGTCTTCTGACCCAATCCGAAAGCGGTGGCATACTTGGCGATGCGATCGATGCCGAGTTTTTCGGCGAGCGTGTAAAAGAAGACGTCGCAGGACTGATAAATAGCTTTCGTCAGCTCGACGGCACCGTGGCCGCTCTTGACCCAGCATCCAAAGCGGCGGCCGTAAAACACGGCGCCACCGGTGCAGTTCACGTGGAGGGTCTGGGCAATTCCCTCCTGCCAACCGGCTGTCGCCATGATGATTTTGAAGGTCGAGCCGGGCGCCAGTTGCGCCTGGATGGCTTTATTAAGCAGCGGCTTGTCAGGATCGGTGACCAGCTTGTTCCACTCGTCGCGCGAAATCTTCACCGCAAAATCATTGGGATCAAACGTCGGACGGCTCACCATAGCGAGAATTTCGCCAGTATGCGGATCCATGGCGACGATCGCGCCATTCTTACCTTCGATCGCCTGCTCGGCGGCAATCTGCAAATCGAGATCGATGGTCAGCTTCAACTGCTTGCCGGGCTCGGCGGGAGTCTCGTCGAGGCGACTGACTTCGCGTCCGTGGCTGTTGACGATAGCGCGGCGCGATCCGTTCTTGCCCATCAGAATCGTGTTGTATTGCTTCTCGACCCCGCTCTGGCCGACCACGTCGCCGGGGTTATAAAGCTCGAACTGCGGCTGGTTGAGCATGTCCTCGGTGACTTCGCCAACGTAGCCAATGAGGTGCGCCATGAAACCATTGCGCGGATACAGGCGCCGGTGCGCCATGATGGTTTCAAGTTCGGGGAGTTCGTTTTTGTGCGCCTCGATAAAGGCCAGTTCATCGGGCGTGATGTCTTCTTTGAGGAAGATGGGCTGGTATTGCGGCATCGATGCGAAACGCCGTATCCGGAGCTGCACTTCCTCGGGATTCAGGTGCAGACCTTTAGCGATGGCGGGCGCGTCCGCATTGAGGTCGCGCGCGGAATCACGTAGCAGCAGCGCCGAGAACGACGGGTAGTTGTCGACGATGACGCGGCCTTCGCGATCGAGAATTTTTCCGCGGGGCGCAAGAATCGGCACATTGCGGATGCGATTCTGTTCGGCGAGCTGCGAGTACTTGCCGCTCTGCATCACCTGCAAGCTCCACAACCCGTACGCGAGAACGAGGAAGATCAATACGATGATGTATTGCACGGCGGTGAGCCGGAGGGCGGAAACTTTTTCTTCGCGGCCGAACATGAGTCGTTAAGTCTGTGGGAGCGTCCTTCTACCTATACATTCTAACGCGCCGCGAGGGGTGGCAGGATTCGGAGCGCGAAACGAAAGTTTGCAAGTAGATGTCGCGGCAGAGGTTCCGGGCGCATGGCTGGAGCCGTGCCCCTTCCGATCCGGCGCCCCACCGGCCATGTCCCTCCGGAGATTGAACTTCCCTTCCCCGGCGATAACAATAAAGATGCAACGATAACCGTCGCCAGCACGTCATATCTAGTTAATCAAGGAATCAGATGCGGATTCGCAGTTTCATCATTGCTTACGCGCTTGTGTTGGCCATTCTGCTGTTCGCGGACCGGCGACCCGGCTCGATGCAACAAGATCGCTATTCGCACGTCGTCGATCTTACCGATGGTGAGGTCGCCGGGAACCAAACGGTATCGAGAGAATCATCGAGCGAATCGAAGACCCACATCATTGCTCCGGGCGCCTTGATTCCCGGCACGTGGAACGCTGGCCAGATTCCGGCGGAGCGACTGGTAGCTCCAATGATCGTGATGGATTTGGACGCAGGCGCACAGAACCCGCAGATTTCGTTAGACGACATTTCCGCCTGGGAAACGCATCATGGAATGATTCCGCAGGGAGCAGTGGTCGCCATCCGTCGCGCCGGCGTGCTTCCGAACTCTAGCACCTCGAACTCGAACACATTTCCCGTGGCTCGTGACGCAGCCCAATTCCTGATCGACGCCCGTTACACGATTGGCTTCGCTGTGGAAACTCCCGTGGACCTAACCTTAGATCGGACGCTGGCGCGGCAGATCGCGCTCCGCGGCACCTATGTTGTCGAGCAAACAGCGCCGCTCAGTTCGGTCCCCGCAACCGGATCGCTCGTTATTGTTGCGCCGGCAAAGGAGAAGAAGGCTGGCGAGGGACGAGTGCGGATTCTGGCCATGGTGCGATAGATCATGGTGCGATAGGCGTCATCCCCTAAATATCGTCTCGGAAACAATCAACAAACTTCGTACTAGAGCGATCGAGCTTTTAGTGCCAGTTACCCTGACAATACAGTCCCGAAAACGCCGTCCCGGGCGTCCCCGCCAACTCCAGTTACAATAGGCGTGCCAATGCGCGAGCTTGCTTGCGAATCGGAACTTTCTTCGTCTAACGCTCGTAGATAGCTTATGCGGCGACTTGTGGATAGCCTCGGCCAAGTGTTTGCGGCGATCTGGGCGCACAAGCTTCGCTCCTTTCTTACGATGTTCGGGGTTGCGTGGGGAGTGGGATCACTCCTGCTCCTGGTGGGACTAGGCGAGGGTTTTCGTGCAGGAACCAAGAAAAATCTGGCCACTTTCGGCGAAGACTACATGCAGATCTTCAACGGCCGGGTGCCAGCCGCCGGAGGCAGCCAGCTTTCTTCTCGCCAGTATTATCTGAACTATCAGGACTATCTCGATGTTCGCAGTTCCCAGTTTGTCCGGAATGCCACGCCGGTGATCTACCGGGGCGACCTTCGTCTGGTTAGTGATTTTGGGAGCAGCAACGGCTACGTCGATGGCGCCGAACCCCAATTCTATGGCATTCGTTATATGCCCATTGAGCAGGGGCGCTACATGAACTGGGACGACGAGCACGAGCGCCGCAATGTCTGCGTGATCGGGAGCGAATTCGTGCGGTTGCTGTTCCCCGGGCGTCCGCCGCTGGGTGGAACACTGCTGATCAACGGCGTGCCCTTCCAGGTGATCGGGGTGATTAAGAAGATTGGTCACGGCAACAATAACGACCAGAACATGCGCCTGATCATGCCTTTCAGCACCATGGCAGTTTATTTCCCGCTCAAGGGAGAAGGCAACGCGCAGGCGATCAAGTATGTCGCCTATCAACCGATTACCCGGGAGCAGCACGCTCAAGCGAAGACAGCTGTCCGCAGTCTTGTTGCGAGGAATCACAACTTCGACCCCGATACGCCCGATGCGTTTGACGATTGGGACTCCATCGACACTGCGGAAATGGTCGGCAAGATCTCCGATGCGATGGACGGGTTTCTTGGAGCGGTCGGCCTGGTAACGCTGGGCCTGGGGGCGATTGGCATCATCAATATCATGCTGGTCGCGGTCACGGAGCGCACTCGCGAGATTGGCCTGCGCAAGGCTCTGGGCGCGACCCATCGCAACATCCTCTTCCAGTTCTTTGTGGAAGGGCTGCTGCTCACTGGCATCAGTGGCGCCATCGGTTTGGGGACGGCCTACGCCGCGACCAAACTCCTGGAACTCGCTCCTCCGATCGATGGATTCGAGCTGCCGCACATCTACCCTGAAACGGCGGCGCTCGCGATTGGGAGTCTCGCCGTGGCTGGGATCATTGCTGGACTGTATCCCGCGCGGCACGCGGCTTTGCTGCAACCGGTTGAAGCGTTGCGTCAGGAATAGCGAATGATCCAGACCAAGGACGTGCTCTCACAAGCGTATGGCGCGCTGCAACACAATCGTAAGCGCACCGCCCTCACCATGCTGGGAATGGCGTGGGGAATCGCCACGGTGGTGCTGCTGCTGGCCTACGGCACGGGGTTTTCGACGGCGATTGTGAACATCTTCAAGAGCTTTGCCAGCATGCAGGCAATCGGCATTGAAGGTGGGCGGACGTCGATGCAGGCCGGGGGCAACAAGGCCGGCGCCAGTGTTCGCCTGACGACGGATGACATCGATCGTCTCTTGGCTAACGTGCCGCAGGTGACGCGCATCACTCCGGAATCGTTTCGCGACTTGCTGGTGAGCTACGAAGGGCGCTCTTACACCTGGACGGTGCATGGCGGCAACGCCTCGCTCCAGGAGATTCAGAACCTGAAGCTGGACTACGGCCGTTTCTATAATGCTGAGGATCTGCAACAGCGCGCACACGTCTGCGTGCTGGGCTCGGAAGCAAAGCAGAAGCTGTTTTCGGGCCGGTTCCCGCTGGGGCAGGATGTTCGGATCGGCGGCATTCCCTACGAGGTGGTCGGCGTGCTCCAGCCCCGGCCGCAAGAAGGCACTGACAACGATATCAATCGCGTCGTCTATATCCCGTTTCCTACGATGAGCGATTTCCACGAGACCTATCACGTGGACATGATCTGGCTCGACTTTCTTGGCTACGACTATGGGGAAGTCGAGAAGGCGATTCGCAATACGCTGGCGGCACAACACGGTTTTCGTCCCGACGACAAGCGGGCTGTTTTCGTTTTCAGTCTGATGGAACAGCTTTCGGAATTCCGCATGATCACGATCGCGCTACAAGTGCTGCTTGCTTTCATCGGAGCGCTCACTTTGGGGATTGGCGGGGTCGGCCTCATGAACATCATGCTGGTCAGCGTGACGCAGCGAACGCGGGAGATTGGCGTGGAAAAAGCGTTGGGCGCGCGGCGATTCGATATCTTCACGCAGTTCCTGAGCGAAGCGTTGGCGATTACCTTCCTGGGCGGAGTGTTTGGCATCGTGCTCGCGTACGTCGTTTCATTCTCGCTGGGCGACCTCACTTTTTACAGCGCGCTGGCGAAGCACGGAGAAGCGGGCGACATTCGCCTCATGATCTCGCCGATCACGGTGCTGGTGTCGACGACCATCCTGACGCTGATCGGGTTGGTCAGCGGGATGATTCCAGCCATACGGGCGTCACGTCTGGATCCGATCGAGGCATTGCGCTACGAGTAGGACGACGTTGGTTAAAATACGAGAACACTGCAAGTTTTCTGAAGCGCATTCTTCTCAGAATCATCTACGTCTTCATCATCTACGTCTAGCGGAGGCAATTCCATGTCAGACCCGCGTTACCCCATCGGAAAGTTTTCCTACACCGGCCCGCTGACGGCGGAGCAAAAACAGCAATGCTTGAGCGACATCGAGCAAACCCCTGCCCGCCTGCGCGCCGCGCTGAGAGGGCTTTCGAACGAGCAACTCGATACTCCCTACCGCGACGGCGGTTGGACGCTGCGGCAAGTGGCACATCACGTTCCTGACAGCCACATGAATTCTTATATCCGGTTCAAACTGGCACTGACGGAGAACGAGCCTACCATCAAGCCCTACATGGAAAACCTCTGGGCAGAATTGCCCGAAGCCAAGCAGGCGCCCATCGAATATTCACTGGCATTGCTGGATTCGCTGCACCAGCGCTGGATGTTGATGCTGCGGGGATTTACCGACAAGGAATGGAAACTCACGTTCCGCCATCCCGAGATGGGACCGATGACGCTGGAAAAAACTCTGGCCCTGTATTCGTGGCATGGACGGCATCACGTGGCGCATGTGACAGGTCTGCGGGAGAAGATGGGATGGTAAGTTTGCGCCTGTCAGTTCCAAGCTTCTAGCTAGAGACTGCTCTTCCACACTAAGTAGCTGGTAGCCTCGCGCATGACCGCGACAAATCGATCCAACGCCGAACGCGGACGCGACTCGGGGCGGGGCGCGACTTCCACCTGCACGCCTTCGTGCTCGAGCAGGGCGCGGATGCGAAAGACATGATAGGCATCGCTCACGGCGATGCAGCTGCGCATACCATTGGCGCGCATGATGTTGGCCACGCGCGCCGCCGACTCGGCGGTGTCGGAGCCCTGGGTCTCGGCGATGAGCGCCTGTTCCGGGATGCCGCGATGCAAAAGATAGTCGCGGCCCACGCCGCCTTCGCTGAAATCGGGGTCCTGGGCCGCCCCTCCGGTCGTAATCACAACGGGCGCCATGGCTTTCTGAAACAATTCAAATCCGTGATCGAGGCGCGCCCGATAGACAGGAGAAGGACGACCCGAATATTCAGCCGCTCCGAAGACGACAATCACATCCGCTTTTTTTTGGGGAGACTCGGCGGCGGCGCTGAGGATCCGCGAGCCGGTAATTCCGAGAAATGAGAGCAGCGCTCCGGCCAGCGCAATCGCCAACAGGCGCCAGGGGCGCATCCACGCAGATTTTTTGTCGTCAATCAAGGGTTCAAAATGATCGGGTGATTTTGAACCTTGCCAGTCGCGCTTGATTTTCAGATGACCCGATCACCCGACGGTCCGGTCAGCCGATAGTCCGATCATCCGATCGCGGAGTTACGACAGCGCCTCGACGATTTCCTTAGTAGGAATCGCGCCTTCGCGCAAAATATGCCAGCTGCCGTCTTCCTTGAAGTGGACGATGGTGGACGACATCGTACGGGGAGAAGCACCCCCATCGACGATCAACGAGATGCGATCCTGCATCTGCTCGCGCACTTGCTCGGCGGTGCCGCACTCGGACGCGCCGCTGAGGTTGGCGGAGGTCGCGGTAATCGGAATCTTCGCCGCCCGGACCACTGCCAGCGGAATCGCCGAAGCGGGCACGCGCAACGCGACATTGCCGGTGTTGGCCGTGACTTTCAATGGCAGATGCGAGGCCGCCGGGACGATCATAGTCAGCGGACCCGGCCAAAAGCGGCGGGCAAGAAGATGGAAATCGCCCGGCAGGGGGCGGGCAAATTCCTCGGCCTGATCGACGTCTTCGATCAAGAGAGAAAGTGGTTTGTGGCGCAAGCGCGATTTGATTTCATAGACACGCTCGACGGCGCGCAGGTTGAACGGGTCGGCGGCGAGACCATAGAAGGTATCGGTCGGCATGCCGAGAACCTGGCCGGCCTGAATTTGTTCAGCGGCGTACTTGATCAGCGACGCTTCCGGCGTCAACGAATGAATTTTCAGGATTTCCGCGAGCACTCAGTTCCCTTCGGCTTTCGGCGTTGTTTGTATTAATAATGTCGGTCACAACATTGTCGCTAAAAACAATGAAATGTACCATATCACGAGCCTCCACACGACCCTGCCCATGAAGCGAGACGCGAACGCCCGGCAAAGCGGCAAGGCACTGGACCGTCTGCGTCCCGTTGCGGGCCGCCACAACCAGCGACTGAAAGACTTGCGGCAAGCCTTTCGGCGCTCAGAGCTGACCGACGCGGGAGAATGCGCTCTCGAGGGCGTCAAACTGATCGAAGAAGCGCTGCGCAGTGGACAGCCTGTAGAGAGTGTCTTCTTTAGCGAATCGGCGCGGCCTCTGGCCGAGAAGCTCTTGCCGCAGATCAACGCGCGCACCGAGACTGTGGTGCTGCCGGATGCGCTCTTCAAATCGATTGTGCCGAGCGAAGCGCCGCAAGGCGTGGCGGCTCTGGTCAAGCTGCCGGCTTTCTCCGGAGCACAATTGTTGGATCGTTCCGGCGCCGGGCCGCTGGTGGTTGCCGCCGGACTGCAAGACCCCGGAAACCTCGGCACGATTCTGCGCTCCGCGGAAGCGTTCGGAGCAGCTGGAATTTTTCTGACGGAGGGCACGGTCAGTCCGTATAACTCAAAAGTACTGCGCGGCTCGGCTGGTTCGATCTTTCGGCTGCCTATGATGCGTCTTTCATCCGGGGAGTTGATTCGGCTTCTGCGGGCGCACGGCGTCCGCCTCGTGGCAACTTCTTCGCACAAAGGCACTCCGCTGCCAAAAGCTTCGTGGGCCCTGCCGCTGGCCATCTTTATCGGCAATGAAGGCGCGGGCCTACCACGCGAGTTGATGCATCAAATGGACGAGACAGTGGTTATCCCGCAGTCGGCCAAGGTCGAGTCGCTGAATGCAGGAGTAGCTGCGAGTATTGTGCTGTATGAAGCGGCGAGAAAGGTCAGAGGTTAGAGGTCAGATTGCAGAGGTCAACCCCATAGGCCCTGGAGCTTTTACCTCTGCAATCTGACCTCTAACCTCTGCCCTCTAGTTTCCCGATGAGCCTATTCGCCCCCATCCCGAACCAAGAATCATCAGCGGCCGGCGCGCGCCCGCTCGCTGACCGGATGCGTCCGCGGACGCTCGACGAATTCGTGGGGCAGGAACATCTGGTCGGGCCGGGCAAGCCCTTACGCGTCCAGATCGAAAGGGACGATCCAACCTCGATGATTTTCTGGGGACCACCTGGGACCGGCAAGACGACTCTCGCCAAGATCATTGCGGGCATGACCAAGGCCGATTTCATCGAGTTTTCAGCAGTGCTCGCGGGCATCAAGGAAATCAAGCAGGTCATGAGCGACGCGGAGCGCGCCCGCCAATACGGCACGCGCACCATCGTTTTCGTGGACGAAATTCACCGCTTCAACAAGGCGCAGCAGGATGCGTTTCTGCCGCACGTCGAAAAAGGCAGCATTCGACTTATCGGCGCCACGACCGAAAATCCGTCTTTCGAGATCAACGGCGCGCTTCTCTCGCGCTGCCGTGTGTATGTCTTGAAGCCACTGACCGAAGAACAGATCGTGGTCATCCTGCGCCGCGCGCTCACCGACAAGGAGCGCGGCTTGGGGCAAATGCACCTCACGGCAAGCGATGACGCTCTGCGCAAAATTGCCGCTTACTCCAGTGGAGACGCTCGAAGCGCCTACAACGTGCTGGAGGTGGCGGCGTCGCTCACGGCGAACACTCCGAGTGCGGGCACGGAAATCACCGACGGCGCAATTCAGGAAGCAGTGCAGAAGCGTATTCTGCTCTATGACAAGAGCGGCGAGGAACACTACAACATCATTTCCGCGCTGCACAAATCGGTGCGCAACAGCGATCCGGACGCCGCTCTCTACTGGCTCGCGAGGATGCTTGAAGCAGGTGAAGATCCGCTCTACATAGCCCGGCGCGTGGTCCGGATGGCGGTTGAAGATATCGGACTCGCGGAACCGAATGCGCTCGCACTGTGCATGGCCGCGCGTGACGCCGTCGACTTCATCGGCATGCCCGAAGGCAACCTTGCGCTGGCGCAAGCCGTCGTCTATCTCTCGATCGCGCCAAAATCGAATGCTCTCTACACCGCTTACGCAGCGGTGTTGCAAGATGTCGAACAAACGGCTGCCGAGTCCGTTCCGCTGCACTTGCGCAACGCGCCCACGAGTCTGATGAAGGGTCTCGGTTATGGCAAGGACTACCAGTACGCTCACGATACGGCAGACAAAGTTGCCGACATGCAGTGCCTGCCGGACAGCTTGCGGGAGCGCGTCTATTACCAGCCGACGAACGAAGGAGTGGAAAAACGGATTCGCGAACGACTGGAAGAAATCAAACGCCTAAAGCAGCCGGCCTCCAGTCGAAAAAAGGAGTAAAGAGGCTCGGGGAGCCTGGTACAAAAAGAGAATCCATCATCGAAGTCTTGCGATCTCATAAGGAGGGTTGCATTCGAGCGATGCAGGAGTGCTTTGGTCGTGGCCACGTCTCCATATTCCGGGTTCGGATCCTCGGCAGCTCTCACTCCCGAACTGCCAGCGCTGAAGCTTGCCGAATTAGTGCGGCTGCAAAAAATCGCGCAACGAATCACCTCCACCCTCGACATTGAGGAGCTGATTCCACGGATCGTGGATGAAGTCGCATCCTCGCTCGGCTGCGTCGAAATCAACCTATTTCTCCGCGATCACGAAAACCCGGAATTTGTACTCGCCGGAGTTCGGGGCTGCACCGTCCACGGCAGGGGACATCGCATTCCTTTGGGCAAGGGCATGGTCGGGCACGTAGCGGCCACGCGCAAAATGCACTATGCTCCCGACGTCAGCACCGATCCGCACTACATCGAGTGCGAACCAGGTGTTCGCTCCGAAGTTGCGATTCCTCTGCAACGAGACGGAGAACTGGTCGGGGTCTTTACGGCTTCGCACTGCGATCTCAATGCTTTTTGCGCAAACCAGTTGCGCTTGCTGCAAGGCCTATGCGCCCACATCGCAGTCGCGGTTCATAACGCGGAGCGTTTCGGCGATGAACGCGAACAGCGTCAACGTCTAAGCCGAGAGGCCGAAGAAGCTCATGCGATTCAGCAAGCGCTGCTCCCCCGCTCCTCGCCTTTGATTCCGGGGTTTCGCGTTTCCGGACTTTCGATTCCGGCAGGCTCGGTAGGCGGCGATTGGTACGACTTCATTCCGCTCCGCGAAGGCCGCTGGGGCTTGGTGTTGGCCGATGTTTCTGGTAAAGGAACCGCCGCCGCGCTGCTGATGTCGGCAACGCGCGGAATGTTGCGCTCTCTAGCGCAAACCGGATCGGGCCCGGGCGAAGTTTTGACGCGCCTTAACAACATGATGATCGAAGATTTCCCCAGCGGGCGCTTCGTCACCATGGTCTATGCCGAACTCGATCCCTACAGCCGCGTTCTGAAAATCGCGAACGCAGGCCACCTGGCGCCCCTGTTTGTGGATTCAACAGAACCTGGCGGTTATCGCTGGATCAAACACGAGCACGGCCTGCCGCTCGGAATTTCTGCCAGTACATATTCGGAAACAGAAGTAACGCTCGGCGAACAGTCGCGCATCGCGTTTTATTCCGACGGAATCACCGAAGCAGAAACCGGCACTGGCGAAGATTACGGCGCGGAGCGACTGCTCGCACAGATGCAAGCGCCGGAGTTTAGCCTGGATGGATTACTGGCGGACGTCAGGAAGTTCGCGAATGGTGTGGGGCTGCGGGACGACGCAACCGTGATCATGGTGGCGGCGCGAAACTGAAACGCCGAAAAATGCTGTCGCCTATCCGAATCGAGCCCGGTGTTCTTTTAAAATACAAAGGTCCATCACGACAAACATTCCAGCGGCGCGCGCTTTTTCGGCAGCTCGTTGGTTGATGACGTCTTCCTGCAGCCAGATTGCCGGAATCTTCAACTGAATCGCCTGCTCGACAATCTCATCGACAAACTGGGGCCGGCGGAAAACATCGACGAGATCGATCTTCTCCGCCAATTCGGGCGGTATTTCCAACAACGATGGATAGGCCTTTTCTCCCAGCGCTTCCTGAATCTGGGGATTGACGGGAATAATCGTGTAACCTTCGGCCTGCATGTATGCGGAGACACCATGACTGGGGCGCATGGGACGGTCTGACAATCCAACCACGGCAATGGTCTTGGCGCGCGATAACAGTTCGTGGATGGGATCGGTTTGCTTCACTAGTGATCGCCCATTGCCGCTGAATGCTGAGGGGGCTAGTCCTTCTTCTCCATCTTCTGCTTAAACATCCGCAGCGCCAGCTTTCGCACGGTCTCCGAAACTTCTTTGTTGCCCGATAGATTCTTCAAGTCATGAACCAGCAAATTCTTCATCAGACTCAGCGAGAGATCGAGCGGGGTGCGGGGGTTGAAGACCAGGTTGCGCATGATGACGTAGTTTTTTGCGAACTTCCGGCGCATCGGGATGCCGCGTAAAACGGCCTCAAGCACGTTTTTTTGCAGAGCGAACTTTTCCACTTCCCCGTCCGAGACTTTGGGAGAATCCAGCACCGCGATGCAGACGAGCTTGGTGGAATCGCGTATCAGAATGGCGCGCTCTTCTTTGGTACCGCGCATTGCCAAGGTGATGCGCCCCTGAATTCCGAGCTTGGAAATCTTCTGGAGCGCGCTGTCGCGATCGGTGGCACCGGGCGCGGGTTTCTTCGCCGGGGCGGCTGCGGTAGGCTTCGCGGCTTCGGGAGCCTTAGGAGCTTCGTCCTTCGCCGCGTCAGGCTTCGGCGCATCCGGTGCGAGGCCTGCTTCTTCGAGCGCACCTTCCAGGGGTTGAAACAGTTTGTCTTTTTCCGCCGCCAGTTCCGCCGCATTTTCTTCGAGGAATTTCTTGACGGCGACCTCGACGACCTCGTCTATCGGCTCAGCGGCGGGCTCGCCGTCGGCTGACGCTCCTTCGGTGGCTGGATTCGGCTCCGAAGCGGCTAACTTTTTCCCAATTTCTTCGGCCTCATTGGGACGAAGGTTGGGGTTCGTCTGCAACGCCTGTAGCAACCGCGGAGAACTCATCACGCGCGCACTCTTCAGCAGCGTCTCCAGAACGGAGCGCGAGCCTGATACGGCAAGCGCGTCCAGCGCTTCTTCCTGGACGGAAGGATTTTCCGCGAGCGACAGCAGCAACGCGACCCTCAGATTTTCGGGTGAGGTGAGATATTCAAGCACCTCGGCGCTGGTCTTTGGATTTGCCGCTACTTCGGCGCTCGCCTTTTCGTCCCATCCTGCCAACGTCAGGCGCGCCCGCTCGCCAAATAATTTGTGATGGAGCGCGAGATAGACAAGGATTTCGATGGTCTCGTCGGGCGGCAGCGACAGCGCTCCACGCGCCGCCGATTGCATCAGGTTCGCGGGAACCTGCGAATTACGGATCATCTCCAGCATTCGCGCCATCAGTTCATCCCCCGGCAACTACCATGACAGACTCGTCTTTTCTCATTCACTCAACCTCATGCACCACCCGCTCCAACTCGGCGACTGCAAGCTCGAGCTCGCGGGTGATTCGGTTGGCGCCGCGCCGCCGGTATTCGTCGCTTAACGCGCGATAGTACCAGAGCGTACCTTCCTTCTTGCCCGAGAACCGCGACCAGATGGCTTCGCCATCGCGGCGGTAATCCGACAGGATGGTTCGGACGTTGTGCAGTTTGTCGGATGCAGAAACCAAGCGCGTCTCCGCGTCGGCGTGCTTCACCTCATGCAGATAATCTTTTTTTCGCTCGATCCATACGCCCTTAGGCTCGCCGAATGAATCGGTGCAACCCTCGACAATCCGGGCTACCCGCGGACCAAATTTCTTGTGGACCTCACGCAGGCGAGGCATTCCCCCGCAATCTTCGACGACATTGTGCAGCAGCGCCGCGATCGCCATGTCCTCGTCTCCGCCGGCCTCGAGCACGAGCGAAGCGACGGCCATCAGATGCGAGAGATAAGGCACAGCCGTCTGCTTGCGCGTCTGCCCGGCGTGCTTGTCGGCGGCATAACGGAAGGCGCGCTGCAGGCGGGGTCCAAGTCTCGGAGGCCTTCTCGACTTCGGCACCGTCATAGTGTTAACTCTTCTTCTCGCCTCTGCGCATCCGCAAATAGGCCTGCATCAGGGAGCGCAGGTCCCCGTCGAGGACGCGATCCACGTCGCCGATCTCGAGCTTGGTGCGGTGATCTTTGATCATCCGATAGGGCTGCAAGACATACGAACGGATCTGCGACCCGAAATTAATATCCAGCTTCGAGTCTTCGATCTGTTTGGTAACTTCGCGTTTTTTCTCGAGCTCGAACTCGTAGAGCTTGGAACGCAGCATGCTCATCGCCTTGTCTTTGTTCTTATGCTGGGAGCGCTCATTCTGGCAGGCTGCGACGAGGCCGGTTGGGATGTGGGTAATTCGCACGGCCGAATCGGTTGTGTTGACGTGCTGCCCACCTTTGCCGCTCGATCGATAGGTATCGATGCGAATATCGTCAGGCTTGATGACAACCTCGATGCTGTCGTCGATCTCGGGAGAAACGTACACGCTGGCAAACGAGGTGTGACGGCGCTTGGCCTGATCGAAGGGAGAAATTCGCACCAGCCGGTGGACGCCGATTTCGCTGCTCAGATATCCGAAAGCATACTGGCCGATGACTCCGAAAGTCGCGGACTTGAGGCCGGCTTCTTCTCCGGGTTGGTAGTCGTACATCTCGGTCTTGAAGCCCTGGCGCTCGGCCCAGCGCAGATACATGCGCAGAAGCATCTCGGCCCAGTCCTGCGACTCGGTGCCGCCGGCGCCGGGATGAATGGTCACGATGGCGTTCAGGCCATCGTGATCCCCTGAAAGCAGGGTCTCAGTCTCGACGCGGTCGACCAACTCGCGCAGAGATTCGAGGTCGCGCTGAAGGTCGGCAGTGACGTCTTCGCCCTCACGAGCCAGATCGAAGTAAGCGGCAATGTCGTCGGAACGGCGGGCCAGATCGCCTTCAAGAGACAACGAGCTCTCAAGGCGCTTGCGCTCGCGCATCACCTGCTGAGATTTTTCAGGATTTGACCAGAGATCCGGATCCGCCGCCTGCTTTTCTATTTCGGCGAACTGCTGGCGCAGTTTGCCCGCGTCAAAGATACTCCCGGAGGTCGTGAACCTTGGTCTTTAGCGAAGTGTATTGCTGTTCTAATTCATCGAGCATATTTATAACTCAGAAAATAGTTTTCAGCTTTCAGTTAAACCGGATCGCGATTGTTTGATAAAAATCGAAATGCAATCGCGCCTGCTGAAATTATCGCACACAGATATGCGAACCAATCGCCGTGCCTGGTGTAGAACGTGGTGCCGGAATTGAGCGCGTAGGGGGCCACGAGCGGCTCGCGGATCTTGCGCGGAAGCGAGGCTGCGATTCTTCCGTAAGGATCGATCGACGCCGTCTTGCCGGTGTTGGTCGCCGACAGAAGCCAGCGTTGGTTCTCGATGGCGCGCATCTGCGTCTGTTGGAGATGCTGATTCCATGCGCCGCTATCGCCATACCAGCCGTCGTTCGAAATATTCACCAGTACCTCGGCACCCTGCAACGGCCCCTGGCGGACCTCGTCCGGGAAAATCGATTCGTAACAGATGAACATTCCGAGGCGTTCGCCGCCGGCATCAAGCGGCGCATGAGAAGTGCCATGCTGGAACTCGCCCACCTCTTTCGTCAGGCCACCGGCAAACGCAAAGATTCGAGGAAACGGCAGATACTCCCCGAAGGGGACCAGATGCACTTTGTCGTAGCGGCCAGTCCAGGTTCCGTCCGGAGCGACCAGCGACGCGGAGTTGAAAATCTCCGAGCCCCCTCCGCCGCTATGCATGGCGGGATTGATTCCGATCGATCCCGCAACGACCCACTTATGGGCCTGCACGGCCAAGGCGCGGAGCGCTTCTCGAAAGAGGGGATCGTTGGTATAGAACGGCGACGGAGACTCGGGCCAAACGATCAGATCGTAGGTCTTTCCCTCTTTCTGCGCAGGATGCAGACTGATTTCGCTCAGATCGCGCAACGTGTCGAGAAAAAACTCTTTCGTCCACATCCCGCCTTCCTGGATCGGAATGTTCGGCTGCACCAGCAAGGCGGAGCGATCCGCAGGCGCCGGAGGGGGCGTAACCCACTGCCCGGCCTGGAGGATGATCGCGGCCGAAATCGCAGCCACCAGCAACCACTTCCGGCGTGCTCTCGGGACGAGAAACGCGGCAGCGAAGGCCGAGTTCACGAGCGCGATTTCAAAAGACAGACCATAGACGCCGGTGAGCGTGGTAATTCGCGTAACAGCAAAGTTCGCGGTCTGGGCGTATCCGAGAAGCTCCCAGGGAAAGGCTGTAACCCGCGTACGCGCCAGTTCTACGGCGACCCAAAGAAATGGAGCGGCCAGAAGTGCGCGCTGAAGGGCGGAGGCAAGAGCGGCCGGTCTGGCAGCTGCCGCGTTCGAACGAATGGGTGTCGAACGAATGTGCGTCGATCCAGCGACGACAGCCAGCAGCAGTCCAAACATGCCGTGATAGAACCCAACGTACATACAGAAAAGAAGAAGGACCAGTGCAGCGAGAGGAGTCGACATGCCGCCATAGCGATGCATGGTGTCGAAAATCCAATAACAGGTTCCGGCGAACCAGAGGATGCCGCAGAGATAGCCGAGCAGAAATCCCTGCCACAGAGAGGCGGGAAGCAACCGGGTTTCGGCGTCCAATTGCAACGTTTCAGGGGCGCGCGCCCGCAAGATGGCAACAATCAACGGCGCGACCGCGAACCACGAGAGCCAATAAAGATTTGGAAGCGGGAAAATGACGATCTGGAGGACGGCCGACAGCACAGCCAGTCGCCATGAACTCGAAGCGATTCGTCGCACACGCCAGCATAGCAAAATCAACGACCGGGGCTCGCCGGCGGGCCTGTGGTAACACTAAGCGGTATCGCTAAGGCGACCAAATTGGTCAAGTCGTCCCATTTCAAATAACATAGTGAGCTTATGAGTTTGAAGATCGCCGCCGTGCTGGCGCGGATTCTGGAAATAATGTTTGCCGTCGGCATCGTAGGCTCTACCGTCGTCCTGGTGCTCAGCGGGATTGAAGACATCAAGACCCTCTTTGGTGGAGAGGACGAGCACCACTCTTAGTCCCCATGTCAACGTTCCAAACTCCATCGCCTGCCAATCGCGTTCGCATCGTCGTAGCCACGTCGGTGATGCTGACGTTCATTTCCTATTGGCGGGCTGCCGCGATCGTGCTCAACGACCTTGCGTCGTCGGCGTTTTACGCCTGCGGCATTGCCGAGCAGGCGGTCGGAAAATCCGCGCCATGGTTCATCGTCGGAGTCATGCTGTTTTCGTTCGCGGTGCGGGCGGTGTACGTGGAAAGCTGTTCGATGTTTGTCCGCGGCGGCGTCTACAAGGTTGTGAAAGAGGCCCTGGGCGGGACGCTGGCGAAGTTCAGCGTATCGGCGCTGATGTTCGATTACATTCTCACCGGGCCGATCTCGGGAGTGTCGGCCGGCCAGTACATCGTCGGCCTGATCAACGAGACGATCGCGACCGCCGATACGCACGGCTGGATTCCGCGGGCGGTGCACGGCTTGTTTCATGGCACGCCACACCTGAACGTCGATCTGACTTCGGTGGTCTTCGCGCTGGCGGTGACGATTTATTACTGGTGGGAGAACACCAAGGGCATCCACGAATCGAGCGAGAAAGCGCTGCGCGTGATGCAGATCACGACCGTGATGGTTGTGATCCTGCTGGCGTGGTCTGCGCTGACGCTTTTCAAGTCAGGATATAACCCCGTCCCGCTGCCGATTCCTGAGAACCTGCATTTCTCGAAAGAGTCGCTCGGCTTTCTCCATCACAGTTTTCCGGAGCAGAGCATCGGGAAAATGTTCGGACTGCTGGGGATCCTGATCGCGTTCGGCCATTCCGTACTGGCCATGAGCGGTGAAGAATCGTTGGCGCAGGTCAATCGCGAACTGGCGCATCCCAAGCTCAAGAACCTGAAAAAAGCGGCGATCGTGATCGCTATTTACAGTTTTGTTTTCACCGGGCTGTCGGCGCTGCTTTCGGTGATGTTGATTCCAGACGCGGTGCGCGTCCCGGTCTACAAAGACAATCTGATTTCCGGCCTCGCCATGTATATGTGGGGGCCGCTGTTGCTGCGGCTGATCTTCCGCGCGTTCGTGGTGGTGGTCGGCTTCCTGATCCTGTCGGGCGCGGTCAATACGGCCATCATCGGATCAAACGGAGTTCTCAACCGGGTATCGGAAGATGGCGTTCTGGCGGATTGGTTTCGCTTCCCTCACCGCAAGTACGGCACGACCTCGCGCATCATCAATCTTGTCGTCATCCTCCAGATCGTCACCATTCTCGCCAGCCGCGGCGACGTGTACGTGCTTGGTGAAGCGTATGCCTTCGGAGTGATCTGGAGCTTCACGTTCAACAGCCTGTCGATGCTCGTGCTGCGGTTCAAATACAAAGGGGTGCGCGGATGGAAAGTTCCGCCGAACATCACCATCGGCGGAACTGAAATCCCCATCGGGCTGCTGTCGGTGTTCTTGGTCCTGCTCTCGACCGCGCTGATCAACCTGGCTACCAAGTCGGTCGCCACGGTCGCAGGTGTTTCCTTCTCCATCGTATTTTTCGTGATCTTCACTGCCTCTGAGCATGCAAACCGCAAGAAATACGCGCTCTCGAAGCAGCAGATGAAGGATCACTTTCAGTTGCTGCAAAGTGACACCGTCGAACGCGCACCGCTCGGCATCCGCGCCAACAACCTCCTGGTACCCGTGCGTGACTACAACACGCTGAATCACCTGCGCTGGGTACTCGAGCATACCGACACTCGCGAACAGGACGTGATCGTCATGACCGCGCGCGTCAGCCAGTTCGGAACCGCCGCTTACGGACTTTCGGCAGAACAGATGTTTGACGATTATGAGCAGACACTTTTCACGCGAGCCGTGTCAATCGCCGAAAGCGTAGGTAAGAAGGTCTCTCTGCTCGTGGTTCCGGCGCGCGATTCCTGGTCGGCTATCGCCCAGACCGCGCACAATCTGGAATCTTCCACGGTCGTTGCCGGTCTCTCGAGCAAGATGACGCCCGCCGAACAGGCTTTCGCGCTCGGCACCGCCTGGGAAGCGATCCCAGAGCCGAAAGAGCAGTTCGTATTACAGATTATTCGTCCCGACGGCATTGTCGATACGTTCCGAATTGGCCCGCATACGCCGACCATGAAGAACGAGGACGTCGTGCTACTGCATCGTTTGTGGCTGAACGTAACGCGAGAACCGGGACTTGAGAACATCCACCACCACGACATCCTGACAGAAGCCTTGACGCGCTTCGCCCGCGATTTTGGTGCCCGCGAACATACAGAGATCGTCAAGGACCTGCAACGCCACCGCGTCGATAGCAACGCAACCGCACCCCAGGTGCGGCGTATTGCGGATCAGATCGCGACGGTCCAGCCCGAACCCACGCGCACCGAGCGCGACGGCGACGCGGAATAAAAAACCACCATCTTGAACGTGTTCATTTTTTGCTTGACACGCAGAAGAGTTGCGGATCACACTGTTGAACGTGTTCAACTGTGACCGAAGAAGCCGTGCTGTCGGGGTGATCGGGGCTTAATTTCGGGCACGTGGAAACGAGGCAACCGCATGCGACAGGACTCGTGGAAGTGGCTGTTCACGTGGGAGGGACGAGTTCGGCGCGGGCCGTACTTGCTCGCCGGCGCATCGCTCACTCTCCTGAAATACACGATCGACTCTCTGATCGCAGCTCGTTTCGGAGAGTCCTGGAAAATCTGGAATTATTTCTTTTCGTCATTCGATGTTTCGATCTCCGGAATGGGGAATCGCAAGCCCGAGCTTTATGGGATCTTGTGGGCGATCGCGATTCCCTTCTTCTTGACTGGAATCGCGCTCACGCTACGACGATTGCGCGACGCGGGGTACCGCGCCGGCTGGATCTTCCTGTTCTTCGTGCCCGGACTCAATCTCGTTCTGTTTCTTTGGCTGTCACTCGCGCCGACCAGCGCGCGACCGATCGCGGAAGAAATCGCGGCCGACGAGTTTCGGAGGACTGGAGAATCTCGGGGGGCAATTCTGGGCGTCGCGACGGCCGTGGTGCTCGGAGTCGCGCTGGCGGTGCTGGGCAGTCAGGTGCTTGTCGTCTACGGCTGGGGCTTATTCCTCGGAGTTCCCTTCCTTACCGGGTTCGTCTCGTCGTGGTTCCTGAACGCGAAGGCAGTACGATCGCGGTTTGATACGGCCGCGATCAGCGCTCTGGTGCCGTTTCTGATTGGACTGGCTCTGCTGATCTTCGGGCGTGAAGGATTAATCTGCCTGGTAATGGCGGTTCCGCTGGCACTCCCGTTCTCGATCGCGGGTGGCCTGGTGGCGCGGTCTATCTTGCGACGAAGGAGCATTCTTGCAAGAGCCCCGAATTTCGCGGCTTGCGTTGCCATCCTGCCGTTGTTGATGGTTGCGGAGCACGCAGCAAATTTCGAGCCGCCGGTAAATTCGGTGACGACGAGCATCACGATCGATGCCCCGGTGTCGGTGGTTTGGAAGAACGTTGTGGCTTTTCCGCCGCTCGCGCCTCCCGAGGAGTGGTTGTTCCGGGCAGGAGTGGCTTATCCGACCTCGGCACAGATCGTGGGATCGGGGCCGGGTGCTGTGCGCTATTGCCGCTTCTCAACCGGGGATTTCGTAGAGCCGATCACGGTGTGGGACGAAGATCACTTATTAGCTTTTGATGTGTCGGCACAACCGCAGGCTATGCAAGAGCTGAGTCCGTGGAAGATCGAGCCTCCGCATCTTGCCCGCAACTACATGCGGTCGCGGCACGGCCAATTCCGTCTCGTGGCGCTGAGCGATCACCGAACGCTCTTAGAGGGAACGACCTGGTATCAGAACTATTTTTGGCCGCAGGCGTATTGGCGCGAGTGGTCCGATGGCATCGTGCACCGCATTCACCTTCGCGTGTTACAGCACGTCAAAGCACAAGCAGAGTCCGGTCGAATGGCCGCTGTACGCTAACCGGCACTCCGCCTGTACTTACTTCAACTTCGGCGAATTCAAATCTGCAGCTTTCTGATCGTCGCCGTGAATCACGTAGTCGTCTTCTGCGTAGAATGACCGGTGCTCGGTATCCATCTGCTTGGGTGTCATCGTGAAGACGAAGCCGTCTTTATGAGTGCGATAACTGGCGGTGTAATCTCCGCGGTCGGTAGTGTGCGCCATGCGTTTGGTGAACGATCCGGTTCCCGCCAAGCCCTCTAATGAGTCCGTATATTTGTCGTGCTTTTTCTTGTATTCGCGTTCCGCGCGCAGCACGACCCGCATGTAGCCGAGTGCCTGCGCCTCCGATTCCGAGCGGGCGGGATCGCCCGGGAACTTTGGCTGATAGGGCGTAACCGTTTGGGTCGAAGCAGCACCCGGGCCCGAGGGCGGTGCGGAAGGCTGCGCCGCAGGCGGCTCCTGCCCAAGTACCAGCGCTGCTCCCAACATTCCCACCGCTGCGCCTACTGCTCCGATCACTCTACAATTTCGCAAGACTCGCCGTTGGTACACTGCCAAACCTCCTAACACGCCCACCCGTTTGGGGTTACCCCCGTAATTTGTCTTGGTGAGCAATCGTTTCAATTCTGTGCCTCTTCAGGCAAGCTTAAACAGGATGCAATCCTAACAGGGAAACCTTGATGAAAGCTGCCGTTGCCAGAAAGCCGTTGATTCGTGTGGCCGTAGTGGAGAGCGATCCGCTGCGCTTTGTAGGATTTCGGGCCCTCTTCGATACCGAACCTGATTTGGAGTTGGTCTCCGCCTCTTTGGCCGAACTCGGCCAGTTGCAGGCCATCGACCTGGTTTTGCTCGGCAACCGTGGCGGGCAGAACCTCTACGACATCATGGCGAGCATGAAGGCCATCCGTCCGGACCTGCGAATTATTGTTACAGGCTCGGGCATGGACGACGAAAGCGTGTTGAAAGCGATCGCCGCCGGGGCCAAAGGCTACGTCGACGAGGCCGCTTCACCAGCTGAATTTATCCAGGCTCTGCGCATCGTCCATCAGGGTTCCGTATGGGCCCCGCGGCGCGTGCTCTCAACGTTCATCGAGCGCGTGAGCGCGAGCCCCGGACGGATCTTCCCGGCCGGACGCATCACTTTCACCGACCGCGAGAAAGAAGTATTGGAGATGCTGGTGGCCGGACGCTCGAACAAAGAGATCGGCTCGGCTCTGGGAATCGAAGAGCGTACGGTAAAGGCTCACGTCGCCAAACTGATGCGCAAAGTAGGCGTCCAGAACCGCATCGCCCTCTCCGTACACGCGATCACGCATTCGCTGGTCACGGCGAAGTAATACAGACCCGCTTCCACGAAACTACCGTTTGAACGAAGTAAGGCCTTCACGAAAGTGAGGGCCTTACGTATTTTGCGTGTGTGATTTCCCTGCCTTAGAAGACAATCAAGCAAAGGCGTATTCAGGCCGACACTAAGCTGGCACAAATGTTGGCATCGGCGACTTGCAGCCCGTTACACTCGTAGGGCGGAGCCGTCCTCTTGCGTAGGGCGGAGCCGTCCTCTTGGAGGTCTCGGTGTCGATGAGCCAGATGGTTACGAGTCGCCGTCTACGTCTATTTCTGCAGGGGTCATTGCGGGTAGGGTTAATGGTGTCGGCAGCAGTGCTGTCGCTGATGGCTGCGGCGCAGGCCCAGTCGAACCACCGGTCCGAGGAGGGCACGCGCATTCTCGCACTGGACAATTCCTGGAACCGGGCTCTGGAGTCGAAAGATATCAAGGCCCTCGACATGCTTCTGGCGGAGACACTTGTGTCCGTCGACATCGACGGCAGCATGCAGTCGAAATCTGCATTCCTGGCCAGCATCAAGGCTCCCGACTATCATCCTCCGGCGCAGGCGGTGACGGAACAGAGTTCGGTCGAAGTGTACGGTGACTCGGCCGTAGTCGTCGGAATCTTTCGGACTTCGGGCGTCGACAAAGGTAAGAAGTGGATGAACCGCGAGCGATTCGTGGATACCTGGGCAAAAATCGACGGCACCTGGAAGTGCGTCGCGACCATCACGGTGCTGATTGCCAATCCAAACACCAAATAAGCCGGAAGGACGTGACGCATGGATCGAAAACTTTGGAATCGCAGGCAGGTGATTAGGAGTTCCGTACAGCTCGCCGCAGCCGCCGCGCTTCCCGGGATGCCATGGATCGCGACGGCCCATGCGCAACTGCCTCCTCCTGAACCGTTAAAGGATGATCGCCTTACCTTTGTGACCACGACTGAGACGCAGGCGTGGCAGGATGGCGAGATATTGAAGCCGAGGTTCGGATGGGAACTTCTCAACCTGAATGTCGACCCTGCGAATTTCGAACATTCGATGACCGCTGACAGCGATAAGGCACCGGCCATGGCTGGCTTTGGGGCCTGCTTCAATGAACTTGGTTGGACTGCGCTTTCGGCTCTCGAGGAGCGGGATCGCGAAAGCGTGATGCACGAACTTTTCGACCCGGCGGCGGGAGCGCGTTTCACCTACTGCCGCATGCCGATAGGGGCCAACGATTTTGCGACGGAAGCCTACAGCTACGACGACAATGATGGCGATTTCGAGTTGCGGCACTTCACCATTGAGCATGACCGGAAAACGCTGATTCCGTTCATCCACGCGGCACAAAGGTTTCAGCCTGCGTTGCGGCTGTGGGCTTCTCCATGGACTCCGCCCAGTTGGATGAAACGCAATCACTTTTACGCCGAAGCCAAGTCTTTTCCCGGAACAAAAGACAACGGCATCCGTCCCGACCAAATAGGCCATGAGGGCGAAGACCTGTTTATTCAGGAACCGCGCTACCTGGACGCATACGCCCGATACTTTGGCCGCTTCATCGACGCCTATCAAGCTGAAGGCATTGGCGTGGGGATGGTGATGCCACAAAACGAGTTTAATTCGGCCCAGAACTTCCCCAGTTGCACCTGGACGCCACAGGGACTGATTCGATTTTTGCACTCGTTGGGGCCGGAAATGCAGAAACGCAACGTAGACATTTTCTTCGGGACATTTGAGCGCGGCGATCCCAAGTTGTTTGAAAGGGTGATGGACGACGAAGGCGCGGCGCGTTTCATCAGAGGCGTTGGGATGCAGTGGGCCGGCAAGAATGCACTGCCCGCGGTTCACCGTAAATTCCCGAGTCTTGCCATTTTCCAGTCAGAGCAGGAGTGCGGCGACGGTACTAACAGCTGGCATTACACAAGCTACTGCTGGCAATTGATGAAGCACTATTTCCGCAGCGGCACTTCCGGCTACATGTACTGGAATATCGCGCTCGATCAGGATGGCAAAAGCACGTGGGGATGGGCGCAGAACTCCCTGGTGACCGTGGATAGAGCCAGCAAGACTTTTCGCTACAACCACGATTACTACCTGCTGAAACACTTGACGCATTTTGTCGACGTGGGAGCCAAGAGTTTGCGGACCACTGGCACCTGTGATGATGCGCTTGCCTTCCTGAACCCCGACGGGTCGATCGTCGTGCTGGTACGCAACGAACTCAGCCACGCGCAGACGGTGCAGATCGAGTTGCCGGGCCGTTCGATAGCCATCAACTCCGTGGCCATTGAGCTTCCGGCGGATTCGGTGGGGACTTTGGCGATCAAGGCTAGGTGATGGACAGATTCCTGCGGTTACCTAGGTACAGTGACCCTCGTAATCTTGTCCGCTTTTTGCTCCGGCCCCATACTCGGCTCACCTACCACAGAACCTGGGAGACGGGGTTGAAACCGGAGATTAGGGTCGCCGATTTCAGCCCCGCATTTTTTTGTCTCCGAGCCATCCACTCTCTTCGCATAAAACCCTGATTCCACTGAACCCAGCAGTTCAAAAATAGGGGCTACCCCTTGATTATCCCCTTACCCGCCCGCATCGAATAGAATTAGGTACAACAGAATCCATACTCCCACTTCCAGGTGAGACTTGATGCGAAATCTATGCGCTCTTTTGCTGTCTTTTTGTTTGCTGACGCCAGTTCTCTCCACTGCTGACGACACCACCAAGGCTCCAGAGGCAAACACCAAGGCCTCCGGACGCGTCGAAGCGGCGGGCACCGTCCTCGACGAGATCCAGGCTGCTCCCGATAAAGGTATTCCACAAGAAGTGCTGGGCTCGGCAGAATGCGTGGCCGTTGTCCCATCGCTGCTCAACGGGGGATTCGTCTTCGGCGGGCGCTACGGCAAAGGAGTGGCAAGCTGCCGCACAGAGAAGGGGTGGAGCGCTCCCGCGTTCTTCACGATTGGGGGAGGAAGCTTCGGCTTGCAGATCGGCGGCCAGGCGACTGACCTGGTGATGTTGATCATGAACAAGAACGGCATGGATCATCTCCTCTCGAGCCAATTCAAACTGGGAGCCGATGCCAGCGCGGCGGCTGGGCCCGTTGGACGCCACGCGGCGGCGGATACCGATTGGAAGATGCGGGCACAGGTGCTGACCTATTCGCGGTCGCGCGGGCTTTTCGCCGGGCTCGAACTGTCGGGAGCGGTGATCAAGCAGGACAAGGACAGCACGCGCGAATTCTACGGGCACATGGTTCCCTTCAGTACGTCACTCAAGGGAGAAGTGGAAGCGCCCAAGGCGTCGTACCCATTCTTAAGCACGTTGGCCAAGTGGGCCATCCAAGCGTCGAAGTGAAAAGAGACAGTTCTCAGTTCCCGGCCAGTTCTCAGTAGTCGTCTCGTGCAACGTTGTCTCGTGAAACACTGGGGACCGGGAACCGGGGATTGAGAACCGCATTTTGCGAGAACGCCTCGAGTACGCTCTAGTCTGGCCCTTCATAAAAATCATGGGCGCGCTCCCGCGTCCGCTGGCGCGAGGGATCGGAATCACACTCGGATTGACCGTCTACGCGCTTCACGGGCGCTTGCGGCGAGTGGGGCTGCGCAACCTGACTCTGGCTTTTCCGGAAATGACTGACCGCGAACGCCGCGCGCTGCTTCGCGGTGAATTTGTTTCTCTGGGACGCCAGCTCGCTGAGGTTTGCTTGTTCCCGCGCTACACCCGTGAAAATGTCTCGAATGTTGTGGTCTATCGCGGATTCGAAAACTTCGAACGCGCCTATGCTCGCGGGAAAGGCGTCCTGTTCCTTACGGGGCATCTCGGAGCGTGGGAACTCTCGGCGTTCGCACATTCTCTGCATGGGCATCCGCTGTCGATCGTGATGCGATCGCTCGACAATCCTTATTTTGACGCGCTGATTCAGCGATACCGCACCATGCACGGCAACCGCACCGTCGACAAAGACGATTTCGTTCGCGGCTTGCTTTCCGCGATGAAGGCGGGAGAAACCGTAGGCATCCTCATGGACACCAACATGACTCCTCCGCAGGGCGTGTTCGTGGATTTCTTTGGGGTTCCCGCCTGCACGGCCAGCGGGTTGGCTCGAATCGCCTTGCGCACAGATGCGGCAGTGGTGCCGGGCTTCACGGTGTGGGATGAGACACTGCGCAAATATATCCTGCGCTTCGATCCTGCCGTGGAACTAGTTCGAACCGCCGATAACGAGTCCGACATCGTCGCCAATACGGCAAAGTTCACCAAAGTGATCGAAGACGTGATAAGGCAATATCCCGACCAGTGGCTCTGGGTGCATCGCCGATGGAAAACGCGCCCGCCGGGCGAGCCACCACTGTATTGATATTGACGCGAACTCTACTGGGCGCTGGCGACTAGCCACTGATTACGCGACAATGGACCACGGCAATAGACGGCATAATAAACAACCATGAACCGAACCCTGCGCGATTTGGCCGAGAGACTAGGCTGTCATCTTTTCGGCGACCCGAATGTCTGTGTAAGCACGGTCTCCAGCTTCCAGTCGGCCACGAAGGAAAGCCTGGTGTTTGTCGAAGACCCCGAACATCTCGGAGCCGCCCTCGCTTCCGCAGCGGCAGCCGTCATCGCGAAAGAGTTTCCGTCGGGTCAATATTCACTAGGCAAATGCTCGAAACCGATTCTGATCTCGGCCCAGCCGCGCCTAACATTCGCAAGAGCCGCAAGGCTGCTGTGCGAGCCTGCCGGCGAACGCGTCATTCACTCGACGGCGATCGTGCATGCGTCCGCGATAATTGGTAAGAATGTGGCGATCGGTGCGCAGGCAGTGGTGGGTGAGCGTGTCAGAATCGGCGATGAAACGACGGTTGGAGCGGGTGCAGTAATCGACGACGACGCAGCGATCGGCGCCCACTGCCGCATTGACGCGAATGTCACCATCTACGAAGGCACGCGGATGGGCGATCGTGTCGTCGTGCAGGCAGGCGCGGTGCTCGGCAGCGAGGGCTTCGGCTATGTCCGAGACGCGGCCACGGGACGCTACGAGCAATCGCCGCAGATCGGACGGCTGATTATTGAGGACGATGTAGAGATTGGCGCCAATGCGACGATCGACCGCGGAGCGCTCGACGAAACACGAATCAAACGGGGAGCCAAGATTGACAATCTTGTCCACATCGGCCACAACTGCCAGATCGGCGAGAACGTGGTGATCGCCGCTCAAACGGGCCTCTCGGGCAGCGTCACTATCGAAGACAACGTTATCATGGGAGGCCAGGTAGGAATCGGAGATCACGCCCGCGTGGAATCCGGAGCCATGTTGGGAGGCCAATGCGGGATACTGCCAAAGAAAGTGCTAAGAGGAAGCGGCGTTGTCTTCTGGGGAACACCTGCGAAACCGGTAAAAGAGTATCTTAAAGAGCTGGCGTTCCTGTCACGATCGGCAAAAAAGAATCGCTGATCGCATCACAGTTGTCGCCGTAAGGCTGAGGCCGCAACTAGCTGCTAATGGCCAATTGCTAATTGCTTAAGACTGCTTTCCCATGCCCATCGTCGTCATCGGCGGTCACAGTCGCAGCGTTGGAAAGACCAGCGTGGTCGCGGGTCTAATCGCCGCTCTGCCCGATTTCCACTGGACTGCGCTGAAAATAACGCAATACGGACACGGCGTCTGCTCCGCCAACGGCGAGCCCTGCGATTGCGTCACTGCCGATCATTCACTGGCTGTGTCAGAAGAAAAAGACCGCTCTGGCGAGTCGGACACTTCACGGTTTCTGGTGGCTGGCGCCGATCACTCGTGGTGGGTGCGAACGCAGCAAGGCCAGCTTGCGGAAGCCATGCCGCGCATCCGAAAAATTCTCGCGGGCGTGGGGAACGCCATCATTGAATCCAACAGCGTTCTGCAGTTCGTGAGGCCCGATCTTTATCTCACGGTGCTTGACCCGCAAACGGCAGACTTCAAAACTTCGGCGCAAATGTTCCTTGATCGCGCCGACGCTGTGCTGCTGCACGCGGGCGACGGCTCCGGCAAAGAAGACTCGGGAAAAGCAGCGTGGCGGAACGTCTCGCTTAAACCGGTCGCCGACCGGCCGACGTTTGCGATCCGTCCGCCAGAGTATGTGACGCCGGAAGTCGTGGAGTTCGTGCGGTCGCGCCTGTCGTGAGCGGAGCTCCCTCCTAGGTGTACATGCCTAGGTATACATGCCAATCACGCGCTCGATCGCTCGTCGGCATACCGCGCAGAATGTCTTGCTTCGCGTGAACATGATGCAGTCCTCTTCCGGACGGTAGAACCCCTTCGCAGCATAATTCGCACCCTCGAACGCTCCGACTTTGCCGGCGTACTTATCTGAACCGAGCAGCGCATCTTCGTTCTCGCGCTCGCGTCGAAAGAGCTCTTCCATCTCCGCTTCGGGCTTCCCTTCCGCCCGCAACTGGCGGCGCTGCTTTTGAATGCCGGTTTCGAAGCGCTCGAACTCGTCTTTGGGCCAAGGCGTGGGGAGCGGCATTCCGGGCTGCACCAGATCCTTCCATTTCAGGTTCGCGGGATCGAGCAAGGCGGTGACATTCGGCTCCCACGGCTCAGTTTTCTTCTCCGTCGAAAGATAGGCCACGTCCGACGTGTAATATTCGTCGGCGAGTCCGGCGAAGTGATGGCCGAATTCATGCACTCCCACATAGCCCGACCACATGTTGTCGCTCGCCACGGTGGCGTAGAGATTGAAGATTCCTCCGCCTCCATAAGTTTTGCCGTTCACGATGATTTCGACGAATTCATAGGGTGCGAATGACGCCACGTCGCGCATCGTGCGGTTCTCGGTCGTCAGCACATAGCGTTCGCTATCGAAGGTGTCATAGCTCGCGCCGAGCGGCGACCGCCGGTAGATTCCAGTGGAAGGCCGCGAAATGCCGGACTCATCGGCCGGCGGGCACAATCCCCAGACATTGAAATCGTTGCGGTGCTCGCGAAACGGAGGAGTCGAAAATAATGTCTCCACAAAGCGACGAGCATCTTTCTCAAACTTGCCGCGCTCGGCAGCTGTGTAACCGTCGCCGAGTAAGAGCAGATCGACTCTGGTTGCGGAGTCGCCGGTCTTTTGCAACTCGATCAACGCTCCCGGCGAAGGCGGGCGCGAGTGATCGACAAACTTGTCTTTCGGATTTACTGCCGTCTTCCAGACTTCTTTCCAAGGTCCCGCAACGCCGTTCGGTGGACGCTCTTTGAGCAACACGTCGACCGGGACATCGGGACAAGGAAAACGCAGCGATTCAGAGAACGTCCGGTTATTGTGGAGCGCCTCGTCGGTGTCTTTCCACTCGCCGAATACGGAGTTGAATCCGCGGGAATAGATGAGTTTCGCACTGCCTTGTTCACGAACTTCAAACAGGTAGTTGCCCAGGCCGCTCTCGTCGACGGATTTGTTTGGATTGCCCGGCCACTCCAGAGGTTCGAGAACGAC
Organism: Terriglobales bacterium; assembly: GCA_035308395.1. Taxonomy (GTDB): domain Bacteria; phylum Acidobacteriota; class Terriglobia; order Terriglobales; family Acidobacteriaceae; genus Acidiflorens. Next base: position 237,980 of record DATGGT010000131.1, read on the forward strand.
GCGGTCAAGGCTGAACACCTCTGCCTGCGAGTTCCCAGTGTGGTAGTAGTCGACGCGCAGGGTGCGCGGCGCGGCAAAGGCGACAAGAGACAGCACGAAGTACGCGAGAAGGAGGGCGGGCAGCCGTTTCATGGCCCGAATTGTAGCTGAAAATTACGTTCCCGCCTTGATGGCAATCGCCTTGTTGTTTTCAAATGTGACCACGAGAGGCTTTCCGCCATTCGCGTAGCGCAGGGTCTCAGAACCGTAGTTGCCCGAGCCCTCGGGAATCCCCATCCCAATCGCGAAGAGCGTTTGCAATTCGTTCATCCCCTCATGCACTTCGTGGGCATCGATCTTCTTCCATACGTCAGCCGGCCAGTGCTTGTAGAGATCGTGCGGATCTTCGATGAAGAAGATATCGGCGGCACGGAGTTTAAAGTCGCCGTCTTTTTCCGAGCCAATCGAAACCACGTAGTCCTTGCCATCGAGCGCAAAGCGCGCGAGCACCTGTTTGAGTCCGGGGGCATCGGGAGCGACTGCAGTCACGACGCCTTGAATGGCCAACTTCTGCAGCGGGGCGAGCGTGCCCGCATCATGCGCGAAGTCTGTGAGATGCCGCCGGGTATCGTAAGGAAAATATGTGAGTGCATACCCGTATTTCACCCACACCGGCTGCGCGGTCAACTCCTGCGCCGATTTCAAGTCGTAGAAATGTAACTTCTTCGGTACGACATAGTTGTCGGCATTCATGGCGATTTCCTGGCGAGGAGCTACATCGGCCTTCATCGCCTCGTGGCGCTCGTAGACGATATAAGCCGTTCGCGCCCCCACGGCCACGATGGCAATCGCCAGGAAGATTTGCAGTTTTTTCTGAAACTCAGTGTCGAGTGGCATGGTCTAAGAATGGTCCCGGTTATTTCAGTTAGAATGGATGCAACGAATTATCGCGCGATTATGCCCATTGTCCAAGATGACGTTCTGAACGCACTGAAGCAGTGCTACGACCCTGAAATCCCAGTGAACATTGTCGACCTCGGGCTGATCTATGACATCCGTTTCGACGACGTGCCAGAGAATCAGCAGGACGTCACCGTCGACATGACCCTCACCGCTCAGGGCTGCCCCGAGCACGTAAACATCAGCGCTCAGGTAAAGTCTCGCGTCGAGCAACTGCCGGGCGTCCGCAATGCCAACGTCAACGTGATCTGGGAGCCGGCGTGGACTCCGGAACGGCTGAGCCCTGAAGCCCGTAAACAGCTCGGCATCGAATAATTCCCCACCGATCATCTTGAACGCGACCGGCCAGCGAGGCTCAGAACTCCCCTAACTCCTCGAATGCGCGCGCTGCGCGCTTTTCGGCTGCTTCGCCGATCTTGCTCCCGATCCTCATGGCGAGATCCAGGAAGCGCGTCCCCTGGCGCACGTAGGACGGCAGATCCTCGCGAATCTTTACGAACTGATTGGGATACTCCGAGGCCAGAACCGCGAGTCCAACCCCTCCCACCAACACAGCTGCGGGACGCTTCCCTTTTAGCAGTAACATGGTCGCCGCACCCGCCGATCCTGCAATGACCGCCCGTTTCCAGTTCTCCATTTCGTCTCCTGACAGTTGCCAAATGCGCCAGCCAACGCCCTACGCAGAATTCTAAACCAATGATGGAGTGATCGATGATCAATGCTCGATGCTTTATACTCCCGCTTTCGGTTCCACTGGCCACACCCGAGCCATACCTATGATGCGAATTCCATCCTTTGTGATTGCGCGGGCTGTCTTCCCCGCTCTTCTATTCTTTGCCGCCCTCTCCGCCACTCTCGCGACTGGCCAAAGCCGGCCACGGGCACGCGATCTCGGTGTCCCCTTCGACGGCACACCTGGCGCGAACAACGCGATCACCGACGTCAAGGGTGTCGAAGTGGGGCACACGACGCTGATTTCGGGCAGCGGCAAACTGGTCGTCGGCCAAGGCCCGGTCCGAACTGGCGTCACCGCAATTCATCCGCGCGGAAAAGACGCGAATGACTCCGTCTTTGGCGCATGGTTCACGCTTAACGGAAACGGAGAAATGACCGGCACAACATGGCTCGAGGACTCTGGCTTTCTGAACGGTCCCATTATGATCACCAACACTCACAGCGTTGGTGTGGTCCGCGACGCTGTCATCGCCTGGAAAGTAAAGCGAGGCGAGCCCGACATGGAAGGCTATTGGTGGTCCCTGCCCGTCGTAGCCGAAACATGGGACGGTTATCTCAACGATATTAACGGCTTCCACGTGCAGGCCGAAGACGCGTTTCACGCACTCGATTCCGCACACGGCGGCCCGGTCGAAGAAGGCAACGTGGGCGGCGGAACAGGCATGATCTGCAACGAATTCAAAGGCGGAATCGGAACCTCCTCGCGCGTGCTCGACGCGAAGGCGGGAGGCTACACGGTCGGAGTCCTGGTTCAGTGCAACTATGGACGGCGTGACCAACTGCGTATCGCCGGTGTCCCCGTCGGCAAAGAAATTCCCGAGCATCCTGCTTATGGCGAAGACGTTGGTTCAATCATTATTGTGATTGCAACCGACGCGCCGCTGATTCCGACGCAAATGAAGCGTCTCGCCCGCCGCGCTTCTCTTGGCCTCGGCCGCGACGGCAGTTACTCCGGCGACGGCTCTGGAGACATATTCGTAGCCTTCTCCACCGCAAATCCTGGGGCGGCGTCTCCCAAAGGAGTGCACGACCTGAAAATGCTGCCCAACGACAGCCTAGATCCCCTGTTCCTGGCCACGGTTCAAGCGACAGAAGAGGCCGTGGTCAACGCAATGCTCGCCGCCGAAACCATGACGGGAATTGATGGTCATACCGCAATCGCCCTCCCCCACGACCGCCTGCGAGAGGTTCTGAAGAAATACAACCGGCTTACAAAATAGCGGGCTGCGTTACCTTAGGTGCCCGACCAAGGCGACATTGCGATAACCGACAGAGGACTTACAATCCATACAGTGAAATCCTACCGAATCCAGCGGATCAAGAGTGGCATGAAGTTCACTTGCATGCACTGCGAGCACAGTGTCAGCACGCTCGATTTTGATGCCAGGGTTGGAAACCTGCGAACACAGGCCGCAACGGCGATCAACGACCACGCCAGCAAAGCCCACGCTGCGCCGGTAATCGTTTCTTCCGACGGGCAACAGAGACACTGGCGATAGGAACGTAGCCTACGCGTCTGTCTCCTGTGCCCGGATGTTCCGCCATCACCTGGCGCACTAGAAACCCCCGCCCCATCGAAAATCAGGAAACCTGCAAAATCATTTTTTGGGTACCATGATGTCTCGTACCATGATGTCTCCGGGAATGTCTCCGAGCAGACGCCGCCATGATCGAGCGCTTCGACTTTTCCGATCTCCGCGAACTCTTCGCGAAAGCGAACGAGGAGAAGTCGGGCGACCAGTTGGCAGGCATCGCCGCCCGATCCGATCGAGAGCGAGTTGCCGCAAAGCGCAAGCTCGCAGACTTGACGCTTGGCGAGATTGTGAACCGCCCGCTAATTGAGCCCGACCGCGACGACGTAACTCGCCTGATACTCGACTCGTTTGACCAGGACGCGTTTCGCGGCATCGCAAGCATGACGGTGGGTGAACTGCGCGAGTACATCCTTGACGACGGCACGAGCGAGGTTCAGCTGCGGTCGCTGCAGAGGGCGATCGTCCCTGAAATCGCCGCGGCCGTGGCAAAACTGATGAGCAACAAAGATCTGGTGCTGGGGGCGGCTCGGATACGCAACGTGACTCGCTGCCGCAACACCATGGGAGAGCGCGGCGTGCTCGGCATCCGCGTTCAACCCAATCACCCGGCGGACGACGTGGGCGGGATCCTTCTGGCCGCTTTCGAGGGACTGCTCTACGGCTGTGGAGACGCGGTCATCGGCGTAAATCCTGCCACCGACTCGGTCGAAACCGTCAGCGCAATTCTCGCATCCCTGACGCGGCTGATTGATGCCTACGAAATCCCCACGCAGATGTGTTGCCTTGCGCACATCACCACGCAACTTGCCGCGCTCGAGCGCGGAGCGCCAGTGGACCTACTCTTTCAATCGGTGGCCGGTACCGAAGCGGCCAACCGCAGCTTCGGAATCACCTTGGAGATGCTGCGGGCAGGGCGCGAAGAAGTTCTCGAACATCATCGGCGGCGAGATGTCCGCTGGGTTGGCGATCAGGTTATGTACTTCGAAACCGGCCAGGGCAGCGCACTCTCAGCCGACGCGCATCACGGAATCGACCAACTCACGCTCGAAGCCCGAGCTTACGGGGTAGCGCGAGCGTTCGATCCATTTCTGGTCAATAGCGTTGTCGGATTTATCGGACCCGAATACTTGTATGACGAACGCCAGATTATCCGCGCTGGGCTAGAAGACCATTTCATGGGCAAGTTACTCGGCCTGCCGATGGGATGCGATGTGTGTTACACCAATCACGCCGCCGCCGATCAGAATTCCGCTGACAATCTGCTTCTGCTGTTGTCGGCAGCCGGATGCAATTACTTCATGGGAGTTCCGTGCTCGGATGACGTGATGCTCAACTACCAGTCGACCAGCTATCACGACGCCCTCGCTGCGCGCCGCCTATTTCAGTTACGCCCCGCACCTGAATTCCTGGCGTGGCTGCAGAAAATGGAGATCTACCGCGGCACTGAGCCCGCCCCTTTGGATTCGTCCGCAAGGCGCTTACTGATGCAGGGGTTGGAGGAATCACTGGAGAAGGCCGTCTGATGAACTCGGACGAGAACAAGCTGGACGAATACGACTTGTCCGCAATCATCAAGAAGGTCCGCGCCCAGACGCCGGCTCGCCTCCTAGCGGGACGCAGCGGGGCCGCTTATAGAACCAATACACAATTGGATTTGCGTGAGGCCCACGCCGCCGCTCGCGACGCGGTGCGCTCTGAATTGGATCTGTTCGCGGACGCGAGCGTACAGGACCTTATCCGCAAGTGGAATTTGTTTGAAGCATTCTCCCATGCGACCACCAAAGATGAATATCTCTTGCGCCCTGACTTAGGCCGTCACTTGAACGAAGAGTCGCTCTCGGAAGTAAAGCGACGTTGCGCCACGGAACGTGATCTGCAGGTTGTAATCGGCGACGGTCTCTCCGGGACCGCTGTCACGAAGCAAGTGCCTCATTTGCTGCCTCTCTTACATGAAGGTGCCACAACTCGTGGATGGACTTTCGGAGATTCGTTTGTAGTTCGGCACTGTAGAGTAGGCATCCTCAATGACATTGGCGAGTTACTGGGCGCGAAGGTTGTAGTGTTGTTGATTGGAGAGCGGCCAGGCCTGGCTACTGCTGAGAGCCTCTCAGCGTATATGGCTTATCGTCCGAAGGCGTCGGACACCGACGCCAATCGCAATCTCATCTCGAACATCCACGGTCGAGGTGTGAGGGCAGAGCGAGCGGCTCATCGAATTCTAAGCCTGGCCGCCGAAATGATGAAAACCGAGATCAGCGGATATCGGCTCAGAGAAGAACTGCCACCAGGCACTGCCGGCAGGATCGCTGAATAGCACCCGGCCTCGTTTTAGTCCTTCACGGCTCGATCGGTAATCTCAAGGCCCTTGTCGATGATCGCGAACGCCTCGCGCAGTTGCTCTTCGTTAATACAGAGCGGGGGATTCGTGTAGAAACTGTTCCAGCGAACAAGGGTGTAGAGGCCGTTTTCGCGGAAGAACTTACCGAGCGCAGCCATTTCTTCCGACGTGCCGTTGAAGGGAGCCATCGGCTGCCGCGTCTTCGTATTGCGGATCAGCTCGAAAATTCCAAACAGGCCGATCGAGCGCACGGCCCCGACGGACTTGTGCTTCGCCTGCAGTTCCGCACCCAACGTTTTCATGATCGAGCCCATCTTCCGCGCGTTCTCGATGAGGTTATCTTCTTCGTAGACACGTATCGTCGCCAATGCCGTGGCGCATCCCATGGGATGGCTGTTGTAAGTAAGTCCTCCGTAAAACACTTTGTCGTCGAAGTGTTTGGCAATATGACGGCGCATTCCGACGGCCCCCAGCGGGATATAACTTGCCGTAAGTCCCTTGGCCATGCAGATCAGGTCCGGAACAACCTTCCAATGATCGATGGCGAACCACTCTCCGGTTCGCCCGAATCCAGCCATAACTTCATCGGCGATCATCAGAATTCCATACTTATCGCATAGCTTCCGGACGCCTTGCATATAACCATCGGGAGGCACAAGGATGCCGTTCGTCCCAACGACCGTCTCAAGGATAAACGCCGCGATCGTTTGCGGACCTTCGAGTTGAATGATCTCCTCAATCATGGCCAGCGATGTTTCCGCCGACTCCCAGCCGCGCTCGATGCCGTGATACGGGTCAAGCACGCGCACTACTCCCGGAATTCCGGGCTCGGCGGCCCATCTGCGAGGGTCGCCCGTGAGGCTGACCGCTCCGGCCGTCGCTCCATGATAGGAGCGGTAGCGGGCCATGATCTTGTGACGTCCGGTAAAAAAGCGCGCGATCTTGATAGCGTTCTCGTTGGCTTCAGCGCCACCGTTGGTAAAGAAAAACGTGTCAATATCCCCAGGAGTAATCTCGGCGAGTTTCGCTCCCAGACGAGCGCGCGGTTCCGTGGCCATAAAAGGGTTGGCATACGCAAGCACCGCTGCCTGGTCCGCAATCGCCTTGATCACTCGCTCGTCCCCATGCCCGATGTTCACCGACATCAACTGACTATTGAAGTCAATGAAGCGCTTCCCTTCGGGCGTCCAGAAATAGATACCTTTAGCCCGCGCGACGGGGATGGGATCGACCTTGGATTGCGCGGACCACTCGAACAGCGTGTGGCGCTTGGTGAGGTCAACAATTTCCTGGCCGGTCATGGGAGGAGCAATGGTCGTCGTTGTCATAAATGTTCTCCGCAATCAGTTTGCGACGGGCTCGCTGGGCTGCGCCTATGTCTAAGCCAGTTGAGCCGTCAACGCGCCCTTCTTCTCGGCGACGTGAGCCAAAGCGGCTTCGAGCACATCCATCGCTTCGTCCATCTGTGCATCGGTGATCACCAAGGGCATCAGCAAACGAATGACGTTGCTGTAAGACCCGGCGGTGATGGTCACTAATCCGTGCTCGTAACAATACTGTGAGACTTGTTTCGTCTCTTCGTCGGCCGGTTGACGAGTCGTCTTGGAGCGAACCAGTTCGAGCGCCTGCATCGCACCCAATCCGCGCACGTCGCCAATCAACTCCCACCGCGACTGCCACTTTGCGGCACGCTTGCGAAAGCGCTCTCCTAACACATTGGCCCGAGCACAGAGATTTTCCTTCTCGATGATGTCGAGCACCGCCAGCGCGGCCTCGCAGGCCAACGGATTTCCCGCGAATGTCCCGCCCAGTTGGCCCGCGCCGGGAGCGTCCATAATTTCTGCGCGTCCGGTCACGGCCGCCATGGGTAATCCGCCCGTCAGCGACTTCGCCATCGTCACCAGGTCGGGATCAAGCCCGAGTTGCTCACTGGCAAACATCGCCCCGGTGCGAGCGAAACCGGTCTGCACTTCGTCGGCAATCAGCAGAATTCCATGCTTGCGGCATATGGCCGTCAAAGTGGGATAGAATTCCGCCGGCGGAGTGACAAATCCACCTTCCCCCAGAACCGGCTCCACAACCACGGCCGCAACCGATTCGGCCGCTACCACTCGTTTGAAGGTGTCTTCGATGTGCCGCGCACAATGCACCTCGCATGACGGATACTTCAGCGAGTAAGAGCAGCGGTAACAATAGGCGTATGGGATGCGATAGACTTCGCCTGGAAACGGCTCGAAGCCGGCTTTGTAAGGATGCGTCTTACTGGTGGCCGCCATCGCCATGTAAGTGCGTCCGTGGAACGCGTCTTCAAAGCAAATGATCGCCTGGCGTTTGGTGTAACTGCGGGCAATCTTGATCGCGTTTTCGACGGCCTCGGCACCTGTGTTTACGAGTAGGGTTTTCTTAGGTCCCTTTCCGGGCGCGATTTCGTTCAGCCTTTCGCAAACGGCGATGTAGCTCTCGTATGGGAGAACATTGAAGCTGGTATGCAGAAAACAATCGAGTTGACGGCGGAGGGCATCGACGACGGCGGGCGCGCGATGTCCGGTGTTAAGACAACCAATGCCGCCGGCAAAATCTATCAGACGATTGCCGTCCACATCTTCGACGACCGCGCCTTCAGACTTCGCAACAAACACTGGGGTAGCGTGAAAAGCCGCTTGCACGACAGCGGCGTTGCGCCTCTTCATGAGGGCCTGGGATCGCGGTCCGGGAATGGGCGTGCGCAATTGGATAGTCGACATAACTCAATCTCACTCAGCAGCTTCGTAGCGGCTTTCTTTAGTACCAGCCGATCGGAGCTTCGTTCAAATTGATGTATACCTGCTTAGTTTCGAGATATTCTTCGATGCCCCAGGGGCCGAGTTCGCGGCCAAACCCCGATTGCTTGTAACCACCCCACGGGGCCTCGACATAAGTCGGTTGCATGTGGTTTACCCACACGATGCCGACGCGGAGAGCCCTCACCGCACGCATCGCTTTAAAAATGTCGCGCGTCCAAACGGCAGCGGCTAATCCATAGGGCGAATCATTGGCGATCTTGATCGCATCTTTTTCGTCTTCGAACGGAATCACCGCCGCAACAGGGCCGAAAATCTCCTCGCGCGCGATGCGGGCGCTGTTATCGATGTCATAGAAAATCGTGGGCTGCACGTAGTAGCCCTTGGCGAACTTATCGACACGTCCGCCACCCGAGGCCAGCTTGGCTTCCTTCATCCCGATCTCGAGATACGAGCAAACCCGGTCGTACTGGTCTTTCGACACCAGGGCTCCCATCTTCGTTTCGCGATCGAGCGGAGGACCAACTTTGATCGTCTTCGCCTTTTCCGCCATAGCGTCGACAAATTTTTTATAAATCGACTTCTGGACGAGAATTCGGCTGCCGGCGGAACAGACTTCGCCTTGATTAATGAAGACGCCAAACAGTGCTCCATCGATGGCCGCTTCAAAATCGGCGTCGGCAAAAAAGATGTTCGGCGACTTGCCGCCCAGCTCGAGGGTCACGCGTTTCACCGTGTCAGCCGCCTCTTTCACGATGATCTTGCCGACCGAAGCAGAACCGGTAAATGCGATCTTATTCACATCGGGATGCTTGACCAGCGGCGACCCGACCGTCTCACCGAAGCCGGTGATCACGTTGACCACGCCCTTGGGCAAGCCGACTTCGTCGAACCACTTCGCCAACTCCAGCACTGTGAGTGGAGTTTGTTCCGCCGGTTTGAGCACACACGTGCAACCCGCGGCGATCGCAGGAGCAAGCTTCCAGGCAGCCATGGTCAAGGGATAATTCCACGGAATGATCTGCCCGGCCACGCCCATCGGTTCTTTGAGCGAGAGGCTCATCGCGTTATCGGGAACCGGATTCACATAGCCGACCACCTTGGTGGCCAGGCCGCCATAATATTCGAAACAGGTGGCGACATCGGTGATATCGAACTCAGCTTCAACAATCGGCTTGCCCGAGTTGCGGCATTCGAGTTCGGCGAGCATGGGCAAGTTCTGCCGCACTTTTTCAGCCAGGCGGAACAAGACGCGTCCACGTTCCTGCGCTGTGGTAGTAGACCATGGACCGTCCTCAAACGCGGCCTTGGCAGCGCCGACGGCGCGGTTGACGTCATCAGCATTGGCGTCAGGAACCTGCGCAATTATTTCTTCTGTGGACGGGTCATAGACCGGAAATGTCTTATTCGTCTTACTCGCAACGAATTCACCATTAATGAACATCGAGTAATTCTTGACGTCAGTCGCGACTCCACCAGACATAAGCTCCTCCACAAGTCACAGCCGCAAAGTTTTACTCAACTGGCACGGGTTGGGGTGATTTCAGCCGCCCGTATACGAAAAAGAAAAACGCGGCCAGAACGAGAAAAAACAGCGTAAAGCCGACCATCTTCGCTTCGTATTTCCACACGGACGTGATCTGCTTCGCGGGAAAAAACGCCAAAACGATACCGAGCGCGGTGGTTATGAAGCCGCAGAATCCAGAGATCAAGAGCGTTCCCCGGCTGTAGCGCGCACTCGCCATATCGCCTGCGAAAGCAAATTTTAGCAGCGCCGCGAACACATACAGAAACGGAACCAATTGCAGAACGACGGCCAGCGAGAGCATGGTCTGGAATGTTTCCTGCACCCCGCCCGAAGCGTAAAAATTGATTACGATCAATACCAGCGACACGACTGCCTGCACAATGAGCGCGGCGTATGGCGTCCGATATTTGGGATGGACTTCCCCCAGCCACGACGGCATATAGGAATCGAGACCGGCGACAAACGGAATGCGGGCTGATCCGCCCATCCAAGCCGAACCGATGCCCGCGATCGAGAGACTGAGCATCAGCGCAAAGGGCGTGACGATCCAGGCTACGCCAACCTTGCCGGCCATGTGGCTGACCGCCTGCACAATCCCTTGCAGCACGCTGATGTCATTTTTGCCGACAGCAACCAGTAATGTCAGTGTCGCTCCGATATAGAGCAGCCCGGAAATTATTCCACCCCAGGCAACAGCACCCGGCAGCGTCTTCTGCGGATCTTTAATCTCGTCGCCCATCACCGACGCGAGTTCCAGGCCGACGAGTCCAAAGCAAATCACGCCGAACGAATTCAGGACGAATCGGGGATCGGCCGGGACACGAAAGTCCGCGGCCGTCACAGTCGTGCCGAAACGCGACCAGATGGTAAATCCAAGGCCGATCAGAACTGCGGCCGCAACGAACGTCCCGATGGCTCCCAGATTATTGAGCCACTTCCCTACCCCCAGACCGACGATGTTGATAACCGTCAAGAGAATCAAAAGGGCCAGCGAGGCGGCCATCGCGAAACTCTTGTTGTCGGCGAGCCCGGCGTGGCTTGGCCCCATGGCAAAGGCAGTGACTCCGACGAAATAGAGCATCACCGTCGGCACATATAGCATGTTATTGGTCCAGTAACACCATCCGGAGAGAAATCCATGGAAATCGCCGAATACTTCTTTGGCCCACAAGTAAACGCCGCCCTCTCCGGGATAACGATGCGCAAGTTCAATTACGGCGATTCCCTGCGGCCAGAAGAAAAGGAGCAGCGAGATGATCCAAAGCCAGACAGTTACACCACCGTTAGCCGCAATGCTAGGGACGACGTTGAGATTAAAGACGGCGACGACAAAGAGCAGTACAAGATCGAAGCGTCCGAGGACGCGCTTCAGATCGGGCTGTTTGGAATCAGAACTCATTGAGCCATTGAATCATTGGGTCATTGGGTGATCGAGCGATCAAGTCGTCAGGTGATCGGACTATGAAGATGTCCGAATCACCCGACGGTTCGATACTTCCCGTACAGTTCTTAGTGAGCGGCTAAAGCTCCCAGTCGCTCCTGCTGCGCGACTGCCAGGGACGGGGCAACTTCGGCAAACGCCGCCAGGTGCTGATCGATGTCGGCCTCCGTGTGCTGGACGGAGATCGTCCATTGCTCGTCCCACCAGTAAGGCTGCGCCATCACTCCACGATTCACCATGCCGAACCAGTAGTGCCGCCAGAGATCCACATCGATCGGGAGCCAATCGCGATAGTTGCGAATCTCTTTCGGATAGAGCATCAATGCACCGTTCGCACCGGCACTCGCGATGTAACCTTGCAAGCCGACCTTCGCAACCGTCTTCTTGTACCCGTCGACCAGCTTGTTGCTCAGTTTTTCGATGAGCGAGTAATTCGCTCGCGTCAGAACTTCGCGGAACGTCGCTATCCCGGCAGCCATTGAAATCGGGTTCGTGTTGTAAGTGCCGCCGTGAAACACTTTGTGATCAGCAATCAAGTTCATGACCTTCTTATGCGCACCAAAAGCCGCCAGCGGAAATCCGCCGCCAATCGACTTGGCCAGGCAGATCATGTCGGGGGCTACGCCGAAGTATTCCGAAGCGCCGCCCCAGGATAACTTGGCACCGGTCTTGACTTCGTCGAAAATCAGCAGCGCGCCATGCTTGTCGCAGAGCGTGCGGAGGCCTTCGAGAAAGCCCTTTTCTGGCATGCACAGGCCGACGTTCATCATGATGGGCTCGAGAATCACAGCCGCGATCTGATTCGGATTCTCCCTGAATCGTCGTTCAACGGTTTCGAGATCGTTGAAGGTCGCGATCGGGACGTTGGCAATACTCGCTTTCGGCACGCCTCCTCCACCGGGAATCGGCTTCGGGTCCTTGATATCGCCGAAGTCATCGGCTGGAGGATGCGGCTTTACGCTGACCAATGCGGCGTCGTGCAGGCCGTGATATCCACCTTCGAACTTGATGATCTTGTCGCGCCCCGTAGCGGCGCGGGCGAGACGAATGGTGTGCATGGTTGCTTCGGTGCCGCTGTTTCCGAAGCGGCACATCTCGAGGGGAAAGCGCGTGCAGACTTCCTCGGCCAGTTCCCACTCCATGTTATGGGGCATGCCATAAGCGGTGCCTTTGTGCAGACGCCCTTCGACAGCCTTGATCACCGCGGGATGCGAATGGCCCGCCATGAGCGTGCCAAAACAAAGATTGTGATCAAGGTATTCGTTGCCATCGAGATCGCGGAACTTGCTGCCGGAAGCTTCCGAAACAAAGATGGGATAGGGCTCGTAAGCACGATAGTTGCTGGCCACGCCAAGAGGCAGGCGCTTCAGGTTCTTCTTATGCGCTTCGGCGGACTTCGGAGTACGTCGCTCGAACGTGTCGAGCTCTTTTTGCAGTGCGGGGTACATCGTGATGTCTCCAGGAAACTCAGGCCAAGTCCTAATAGGTCGGCCATTAGATTAGACCCGGACGGGGTGAACCGCCCGGGATCGAACTGTTGCGAACTAGAAGTAGAATTTCAATGCAAATTGTACTAGACGCGGGTCTTTGACTTCGGTGACTTGACCGAATTGCGACCCGTCGGTGCTGTTGCCGTCTGGATTGAAGAACTGCGTATGGTTAAAGATGTTGAAAATCTCCGCGCGGAACTCGAAATGAGTGCGCTCGTTGACCTTGAGGCTCTTCATCACAACGAAATCGGTATCGCTGATTCCGGGCCCGCAGCAAATCGTACGGGGGGCGTTGCCAACCCTGCCCAACAAACTGGGATCGTAACAGCCCGGATAAGGCGCTCCCCCGCAAGTCGGGTCCGTCGTATTCTCGGTGAATATCTGAGGGTTGAAGTAGTAGTTCCCATTCTTTTGGGGACTCTGCCAACCGAACTTCGAAAGCTGATCGGGCTCTCCGGGCAATTCGAAGTCGAAGCTGTTCATCAACTCGTTGTCAGCCGATGAGGTGATTCGAATCGGAAATCCCGTTTGATAAGTCGTGATCCCGGAAACAGCCCAGTCGTTCAGCACTTTCCCGGCGAGACCGTTGTACTTCTTGATCGGCAAATTCCAGAAATAACTGACTACGAAGCGATGACGGGCGTCAAACAGCGATGGAGCATAGTTATGCGCGCCGGGGAGCGGGTTGAGAATTCCTTCGAAGCTCGATGCTTCGTCGATCGACTTGCTATAGGTGTAGGCTGCTGTAAATTGCAATCCGTGAGAAAACCGCTTGTCTAAAGAGACCTGGAGGGAGTTGTAGGCTGAGCTGGCGATCGTGTCCTGCGCGAAGATGCTGGTAAAAACAGGAACGCCGCTGGCCAGGGGACAGCCATTGCCAGTGGTCGGATCACACTGGGGCGAGGAATATTTGCGCAAACCCACGAATTGGAGCGTTTGACCTGTTCCGGGAACGACCGTGCCATTCGGCATATGGAAGTTGAAGCCGGACGGCACAGTCACGGAAAACGGAGCGTCCTCTGTGAACTGCGCACAAGTGCCGGGCCCATCCAGGGTGTTGATGTCCAGACAGGTCTGGGGGTTCGAATAATTGACGTCGTGGGTAGCCAACAGGCGATGCCCTTGCGATCCCACGTAGCCGACTTCCAGTTTCATATCTTTCGTCAACTCACGCTGAATCGTCAGGTTATACTGCGCGGAATATTGCGTCCGCAGGTGCGGCTGAAAATCTCCATAGAGAATGATGGGCTCGAACCGCGCCCAATCCTGAGGACTGCCGCGGGGCGCCTGAAGAACTCCGTTAAAGGGGTTCAGATACGTGGTTCCAGTTTGCGTGGCAGGGTTGTAATCCTGGCCGGCAAACGGCAGGTTGAATTGAGTCTCCGACAGCACGGTGCTCCCTCCAAATGGAGGCTCGGCTCCGAACTGCGCCAGGACCAGTTGCTCGATCGGGTTATAAAACAAACCCCACCCTGCACGAACGCTGGTCTTGCCAGAATTGCCCGGACTCCATGCAATGCCGATGCGAGGAGCAAAAGCGTGGTAGTAAGTAGAGGTCATACCGGCGGGCACGCCGGGATCACCCGGCACCACCAATCCGACCGGACTCTGAGATGTGCAGTCAGTATTAGGCCCTCCGCACGGATAGACGGTGGACGACTGTCCGGGCCGGAATGTCTGGACATGCTGCTCAATGTCGGTGAGCGGAGTATTCAGTTCCCACCGAAGACCGTAGTTTAGAGTCAGATTCGGTTTGATTTTCCAGCTGTCTTGAGCGTAAAGATATAGCCCGGTGTTGCGAATGGCTTCATTCTGCGGGGAGCCCTGTCCGTATGTATCAGGAAGCCCCAGCATGAAATTACCAAAGAGATCGCCAGCGCCCAAGTCATTGGGCCCGCCACCAAAATAGGTGAACTCGCCATTTATATTGAAGTAATAAAACTGATTGAATTGCTGGCGGCGGACATCCACTCCAAACTTGAAGCTGTGATTGCCCCAAATCTTAGATAAACTGTCCGACCACTGGAACGAGTTCCCCGCCTGAGGAAGCTCGCCTTCCCAATTGTTGCCAATCGAAAAACCTCCAGAGATCGCCATGAATGGAAGGCCCTCACGGTTGGCGTTCAAGCCCGGGTGAATACCAAACTGGCTGCCGTTGGGATCCGTGGAGCCGTCACCATAGAAACATGGAATCGGAGCCGTGAGCCACGAAGGCGGTGGGGGGCAGGAATTCTGCACCAGTGATGTGTTCGAAGGATGGAGAAATGTCAACTGTCCTTCACGATTCAGGTTAAAACGAAACTCATTGACGGTATTGTTGTTGATGGTCCAGGTGTGGGTAATATTCCACTGTTGGAAGCGCTCTGCGGTTGTTGCTCCGAAGCCTGGGAGGTCGGCACCGGCGAGTTCGAAAGTGGCGAATGGGTTGTGTGTCCGGGTGTCCTGGAAATAGTAATAGACGCTCAGGTTCTGCTTATCATTCAGTCTATGGTCGACTTTGGCGGTGAAATTGTCGCCGCGTATCGCCTGAACGGGTACAGTGCTAACCAGGGAGCCCCCATTCGGCGCGACGGGAACAAACTGGAGAACATCGACCGCGGTGGGATCCATACACGAAAGCGGAATCTGGCTGTTCGTGAAAATATCGGAATAATTAGCTCCGTCGGCAATCGCTCCTCCGTTCTCTCCAATCGCAGTCGTGTCCGACTGGCAGTTGGGGCGGTTTGCGAGAATCGAAGAGTTCGTCAACGCCCCAGTAAAAGGGCCCACCTGTGAGAAGTCCCCGATGATCACGTTATTCACCGTGTTCGTCGCGGACGGTCTTTCCATCGAGGTCGGCACTGTCACGGCAGGCGACAAAATTCCTTGCCGCACCCGCCGCCCCTCGTAGCTGGCGAAAAAGAACGTCCGGTTTTTTATGATTGGACCGCCGAAAGTACCACCGAATTGGTTCTGGTTCGATTGCGGCTTGCTGCAAGGAAGATCTTCGGGAGCGGCCGCCGTCAGACAGTAATTGTTGGCATTGAGAACCTTGTTACGGAAGAACTCGTACAAGTTGCCGTGCAAATCGTTGGTCCCCGACTTCGTCACCACGTTGACGACCGAACCCGAGTTGCGCCCGTACTCCGCGTCAAAGGTGTTGGTGATAACGCGGAATTCCTCGATGCTGTCGGGCGACGGCTGCACCGTCGGCAAATTGGCAAACAGATCGTTGGCGTCGCCACCGTTGACGCTGAAATTGTTCGAGCGGCCGCGGCCGCCGTTCACAGAAACAGCGCCGGGGCTATCGCTCCCGTAGACGAGCGTGTTGCTCGAGCCGACGGTCGACATGACTCCCGGCTGCAATTGCAGCAGTTGATAGGTATCGCGCGAGTTCAGCGGCAGGTTCGCCACCTGCTTGGCGTCCATGACGGCACCTAGCTGCGTGCTCGTGGTATCCACGAGTGGCGCTTCCGATGTCACTTCGACCGTCTCTTTGGTCGCGCCGATCTGGAGCACCGAGTTGAGCGTGACGACTTGATTGAGACTGACCTCCACCGCTTTCTGCAGATTTTTCTTAAACCCTGTGAGATCGAATTCCAAATTGTAGGTGCCGACCGGGACCGTGGGAAAACTGTAATCACCGTTGCTGTTGGTGGTGGTATCGCTGGCCACGCTTGTGGCCGTGTTGGTGAGCGTGATTTTCACACCTGACAGCACCGCTCCGCTGGAATCGGACACGCGCCCGATGATGCGCCCTCCTGTGCCTTGAGCGGACGCGAGCGTGGAACCGATGAGGCAGAGGCTCAACATTATCGAGGCGAACGTGATCGAGGGGAGCCAACTGCACTTGCGGGAGGGTTTCGACGGAGACGGTTTTAACGATGGCATGGGAACAGATCCTCCAGATCTCGGGGACAAATTTGTTAGATCCGATTCAGCTTGCGCGCAACTCAAACCTTGCTATAATCGCGCAAGGTTAGAGACTTCTCCGCGCCCTGTCAAGCAGAAAGATAAGCGGAAAGTATACTCCCCGCCGCCTGACCGGCGGACGCATCCGCGAATCGTCTTTCGGAAATATGAGCGACGGCCAACTTCATCTCAAAATCGGAGACGTGGCCCGACTGGTAGGAATTTCTCCGTCCGCGATACGTGGATGGGAAGCCCTGGGACTGGCGCGTCCGAAGCGAACCAAGAGTCGATACCGGCTTTACACCGACGATGATGTTCGCCTGCTGAAGAAGGCGCGTTACCTGCGCAAGGTGCGAGGATTGAACGCCGCGGCCATCGTGCAAATGCTCAAGCGCGAAGGCGCCATTCAACCGTCCGCAGGCAATGGCACGAATCTTTCGTCTGGCCCGCCATCTGTTGGCCCGCGGTTGCGCCGACTGCGCACCAAGCGCGGCGTCGGTCTCGCCGAAGTCGCAGCGGCGGCTGGAATTTCGGTTGGCTTCCTCAGCGCTCTTGAGCGTTCGCAGATGAGCGCCTCCGTCGGCACACTGCGCAGACTAGCACGCTACTACCGCACCAACATCCTCGAATTTTTCGATACCACGGAACTGAATACCCGATTAGTGCGTCCCGCAAAGCGCAAAGTGCTCGAGGCCGGTCCCGGCGTGCGCATGGAGCTGCTGGCATGGGGCAACAAGGTGATGGAGCCGCATCTGTTTCGCATCGCACCTGAAGCCGGCAGCGGCGAGTCTTACGCTCACGAAGGCGAAGAGTTTCTATTCGTGTTGCGCGGCGAGTTAAAGATCTCACTTCAGGGCGAGGAGTACCACTTGAAGCGGGGCGACAGCTTTTATTTTGAGAGCGCGATGCCGCATCATTGGAAGAATCCAGGACGGAGCGAGACCTGGTTGTTGTGGGTCAACACGCCGCCGACATTCTGAACGCGAAGTTCCAGATAGAGCCTGATAGAGGATGATGACCGAAAGAGAGAAAAACACTACTCGCCTTCCCCGCCGATTGCTGTGCACTCTGCTTCTGCTTTTGGCGCTCGGATCAATTCTGGCGTTCGCCGCTCCGGTAGCCGCTCCGAGCGATACCTCGCAAATTGCTTCGCAACCCGCCGATGTCATCGTGGTCAACGCCCGCATTTACACCGTGAACCCACAGCAGAAATGGGCCGAGGCCATCGCTGTTCGGGGAGAGAAGATCGTCGCCGTCGGCAAGCGTTCTGAGATCGAAGCGCTGCGCGGGCCATCGACCAAGGTGATCGACGCCAGGCAAAGACTGCTGTTGCCGGGCTTCACCGACTGCCACATCCATTTCATGCAGGGGTCTCTTGAACTGGGCCACGTCGATCTGAACAACACGAAAACCGTGGCGGAAATTCAGAGGCGCATCAAAGCCTACGCCGATTCGCATCCTGCGCGACCCAACGACCCGTGGATTCTGGGTATGGGCTGGACCTATCCCACATTTGGTCCGTCGGCGCTTCCGACTAAAAAGATGCTCGACGACGTGGTAGCCGACCGGCCCGTTTATCTGGACGCCTTCGACGGCCACAGCGCATGGGCCAACAGCAAGGCGCTCGCCATGGCTGGCATTGATCGCAATACACCCGATCCGCCGAATGGAATCATTGTGCGCGACGCCAATGGCGATCCGACCGGCGCGTTGAAAGAAGAAGCGGGCGAACTGGTCGCGTCGAAAGCCCCTGTGCCGACGCGAACGGAGCGGCTGGCAGCGCTGCGCAATGGAATCCATGAAGCGAATCGCGTCGGTCTGACGCGCGTCCACAGCGCTGGCCAGGATTTCGAGTATCTCGATCTCTACGATGAACTGCGGAGTCGTGGTGAGCTGACGCTTCGTTTCTATATCGCGTATTTTCTCGATCCGCCCGAATTGAAGCCGGAAAACATCGCGGCCATCGAAGACGCGAGGAAGAGATACAGCGACGACTGGATCGCTGGCGGCGCAGTGAAGACCATGCTCGACGGCGTGGTTGAGGCGCACACGGCCGCGCTGCTCGCTCCGTATGCCGACGATCCGACACTGAGTGGGAAGTTATTCTGGGATCCGGAGAAGTACAAAGCCGCAGTCACCAATCTCGACGCACGTGGACTACAGATCTTCACGCACGCGATCGGCGACAGGGCGATCAGGCTCGGTCTCGACGCTTACGAGAATGCGGCCGAAAGCAATCACACGAAAGATGCGCGGCCGCGCATCGAGCACATCGAATCGGTTTCGGCTGCCGACATCAGCCGGTTCGGCAAGCTTGGCGTCATCGCTAGCATGCAGCCTTTGCATGCCTATCCTGACGATGACACGCTCAACATTTGGGCGCGCAATCTTGGGCCCGAACGGGCATCGCGAGCGTGGGTCTGGCACAGTATTCAGAACGATGGAGGAGCGATCGCTTTCGGCAGCGATTGGCCGGTCGTCACGCTGAATCCTTGGCCAGGCGTGCAAACCGCTCTGACGCGGCAGACGGCGGAAGGCGATCCAGCTGGCGGATTTGGTCCCGAGCAGCGATTGGGACTTGAGGATATAATCCGCGCCTATACTTTAGGCGCAGCTTTTGCGGGGCGTCGCGAAAAGACTGAGGGTTCGCTCGAAGCAGGCAAACTTGCTGACTTCATTTTGTTGGATCGCGACCTGTTCAAAGTGAAGCCGTCTGAGGTCGGCAAGACTGAAGTCCTATTCACCATGGTCGGCGGCAAAATTGTTTACCAGTCGCCGAATTGGAGGGGCTCCAGCGCGGAAGCGAAATAAGGGAGGACTCGTGATGGGTCGCAGATCGCTGCTCGCGTTGCTGATCGTGTTCGCGTTATTGTGCGGATCGTGCGCGAAAAAGACTCCTACGCTCAACTTGCTGGTGTGGGAAGGCTACGCTGACGCTTCCTACGTGACAGCCTTCGAAGAAGCGAACCACTGCAAAGTTTCTGCTTCTTATATTGGATCGAGTGACGACCTGGTCTCCAAGCTGCGCGGCACCCCGGCGAATTACGACGTAATCTCGCCGTCGAGCGATGTGGCGACGATGATCGCGACCTCCGGACTGGCTGCGCCGCTCGATCTCGGCAAACTCCCTACCTACGGCCAACTTTCTCCACAACTGACTTCACTATCGCTGGTCCGCGCGAAGGGCGACGTTTATGGCGTGCCTTTCATGTGGGGACCAGATCCCATGATCTTTGATACGACGGCGTTCCGTCAGCCTCCCGACAGCTGGACGGTGCTGTGGGATCCGAAGCTGAAGGGCAAAGTCTCCGTCTGGGACGACATCTCGACTGTATATATGGCAGCACAAGTACTCGGCTATGACAAGCCTGATCCTGGTCATCTATATAACCTCAGCGACGAGGAACTGGATGCGGTCAAGAAGAAGGTGATCGAGTTGAAGCCGAACATCAGCAAGATGTGGTCGACAGCCGCTGAGCTCACTAAGATCTTCGAGAACCACGAAGCCGTGATCGCGATGGGCTGGCCGTTAATGACCAACCAGCTGCGGAAGGCCAATTTCCCTGTGGGTGAAATTATCCCGAAGGAGAATACGACGGGCTGGATCGATCACCTCATGATCACCGCTAGCAGCGAGAATAAGGATCTCGCCTACAAGTTTCTGGAGTTCATGATCCAGGCGCAGACGCAAAAGCAGGTCTCTGATGTCACTGGATATACTCCAGCAAATCCTCATGCCGCGCAATTCATGACGCCAGACGAGGTGAAGAACCTGCACCTTGACGACGTGGATAGTTATCAGGCTCGGCTTTACTTCTATCAGAACGTTCGGCGTCGCGACAAATACAACGAGATTTGGAAAGAAGTGAAGGCGGCGCAGTAGGCCCAGGGGCTAAAGCCCTTGAGTTCTCGCTGGCTAACGCGGCCCTGAAGGGCCGCTCTTCCACGGTTGTGTCAGCATTCACGGTTGTATCAGCAAATCGATGGTTGTGTCGGCGAATCCACGGTGTATCAGCAAATCAGAAGCTCCCTAATCCGAGTTGCTTGCGGCGGGCGCGGCCAAAAGGTGTGCATCTCCTTCTGGGGCGTTCAAGTGATCGTAGGGGCGGAAGAGTAACGCATATAGAAGACCGACACCGAGCACACCGAGTGTGCCGACGATCATTCCATAGTTGCGATACCAGGGGTCCTGAGGAGCGCGTGGCCAAACCATATTGATGATGGCCAGAACCCCATAAGTAAGCGCTGCCAGGTTGACCGGCCACGCCCAGACGCCCAGGCGAAAAGCTCCGCTTGGCTTCCAGCCTTTTGCCCGCGCAATCAGCGCTCCCAAAACAATCATCTGGAAAGCAACATAGATCCCGGCAGAGCCGAAGACAATGATGGTACGAATCATCTCTTCGAGGAACAATCCAACAATTGCGATCAGGGCTGGGACGATTCCGGCAACGAGCAGCGCGTTGAATGGAATACGAGTGCGCTCGGAAAGCGTGCTCAGTTGCTTGCTGCCAACGATCATGCGATCGCGGCCATAGCTGAACAGGAGGCGGCTGGTGGCCGCTTCGAGACTGATGAGGCAGGAGAAAAATGAAACCATGACCACGGCAATCACGGCCCGCAGCCCGATTTCGCCGACCGCCGCGCGCAGAGTGGTCGTGACCGGGTCCGTATCTCTGCCAGAGAACACCGCGTTCAAATCGGGCACCGACAGCACGAGCGCCAGGCAGACCAGCATGGCTGCGAAGCCTCCGATGTAGATGGTCATGCGCATGGCCTTTGGAATCGCGCGGCTGGCATCGGGAGTTTCTTCCGCCACATCTCCGCAGGCTTCAAAACCGTAGTAGCAGAACATGGCGGCGACGCTCGATGCGAGGAATGCGGGGAGATAGTGTCCGTTGCTGCCGAGGCCGAAACTCTGAAAGAGGACGTGGAAGCTTTGGTGGCGGGCAGCGATCAGCAAATATCCGCCAACGACAATTGCGCCGAGCAATTCACAAATGAATCCGAACATCGCGACCCGTGCCAAGAGCTTGGTGCCGCTGACGTTGAGGGCGGTGGTCACAACGATCATCGTGACAGCGATCGCGACTTCCCCGACCTGAGTTACCTTGATGCCGAAAAGCTGGGCGACATAGGGCGCGCCGCCGACGGCAACTGCCGCGATGGTGGTGAACAAGGCCCAGAGATAGACCCAACCTGCCATCCAGGCCCAACGCTTCCCTACCAATCGGCGCGCCCAAGGATAGAGGCCGCCGGAAATCGGGAATTGGGAGACGATCTCGCCAAACACGAGCGCCACTAAGAGTTGTCCCAAGCCGACGAAGAGGTAGCTCCAGAACATCGCGGGACCGCCAGTTGCGATGGCGAAGGCGAATACGGTGTAGACGCCGACGACCGGCGACAAGTAGGTGAAGCCGAGGGCGAAGTTCGCCCAGAGGCTCATGGAGCGATCGAACTTGGAATCGTAGCCGAGGGCTTCGAGCTGCGCGGAGTCTCGATTTGCTGCCGCTTGTTCCATCTTCGTCATGCAGGGTCCTTTTCGGCGGTTACTGTGCCGGCAACACGCCGACCTGGCGCATGATTGTAGCCGAATCGTAGAAATCGAGACTCCGGGAAATCTTGCCGTCGCGAACATCGATCACGCTGACACCGCGCACGGAGAATTTCTTTCCCGTCTTGAATATGCCCTTGTCGGTGCCGCTAAAGGTCCATTCGATGGTGCCATGACCTTGGTGAATGGAAGCGCGGACCAGTTTCAGTTCCGCGTCGGGAACAGCCTCGAACTCAGAGGCGGCAAACTTGCTGAATTCGGCGTGGCCATGATTGACCTCGCCGAAAGCCACATCTTCGTAGAAGACATCGTCGGTGAACGCGGGAAGCATTTTCTCAGGGCTGTGGGAATTCCAGGCGGCAATCCACTTGGCCGCGATCGCGTCTTCGTCATTGTGACCACCGGCTTTGGCGGCTGGCAGAGCGGTAATCGCCAGCAGAATCAGCAAGGCTAAGGCAACGGCGGAAACTTGCTTCCAGTTCATCTCGAGAGCCTCCAAAAACTTTGCGAGATTATAGCAAGGTTATGGGGGAGCGCAAGCAATCCTTGCGTGTTGTCGCGCACGGGTGGGATACCACCGAACGCCCGTTCCCAGGGTCCCGACCGATATCTCGCAAACGCGGAGTGACCGCACACACAGACACCGCACCACGATCAGCGCCACACTCCTTTTAAGTTTGTCATCCCGCACTCTCAAATTTGTCATCCCGAACGGAGTGAGGGATCTGCAGTTAGGCAGCGTCACGACGTAACGGGCGAGCAAGAGTCGCCAGTGAGGAGGGGAAAATGCGGGGCGAGAAGCGCTATTACGTCTACATCATGGCTAGCCTTTCGCTGACTCTCTATACCGGCGTAACCGGAAACCTTTACCGGCGCGCATCGCAGCATAAGGCCGGCGAAATCGATGGCTTCACAAAGCAGTACCGGATCAATCGACTGGTCTATAACGAAACGTTCCAGTACGTCAACAATGCCATCGCTCGAGAAAAACAAATCAAAGCGTGGACGCGTGCGAAGCGCCTCGCCCTGATCAAGACCATGAATCCGACGTGGCAAGACTTAGCCGAGGCCTGGGGCGATCCAATCAAACTGCAGATCCCTCACTTCGTTCGGGATGACAATTCTAAGAGTAAAGGTGCAACCACGGAGTTAGAAAAGCGAGCACGAAAAGAAGAAAAAGTCAGCGCTCCGAAAAAGCTGTCGTCCCGAATAGAGTGAGGGTTCCCCAGCAAGCACAGAAAGTCTTGTCATCCCGAACGAAGTGAGGGATCTGCAGTTTGCGGCGTAGGCACAACAATAGCTGTTCCATCGGCTGTCATCCCCAGTTCACACGCCGATATGTCACAAACGCCCAGTGACCACCCTCACAGACAGCGCACCACAATCAGTGCAACACTCCAATTGAATTGTGTCCGCCTCCTGAGACGGACATCTCAACCGCCCTCTTTGACAACGCGAAATTTCAACCATCGGTTGGCCAAAAACCACGTCGAAAACCCGCCAAATCGATGATCCAGCCCTCTAAGTCCCGTATTTTGATGGGTGTGGAGTTAACTACCCTGAAATGAATAAGTTACACGAAAAT
>DATGGT010000132.1:0-2852 GCA_035308395.1 Terriglobales bacterium
ATGTGAAGCAGCTCAGCTCGCCGCTTTCAAGGGGGCAAACCCTGAGGTCCTCCACAAACTTTCGGAGCTCGCCGGCGTCACTTGCCGCGCGGACAACCGTCAAAGCTGCGTCCGTTTTATCGAAGCCGATACGGCGTTTCACTCAACCGTTGCACGGCTCTCGCGCAATCAAATGCTTGTCCAAGCAGTAAACGAAGCTCGTTCTCAGATGGAGCGGATCATGTTCGCGGCAATCGACATCGATTACTACGGCGAAGCGCCTAGCGTAGAGCACCGCGAGATATTGAAGGCGATCCAGGATCGTGACCCGGCTCGCGCGCGCCAACGGATGTACGAGCACATCGTTCAATCAAAAGACAAGGTCCTTGGGTTGACTGGGTTTACCACCCAACTCCGTTAGCTGTTCGGTGCAATTCGGTTTCGTATCGCATGAGGTGCCCCGTAGTTGCTTCAGCATTTCAGAACCCTTCGGATTTCCTAAACTGTGCCAGACCTAGCCTTTCGGCGGATGTGGACGAGGGCGCACTGTGCGATTCTCTTTTTGGAGGATCAAACATGCCTCAAGAACTCATCGAGCTTTCGAATGAGCTGGCACAATCGACTGGTCGAGCTGCCGCGAGCGTCGTGGCTGTTCACACCGAAACCCGCGGTTCTTCCAGCGGCGTCATTTGGCGTTCTGGAATAATTGTCACGTCTGAGCACGCACTGCGCCGCGACGAAGAGATTCAAGTGACATTGCCAAATGGCCGAATCGTCACTGCAACACTCGCGGGCCGCGATGCCTCAACAGATATCGCGGTCCTGAAGTGTGCCGACGCTGACAGCGCGGTGACCGAGTCAGGCGACATGGCTCAGGTGAAACCGGGTGCCCTAACGCTCGTCGTTGGCCGCACGCGCGCGAGTGGGCCTGTGGCGGCCCTGGGGGTCGTCAGTCTTGTCGCGCCCGATCGCCGCACCTGGACTGGTGGATCGCTTACTCCGTACATCCGCCTCGATGTCAGTTTGCAACCCACCGCCGTAGGTGGCGCTGTGATCAGCCCGCAAGGCGGCACAATCGGTTTAGCGACGCCGCGCTTCGCGCGTTTTGGTGCCATTGCGGTCCCGGCTTCGGTCATAAATAAAGTTGCGGACACGCTTCTGAAGAAAGGACACGTTCCGCGCGGATATCTTGGAGTTGGCTTGCAGCCAGTGACCTTACCCGATAATCTTCGAGAATCCTTGCAGCGGAAAGAAAAGACCGCCGCGATCTTGCTAGAAATTCAGCAGGACGGGCCGGCGGACAAGGCGGGCATGGTTATAGGCGACATTCTGGTGTCACTGGCGGGAAACCCAATCGCACGACCGGGAGACATTCAGTCTCTCCTGGTCGGGGACGCGATCGGCAAATCACTTCCGCTGAAGTTCGTTCGCGGCGGTTCCATTCAAGAAAGCCACATCGTGGTTGCGGAACGCCCACACGCAGGCGAATGACATGGCTTTCACGGGATTTGGCGAAATCACAGAAAAACTGCGCCGCTCCACCGTCTTGATCCACGTGGCTAACCGGTCCGCAGGCTCCGGTATAATCTGGTCGAGCGACGGCACAATTCTCACCAACGCTCACGTCGCGCGCGGTAGGCAGCTCAGCGTTCGGCTTTGGGATGGTCGTGAGTTTCACGCCACGGTCGCGTCTCGTGATCCTCGCCGAGACCTCGCCTCACTTCACATCCACGCAACGAACCTCCCATCAGTTTTCGTTGCTGACTCAGCGCAGGTCCGACCTGGCGAACTTGCGATTGCCATCGGCAATCCCATGGGTTTTGTGGGAGCACTCACAACCGGGGTGGTTCACGCGATTGGCCCAGTTCGTGGATTGGGCCCGCAATTTTGGGTGCAAGCAGATGTTCGGTTAGCGCCTGGCAATTCAGGAGGTCCACTTGCGGACGCGCACGGCCGACTGATCGGAATCAATACCATGGTTGCAGGCCGCCTGGCATTGGCGATTCCGAGTAATGTGGTTCGAGATTTTCTGTCCGCAGCTCCGCCCGACGCTTGGCTTGGTGTGACCGTTCGTCCCGTTCGCATTCCCCGATCCACTGTGACTGACGGTTTTGGTCTGGTGCTTCTCGAAGTGGAATCGCATAGCGCGGCTTCCTACGCGTCTCTTTTACCAGGCGATATCTTGCTGGGTACCGAAGATAAAGCATTCACTTCGCTCGACGATCTCTCGAGAGCACTGGAAGGCACTGGCCCGCGCCAGCTACGCCTACAATTTCTGCGGGGAGATTACTCGCGTGTTCGGCGCGTCACAGTTCAACTGGGTGACCACAAAACGCTAAGGAACATTGTGGCAGCGTGATTCGGGTGTTTATTGTCGCCGCTTCGCCTCTGTCTCGCGCGAATCTAAAGAGTCTGCTAAGGGCGCGGAAAGTGGAAGTGGTTGGCAGCGGCGCAAACCTTGAATCGCTCTGGGATCAGCCACCGGACGTTGCGGTAGACATCGTTTTAGTTGACGCATCCGGCGATTACTTCGAAGAAATGACTAATTCTCTAAACCAATCGCAACTTAGTTCTGAAGCTGCCATCGTGCTCCTTTCAGATCGTTCTGATCCTCGGCCGTTCGCCGAAGCGATGCGAGCAGGCGTCCGAGCTATATTGACCAGCGATCTATCATCGGATCAACTGATCGCCGGTCTCGAAGCCACAGCAGCGGGTCTTATCGTCTTCCATCAAGTCGCAGTTGACGCCATGTTTCCAGCGGCAGGACCGGCATCCAATCCACTCGCAGAACTCATTGAGCCGCTTACGCCTCGCGAGAGCGAAGTCCTTCAAATGCTGGCGAGCGGCTTGGCGAACAAGGAGATCGCAACACG
>DATGGT010000133.1:0-1664 GCA_035308395.1 Terriglobales bacterium
GCTGCCACTGCAACTCTGGCGGCAATCTTTTCGATCTTTGCAATCTTTTCAATCTTTGCAAATCGCATCGTGCTCCTTTTAGCGTCCTTCTTGCCGAAGATGTGTCCGCGACTGCTCAAGGCTCGACGTGTAGCTTGCTCATAGCTGCCCATCGTTGATGAAGTCAAAATACATCGCCCTGGCGGACTCCGCTGCCTGCTGAAACGGATTGCAACCGAAGGCCCAAACTCAAACCCCGCATTTGCAGTGGATTAGGGCGGCGCTGATCCGACGGCATTATGAGTTTGTGGATAACTCTTGGGAGATTCGGAGAGATTCATCAGGTCAGTCATGGGGCTCGTCCTGAGGTTCCGAGCCGAATTGTTCATTTCTTGAAACGAACCGGGCTGCCACTTCACTACATTCCGACGCGAGACTTGGCGCAAGACCTTGCCAAATGGAGAAGCGCAGAAAGGCAGCATTGCCTATCCGTTATCGCGTTGAATAAGGCTTCGATAACCGTCTGCCGGGCGAGTACAAAGTCTGCCGCGTGGACGGGCTATTTATAAGGAGAGTGTCATGACTGGAACGCGAATGGCCGAAAGCAAGAAGCTGCGTCTTCACCCGGCTCCACCAAAGAACTTCGACCCGTTCTCCGCTACGAAGCAGGACATGTTGAGGCACGGGGTGCCGTTACGGCCTGACTCCCATGCGCAGCCGGGCTTAGCTGCTCTGTGGGATCGACTCGCGACCCGCTACCGCAGCTTCGAACATCTCGAACCGAAGCCAGAAACTGCAACGGCAGGCAAAAAGGCAATCGTCACCAATGTCCCGCTGCTGGGTCCGGATCCGACAGAGTCGTGCGGCTACCAACTCTTTAGCTCCGCTCCGATCACCTCTCTGTTCGTCACCTGGACCGTGCCCGACCTTCAGTACGCTTCCAGCGAGCTTGGCACCGACTACTTCCATACCTTCGTCGGTCTCGGCTTCCTTGACCTCCACGTCGAGATGACGGTGAACCCCGTGGAAAACGTCACCTGCCAGGTGTGGGCAGAAGCCATCGGAAATATCAACTTGCCGGTGCGGCCCGGCGACATGATCAGCGCCTCGTTGTGCTTGGAGACCAACGAGGCCGGTACGGCAGCATACTTCCTCGCCAACGAGACCACAGGGCAAACGATCAGCTTCTCGGTCGATACCGGATTTCCTCCCGCCGTGACGATCAATGCCGGGGTCACTCGCACCTGGCCGCTCGACCAACCCTTTCCCCCATTGGCGAGGTTTGGTGTGGTCTATTTCGACGAGATCAGCGCCTTTTCAACGGGAGGTGCGCGGTCGCTTACATCCGGCGACGCGATCACCATGGTTGGCCAAAACGGCGGGACTCTCGCCAGCCCTGTGAGGCTCACCGACTACGCCTTCAAAGTAGTGTTTGCAGGGGCGTGATTGCTCTGTGAACAACGGGATGTGCGCTCGCTGACCCTTTGTCGGCGTCAGCGGGTGCTATCCCGAACCCGCCTTGCGAGCGATCGCCCTGTGGCTCGTCGCTCTGGAGCGAGGCGAGTCGGCACGCGATCGCCTCGCTGCCGCTGGCTCCGCACTGCAGTCGCTGTGTCGGCACCTCGCTCGACCTACCAGGCCGAATGGCTTGCTCGAAGCTTTAAACTGCGTGACACTTTCCCTGC
>DATGGT010000134.1:0-180076 GCA_035308395.1 Terriglobales bacterium
AAGCGACCGACTTGGTGCTCCTGTCGCGGCGTGGGGACAGTCGGAGCGAGTAACGGAGATCCGTTCTTATGCCGGCGGTTGGGCCAGGCAGTTGAGGGTGCCCCACGCATTTCCGCACTTTGTGAATGAGTGGGTTTCGCCACCGTCGGAATGTCTGGGGAGCTTACGATTTACCCCTGGCTCGATTTATCACAAAACGCTGTGTGTGCCATCACAGACGTCTCGCCTGCGCCTATGCGAAACTGAGCACCTGATAGGAGCGGCCAGGCCAATGAAATCTCCTAAGTCCTTATTCCGGAATACTTTAATATAAGTCCTTTCGATTCAAAGACCGAGTCAAAAAAATCCCGCCAACTCCATGATTCCACTAGCGAGGGGGGAGGGGGGGTAGGGGTACTAACCAGTAAACTTTCCCCCGAAACGCAGGTGGCACCCCCAGTTTGTTTCTCTGCCAACTTTCAAAAACGTACTTCCGGAAATGTTGGCCACCTGCCGCTCAAGATGACAGAGTCGGAGAGAACGAGGTCCTTCGCTCCGCTCAGGATGACAGAGATGGAAGGTCGGACTGCGCGCTGCATCGCTTCGCTCACAGCGCTCCGCTCAGGATGACAGAGTTGGGAGATCGGGCCTACCCAAGGGGCGGGCGGCACACCCGCCACGCTAGCTTCTTGTAGTCGTGGCTCGGTTCCGAAGGGGGCGACGGGCCTTTTTCTTGGCGATTGACTTCGGGCGATGCGATTCGCGAAGTTCAGCCATAAAATCTGCCCTCAGCTTCGGCCCTCCTTCTTTCAGCGACTGAGCCAGGCCCCTCAGCCCGGCTCCCGGCACGTGCTTTTGCCCCCATGCACTCATCTCCATCAGGAGAGGAAGCAAGTCGATGCCTTTTTCCGTAAGACTATAAATGGCTTTCTGCTTATGGCTGGGATCATGAGACTTGACGATGATCCCTTGCTTGACGAGCTTTTGCAGACGATCCGCCAAAATATTCGACGCGATCCTTTCTTGAGATTCGGTAAGGAGTTCGCGAAAGTGCCTTCGGTCCATGAACATGATGTCGCGGATGACGAGCAGACTCCACTGATCGCCAAACATTTCGACCGTTCGGTTCATAACGCACCGAGACCTGTGATCTTTGCGCACGCTGCCTCCACTGCGGCGGGGTGTTACTAGCACCGACGATTGTACAACCGGTTGCGAGTGAGAACCAGTTGTGTGTGCGGTCTGGAGTCGTTCTGGTTGGCAACCTTCCAGTGAGAGACGTCAAGAAAGAGTCTGGCACTTGTAATATGCAACCGGTTGCATAACACAAGCAGTATATTCTTTCCCATAGAACCGGAGCGGCAAAAGTCCTGTGTTTTGTAGATGTACCTCCAGCTTTCCGATGTCAAGTTTGTAAACGAATGTGATTGCAGATCCCGCTTTTGCCAAATCGCGTTACAACGCCAGTGGGTTATCCCTGCATTCCCTGGAGCCGTAGCCGAGGCCGAGGATGGTCGAAGTACGACGCAGTTGATGGCACCTCAAGTGCTTTGGCACACCCGGTACGCGCCAATAGCGCGCGCTCAGGCACCAAGCGCCGCTTCTAACGAGTTCCATCATGGCTAGTTGCAGCCTCACCACGCATTGCACGAATCAAACCCAGGAGGAAATATGGATCGACTTTTTAAAGCAGCAAGTGTTGTACTTCTTGCATGTGGTTTAGCAAGCGCTCAAACAATTACGACATTTAGTGTTCCGGGCGCGGGCACAGGCAACGGACAGGGTACTGGGGGCTTTGACATCGACCCGCAGGGGACTGTCGTCGGATCCTACCTTGACGACAACAACGTTTTTCACGGCTTCCAGTGCGTTTCCTTCTGCGGTTCGGTCAGCGACATCACCAAGTACGACGCTCCCAACGCGGGAACATCTTCAAACCAGGGCACGATCAGTTTCAGCGTCAACCCCTTCGGAGTGGTTGTAGGGTATTACATCGATTCAAATAGCGTGGCGCACGGCTTCGCGACATCTGCTCCGTTTAAGAGATTCACCTCGTTGAGCGTGCCAGGCGCGGGCACTGGCGCCAACCAAGGCACTTTCGCGGGCAACATCAACCTTGGCGGCCAGATCGCCGGATACTACCGTGACGCCAGCGGTCAGGCTCACGGATTCATCACCGCTCCACCTTACCGCTCCTTCACCACCTACGATCCCGCAGGCTCCGTAAACACGTTTCCCGCAATCGCAACCTCTCTCAACACAGAAGGAGCGGTGACGGGAACTTACCTTGACGCGGGCGGCGTTCTCCACGCGTTCGTGCGTGCTGCAAGCGGCAAAATTACCGTATTCAACGTAAAGGCCGCAGGCGCAGGTGCTAACCAGGGCACGTCACCGTCAAGCATCAACGATCTGGGAGTGGTTGCGGGAAACTACATTGATGCGAACAATGTGAATCACGGATTCCTGCGCCGTCGGTTCGGCGACATCATTACCTTCGACCCGCCGGATGCGGGCACAGGTGCCGGTCAGGGCACGATACCCGAGGGCATCGATCTGTTGGGGGATATTACAGGGCAATACATTGACTCGAACAATGTCAATCACGGCTTCGTGCGGAGTCCGTCCGGCGTCATCACCACGTTCGACGCTCCGGGAGCGGGGACGGCCGCTGGCCAGGGCACACTTCCTGAAACCCCGAACATGTTTGGCGTGATCACCGGACAGTATATCGACACAAACGGTGTACATTTCGGCTTCGTGCGAACCCCGTAACCCCGCGCTGGGTAAACAGGCTTCAACAGTTGACGGCAATTCTGAGACACCGGGGCAGAGGAAACCTGGATGTTCGGTTGGAGGAGGGAGGGGTGTTATATCACTGCCTCTCCCGACCTCAACACAAGTTATGGAGGTGAAATAAAAGAAGTGCAATCGTATCCACTGGACTGCGGGCGGGCCACCCGCCGCTCAAAATGACAGAGTGGAAGTGGCTAGCGCGTATCTACTCCGAAGCCCAGGATCGCATTCACTTCCACCGGTTCGTTCCCGCGAAATGCTGGACGGAACTTCCAGCTGTGCAAGGCTGCCAGTACCTTGGAAGTAGTTTCTGCCGCGCCCGGTTCGAGCACTTTGATATCTTTCAAATCTCCCGAACGATCGAGGATGCAGGCAATGACGATGCGCGTTGAGCGGAGTCCCGCAGGCAAGTCTTTGTGCATCGGTTCGGGAGCGGTCAGAGCTTCGGACGACGGATGCGCCGCCGATGCCGCATCGGCGTACTGCATAACTGCCGTGCCGAGCGAGGTCTCGATATAGATCGAGTAATTGCGATCGCCTTTCAGCACGCCGTAATAATTGAATACGCCGCCTGAACGCGGCGTAGCTTCGATAGTGATGCCCGATCCTTTGTGATTGTTGGCCGAAGAGCGTCCCGGTCCCGAAGTCGGTGAATCGCCGCCAGGCGCACCGAAGCTCGGCAAGTTGATGGTCGTCGTGCCGCCTTCCACCGAGACGCCAGGAATCGCTGGCGCGCTGCTGGTTCCAGTTCCCGCGCCGCCCGCGCCAGGATAAGGCGAGATACCACCGCGCGCGTTTGGATCGGAACCATGCGCGGTGCCTTCGCGTCCGGCTCCCGAACCTTCACCTTGCAATCCGCTGCCTGAGCCGTTGCCTTTGCCGAGTCCCGCTCCTCCGCCATTGCCGCCTAGTCCGGTCTTGGCTGTGCCCGTTGGCGACATCGCCAAAGCGCCTGCGGTGGTCGTATTGGGCACTCCGACTTTGGTACCCGGCTGATTGGAGACGACTACGGCCGATCCCGGAGCGTTACCTCCAGCGTTGCTAGGCGGCGCGACTGATGTGCCAACGTCGATAGGTCCGCCTGCTCCTGAGCCTTTATTGCCGCGTCCGCTGCCTGTGGGCGCTTTGCCGCCACCAAGACCTGGTGGAGGCGGAACGACTTCGGCTGAGCCGAGCAAGGTCGATGCGGACTGGCCCGATCGCGCTCCGCTCGCTTGCTGGGCGCTGCTGATGCTGGCTGGAGGCGGAACGACTTGCGATGTGAGCGCGCCGACAGATCGAGTGTTCGGTCCTCCGGTTGCCGTCGGTGGAGGAGGAACAGGTTTGGTCCGCACGTCGCCAGAAGCCGTGCTTCCGAAGCTGTTCAGGTCGCGGCTGACTTGCGACGGCGGAGGCGCGACAACTGCCGGAGCGGGCAGCGTCAGTCTGGGCGTGGATGACACGTCGCGGGGAGGCGCAGACACGGGCGGTTTCACCACGTCGACGGTTTGAGTTACAGGCAAACGCGAACTGGCGATGTCACGCTGCGTGTCCCGAGGAGCGGGCGCGATCACGGTTGGGGCGAGAGGGCTGGCGGTCCGCATCTGGTCGCGCGAGACGCTTGGAGCTGGAGGTACGATTGCAGCGCTAAGGCTTGGCGTGGTTCTCGCGTTGGAGCGCGAGACTTCGGGTGCAGGAGGCACGACGTTCGTTGTCGTTGTCAGGCCGCTGGTGGCGCGGCTGGCCGAGGATTTCAATTCAGGCGCGGGAGGGACGGGGGTCATCTCGGCCAGCGTTGGAGCGACTAGAGTAGAACGCAATCCTTCGGCTTGCGGTGGTCCGGGATTTGGTTTGAACGCCAGCAAATTGGCGACTGCGGAATCGGAATGCGGGAGATTGATCTTTGGGGCGTCAACAACTTTCTCGCTAGGCGTTTCGCCCCGCACGACGCGGATGACTTGTGTGCGGTGGTGGGTTTGCTGTCCGCCGGCGCGTCCGGTCTGGCCGGCTTGCGCTCCACCGCGATCTTGCGTCTGGGGGAGTTCATCACCAGAGTAATAAATCACATCCTGTTGCGGATGATTCGGAGGCAGCGGGAGTTCGAGACTGATCAGGTGTTCGGGAATTTCGATGAGCGCAAACAACAACAGACATTCGATCAGCCAGCAAGCCAGCATTCCCCGGTAGGGGAACATGCCGATGGGTGCCTCTCCAGCTAAGGCTTTTGGAGGGCGCGTGAGCGCCGGACGAAAAGCGGATTTGAATTCTTCCCAGGGCGAAGACCATTCCACCAGCAGGCGTGGCGGTTCGGGCCACTGGGTGTCAATTTCGGGAATGGTTTCGACTTGGGGCATCGCTGGTACTTCGTTAGAACGTCTCGTGCCAGTCTAGTGTGCCAGAACGTGATCCGATTTTTCTTGTTACCTTACGGTGTTCTGGCGCTTGGCGTTCGCGGACACCGAAGTCGGCTCGCTCAATCAGGTTGCAAAGTGTTGAGTCCAAGGAGCTTGCTTGTAAAATATCGACGCTTCGATGTGAAGTTTACGCGGCTTCGTGGATAGGGTCTTCCAGCAAAATATCGATGTGGTCGCCTAGCGCGGTCAGCGATTCGCGGATTGTGCCCGTCGGAACTTCCAAGACCGACGCTGCCAGTACCCTGATGGCGGCCAGTCGCCAGGGTTTGAGATCTTCTTCGATGTGGATAACCTTGCGGTCGCGGTCGAGATAGACGGCGTCGATCGCAAAGCGCATGGCGAAGGTGTGGATGCCGCGGGAGGGGTTGATCCAGAGTCCCTGGCCGCGCTGAAAGCGAGAGGAGTCGGTTGCCATGAGTCCGCGGAATCGCGTCCAGTGGGTGCGTGCGATCAGGAGATCGGTGGCGAGATACGTGGCGCGAGTGCGATTGAAAGCGTATCCCTTGGGGCCGGGGTGAGGCATTGGTGCTCCTAAAACCAGTGGTTAGTGGTTAGTGATTAGTGGTCGGTGATTAGTGAACAGAATCGACTTAGTACCAACCAATCACTAGCGACTAACCACTAGCCACTGCGTGTTCATTTCTTCTTGAATATTTGTACCAATTGAATTACGGCGGGCCCTACGGTGACGAAGATGAGTGAGGGCATGACGAATAGCACTAGCGGAATGATCATTTTGACGGTGGTTTTGGCGGCTTGCTCTTCGGCGCGCTGGCGGCGTTCGGTCCGTAGGGAGTCGGAGTGCACGCGCAGGGCCTGGGCGACGCTGGTCCCGAAGCGGTCGGTCTGAATCAGGGTTCCAACCAGCGAACGAATGTCGTCGACTCCAGTGCGCTCGGCCAGATTGCGCAGGGCCTCGACGCGGGGCTTTCCGGCGCGAGTCTCCAGGTCAAAGAGATGGAACTCGCTGCTCAGTTCGGGATGAGCGTGACTCAAATCGTTGCCCACGCGCATCATAGCCTGATCGAGGGAGAGTCCTGCTTCCACGCAAATGACGGTGAGATCGAGGCCGTCAGGAAGGCCGAGTCGAATCCGCCGCTGACGTTCCTGCAACTTCTTTTTCAAGATGAATCTCGGCAGGAAAAAGCCGAAGCCGAAGCAGCCGAGCAGAAGCAAGGGCGAGTTGAATCCGGAAAACAGGAATACCGTGAAGAAACCGATCGCGGCGAACAAGACACGCAAGCCGCGATAGACGTTGAGGTGCTGCGGGCTGCGGTATCCGGCCTGGATGAGCCAGAGGCGGGTTTGCGAAACCTCGGATGGAGAAATCGGCAGAGCGCGGCTGAGAGGATCGAGGGCCTGCTGGAAGCGCTCGCGGATGGCAGGCTTTGATTGCGCCTTTGGGCGCTGCCATCCAATTTCGCGCAAGCGCGAGCCGAGGACGGAAGAAGGCGCCACCGTCGCCGCTCCAAAGGCGAACACGATCGCCACGACCGTGAGGAATACGACCAACGCGAGTATGAGCGGCAGCGGCATATTAGAGCGTGATTCCTACTTCTCGTTTCTCTTTTTCTTGGTTCTCCTTTGACGGAGAGCTGGGAACTGAGAAGTGAGAAGTCATTTCAAACCTGAATCCGAATAATCTTGCGAATAAAAAAGTAGCCAAGGGTCTGCAAGGTGATGCCGCCAACAATCAACGCGTGTCCGATTGGGTCGACGAAGAGCGGCCGAATGAAGCCTGGATTGAGCAACTGCATGATCAGGACAATCGTCGGCGGCAGCGCCATGAGCAAGACCATGGTAAGGCGTCCCTGGGCGGTGTGGACGCGCACCTGACGCAGGATTTTGAAGCGCTCGCGGATCACATAAGAAAGATTGTCGAGAATTTCGGCGAGGTTGCCACCGGTTTCACGCTGCAGCATCACCGCGGTTACGAAAAACTTGACGTCCACAAGCGGGATGCGATCGGCGAGATTCATAAGAGCATCGCGCACCGGAAGGCCGAACTTCTGCTCCTCGTAAAGCTGGCGGAATTCGCCGGCGACCGGCTCAGAAACCTCGTTGGCGATCATCTCCAGAGCGGTGGTGAAGGCGTGGCCGGCGCGGACGGCGCGGGCCAGCGTGTCGATGGCCTCGGGGAATTTCTCCTCAAATTTCGCGAAGCGCTTGGTGCGCATGTGTGCAGCGTAGGCGTACGGGATGAAAAAACCGAGTATTGCGCCCGCCCAGCCGAACATGATGTTGCCGCCCGCGACGACGGCTACCACAGCGATCACGACTGCCGCGATGGCGCAGAGCATCAGGAAGTTTCCGGCCCGCATATCGACGTTGCCCTGGGCCAGGACTTTCTGTAGCTCGGAGACGCGCTCAGAGCGCCGTAAAAAAGTGTCGAAGGCCGGTATCCGGCTGAGCACCTCATCGCGGAGAAAAGCGGCGTCTGGCGTGGTTTGTTCGACCGGCTTATCCGCAGAGGCCAGGCGGTCGCGGAGAATGCGCGCCTGCGCTTTTCTCTCGTCCAATAACGAAATCGCGGCGAAGACGGCTACCGTGACCACGGCGAAGACGAGGACGGCGACAAGGAACTGCATTTGTCTAGACCTCCATCCGCGATTCGAAGATGGTGGGACTGAGGCGGCACCCGGCGGTAGCCAGGCGTTCAGCGAAATGGGGAGGCTGCCCGGTGGAATGGAAAACGCCGCGCACTTTTCCGCTTTCGTCGATGCCGCTGCGCTCGAAAACGAAAATGTCCTGGAGCGTGATCATGTCGCCTTCCATGCCGACAACCTCGGAGATGGTGAGGATCTTGCGGGTACCGTCGGAAAGACGGGCGACCTGCACAACCGCGTGGACGGCGTTCGCAATCTGGTGGCGGATGGCGCGCTCCGGAATATTCAGATTCGCCATCGAGACCATGTTCTCGACGCGGGCCAAGGCATCTCGCGGGGAGTTCGCGTGCACGGTGGTCAGCGAACCTTCGTGGCCCGTGTTCATGGCTTGCAGCATGTCGAAGGCTTCTTCGCCACGCACCTCGCCGACCACGATGCGGTCGGGGCGCATACGCAAACTGTTGATTACGAGTTGGCGCATCCGCACGGAGCCTTTGCCTTCAATGTTGGGAGGGCGGGTTTCGAGACGCACGATGTGTTCCTGCTTGAGCTGCAACTCGGCGGCGTCTTCGATGGTTACGATGCGTTCGGAGTTCGGAATATAGCCGGACAGAACGTTGAGGACTGTCGTTTTGCCGGCGCCGGTTCCTCCAGAGATAAGGAGGTTCAGACGGCCCTTGACCATGGCCGAGAGCAATTCGAGCATCGGTTCAGTCAGAGTCTTGTTGTCGAGCATGTTGCGCGCCGTGAGGGGGTCGCGGCCGAAACGGCGGATGGAGAGGCAGGCTCCGTCGAGTGCTAGCGGAGGAATGATGGCGTTGACACGGGAGCCATCCTGCAAGCGGGCATCGACCATCGGTGAAGATTCGTCGACGCGCCGGCCAATGCGCGACACGATGCGGTCGATGATCTGCATCAGATGCTGGTTGTCCTTGAACGACAAGCCGGTGATTTCGAGCTTGCCAGCGCGCTCGACGTAGACGCGATCGAAGCGGTTGACGAGAATATCGGAGATTGTCGGGTCTTTGAGCAGGGGCTCGAGCGGGCCCAGTCCGAAGATTTCGTCGAGGATCTCGCGCGACAGCTGTTCGCGCTCGGCGAAACTTAGAGGGACGGCTTCGCTGTTGACGGAATTGCGAATGAGGATGAGAACCTCTTCGCGCGCCGAGTCTCCCGAGGTGCGGCCCAATTTTTCGAGGTCGAGGCGATCGAGGATCTTGCGGTGCAGGTCCGCTTTGACCTGCTGGTATTCGCTCCGTTCAAACGCTTGCAGATTGGCCATGGCTTTAATGATTCATTGAATCATTGAGGTATTAAATCATTTAAAACCCCCTCAACAGGATTTTCAATGTCTCAATAGTTCAATGTGTCAATGATTCAACTAGGGTTACTATACCGTCTTGAACAGGGACCAGGCGGAGCGTTTCACTTCGATGTCGTCTTTGGTCAGGTGTTCGGCCAGGCCGGAGATTGACCGCGCGATTTCGGTTGTACCTTGTTGCATGAGCGGGACGCCGCGGTCGATTGCTGTGGATACGGCGAAATATTGGTTTGGAATGCGCCAAAGCACAGGTGCTCCGATGGCTGCTTCGGTTTCGGCCTCATTGAATCCGGCTACTTTGCGATAACGGTTCAGCACGAGCGCGAAACGGTCGCGCGATCCACTTTCACCCAAATACTGAGCGACCCGTCCAGCGCTCCACAGCGAAGCCACGTCGGCGTGCGCGATCAAGAGAATCTTTTCTGAGAGATTGCTTACCAGGCGAGTGGCGCTGTCGAGGCGCGAGGAAGCGTCGACGACGATGTAGTGGAACTGGCCCACCATGGTGTCAAACAGGCGCGCAAAATCGGAGGCCGAGTGCTCAGTTGCTGTCGGAGCCGAAGGTCCGGCCAGGACTTGTAGTCCGCGATCGTGACGCGACATGAAACTTTCGAGCAGCGACGAATCGAGACGATGCAGATTCGTGATTGCGTCGGAAACGGTGAAAGCCGGCTTGAGGTTGAGGTGCAGAGCGCAGTGTCCGAGTGGTGCCAGGTCAACCAGGGCTGTGCGTTGGACCGACTGCAGTGCCAGGGCGAGATTAACGGCCACCGTGGTCGCGCCGCTTCCGCCTTTCGCGTTGACGACGGTGAAGACTTTTCCTCGCGAAGTTTCGCGGCCTGGTTTGCGTCGCGTCGCGGTCAGGCGGACGAAGGCTTCCAGAAGATCGGTGGTGGTGGTTGGGCGCTCGATGTATTCGCGGACGCCGGCCCGCATCGCGCTGACGATTAACTGAGGCTGGGTCATGGGCCCAACGGCGAAGAGGGCAGCTTCAGGGAGTTCCTGATGGAGCAATTCAATGCCGCGCAGCGCCGAGTTCACGTCGTCGACGGCAATGTCGACCAGGACAACATCGGGGGCGAAGTTGTGAGTTTTCCGGATGACGGGATCGTTTGCCGCCAGGGGGAGAGTCGAATTGCTGCACACGGTGCGCGCGACGCTGGTTCCATCCACGAGAACCTGGAGCACGGCGCGCTGGTCGTTGTCCGTGGCGAATACGGCTACTGATAGTTCCGGCATGACCTAAATTGCTGCCCCTAAAAACATTGAATCATAAAAAGCTGCCTTTATTTCGACGGTTTTTTGGCGTCAAACTTGTCCTTATCCATATTCGGCTCCGGCATCGCCGGGCCCTTCGGCGATTGAACGTTCGGCGCAACCCGGCGGACGGTGCACAAGACCATCAACTCCGAGTTGCTTTTCTGGGCACTCTTGCTCTTGAAGAAATTGCCCAGGATCGGGACGTCGCCGAGCCATGGAACCTTGTTGTAAAGATCGGTGACCCGGTTGTCCATCAAGCCGGCGATCACGAAGCTTTGTCCATCTTGCAGTTCGAATTCTGTATCCGCCTTGCGGGTGCTGATCGCAGGAATGGTGGTGCCGGAAACGGTGACCGCGTTCGTGAAATCAAGCGTACTCACCTCCGGAACGACGTGGAGGTGAATGCTGCCGTTCGGCTGGATGACCGGCGTGAATTTAAGGCGAACGCCAAACTCGCGAAATTGGACGGTGACAGTCGAGATGCCACCAGCGCCAGGCTGAACGACGGGGAAGGGAAATTCTCCGCCGGCGAGAAAGCTGGCTTCCTTGCCATCGACGGCGACGAGGTTGGGTTCCGCAAGAATCTGTAGAAGATTTTTTGTCTGGAGCGCCTGGATGACGGCCCCCAGGTGGACCTGAGGATTAAAGAAAAACAGGTTGAGCGCGCTCGAGATCGTCGTCTGACTCGGGAACGGATTGTCGTTGGCGCCGGTCGCGTCATTGATGATTCCGCTCTTAGTACCGCCGAACTGCCCGGTGGTGGTGCTGCCGATCGTGTTGCCCGATCCCGTGGAAAACAGGTTGACGCCAAGCTGCGTCAGCGCCGTGCGGTCCACTTCAGCAAACTTGACTTCGAGCAGGATTTCGCCTGCTCCGACCGGGCCGAATGTCAGTACGTTCACAACATTCTTCGAATAGGCGGAAGCGAGAGCGCCCGCATGTTTCGAGACATCCTCGGTGGTCACGTGACCGGACAGAACAATCGCGGAGCGCGACGGGGTCACATTGATCTGTTCGTTGGGGAAGAGGCGATGCATCTCTTCGGACGCGGCTGAGATATCGACGTCTACTCGTAGATCGAAGCTGCGCGAGCGCTCGAGTTCGTCCCAGATTAGGAGCGAAACTTCGCCCGGAGCGAGACCGTTGACCAGTACCTGGGTTGGAGTTACGACGAGGGTGTCCGCGACCGACGGGTCGGTGACGGAGACGCGTTTCAGCCGCTCGGTGGTGTTGATCAAAAGCGACTTGCCCACCATGACTCGCAGGGGAGCTGCGCCGGCGGTTACGCCCTGGTTGGTTGCGGTCGTCGTTGTAGTTGTAGTCTGCGCCGGTGGCGGAGCGTCTTGCGCAGTTGTCGGGGGATTGCCCTGAGCCGATGCGAAGACTACGAACAGGATGGCCGCACCGAGAAGGCAAGGAGTTGCCACGAGCTTTCGCGCTGTCATGAATGGCTTATTGCTGGGTCTCGTCAAACTTTTTCTCTTCCCGTTTACTACCACGAATCATTTCGACAGCGTATGTCGATGGCGCAGACGGCGGAGTCTTCACGGCCGCTTTGTGGATCCGGGGCTTGGGTTCGGTGACAATTGGCTTTTGCCCCGGATAGAGAGAACTTGTTCGAGTTGCGCCAATGCCACCCAGTTTTGTATCGACCGGATTGCGCAATGACAGCTGAATCCGCCCTTCCTGCGACACGAGCGCCAGCTTCTGCGCATCGTCCGGTGAAACCGCCAAGGTTATCACCGGCGCCGTCTGCGCGTCCGCGGAGGCGTTCCGGTCCAGGCTCTTGCCGACGGCCAGCACCAGGACGTTTTCAAGGACAGTCATCGTTTGCCTGTCGTTGCCGGTGGCTTCGTTCCCAGTGGCGAGGACGTCGACGTGCGTCCCGGGTTGGACGAAGCCGGCTACCGAAACCACGTCATTGACTCGGACCGAGACCGCACGCATTCCCTGCGGGATCATCGAAGGCAGACCGGCGCCGGCGTTTTCCGCCGCCAGCTTGGTGGGGAGAACGAAGTCGCCCTGGCTGATTGGCAAAATCACGCCGCGTGGCGGATTGAGAATCTTGGCCGTCGAAGAATAGGCGCCGGGAGGTATCGCCGATTGGGGAAGAGTGATCACGCGTACGTCACGAGATGTCAGTTTGGCGCCGACCTGGATATCGTTGGCCGCAACCACCACCGGCACGCCGCGATCATTGGCGCCGGCTGCGGCGAACATCCGCAGCCGGTTATACACGGTAAAGCTGGCCAGCAGACCAATCGCCAGCGCTAGGCCCCCGATCATCAACAGACGGCTTCGGTTCATTCCTCTCCTCAGATCTTGTCGTCAGCTATGTGCTCGTCGCGAGTTTCTCACTGCATTTGGCTGCCGACTTGCGAGAAGACGTTGTTCGCGTTTCCGCCGATCAGGCGCACGGTTCCGATCACGAGCACCAAAATCACAGCCAGCATCACGGCGTACTCGGCAACGTCCTGCCCTTCTTCATTGCGCCACAACAGGTTAGTGATACTTCTCATCCAGTGGCTCTCCTTCGCAGCCTGGTCCGACGGGTGCCCCGATGTCCTGAATGGCTCTTAACTCGCAAGCCAACCCAGTATGCGCCCTAGTTTCGCAGATTGGGATGGGTCTGTGAAACATTTTTTCACTCGTTTTCACTTGGGGGCCCAAGCGTGGCTGTTTTCTTGAAAATGGACGCGTCTTTTACGGCGGCAGTATTCCGGACGAAGAGAACCGCCTGAGAATCGGCGAACTCCCTGCGCCAACCGGAGTCGAGCAGCAAGGCTTGCGCCAAGGCTGTAGAGGGCGGTATCAGCACGGCCGACACGTTCCAGCGGTCGAGCACGTCGCGCCACCCCACCTGAAGGCGCACGGCGGTCTGAAACTGCTGTAAGGGATCGGCATTGTCATTGTCGCTGCGATTTCCGGCATGGTCGCGGACGTTGTCGCGAACGTTTTCACTAAGATCGTTGTCCCTGACATAGAGATCGGCGCGCCCATCGACGAAGACGCGACTACCCGGGTAGAGCTTCCAGATGGCGTAGCCTCCCCAGTCGTAGTAGACGAAAACATTTTGCGGACCGCCCGCGCTTTGGCCGACCGTACTTTGAAGGAATGCGACCGCTTTCTCGGGAAACTGCTCGGATTCACGGGCCTCCTGATTGCGCGTCAGTGTCACCCACTTTACGACCGCGAGCATCGCCAGAAGCACCACGACTGATCCTACGAAGACGGTCCGGCGGTTCGAACCCGTCCGGATCGGCGGCTCAGCCAGCGGCTCGGAAGCGGAGGCGAGGGCGGCAGCAATCACGGGCATCGCCACCAAGATGAAAATGGGAATGTGGCGCACCGCATCGAGTGCGGCAAAGGCGGTTAGGATCAATGGCAGGAGGACACGCGCCTTAGGTCGTGAATTCGAGAGGGCGAGAGCAGCCACAAGTAAGAGCCACACGAGCAAGAGCGGGCGGTAGAGCCATTGATGGAAATCGGGCGAGAACCATTCGCCGATCAGCGACCGCATCCCATGCGAGCGCAGCGTGTCCAGCGGATAGCGATAAAGCTCGGAGCCGCTCGGATTCAGGGGCACCAGCGCCAGACAAGTGACAAGCACGGCAACGATCTTCAGCAGGATCGGGCGCGCCTGCGGCCAGGGCGTTTGGCCAAGAGCAGACTCGCAGATGATTCCGAGAGCATAGGCTGTCAAAAGCACGATCCCAAGCGCGAAGCCGGCATGGAGATTGAGCCAGAGAAGAAACAGAGGCGGAATCCAAAGCAGCGACCTCGGTCGCTTTTCGCCACGCTCGATCAGCCACAAGAGCAAACTTGCCAAAGTAAACGTAAACATCTGGGGCCGTACTCCCCAGGACGGCGCGGCGGCGAAGGCCCCTAAGGCGGTGGCGGCGGCTGCCCAGTACGCCTTTCCTGGACATCGCAAATAGAGCAACATGAAGCCAGCGGTGGTGACGA
The DNA here is from genome assembly GCA_035308395.1 of Terriglobales bacterium. Classification (GTDB taxonomy): domain Bacteria; phylum Acidobacteriota; class Terriglobia; order Terriglobales; family Acidobacteriaceae; genus Acidiflorens. The sequence goes on from DATGGT010000134.1 coordinate 14,319, forward strand.
AAGAAGCGAAAACGATGAGGGCCACCGCGCCGCCGTGTTTGAGGATTTCGTAGAACGCGACTTCCGACAGCCATTCGTGCGAAACCCACGCGTGGCCGGCACGAGTGAAAGAAAAAGGGTCAACGTGGGGGACGTGTCCGGTTTCGACAATGAGTTCGCCAGTGCGGAGATGCCACCAGAGGTCGGGATCGAGGGCGTTGCGCGCGGTCATCGCCAGCAGGCCGAATAGGAGAATGAGACCGAACGTCAAGCGCCGGTTGAGAGCGAGAATCTTCATTGTGGGTCGGCGATTACAGAATCAGCGAATATAGAATCAGGCGATTATAGAATCAGAAGTCCGAAGTCCATCCATCGCGTTAACGCTTGTCTCTCGTCTATGGCCTTACCCAAGTTTGGTACGCGGAAAGAATTGCTGGGGGCAATCTTCCTTGTTGCTATAACGCTGAGTAATGCGATCTCGACCGTTGGGCTGGCAGGATTACTGCGCGAAGGATACCAGAACTTCACCATCTTTTATGCCGCTGCTCAGATGGTGCGGGCCGGGCAGTCAAACGTCCTGTATGACTTGCAGGCCGAGAGCCGGGCGCAAGAGGAAGTGGCACCGAATGTCCGGATTCGCAAGTCGGCCCTTCCCTACATGCATCCTCCATTTGAAGCGTTGCTGTTTGTTCCGTTCACATTTCTTTCGTATGTGCACGCCTATCTGCTGTGGAATGTTTTGAACGGCATGATGGCGCTAGCGAGCGTATTGCTGTTACGCAGACAATTTCCGGAAATTGGCGCATTGAGTCTCGCCTTTGTCGTCCTTGCGGTGACAGGCTTCGTGCCGGTTTGGAGCGGGATTGTTCAGGGACAGGATGCGTCTCTATTGCTGCTTCTTTATGTAGTAGCGTTAACCGCGACCGAAAGAGGGGACGATGTTTCTGCCGCTGCTGCTCTGGCTGCGGGATTGTTTAAGTTCAACCTTATCTTGCCGCTGGCATTTCTGTTGGCGGCGAAACGCCCCAAGTTACTGCTCGGCTTCGCGCCAGTCGCGGCGATCATTGGAGCCATATCGCTGGCCATGGTCGGCTGGCGCGGCGTTGCCGGCTACATGCTGTTTCTCTTCCGAATGGAGAACTCCGGAGCCGGCGGTGCGATCATCGCCGCCGATATGCCCAATCTGCGCGGCATCCTCGGGGCGGTGACTGGCCCACATCTCGGTGCTTGGCTAATGCCTCTCACACTACTTTGCTCGGCAGCGGTTGTCGTTGCGGCAATCTGGCGAATGGCACCGGCTGGAAATTTGCGGCGCTTCGACTTTGTTTTGGCAACGGTGGTGGCCATCCTGGTGAGTTATCACGCGTTTTCCTACGATCTGAGCTTGCTGTTGCCAGCTGCGCTTTTGTTGTTCGCCGCTCCGGTACCTGAGGGGAGATGGCTGCCTGGAATGGATCTTCTGTTTCTGGTGCTGCTTTTCGTTTCCCCGACATTCGATACTTTCTGGCCACATGTAAATCAGTTCTGCTGGCCGGTTGTCGTCCTGAGTTGGCTGGTTTGGAAGTTCGGCACGGCCTATCCGGCGCGAGACCAAATTGTGGGTCATGCGTTGTAATATCCAGATTCTTCTCGAGCTGAGAAGTATTTGCGATGACAGGCACTCCCAACCCTCGATCATTCTGGCTGCTTACATTCGCCGTTCTGTGCGGCGTTGGAATGTGGAGCTATACGGACCGTGTCTTGATCCCGCATCAGGTGGCTGATGCCAGGCTTCGCGATCAGCCTCGCGGCAATCTTTCTGATCTGTATCCCCGTTGGATCGGGGCGAAGGATTTGCTCTTATACGGCCGCGACCCCTACAGCGCGGATGTCACCCGCGAGATTCAGATTGGTTATTACGGTCGCGCTCTGGACCCATCTCGGAAAAACGATCCGACTGACGAGCAGGGATTTGCCTATCCTGTTTATGTTGTTTTCGGTCTTGCCCCCGCCGTCAGATTGTCGTTCGCGGTTGTTCAGAGGAGTTTCTTCTGGATTTTAGTTCTGGTCACCGCGGTGAGTTCGGCGCTTTGGCTCCGGGTGTTGCGGCGGTCTGTTTCATGGTCGGAGCAGTTGATCCTGATGGTGTTGACGCTCGGCAATGTCGCGGTCATGCAGGGACTGAAGCTGCAGCAGATCAGTCTCTTGGTCGCGGCCTTGATCGCGTTCGCGATCATGTTGCTGGTGTCGGATTACGCGGTGGCGGCTGGCGCCATTCTGGCGGTGGCTACCATCAAACCTCAACTGATGGTGTTGCTGCTCGGCTGGCTCGCACTTTGGGCCCTCGCCGACTGGCGCCGCCGCTATCGGCTGGCAGTCTCATTTCTAGCCACGATGGTCATCCTGATCGCGGCGTCGGAGTGGTACCTGCCGCACTGGATTGAGCGATTCTGGCACGCCGTCATTGAGTATCAACGCTACACGGGGGCGATGTCGGTGCTCGAAAAGGCGGTGGGCCGGCCCTGGAGCTGGATTCTCGAAATCCTAGCCCTCGCGGCCCTTGCCGGGGCTTGCTGGAAAGAGCGGCGCGCGCCAGCTGACTCCGGCGCGTTTGCCTCTACGTTTACCTTTACTAGCAGCCTGGTCTTGGCGACGACGGTGCTCGTGATCCCCACGTATGCACCTTACAATCAGGTGCTCTTGGTCCCGGCGTTGCTGCTCCTTGTCCGGGATCGCCGCGCGATTTGGCAGAGGAGCATGGCCAACCGCGTGTTGGTTGTGATCGTCACCGGCTTGTGCGTCTGGCCGTCGATAGCGAGCACGGCGCTAGCGGGCCTTTCGTACGTCCTGCCGATGACGACGGTCGACACCGCCTGGTCGGTCCCTCTGAGGATGCTGACGCAGATTCCGGTCGGAGTGGCTGCCCTGATGCTCATCCATTACTATCAGATGACGTTTAATAAGCCCGCAAGGCCGGGCGCGTCGTAGAATGCTCGGGTGGCACGTGTCGTCTGCTGGTGCAGTTTGCTGGCGCTTCTAGTCGGCACGCGGCCGTAGGAGAGTTCAGAGTACATGTCGGCTTCATCGCATTCGGGCATCTCCAGCATCTTTCCCATCGCGATCTTTGTCTCGGGAAACGATCAGCAAACGCTCTCGCTGAATCACACGCCCTACACGGTCGGCCGCAAAGTCGATCGCGATCTGGTGATTGCCGATCCTCGCGTGTCGCGCGAGCATGCCTCGATCGTGGCGGAGAATGGCGAGTTCTTTGTCGTCGATCTTGGAAGCAAGCACGGGACATTTGTTAACGGAGAGAAAGTTGACCGCCATAAGCTCCAGCGTAACGACCGGCTGGAATTCGGTGCGCGCGACGTTGCTTACCTGATTTTCCATCCGCTGCATACGACGTCGAATACGGCTCGCGAATTTCTCAGCCAGATCTCGGGGATTCAGATTGCTCCGGAAGCCAGCGATCTGGAAAAGCTGACGCTTTTCATGGAAGCGGCGCGCAAGCTCAACACCATCGGCGTGCTGGATGAAATCCTGGTGACGCTGATCGATGCCACGTTGAAGCTGACTCGGGCCGAACGCGGATATATCTTCCTCCGCGACAGCGATGGGACGTTGACGCTTGCCGCCGGACGCAACTCGAAGGGCGAGCCGCTGCTTGACGACAAAACAATTTCGCGGTCGGTGCTCGAAGGGGCGTTGACCTCGAACTCCGAATACCTGGTCACCGATACCAGCCAGATGCTCGATGTGAAGGAACGGCAGAGCATCGTGGCTTTCGATCTGCGCACCGTGATCTGCATGCCGCTACGCAAGCCGCTCGTCCAGACGACGCGCGACGGGCAAAAAGCTGGTGGGGAAGTAATGGGCGCGCTTTACGTGGACTCGCGTTTCGCTTCGCGCGACATTACCAGCGTGAGTCACGACATTCTGCGGGCGATCGCGACAGAAGCTGCGCAGTTGATTGAGAACGCGCGGCTGGTGCAGGCCGAAGAGGCTGGCCGGCGCTACCAGCAGGAACTGTCGATCGCGGCGTCGATTCAACAGCGCCTGTTGGCGGTGACTTTGCCTGAAGTGCCCTTTGCGCGCGTCAACGGGCGCAACATGTCTTGTAAAGAGATTGGGGGCGACTTCTTTGAGGCAGTGAATACTCCGCAAGGTCTAGCGGTCGTTCTCGCAGACGTCAGCGGCAAGGGAGTGTCGGCCGCGCTCTTAGCGTCGATTCTTCAAGGGATGGTTTACTCCCAGCTGATTTCTGGTATGCCCTTGGTCGAGATTGTGGACGCAGTTAACCGATTCTTCACTTATAAACACATCGGCGAGAAGTACGCGACCATGATCATCACGCGCCTGCGCAACGACGGCGATCTGGAATACGTGAATTGCGGGCACGTTCCCCCGGTGTGGATTTGTGGCAACGAAGTGCTTCGTCCGGCTCACGGCAACCTGCCGGTGGGGCTATTGTCGGATGCGACCTACTCCAGCGACCGCTGTCAGATGCGGCCGGGGGATCGGCTGATTCTCGTCACCGACGGTGTCACTGAGGCGGAAAACGCTCGCGGCGATATGTTCGACAATGAGCGGTTGGAGAGCGTGGCGGGGAAGAGCGCTTCGATGGAAGACGTGTTTAGTGCAGTAGCTGATTTTTGCGGAGGGACTCCGCTGAACGACGATTGCACGGTGGTTGAGTTGGCTTATAGCGGCGCGTAGCGGCTTCGAATTTCTCGATGGATTCCTAGGGTTTTGCGTCGGCGTGAATTTCTACCGTTGACCAGGTTTTATCCGCAGCGTGACACAGTTTCTCGATCGTGCATTCGGCGCACTTCGGACTCCTCGCTACACAGAGTTTTCTTCCATGCCAGATGACCTCGTGAGAAAAGTCGGTCCAGCGGTCGCGGGGGATTATTTTCATCAGGTCTTCTTCGATTTTCGGAGCAGCGTCTTGTTTCGTTAGTTCCAAACGACGTGAGATGCGCGTCACGTGCGTGTCAACCACGACACCCTCGTTCTTCTTGAACCAGGTTCCGAGGACGACGTTGGCGGTCTTGCGGGCTACGCCTGGAAGGGTGAGTAGCTCATCCATTGTGTCGGGGACTTTGCCGCCGAAATCCGTGAGGATCTTGCGGGCAGCGCCAATGACGGACTTCGATTTGTTGCGGAAGAAACCGGTCGAATAAATGTCTGGCTGCAGTTGTTCTGGTTCGAGGGCGGCGAAATCCTGGACGGTTGGATACTTCTCAAACAACTTGGGCGTGACCATGTTCACGCGGACGTCGGTCGACTGGGCGGAAAGAATGGTTGCGACTAGGAGTTCCCACGCGCTGCGGTGCGTGAGAGCGCAGGTCGCTTTGGGATAAAGCTGGTCGAGTCCAGTGATGATCTCGCGCACGCGCTCGGGTGCCAGGGGATCGTATGTAGATGCAGAGACGCGGCTCGCGGTGTCTTTTGCTCGGGGCGCGGGTTTTGTCTTCGAAGCCGAGACCGGGAGCGCTTTAGCATTAGTCGGCTTGTTGGGCAGAGCGTTCGCATTCTTGAGCGCGGCTCCCGCCTTGTTGCGGGTGCTTTCGTGTCGCCCACTGCGACTTGGTTGACGCGGTGCATTTCCGCGGGGCATGGTTGGTCCTCCTGAGCAATGGTCATGGTAGCAAAGCCATCGCGCCTCAGCATCCGCCCAGCACCATTGGTAACTCGGCTGCAATTGACGGGCTGGCGGTCGGGTGAGTAGTCTGAAGCTCAAAGGAAAAAACTTGTGGCTGCGAAGAGCATTCAACTCGGACAAGTCTGGCGTCACGACGCGACCGGTCAGGACCATCTTGTTACCAAGGTCTACAGCGAAGTGTTTACGCAGTACGCCGTGCTGAGGCCTGCCGAAGTCACTGCTCCCGATGCGCCCGTAGTGAAGGTGAAGGTCGCAAAATCGGCGGAGGGCGTGACGCTGCCGGGGTTCAGTTTTACTCAGGAAGGCGCCTTCTAATTCCAAGGCTGCGAATTCCCAAGAGCTCGGATCATCTGGCATCGAGTGATCGGGCGAACCCTCACGCAGGATTTTCAGATGATCCCCCATCAAAATGACTGAGAAAATTCTCACTCTGGTTTTTGCTTTCATTAGTTCCATCGTCGCTGCGACTGGCTACGCGGGGATCACGTTGCTGATGGCGATCGAGTCGGCGTGTATTCCGCTGCCGTCGGAGCTGATCATGCCTTTTGCTGGCTACCTGGTGTTTGCCGGCAAGATGAAACTGCTGTGGGCGGCGACGGCCGGTGCGATCGGTTGCAACCTGGGATCGTTCGTCGCCTATGAGATCGGATGCTACGGTGGACGACCGCTGGTCGAACGCTATGGCCGCTGGATCCTGATGGGCCGTCGTGAACTCGATTGGGCCGACCGCTTTTTTCAGCGTTGGGGAGAGATGGCCGTATTCATCGGGCGACTGCTCCCAGTGATCCGTACTTTTATCGCACTTCCTGCCGGGATATCACGCATGCCGCGAGGCAAATTTCACATTTATACATTTCTTGGATCCTGGCCCTGGTGCTTGGCGCTAGCCTATTTCGGGATGAAGCTGGGCGAGAATTGGCGATCACTCGGCAAGTATCTCCATAAGTTCGATGCTGTGATTGGGGTGTTCTTGCTGATCGGTATCGCGTGGTTTCTCTGGTCGCACTGGCAGAACCGGCTGAGGGAGGTTAGAGGTTAGATTTAGGTCAGAGGTTTGAGGTCAGATTGCAGAGGTTAAAGCCAAAGCCACGAATAGACGGGTTTAACCTCTGCAATCTGACCTCTGACATCTAAAATCGCCTAAACTTACTCCACCGGTCTTGCCAACTGCGATGCAACGAGCTTCCACTCGCCGTCGCGCTTCCGCAATACGTCGAGATAAACATAGCGGACCGCAGATCGTTTCCCGTTGGCTTCCACTTCGTCAGATTCCGATCCGTGGACGACTGCGGTGTCTCCGAAGAGGCGAATCTCGCGGCTGGTTGAAACAATCGACGGGTATCGAATTGCTCCAGTCCGAAAATTGTTCAGCACGTCTTGTTTCGTGAAAGCCTTGCCCGACTCGTTGTATTGAACGTAGTCATCGGCAAAGATTCGCTCGAGCACGGCCAGGTCGGCGGTCATGAGCGCCTTGTCTCCGGCTTCGTGCAGCGCGAGTATTTGTTTTTCGTCGTTATCGTTATCGTTCTTCATGTTCTCAATATTCTCAACCGCCATCGTTGCCACCCCGGAGTCACTTTCTCCATCTTCCACAAATGTGTAATCTCACGTAGGACTGCTGGAGGTCAACTCCGGCTGTCAACTCTGGTTGTCAATTCTGGCTAAAGAACGGCATGGGATTTCTAAGTTACCTACTGTATCCGTGGGGCTTCCTGTTGCAGGGACTGGCGATCGTCCACTTCATCCGGCGGCGGCCGGATAATTATTGGATATTCGTGATCCTGTTCCTTGGCGCGCCGGGAGCGGTCATCTATCTTCTGGTCGAGGCGCTGCCCGACATCGGCCTGGTCGGCCAATCGTTCAAGGTATTTCCACGGCGCAAACGGATTCGAGAACTGGAGGCCGCGATCCGCGACAATCCCTCGGCCGGAAACTATGAGGAACTAGGCGATCTTTACATGGACGACGGTAATCTGCAGTCGGCGCGGACAGCATTCGATAAGGCGATTGCTGCGCGCGCGGATACGCTTGATCCGTTTTACCGGCGTGGAGTCTGCGCTCTCTTACTCGGCGACGCGGCGGCGGCGGTGCCTGACCTTGAGCGCGCCGTGAGTCAGGACTCCGAGTATGATTTTCAACGCGCCGCAGGCTTGCTCGCGCATGCTTACGCTGAGACCGGGCAAAAAGAGAGGGCGGAGAAACTCTTCCGGCAGATCACAATCACTTCGACCCTTTCGGAAACCTATCTCAACTTCGCAGACCTGTTGGCGTCCGAAGGACGAAACGCTGAGGCGCGGGAGTGGGCGCAGAAGGTGCTCGATAAGAAGCCAACCATGCCGGGGTATCTACGCCGGCGGGAGCGGCCGTGGTTTCGACGAGCGAAGGAGTTGTTGAAACGGGTATCGGTTTAGGGGTTGTTAGGACAATCGGAAAGAGTTAGCCTAATCATCATGGCGAAGCTCAAGTCCGACGAACTTGCGCGGCTTAGTCCAGAGGAGCGCCTCGCATTGATTGGGCAGCTTTGGGACAGTCTCGGCGACGATGATGTTCCTCTGCCAGAGGGACAACAAGCAGAACTCTCGCGGCGTTTGTCCAGTCTCGACGCGGATCGAACTCAAGCAGTGACGTGGGAGCAATTGCGAGCTGACTTGGCCCGCCGCCGTCCTTAGCGATGCAAGTCATCTTTACGCCTCTGGCGCGAGCCGAAGTCGTGGACGCGCACGATTGGTACGAAGCCAGACATTCCGGCTTAGGATCGCGCTTCCTGGAGGAAGTTGGAGCCGTCGTCCTCCGTGTGGAGGAGAACCCACACCAGTTTCCGGTCGTGTTCCAAGACATACACCGTGCACTTCTGCGGAAATTTCCCTACGGTTTGTTCTTTCACGTCGAGAATGAAGCCATCGTCGTGATCGCGTGTTTTCACGGAAGCAGGAATCCACAACGGTGGGAGCGTCGCGTTTGAAGGATGCAAAAGAGATAGTAGCAAGTTGTCGCTATCGGTCGGAGATTACAATCAACCGATGCCATTGTTCACGGTTTTGTTGGAGTTCGACGGCGGCACATACGTTTCGCAGTTTCGCTCCGCATCCGCTAATAACGCCGTCAGGAAATACGCCGCTGAGTTGGTTGGGAATCGCCAGCTGTGTACACCGCGTTTGAGAAAGCGGCTTTCGAGCGCAATTGCCGAAGACAAGCCCGTAGCTCTCAGCGGCATTCGCGGTGTCTGGTGCTGCTCGGCTTCCATCGGCGACAAGCTAGCCTTAATGAACATCATCGAGACAAGCGATCTTTCGCGGCCGAGACGATAGTTGGCTTAAGACACTGACCGTGCCGACAATCCTAAGTTAACGCACTCGATGAGTTCCAACATTGCGCTCGGCCGTTGATGCCATGACCCGAAGACGAAGGGCTAAGAGCTAAGAGCGAAATGCTATTCTTCCCTCGATGAAAATTTCTTTTCTAGAATGTACGCGCTGCGGGGAACACCTTTCCACTGACCGACCGCGGACAATCTGTCCTAAAGACGGCGGCGTGCTTTTCGTTCGTTACGATCTCGGAAGTTTGAAAGGGAAGTTGCGGCGCGAAGACTTGTCCGGTCGCGTCGCCAGCATGTGGCGTTACGCCGAGGTCTTGCCGGATGCCTCGCCTGTCACGCTTGGCGAGGGCTTCACACCTATGCTTCCCAGCCGCGAGTTTGCCAATGTCTTTATCAAAGATGAAGGATTGAATCCTACAGGATCGTTCAAGGCGCGAGGCATGTCGGCTGCGGTGACCATGGCGCGGCACTACGGCTTGAAAAAGCTGGCCGCTCCGTCGGCTGGAAATGCCGGTGGTGCGCTCGCGGCTTATGCGGCAGCGTCTGGGATTGAGGCCCACATCTTTATGCCGAAAGATGTGCCGCTGGCGAATCGTATGGAATGCGATTTTCACGGGGCGCACGTCACGCTGGTCGATGGACTGATCAGCGACTGTGCCCGGATGGTGGGCGAGCGTAAAGAGAAAGAAGGATGGTTTGACGTTTCGACGCTCAAAGAGCCGTTTCGCGTCGAAGGCAAGAAGACGATGGGATACGAAGTTGCCGAGCAACTCGGATGGGAGCTGCCGCAGGGAATTATTTATCCGACGGGCGGAGGCGTGGGGATGATCGGCATGTGGAAGGCGTTTGACGAGATGGAGGAGTTGGGGTGGATCGGCAAAGATCATCCCCGTCCGAAAATGATTACCGTCCAAGCCGCTGGATGTGCGCCGATCGTCAAGGCATGGGAAGAAGGGAAGAGTTCGTCGGAGATGTGGAGCGGCGCTCACACGTTGGCGGCGGGGCTGCGCGTGCCGAAAGCCTATGGGGACTACCTGATTCTCGAGATACTGAAAAAGAGTGACGGCACGGCGGTCGCCGCAACCGACGAAGAAATCCTGGCAGCCACCCGGCACTGGGCCAGCGTTGAAGGCATTTTCGCGGCCCCAGAGGGGGCGGCGTCGCTGGTTGCTTATCAGAAATTGCGCGCAAGTGGTTTTTTCTCGGCGGAAGACAAAGTTGTGCTTTTTAATACGGGGACGGCTTACAAGTACCTGGATGTGCTTGAATCGCGACAAAAAAAGGCGCAAATTGCACCACCTGCCACGCGCAATATTGGCGGAATTATCGGGCCGTTCTAGAGAACTTTCCGCCGCAGCGGATTGAGGACATGGGCGTTCCTCTCCAGTCTGAAGTTTTTGAGAAGCAGCGCGAGGAAATGGTGCGCGAGCAGCTCGCCGCTCGCGGCATCCGCGATGCCCGGGTGCTCGACGCTATGCGCCGAGTCCCGCGGCATGAATTTGTTTCGGAGTCGTTCCGGCACAGCGCCTACGAAGACCACCCGCTGCCCATCGGCGAAGATCAGACGATTTCTCAACCTTACATCGTGGGGCTAATGCTCGAGCACCTCGCGCTGCTTCCGACGGACCGGGTTCTTGAAGTGGGCACCGGTTCGGGCTACGTGACGGCATTGCTTTCGCTGCTTTGCGCTGAGGTTTATTCGGTGGAGCGGCACGCGTCGCTCGCGACGTTGGCCGAAAGCACGTTGCGACAGTTAGGGCACTCCAATGTCAAGATTCGCATCGACGACGGACGCCAGGGTTGGGCGGAGTATGCGCCGTTCGATGCAATCCTTGTTTCTGCTGCGACGGCCGACGTCCCGCCCGCTCTATTTGCGCAGCTCGGCGAAGGTGGACGGATGATATTGCCGGTGGGGCCGGCGTCTGGTCAGGAATTGCAGTTGATTTGCAAGGTCGGCGGACAGAGCGTGGTGAGGTCTCTGGAGGGGTGTCGCTTTGTGCCACTAGTCAGTGGTTAGTGGTTAGTGGTTGGTGGTTCGTGACTACTAATCACTAATCACCAACCACTGTTCTACAATTAACTTGTGGCCATCTTTCGCAATCTGAAAATCACGCTCGACATGATCAAGTGGGAGCACTCGATTTTCGCGCTTCCGTTTGCGCTGTGCGGAGCGATGTTGGCTGCGGGCGGACTGCCGGCCGGGCGACAGTTGCTGTGGATCGTCGTCGCTATGGTTTCAGCGCGGTCGGCCGCGATGGCATTCAATCGACTGGCCGACGTCTCGATCGATGCGGCAAATCCTCGGACGGCGACTCGTGCTTTGCCGGTTGGGCTGTTGACGCCGGGATTCGTGAGCGCGTTCGTTGTGATTTCATGCGGCATTTTTGTTCTTGCTGCTTCGCAGTTGAATCGCGTGACGCTGATGTTGTCGCCAATTGCGCTCGCGGTGGTTCTTCTTTATTCCTACACCAAACGCATCACGCGCTGGTCGCATCTGGTTCTGGGTTTTGCGCTTGGGATCGCTCCGGCGGCTGCGTGGATTGCGGTGCGCGGCTCGCTCGATCCGCGCATTCTGCTTCTGACTGCTGCGGTGATGTTTTGGGTTGGCGGATTCGATGTGATCTACGCTTGCCAGGATTATGATTACGACCAGAGCCATGGGTTGCATTCTGTGCCGCGTTATTTCGGGATCAAGAATGCTTTGATCATCTCGCGTGTGTTTCATATCGTGATGCTCGGCCTGCTGGTTGCGCTGGTCGTTGTTTTTGGGCTGGGCAAGCTGGCCGTTGCGGGAGTGGTCGCCGTGGCTGCGCTTTTGCTCTATGAGCATGCACTGGTTAAGCACGACGATCTAAGCAAGCTCAACGCTGCATTCTTTACGATGAACGGTGTGATTTCGGTGGTGTTTTTTGCGTTTGTGGCTGCCGATCGCCTCTTGGTCACGTAACGGTATTGTCCATGCGCGTGTGAATCTTCGCCTGTGATTTATACCGTCTCCTGCGATATCATCGAGTAGATGGTTGCTACTCACTCATTCCGCGCCCATTTGTTCCAAACCGACGACGCGCGCCTCGTCCCGATCAAAGAAAAGATCTTCGCTCAGGAACGCCTGAATGAGGCCGACGCTCTCGTCCTTTACGGCACTGGCGACATTCTCGCCGTGGGATGGCTCGCGAACTGGGTCCGCGAGCGGATGCATGGCGACAAAGCTTATTTCAACGTCAATCGGCATATCAATCCGACGAATGTCTGCGTTGCTGCCTGTCGTCTTTGCGCGTTTGGGCGGAAGAAAGACACTCCGGGCGCTTATACGATGGCGCTCGACGAGGCGTTCCAGACGGCCAGTTCTGGATACAGCGAGGCGGTCACGGAGTTTCATATTGTTGGCGGATTGCATCCTGATCTGCCGTTTCAGTATTTTCTTGACCTCTTCTCTGGATTGAAGGAGCGCTTTCCAAACGTGCACCTTAAGGCCTTTACCATGGTCGAGGTTGCGTATATGGCCAAGCGCGCTAAACTTTCGATCCGCGAGACGCTCGAAAAGATGAAACTGGCAGGCGTCGATTCGCTGCCCGGCGGCGGTGCGGAAATTTTTGCCGATCGCGTGCGGCACATTATCTGCGATCACAAGATCGATGGCGCCGAGTGGCTCGACACAGCGCGGTTGGCTCATCAGATTGGGCTGAAATCGAACGCGACCATGCTCTACGGCCACATTGAAAACGACGAGGACCGGGTTGACCACCTGCTCAAGTTGCGCGCCCTGCAGGACGAAACACACGGGTTCCAGACGTTTATCCCATTGGCGTTCCATCCGGCGAACACGGCGCTGCAGCATCTGTTTACGACGACCGGGATGACGGATATCAAACAGATCGCCGTCAGCCGCCTGGTGCTCGACAATTTCCCGCACGTCAAGTCTTACTGGCAGATGATGTCGCCGAAGATCGCGCAGATTTCGCTGCGTTTTGGGGCCGACGATATCGACGGTACGGTTGTCGAGGAGAAGATTTATCATGACGCTGGCGCGACCACTCCGCAGGGTCTGCGGCGGCAAGATCTGGTGCGTCTGATCGAAGAAGCGGGACGCGAGCCGATCGAGCGCGACACGCTGTATCGACCGGTTACGAGGACCGAGACCTCTTTTACAGTGTCCGTGTAAGTTCAGCGGAGCTGAATTACTCGGCACCTTGGTATGAGATAGATCCCTTCTTCACCCTCTTTCTATACTCTCCTTCTATCCTCTCCGAAAATAGTAGTTCGCTCCTGAGGCATTCTGCTGTACCATCGCAATTCTTCGGCTGCTCGGGGGCAGTTATGCGGTTTCTCAAGGTTTGTTTCATTGCGGGATGCCTTGTGCTGTGGTCGCGACAATCCTTTGCCGGCGATCCGCAATGGGTGGAAGTACGCTCGCCTAATTTTTCCGTGATCACGGATGCTGGGGACAAACGCGGCCGCGACGTCGCGCTCCACTTCGAGCAGATGCGGTCTGTGTTCGGGAAACTGATGACAAAGGCAAACGTCAATCTGTCCGTTCCCCTGCAGATCGTGGCCTTCCGCAACACGAAAGAGATGCGGCAGATAGCGCCGATGTTCAATGGCAAGCCCACCGAGCTGGCTGGTCTATTCCAGGGCGGCGAGGATCGCAGCTTTATCATGCTCGATATGTCGGTGGAGAATCCATGGCAAGTCGTATTTCACGAATACGCACATCGGTTGATGGACGGTAATATTTCGACGCGCACCGATCCCTGGTTCGAGGAAGGATTCGCCGAGTATTTCTCGAGTATTGAGGTCGATAACAAAGAAGCGCGTGTCGGGAAGATTCCGGAAGATACCTATCGCCTCCTTGAACAGAATGGAATGATGCACATTTCGGATCTGTTTCGCGTGCGGCAGAATACGAAGACATACAACGAGAGTGGCGACCATCGAGACACGTTTTACGCCGAGTCGGGCCTTTTGGTGCATTACCTCTACGACAATCAGCTGATGATCAAGGTGGCGGATTATTTCAACGCCACCATCAATGAGAAGAAAACTGTCGAGCAGGCGATACAGCAGGCTTTTGGCATGACTCCGGAGCAGTTCGACAAAACCCTCCGTGGTTATCTGAGCAGTGGACACTTCCGGTACTATCCGATCCCGACGCCTGCGGGCATCGTGGCGGCTGAGTTTACCGTAACTCCGGTGGGCCTGGCGGACGCGCGGGCCGTCCTTGCCGATATCGACGCCCATTCTCCCGACCACCAAAATCGAGCCCTTGGCGAATTTGAAGATGTGCTCAAGATGGATCCGAATAATGCGTCGGCGCTCCGAGGAGCCGGGTACGCTTATCTGCAGCGCCAGGACTTTAAGAATGCCGCGCAATACTTCAAGCGGGCTGCCGAGCACGACAACAAAGATCCGCGAGTCCACTATTACAACGCGTTGATGATGAATGCGACGGGAATGAGCGGTGGAGCAAAGCTGGCGGACATCAAGAAAGAACTAGAAACGGCGATCGCACTCGATCCGAAACTGGCGGATGCGTACTCGTTGCTGGCCTACGCGCAGGCGTCATCCGGGGAACAGGAAAAGGGGCTAGTGACGATGAAAAAAGCGGTGGAACTGTCTCCGCGAAACGAGACTTATCAAATTAATCTGGCCAATATCTACCTGGCAAACCGCAACCCTGATGCGGCGATAGCGCTGTTGCAGGGGCTTGTGGCGAGTGCGGATCAAAACGTGGCCCACCAAGCGCGCACAACCTTGGCGCAGGCGGAGGACTTCAAAGATCGGAGCAAGTCATTTGGTCCAAGAATCGAAATCCGATCGGCGGAAGGTGTACCCACTTTACGGGATTCGGGCGGTCTTCCGGCAGGGAAGGTCGAAGCCCCGATCGAGGTGGAGACGGCGCAACCTTCGTCGCCCGTTCGATTTATCAAGGGCAAACTCGTAAGCGTCGACTGTTCTGCCGCGCCGCAGGCTCTTTTGAGTGTCGTAGACGGTACACGATCATTGAAGCTGCACGTCGGCGACAGCAAGCACGTGGTGTTGATCGGCGCGGATGAGTTCTCCTGTGATTGGAAAAACAAGAGTGTGTCGCTCAATTATCGCGAACATGCGTCCGGCGACGGGGATGTGGTGTCGCTCGAAGTCCATTAAAGTGCGGTGCTTTGCCTGGGAACTTCCCGCATTCTTGCGCATCTAACGGACATGACTAACGAACAGACAGCAGTCTTCGGGGGCGGATGCTTCTGGTGCACGGAGGCAATCTTTCAACGCCTTACGGGTGTGACGCACGTGGAATCGGGCTACATGGGCGGACGGGCAGACCAGGCGACTTATCGCGCCGTATGCAACGGCGATACGGGACACGTCGAGGTCGTGCGGGTTACGTTTAATCCCGATGAGATCAGCTATCGTGATCTGCTCGATGTGTTCTTCGCGGTGCATGATCCGACTACTTTGAATCGCCAGGGGAACGACTCGGGCGAGCAATATCGTTCGGTGATTTTTTACGGCGACGAGGAACAACGCCAGGTGGCGGAGAACACGATCGCAGAGTTGACTGCGGAGAAGGCTTTCCCTGATCCGATTGTGACCGCGGTTGAGCCGGCCGAGGAGTTTCATGTGGCCGAGGATTATCACCAGAACTACTACAACGAAAATTCGCGGCAGCCTTATTGCATGTTTGTGATCTCGCCGAAGCTGGCAAAATTAGAAAAGAAGTTTGCCGAAAAACTGAGAGCGTAATCCAAGCGTAATCCGAACTATGCCGCGGAGTCGCGCCCGGCGGTAGCTGGCTCGGGACGCCCATCCAGCAACAGACGCCGGAGCGTGCGCAGGTCGTTGAGCAGACGGCTGCTGCTTTGCAGGTGCTGTTCCAGTTTATCCAACTTGAATTGAACGATCTGGAGCGCCTGAACACGGCGTTCCGACTTCGCTATGGTGGGCGAATCGAGATCGGCTGCGATCTCGGTCTTCGCGTCTGCGATTGCCTCGGCTAAGAGGCGAACGTATTGATGGGCATTTTCGATACTGTCAAACGGGGTTTGGAGGGGAGGAGTCAATGGCATCCTTGCGGAGCGAGAAATATGGCGGAGAGGGTGGGATTTGAACCCACGATACCCGTTAAGGTATGTCCGCTTTCGAGGCGGATCGTTTCAACCACTCACGCACCTCTCCGGAAAAACAGTTGTTGGTGGTAGTAACAAATTCTACGGCGTTTTCTATTCGCGGCGTTTTCTAAAAAACTCTTGTACGAGCTCGGCCGACTTTCCGGCCAGGACACCGCTTCTAACTTCCATCTGATGATTCAGATTCGGGTGGTTCGCCACCTGTAGAACCGAACGCACGGCGCCAGCCTTCGGGTCATCGGCTCCGTACACCAACCGACGAACGCGGGCGTGAACCATCGCTCCCGCACACATCGCGCAAGGTTCAATTGTAGCAAACAGGTCGCAGTTGCCGAGACGATGATTCCCCAGGTTCTGTCCGGCCTCGCGCAGAGCCACAATTTCAGCGTGAGCGGCTGGATCGTGGTCGGTGAGGTTGCGATTCCATCCTCTGCCGACCACGCGCCCTTCGCAGACGACGACCGCTCCGATGGGAACTTCTCCGATCTCGAGGGCGCGCTGTGCGCAGCGAAGAGCCTCCTCCATCCAAAGCTCATCCATCGACAGGTCACGGGACAGCTCATGCGACGGCTCATCGCGTGACGGTGCTTCTCCCGTCGCTCTCGGATCTCGGTCGGAAATGGTCAGAAAAGGGCCTTCGACGGTCGACTTGAGGGTCCATTCTAGCGGGTCGGGACGGCGGAATGTCTACTATCGGAGTGGGAACTTCCGTTCCTATTTCGTCGACCGCAATTCCGTGCACACTACTGCCGGCGCGGCGGCGGCTGTGGACACGTTGAATAAGTCCATATGTGTCTTGGAGTTAACCGCATTTACTGAATCGGCATCTAAGGTTTCGGTTGGCACGGCGCTTGCATCTTGTCAGTAGGAGCCCCCCGTCTCCCTCATTGCTTTTGGCGTCAAATGCTCCGCATTAGGAGGATGGATTTCCGTGAAAAATACGATAAAACTCCCGGTTGTCATGGTCGTTGCTCTTCTCTTTTCGCACCTCGCGTTGGCGCAGGCAGTGTTCAGCGTAACCAAAGTGGCTGGTGCCAGCCCCAATTCTTTGACTGGAATTAACGACAGCGGCCAGGTGATCGTGAACACCGGTACCAGCGATTCGTACCAAGTGTCCACATGGAACCGTGTCATCGGCACTGACCACCTCGAAGCGATCGGTACGAATAGCGGTGGCGCTGCCATCAACGCTTCCGGCGATGTGGTGGGTGCGGGGGACCCGAACAACACGGGTAATCTCCAGGCATTTCTCTGGCGCCCGGCTGGGGAGGTCCAGCTTCTGGGTACTCTGGGAGGTGCGTTGAGCACCGCCAGCGGCGTTAACGCGTCGCAAGCCGTGGTGGGCTTCGCTTACACGTCGAGTAATTTGCAGCACGCCTTTTACTGGACTCAGAGCGGCGGCATGGTCGACTTGACGCCGAGTATCACGAACGTGGGTGGCGCGACGGCCATGGGGGTTAATACCTCTAACGAAGTCGCCGGCTACTACTATCCAAACGGCGCGATGAATACGGTCGGTTTCACCTGGACACAGGCGGGCGGACTCCAGAGCTTTGGACCGTCGGGCACGCTGGCGTTTGCCATTAACGACTCCGGTACCGTAGTTGGACGCGCGCCTTCCGCAAGCGGAACTCAACACGCCTTTTCGTGGACACAATCGGGCGGAATCAAAGACCTGGGCACGCTCGGTGGCTCGCAAAGCAGCGCGCTTAGTGTCAACAACAAGGGTTGGATCGTAGGGACGTCGCTTACGACTGCAAAGACCGGAATTCCGCATCCGTTTTTGTGGACGCCTACTGGTGGCATGAAGGACCTGACACTTTTGGCGGCTTTATCCGCATTCCAGCAGCCTTATTCAATGCAAGTGAACGACTCTGGAGTGATCGCGATCACCACGAACAAAGGCGGATACATCCTGATCCCGAAGACAACTGGGGTGATCGTCTCTTCGGCTAACCCTTCGACGCTGGGACAGGCAGTGACCTTTACAGCCACTCTGTCCTCGATCGCCGGGCCGCCGCCCGACGGTGAGACGGTGACATTCCTGGTCAGCGGGAAATCGTACGGAACTGCTGTGCTGCACGGCGGTGTCGCGCAGTTGACGACTTCGGCGATCACCGTTGGCAGTCACGCCGTAGTGGCAAAATACCTCGGCGATGACAACTATCTTCCCGCTACATATACTGCGATCACGCAAGTCGTGAATCAGTAAACCATCGCGACCGAGTTTTTGTGCAGAGGCGTGGCGTTCCGCGCCTCTGCATTTTTTTCGTTTCAAATCGAGATAATTACTGATCTGGCACCGCCAGCCTTGGCGGGATGCAAACAACGGCGATTCTCCATTCTCAGTCCCTAACAGGCTGCGGAAAAAGTGTGCCCTCAGCGCAGCATTCCCCCAGCGGCTGGAAGCCGCCGTTGATTCCGCGGCATTTGCGGCACGAGTAGAACTCGTGCCCTTCCCCAAACCTGAGCCCATTGGAGTTTTTCCGCGAGCTACTAAAGCGCCGCTAAGTTCAGACGATTCTACTCATCATCTGAATTGATGTCATGAACCCCCGACTTCCGCGCAGCATGCCGACCACCCACACGGTCAGGGCCGGATAGAAGCTTTCGCAGTGTTCGTGCGTAACAGACTTTTGTCTTTCGGGTTCTCAAGCCCTGCCCCTTCGTGCCGATAGCTATGTCCATGCGGGGATATGTGTGGCGCGGCAGCATTGGCAGGACGCTCCGTACGCCGCACAGTCGGCATTGCCACGGAGGCAGGGTGAGATTTGACGAGGACCGCGGCTCCGTTTTCCGTTTCAACTTGCCTGCCAGTCGTCACGCGAAGAGGGGGGGAGCCGGGCAATGAAGCCATTGCCTCAGGTCCTTCTAGTGGATGACAACCCGGCCGACGTAGTCCTGGCGCGAGAAGCGTTAGCCGGGGGCAGGCATCATAGCCACATTTGGCAGGTACAGGACGGCGAGGAGGCGATTGCCTTCCTACACCACTCCGGCAAACATGCCGATGCGATTCGCCCCGACCTTGTGATTCTGGATTTGAATCTGCCTAAGAAGGACGGCCGGGCGGTTTTGGTGGAAGCAAAGAGTAATAAGAGTTTGCGGACGATCCCGGTTGTCGTATTCAGCACTTCGCGCTCGATGTCGGACATTTCGCGGAGTTACGAACTGGGCGCCAATTGCTACGTTCACAAACCTGGGAGTTTGGACGAATACTTCCGAGTGTTGCAGTCGATTGAGGATTTCTGGTTCGGCTCCGTGAGCCTGCCACGAGAGGACAGATGATGGAACATGTCTTGCTGATTGAAGACAATCCCGGAGATGCTGACCTGATCCGCCTGCGCCTGGTCGAGGGCAAAACCGAAGTCCAGGTGAACTGCGTGCCGCGGCTGTCGGACGCGCTGGCATGCCTTGACGTGGAAACGCCGTCGCTGGTGCTGCTTGACCTGAATCTTCCCGACAGTCATGGCGCCGAAACCTTTCGCCGTATCTTGCAGAAGGCGCCGAACGTGCCGGTGGTGATTCTTTCGGGCCAGGACGATGAGGCGTTGGCGATCAAGGCCGTTCACCAGGGCGTGCAGGATTATCTTGTCAAGGGCGACATCACGAGCAAGCAACTCGAGCGGGCCGTGCGGTATGCGGTGGAGCGGCAAGGGCTTTTGCGGACTCTCGAGACTACTCGTAAGCAACAACTCGAATTTAAGAACCAATTTCTGTCCCATGTTTCGCACGAATTGCGCACACCGCTGACCTGCATTCACCAATACGTCACGATTCTGCTCGATGGGCTGGCAGGAGCCATGAAGCCGGATCAGACTGACCATCTGAAGACCGTCCTCAAGAGCGTGAACCAGTTGCACGCCATGATTCGCGACTTGCTCGAGGCCAGTCGCGCCGATAGCGGCAAGTTGCGCATCGACCAGCGCTGCATCGATGTCGGAGACCTGATTGGGCAGGCGGTTGCCATGATGCGCCCCACAGCGGTTGAAAAGCGCATCGGCTTGAGTGCCGCAATCGATCTGGCGGTTCCTCTCGTTTATGCCGATCCCGATCGCGTTCTCGAAGTGCTTATCAATCTTATCGATAACGGAATCAAGTTCACTCCTCCGGATGGTTCTGTGGAAGTAAAGGCGGCGATGGTCGAGACGGACCCGTCGTCCGTTTACCTTTCGGTCTGCGACACGGGACGGGGCATACCGCAAGAGGCGCTCCCGCTGGTCTTTGAGCGGCTCTATCAGGATCCGGACGCGATCGACGGCAGCCGGGCCGGACTTGGCTTGGGGCTGTTTATCGCCAAGGAAATTGTCACTCTCCACGGTGGCCGGATGTGGCTCGCCAGCCAAGCGGGTAGTGGCAGCACATTCTCATTCACGCTGCCGTTGTATTCGCTCGCCAAGCTGTTGCAGCCTGTGATTACACATCAAGGAAGGCTGCGGCCGGATGTTGTCCTGGTGAGAGTGGAACTCACGCCGCTCTCCAAGTCTCGTCGCGGAAGCTGGAGAGATACGTGCGAGAAGAGTCTCGAACTCTTGCGGCGCTGTATTTACGTTGACAAAGATCTGGTGCTCCCACCGACCGGGACAAGTGGCCCGGTCGAAACGTTCTTTGTCGTCGCTTCGACGGACATGGAAAAGGTCACGATCATGACCGAGCGCATTCAAACTCAAGTGGGCGCCCTGGCCCCGTTAAGGTCGATGGGAACGGTGCGTGTAGCGGCCGAACGGGTCCCGAGACCCCCTGCGGCCGAATCGATGACAATCGAACAACAGGTTTGGGCCATCGCCGACCGCGTCAACGAGATGATCCAGCAAGATCTTGGACAGAAACAGCACGCCATGGAAACACAGATAGCAAACGTCACCGAAAAGGAGAAATAAAAAATATGCGGACTGAAAATTTCGCCGACGAGCTTCCTCTTAATCGAGCCAAGATCATGGTTGTGGACGATGATCCCGATCTTCGACAGGCGCTGAGTCTCCGACTTAGGGCCAACAACTTTGAAACGGTGAATGTCTGTGACGGTTATTCCGCCATTGCTATGGCGCAGAAAGAGAAACCGCACCTCATCATTCTCGATCTGGGCTTGCCCGCGGGCGATGGATTTGCGGTGCTGAAAAACCTGCAACAGTATCCGGCCCTCTCGGGCATTCCGGTGATCGTGCTGACCGCTCGCGATCCAGAAGGCAATGAAAAACGTACTCTCGAATCGGGCGCCGTGGCTTTCTTCCAAAAGCCAGCGGACAACGAGGAATTGCTCGGTGTCATCCGTGCCAGCCTGCAAGCGGGATGGGGATGGGGCGGGGCCTTGCCGTCGTAGGGGTGATCGTGCTCAATCAATCAATGAGGAGTTAGTTATGTATTTAGACGACCGGGGATTGATGGCCCGCTCCCGGGCCTACAACTTCCGCCGGCGGGAACCTCGCTATGTGTCGAGTGTTCCGGTCAGCCTGCAACGCTTCTTACGCTTTGGACCGTTTGTGACTAGGGGCCTGACGCTCGATATCAGCCTGCGCGGCATGTCGGCGCTGATCTGCGGAGCACCCTCGATCGGCGAGACGGTCGTGATCGAGTTGCCGCTGCTGCATACTCCGATCGAGATGCTCGCGACGGTCCGACACAGCAGCGACGCGAAATCCGGATTCGAATTCTACCCGTTATCTCCGGATGCGCGGCTTGGGATACAGGAGTGGATCAAAGAACTAGGCA
Organism: Terriglobales bacterium; assembly: GCA_035308395.1. Lineage (GTDB taxonomy): Bacteria > Acidobacteriota > Terriglobia > Terriglobales > Acidobacteriaceae > Acidiflorens. The sequence goes on from DATGGT010000134.1 coordinate 36,088, forward strand.
ACCACGAAGAAAGCCTCTTTCCCTATCCCTATACGCTGGCGGGGAAGCGGGGCAGCGATTGATTCAGCGATTGATCATTCTGGGGGTAACTGCGAGCCTTGAATATTCCATGAAATGTGGTGCACGGCGTCGTTGGTGGCGAGAATTGCCGATTTGTTAGGAGCGAACGCGATGCCGACGAGGCCTTGTCCGGAGACTTCAAGGTTAGCCTTGGCTTGTGGGGTGATTTTTACGATGCCGCGCTTCCCGCCGAGCGAGGCAGCGACATAGATGTTGCCATCCACATCGACCGCCAAACCCTGCGGCCGCCCGAGCCCGCTGTAGAAGGTTGATACTGTTCCGTGGGGGTCGACTCGGTACACGGAATCGACACTCGAAGTGCTGGGCCCGGTGACGAACATGTCGCCGTGGGGACCGAACGCGATGTGATACGCGGATACGCTTGGTTCGAGAGTGGCAAAGACGAAAATCTGCCGGTCACGCGCGATCTTGAAGATCGTGCCGCTCCTGTCGCCAACGTAGAGATTCTCCTCGCGATCGAACGCGATTCCAGTCGCGATTCCCATTCCCTCCGCATAGGTTGACATGGTTCCGTTGGGCGCTACCTTGTAGACGGCCTCGTCATGGCGAGAGGAAACGTACATCTCGCCGGCCCGGTCAAAAGCAATCGACGTGGCATTCATCATGTCGCTGAGAAACGGTTTTACGTTGTGGTTGGTGTCGATCTTGAAGATGGAGACGGGTGTCTTTTGTCCGCGTATTCCCGAGAACGTAACGTAGATGTTGCCTTCGCGATCGAGCGCGGGATTCGTGACCGGGTGCAGGTTGCCGGCCACGGGAACCGCAACCTTGATCGGGTGAGCATTACTGCTGTGTCCGTTTGTCCCGGCAATGCTTGTAGTGACGACGACCGCACCCGATGCCGCACCCTCGGGTACGCGAGCCACCAGAAAATCGTCAGAACTGATCAACACCGAGCCCTCAACATCGCCAAAGAGCACGCGAGGTCTCCGCAACTCGGCGGGACGCAGGCTCTTTCCAACAATTCGAATCTCGCCTCCGGGCAATGCAAAATCCGGCGACACCGCCTCGATCTGCGGTTTGCCATTCGCGTTCTTTTTCCCTAGCAGGCGTTCGGAAATGCTCATGAGTTATTCGAGGATCCTCTACTTGGTTAGAAGTCCGAAGTGCAACAGAAGATGCATAACTGCGAGCGCATAAATGCCGGCTCCAAGGTCGTCCACCACGATGCCGGTGCCTTCGGGCAGCCGCTCCAGTCGCCGGATGGGAAACGGCTTCCACATATCGAAGACACGGAAGAGTATAAGGCCCGCCAGAAAAGTTTTCCAAGCCAACGGGACGGCAATAAGCGCGACGAGTTGCCCCGCGACTTCGTCGATGACGACAAACTGCGGGTCTTTTAAGCCTGAGGCGCGGGCGACGGCTGTAGCGGCAGGAATTCCGACAAGGGTTACGGCGATCGCGGCGACGACGGTTGCCCAGGGGCGACTGGCTTCCGCGATTCTGGAACTCGCGAGGGCCCAGAGGATGACGGTGGCTAATGATCCCCAGGTGCCGGGACCGGGTTTGAGCCGGCCAGCGCCGAAGAAAGTCGCAACGAGCGTAGCCCAAAGCGGGGCTGAGCGATTGGCGGAGCTTTCAGCGGACTCGATCGTCACTTATTTTCCTCTTCCTCGCTGATGGTCCTCACTCACTGTCTTCGTCACGGTCCTCATCATGGCTGACCTGTCGGACTTCCTCGTCGGTGTCGCTAAGCGGCGACGGAATCACGTAGCCTCCGGTGGCCCATTTTCCCAGGTCGATCTGCTTGCATCGCTCGCTGCAAAAAGGGAAGTCGTCGTCGGTGGTTTTTGTTGTCTTCTTGCAGATGGGACAGCGGAGTTTGATCTTGCGTGGCATAGTCGTTGATATCAAAAGGATTTTGGCACGATGAAGTGTGTTTAGACGATTTCCGCGACCAGATCGTAGTCGTGCGCTGCCGTGATGCGGCAGCGGTAGAATTCTCCCTCTTTCGGTTCGGTGCCCTCGGGGTAATCGTTTACGAAAACCTTGCCGTCGATTTCGGGGGCGTGCATCGCCGTGCGCCCCTCGAGCAGGAGTTCAGTCTCCTCCGAGGAACCTTCGAGAAGCAGATCGAATTCGCGCCCCACCAGGGTTTTCTTTTTCGTCCTGCTGATTTTTTTCTGGATCGACATCAGCGACTTACGGCGGCTCTCGATTTCGCGCGCGGGGAGTTTCTTATCCTGACCGAACGCTCCCGCGCCTTCCTGATCCGAGTAGCCGAAAGCCCCCATCCAGTCGAACTCGGCTGTCTTCACAAAATCGCAAAGGTCTTCGAATTCCTTTTCGGTCTCGCCCGGAAAACCGACGATGAACGACGTTCGCAAGGTGACCCCTGGGATGACGCGGCGCATTTTCTCAACCGAGCGCAGAAACAGTTCCGCACCACCGCCGCGCTTCATGCGCTTCAGGACGCTTGCAGAGGCGTGCTGGAGCGGAACGTCAATGTAGGAGCAAATATTGTCGTGGGCGGCAATGGTCTCGAGCAGGCGTCCAGTGATTTTGTTGGGATAGGCGTACAAGAAACGGATCCACTGCACGCCTTCGACTCCGGCCAGCTTCTCGAGCAGCAGTGCGAGACCATCTTTCAGACCGAGGTCTTCCCCGTAACAGGTCGTATCTTGCCCGATCAAAGTGATTTCCCTGACACCCGATTGGGCCAGCCGTTCGGCTTCGGCGATAACGGATTCGAACCGCCGCGAGCGGAACTGTCCCCGAAGCTGTGGAATGATGCAGAAACTGCAGGGATGATCGCAGCCTTCCGCGATTTTGATATAGGCAGAGGATCGCGGTGTGGTCAGTATCCGGGGCGTGTGATCGTCGTAAAGATAGTTCGGAAGGTCGGCCACGGCGCCGTCCCAGGAATCCCGGGCGAAGCGGCCCTGCTCACGGCGATGGTCGCCTTCCGGTCGTGAAGTCAGGATATTGAACGGACTCGGAGCGCGAGGAGTGTCCGCTAGTCCGGCAGCGCTCAGAATTTTTTCTAATTCGCCAGTGCCAACGACGGCGTCAACTTCGGGGATATTCTTCTGAATTTCGTCGTGAAAACGCTCGACTAGGCAGCCGGTCACCACCAGGCGCTTTGCCCTTCCACCTGTTTTATGCCGGGCCATCTCGAGGATGGTGTCGATCGATTCCTGCTGGGCTGTGCCGATAAAAGAGCAGGTATTTACGACGATGACGTCGGCATTTTCGGCGTCAGGGGTGAGTTCGGCTCCCGCTTGAGAGAGCATGCCCATCATTACCTCGCTGTCGACGAGGTTCTTGGGGCAGCCAAGACTGACGAATCCGACCTTGGCCGGGGCCGCGGGGCCCTCCGTTAATGTGTTTGTTTTAATGGGCACTGGGAGTGATCGAGTAATCGAAATCAACGATCTAGACGCTCAAGCGCTTTCGCGATCCGTGGGAAACCGATCCCCTCAATTCTAGCATCCCAGTGGATCGGCTGCGGAACGGCTGGATCACAGGCCGAGGACCAAAAGGGTACCGGATGTTCTCCGCCTTTGCGGGCGGAGCGTGCTAATCTTATTGAAACAAAAACAACATCCCTCAACACTCCGGAGGAGAGATGTCGGCTAAGCGTCTCGCAATTATAGTCGCGCCAATCTTGGTACTGGTTTCAAGTGTTTGCGCGCAAGACTACAACAATTGGTCGGGAGTCAACGAGCTTTCGTTAACCGCGGGAGCATCGTTCGTCAGTACGCAGACGATCACCAATCCTAGCGCGGGCGACCAGGACCCCCGTATTCACTTCGGAAACGAGGAAAGCATCGCCTTCAACTACGGCCGATTGCTCAAAACCAAGAAGATCTTCGGACTGTACGCAGAATTGCCCGCCGCGATCTATTTTCGGATGGATACGAACACCTTCGAAAACAGGATTCCGAAGGATATCGGGGCGCTGTTTTTGACTCCCTCTGTACGTGTGAACATTTTTTCCGGGCAGGGAGTGACACCCTGGGTCAGCGTGGGCGCTGGGTACGCGCGATTCCGTGAGGCCCCGACTCTAAATTTTTACGGCCCGAATCCTGGACCCACCGGCACGAATACATTTGCCGTCCAATTCGGCGCCGGCATGGACGTGTGGTTCTGGCAGCAATGGGGGGCGCGACTCGAGGCGCGCGACTTTTACTCGGGAAATCCGGCGCTGAACGTTACCACGGCGAACAGCCGACAACACAATTATTACGTTGGACTTGGGGTTGTTCACCGCTTCTAGCGATGGGAATTGGATTTGCCAGCGGGAGACCCCACGACAGCGGTCGGCACCGTGGAATAGAGAAGAAAAGCTAGCCGACCGCGGCGTGCTCCGCATTCTTCTCGTCCGACTCTTGGTCCGACTCTGCGGTGGCGATCTTCTGGAAAAGGTTGGGCAGCCTCTGGGCGTCGTCGACCGATCTGCCGAAACGTGCTGACTCGTAAGCGTTCGTAAAGTTTGCGACCTTCTTCTGCAAAGCCTCTTCCTGAATTGCCGCCACGAAATCCTGCGGCGTCTGTGACGGCAACTTACGCCAGCCGAGCCTTGCCAATCTGGCGACCATCCGTTCATACCAGAGCGCGGCAGCCTCGCGGGGAGCCCGCTCGGGGTGCGATCGAAGGCTAAGAGCGCGCAGGCCGCGGATCATTCGCGGAAGATTCAGCGCCAGGATCAGGAGCGTTGCGAATCCTACGAGGCTGCTCAGCCATGGCAGCGGAAAGCGCGCGAAGTTTTGGTGCGCGTGGCGAGCGGCGCGCAGCATGGCACGGTGTTGACGTCCGATCCAGCGCCGCGCCTCGTCAAAGAATCGCCGCGTGTTGGTGGCCGCGTCCTTGCCCAACGTGCGCTGGTGGCTGACGTCGTAGTTGATGACCCACTCCCGCCAAAACGACGCGGCCGCATCCACATAGAGGCGCATGCGCGACCATCCGGTCCTCGGAGGCACGCTTCCTGCGGGAGTCGGATCGAAGCTGATCCATCCCGAACCGGGGAAGTAGGCTTCAACCCAGGAATGCGCGTCACTGGCGCGAATCACATACTGACCGGTAAGGTCGTTGAATTCGCCACCGTGAAATCCAGTCACCATCCTCGAAGGGATTCCGAGAGTGCGAAGCATCACGGCCATCGAACTGGCGAAATACTCGCAGTGGCCATGTTTTCTCTCAAAGAGGAAATTGGCCAACGGATCGGGCGCCAGAGTGCGCGGCAACTCCAGCGTGTAGCCGAAGCGGGTGGATAGATACTGTTCCACAGCAATCGCTTTCTCATAATTACTGGACGCGTTTGCCGTGATCTCCTGTGCCAGTTGTGGAATGCGACGATCGAGCGGAGGGAGCCGCAGATACTGCTCCATGTCGGCGAGGGCGACATTGGGTGCAAGACGAAGCTCGTCGCTATCAACATCGGGCAATTGCGATACGCCTTCGTAGCGGTTAATCGGATGATCGGGGTCGAGGTCGTAGACAGCGCCTCCCGCATCGGTGCTGACGGCGCGGAAATTTCCCGAAAGGCTCTGGGGTCTATCCGCGAGGAAAAAAACATTCGTTCCGAGCGGCTCCATCAAAACGTGATATCGAATCGATCGACGCAGGGCAGAAGACGATGCAGATGGCGATGAGGTTGCACGCAGACCGGACGAAGGTGCCAGCAGATAACTTCCATTCCACAACGTCCGGAGCGGAGTTTGCTCAAATCCGTTCGACCATGCTTTGCCATCGAAGGAACTCAGCGCAACTCCGCGCCACTTCAGGTCGTAGGCGCCCTGCGTATCGTTCTGGATCTCAATGTGCATGACGACGGCGCTCGACTGCTGAATTTGACCGATGCGTCCGAGTTGCACGCGATCGGTGAAACCGGTGGAGACGTCGCTGGTCGGCGTGTAGGCGCTCAGGTAGCGAGAAGAAACGCGCGGCAGGAAAAAGAAGATCAGAAAGCTCCCGGCCATGATTAGAAGCATGAGAGCCGGTGCGATTGCGAGCAGGTTGTGAGCCATCCGGCGATTCGGAGGGAGGCCTGCTGAGGCGCGCGGGTCTTGCGCATGCGTCGACTCGGAGGTGACCGAGTGCCGCATCTCCATGAGCACGAATGTGACGATTGCAATCAGCAGGAAGCAGGCGAACGAGAACAGGAAAACGCTGCCGACAGTCAGCACGGCCGCGGCCAGCACCATTAGAAACGAAAGCACGGCCAGCATGTAGTGGTCGCGTGTCTTCTGGAGCGAGAACAGCCTCACGACCATGGTGAAAAGCACCAGGTGAACGCTCGCCGTCAGAAAACTCCGCGACACAAGAAAATAGTCTCCGAGGTAAACGAAGACGTAGATCACCGTGAGACGGGTCGTCCACTGTTCGGGGATGGCGAACTCGATCCTGGTCAAGAGCTGATATCCGCGGAATGCCAGCGCGAGACCAACGATGGTTACGGCTGGGAGGTCGAGTCCGCCGGTCGACGCAAGAGCGCCGAAGCCGCTGAGAACGAGCAGGTAGAGCGCCACATTGAAGTAGCGCTCGATGGCGCGCGCCATCGAGATGCCGCCCGTATTGATGGAGGTAGCGCCCACGGGAAGATTCTATTGTTGGCGAAACCTCTGCGAAAGGGAAGTGTCGGGAGTAACCGCAGGACGGCGTCCACGCGGGCGTCTCGATCCTCCCCACCATGGGCGGATGGTGGGGAGGGGACGGCGGGACAGATTATTGCGTTGGATTATTGCGTTGGAAATGGCCAAGCGCTCTCGGCGCCAGCATGCAGTACGTTGGCCGGCGAGATGCTGGTGCTAGCGAGCTCTGAGTCGATTGGCGCAGTTTCAGAAATCTCGAATACAGTGTCGAGTTGGGTGACCCGCAACAGTTCGCGCACCTGCGGAGTGGGATTGAGAAGCTGAAGATAAATACCCGCGGCCTGCAGCGACACCAGAACTCCGATTCCGGCTGCGTCCATGGAGGTGACCTCGGTCAGATCTAAAGCGATATAGCTCCGCTGCTGAGCCAGAGCCGTGCACAGGATGGCCGTTTCTTCGCCGCTTACAATTCTGCCCTGGCAGCGCAGAATCACGGTGCTATCTTCCAAATGCTGGATGGTTAGGTTCAGCATGACTAGATCTCCTCATTGTTTCGCCAAGTCTTCGTAGGCGAATGAAAGACGAATATTAACCCTGCCTTCTTCGATTGGCAAGTCCCTTTTGCGGACCTAAGCGCCCGAAACCTTGGATTCCTTTGGGCCGTGCCCGAACGAGCCGCAGCGGTCTCCAAAGCGCTGGCGGAACTTTTCCCGTTCCTCAGGAGTCATGTGTTCCCAGCGCTCCTTCATACGATGCCGCCAGTGCATCGGGCCGCCGCGTCCGCCGCGAAATCCGCCAAAAAGGATCCTGCACAACACCAAGAGACCCACCGCTTTCCAGAAAGTCAACGGCGCCCCGAACAGTGTCGGCAGGAGCCAATTCCACAGATGCATGACCACGTAGCCGAATACAAAGACGAATGCCACGCCGAACACCGCGAACATCAGTCCTTTTGCTGCCCAGTGCCTTCTCATTTTTCTTGTCCTCCAGCTTCTATAAATTCGTCATAAACATCCCGCAGCCGGCCGCGCAAATGGAGAACGGCATAACGCTTACGCGACAGCAGCGTATTCACGCTCAGTCCGGTTTCGAGCGCGAGTTCCTTGAAACTGCGGCCTTCGACCTCGTGAGCGAGGAAAACATAACGCTGTTCCTCGGGAAGCTCGTTCAAAGCGTCCTCAAGTTCGTCGAGCAGAATGGCCCGTGCATACGCTGCGTCCGGCCCTTCATCGGGCGAAGGGAGCATATCTTCGACTGTAAGAAATTCGCCGTCACCCTCGCTTCGAACCAGCGGCTCATTGGTTGACGCGTCGGGCTTTTTCTTCCGGAAGAGGTCAGTAATGCGATTGCGCGCTACCCGAAACATCCACGCACCGACCTGCTCGATCGGCTCCATCAGGCGATAAGCCTCGACGAGTTCGTAGAAGACCTCTTGCAGGATGTCTTCGGCGTCGCCCTGATCGGCGACACGTCTCCGTATGAAGCTGCGGAGCCGGCCTCCCTCGCGGTCGATCGTTTCCGAGATTCGCTGGTCTTGCTCGGCCATGAGCCACTGTTTTCTCAGCGCCTGGTCCATCTACGGGTGTAGACGTATGGCCGAGAGAAATATTGTAGGAGATTTCGGCGAGAGCCCGTATTCGGCCAACATCATCGATTTCAGTGTTTTACAATACCGCGCATGGATTACCTTCTGAAAACTGAGCCGACGGTTTATTCCTTTGCGAACCTCGAACGCGACAAAACAACGATCTGGGATGGCGTGACGAATCCAGCCGCAGTGAAGCATCTGCGTGAGATGAAGCCGGGCGAGCGCCTGGTGATTTACCACACCGGCGACGAAAAGAGTGCCGTGGGAACGGCATCGGTGGTGAGCGTTGACGGGGCCGATCCCAAAGTTCCGCTCGTGAAGATCAAAGTGGGCAAGGCGATTGCGCAGCCGAAGACGCTCGCGGAGATCAAAGCGAAGTCGCTGTTCGCGGAGTCTCCGCTGGTGCGGCAGGGCAGGCTAAGTGTGGTGCCTCTGACCGCGGCCCAATTTTCGTGGCTGGCGGGCGAGTAACGTTGTTTTGTTGAGGGAGCGCCGGCGGCTGGCGATTTCTATGCCATTCTCTGCGACCGTGGCGCTTTCCCGTCATCTTATCCAACTGCACCAGTGCAGCTGGGCCCGGCAGCGCTTCGCTGGCCGAGTGCTATGGTATAGGCCGAGTCTTTTTCATCGGCTCTCGGGATTTATATGCGAGTTGCTGGAACGCGTCGCTGTACCCTATGCCGATGTATCGCGAAGTCGGAGAGCTGCCGATGAAGGCGCAGTGTTTACCCTTCCAGCAGATTCCGCACACGACGCGTCTCTTCCTCGACTACCTTTCCTATACTCCTTCAGTTCAGCCGTTTTATCCGCGGTCGCCGATGTTTTCCGAGTGGGTCAAAGATGAGTCGCAACGCGTTAAGTACGATGACGCACGTCGTGACAAGGTAAGCGGCATTCTCGAGCGGCAAAATCGAGCCTGGGGCGCTTCGGCGAAGACGCTGGGCAATATCGAACGGCTTAAGCGCGGCGCTTTTACGGCGGTGACAGGTCAGCAAGTCGGGCTTTTCGGCGGTCCTCTATTTTCAATTTTTAAGGCATTGACCGCGGTGAAGCTAGCCGAGCAAGCGACTGCGGCTGGAGTCGAGTGCGTGCCCGTGTTCTGGCTCGCTACTGAGGATCATGACTTGGCGGAGGTCGACCACATCGGGTTGCTTTCGGAGCAGGGATTGCCGGAATTGCTTGCGACGGAAAGCAAGGGCGGAATTGACGCCCCCGTCGGGACTGTTAGGTTTGGGCCAGAGATCGAAACGGCTGTTGACCGGGGGGCTGCGCTTCTGGGGGATTCCGAGGTCGCGACTTGGCTGCGCGAATCATATCGACCGGGCGAGACTCTCGGCAGTGCATTTGCTCTGTTGTTTGCGCGGATGTTCGCCGATTGGGGAGTGATCCTGCTCGATCCGGCGGACAAGGACTTTCACGATTTAGCGAAGCCGCTGTTTCGGGCGGCAATTGAACGTGCGCCGGAACTCGACGATGCGCTGCTTGCGCGCGGCAAAGCGATCGAAGCGGCCGGATATCACCAGCAAGTGAAAGTGACTTCCGCAACCACGTTGCTGTTTGAAGTGAAGGACGGCGCACGCACGCCGATACGGCGCAAACACAACGGAGGCAATGGCGACGAGTTTGTGGTTGGCGAGGGCAAGGCTTCGCGGGAAGCGCTTTTGAAACGGATCGACGAGACTCCCGAAAATTTCAATCCGAATGCGCTGCTTCGTCCTGTTGTGCAGGACTATCTTCTCCCCACGCTCGTCTACACGGGCGGAGCTGCGGAGGTGGCATACTTCGCGCAGGCTGCTGTTGCCTATGAAAAGTTGCTGGGAAGAGTGACGCCGATCCTGCCGCGATTTTCAGCAACGCTGATTGACGCCAAGGCGGAGCGCATTCTGACGCGCTATCAACTGAGCGTGCCGGAAGTGTTCGGTGGTCCGGAGAAAGTTAGGGAAGCGATTGCGGCTCGTTCTTTGCCGCCGGATTTGCAGACCCGCTTTTCGGAAGCGCGGACGGCAGTGGAGCAGTCGATGACGAAGCTTCGCGAGACGATCGGCAGACTGGATTCGACGCTCGTCGACACGGCCGACAGCGCACAGGAGAGCATGGTTCATCAGATCAGCCGCCTGCAAGCTCGGGTGTCACGCGCGGAATCGCTTCGCAACGAAGTGATCACGCGCCATGCGGATGTCTTGAGCCAGGCTTTATTTCCGAACAAAGCGCTGCAGGAGCGCGAAGTAGCGGGCGTGAGCTTTGTAGCGCGTTACGGGCCGAGTCTGCTTGGAGATCTCTACCAGACCATCCGGCCGGATTGCCATGATCATCAGTTGATCGAACTTCAATAATCGACTGCGATAGAAGATCAATTCATTTCGATTCGCCGAAAGCCAGGTAACTTCCAAGGCCAATCATCACTGCTCCGGTGAGCGTCCGCTGCCGTCGGCGGAAAGGTGTCGACTCGCGTATGCGCTGGCCGAGTGGCCCGGCCAGCAACGTCACAACGATGTCGGCTGTCGTGTTGAGCGTCACTGAGAACGTTCCGAGCACCGCGAACTGTAGAAAGACATGTCCTGCCCCGCGGTTCACGAATTGCGGAATAAACGAAAGAAAAAACAGAGCAGTCTTCGGATTGAGCACTTCTGTCATGACGCCCTGCCAAAAGGGATTTCGCGCGCGTGGGAGACTCGCGACGGCTACGGCGTCGTCTTTTCTCGCGTCCAGAATCATGCGTATCCCCAAGAAGCAGAGGTACGCTGCGCCAAGGTATTTCACAGCGGCGAACGCGATCGCGGACCGCGCAAGAATAATGGAGACTCCTGCGGCGGCGGCAAAAACATGTACCATCCCGCCGAAGAGGGTGCCGAGGGACGAAAGCAGGCCTTCGCGGCGTCCGCCCGCGAGAGTGCGGGCGAGGACGTAGAGCATGCCTGGGCCGGGAGCGATGGCCAGCAAAAATGCTGCGGTCAGGAAAATGAAAAGCCGTGAAGAGTCGAACAAGGATTGATGAAACATAACTTCGTGATTGTAGTCGCGGGCGCCGCGGCGAAGCTAGCGCACGGCTAGCGTATCGCGCAACTCCAGCAGCGATTCGACTCGCGGAACTCCCTTTTCGTGGTAGGCGCCGGGGACGTCCATTAACACAGCCTGCATGCCGGCGCCTGTCGCACCAGCGTAGTCCACGGAATAGACGTCGCCGACGTAGAGGCTCTCTTCCGGCTTAGCATTCATCGTCTGTAAAGCGTGGCGAAATATTTCGGCGTGCGGTTTTTCGTATCCGACCAGGCCAGAGTCGGTGATGGTGCGGAAGCAATCGGCGATGCGGCATCGACCGAGGACGTCTTCTATTTTCCCATCCGCGTTCGAGATGACTGCGATCTGATAGCGCTGGCCGATTTCTTGCAGCACCTCATGGGTGCCCGGGCGAATGACATCCCAGTTTCCGGAATTGCGGACGCTCGTCACGAGTTGGTCTCGGAGCGCATTGTCGGCGAGGCCGATCTCGGACAATAGTTGGGTATAGAACATCCACCAGAAACTATGGTCCGTGCTGCCGTTCGAACTCATGATCCCGTCAAACTGATTCTTGATGCGGCATTCGAGATCGCGGAGGTGTTCGGCGTCTGGCGCAAATCCTCGCGTGACGAGCGGCGCGTGAGTGCGCTCGCGATTGGGAAAGAGCAAGGTGTTGCCAACGTCGAAGAAGATGAATTTGATTTTCTTATCGTTCATGTTCTTATCGACTACGTTTTTGTCGATCACGGTTCGAGGATCAGCCGATCGGTCGTTTGCGCTTCGACCGCCTTCCTTGAATAGGTGAGTGGAAAGTATTGGCCTCGGTCCCACAGCGGCATCAGATCGGAATAATGCGGGCTGCCGGGTTGCCCACTCTGGCCGGGCGTGTTTACGGCTACCGATTTGTCCCAGTCGCTGGTGTCGAGAATCTCGCGGTAGCTGGCCCCGGAAACCTGCTCCCATGAGTCGCCCATACCGGTGGCGTTTACTGTGTATTCGTCGCCCGGGCGCGATAGCGGGCCGAGGTCGAACAGCTGTTCTGCTCCGGGTTGCTGATCGACGGCGTGCCGGAAGTGCTCGGTGTGAAGTTTGCCCCAGGACCATTGCGCGGTGTCGGGTCCAAGGAGTTTCTGAAGCTCGGTGCGGGCTGACTTCAGCGTATCCGACAGAAGCTCATTGCGTCGGGCGGCCAGGTCGTTGTCGAAAAAATAGTTACCGAAAAGATCGGCGTCGGGACCCGTGAGAATTCGCATTATAGTGTTCGGCTCCAGAGAGCTGTAGCGCTCAGCGCGTGCCTTCGAAAATAGTTTTCCAATCGCGTCGCAAGTCTGCCGGAACCAAACTTCGTAGAGAGCTGCATCCGCTGAATCGCGGTTTAGTTGACCGTCCCAACGCAGAAAGCTTGCGAGCGTCGGGTCATCTTTCAGCGGAGTGGACCGCAGCAGATTTTGAAACTCGCGCGCAGGAATCGAAACGACGTCGGCATGGAGAGCTTTCATGTCGTCAATGTTGAGCTTATGATCGTCGCGTTTCGCGTCATCGATTACGGAGCGGATGCGCGCGATGCGGTAGGGCGGCGTCCATTCGAAACCGACTTTGTATGGGTAGTGTTCGGGAATCATTTTGTGATTCGCGGTGGCGATGTAGCCCGCAGTTGGATCGAAAGAATGAGGCAGCTCTGCGGAAGGCACGAAGCCCGTCCATTCGTAGCCACCGCGTCCGGGAACCGGCAGCAAGCCCGTCCATTTTCTTATCGGAGCGAGGCCGGCAGAGTGCTCGCCGATATTTCCGTCTTTGTCGGCGTAAACGATATTTTCGGAAGGGACCTTCCAACGCCCGACTCCGGCTTCGAACTGTTCCCAATTTTCGGCGCGATCGATGGCCAGCGAGGCGAGATACCCAGCGGTTCCCGGTTCGCTCCCGACCCAGCGCAGAGCGAGCGCGCGTTTGCCATCACTCCAGAGCACGGGGCCGTGCCGCGTAAATTTTAAGTCCGTTTCTACGGGCGCTGCGCCCTTGACTGAAAATGTTTCGTGCCACGTATCCATCCTTTTCCATCCGGCTTCAGTTTTGTACTCGAGAGGGTTTGCAGGATTGAGTTCTTCCAGGTAGAGGTCCTGCTGGTCGAGTCCGAAAATTGTAAATCCCCACGCGATGTGTTCGTTGTGGCCGAGAGCCACGCCGGGGAGGCCGGGTTCGCCCGCGCCGATGACGTTCCATCCGGGCGCGACGAGGTGAACCATGTAGCGCAAAGATGGCAGACCCATGACGCGGTGGGGATCATTGGCCAGGAGCGGCTTTCCGCTGGCGGTGAGGGCGCCGGAGATGGTCCAGTTGTTACTGCCTTCGTTGGATCTGGATCTGGATCGCGCGGGAAATTCGATGCGACGGTCGCTTCCGATGAGATCTTTTAACAACTCCGGTGAGATTCCGGCGAGGTCGAGACCGGGAGCGGTGTCGAGCGCAACGGCGGGATCGAAGTCGTAGAGCTTTGCAGCTTTCGCGGCTCCTAGATCGGTCAGCGCCTGCGCATGTTCGAGCTCGCTCAAAGCATTGCCAGTCATGGAAAACGCCGCCATCCGGTTGAGACAGTCTTCTGGACGCCATGCATCGGGCGAGAATCCGGCCAGCTGAAATTCGATTGGCAGGCCAGGTCCGCCTGGGACGGTCAGACTTGCGATATAGGCGTTAATACCGTCGGTAAACGCGGTGAGGATCGCTTGCGTATCGGGCGAGTAGCTTTCATATTCGGCCTTCGGATCACCGCGATAGCGAAGGGCACGAGCGTTGATATCACGTTGTAGGGCTGAGGGTCCGAGGATTTCGGCAAGTCGTCCTTGTCCAGCGCGCTTCCACAGCTCCATCTGAAAGAGGCGGTCCTGTGCGGCGACTACGCCTTGCGCGAAGAAAAGATCGTGCTGGTTTTGGGCGTATATGTGAGCGACGCCCCAGCGGTCGCGTAGAACTTCGACCGGCTTCTCGGTTCCAGGGATGCGTAGTCGTCCCGAAATGGTGGCCAGAGCTTTGTGGGCGGCTGGGGTCAGGTCGGCTAGCGGATTAGTCTGAGCGGGGATGAAAGCCGGGGCAGCAAGAACCAGCAGAAGGGCACTCGTCATTATTACTAACGACGAAGTGCGACAAGTCGACATCGTCCGACGGCCAAAATTGTTCCTCACTTTACGGAGTCCAAAAACAAGTAGCGGTCTTTGTGCTTTTCCAACTCCGCGTGCGATTCAACGTCCAACCGCATGAACGATACCGGTGAGCCATTCTTGTCTGCGGGCCAATCGGGCAAGCTTCCGCCGTTGGGATCGCCCTTCTTCACAAAGTTCGCGAAATATTCCTGCATGACCTCAGAGACTTTGTAATCGTCGGGAGTCCACGCGTAGACCTTATTCGTAGAAAGATTGCCGAGCGCATATTCGATTTCCGCGGAGTGGACCGCGCCGTGTGTGGGCGGAGCTGCGTGGGCCTTCGCATCCGCGCCTCTGATCACGCCCCCGGCCAGACCCGGCGCTGCGTCGCCCATGGCGGCGGTCATTGGGGGGCGAGGGCGGGCAAAGTAGTACCGGTAAACGGAACTGCCTCCGGTTTGAGTGTGCAGGTCGAACCACTTCCAGGTGCCATAAGCGATGAATCGATCAGTGGCGAGGTCTGTTGCCGAGTCGATGACCTCGGCAGAGGTCGAGGCGGGGTATAACTTCAAAACATCACCAGCGCGGTCGCCGTAAAGCTTTCGCACCGCTGCCGCGTAATTCTCCGGAGTTGGATCGGCTCCTTCAAACAAGGCGGCCCAGGTCATCTCCCCCGAGTTCCACCCCACAAGTAATGGAACCTGTGCCTGCTTTCCAGCGATAAAACTCGAAAGCGGCGGCTCGGTCAGGAAATATCCGTCTACGGTGAGTGAAAATCGTCCAGGGCCGTCTTTGCTGGTGGCCTCGAAAAGCTGCTCGGTTTTCATCGCCCGGAGAGTCGCGATAGAAGTTGCGCCGGTGCTCTTGGCAAAATCGAGACCTTGTTTCTCGGCTTCGGCATGCGGAACCGCTCTAAGCCCAGAGAGAATGGAGCCGCTTTCTCCAATTGCCCCGTGAATCAAATCCTTCGAAAGAGGCGACACCATCAGGGCGCTGACCGAGATCGAACCGGCCGACTCTCCGCCGATGGTCACGCGTTTCGGATCGCCGCCAAATGCGGCAATATTCTGCGCTACCCACTGGAGCGCTGCCGCCTGATCCAGGAGGCCATAGTTGCCGGACGCATGATGCGGAGACTCTTTTGTCAGATCGGGGTGGGCTAAGAATCCGAACAGGCCGAGGCGATAGTTCGCGGAGACGAAGACGATACCGCGTTTGGCTAGGCTTTCGCCATCATAGCGCGGCTCTGAGTTGGCTCCGGCGACAAACCCGCCGCCGTGGAAATAAAGCAGAACGGGCAACAGTGTCTCGTTTTTGCCGGTGTCTGCCGGTGTCCAGACATTCAGGTAGAGGCAGTCTTCGCTCATCCCGTTGGGAAAATTCATGTCGCCGAAGACAGGATGCTGCATGCAGCGCGAGTCAAAGGTAATTGCCTGGCGCGCGCCTTTCCACCCCTCGGCGGGCACGGGCGGCTTCCAACGTAGATCTCCGACAGGAGGCTGTGCGAATGGAATCCCCCGGAATATGCGTACGCCAGAGGCTTGTCTGCCGATTCCCTCAACGACGCCACCGGCTGTCTGAACGCGGTCGGGAGTCTGTGCTCCGGCCTTGAGCATGACAGAGAGAATAATGGCCGCGGCGAAGAAACGACAGGCCGCGAATCGGTGAGATCGCTTCTGATGGACTGCCGGTTGATTGAGCATTGCGCCAGTATATCCCCGCGCACGTGGGTCTTGAAGGCACGTGAGTCTTGAAGGTAAGACCTCTGGTTTAAACTGACACAGTTGAAAAGGAACTTCGAAAAACTGTCGATGGACTGACAGGGAATCTCAGCTATGGCGCAGCTACGAGTCGCGGTCCTTTGGCATCAGCACCAGCCCTTCTACAAAGATCTGGTGACGGGGCAATATCGTTTGCCCTGGACGCGGCTTCACGCTCTCAAGGACTACTACGGGATGGTGAAATTGCTGGACGAATTTCCGCACGTCCATCAGACATTTAATCTCGTGCCCTCACTGGTCACGCAGATTCAGGATTACGTTTCTGGAGATGCGCAGGATCCTTTTCTGTTGGTCGCCAGCAGGCCCGCGAAAGATCTGACGGAGGCAGAGCGTCGCTTCGCTTTGCAGTATTTGTTTCAGGCGAACCCGGCAAATGTGATCGGGCGTTATCCGCGCTACCGGGAGTTGTTTGAGAAATTTCGCAGCGCCGGGGAATCTCCAGAAAACGCGGAGAAATACTTCCAGCCTCAAGATTTTACTGATTTGCAGGTGCTATCGCAGATCGGATGGTTTGACGAATTCTTCCTGGCGGAAAAAGATGTGGCGGAGTTGGTCCGTAAAGGGCGTGATTTCTCGCTCGACGACCAGCGGTTTGTAATCAGGAAGGAGCGCGAGCTTCTCGGCCGGGTGCTACCCGCCCACGCGGATGCGGCCAAGAGGGGATTGATCGAGATTTCCGCCTCGGCTTTTTATCATCCCATTCTGCCCTTGGTTTGTGACACGCAGGCGGGAGCCGAGTCTTCTCCCGGTCTTCCATTGCCCCAGCACCGCTATCGTCATCCCGAGGACGCGCGCGAGCAGTTGCAGCGCGGACTCGACCTGCACCAGAACGTCTTCGGCATACGGCCGCAAGGAGTGTGGCCTTCGGAAGGCAGCGTTTCAGAAGAAGCGTTGGCCATTGCCCATCAACTCGGAGTGCATTGGATGGCGACCGACGAAGGTGTGCTGGCACGGACCCTCGACACCGGATTTACGCGCGATGGCTATGGTCATTTGAATTCGGATGGCGCTCATCGGCTCTACACGGTCTATCAATATGAGAAGGCCGACACGCGAATGAACATGCTGTTTCGTGACCACTCTCTCTCGGATCTAATCGGCTTTGTTTACTCTGGAATGCCGCCACAGGATGCCGCTAATAACCTCATCCATAAGATTAAGGAGTCGGCCAAATCCATTATTGACAATGGACAAGACGCAGTGGTGCCGATCATCCTCGACGGTGAAAATGCATGGGAATATTATCCGCAGTCGGGCAGGGAATTTCTGCGCCGATTCTATGACGGCTTGCAAAAAGATCCGGGAATTGAGGCCGTCACCATGACGGAAGCGATTGCGCGACACAAAAACGTGGGGCATCTCAAATCGCTGGTTCCGGGATCATGGATCAATGCAAACTTCAACGTTTGGATCGGAGCGCCCGAGGATAACAAGGCGTGGGACTATCTCTATCATGCGCGGAATTTCTATGCCCAGGCGGCGCCTCGCGCCAGTGAGCAGCAGCGCAAACTGGCGTTTGAGGAGATTCTGATCGCCGAGGGCAGCGATTGGAATTGGTGGTACGGGCCGGAGCATCATTCGGCAAACGACCGCGACTTTGACGAACTTTACCGCAAACATTTATCGAACGTTTACCAGGCGTTAGGTGACACTCCGCCAAGCTACCTGGCGCAGCCGATTACGGGTGGCGTCGTGCGGCCGGCGTTCATCCCACAAACCGCGTATATCCATCCGAGAATTACGGGAGAAATGGTGCGCTATTTCGAATGGATGGGATCGGCTTGTTACACCGCCGACCATCGTTCCGGATCGATGCACGGCAAACAGTTTCTGATGGACGAAGTGTTTGCCGGGATCGACGAGCAAAACGTCTATGGGCGCCTGGATTTTGCTGGCGGCCTCCCCAGTGGTGCCTTCGAGGTGGTTGTGAGTCTGGAGTCGTGGGCCGACCACGCGGTGAATCCACGGCGCGAGTTCCGGGTGGGGGCGTGGGTTGATGGCGGACGTTTGCAGTCCTGGACAGTTAAGGAATCTGGAGACAAGGTGATCGCGAGTTCCGATCGTGCCGAAGGGGAGGCCAAAAGCGCACGGGTGGCGCTGGTTCGAAATTTCGAATTTGGTTTGCCATTGGCGTGGTTGCTCGCTGGTGAGCAGCCAAGCCCGGTCCGGCTGCGGCTGCGCTTCAGCATCTGGCAAAACCAGTTGCCTCTTGACGCTCTACCGGTCGAAGGATGGATCGAACTCGAGCTGCTTTCCGAAGAGGAACTGCATGCGATGAGCGGGTAGGAAGCGGTCGAAGGCGTTTTTAGATCTGTTCAGGTTAGGCGTATTAAAGATGCCCGCACAAACCGAAGTCTGTGCGGGAGCGTTCGATGGCTGGTTCGTGTTCTTTTCTTGCTGGCCTCACTGACCGCCGCTTGCGACTGGCGTCGTCGTTGTCATCGTCATCGGACGATTCAATTCCATTACTAATTCGGTCCCTGCGGGCAATTTCGCGTCGCGGTGTTTCCCGAGCCAGTGCGCGACGGTGACCGTAGCGCCGACTGCTCCGCCAATGAGCAGGCCCTTGCCGCCGCCAGCCAGTCCGCCGATCAGCATTCCTCCGCCGGTACCCATGCCGATTTCGGTGAGGTCTTTGCCGTCGTGGCCCGCCCCTTTGAACTGTCCCTCGTTGTTGACGTCGGTGCCACGGCGGAGGTCGGTATCAACCAGTGTCGCGTTCAACATGAACCTGTCGCCATTTGGCAGGATCAAGTTCTCGGGGAAAATGGCAATCGTGGGCTTGCCGGCGATGCGGCGTGGGCCGTCCGACTTCGTGACTCTACCTTCGACGGTGGCGCCGATCGGAATCACAGTCCTGCCATCGACAACGACGGCTTCGGTAACTCTTGCTGAGAACGGATCGCCGGCTTTCGAACTAAAGGTTGCGAGCGTGGTTTCGAGTTTCATTTTGACCGAGGTTCCGGTGGGCAGAGCGGCCTGCGCACAGGCGAAGCTGGCAATCAAGATCAGCGATGCGAGAACGGTTTCTCTTTTCATGCAGTCACACCTCCTAAAGGTTTTACTGCCCAAGGTTTATTGCCAAGATTTACTTGCCGATTTCCTGCAAGACTCGTATGACCTGATCAACCGGCGCACGATCGAGTTGGTTGTCGCCGCGATAAATGTAGCGGACGAAAGCTCCACGATCGATCACCAGAGTTGCCGGGTGGGCTATGTTGATCGCGTCGGTCGCCAGAGCGTGGTGCAATCCGTAGGATTTGGTCACCGTGCGATCCTCGTCCAGCAAAAAGGCGCTGGCGATGGGATGTTTCGCGAGAAACTTCGCCGGCTTCCAAATGCCATCGCGCTTTTCGGCCGCAATAAACACGAGCTGTGAACCCGCCGTCGCAATGTCCTGTTGCCGCGACTCGAACTGAGTCATGCGCTTGGCGCAATTCGGTCACCAGGTGCCCCGTAGGAACTCAAGAATGATGGTCCCTTGTGCCAGCAATCCGGCGAGAGTGAACGTTCCCTCGCGATTGGCGGCTTCGAGTGAAAAATCGGGGGCGCGCAAACCGATCGCTAGCGTTTCGGTGCGGTCCTTCATTCTGGCATCCCGAAATCGACTTTAAGCGAGGCGGAAATTGGGAACAATAACGGATGGGGTTCGGCCACAGGGGTAGGTGGACGAGCTGTGACCGCTTGTATCTCACACTAGGCACTGACCATGTTCTCGCCCGTCCGTTATAATCTCGCTTCGCACTCTTGGACACGTGGCAAGCCGCGTTTTTACCGGGAAGGCGATTTCTTGCTCGTTTTTGCTCAATCGATCGACGAATAAAGGACATTCTTATGGCTCTTACCAGTATTGCTGATATCCGCGGACGCCAGGTGCTGGACTCGCGCGGTAATCCCACTGTCGAAGCGACAGTTTTTCTTGACGGCGGCGCCAGCGCGTCGGCCATTGTGCCGAGTGGCGCTTCTACAGGCGAGCATGAGGCGGTCGAATTGCGCGACGGCGATAAGACTCAGTATCTCGGCAAGGGCGTTTTGAAAGCGGTAGCAAACGTGAATACGGAGATTGCAGAAGCGATCGGTGGAGTCGATGCGGCCGATCAGCGCTCGCTTGATGCCCGGCTGATCGATCTCGATGGGACGCCGAACAAGGGGCGCCTTGGGGCGAACGCGATCCTGGCCGTTTCGATGGCTGCCGCTCGCGCTTCGGCGAATGCTGCCGACCTGCCTCTCTACCGTTATCTCGGCGGCGCGGCTGCCAATGTTTTGCCGCTGCCGATGATGAATATCCTCAATGGTGGAGCTCACGCCGATAACAACGTCGACTTTCAGGAGTTCATGGTGATGCCCGTGGGCGCGCCGGTGTTTTCCGAAGCGCTGCGTTGGGGCGTGGAAGTATTCCACACTCTGAAGGGCGTGCTTAAAAAGCGAGGCTACAACACAGCGGTCGGCGACGAGGGAGGATTTGCTCCGTCGGTGAAGTCGAATGTCGAGGCGATTGAACTCGTGCTGGAAGCGATCACACAAGCGGGATACAAGCCCGGCGAGGAGATTGCCATCGCGCTTGATCCAGCTGCGAGCGAGTTTTATCAGGACGGAAAATACGTTTTCAAAAAATCTGACA
The DNA here is from genome assembly GCA_035308395.1 of Terriglobales bacterium. Taxonomy (GTDB): domain Bacteria; phylum Acidobacteriota; class Terriglobia; order Terriglobales; family Acidobacteriaceae; genus Acidiflorens. The sequence continues at coordinate 56,826 of DATGGT010000134.1, forward strand.
AGTCGGCAAAGAGTTCCGAGGACATGGTGCGCTATTGGGCCAAGTGGGTGAAGGATTACCCCATCGTGTCGCTTGAAGACGGTCTCTCTGAGAACGATTGGGAGGGCTGGGAAATGCTGACCAAAGAACTCGGTGGACAAATTCAGCTCGTCGGCGACGATATTTTCGTGACCAACATCAAAATCCTCGAGGAGGGAATCGAGAAAGGTGTCGCGAACTCCATCCTCATCAAGTTGAATCAGATCGGTACGGTCAGCGAGACGCTTGACGCAATCGACCTGGCGCGGCGTAGCGGATATACGTCGGTGATCTCGCATCGGTCAGGCGAGAGCGAAGACACATTTATCGCGGACTTGGCCGTAGCCACCGGAGCAGGGCAGATCAAGACGGGATCGGCGTCGCGGACGGACAGGATCGCCAAGTACAACCAGTTGCTTCGGATTGAAGAGGAGCTGGGCGATGCGGGCAAGTTCCTCGGCAGGGCGGCGCTGAACCCCTAAAGGGTAGAAAAAGGAATCCGAAGTTTTTTTGATAATCTCCAGAAGAAGTATCGATTGGACTCTGGTGATCGTGACATTTAGTTTTGCTCGAATCAGTACGCAGGCACAGCGCAAGGAGAGAAGATGACCAAGCTGGAAGCGATCATTCAGCCCAATAAGTTTGAAGTGGTCAAGGAAGCTCTGATTGCTCAGGGCGTGGAAGGAATGACGGTTTCTGAAGTGCGCGGCCACGGACGGCAGAAAGGCCACACGGAGATGTATCGCGGTCGCGAGTATGGCGTTGATCTCCTGCCCAAGATCAAACTTGAACTGGTTTTGCCCGATAATCTGGTGGCTGGCGTTGTCGACGCGATCCTGAAGACGGCCTCGACAGGCAAGATCGGTGATGGCAAGATTTTTCTCTACAAGGTCGACGAAGCCATTCGCATCCGTAATCAGGAACGCGGAGAGACTGCGCTTTAACCGTTTATGGTAGGCGCGTAACGTGGGCGCCTACCGCTGCAGTTCCAACGATCCCTTCAGTCGGATGTCTGCCGACGACGAGCCCAGGAGCACGTCGAACGTGCCCGGCTCGGCGACCCAGTCTTTTTTCTGAGTGCTGAAAAAAGCCAATGAACTTTTGTCGAGCATAAAACTCACCGTAGCCGATTTCCCCGGAGCCAACTCCACTCTCTGAAAGCCTTTCAGTTCTTTGACGGGGCGGTCGACGCTGGCGTGTCCGTCATGCACATAGAGTTGCACAACTTCCGCGCCCGCACGCGCACCACGGTTGCGAAGCTGCATGCTGACTTCGAATGCGCTGGCATCTTTGCCGGGTTCGATTTTCAAGTCACTGTACTCAAAATCGGTATAGGACAGGCCATATCCAAAGGGATACTGGGTCTTGATGTTGTTCTTGTCGAAATAGCGGTAGCCAACGTAGATGCCTTCGGCGTACTTCACATGCAAATCTTCTCCCGGATAATGCCCGAACGCCGGAGATTCCTTGAAGTCGTTGATGAATGAAAACGGAAGCTTGCCAGAAGGATTCACGTCGCCAAACAAAACGTCGGCGATGGCGTGGCCCATTTCTTGGCCGCCAAACCATGCATCCACAACTGCCGGGACTTGGTTCACCCAGCGACTCACGTTAACTGGCGCACCGGCGTTGAAAACGACGACGGTGTTGTGGTTCGCTTTCGCGACCGCCTGAATCAGTTCGTCCTGGCCCGCCGGCAGATCGAGGGTCTTGCGATCGAAGCCTTCGGACTCGACCCTCGCGTTGTCGCCGACAATCAAGATCACGGCATCCACTTTTGACGCAAGATCCACAGCTTCTTTCCGCAATTGCTCGCGAGCCTCTGGAGTTTCTTTGTTTTTTTCCTCGTCCTCAGTCACCGCTCCCGTGCGGGTTGTGCTGAATGGTGTTGCACCAAGGGCGTATGCGATCTGCGAGTCCTTGCCGGCTCTTTCCTTGATTCCATCTAGGGGACTGACGACATGGTTGGAGCGGACGAGTGAACTACCTCCGCCACCGGTTGCGGCTACGGCAGCGTTCGGACCGATGACAGCGAGCGTCTTGATTTTCGAGGGATCCAACGGAAGCAAGTTGCCCGCGTTCTTGAGCAGAACGATGCTCTCGGCTGCCGCATGTCGCGCAACCGCGCGCTGTGCCGGAGTATCGATTTCGCCGGGAGCGATTTGCGGACGGTCGAAGATGCCGCTGACGAACAGGATTCGCAAGATACGGCTGACATTGTCATCGAGTGTTGCTGGTGAGATTCGGCCCGCCGCCAGCTCGGGCATAACCTTCGCGGTCGATAGCCAGTCTCCACCGTTCCCACTCTTCTTCGGATTGTCGGTCGTCAGCCACGTCCTGGCCGCTTCTCCGCCGGGCATTTCGAGGTCCATTCCGGCGTTCACTGTGGGCGCGGTGCTGTAGGTGCTTCCCCAATCGGAGACCACGAAACCCTTGAAGGCCCAGTCTTCTTTGAGAGTCTTTTTCAGCAGACTTGGATTTTCTGCGCAATATACGCCGTTTATCTTTTGATAGGCAGACATCACCGACCACACACCCGCTTCAACGGCGGCTCTGAAGGCAGGAAAATAAATCTCCTGCAGTGTGCGCTCGTCGATGGCTTCATCCATCCGATGGCGTTCAAACTCCTCATTGTTGGCGGCGAAATGTTTCACCGTCGCAATAACGCCTTCACTCTGCACGCCATTGATATACGCCACGCTCATGTGCGCGGTGAGGTAGGGGTCTTCGCCATAGCCCTCGAAGTTTCTGCCCCACAGAGGCACACGCTGGATGTTAACCGTAGGGCCAAGGATCATGTCGCGGCCAATCGCACGCATCTCCTGCCCAATCGCCTGGCCGACGCTTTGTGCAGTTGCAGGGTCCCAGGTCGCGGCGAGCGCGATTCCAGACGGAAAGCTAGTGCTGGTGAAGCTGGTCTTGGACGAATTTGTGACTGAAGAAGGTCCGGTCCAGTTGCGGATACCCGCCGGGCCATCCGCCATCTTGATCGACGGTATGCCGAGCCGCGGAATCGCAACGCTCTGCATCCAGTTTGCCCCGCTTAACAAGCTGGCTTTTTCCTCTGCCGTCATGCGGCCGAGAAGATCGCGAACCCGCGTCTCAACCGGCGCCTTCGCATTCTTGTAGGGGGCGTCCGCGGGAACTTCTTGGGAGAATCCAGTGCCAACTGCGGCGACCAGAATCGTCAGGATTAAAACGGGGATCTTCCGCTTAGTACAGGTTGTGGGCATAACCCTCCACGATTGTCACTTTAAAAACCCACGCGATTATATGCCGAAGCAAACCATGAGGGACAATCAACTCGACGCTCCGGAAAATCCTGCGGCGAAATCCGGTGGTGATTCCAGTCGCGAGTCTCCAGCTATACTCCTAAGCATCCACCATGTTTGTTCGCGTTCGGCTTGGGTTCCTCCCGTTTCTCGTAATCGCCGGCGCCGCCCTTGCGTCGGGCGCGTCTTCCACACTCTATGACGTAGATCCCGGCGAAACGCACGCTGCAATTCGCGACAATCAACTCGTCCTCGAAAACAACATGTTGTCCGCGCGCTGGGTTCTGGCTGGGGGCGCGGTCAGCGGTGGGGAGCTGATTGTGCACCCCATCGCACACGTATCTGAAAAGAACGTGGCGCTGTCGCAGAATATTTTTGTGCTGAAGTTCAAGGACGGCACGATCCTTCGCTCATCGGCCATGACGGTCAAGGACGGACCGCGTGTCGAAAAGCTGGATGCGCAACCCGGGGCCTCGCGCTCGGCTCTCCAGTCACCCGGCCAGCAGATCGTGATGCGCATGGAAGATTCGCAGGGGAACCTGTCGATTACGTGGCGCGGAATTCTGCGGAATGGCGCCAACTACCTGAGGCAGGAAATTTCGATCCATGCTCTTCACCGCGCTTCGCCGATTCGCGAGGTGGAACTTTTCGACTTCAAGGCTCCGGACGCGCGTGTGGTCGGCACGGTAAAGGGCTCGCCCGTAACCATCGGAGATGTTTTTTTTGGTTTCGAACATCCTCTTTCTGGGTGTGCGGTTAAAGAGGGTGGAGTGAGATGTTCCATCGCGCGCGAATTGCCGTTGCGAGCGGACCAGACGGTAACTTACTCTTCTGTGATCGGCGTGTCGTCCACTGGTCAGATGCGACGCGCGTTTCTGAATTACGTCGAGAGCGAACGCCCCCGCCCTTACCGGCCTTTTCTCCACTACAACTCGTGGTACGACATCGGGTTCAACAATCCGTATGACGAAGCGGCCGCTCTCGACGTCGTTCATTCTTTTGGCCGCGAATTGGTCCAAAAGCGCGGAGTAAAGCTCGATTCATTTCTGTTTGACGATGGTTGGGACGATCCTCACACGCTCTGGAGCTTTGGCGCCGGATTTCCGAATGGGTTTGCACCCATCAGAGCTGCCGCGGAAGAATACGGGGCCGAACCAGGAGTGTGGCTTTCTCCGTGGGGAGGTTATGACAAAGCCAAGCTCGAACGCCTCAAGTACGGCCGGCAGAATGGGCTCGAAACCAACGAAGGCGGCTTCGCTCTCTCGGGCCCGAAGTATTACGCGCGATTTCGCGAAGTGACCTTGAAGTTTATTCGCGACTTCGGTGTCAACCAGTTCAAGATCGATGGCACGGGCAATGTGAACAGCGTCTTGCCGGGGAGCGAATTTGACAGCGATTTCCAGGCTGCGATCAGCCTTATGAGTGACTGGCGTTCTGTGAGCCCGTCGATTTTCATCAACCTCACCACCGGAACCTACCCGTCACCCTTCTGGTTGCAATATGCCGATTCCATTTGGCGAGGGAGTGATGACCACAGCTTCGCTGGCGTCGGGACCTGGCGTGAGCGCTGGATAACTTTTCGTGATGGTGCAACCTTCCACAATGTCGTTCAAGCTGGGCCGCTTTTTCCGCTAAACTCGCTCATGTTGCACGGACTCATCTACGCGCGGCAGGCCCAGAACCTCGGTTCGGACCCCGGCAAAGATTTTGCCAATGAGGTTCATTCCTACTTTGGCAGCGGCACGCAGTTGCAGGAGATGTACATTACCCATTCATTGTTGTCGGACGAAGACTGGAACACGCTGGCCGAAGCAGCAAAATGGTCGCGCAACAATGCCGATGTACTCGTCGACACTCACTGGATCGGCGGAGACCCGAACAAACTCGAAGTCTATGGCTGGGCGTCGTGGTCGCCGAGAGCGGGAATCTTCACGCTCCGAAATCCAAGTGATAAGCCGCAAACATATTCCCTCGATGTCGCCAAAGCCTTCGAACTGCCACCGAGTGCACCTCGAATATTCCTGGCTCGCAGTCCGTGGCGCGAAAACAAGAACAAAGATAGCGATAGCGACAAAAATAAGAATAACGATGCGAAGTTGATCCGGCTGGTGGCTGGCGAGTCGTACACGATTTCGCTGAAGCCGTTTGAAGTCCTGAATCTCGAAGCGTCGCCCGAACACTAGACTCCCGCAGACTAGAAATCGCGCGTTGCAAAGTGTTCGGAGGGAGAAAGCATGTCGAAGTTGGACGTTTGTGTGGTCGGTGAAATCAATCTGGACTTGATCCTGTATGGGCTGCCGAAAGAGCTTGTGCTGGACCGCGAACTCCTCGCCAACGGTCTTGCCCTGACGCTGGGAAGTTCTTCGGCAATTTTCGCTCACAACTTATCGATTCTTGGCGACAAGGTCGGCTTCGTCTCCAAAATTGGCGAGGACCCTCTCGGAAAAATGGCCATGGAGCGGCTGGCGTCGGCCGGCGTCGAGCTAACTCGCGTGAAGCAGGCGAGCGGGCAGACGTCGACTGGGCTAACGGTGGTCCTGCCTCATTCACAACAGCGCTACATCCTCACGTATCCCGGTACGATGTTCGAGCTGCAATACTCCGACATCGATATGGCATACGTGAAATCGGCGCGGCATCTGCATGTTTCATCGTTTTTTCTGCATCGTGCACTGCGGCCAAGAATTATCGATCTCTTCCGGCAGGCAAAGGCGGCAGGCCTGTCGACTTCTCTCGATACGAACGACGATCCCGAAAACAGGTGGGAGCGGGACTTGCTGGAAGTTCTCAAGCTCGTGGATGTGTTTCTCCCCAATGATCGTGAGGCCAAGAAGATCGCGCGCACAGACGATCTCTCGCAGGCGATCAACATACTCGCAGGGCTGGCGAAGATTGTGGTGGTAAAACGCGGCGCTGCGGCTGCGATTTGCCGGTCAGGGCAGGAGCAATGCAGTCTGATGCCGCCGACCGTAAAGGCCGTGGATGACGTCGGCGCCGGCGATAGTTTCGACGCCGGATTCATCCATCAATTTTTGACGGGAGCGAAACTTGAAGACTGTTTGGCTTATGCCAACGTTGCCGGAGCCTATTCCACAACAAAAGAAGGTGGCACCGAGGCATTTCGCGATAAGGCTACGCTCAACGGTTTCATCCGCCAGCATTGGGCGAACAAGCGGAAATAATCGGAATCATTTCACTCATTGACCTGATCGCGTCTTCACAGAACTTTGTGATTGGAGGTGTTCTTTGCGAATCCACATTTTGCGGATTTTGGCGTTCTTGCTGGTATGTGTAGCGGCAGTCCCATGCCTGGGCCAGGATAAGGTGACCATCCTCTACGATGCGTTCGGGGAATCGAAGGAACTGACGAAGGATTGGGGCTTTTCCGCTCTTGTCGAGCACAATGGAAAGCGAATTTTGTTCGATACGGGAAATGATGCCGCGATTTTTGAACACAACGTGAAGGCGTTGGGAGTCGACCTGACGAAACTGGATTTTGTGGTGATCTCGCATCGGCACGCCGACCACGCGACGGGGCTGAGATATGTGCTGAAGGTGAACCCCAACGTCACCGTGTACGTGCCCGCGGATGGGGCGAATGGATTTGGGGGAGCGCCGATTCCAGCGGCGTTTTTTCGGGCAGATGACAGCTTGCCGGCGAAGATGCGGTATTTCGGTGGCACGGATCCGCAACACTTAACGTCGGGCAAGCTCTACGACACTGGGAATTTTGTATTGCTAAATAAATTAACGGAAGTATCGCCGGGTATTTTCTTGGTGCCGACAGTTTCGCAGAAGAAAGGAACGCTTGAGCTGCCGGAATTGACGCTGGCAATCAAGCGTCCGAATGGATTGCTGCTCGTCGATGGCTGCTCGCACGCCGGGATTGAAGCGATTCTGGAAGCCGCAAGCGCGGTCGATCCGAGAACGGAGATTGTGTTTGGGGGATTGCACCTGGTGACGACGCCGGTGGAAGAGATTGACGCACTGGTGGAGAATTTAAAGACGAAGTGGAAAGTGCAGAGAATTGCGCCCGGACACTGCACTGGAGAACCGGCATTTGCGCGATTGAAGAAGGCGTATGCGGAGAACTATGTGTATGCGGGGTTGGGGACGAAGATTGAGCAGTGAGAATCTTGCACATCCACGAGAAGGATCAACTCGCGATCACTGAACGCGATGGTCTTCCAGCCGGAATCCGCTATTGGCACCATCTAGCGGCTCGGGCCGAAATAGGAGCCACACCAGCAATCCCAGCGGAAAAGAGACAAAAATCAAGAGCGTGACTAGCAAAGGTGACTTGCCCCGGCGGCGCGCATCGGCCGCACAAATCCGGAGTATCCAGGCAAGAACCGCGAGAAAAACGACGAGAGAAATTAGGCCCGCCACGTAACTCGATAGGCCATTCATGATCGCCTCGACAAGAAGATACACCCAAATGAGCGGTCGTGGCCAGCTAGAGAGTGGAGGGTCTGAGCACGCGGACCCGGAAGTTGCGGACGTCAGCTTAACTATTCTTCCCGGTTGTCTCTTTGTTTTGGCTAAGGTTTTGGCCAAAGCTGCTATCACTGGGGGCGCCGTTCCCCGCCGCGTGATTCACCTTTCGCAGGAGGCTCTTGAGGATCTCTTTCTCGTAGTCATCGAGACAAGATAGCTCATCCTCCATGCCGCGCGCGTGATCGGCAAACACTTTGCGGATTAGTTTTGATCCTTCCGTCGTCAGTGCATTGATTGGAAGGATTACGCAGAAGTAAATAACCGCTGCAATCAATAGGAACGAGACCAGAGCATTGATGAAATCACCGAGAGCAAAGACACTTCCATTGACCGTGAATCTGATCGCCGAAAAGTCGGGTTTACCCACTAGTGCCGCGATCATTGGTGTCAGCAGATCTTTCGTGAGCGCAGCCACTACCGCCGTAAACGCGCCACCGACTACTACGCCAACCGACATGTCAACCACGTTGCCACGCAGAACAAACTGTTTGAATCCGCTCATCATGGTCGCCTCCAAAAAGATGCGTTTTGTTAAGCGCCTCACATTTTAGGGCATCAGTTGGCGTAATATCGCCATCGTCGCTCCAAACCAATTGAAGGAGGGTCGATGAGATCAGGCAGTTCTTCATTATTCGGCAATGTGATGGCTACGCTATCGATTGTCGGCAGTCTTCTGTGTCTGCAAGCCTCGCTGCTGGCGCAAGAGAACCACACCTTGAGTACTCACAGCCTGAGTACTCACATCCTGAGTAAGGTGCTCGCGCCAACGCCTCCAATGGGATGGAACAGCTGGGACTCCTATGGCTTGCGCATCAACGAACAGCAGTTCCGCGAGAATGTCGAGGCCCTGGCTAGAAGGCTGAAACCCTTCGGCTATACCTACGCCGTCATCGATGAGGGCTGGTACATGGTCAACCCTGAGGACAGACCCAAGCCCGAGCGGCTGAAGTATGCGGTTGACGAGAATGGCCGGTTTATTCCCGTGACCGTGCGTTTTCCGTCAGCTCTGCAGGATGGCAGGAACGTGGGTTTCCGGGAACTCGCGAGGTCGGTTCATGCAAAGGGCCTCAAATTCGGGGTTCACATTGTTCGCGGTATTCCTCGAGAGAGTGTTTTGCGCAATCTGCCGATCGAGGATTCGGCTTTCAAAGCTCAGGATGCCGCCGACCAAAATGACCCTTGTCCTTGGGACCCCACAAGCTGGGGAATCAAGGACACCGCCGCCGGCCAGGCGTGGTACGACTCTCTCCTTCGTCAATACGCAACCTGGGGTGTCGATTTCCTCAAGGTTGACTGCATTGCGGACCATCCTTATAAGGCCAGCGAAATTCGGCAGATCAAACTGGCGATTCAGCGTAGCGGCCGCGACATTGTACTGAGCCTTTCGCCGGGACCGACCGCGCTTGAGCGCCATGCCGAACTCGCCGACCTTGCGCAGATGTGGCGCATATCGAACGATATCTGGGACATTTGGATGGGCAGCAAGGACTTCCCCATCGGCATAAAGAACCAGTTCGACAACGCCGCACGTTGGGCTCAATATACGAAGCCTGGAAACTGGCCGGACGCGGACATGCTGCCGGTCGGCGAATTGCGTCCGTACCCCGATGTCGGCCCAGGACCCCGCCATACGCGCCTGACGACCTCGGAGCAGCAGACTCAGCTAAGCCTTTGGGCGATGGCTCGTAGCCCTCTGATCGTCGGCGCCAATCTCACACTCCTTGATCAGGACACGCTGCGCTTGCTCTGCAATCCCGAGATATTGAAGATCGACGAGACCGCCACTGCCTCGCGGCAAGTGCTGCACGATGGCGATCTCGTGATCTGGACAGCGGACTTACCGGGAAACCAGCACGCTCTTGCGGCATTTAACGTCGGCGAAAAGGCCATCACTTTCGATCGCCCTTTGTCCGACTTTGTGCCGGCGGGGCAATACGAGATAAAAAACGCCTGGACCGGTGCGCGTCTGCCTTTGGGAGTTCGCGTCAGTGCGACCCTTGAGCCACACGCCAGCGTCGTTCTGATGCTCGACAAGAAATAGGAGTGCCACTCGCTTTTTCGTTAGGACTCCCGAAGGAGGGACATTGACATTGATGATTGCGCACAGATTCCTTTGCCTCATCGTGCTGGGAGTTGCCGTCGGCCTTGTGCCTCGGGTTGCGGCGCAAATCCAAACTGAAGTTCCCGCAGTCGTTCCCGGTGCAAAGCCTGTATCGGTCGAGCGCACAAAGATCCACGGCCAAGCTCTCGAAGGGAATTTAGAAGGCGATGCGGTTGACCGCGAAGTGCTCGTGTTTTTGCCGCCGAGCTATTCCAAAGAGACCTCGCGCCGCTATCCGGTGGTGTATGCGCTGCACGGCTATTCAATCGGAGCCGAGCAGTGGAGTCACGAAATCCACGTGCCGCAGACGATTGAAGGCGCTTTTGCCAAGGGCGCCAGAGAAATGATTGTCGTGTTGCCGGATTCCAAAACGTTGCACAACGGTTCCATGTATTCGAGTTCGGTTACCACGGGAGACTTCGAGCGCTTCATAGCGCATGATGTTGTTGCGTACATAGACGCGCATTACCGGACGATTCCCGACCGGCGCAGCCGCGGATTGGTGGGTCATTCCATGGGAGGCTACGGCACGACGCGCATCGGCATGCACCACCCCGATGTGTTTGGCAGCCTCTACATCATGAGCCCGTGTTGCCTATCGCCCCGGACCGTTCCGGATCCAGAGGTGGCCAAGGCTTTGGAGGCGGCGACGAAGCCGGAAGATTCAGCCAAGCTGGCTTTCTTCACGCGAGCCACGATGGCAACTGCGGCGGCATGGTCACCCGATCCGAAGAATCCGCCACTGTATCTTGATCTGCCGACCAAGGACGGCCAACCCCAACCGGAAGTCCTCGCGAAGTGGACGGCCAACGCGCCCCTCGCCTTTATCGACCAGTACATCGACAGTCTGCGCGAGTTTCACGGCATTTCACTCGACGTCGGCGACCAGGACACCTTACGCGTCGACACCGCCAAACTGCACGATGTTCTTGATAAGTACGGAATCGCGAACAGTTTCGAAGTCTATTCGGGCACTCACACGAGCAAGGTCGCCGATCGCATGCAGAATCACGTGATCCCGTTTTTTAACCAGAATCTCTGCTTTGAAGCGGGGTGCAGGTAAGGTGACGTCGTTCTTCGCCTGCCCGATGAACGTATTCTATTCGTGTAAGCAGAAACCTTGCGACGAGGATCGGGCCGCCCCGATCGGAGGTCAGTCGTCGTAGGCTCGTTCATCGGCCAAGTAATTGGCTAAGCAATTTCGAGCGAGCCGCGGCGGTGGGTTTGCGGGAAGCACTCGCGCCGACGCAAGTCCAGTCGTCGATATCGACGAACAAGCCGACATAGGTGTTGCTGTCGGCGAATCCGGCCGGGGGCGTCCTCATGCATCCATGATAGTGTTCGAATTCATCTGGCTGGAACTTACTTTGCTGCAGCGGAGCTCGATTCCTATCCCATCGCTGTCGTCTGAGGAGGCGGACTTCACGGTCCTGATCGTGTTCTTCTCGACTATCGACTTTGTCAGAGCAGGTACACTCACGTCTATCGCGTACGCTATCGCGCCATAGATATTATTTGAGTTCCGGAGAGACGTCAGTATCTACGAGGTCCATAACAACGGCGCTTGGTACAACTTCGGCTACTTGTTCGGTCTAGCATGCTTTTTCCGCGGCAAGCGGCAACCGGGCGTCGCGGCGGGCGATGAAGTCTGGCGCTCCTCATGGGGGCGGGTCACTGAGTCTTTACCGCCGGGACAGGGACTGGTAAGCAAACGTTTACCGCATATGAAATAAGCACTATGGTGATAACATCCTGCTTATTTCTGATTAAAGTGCATGGATATTCGTGAAATCGCGCGTCGAGCGAAAGTTTCCACCGCTACGGTATCCCGCGCTATCAATCGTGTGCCCACCGTCGATCCCCAGCTTGCCAAGCGGGTGTGGAAGGTAGTCGACGAGCTGGGCTACTTTCCCAATACGCAGGCGCGTGCTCTGGTATCGGGGCGAAGCCGTATTTTCGGGCTGATCGTCTCCGAAATAACCAATCCTTTTTTCCCCGAGATCGTACAGACGTTCGAGAATCTCGCGGTCGAGAACAACTACGAGATTCTACTGACTTCGACGGTGCATGATCCGAAGCGAATGGAATCGTCTGTCCGCCGAATGATTGAGCGCCGCGTCGATGGCGTGGCCATTCTGACCTTCGGCATGGAGGATACGCTGCTTAACCATCTCCGTTTTCGCAACGTCCCCCTGGTGTTCGTCGATGTGGGTCCGAACGCTCCTGGAATCGTCAACATTCGGATCGACTATTTGAATGGAATTCGCCAGGCGGTGCAGCACTTGGCCGCGCTACGCCACAAACATATCGCCTTTATTACCGGTCCCATGAGACTGAAATCGTCGATATCGAGACGATCCGCTTTCCAAACGGCAATGACCGAGATCGGTCTCTCGTCCAACCTGATGGTGGAAGGAAACCATCGGATGGATGGTGGCATGCGAGCGCTGATGGAATTTGACAAATTACGTTACCGACCGACGGCAGTTTTGTGCTCGAATGATATGACTGCGATTGGGGTGCTGCGAGAAGCCTACGACCAGGATATCCGCATACCAGATGACCTATCCGTCATCGGGTTTGACGATATCCGGCTCGCCGAGTTCACCATTCCCCCGTTGACCACGGTTCAGATGTCGCAGATGGAGCTCGCGAAGACAGCGTTTCATGCCTTGTTGAGGGAAGTGCAACGCGAATCGCCTTCGACTGAGCGCACCGAATACGATCTCAGCACCAACCTGGTACTCAGGCGTTCGACGGCAATGGCGCGGATTGGCAGCCAGGGAGGCAAGGTTCGTAAAGTGGAAATGGCGACGCGAACGCCGTGATCCAGGGTTCCGGCAAAGAGGACTAGGCCGATGCTTTCCATTGGGTCTGAAATTTATTGACAGGCCCCTTGGAATGAATTAGATTCCGCTAGTTTCGGGTAAACGATTACTTGGCGATAAGCCCTCAACAGAGTGCCCGATTAAGCTATGCTTCAACGCTTGCGCGAGCAAGTCCTGGAAGCCAACCTGGAATTGGTGCGTCGAGGTCTGGTCCTCTATACCTTCGGCAACGGTTGCCGACTCACCTCGTACGCCGAGTGACAATCTTGCACGGCAACGTGTGGTGGGGCGCGGTTGTCGGTTTTCGGTCTTATATATTGTGTTCGCTTTGTGTCGGAACATGAGCCTAGGGCGGCGAGGAGTGATATGTCAGTGAATCATAAAAAAATGGTTTTAGGCGTCATCGTAGGCAACCGGGGATTTTTCCCCGATCACTTAGCCAAGACTGGGCGGGAAGAAATTCTGCGCGTTTTGAGAGCTGCTGATGTTGAGCCTGTGATCCTAACTCCTGAGGAGAGCAAATACGGCGCGGTTGAGACGCGGGAAGAATCGCGACGTTGCGCGGATTTATTCAAGCGCAATCGCGAGCATATTGACGGTGTCATCGTTACCCTCCCGAATTTTGGCGAAGAGCGGGCGATTGCGGATGCCTTGCGGCTGGCCGATTTACACGTGCCGGTGTTGATTCAGGCGACACCGGACGATCCCGCGAAAATGACGATCTCGTTTCGGCGCGATAGCTTCTGCGGCAAGATGTCAGCTTGCAACAACCTTCGTCAGTACGGCATTCCCTATTCCATCACGACGTTGCACACCGAGAGTCCTGACTCACCCGAGTTTGCCAAAGATCTGGCGTGGTTCATGGCTGTGTGCCGTGTGGTCAAGGGATTTCGCAACCTGCGGGTCGGCGCCATTGGCGCTCGGCCGGCAGCCTTCAACACGGTGCGCTATAGCGAGAAGATTCTCGAAGCGCAGGGCATCTCCATCGAAACGCTCGATCTTTCCGAAGTGCTCGGCCGGATCGAGCGCATGAAAGACAACGATAAGGATGCGCAAGCCAAGCTGGCCGCCATTCAGAAGTACGTGGATTCGAGCAATGTGCCCGCGGCAGCCTTGTTGAAGATGGCCAAACTCGGGACGGTCGTCGACCAGTGGATGGCGGCGACCGAAGTGTCCATCAGCGCGGTACAGTGCTGGACGTCCATTGAAGAAAATCTCGGCGTTGTTCCCTGCACCGTCATGAGCATGATGAGTAATGAGCTGCTCTCCAGTGCCTGCGAAGTTGATATCTGCGGAGTGCTGGGCATGCATGCCTTGCAACTTGCGTCTGGCTTTCCGTCTGCGTTGCTCGACTGGAATAACAACTATGGATCAGACCCGAACAAGGCAGTCTGTTTCCACTGCTCCAATCTTCCCAAGCACTTCTTCCGTTCAGTAAAGATGGACTTTCAAGAGATTATTGCCGGCACGGTAGGCAAGGAGAACACATTCGGCACGTGCGTCGGTTTAATCAAGCCAGAAAAGATGAGCTTCGCCCGTTTCTCGACTGATGATACCTCCGGGCAAATGCGCGGCTACGTTGGCGAAGGGCGATTCACTGAAGACCCTCTGAATACGTTCGGCGGCGCGGGCGTGGTTGAAATCGCACAAATGCAGAAACTGCTGCGTTACATCTGCAAGAACGGCTTTGAGCATCATGTGGCCGCCAATCTTTCGCCGGATGCATCAACCGCGGCCTCTGCCGTATACGAGGCGACGACCCGGTACTTGAGCTGGGATATGTACTGGCATGGTTGCGACGACGGAGCCTGCTAATGGCTATTGTGGCGGGAGTTGATTTTGGAACACTGAGCGTGCGCGTTTCTCTGGTTGACAGCGAGCGCGGTCTGTTGGCCTCGGCCGTCCAGGAATATCCCCTCCATCGCAAGCGTGAAGATCCGGAATACGCGACCCAATCGCACGAGGATCACATGCGCGCTCTGGCTGCGGCGACTCTCGAAGCAGTGAGCAATGCTGGCATCTCCGGCAATCAAGTGGAGGCGATTGCACTGGACACAACCGGCTCATCGGTAATTCCTGTTGGCAAGAACATGCAACCGCTGGGCGAGTATTACCTATGGTGCGATCACCGGGCCAAAGGCGAAGCGGCGGAGATCACCGAAACTGCTCGCCGAGAAGGGCTCGAAGCGATCCAATGGTGTGGCGGGGTGTACTCGTCGGAGTGGGGATTTTCAAAGCTGCTTCACTGGCTCCGCCATAATCCGCAAAAGAGATCGGAATTCGTTTCGGCCTTCGAGCATTGCGACATGGTGGCAGCCACGCTTTGCGGCGTCACCGATCCGAGCAAGGCTAAGCGCAGCGTCTGCGCAATGGGGCACAAGTGGTTGTGGAATCGGCAACTGGGTGGGCTTCCCCCGGAGAGTTTTTTGCTGAAGGTCGATCCGCTCTTCCAGGGCGTTCGCGAGAAACTGGATGGCGAGTACGCTACCTCCGATCTGATGGCGGGCACGCTGTCAGAGTTCTGGGCTGAACAACTGGGGCTGAAGCCGGGAATTCCGATACCGGTAGGGGCTTTCGATGCGCATTGGGATGCCATCGGAGCCGGTTGTCGAACTGACGACATGGTGAATGTCATCGGCACTTCGACCTGCATCATTGGTATCACTCCGTCGGTGAATCTGGTGCCCGGCGTCTGCGGTGTGGTCCAGGGCAGTGTGCATCCGCACCGTACAGGAATTGAGGCCGGACTCTCTGCCGTGGGCGATATATTCAGCTCAATTGCATCGCGAGCTGGCACCGATGTACGGGCTCTGAGTCGGGGTTTGGAGCATTATCGCGCAGGCCAGACCGGCTTGCTGCGCATGACCTGGGACAATGGCGATCGCACCGTGCTGGTTAATCCCAATTTGCGCGGCGTTACATTGGGCTGGAACCTTCAGAGCACTGCTCAGGACGAGTTGTTTGCCGCCATCGAAGGAACGGCGTTTCATACGCGGGTGATCCTGGATCGCATGGCCGGGCACGGCGTACATATCAAACGTGTGATCAACGCGGGTGGCATTCCTCAGAAAAATACCGTGTTGAACCAGGTCTATGCCAACGTGCTCGGGCGTCCGGTATTGGTTCCCAGTCAAAGTGTTGTCAGCCTCGGGTCTGCGATTTTTGCCTTCTTGGCAGCGGGGATTTTCAAGTCCGTTGAGGAGGCTCAGGACAGGATTTGCCCCGGACATAAAACTTTCATACCTGATGACGGGGCACAACGTACCTACGAAGTACTGTATCCGTTGTATAACAAAGTCTATTTTGGTTTGGGACAGCAGAGCACCAACGGTCTCGGCGATGTTTTGCCAACATTAATCGCCGTGGCAGAAGCGACAGTTCAGCATGCCGCCAGATAAACCGGCAACCCGATAGAGATAGGGCAAAGGCGAGGGTCGATGATGAGAATTCGGGGAATCCTGACGTGGCTTGCGATGGGTGCAATAGGGTTCCCACTTGGGCGGATCTGGCGAACGCACAAGACTGGAATTGCCAGCGCGCTCCGATTCCATTCTTCAATGGGAGGCGTGAGGTGTCGCTATTGTACGAAAATAAATTATGTCCTTAAGTGAAGGATAATAAAAAAGATAGTGGTGGAGGCGGCGGGAGTCGAACCCGCGTCCGAAATTGTCACTGGTCAAGAGACTACATGCTTATTCCAGTTCATGCCCTGGGCATTACCCCAGGACGTTCGCGACAACTGCTCAGAACGGACAAGAAACCGCTGCCGCTAGCCTGAGATCTTAACCTCTCTCCCCAGACGTAGAAGAGAAGAGCAGCCCGCTGTGTGACGTCCGCTCGCAGCCCACGGGCGAAGCTGCGGAAGACGGCAACTTAATTAATTAAGCTGCGTATGCCATCTGTTGATTGGCAATTATCATTTTCCACGCGATTACGGGTGTGTGGACCCCGGCATGCCTCTTGGCCGCAAGCATCTCCGTCGAAGCCGTGACGCCCCCACTGGTGGGAATTGGCCTGTAAAGAACTACCTCTATTGTCGGTACGAAGTGACGGGAAGTCAAATCGCGGACACGCCCAGCCGACTTTACAAGGAGGTTACGAGCGAGTGTTCGCGCTGCTTCACCCAATCCGGGTTGATTCCAGTTCGCTAACGTCTTTGTTTTGACTTCTCTGGACACGACAGCTACCATTGCTCGCCGAAGGGTTGGGGCCCTCCACTCACCGTTCGTCGGACATCGTCAACGGACCATCTCAAATAATGATCAATCAGGTCATCTCGCACTATCGCATCATTGAGAAACTGGGTGGCGTCGGGATGGGCGTCGTCTACAAGGCCGAAGACACACGCCTGAAACGTTTCGTTGCCCTGAAGTTCCTGCCCGAGGATGTAGCCAGAGATCCCCAATCCCTGAGCCGATTTGAGCGCGAGGCGCAGGCCGCCTCGGCCCTGAACCATCCGAATATCTGCACCATCCACGACATCGGCGAACACGAAGGGCGAGCGTTCATTGCCATGGAGTTTCTCGATGGAGTGACGCTGAAGCATCTGATCGCCGGCCGCGCGCTGGAAACGGAACAGTTGCTGTCGCTCGGCATTGAGATCGCCGATGCCCTTGATGCGGCGCATGCCGAGGGGATTGTGCATCGCGACATCAAGCCGGCGAACATTTTCGTGACAAAACGCGGGCATGCCAAGGTGCTCGATTTCGGGCTGGCGAAAGTGGCGGCGCGGGGCGAGAGAGATGCGACGCTGGCGACTATCGATGCCGAGCAGCATCTGACCAGTCCGGGAACCGCGCTTGGTACGGTGGCCTATATGTCGCCGGAGCAGGCCAAGGGTAAGGAACTGGACCAGCGCAGCGATCTGTTTTCCTTCGGTGCGGTGCTGTACGAGATGGCGACGGGGACGATGCCGTTTCGAGGCGACACTTCGGCGGTTATCTTTAACGCAATCCTCGAGCGGGCGCCGACCTCGCCGATTCGGTTGAATCCGGAAGTTCCGGCGGAGTTGGAGCGCATCATCAACCGGGCGCTGGAGAAAGATCGCGAGCTGCGCTATCAGCATGCGTCGGAGATGCGTGCGGAGCTGCAACGCTTGAAGCGCGATTCGGGTTCGGGAAAGAAAGTCGCTGCGCAAGATGAAGACGAAGATTTGCCCGAAGACGCCGCGCTTCCGGCTGCGTCTCCTGGTGCGCGCGGTGTGAGCGCCGTAGCGAGTTCCTCGTCGGCCAAGGCGGCGAGTTCTGGCGGCCAGCCTTCTGCCGGCCAGACTTCGCTAGGGGCGTCGCGATCGGGTGAACAGCCCAGTGAGGCTGCGGCCACACCAGTCCGCTCCCAAGTTCCGAGGAAATATTGGGCGGGAGGAGTTCTGGTCGGGCTGGCGATTGCGGGTCTGGTGTACTGGCGATCGCATTCGCGGCCGACGCTCAGCGAAAAGGACTCAATTCTCCTGGCGGATTTCGTAAATACGACTGGCGATCCGGTATTCGACGGGACGCTGAAGCAGGCGCTGGCGGTGCAGCTCGAGCAGTCTCCGTATTTGAACGTTGTGCCCGACCAGACGGTGCGTACGGCGCTCAAGTTCATGGGGCGTCCGGCGGACGAGCGAGTCACGGGCAGCGTGGCGCGCGAGATCTGCGAACGCGAGCACGACAAGGCGATGTTGAGTGGCTCGATCGCGGCCCTCGGAAGCCAATACGTGGTGGCGCTTGACGCGACCAACTGCGCGACGGGGGATTCTCTGGCGCGGGAACAAGTGACCGCCGCAAGCAAGGAAGCTGTACTGGCCAGCGTGGGCAAAGCGGCATCGAGCCTTCGGGGCAAACTCGGCGAGTCGTTGGCGTCGATTCAGAAATTTGATACGCCGGTGACCGAAGCGACGACCTCATCGCTCGAAGCGTTGAAGGCCTATGCCGCGGCCGATGCCATGCGCAATGGCGGTGGAGAGGCAGAATCGCTCCCACTGTTCCAGCGCGCCGTCGAGCTGGACCCCAATTTCGCCATGGCGCATGCGCGGCTTGCCGCGATTTACAGCAATCTTGGTGAAGAGGATCGATCGATGGAAGAGGCCAAGAAAGCTTTTGATTTGCGCGAACGAGTCAGCGAGCGAGAACGCTTGTACGTCGACGATCATTTTTATATGGCGAGCGGCAACATCGGGAAAGAAAAGGAAACTCTGGAGCTGGCCATCCAGACCTATCCCAACGACTCCAACGCCTACACCAACCTGGCACTCGTCTACGGTCTTTATCTCGGACAATATGACCGGGCGATTCCGTTGGCGAACGACTTCATCCGTCTGGAGCCGGCGGCCCCGTTTGGATATTCGCATGCGGCGGGTGGTTACATGGCGCTGAATCGCTTTGACGAGGCGCGTTCGACCCTGCAACGGTCCATCGATGAAAAAGCGGACAACCTGTTTATCCATCAGTTTCTCTACCGGCTGGCTTTTCTTGCTGGCGACAACGATGGTATGCAGAAAGAAATGAAGTGGGCCGAGGGCAAGCCGAGCGAATATCTGCTGCTCCTCGAAGCCGCCTGGCTGGCTGCTGCTCGCGGGCAGATGCAGAAGGCCAATGGACTGGCAGAACGCAGCTGGCAAGCTACCGACCAACTGGGGTTCAAGGAATCGACCGCCGACAACAAGGCGTGGTGGGCGGTTTTGCAGGCGGAAGTCGGCAACGCCGCTAGGGCGCGCGAACTGGCGGCCGCAAGTTTCTCAATCTCGCACGGCCGCGGAAATCTGTCGCCCGTCGCGTTGGCGCTGGCAATGACCGGAGACGGGGCCCACGCCGAGAGCGTCATTGGAGATCTCGGCCATCGTTTTCCGGACGATACCCTGCTGCATAGTGTCTACATTCCCGCGGTGAACGCCTGCGTAGCGATGAATCGCAAAAAGCCCGAAGAGGCGATCACCGACCTCGAGAGCGCTACTCCGTATCAGTACGGTGCCACTGTCGGGATGCTTCCGAACTATCTTCGAGGAACCGGCTACCTGCAGGCGAAGCAGGGACCGGCAGCGGCTGCCGAATTCGAGAAGATCGTCGAACGTCGGGGAATCAATCCGACAGACCCCGTGCACCCCCTGGCGACGCTAGGTATGGCGCGTGGGTACGCGCTCAGTGGAGATACGGCCAAAGCAAAAACCGCTTATCAGGACTTTCTGGCGCTCTGGAAAGATGCCGACCCGGACGTCCCGATTTTCAAAGAGGCCAAGGCCGAATACGAGAAGCTTCACTAAACATCCCCGGCAGGTCTAGGTAATCCCTCCATCAAATGGCGGTTTGGGGCCCTCTCGTCTGTCAACGATTTGTCAAATTCATGTCACTTTATCCCCCGCCGCGTGCCTTTAACCCGATATCACGCTACAGTTTAGAGGTATGATTTATGCCGATCAGGCATCAGGGGGCAGTTGTGAACAAGCACATATCTTCATCGGCGGTGGCGACCATGGAAGCGGCTCCAGCTAACTCGGAGAGGATACTGGTCATCGAGGATGATCGAGCCGTTCAGAAGGCTCTGAAGCGCTTGTTCGAAGGCGAGGGCTTCACGGTCGATATCGCGGGCAACGGCACGGAGGGGCTGCAGCTGTTTCGAGCGGCAGTGCCGGCTGTGCTCGTCCTCGACCTTAGCCTGCCCGGGACGCCGGGGCAGGATGTGTGCCGCGAGATCGGGCAGGCTGCGCCCAATTTGCCCATCATCATTCTCAGTGCCCGAACGGAAGTTATGGACAAGGTCCTGCTGCTGGAATTGGGCGCGCACGACTATGTAACCAAGCCCTTCAGTCCACGCGAACTCCTGGCGCGGGTAAGAACCGCGATGCGGCGTTCCACGAGAGTCCCGCTGACGGAGACTTTCGCGTTTGGCGATGTCAAAGTCGACTTCACAAAGATGGAGTTGTGGCGGGAAGGGAACCCGGTGCAGTTAACGTCCCAGGAGTTCAAAGTCTTGAAGTTCATGATCCAGAATGCGGAGCGTGTCCTGTCGCGCGAGGAGCTGCTCAATCACGTTTGGGGATATCAGAACTATCCGAGCACGCGGACCGTCGACAACCACATTCTGCGATTGCGGCAGAAGCTGGAAAAAGATCCGGCAAACCCCCAGTACTTTCGCACAGTGCACAGTGCGGGCTACAAGTTTGTGCCGTAGGCAAGGTCAGAGGGTAGAGGTCAGATTGCAGAAGTGAAAGGCATGGGTCCTGACATCGCGGGAAGGTTATTACATCTGCGATCTGACCTCTGACCT
The DNA here is from genome assembly GCA_035308395.1 of Terriglobales bacterium. Taxonomy (GTDB): domain Bacteria; phylum Acidobacteriota; class Terriglobia; order Terriglobales; family Acidobacteriaceae; genus Acidiflorens. Next base: position 77,786 of record DATGGT010000134.1, read on the forward strand.
CACGCCTCTGCATAGTCGACTCTGAAATAACGTTCGAGGATTAACAATGGGCGGAATTCGGTTGCGGACCAAGTTCCTGCTCTCCATGATTGCGGTTTCGGCGGCGCTCACATTCACGACTCTGCTCGTGGTACGGCACACCGTGCAGCAAGAGGTGCGGCTCGGCATTCAGCGCGACCTGCAAAATTCCGTTTCCGCCTTTCATAATTTCCAAAAGCAACGCGAAATTACGCTCGAACGTTCGGCGGCATTGCTTGCGGACCTGCCCATTGTCCGCGCCCAGATGACGACGCATGATCCAGCGACCATCCAGGACGCCTCGCGGGAATTGTGGCAGCAAGCGGGCAGCGATTTGCTGCTGCTGGCCGATTCGTCGGGGAAAGTGATGGCTCTCCAGGCGACTCCGCAGGAAATCACACTACGCGCCGGACAGGACTTTTTTACCAGCATCGTATCGCGCGAACAGACCCGGCACTGGTGGTACGTCGAGGGACATCTCTACGAAGCTTTTCTGCAGGATATTTATTTTGGTCCGGCGAGCGGACACCAGGTTCTGGGATATCTCGTGTTGGGCTACGAAATTGACGATCACTTTGCTCGCGACTTGAGCCGGGTTGCGGCGAGCGAGGTGGCGTTCCGTTATGGCGATTCGATCGTTCGAAGCACACTCAAGCCCGCGCAGGAGTCCGAGTTGCTGCGAGTCCCATTGCGGGTTGCCGCTGGAGGACCTCCTCAGGGTGACGAGATCCGTCTCGGTGAGGAGCGTTTTCTGGCGACCTCGGTGGACTTGCCGAACGCGGATTTGCCGAACGCGGATTTGCCGAAAGGTGGTTTGCCAAAGCTTGGCACGCCCGGATTGAATCTCTGGGTCTTGAAATCGTTCGATCGGGCCACTGCCTTCCTGAACAGCCTGAATGCATTGCTGCTGGCGCTCGGCCTGACTGCGGTTCTCGCGGGTAGCCTGTTGGTGTTTCTGATCTCGCACACTTTCACTCGTCCGCTGGAAAATCTGGTCGCCGGCGTGCGCGCCCTGGAACACGGTGACTACGCCTTTCCTCTAAGGGTGCGCGGCAGCGATGAGGTTGCCGAGGTCACGGGCACGTTCGATCGCATGCGGAAGAACCTGCAGAAGACGCAGAGGGAGTTGCTCGATGCCGAGCGCCTCGCGACGATTGGCAGGATGGCGAGTTCGATCTCGCATGATTTGCGCCATTCGTTGGCCGCGGTCATGGCGAACGCCGAATTTCTTTGCGAGAGCAATCTAACGCCCGGTCAGCGGGAAGATCTGTACGCAGAAATCCGAATCGCAGTCAATCAGATGACCGATCTGATCGAATCGCTACTCGAGTTCTCCCGCACGCGCGAGTCATTGCGTCCTTCATTTGGTGATGTTCGGTCCGCTGTTGACCGCGCCGTACAAGGCGTGAAGGCGCATCCCGAATTCCAGCGCATACGGATTCGAATCACCGCCGAGGGGTCGACCGAGGGATGGTTCGATTTCAAGAAACTCGAGCGCGCCTTGCTGAACTTGTTGTTGAACGCATGCGAGGTGGTGCCCGCTGATTCCGGGAAGATCGATGTCGGTCTGAGACGGCAAGGTGAAAATTTGGAGATTCGTATCGCCGACAACGGTCCGGGGATCGCCGATGCGGTGCGCGGCCGACTGTTTGAGCCATTCGTCAGCCATGGCAAGGAAAATGGCACCGGGATGGGTCTGACCGTCGTGCAGAAGATTCTGCAGGATCACGGGGGCGATGTCGAGGTCGAACAGACCTCGACCTCCGGAACGACCTTCCGCATAAATATTCCGCTGAATCCTTCGGTGGAAAACGCTTTAGCAGCGCGGCATGCAACCTAGACTCGTGGGCGAGTCTATCGAGTGTCCTTGCGAAACCGATCTGCGTTAAAAGATCTGCGTTGAAAGACTTGCTATGAAAGACCTGCGACGAGCATCTGATGTTCAGAATCAGAGTCCTAACCGGAGTGCGGAGACCAGCGGAGGGTGAAATGAGCGCGGAGCGAAAGTGCACATGGTTGCGATGGGTAGCGCTGACGACGGCGATGGCTATGGTATCGATCGCATCGGCAATCGCCCAGGATGCTTCGAAGCAAGATGCGTCGACGCAAGATGGGTCGAAGGCGCAGACAACCTCAGATTTGTCGCAACCACATCATGATGCCGGCCGAAACTCAGCTCGAGGCCCATCTGAAGACCCCATCGGCGAATTGCGCGACCAGGTGCGCGAGTTGCAGGCCACCGTGGCGGCCATGCGCGTCGATTGGCAACGTGCGCGGGCCGAAACCTCAGAGCTTCGGCACGAACTCGACGAGATCCGCGCGGGGTCCGAATCGCAGCCCGTTGTACTTAAGAACGCGGTCGCTATCTCGCAAGATCCTTCGCAGCACGATGCTTCGCAAAAGGATCGTCAACCCGGTTCGTACAGTCAGACGCCCGACCATCCAGCGTCCGACAGTCCAGCGTCAGGCGATCAGGGTGAGCCCAAGAAAAATGAGCACGCCGCAAGTCTCGAAGAACAATATCAATTGCTCAGCGGGAAGGTAGATGATCAGTACCAGACAAAGGTAGAAAGCGCATCCAAATACCGAGTACGACTGTCGGGGATTGTCTTGATGAACCTGGCCAGCACGCAAGGAACGGTGGACAGCATCGACCTGCCAACACTGGCGTATGCGAGACCGGCGGGCGCTTCGGGAGGCAGCTTCGGCGCGACCGTGCGACAGTCTGAGCTCGCGTTCGAAGCTTTCGGTCCGACCCTGGCCGGTGCGAAGACCAGAGCGGACTTGCAACTCGACTTGGCGGGTGGGTTCGCCGAAGCGCCGAATGGAGTCAACTCTGGAATCATGCGTTTGCGAACGGGTACGATGCGCATGGACTGGGCGAACACTTCGGTGGTCGTTGGGCAGGACACCATTTTCTTTTCGCCGAATTCCCCAACGTCATTTGCCACCCTCGCGCAGCCCGCGCTGTCTTATGCCGGAAACCTGTGGAGTTGGGTTCCGCAGATACGGGTGGAGCATCGAGTCGCGTTAGGCGAAGAATCCAGTTTGTTGTTTCAGGGGGGGATTCTCGATCCCGTCAGTGGCGAAGCGCCCGCCGCCACACCTTATCGGCAGCCAGGAGCGGGTGAGTCCTCGCGTCAACCGGCGTTCGGAACTCGGGTTGCGTGGACTCGCAATGTCTTTGGACAGCCTCTGCGGATCGGGGCGGGAGGTTTCTACAGCCGTCAGGATTATGGCTTCTCTCGAACGGTCGACGGTTGGGCGGGGATGGCGGATCTTGATCTGCCACTCAGCCGCCAGTTCTCGCTGAGTGGCAAGGTTTACCGTGGTCGGGCGATCGGAGGACTCTACGGAGGACTTGGACGCAGTGTCCTGTTCAGCGGCGATCCTACTTTACCGACGTCCGAAGTGCTCGGGTTGAACTCGGTCGGCGGTTGGGCACAACTAAAATACCGGCCCGCGAATAAGTGGGAATTCAACGCTGCGTTCGGAATGGAAAATTCCTACGCCTCAGATCTGAGGTATTTCCAATATGTCCACGCCTACGGTGACCCGAATCTGGCCAGAAATCAGGGCAGCTTCGTGAATTTCATCTATCGTCCGCGATCGGATTTATTGTTCTCCGCGGAGTACCGGCATCTCACGACTTATACAATTGACGGTAGCGGCAATAACGCGGATCACCTGAATCTGATGATGGGGGTTCTTTTCTAGAAATCGATAGCTGCGCGAGTCACGATAGAAGTCTGGCGCGGCAGGTTTGCGGACATCCGCCGTAGGACAATCTGCGGTAGGACAATTTGACGATGGGTCATCAACCATGAAGTGTGGGCGGGTGCTGATCGGAGTCGCGATGTTGTGGGCCGGTGCGGCGGGACTGCGCGCTCAGGTCGCAACCACCATCGTGCGCGGTCGAGTCGAAGTGAGCGGGACCCTGAGCGTCGTCAGAGCGCGGCACGCGACTGTTCCCGGGACCGTTGTGTGGCTCACACCGATTGCCTCCGGAAGCGATCCGGTTGTCGCCATGCCCAGTCCTCCGACTGCTGCCGTTGGCGGCCTGCGATTGGTGCAAAAAAACAAGAGTTTCGTTCCACACATTCTGGTCGTGCCCGCCGGATCGTCGGTCGAATTCCCCAACCGCGATCCCTTTTTTCACAATGTCTTTTCGTTGTTTGAAGGGAAGCGCTTCGACCTTGGGTTGTACGAGGCCGGGACGTCGCGGACCGTGCGTTTCGATCGCGCCGGGATCAGCTATATTTTCTGCAACATTCATCCGCAGATGAGCGCGATCGTCATTACCATCGCGACGCCGTGGTACGCAATCGCCACTGCGGATGGTCAGGTCTCGATGGCCGACGTCCCCTACGGACGGTATCTGCTGCACGTGTGGAGTGAAGGGATGGGCCCCGAAAACACCCAGCCGCTCACCCGCGAAATCACGATCGCCGAGAACTCCGCATCTCTCGGAGTGATTCGTGTTCCCGAAGCCAGCGGGCAGAGCATGGCGCACAAGAACAAGTATGGCCGCGACTACGATGAGCCTGCACCTAATAATTCCGTATACGAGCAACACCCGTAGCATTCGCGAAACAGTGCCAACGCGGATCTTGATTCGATGAGTTCTTGGTACCGCCGCAAGCCGTCTCGAAGGAAGAAATCATGAACATCGACAAATTGCTCAAGCGCTATCGCGTTGAACATGGAAAACATTTCCAACTCGCGGATCATGACCCTGCCGACACTCACGGACTCGGATCGGAACTGAAACCGCAGGCGAAGGAAATGCTGATCGACGGAGTCAAGGAACTGAGCCGTCTGCAGGATATTCTCGCCGCGCAAGACCGATGGGGGCTGTTGCTGATCTTCCAGGCCATGGACGCGGCGGGGAAAGATGGGACCATCAAGCACGTGATGTCAGGCGTCAATCCGCAGGGAGTAGACGTGTGGTCGTTCAAGGCGCCATCGCCTGAAGAGTTGGATCACGACTACATGTGGCGAACTACGAAGTGTCTGCCGGAGCGGGGCCATATCGGCATCTTCAACCGCTCATATTATGAAGAAGTACTCGTGGTACGCATTCACCCCCAAGTACTCGAAGGGCAGAAACTGCCAAAGTCCTTAGTCACAAAACACATCTGGCGGGAACGGTTCGAAGATATCAACTGTTTCGAACAATACCTGACGCGAAATGGAATCGCGGTGGTGAAATTTTTCCTGCACCTCTCAAAGAAGGAGCAGAAGCGGCGGTTTATGGAGCGGCTTGATACTCCCGAGAAGAACTGGAAATTCTCCTCGGCAGACGTGAAGGAGCGGGAATTCTGGGACTCTTATCAGGAGGCGTATGAGGACATGATCCGGCATACCGCCAGCAAAGACGCTCCATGGTACGTGGTCCCGGCAGACAACAAGTGGTTCACGCGACTGGTGGTGTCGCAGGCGGTAGTCGAGGCGCTCAAAGCCATGAAGCTCAAATATCCCAAACTCGACGGGGCGGAGAAAGCGGCCCTGGCCGCAGCGCGGTCGGTTCTGGAGAACGAGTAAGGAAAGTTTCGAACCTGAAATTGACGTACCCGCGGAAAGCCGAAGGGATCCGAGCGCTACTTCAAAATCACGGGCAAAGGCTGATCGTAGGGTTGGATCGACACCGCCAGCGACTTGCGCTGGTCGAACTCCTGTTTTGTAACCTTGAAGCTGACGATGATGGTTCCTCGTTGCTCCGATCCCGGTAACAATTTCATTTCGGGTGCGATCGGCGGTTCCGAACTTTCTTTTAAAACCGGAAATGCCTGGAAATAGCGGTCGAGATCGACCATTGAAGCCGCTTCATCTTCGAAAGTTTTGCCGTCGGCGGTTGTGAGTTGCGCCTTGATGGTGCGAACCCACAGCGGCTTCTCGGTAGTGTCGCGCAACGTAAGCGTGATCGCGGCAAGAATGAGGCCTTGTCCCGGAACCTCAGCCGCCGATACGAAATTGACGGCGCCAGCGCCCTGCGGTTTCGCCCGTTCCTTGAACGCGAAGATCCCCACAATGATTGCGACCGCAGCGATGCAGATCAGGAGAATCCGCACGGGAGGAAGATTGCGCTTGGCGGTTCCAAATTCGTCGCCGATGTGGAATTCGGTGATGGGGCCGGCGGTTGGCGCTGGCGGAAGCGGAGGCAGGGAGGGATCGGCCATGCGGAGATTGTAGACCACAAGCGGCGGCCGCGGCCCCAGGGTGGAAACAAGGCATGGGCCAAGTGCGCGCAAACCAAGGGTGCGAAACCATGGGGCGATCCCCACCGTGCGGTGCCATGACTTTGGTTACCTTGTCCGATGTGACGGATGCTGCGACGATGCGGAAGATTTCCTTTTGGAGGTACTTGGCGGTGAATCGTAAAACTCTCTTTACCGCGGTGGTTTGCGCGCTGCTGACGTTCAGCATGTTGGGCTGCGGAACATCCAACAAATTGCAGTCCATCCAGCTTTCCAGCTCAAATACGGCCGAAACCCCGGGAAGTACCCTTGACTTGCAGGGTATCGGCGGGACCCTTCAGGTATATTTGTGGGGAAACTACAGCAACGGCTCGGCAAAGCTCTTAAACAATGTGGGCGGAGTGGCGTACCAAATCTCGATCACGCCAGGAAGCACTGAATTGAGTGGCGGCGGCTACGTCCCTCTGACGGCCGTACCCCCGCAGACTGTTGAATTGAGCCCGAATGGCTTACTCACGGCTGTGACGCCATTTGCCTGCACTTGGGTGAATAGCGCCACGCCACCGGCGACATCGCCCGCGTGGGCGATCTCCGGATCCTACACACTCACAGCCACCTACAAGGGCCTAACGACTGCGCCAGCCTATGTTGCTGTGGCCTCCGCGGCGGGGATCACCGATACCACCAATCCGACCGGGGAATGCGGTCCGGCGACAACTCCGTAGTGGTTGCGTAGATATTGATCGTCGAGGGACGGCGTTTTTAACGTCGTCCCTTTTTGTTTTGTAGGCAAACGCCCTCGCGACCTTTTCCACGCTCCCACGTTCGATTTGAGCCTTCCGCCCATCACCCCTTATAATTTTAGGTTTGCGCGTGAGCGCGATTTTGCCTATGCTCGCAATTCCCCGTACTGAAGTCGTGACCGGATGAAAGTTCGCACCGGAATTGAAGTGTCGAGCCAGTCTGACATCGGGTGTCAGCGCCAGAATAACGAAGACTCCTTTGGCTATTGGGAGGCGGAGGGCGAGGAAGAGTTCGTCCATAAAGGGCGGCTTGCGGTTGTCGCCGACGGCATGGGTGGCTACGAGGGCGGACAGGAAGCGAGTCGGCTGGCCGTGGAAACGATGGTTTCCGTCTATCGCGATTTTCCCGGCGACGATCCCCAGGATGGGATGATCGCTGCCCTCCAATCGGCACATGAACAGATTCGGGAGTATAGCTTCGCGCATCCGGAACTGCGCGGAATGGGAACAACCTGCACCGCGGTGGCGATTGTGGGGCGTGTCGATGGAGACCTGAAATACGACGCACTCTATTTTGTCCACGTCGGTGATACTCGGCTCTACCTGATCCGCGATGGCCAGATTACGAGGGTAACGCGCGACCACTCCTATGTCGGTCGGCTGGTCGAGGCGGGAATGATCAGCCCCGAGGAGGCCGAGACGCATCCACAAAGAAATATTCTGACCGCAGCTCTAGGGACGAATCCCGACCTGATTATGGATACGCCAGGACAGCCGCATCCCCTGCGTCCTGAAGACGTGTTGTTGATCTGCACCGATGGCCTGTGGGGACAAGTCCGCGACGCCGAAATATTGGACGCGGTCGATGGCAAGAGTGCCGAACAGGCTGGCCGCGACTTGATCGAGTTGGCTCGCGAACGCGGCGGGCCTGACAACATCACAGTGCAGATCCTGCGCTTGCGGTAGGCGATCCCGACCTGTTGACGGGCCTCAAAAACGGCATACGCCCTTGTCCTCGGAGTGTCCTCGAAGTGCAAACTATTACACAGCAGCCCGCCTTGGAAGATATTTTTCCGCCGTAACTTACAGAAAACGCACGACCAGAACTCCTCGTCAAATTTGGTGCTTTGGTCCTCGGCGTGCATTTTCTATAATGCCTATTAATCAGGTAGGGATAGTGGGGGGGCGACATGAAGATTTCGCAGAAGGGCCTTTACGCGCTGCAGGCGATGATGGTGCTGACCCGGCGTTACACGCAGGGGGCGATCCGGATTCGCGACATTGCTTACGAAGAAAATCTGCCCGAAAAATTTCTAGAACTCATTCTCCTGGAATTGAAAAACGCGCGCATCGTCGAGAGCGTGCGTGGCGCAAAGGGTGGGTACCAGTTGCGGCGGGCTCCGTCGGAGATTCGGCTCAGCGAGATCATCCGACTCATTGACGGGCCGCTGGCGCCTTTCGGCGACGCCGACCAGTTGCGCGTTCTAATCGATCGCGACGCCGACCATAGCGCGCTCTACAAAGTGTTTCTGGAAGTGCGCGACGCAGCCGCCAAAATTCTCGAAAATACAACACTGGCCGACTTGATCAGTCGGGGCCCTGAGAACAAGTCCCGTCCCAGAAACGGGAATCGCCGGAGTAATCGAAGAAAGACGGAACTGCGAGTGTTGCCGATGGTTGCCGGAGGCGAAGGGCATGACTAAGCGACTCTCGGTCGCTTCTGTCTCGTTTCTTCTTTTTTTCTTCGTCAGCGTGGCGTCGGCGCAGACAAGTATTCGCGTGGGCGCGTTTCCCAACATCACTCACCCGCAGGCAATGATCGGTAAGAGCAATGGGTGGTTCGACAAGGCGATGGGGCCGCAAGTCAGAGTGGAATGGAAAAGTTTTAACGCCGGGCCTTCCGCCATCGAGGCGCTGTTCGCAGGCGCGATCGATATGACCTATATCGGACCAAACCCAGCCATCTCTGGCTACGTTCGCTCGAATGGAGAAGCCCTGCGCATCGTTGCCGGTGCGACCAGTGGGGGTGCTTCGCTCGTGGTGCGGAACGACTCTGGCATCCAGAAAGCGGAAGACTTCCACGGGAAAAAGGTTGCCTCCCCGCAAATGGGTAACACGCAGGACGTGGCACTGCGCGCCTGGTTAAAAGCGAATGGCATGAAAACCACCGACAAGGGTGGAGACGTGCAGGTGATTCCGCTGGCAAATCCCGATCAGCTGACTTTGTTCCTCAAAAAAGAATTGGACGGCGCGTGGGCGCCTGAGCCCTGGGCAACGCGTCTGGTGAAGGAAGGCAACGGGCGGGTTTTCCTGGATGAGAGGACGCTCTGGCCGAATGGTCAATTCATTGCCGCACATCTGGTCGTCCGCACACAGTTTTTGAAGGAGCATCCAGATCTGGTAAAGAATTGGATCCGCGCTCACGTGGAATTGACCGATTGGATCAACGGACACCTGCCCGAGGCCAAGAAACTCCTGAACCAGCAGATTGCGAAAGAGACCGGCAAGGCATTACCGGACGCGGTGCTGGAGGATGCGTTTGGCCGCTTGACGGTGACGTATGACCCTCTGCGCGGGTCGCTGATGAACGCGGCCAAGTCGGCATTTGACGCGGGATTTCTGGGCCGCCAGATGCCTGATCTGTCGAGCCTCTACGATCTCTCGCTGTTAAACCAGGTGTTGGCCGAAAAAGGGAAGAAGGCAATCCAATGAGCACGAGTCCGCAGAACGCGTATCAGCCCGCCGTACCCGCTGTTCCTCACACCGGTGTGCGCCCGAATGTGCTGAACGGCAGGCCGGCTTCATCGGTGACGATTTTCCCGAACCGTCCGGTGACTGAGATCGCAATTCCAAAAGTTGCTCTCGATGGAATCTCTCTCAGCTACAAAACAACTTCCGGTGAACGGCTGCTTGCGCTCGACAACATCAGTCTTGAAGTGAGGGCAGGTGAATTCCTCTGCATCGTGGGCCCGTCGGGATGCGGCAAGTCCACTTTGCTGCACTTGATCGCCGGACTTAATCCCCAAACGTCAGGCAGAGTTCTTGTCGACGGCAAGCCCGTGAGCGGGCCGGGGACGGATCGCATTCTCATCTTCCAGGAACTCGGCCTGTTTCCATGGCTGACGGTGGGTGGAAATGTCGAGTTCGGAATGAAGATGAAGAACGTCTCGAAAGCCGAGCGCGAAGAGAAAGTGCAATATTATTTGCGCCTCGTCCATCTTTCGAAATTCCGCGACAGCTACATCCACCAGCTCTCGGGCGGCATGAGGCAGCGGGTCGCATTAGCGCGAGCGCTGGCCACGGAGCCTGACGTCCTCCTAATGGACGAGCCCTTCGCCGCTCTGGATGCCCAGACTCGCGACCTTCTCCACGACGAGTTGGAACGCCTGTGGGCCGAAACTGGCCGTACCATTATCTTTGTCACGCACAACGTTCGCGAAGCGGTAAGGCTTGGAGATCGCGTGGCGTTGCTGACATTTCGTCCAGGACGAGTGAAGCAGGAGTTTTCTGTGAATCTGGCTCGGCCGCGTCACATGGAGCACACCGAAGTAGCTCGCTCGGCGCGCGATATTCTCGACTGCCTGCGCGAGGAGATCAACAAGTCCCTGGAAGCGGAGTATGCTGATGAAAAAATTAGCTAGGCAAATCATCTTCTACACCGCGCTTCTGTCCATATGGGCAATTCTGGCTAAGCTCCGAGTCTGGCCTCCTTATCTCTTTCCTCCGCCGTGGGGAGTTGGTCACGCACTGTGGGACGGCTTTGCCGATCACAGCTTCTGGATCGGCATCGCGGTCACCATGAAGCGCATGCTCATCGGCTACACGCTGTCGATCGTGCTCGGGATGATTCTCGGTCTCGCCGTATCGAGCAACAAGTTTTTAGAAGAAACGTTGGGCGGCTTGCTGGTAAGCCTGCAATCATTGCCCAGCATCTGCTGGATCCCGCTGGCCGTGCTCTGGTTTGGCCTCACGGAGAAGGCGATTCTGTTCGTCGTGCTGATGGGCTCGTTACTTTCCGTCACGATCGCCATGGAAGACGGCCGCAAGCAGATGCCGAAGATCTACGGTATGGCGGGGCGCAACCTCGGCGCCAGCGGCTTCCGTTTGTTTTGGTATGTTCTTTTGCCAGCGAGCCTGCCGTTTATCGTGAACGGGATGAAACAAGGATGGGCATTCGCCTGGCGCTCGCTGATTCAAGCCGAAATGATCTTTCTGAGCCTCGGACTCGGCCAATTGCTGATGATGGGCCGCGATCTGAGTGATATGAGCCAGGTGATGGCGGTCATGATCCTGATCATTATCCTCGGCTTCATGGTCGACGGTTTGATTTTCCGCACCATGGAGCGGCGGCTGCAAGAAAAATACGGTCTAACACCTGCGTAACCGAATCTTTCAATAGAGACGCGGCCTGCCGCGTCTCCTTACGTGAACCCGAGTCCTCGCTTCTGCCACCTTCCGCTTTTGGCCGAATTCGTTTCTAATGTCTCGACATGATTCGAACGCTGGGGTTGTTGGGAGTCTTGCTGTTTTCTCTAGGCGCGCTTGCGGCCGACAAAAATAAAGATAACGACGCTGACCGGTTGATTGCCGAAGCGCTCAAGCCCTCCACACTGGAAACGAACCTTCGACGTTTAAGCGATGAGGTTGGTGGGCGTGTTCCGGGCACCCCGGCCTTTCAGCGCGCCGTTGACTGGGGAGTGGCAGCATTCAAAGATGCGGGCGCAGACAGTGTGCACACCGAAGAATTCGAGATCCAGCAATCCTGGGCCGAGGGCGCGACCGAAATGACCGCGTCTCTATCTTCGGGAATGACATTTCGGGTGGGCGCAGTGTCGGTGGCGTGGGCTCCGGCGCTGGCCTCTGCGAAACACGTTCCCATTGTTGATGTTGGGGAGGGTTCGGTGGCCGAATTTGCCAAAGTGGGCGATATTGCGGGAAGACTGGTGCTGGTCCACACCAAGGTACTGGCGACGTGGCAAGACCTTTTTGGGGAGTACGAGCGCGCTCCCGCGATTGTAGCGCTAGCAGTTAAGGGAAAGGCAAAGGCGGTCGCATTTATGGCCACGCGCGATCACCGGATACTTTTTCGGCACACGAATTCGGTGAATGGCGAGATCGACGCTCTGCCGCAGTTGATCGTCGCGCGCGAGGACGCTGAACGCATCGCACGACTGCTGGCTGCGGCTCAGCCCGTATGGGCCGATCTTTCGATTCCGAACAAAATCGGACCTGCCCTTAAGACATGGAACGTGGTGGCGGAAATCCGCGGCCGTGAAAAGCCAGACGAGTTTGTTGTCCTCGGTGCGCATTTGGATTCCTGGGATCTGGGAACGGGCGCGCTCGACGATGGCTGCAATGCCGCGTTGGTCATCGATGCGTTGCGGGCGATTAAAGCGTCGGGATTAAAGCCCCGGCGCTCGATACGCTTCATCCTCTTTTCTGGGGAAGAGCAAGGTCTGATTGGTTCGCGGATCTATGCAAATACGCATCGCGCCGAACTGGACAAGGCGGCCGGCGTGGTCATTTTCGATTCCGGTACCGGCAAGATTACTGCCTATTCGACGGGGGGGCGAAAGGACATCATCCCGGCCGCCGGATCGATGCTCTCGCCGGTGCAGCAATTCAGTGCCGCGAAGGCGGTCTCGACCGCTGAATCCGGCTCCGATCACTTCGACTTCATGCTGGAAGGCGTGCCCACGTTCGTTGTCGATCAGGAAGAAGCGAACTATATGGAGAACTATCACGCCAGCACCGACACTTTCGATAAGGTGGATTTTCCGCAGCTCAAGAAGAACGTCGCCGCAGCGACGGTGCTGACGTTTGCCCTCGCGAATGCGGAGGATCGAGTCGGCCCCCGGCTCGGTCATGCCGAAATCGAGAAGATGCTCCACGAGACCCATCTCGACGAGGAGATGAAAGGCATGGGCATGTGGGATGAATGGGTCACGGGAAAGCGAGGCAGGCAGCAGTAGTAGGACAGGTCTCAGGTGTTAGGTCTCAGGTGTCAGCAAGGCGACTTGTAAACAGCGCCGGTTTTTCCTGAGACCTAACACCTGAGACCTGTCCTTCTCCTGTCGTAAGATTCCTTGTGCTTCTTTTTTGGATTCTCTTCAATATCTTTGTAGCGGCGATGCTGGCACTCGATCTCGGAGTGCTTAATCGCCGCCGCGAGAAGGTCAGTTTTCGAGCAGCGCTCGCCTGGTCGGGGATCTGGGTGGGGTTGGCGGTTGCCTTCGCCATCATATTGCTGTTCTGGCACGGACGCTCAGAATCGCTTCAATTCACCACCGGTTACATCATCGAGCTGACTTTGAGCGCTGACAATCTGTTCGCGTTTCTCGTCATCTTCCGCTATTTCAAGGTGCCCGACCAATATCAACACAAAGTGCTGATTTGGGGTATCGTTGGCGCGATTGTGATGCGCGGAATCTTCATCGCTGCCGGCGCGGACCTTCTCGACCACTTCGACTGGATCACCTACGTTTTCGGCGCGTTGCTCATCTACTCAGGAGCTAAATTGCTGCGCCGCGGGGATGAAAAACCTGAACCGGAGAAAAACCGGGTTCTGCGTGCGTTCCGCCGCATGTTCCCTGTGACGGAGGAGTTTGACGGTGGTCGATTCTTTACCAAACGCGATGTGATGTACGCGACGCCTCTTTTTGTCGTGCTTCTGATCGTTGAAACGACCGACATCGTTTTGGCAATCGATTCCGTTCCGGCGGTGTTTGCCATCACCACGAACGCCTTCATTGTCTATACGTCGAATGTTTTTGCCATTCTCGGCCTGCGCTCGATGTATTTTGCGCTCGCGGGAGTCATGGATCGCTTTCACTACCTCCACTATGGGCTATCCGTCGTCCTCATTTTCATCGGCCTGAAAATGCTGGCATCGCACTATGTCACCCTCCCAACGGAATGGGCGCTGGGGATTGTGCTTTTCGTCCTGGGAGTGTCGATTGTTGCGTCGCTGATGAATCCTCGAAAGATACATGGTTGATTAAAGCGGGTGATTCGAGCGCCCGATTCGGCGCCCATGAACTCGATCACGCGATCCCTTACGCTATGATGAATATTAATTCCAATGATTAGCATCCCCGTCTCGACTCCTTCGCGCTCCTATGAAGTGCTCATTGGCAGGGGCCTGCTTGCGCAGCCGGGCGAGAGTCTAGCCAAGCTCATTGGAAATCGGCGCACATTTATCGTCACCGTCCTCCCGGTGCGCCGGCGGTGGGCGAAAGTTCTGCTGAAATCGCTGGCATCCTCGGGAATCGACGCCGAAGTCCTCGAAATGCCCGACGGTGAGCGTTCCAAACGTCTTGCGACACTGGAGAAGTTGGCCGAGAAGCTCGTGAAACACGGTGCCGATCGCGGAGTCACGCTGATCGCGCTCGGTGGCGGCGTGGTTGGCGACGTCACTGGATTCCTGGCGTCGATCTATATGCGAGGCGTGGATGTCATTCAGGTCCCAACGACGGTGCAGGCCCAGGTCGATGCCGCAATCGGTGGGAAAACCGGCGTCAATCTGGTTTCCGGGAAAAACCTGTTAGGAACGTTTCATCAGCCACGCGCCGTGCTGATCGATCCGGAGGTCCTGGCGACGCTGCCCTCGCGCGAATATCATGCCGGGCTCTATGAGTCGCTGAAATGCGGCATCATCGGCGATCCTGGTTTATTCAAACTGTTCGAAGAAAAACGACGCGAGCTGCTCGATCGAGAGCCGACGGTGCTTGAAAAGGTGATTGCCGATTCCGTTCGCTTAAAGGCGAACGTCGTGAGTTCCGACGAGCGCGAGGGCGGTTTGCGGCAGGTGTTGAATCTCGGTCACACGATCGGGCACGCGCTCGAGGCAGAGACTCGTTACGCGCAGTTGCTCCACGGAGAGGCAGTGGCATGGGGGATGATCGCAGCCACCCACATGGCCCTCTCGACGAGCAAGCTGGATAGCGTCACCGCCGGACGCGTTACGAACGCCATCCTCGGTTTTGGCAGGCTGCCGGCTGTGAAAGTTAAAACTGCGAACATCCTCAAACGGCTTCGTTCCGACAAAAAGACGCGGCACGGAGTGGTGCATTTCATCCTTCCGCGCGAGATCGGCAAGGTCGAGATCACGAGCGACGTGCCGGAGTCGGTTGTCCGGTCGGCGGTTGACGAGATTCGGAAACTGGCGCGGAGTTAGGCGCGGAGTAGGTGCAACCGGGAGTTGGCAACCGTTGGTGGCAACCATTAGTTTATGGCGATGAGTCAAGAAATCGATCAGCGGGTCGTCGGCGCGGCGCCTACGGGAGCGCAAGATCGCGAGTCCGTCGCTCGTGCGGTGCAGGAAATGTTTACCTCGATTGCTCCGCGTTACGATCTGCTGAATCACGTTCTCTCGTTCAACATCGATCGCCTGTGGTGGTGGCGGACGTCGCGAAGGTTTGACGCGATTCTGAAGCGGGCCGATGCCCGCGTCCTGGACCTTTGTTGTGGTACGGGGGACATGACGTTGGCTCTGCGAAAGCGCGCTCCATCGCGTGCAGCCCAGATTTTCGGCGCGGACTTTTCACACGCAATGTTGCAGCGCGCGGCGGTGAAGGGAACAGGTAAGTCGCTGCGCTGGATCGAAGCCGATGCGTTGCGATTGCCGTTCCCCGACGGACATTTCAACCTCGTCACCTCCGCCTTCGGGTTTCGCAACCTTGCTGACTACGACGCAGGATTGCGCGAAATCGCGCGCGTGCTCGCTCCCGGTGGAGAATGCGGCATCCTGGATTTCGGAGAACCAAGCGGTCTGCTCGGATACGGATATCGGATTTACTTCAAGAAAATCTTGCCCGCCATCGGGACAATGATTTCAGGGGTGCGGGGTCCGTATGCCTATTTGCCGGCGTCGGTCGAGCGCTTCCCGCCGCCTGACGAAATGGTCGTGCGCATGCGACAGAGCGGGTTTCGAGAAGCTAGCTGGACTCCTTACTCGTTCGGCATCGCGGGACTTTACCGAGCTGTAAAAACTGATTGATTCGAGGGCTGCATGGCGCCGCTTGAGACAATTCTGAAGCGCTTCGAGGAACCCGACGAAATTCGGATATTCGAAAAAGGAAAATTCGAACTCGTTCGCATTGGAGGCATGACCGTAGGTCGCGCCACTTACGAGCCCGGATGGAAATGGTCGGTACACGTCGGACCCGGTGTTGGCGCGTCACGTTGCAACATCGAGCATGTTGGGCTGGTGTTGTCGGGCTGTGCGACCGCCGCCATGGAAGATGGTACGATCCACGAACTTCGCGCGGGCGTGCTCTTTTACATTCCGCCCGGTCCTCCCGGTCATGACAGTTGGGTGGTGGGCGACGAGAACTACGTCTCGCTCCATTTTCTAGGGGCTGAGCACTATGCGAACAAATAGCCTGGGTAACCGGTGCAGGTCCTAGTTGTTCTGGAAGGAATCCGCGAATGCTTCCGCGTTAGTCTTCGCGATCACGCGCTCATAATCGTCGCCTAGAAATTTCTTCAGACGATCGGTATTCATGATGTACTGGCCCGTCATATAAGGCACGGCATCCGGCGGAATGGCTGAGACTTTCAAGCTCCACAATAACTCCAACACGCGGCGCATGCCCCATTGTCCGGGAACGCGTAGCAGTTTCGCGTGCGCCATTTCGATGCACTGCGCGAACGTCAGCGGCTCGCCGCGGCCTGCCACATTCAAAACCGTAAGCCGCTGTGCCTCCGGCTCGCGCTTCAATATCCACGCGATCAGCCTTGCCATGTCGTCGACGTGAA
Source organism: Terriglobales bacterium (assembly GCA_035308395.1). Taxonomy (GTDB): domain Bacteria; phylum Acidobacteriota; class Terriglobia; order Terriglobales; family Acidobacteriaceae; genus Acidiflorens. Next base: position 94,503 of record DATGGT010000134.1, read on the forward strand.
TGAACTGGATCTTGTTGTCCAGATACTTCTGACCGTAGGGAAGCATGCAAGGCAGCCGCTTCGCCGCATTGCGCATGCGCGCGGCACGAGATCCTTTGCCGTTCGGAGTTCCACGGAACGCGCCCATTAAATAGTTTTCGACGGTAGACCCGGCAAAAATGTGTGGACGCAATACAAAAACGCCACATCCGCGGAGAGATGGTGCGCGTTCACGCACGACCAGATCGCTCTCCTTCTTGTGGAGCGCATACGGCAACGTGTGCGCGGCCAGTGGAGCGTCTTCAGTGACTGCGCCTGGCATGTCGGAGCCATAAGCGGAAACGCTGCTCGGGAAAACAAACTGTCGAACGCTCGTTCCCGCGTTGCGATTCGCCTCCGTGATCGCTTCCATAACTCGCGCAGTACCCGCAACGTTGATCCTCCACATGCGGTCAACGTCGAGCACTCCCGAGCGCTGCGGATCGATGACGAACGCTAGATGTACCACCGATACTGGTTGCGACTCGCGCAACAGCAGCAGTAACTCGCGGGTCGATTCCTCCGTTCCAAGGTCGAGCGGGACGAAGCGATCGATCTGCGAATGCGCCGGCGGCACGATATCGACGCCCACGACGCTGTATTCGGAGAGCTGCGGAATCAGCCGCTGCCCGAGGTTTCCAGAAACACCAGTGATCAGGATGGTTGGTTTTGCGCTATCCATTTAGTCGGGATCTTCTTAGTCCGGATCCTGGACCTCTGGCGCAGGCTTCTTCGGTCCCCGGGCGGGCATCGGCATGCCCGGATTCCGGCTCGGTCCGAAGTAGGCTTCGTTCAGGTCGACGTCTCCCTGAAAACTCTGCATGCTTTCGCGATATCGTTGCCCCGATATGGTCTTGGTGATCTCCGGTTTCACCGTCTCCGGGGTCAGAGTTTCTTTGCTGATCATCTTATAAATGTAATAACCGCTGTTGGCATCGACGAGGACCTCAGAGACTTCGCCAGGCTTCAGGTCCATCGCGGCGTGATGGTTCGCGGGCAACGTGGTGCGGCGGACTCGCTCCATCTTGGTATTTGGAGGATTCGCAGGCAGCCCCGCCGCAACATAGGCCAACTTCTGCAACTTGTCGGGGTCCTCGCCGTTCACTGCGCGCGTGCGCAGCAGGTCGGCTTCTTTCTTCATCGCTTCTTCGCCAGCCTTGATCTGTTCCGCGGTCGGTGGCACTGGAGCAGCCGGCTTAGCTGCAGTCTTCGCCCCGCCCTTCGCACCGCCCGTGGTAGCAGCCTTAGGCTTGGCCGGGGTATTTGTGATTTGCTTCGAGTGTGGAACGAAAATCCGCGCGAAGGTCGCTTGTTCGTAAGACTGCACGTTCTTGTCGTAATAATCCTTAATATCGGCGTCGCTGACGTTAGCCGAGTCCTGTTGCAGCGCGGTACTCATCTCTCCGGAAAGAACCTGGATGCGCGCGAATTTCATCTTTTCTTCGAATTTCGGCTGCTTGTCGAGGCCGCGTTTTTCGGCAGCCGCCGACATCTTTAATCCGCGCGAATACGTCGTCGCGAGTTGGCGGCGAATCGCGGGAGACATCCCCGGCTGCAACGCTTCGGCGAGCTTGTCGAACTCAGCGCGGGTAATCGTGGTCTTGCAGGCTTCACCCTGCAGAGCGGTATCGGTGCAGTATCCCTTCAGAGTCATCACCACATCATCGGGCCCAACCTGCACTTCGGGAGCTTTGTCCGCCGGCACCGAGGCGCTTTGCGGCGTTGTTGCGGCCGGTGCTGCGGATTGGGGCGCGGCTTGTCCGTAAGCCAGGGTGGCGAGCAGAAGGCACGCGAGATACTGGAAACGCATGAAACGGAGTCCTCCGGGAAGAAAATTGCGACGAATGTCATCGTAGCATGCCTCTCACGATCGTAAGCAAGATGGCAAGGAAGACGGTGAGCAAGCGCAGGCTGGTACTTTGACGGGTTGGGAGGGGTTGGCGGCGGGCGAATCCACAGCGATAATGAATGCGGTATGACAGAAGATCGAGCCGCGTTCAGCTCCGGGTCAATGCGACGGGAAAAACGCGATGTCGCCGGCAATTCCGTGCTGGCCGCATTCGTTGTCACTTGCCTGAAGGTGATGGTGGGGTTTGCAACCGGTTCGCTCGGGATTTTGTCGGAGGCGGCGCACTCTGCCCTCGATCTGATCGCTGCGCTCGTCACATTTTTCTCGGTGCAAGTCTCCGATAAGCCGGCCGATGCCGATCACCAGTACGGCCATGGCAAGTTCGAGAATTTCTCAGCTTTTATTGAGACCGGCCTGCTCCTTTTGACATGCGTCTGGATCGTCTACGAAGGGGTCAAACGACTGTTTTTTCATTCCGTGGAAATTGAGCCCACTGTCGGCGCCTTTCTCGTCATGTTCTTGTCGATTGCGGTTGATGTCTGGCGCTCGCGATCGCTAGGGCGCATTGCTTTGAAATACGACAGCCAGGCGCTGGAAGCGGACGCGCTGCATTTTTCGACAGACGTCTGGTCAAGCGCCGTTGTCGTCGTTGGATTAGCGCTGGTCTGGATTGGGCGTACCTACAATCTGGCGTGGCTGCAGCGGGCCGATCCGATTGCCGCGTTGTTTGTCGCGGGCGTGGTGATTTCGGTGAGTTGGCGATTGGCGCGGAGAACGGTCGACGCACTCTTGGACGCCGCCCCGTCCGGCGTACGCAGCCGCATCCTTGACCGGATCGCAACGGTTGATGGTGTGCTCGAAGTAGAACGAGTGCGATTTCGGAAGGCGGGTAACCGGTTTTTTGCTGACGTATCGGTGGCGCTCGAACGAAACTTCACGTTTCAGCGCTCCGAGCAGGTATCGGACGCGGTGACTTCGCGGGTGCGCGAGATTTTGCCCGATGCCGACGTAATGGTGCACTCCGTCCCGCGCGCCCGTCGGACGGAGAACATCTTCGATCGAATCCGGGCGGTCGCAACCCGCCACAATTTCAACGTCCACGACGTGAGCGTTCAGGATCTCAACGGCCAGCTGCATGTGGAGCAACATCTCGAACTCGACGAGCGGCTCAGCATGAAACAGGCGCACGACGAAGTGACGCGCCTGGAGTCGGAAATGCGTGCCGAAGTACCGGAAATTACGACGATCCTCACGCATATCGAAAGTGAACCGGCGACCATCGAAACCGGAGAAGAGATTGTTCGCGAACCGGAGCTGGAACAAAAGCTCAAGAACATTGTGAAAGAATTCCCAGAAGTAATGGATCTGCACGAGTTCCAATTCAAGAAAGTGCGAGCGCGGCTCTACGTTTCTTGTCACTGCACCTTGCCAGACGATATGCCGTTATCGCGTGTGCATGATGTTCAGACGTCGCTGGAGACGCGCTTCAAACACGATGCCCCGGAGCTGTTCCGTGTGCTGATTCATCCCGAACCGGTGACGGATAACCGGCGCTAGCCTGTTCCAATACTCTTATTCAGAAGATCAGAAGATCGGAAGGTCGCCCATGATGGAAGCGTCGCTGCGGTGGACAGACAACGAACGATATGTAGGCGCGGCAACTTCGGGCCACTCGATGGTGATGGACACCGCCAAAGAGAAGACGGCCAGCAGTCCCATGGAAGTGGTGTTGCTCGCGCTGTGCGGCTGCACGGCATCGGATGTGGTGGGCATCCTTCGCAAGAAGCGCGAGCCCTTCGCTGGACTCGAAGTGCACGCAAAAGGCGAGAGAGCCGATGGCTACCCCGCCGTATTCACATCGATTCACCTCACCTACAAAGTGAGTGGGCACGTGGCGCAGAAATCAATGGAAGACGCCGTGCGCTTATCGAAAGAAAAATACTGTTCGGTTTCCGCCATGCTCGAGAAGACGGCCAAGATAACCTACACGATTGAGCACCTCCCGTGAAGCCGGGACCGAATCCAGTTAAGGGCTATTTCTATATCGGGAGCGCGGCTTTCTTGTGGGGCGTCTCGGCGACGCTTGGCCGAGCGGCCTTCACGGGGCATCTGCTGCCGGGTGGCGCCTCGCTCCGAAACATCGATCCCCTGATCCTGTCACAGAGCCGCGCGACTTTGTCGCTAGCGGTGCTGCTGTGCGTACTGCTCGTTCGCAGAGGCGCGTCGTCTTTGCGTGTTCCGGGGCGTGACCTGGTGCAGTTCTTCGTGCTCGGCGTTCTGGGCGTCGCGGTTTCGAACTACTTCTACTACGTTGCCATTCAGCGGACAAACGTAGCCACCGCAATCATCCTGCAATATACCGCTCCGGTGTGGGTGCTGATCTATACTGCAGTCCGCGAAGCGCAACGGCCATCGTTTCGCAGAAGCTCGGCCGTCGCACTGGCCGTAGTCGGCTGCGGATTAGCGGTAGGATTGGTCGGATCGGGCGGCTTCCGCATGGACAAGATTGGCGTCATCGCCGCGCTGCTGGCGGCGTTTTCTTTCGCGTTCTATAACGTCGGCGGGCATAAGGTGCTGGCGCGTTACGACCGCTGGAAAGTCCTGCTGTGGGTGCTGGTTGGCACATCGACCTTCTGGATATTCGTAAACCCTCCGTGGAAAATCATCGCCGCGCACTACGACCGGCAGCAATGGGGATTTATGTTGCTGTTTTCACTGCTGTCCGTGCTCGGACCTTTCTCCTGTTACTTCGCCGGTCTGCAACATCTGGAGCCGACACGCGCGATTGTCGTCAGCTGCCTCGAGCCGGTCTTCAGTATCGTGATTGCCGCGTTGGCATTAGGGGAACTGGTGCGTCCGGTACAGACAGCAGGAATCGTTCTGGTGCTGCTAGCAATTTTGCTGATTCAGTTGCCGGAGAAGACTGGCGGCCACGAAGAGTTGGTGGTCGAGCCGATCGAGTGAAGAACCGTCGATAGTCGTTTGTCGTTGGTCGTTTGCCGTTCGTCATTTGCGTAATCGGTCTTCGAACGACTAATGACCAACGACCAACGACCAACGACGTCCTTGCTACTCCAGACTCTTTCCCTTCGTCTCCGGCAAGAGCGTCGCCATCAGACTCGCCAAAAAGAATGCCGCTCCACAAAGATAAAAGGCCCAGCTCAGCCCTTTGGCCTGGCCGACGCGCCCGATCACAAAGGGAGCGATCGAACTGAGAGTGCGTGCGCCGTTGTAGGTAACCCCCAGGGCTCGGGCACGGACGCGCGTCGGGAAAATCTCGCTGGCGATGATGCCCGAGCCAGAAAAAAATCCCGTGCCAAAATACGCCACGATTGTCCCCATGACCAATACTGCTGCGGGTGAATGCGCCAGCGCGTAGAGCGGCACCAGAACCGCAGCGCCAGCGGTGAAGAGGATGTAGGACCTGCGTCGTCCGAGATGATCGGCGATCCAGCCAAAGCTGGCGTATCCGGGGAACATGCCGAGCAGGTTCAAAACAATCAGCAGCGTGGTGGTACCCATGATGCCAAATCCGCGTCCGCCTTGTTCGACGGGAAGCGAAAGATAAGGCGGAATCCAGGTGAACAAACCCCACCAGCCGAACATTCCGAAAAAATTGAGAAAGAGAAGGACGATCGTGCTTCTGCGATAGGGCGCGCGAAATAGGACAGAGAAAGAATCATCCCTCGGTATCCCCGGTGCCCGCTGTAGTTCCGGCTTTTGACTCCTCTGTGCCTCCCACATCCGCGACTCGGGCACGCGACGCCGCATCCAGAGCGTCACCAGAGCGGGCAGAATCCCGACGAAGAAAACCGCGCGCCAGTTGGCAAAGCGCAGAACAATTCCCGCCACAAGCGCGGCGAGCGCGTAGCCGATTGCCCATGAACTCTGGACAATAGAAATCGCCTTCGCCCGCCATTCATCGGGCCAGGTTTCCGCGACCAGAGTCGCACCCGTATTCCATTCGCCTCCCATCCCCAGCCCGAGAATGAAGCGAAACACGGCCAGCATTAGGACGGTGGTTGAGAGTCCCGAAGCGAAGGAACAAATCGAATAGGTCAGTATGCTGAGCATAAGAGCGCGTTTGCGTCCGATACGGTCAGCGATGAAGCCAAAAAACACGCCGCCAAGGCCCGAGGCCAACAGCGTGAGCATGTTCAGAAAGCCGGCCGTACCCTTCGACATCCCGAGATCACGCATCAGGTAGACGAGCACCAGGGAGTAGAGCATGGCGTCAAAAGCGTCGAGCATCCAGCCAAGAGCGGCCGCGAATAGCGTCCCTCGTTGGGACGGGGACGCTTGCCTCAGGAGTTGGATGGGGCCGATGGCCATGCGGGGAGCGATTGTAGCAGCGGGGTGGGGGACAATTCAGGTGGTTTGTTGTCGGACGCTCAATCTCCGCAAATACGTCTGCGCCTTTCGCGCATCGCGCCCAATTTGCTCTTTTAGCGCTTCGACAGACGGAAACTTGATTTCGTCGCGTAGGCGATCGAGGAAATGTAGTTCTACTTCGGTCTCCGCCGTCAGTTCGAGTGGATGGAAATTGAGCAAGTGAGATTCCACGGCAAAAGAATCGGCGCCAAAAGTCGGGCGGTTGCCGACGTTGGTGACCGAGTCGAAGCATTCCACACCAACCCGGATGCGCGTAATATAGACGCCGTTTTTCGGCACGAGTTCTTCGTAGTGTGCGAGGTTAATGGTTGGTACGGTGTATTTCGCGCCATAGCCGCGCCCGCGACCGGGGGTCGACAAGATGCTGAAGGGACGCCCCAGCAGATGGCGGGCGCGACTCACTCTTCCTTCGGAAAGCAGCCTGCGGATGTGGCTGCTCGATACTGCTTCGCCGCGCAACCGCATCTCGGGATAGTCGTGCACCTCAAATCCCATCTCCTGGCCGAGTTCGCGCAGGATTCGAACCGTTCCAGCCGCTCTGTGTCCGAAATGGAAGTTGTACCCCTCGTGGACCTCGCGGGCATGCAGACGCTTTTTCAGGATTTCATAAGCAAAATCGTGGGGCGTCATGAGCGATAAATCGCGGGAAAAGGGAAGCAAGAAAACAGCATCGACGCCGGTCGTTTCGAGCAGCCGTAGTTTTTCCGATAGCGGAGTGAGAAGTTTAAAACTGAGATCTGGCCTCAGGATGCGCACCGGGTGGGGCTCGAACGTAACAACTACGGAACGAGCCTCGGTCGCCTTCGATCGCTGCACAATCTCCTCGATCACACGGCGGTGAGCGCGGTGTACGCCGTCGAAGTTGCCGACGCTCACAACCGTCGGCCCAAAGTCGCTGGGGATATCTTCGAGTTGGCGGAACGTGAGCATCCTAGATTTCGAAGTCCAACTTCATCCCGTCAAAAGCCAACTGCACGCCCGGTGGTAACGCGGCATTCGTCGCTTCATGTGACAGGTCATGGCAGATGTGCGTGAATAGCGCGCGCCTGGGTTTCACCGCGTCCACGATCTGCAACGATTTCTCGATCGTTGAATGCGTGGGATGCGGCGTGTAACGCAGAGCGTCCAGAAAAAGAACGTCGAGACCTCGCAGTTTCTCCAGCGTCTCTGGCGGCACCTCGCTGTGATCGGTGAGGTACGCTGCCGATCCGAAGCGGTAGCCGAGAATCGGGGTTTCACCATGGATTACCGTTAGCGGCTCATACTTCGCTCCGAAAAGTTCGACTGGTCCCTCGATCGGATGCAGTTCGACTTGCGGCAGTCCGCCGAATTTGTAAGCCGGTTCGAAAATGTAGCGAAACATGTTGCGCAGGAAATCGCAGGCGCGCGGCGCCGCATAGAGCGGTAGCCTGCCGGGTTTGTGTTTATAAGTCAGCGGACGCAGATCGTCGATCCCGAGAATGTGATCGGCGTGCGTGTGCGTGTAGAAAACGGCGTCGAGCTTCGTGATCTTCTCGCGCAAAGCCTGTTCGCGAAAATCGGGAGTCGTGTCGACGAGGACATTCCTGCCGTCGTAGCTGATCATGACCGAAGGCCGGGTGCGTCGGTCGCGCGGGTCGGTGGAACGGCAGACGGCGCAATCGCAGCCGATCGTGGGCACGCCCACCGATGTGCCGCTTCCCAATACCGTCAGAGTCGCCTGCATCAGCCATTCGTGCCTGTGATGGGCCCCGGCGCCTGCGGAGGACGAGCCAAGGCGTTGGTTACCTCCACATAGGCCATTCGAAGTTCGTAGAGACAGTTCTGAAGAAAGGCCTGTTCCTTCGGAGTGAGATTGCCTTTGGTTTTGTCGGCGATCATGCCGAGCGTATCAATGGTTTGGCGTGCGCCGATGATATCCACGCCCGGCTGGCCGCCCGGTTCGTGCATCATGCCGAGCTGCATCATCGCCGTCATATAGAGCGAGGCCATGAAGCGCTCAAAACTCACTTCGAGTTCTTTTGCGGAGTGCCCGCTAAGTTCGACGCGCGCGTCGAGATCGCGCGAAGACTGTCTGTAAGCGTCGTGTTGTACCTGCTGCTCAGAGGCTGTGGGCGGCTCGGGAATATCCGATCCGGCGGGCGATTCGGCGAGCGCGGTCGCGGTCTCTGGAACTGGCGCTGACGAAACTTCCGACGAAACCGCGGACGAAACGGAAGCGGCCGGCGCGGCGTCGGGCGATGCCACCGTTGTGGCCGTCGTGTGTTGTTCTTCGGTAGAGTCGCGCAGCTCCCCCTCGGTCGTGAACAAGCGTCGATCGCTTACTTTGAATTCACTTTCTTCTTTTCGTTTTTGAGCCATAGGATGTACCTGGTTTTCCGGAAATTCTGTCTCAGATTAGATGATGGGAAGCGATGCCGGCTTCAAGGCCGCCGTTCCCGCTCGTAGTTCTTTTTCCGCGGCCTCACGCCGCAAATAGCCCAAAGCCACGGCCCGGTCTCCGACGGGCAAGGGCAGAATCGCACTGCTCGTGATCTCGCCGACTTCTTTTTCACCGTCGCTCGCAAAAACCTTGGTTCCCGCCGCTGGCAATTCGCCGTCGACCGCGAAAGCGCCAAATTGCCGGTGAACCGCGCCACGCGACCGGATGCGTTCGACTATCTCCTGTCCGAGATAGCAACCTTTCGTGAAATTTAGAGCCCGCGTCTGCCCAGTTTCCTGCGGCAGATCGCGGTCGCGTATATCCACGCCAAATTGAGGGATACCTCGCGAAATGCGGAACAGATTGAGCGCAGTCGTGCCCGTGGGCCGCGCTCCAGACTCGACTAACGTGCCCCATAGTTCGGCAACGTGATCGGGCGAGATCCAGACCTGCCAGGATTCGGCCACCTCTTCGCCTGAACGCACGATCGTCACCGGATGCTGCCCCCAAACGAGATCGGCGAATTGCAAATGCGCGAGATCGGTCGTCAGATTGCCCGCCAGAATACCCGCCCGTTCGAGCACATTCCGCGAATCAGGTCCAGTCAATCCAACCGCCGTCAGTGTCTCGTTCATGTCGGCGATCTCAACGTCGTCGGCGATGATGTAGCGATCGAACAACTCCAGCACTTTCGCTTTCTGTCCGCGTTCCGTGTCCACCAGCAGAGATTCGCCACGCTGAAACACGTATAAATCGGCCTGAATACGTCCCTGGGCATTCAAGAGAAAAGCATAGACACCGCGTCCGGGCGCTAGATCGCGGACGCTGTTCGTGACCATCCCGTTCATCCAGCGGACGCGATCGCTGCCAGTCACTGCGATCTTGGCTCGCCAGCTCAAATCGTAGATCCCGCACCCAGAGAGCAACCCTTGGAATTCGCCGCGAACGTCCCCGAAGTCGGGCGCAGTTGTCGCCTTATCGTGCTCGGCCGGGTTCGCCCCATGAATCGTCGTCGAAGTCATAGTCACTATCTTTGATTATAGCGAAGGGTGAATGTCGATCGCGTTTTCAGCGACCGTAAAACGTCGGGTTTCTGACTGGCATAGGCCTGTGCTAACGTTGCGTAAGTGAGTAACAAAAAACGAATTGCGGTGATTCCGGGAGACGGGATCGGCAAAGAAGTCATCCCGCAGGCTCTAAAGGCCCTTGAAGCCGCTCGAGCCGCCGTCGAATTCACCTCGTTCGACTGGGGAGCCGACCGCTATCTAGCCGACAAGGTTACGGTTCCCCCTGACGGCTTCGCCACTCTGACTCGTGATTTCGACGCGATTCTCGTCGGCGCTTTCGGCGATCCGCGTGTGACTTCTAATTTTCACGCTAAAGAAATTCTACTGGGCATGCGCACGAAGATGGACCTCTTCGCCAATGTCCGTCCAGTCCGCTTGCTGGATGCTTCGCTCTGCCCACTAAAAGGTGTCGAGCCGAAAGATCTCGATTTCGTGGTCATCCGTGAGAATACCGAAGGTGTCTATGGCGACGTCGGAGGTGTTTTCAAGCAGGGAACAGCGGACGAAGTGGCAATCCAGGAGGACATCAATACGCGCAAGGGAGTCGAGCGCATCATTCGTTATGCGTTTGAATACTGCGTGAAAAACAAGAAACATGACGGTTCCCAGCGCCGCCGCGTACTGATGTGCGACAAATCGAATGCCATGACCCATGCCGGCGGTCTGTGGCAACGAGTATTCAAAGAAGTCGCGGCTGAGTACCCGAAGATGGAGACGCAGCACATGTACGTGGACGCGCTCTGCATGCAGATGGTGCGCGACCCTCGCGGGTTTGACGTCATCGTCACCAACAACATGTTCGGCGACATCATCACCGACCTCGCAGCGGGACTACAAGGTGGCCTCGGAATGGCCGCGAGCGGCAATCTTCGTCCGGGAAACACGTCGATGTTCGAACCGGTACATGGATCTGCGCCGCCGATCGCCGGAAGGAACATTGCAAATCCTTTCGGTGCCATTCTCACGGCGGCGATGATGCTGGCGCATCTGGGAATGTCTGCTGAGGCGCAGAAGATCGAGGATGCGGTGCTGGAAGCGGTTCGACAGAAGAAAACGACTGTCGATATCGGTGGAACTCTGGGGACGCGCGAAGCGGGCGGGTGGGTGGCTGAACGAGTTGCCGGCTGCTAAGAAAAGAGAATTTCAAGACAGAGGAAACATGAGTTTGCGGAAGTCTGTGGCGGCGGTTCTGTGGTTCGCGTTGCTGAGTTGCGGAGCGTGGTCGCAAAGCCCGCCACAGCCTTCAACAAACGACAAGAAAGTGGATAACCTCGGCCTCGAGGTCGAGAATCCGAAAGAGGATTCCAAGCAGGATCAAGCTCAGCCTGAGCCCTCGCAGCCCGCCGCGGGTGAGAAGCCCGGTTCTAAGGAACGAACGACAGAAAAAGAATCGACCATCTCCTCGAAAGAAGCGAAAGAACTCTTTCGCTCCGTCGACGAAATTCTGAAGTTTGCCAGTGACGATACAAGTCTTCCGATCAAGCACGAAGTTAAGCGCAAGCTGACCAAGCGCGATGAGGTGCAGTCCTATGTCGAGAAGAACATGCGCGAAGACAAGGATGCGAAACGCCTCGAGCGGTCAACCGAAGTATTGAAGAAATTCGGATTGCTACCGCGAGATTTCGATCTGCCAAAATTCCTCGTGGCCATGTTGCGCGAGCAGGTTGCCGGGTACTACGACGTCAAGACCAAGACCGTGAATTTGTTGAACTGGCTTGACGCCGAGCAGCAAAAACCCGTCCTGGCGCACGAACTGACGCACGCCTTGCAGGACCAATCCTTTGGCATTGAGAAATGGATGAAGGGATCAAGGCCCGACTCCGACGACAAGAATAAGAATGACGACCCGCGCCCCTCCGACATCGCGACCGATGAGGAAAGCTCGGCACGCCAGGCCGTCGTCGAAGGCCAGGCCATGGTGGTCTTGCTCGACTACACGCTCGCTCCGACGGGAAAGTCGATGCTGGAATCCCCGCAAATTGTTGAGGCGCTCAAGCAGAGCATGCTCGCCGGCTCGGCGGACTCGCCCGCATTTCGCGAAGCCCCCATCCTGCTGAAAGAAGAACTCACGTTTCCGTATCGCTACGGTCTCGATTTTACTGGCGCTCTGTTGCAGGCGGGCGGTAAAGATCTGGCTTATGCGGGCGCGTTCAAGGATCCTCCGAAAACAACGCGCGAAATCATGGAGCCTCAGACGTATCTGACCCACGAGAAGCTTGAACCCATGAAGATGATCGACATGGACAAGGACTTTAAAGATTACGACGCCTTCGACATCGGGGCGATGGGCGAACTGGACGTAAACATTTTGGTGGAACAATATGCAGGCGCGGATGAGGCACGCGAGGTTTATCCCGAATGGCGCGGTGGCTATTACTTTGCCGGCAAGCCCAAGACCGACAAAACGACCAATAAAAAGACCAATAAAGACGCGCCGATCGGAGTCCTCTACGTGTCGCGCTGGTCGAGTCCGGCAGCAGCTGCTCAATTCGCCGCCATCTACGCGAAGTCGCTGACCGAGCGCTACAAGCAGCGCCAGGCGCTTGCTCCCGATGGCAAAGTGGCCACGGACGCTCCTCCGCCCGAGTCGTGGCGAACCTTGCGCGGTCGCCACTCGTGGCTGACCGAAGAAGGCGTTGTCGTGATCGATGTGCGCGGTGACGAAATCCTGATCAGCGAGAGTCTCGACGCCGACACGACGAAGCGGGTTGCGGCGGACTTCTGGCCGGTCGCGGACACCACTCCCGGTAAGCCGTGATTTTTCATCTTGTATAATCGTACGTTCCGCAGCCGTACGTCTCGGTTCTTTTTTATCCCCCCTTCAGGAGCGCACTTGCAGCAGGCAGAGATTGGCATCATTGGCGGCAGTGGCCTGTATCACATGCCGGGTTTCAGCGACGCGCACGAGGTGCAGCTACAGACGCCGTTTGGCGGTCCCTCCGATGCCTACACTCTTGGAACTCTCGGCGGCCGAAAAGTGGCTTTCCTCGCGCGCCACGCCCGCGGGCATAAACTTCTGCCGAGCGAGCTGAATTTTCGCGCCAACATTCACGGTTTTAAACAGCTGGGAGCCGAACGCATCATTTCGGTTTCGGCCGTCGGTTCGCTCAAAGAAGAACACAAGCCACTCGACTTCGTGATTCCAGACCAGTTCTTCGACCGCACTCGGCATCGCATCGACACATTTTTTGGCGAGGGTATTGTGGCGCACGTTGGCTTTGGAGATCCGGTGTGCGGCGAGATGGCAACCGTAGTTCACAATGCGTGCCAGGCCACTGGTGTGTCCTCGAATCTCGGCGGCACCTACATTTGCATGGAAGGCCCGCAGTTTTCTACCAAGGCCGAATCGAATGTATACCGCGGTTGGGGAGCCGACGTGATCGGTATGACCAACCTGCAGGAGGCAAAGCTCGCGCGCGAAGCGGAGATTTGCTACGTAACCATCGCCATGGTGACCGACTACGACTGCTGGCATCCGCATCATGACTCGGTGACGGTGGAACAGATCATTTCCGTGCTCGGCAAGAACGCCGAGAACGCCGCCAAAGTCGTGAAAGCCACTGTATCGGCGATGCCCGCGACCCGGTCTTGCAAATGCGGATCGGCTTTGGCGCATGCCATTCTGACCGACCGCACCAAGATTCCAGCGGCAACAAGAGAAAAATTGCAGCTGATCGTAGGAAAATATCTGAAATAAAGCGTAGGTCGCGAAGGCCAACGACTAACGACGAACGCCCGACAAAACGGAGACGCATGAGCATTCTGGTGGTAGGTTCGGTAGCTTTTGACGATATCGCTACGCCCTCGGGGAGCGTGAAAAATATTCTTGGCGGGGCAGCGACTTATTTTTCGCTGGCCGCGAGTTATTTCACCGATGTGCGGGTCGTTGCGGTGGTGGGCGATGACTTCACGGCCGACAACGAAGCAGTTTTTACGCGGCGCGGCGTCGATACGCGCGGCATCGAGCGCACACAGGGCAAGACTTTTCGCTGGGGCGGCCAGTATCTCGACAATCTCAACGAGGCAAAGACCGAGTTCACTGAACTCAACGTATTTGAGAAATTCCAGCCGCGCATTCCCAAGGAGTACGCCGACACGCAGTTTCTGTTCCTCGCCAACATCCACCCGGCATTGCAGACGGCGGTTCGTTCAGAAATGAACGGCGTGCAATTGACTGGTGGCGACACCATGAATTTCTGGATCAAGGGCACTCCGAAAGAGCTGGCCGAAACCTTGAAGCTGGTGAACGTGCTGTTGATCAACGACACCGAAACAAAAATGTTGGCGGGAGAGTCAAACTTGCCGCGAGCGGCAAAGAAGGTTCTCGCCATGGGGCCGAAGGCGCTGGTGGTGAAACACGGCGAATACGGCGCAACGATTTTCTTCCGCGAAGGAGCGTTTGGTATCGGTGGACATCCTTTTCGCGCCCCCGCGTTGCCGATCGAAGAGGTGAAAGATCCGACGGGAGCCGGCGATTCCTTTGCCGGTGGCTTCATGGGTTACATTGCATCGCAAGGTGAAATCAATCGGGAAGTGCTCAAGCGCGCCTTGTTTTACGGCGGAGTAATGGGATCGTTTGCCGTGGAGCGCTTTGGGACGGAGCGTCTGCAAAATCTTAGTCGCGAGGAGATCGACGCGCGCTTTCAGATTTTCCGGGAACTAACGCACCTCGAGTGATTGGGTAAAGCGGCGCTTTAGCGCTGTGTTGTAGCTTTTTGATTGCAGATTCAGCCGCTGAGGTCGCAACCTTTGAAAGTACAGCCAGCCGTCGTGAGTAACCGAAATAGCTCTCAGGTTGCTGGGGTTGCAGTGCTCGTCTCCCTCTTTTCGTTTCTCTACTACTTTCAGCACGGCGACCTTCTTCTCTACGGCGACGCCGTTGCCCACATCAACATCGCGCGGCGAGTGTTCGATTCGCTCACTCCGGGGCTATTGCAGTTAGGGACCGTCTGGCTGCCTCTGCCTCATGTGCTGATGATGCCGTTTATTTTCCCGGACGCCTTGTGGCAAAACGGAGTCGGCGGTTCGATCCCTTCGATGATCGCCTACGTCTTCGCCGTGATGGGGATTTTTCGGCTCGCGCGAACTCTTCTCGAAGCCGACGAGCGCACGAAACCGGCAGCCGGCCTGGGCGCTTGGACGGCGGCTTTCGCCTTTGGCGCGAATCCAAACCTCATGTACATGCAGGCAACCGCGATGACCGAGACAATCTATCTCGCGTTCTTCGTCTGGGCGGTCGTGTATTTCTCGGAATTTATTCGCAGCCTGCGAGAGGGCGAAGACTCTGCGCGAGACTCCGCGCTAGGCCATGACACACGCTCCTCTTTGTTGCGCTGTGCCGGTTGTCTGGCGGGAGATGAACTCACGCGTTACGACGGATGGATTCTCGCCGGTGTTATCGGAGCGGCTATCGTCGTCATCACACTGAGCCGATGGCAGACTCACGGCCTGCGCCGCCTTGCGTTAAAGTTTCTCCTGCTGATCGCCGTCGCTCCCGTCCTGTGGCTGGCATATAACGCAATTGTGTATCGCAACCCGCTCGAGTTTGCGAACGGACCGTATTCCGCACAGGCGATTGAGCAGCGATTCCAGGCGCCGAACCCGGCTCTGCACAATGCGCCGGTCGCGGCCCTCTATTTTATGAAATCGGGGCAACTCAACATGGCGATCGGAAACTGGGGCCGCCTTTGGCTTGCAGCAGCCCTTGTGGCTTTGCTCATCGTTTTGTGGAAACTGCGCGCACAAACCATCCCGCTGTTGCTTCTCTGGGTCCCTCTGGTCTTCTACGCCCTATCGATCGCCTACGGTTCGGTGCCCATTCACGTCTCTACGTGGTGGCCCTTCGCGACGTTCAACCAGCGATACGGGATACAGCTGTTGCCGATGTTCGCGGTCTCGGCGGGAGTGCTAACCGCCTTTGTCTTTCTCTTTGTCTTTCACGGCGCCGCTGGAAAACGCCACGGAGGGAAAGTCGCCGCACTCGTGTTCGCGCTCATCGCCGTCAGTTACTTCTCCGTATGGAAGGCAACGCCAGAATGCTTGAAAGAAGCGCAGCGAAACTCGGACATCCGCCAGCCTTTGAATGACGCAGTCCAGCGTGCGGTTCATGGACTCTCGGGAAATTCGATATTCCTGATGGACCTTGGCGAGCATGTCGGAGTAATGCAGCAGGCCGGCATCCCGTTGCGCCGCGTGGTCAACGGCGAAAATCATCGACCCTGGAAAAAACCGTCTGATCCCGAAGGCCTATGGGAGCGTGCACTGGCTGACCCACAGCATTACGTGGACTACGTGATCGCTTTCGACGGTGACCCCGTCGATCAAAGCGCGAATCACGCCAATCTCCGAGAGTTGATGGAGATTCACGCGACCGGTCAACCGCGCGCTCGTATCTACGCCACAGGTCGGGCAATCGCCCCGAATCAATCGCGTTAACCCTTGCGCTAAACCCGCCAAAAATAAGCAGGATAGCGGTGATAGAATCCGCTCAAAGTAAGCGCGAGTGAATACGCGAAGTATTGTGCGATGTGAGCGCGGTCCGTTCCATGATCGAAGGATTGCAAAACAACTTGGGAGTGGTGCTGACCTCGACAGTCGCCAGACTGTTTGTCGCGGCCATGCTGGGTGGTGCGATCGGATTGGAACGCCAGTTCCGGCACAAGCCGGCCGGCCTGCGCACGAACATGTTCATCTGTTTCGGCGCGGCCATGTTCACGATTCTGTCCAGGCAACTCGCGGGCGTGGAATCGGACAGTGCACGGATAGCAGCGCAGATCATCCCCGGAATCGGCTTCATTGGTGCAGGCTCGATTCTGCACGCGCGCACCTCCGTGACCGGCCTGACAACCGCTGCAACGCTGTTTGTCGTAGCATCGATCGGGATGGCCGCTGGCGGCGGCCTTTATCTGATTGCGCTGTTTGGCACCATCATGATTCTGATTTCTCTGGTTGTACTCGGGCGAATGGAAGCCATCTTCTCCCTCAAGGCGTTTGCGACAACGTATGAAGTGACCGGCCGGAGCGTGGATGGCATGCTACGCGAAGTGAATCGTGTCCTCGACGCCGAGCAACTGACTATGCACAGCGTGCACGTAGCCGAGGCGGACCCTGATTTCCGTCTGGTGTTCTCAGTGGACGGCGAGCAAGACATGCAAAAAGTGTTTTCGATAAGGCTGCACGAATCAAACGCGTTTGCCACCGTCAGCACTCTCGGATCCGTGGAACACGAATGAGTGCGGCCGAGTACCAGTCCTCGTCAACAATAGTCCCCTTCACGAAAGCGTCGGCTTGCGGCAACGATTTCCTGATCGTCGAAGGCAAACACGCCTCCGGTGAACTGTCTGTAATCAGCCGCCGAATGTGCGATCGCCACTACGGGGTTGGAGCGGACGGCGTGGAATGGGTGTTTCCCGACGCAAAGGCCGACGTGGCCGCTCGCCTGATCAACGCCGATGGGTCTGAGGCGGAGGTTTCGGGCAACGGTACGCGCTGCGTAGCGGCCGAGATTTGCTCGCGACAAGGTAAAGATAAAAAAGAAGTGGTTGTGATGACCGGTGCCGGATTAAAGTCCTGTCGTCTGATAGCGCGGCGAGGCTCGACGTTCGAGTTCGAAGCGGACATGGGAGTGCCGGACGTCGGCGGCGAGTTGGCGATTGAGGCCGTCGCCGTGGTTGGAATGAAGGTTTCGATGGGGAATCCGCATTACGTGATCTTCGTGGAAAGTTTTCCGGACAGTTGGCAGAAACAGGGAGCGCTGATCGGGACGCAACAGCAGTTTCCGCAAGGCACGAATGTCGAGTATGCAGTTGTCCGCGGACCGCATGAGATCGAGATACGGTTGTTTGAGCGCGGCGTGGGAGAGACGCTGTCTTCGGGAACAGGATCGTGCGCATCAGCAGTGGCTGCCGTTGCCAGCGGACGGGTCACATCGCCGGTGACGGTCGTTGCGCCCGGAGGTCCGCAGGTTGTGCGCTGGGAGAAACACGTCTTTCTTCGCGGTCCGGCGACACTCGTCTGTCGTGGAGAATTCTTCGTTTAACGTCGTTCTAGGTCGCCCTAGTAAGATCGTTCTGATGTCCTCTGCGCCGCACAATCCGCGAATCAATCTGCGAATTAAACCGCGAATCAAGCCGCGCGCGCTCCGTTCGGGAGACAAAGTTGGAATCGTCGCCCCGGCTTCAAACGTCAAGCGCGAAGAACTTGAGGCGGGTTGCGCCACGCTTCGTAGTCTCGGATACGAGCCCGTTTATCAGGAGTCGGTCCTGGATCGCGATTTGTATTTCGCCGGGTCATTAGAACGCCGAGTTCGTGAACTGGAAGAGATGTTGGCGCGCGATGACATTCGCGGCATCGTTTGTGCCCGCGGCGGGTATGGATCGAACTATCTCTTACCCGCGCTCGATCTCAAAAAGGTCGCGTCGCATCCGAAGATTTTTGTCGGCTACAGTGATGTAACGTCGCTGCTGACGTGGTTTGCCGATGCCGCCAACTTGGTGACTTTTCACGGCCCCATGGTCGCCAAAGACTTTGCTCTCGCCGATGGTGTCGACCTCGCCTCGTGGCAGAACGCGCTCAGCGGAGCGTCCGAATGGGAGATCGGCGAAGGCTCGGGCGCGATTCCTCTCGTCGCGGGTTCGGCGGAAGGAACGCTCTACGCTGGATGTCTATCAATTTTGGTCGCCTCACTGGGTACTCCTTATGAAATACAAACCGCGGGCGCGATTCTTTTCATCGAGGACGTTGCGGCAAAGCCCTTCCAGATTGACCGCATGCTCATGCAGTTGAAACTCGCGGGCAAGCTGAAAGATGTTCGTGGAATAATCTTCGGCGAAATGCTTGATTGCCGGCAAAGCCCCAATCAAGACTATTCCTTGCAGGATGTCATCCTGCGAGTGGTCGGGGATCTGGGAATTCCTGTGGCATTCGGCATGCGTTCAGGGCACGTTTCGCGTGCGAACATTACGTTGCCAATCGGCGTAAGAGCGCGTCTCGAAATCGGCGATGGCGTCAAATTGAAAATTCTGGAATCCGCAACCAGTTTGTAAAATGACCAATTTCTCTACAACCACTCGAAAGCATATCCATCTGATCGGTATTTGCGGCACCGCGATGGCATCGCTCGCGGGCATGTTGCGGGAGCGCGGCTTTCGCGTCACCGGCTCGGACGCTGCGGCTTATCCGCCGATGTCGACTTTTCTCGAATCGTTGGGCATTCCAGTCGCGCAACCGTTTGCCGAGGAGAATCTTGATCCTCGTCCTGACCTTGTGGTTGTGGGCAACGCGCTTTCTCGCGGCAACGTTGAATTGGAGTTGGTTCTCGATCAGCGCATCCCGTTCTGCTCGATGCCGCAGATTCTGCACGACGAGTTTCTCGTCGGCAAAGACGTTCTTGTTGTCGCCGGGACGCACGGCAAGACCACGACCACATCGATGCTCGCCTGGATCTTTGAGACTGCGGGCCGTGAGCCGTCGTTTCTGATTGGTGGAATCGCCGAGAACTTCGGCCGCAGTTTCGGGTTGGGTAACGGGAAGTACTTCATTCTCGAAGGCGACGAATATGACACGGCCTTCTTCGACAAAGGGCCGAAGTTTCTTCACTACTTTCCAGATTCTGTAATTCTGACGGCAGTTGAATTCGATCATGCCGACATCTACAAAGATCTCGATGCCGTGGAGACGGCGTTCAAGCGATTGGTAAACCTGGTTCCGCGACGCGGACGCATCATCGGTTTTGAAGCGGACGAGACTTCGAACGGCAGTTCGAAAGAAGGACAAAACGCCAGTATCAACCGCTGTCTCCAAAAGGCCTTTTGTCCCGTCGAACGTTACGGAGCTTCCGATCGTGCCAACTGGAAAGTTACGAACTTAAAATTAGGCGAAGAACGAACATCCTGGTCAGTGCTTCGTTATGGAAAGCATTGGGCGGATTTCGAATTTGCACTTGGTGGCGAATATAACGTCTGGAATGCCACGGCCGCCGCTGCATTGGCCGCAAGCTATGAAGTTCCAAAAGAGGCGATTGCCGAGGCCCTACGCACTTTTCGCAGCGTGAAGCGACGGCTCGAAGTAAAAGCGCAGGTCAACGGCGTGACCATCATCGACGACTTTGCACATCATCCGACGGCCATCGAACAGACAATTCGAGCGCTGCGGGCGCGGTATCCGAAATCGCGTCTGTGGGTGGTGCTTGAGCCCCGTTCGAATACGCTCCGCCGCAACGTGCTCCAGGATGAGCTTGCACGGAGCCTATCTTTTGCCGACCAGATCGTCGTGGCCGCGATTTTCAGATCGGATGCGATTCCCGAGCCAGAGCGGCTCGACCTCGATCGCGTCGTCCATGAAATTCAGCAACGCGGTAAACAGGCGCGCATTCTCAAGGATGCCGACGCGATCGTAGACACGATCGCTCCCGAACTGCGCGCCCACGACGTGGTTGCCATTCTCTCCAATGGCGGATTTGGCCGCATCTATGAGAAGCTTCCCCAACGCTTGCGCGAGCTTCCACTCAACGATCCGCGCGGTCAGGATCTCGGCCCAAACGCTCGCGCGATGAAGGTTCACGGGGAAACAACATAAGTGTTTCGGACCATAGCCATACTGGCGTTCTGGGCCGCCGCGCTGCCGTTCGCCGCGCTCTTTGGAATCCCGTGGACCTACCTGACCAAAGACATCAGTTTTCTGTACAACACCTGCATGTGGGTCGCTTTCACCGGCGTGCGCATCGCCGGAGTGAAGGTACGAACGGTCGGCCTCGAAAAAATCGATCCCGCGCGATCCTACATTTTCATGTCGAATCACATTTCCAATCTCGACCCACCGGTGACGTTGCCCCTGATTCCGCGGCGGACCTCGGTGATGGTCAAAAAAGAATTATTCAAGATCCCGATTCTTGGCCGGATCATGCTGATCGGCTCCCTGGTCCCAGTCGACCGCAGAAATCGCGATGCTGGCATCACGGCGGTGCGCGACGCCGTCAAAGCCATCGAGCAGGGACTCAACATGACCATCTACGTGGAAGGGAAGCGTTCGTTCGACGGCAAGTTGCTGCCCTTCAAAAAAGGCCCGTTCTATCTGGCGGAGGAGTGCAAGGTTCCGGTGGTGCCGATCACAATTTCGGGAACGGAAGAAGTGATGCCGAAAGCGCGCTTCGCAATAAGGCCGGGAACGGTGACGGTGGAATTTCACGATCCCATCGAGCCTGCCGATTTCGGAGAGCGTGATTGCCTGATGGCCAAAGTGCGGGCCGCGATCAATCGGGGGCTGCCGGTCGATCTTCGGGAGTAATCGATCTTCCGGGAGTAATTCTCAGGAGTTGGATTTCACGGAAAGCTAACGAGTCGCGGCTGCCTTACTTGCTCTTCTCTGGTCCGGGTTTCCGCGTCACGACCCTGGTTCCGTCCGCAGTTGGTTTCGACCAATCACTCGAGGAAAGCACGCGGTCCACGGTTCGCTCGACTCTCGAGATGAAGCTGACATCCGGGTCAGGCACTCCGGCGGATGTTGCCAAAGTCAGCCCTAGGGGATTCGTGCTCGGAACGGGCTCTACCCTTGGCACAAGATGCGGTTGCTGGGCCAGGTAACCAATCCAGACGACAGTTACCAGGTTGTAAGCAGCACTCTTTATCAAGCTGATTGTCGCCGCGTGACCCTCCCCAAACGCCATCACAAAACTCACCAGGATCAGTTCGACGCTGGCGAAGATTCCGAATCCCACGGCGATGCCGTAGACCGGTTGGCGCCAGTAATTCTTGAAGATCCGGCACAGAAGCATCAGGAGGAGGAACAAACCAACTTCCACTAGGCGCAGACTGCGATCGAAAGAGAAGACCACCGATACCACACGGTCCCCGTTGTTTTCGCCACTCGACAACGCTCCGATGATGGCGAGTAGAAACAGCAACCCGCAAGACCAGCGGAAAATGGTCGTGCCCAGAATCTGAACACCTCCATATTCCTTGAAGAGGCTGCGCAGGATTTCGTCCATGACGACTACAGTGAAAAGCACGCTTAAGGCGTTGCCCGTCCAGTAGACGTCAAAGTAGTCAATGTTCGGAAAGTAGTGGTACACGACGAACAAACACGCCGATTTCAGCGTCTGGAACAGTATGTAAGAAAAAAACCGGGGGAACGCCGTGTGATATCCACGCCGGACCATGAAGATCAGAAGCGTGATCTGCAACAAGGGACCGGCCAGCCAACTTGCGTATGTTAACCAGTTCATTTCGTTATTTGCTGGTGAATGGTCGGAAGCATACCTATCCCTCAACCGCTCCGCAATGGCTAATTTGGGCCATTCCGGTACGATTTCAGGAATTCACAGTAACGAAACCTGTTCGTCGCTTACTTTATTGTCCGCACTGTCTCTTACGGCACAAAGGCATCGGATCGCTGCCATCGGCAACGAGCACTGCCTGTTCCGCTCGAACACCAGCGTTCGCGTGTTTAGGGCGGATCTGAGGAATTGCGCTGTACAAACCAGCCAGAGCAAGGATGGTCAGCAGGACTTCCACTTTCCTATTCATTGGGGGAGGGTCTCCTTTTACACGCATCTCTGCGCGTGCGAAGTATATGCCTAAAAGGCCCGCTGGGCGCGGCAAAAGCTGTGGATAATTTTCGCCGATAACGCCATGCAGAGAGTCCGGCCCTTTGGCTGATCTTTAATTCCCATCCATAACAAAAATGTAATGTCGCCGTCATCGTGCCGTCACAGGTCCTCCACTAGTTATGAGTAGGGGCTGTGGTTCGGTTCATAGCCCTCAGGTCGCGCGATCGATCCGGCCGCGCGACAAAAAATCAACGAGGAGAGCGATGTATATGTCACGAAAAACGGCTCGTATCAGTTGGCTGCAGCCACTCATCGTCCTGGCGATGGCAGTGGGGCTGAGCGCTTCGGCGTTCGGGCAGTCTCAAGAGTTCCCGACCTATCAGGTAGGCGCGAACCAGAACGGGTCGCAGGGCCCGAACTACCCTTCGACCTTGCCTAACCCGTGGGTCGTCAGTAATGGCCAGATCATCACCCCCGCTGGCACCACGGTCTACCTCGGCACCACGACGCGCGCCAAGGCCATCGCCTTGAACCCGAATAGCAGCACGCACACCGCTGCCGTTCTTCAAATGGGTGCTCCGCAGGCCGTTACCGTTTTCAACACCCAAACCGGAGCTGTCGTGCAAACCTACAAACCGTTCGGCTCCAAGAGCGGAAGCTCTACCGGCATCACCTACACACCGGATGGCTTGCACCTGGTGTTTAGCCAGGACGGCGGCTTCGGGCCAGCTTTCGTAGCCATCGCCAACGTCGATCCCGCGACGGGTTTGCTCTCCGACTTCGCCCACGTCAGCGTTCCCCTCGACGTGAACGCCGGCGGCTATCTCACGACCGTCACCTGCTTCCCAAACAGCCCTCCGGGGACCACTGGCAGCATTGAAATCCCCTGCGGCCAGACCGTCTCGGTTGTGTCAGACGGAGCATTTACCTCTTATCCGACTGGCGTCGCGATCTCTCCCGATGCCAAGACTGCTTACGTGGTGCTGGATAACAACGACACGCTGACCAAGATCGACCTCACCCAATCGTCGCCGAAAGAAGGACCAGAAATCCGCGTTGGCAACGTGCCGCATAGCGTCGTAGTCTCGCCCGATGGCACCACCGCCTACGTCTCCAACGAAGCCGGACGAATCGCGAAAGAGAAAGATTTCCAGGGATACTCGAACGGCACCCCGGTCGTTGCCGAAAATCCGACTGGATCCACGGCCACCGGCACCATTTCCGTTGTGAACCTGTCCACGTTTACGGTCACCGGCAGCATCTCGGTCGGTCTTCACCCTACGGGCATGGCGTTTTACGGGCAGTACCTCCTCGTCGCCAATGCTTATAGCGATAGCATCTCAGTGATCGACACCACCACAAACAAGGTGGCGAAGACGATCAACCTTGGACTGCCCATTAAGGTGCCCGGTGAACCCGTTGCTGGTGCCGGACCAAACTCGATCGCCGTCGATGCCGTGAACAATCTTGCCTATGTTGCTCTCTACACTGCTAACTCGGTTGCCGTAATCGACCTCAACTCTGAGCAACTCCTCGGACTGATCCCAGCAGGCTATGGTGCCAGCTCGGTCGTGTTGGATGCGGCAGACGGTGAGCTGCTCGTGGCCAACGACAAAGGCATCGGCACCACGGGCTTCGGTGTGGCGCCTCCCCCGACGAACACAGCTGAAAATTCATATGCCACGGAGTTTGGCGTAACTGACCTGAACACCCACCAGGATCTCGGCACGGTGAGCATCGTTCCCATTCCAAACACCTCGACCCTGTTGGCGATGACCCAGCAGGTATCCGAGAACAACCACTGGGATCTCACGGAAAATATCAAATCCGCCTCCGGTGGCAGCCCAAAGAAAGCGCCAGTCGCGATCCCGGCCAAAATCGGCGATCCGTCGCTGATCAAGCATGTCTTCGTGATCATCCGTGAAAACCGTACCTACGATCAGATGATCGGCGATGTGGCGGGCGGCAACGGCGATCCCTCGCTCGCAGTCTTCGGCGACGGTTCCGCCGCGGGCAGCACTCCAGTCTCGCCGAACGCGCATGCGCTTGTGGAGCGCTTCCCGCTTTTGGACAACTTCTACGACCCGAGCCGGCAGTCGGCAGACGGTCACAACTGGATCGTCCAGGCTATGGCTCCTTATTCCGATGACATCCAGTCGCCGGACTGGCTCCGCGATTACCCCTCCAACGGCGGCGACGCGATCGCCTACCAGAAGGCCGGCCACCTGTGGGACGTGGCTGTAAAGGCCGGTGTCTCGTTCAAGAACTTTGGCGAGTACATCGAGTACAACTCGTTCCTGACGCCGACCGGGTCAACCACCGAGCCACTCTGGATCGACTTCTACAACGACGTGCAGGCTTACGAGTGTGGCGCTGAGAGCCAGCTCTACAACTTCAACACCGTCGCCTCGCACTCCCCGCTGCCGAACCTGATTAACAATACTGTCCAGAACTACCCACAGTTTGACCTGGGCATTCCTGACCAGTTCCGCTTCGATATCTGGAATCAGGTTTTCCAGAATGACCTAAACAACAGCAGCGTACCTCAGTTGGAGTTCATGTGGATCAGCTCCGACCACACCGGCGGGCCGCCGACCGCACAAGCCATGCAGGCCGATAACGACTTGGCCCTTGGCCGCTACATCGACGCCATCAGCCACAGTTCGATCTGGTCCTCTTCCGCGATCTTCATCGAGGAAGATGACGCGCAGACTGGCGTCGACCACGTCGACGGTCACCGCAGTCCCGGCTATGTCGTCAGCCCCTACGTCTACCAGGAAGTGAACCCGGACGGAACAGGAGCTGGCGTCACCGAAGACAGCCATTTCTACACGCAGGTCAACATGACCCGCACGATCGAGCAGATTCTTGGCCTCAAGCCCATGAACCAGTTCGACCTCACTGCCTCGCCAATGACTACGCTCTTCGTCAATAACCCCCCGGCGAACTACTTCTTGCCATGGACGCACGTACCCAACGCTCTGGCACTGAGCACCGGTGTGAGCCAAACTCCTACCCAAACCGCTATCCCCGCGTGTCCTGCTGCCCCTGTCAAGAAGGCACAGTTAGTGAAGGCTCAGTCCGCTCCAGCCGAGAGCAATGCCGTAAAAGCTCTGCGGGCTGGCTGGATGCAGAAGAAGACCGAGGTTTTCGCTGGCAAACAGCACACGCCAGACTCCGAAGACTCCGACACTGTCAACCACCTGAACTGGTACGAAGCCACCGGATTCATTCGCCCCTACCCCGGCGAGAAGACGGTTCGCCCGGCGACTGACTTCAACCGCGCGGCCCCGGCCAAAGTCGACCTGGACGATTAGAACTGGACGACTAAAACACGTCCAGATTGCAAAGGCCCTCTCCCGATCAATGGGGAGAGGGCCTTTTTTATGCCTGAGGCAGCACCGCCGAACGAGATACGGTCACCAGCGTTGACGACGATCAATCGCCACTGCGTGCGCGCAGTACCTCCACCAGTTCGGGGAGCCTCTTGTAAGCCGCGCAGCACCTCAACCACAAGCGGTGATCGATGGAGGGGGTGCCACTGACCATAGCTCCGGGCGCTACATCTTGCGCTATCCCGCTTTGAGGGATCGCGATGGCGCCGTCCCCGATCTTGAGGTGGCCGCTGGAGCCTACCTGGCCAGCCAGGACGACGTGGTTGCCAACGTCGGTTGTGCCGGCGAGCCCGACTTGGGCACAGAGAAGGGAGTCTTGGCCGATAACGCAGCTATGGCCGACGTGGACCATGTTGTCGAGTTTCGATCCGCGGCCAATGTGCGTCTCTCCGATGCTGGCGCGGTCGATGCAGGCGTTGGCCTGGATTTCTACGTCGCTATCTACGACCACATTGCCGGACTGCACAATTTTGTGCCAGTGAGCTTCGTCGTCTTTGGCGAAGCCAAAACCGTCCGAGCCGACGATCGCGCCATTTTGCAGGAGCACGTTGTCTCCAAGCTGGCAGAATTCGCGGACCACAGCATGAGCGTGGGCGAAGAAATTGTTTCCGATCGTGGCTCCACGATAGATGACGACGTGTGCCAGCAGGACGGCATTGTCTCCGATAACGGCGTCTTCGTCGATCACCACATAGGCGCCGATATGCGCATGCTTGCCGACCTTCGCGGTGTGATGGATGACTGCGGTCGAGTGAACACCGGGAGCATAGTGTGGCGGATGGTAGAACAGCTCGACAGCCTTGGCCCATGCTAGATAAGGATTCTTGGTGCGCAACATTCCCGTAGATAAGGCGGGGAAGTTTTCAGAAACGATCACGGCCGAGGCTTGGGTGGTCTTCGCGGCATTGTTGTATTTCGGGTTCGAGACGAAGGTCAACTGGCCAGGGGCGGCACTTTCTATGCCTGCAACGGAGGTGATTTCGGTTTCGGGTGAAGCATTTTCCAGTTTGGTGCCCAGCGCTTCAGAAATCTTGGAAAGTTTCATAGGAACGCACCTTGGGTGAAGGAAGATTGTAACGGAGGTCGGGA
Organism: Terriglobales bacterium; assembly: GCA_035308395.1. Classification (GTDB taxonomy): domain Bacteria; phylum Acidobacteriota; class Terriglobia; order Terriglobales; family Acidobacteriaceae; genus Acidiflorens. Next base: position 121,258 of record DATGGT010000134.1, read on the forward strand.
CGCACGTCGCAACGGCCTTGATTTGCCTGGTCAAGCGTCAGATTGGAAAGCGCTTAGCGGTTGAGATGGAATTGAGCGCTCGTGCATTGTCACTGCCCATGCCCTTGTGCGAAAAAGCGCGCATGAGGAGGTGCACATGAAGCGCACAATCGTAGTTGTGCTTTTGCTCGTGACGATGGCTCAGGCGCAGGACGGGACCTCTGTTCGCCAAGGGGGCCCAATTCGGGAGCACATTGAAACGGAGCGGGCGCAGCGAGTGCTAGTCGACTCGCAATACTCGGAACTTCGTCGCGGAACGGAGGAAGGGTTTTTCATACGGGCGAAGGTTGATTCGGCGGACTCCGGAAATGAGGCCCTCTATTGGGGAGCGCCCTCGCCTCGCAACGGACGGGTTGAGGCAACGAAATTCGAGATCGAATCACCAGAGGGGCTGGTTGCGCAGAGGATTGTTTATGGGCCGGTCAAGAAGGAAAGACTTGATGGGCGCGCGCCGGATTTCGTGATGGGGCCAGGCACGGCAGAGTTCCATTTCAGGTTGTGGGCACATCCGAGCGTTGCGGCCGGAAATTACGTACTCAAAGGAAAGTTGAGATTCCAGTCCGTCAGTAAGTCGGGAGTCTCATCTGAGCAGGAATTGCAATTCGACGTGCCGGTTCATGTAGTGGAGCGTAAGACCAAAGTCGGCAAAAACGTCGCCTACAAGTCGGACATGACCGCATGGGAGTGGACTCGCCTCATGCTGCTGATGACGCTTGCGCCGTTTTTCCTAAATTGCAACTGAGAGCATGAGGGGTGGCTCGGTTCTTGCTCGAGTCATTGCTCGAACAGGGTGACCTGCCGCGTATCTGGCTGACCGCCTTTTCTCCGGCGGTTGGCCGAGCCGATTACCGCCAGAACCGTCAGCGATGTTAGCGCGTCGCGCGGCACGAAGACTCGCTGCGTATTTGACCGGAGATCGGGAGGGTTGAGCAGAAATCCTTCGGCCGGGTTCTGGGTGAGATCGTTCGGCAAGATGCCTTCGATCACGTCGCTGTCTTTGAACTTCAAGCGGACCCAGAGGCCCTCGGTTCTTGGACGGGTGGCGAAGGTCTTACGCAGCATGAGGTCGGTGTCGGAAAATTCACGGACAAAATAAACCGCCTTGATGTCGCGCAGGTCGATGGCGACCACGTTGCCCGATGTATTGAGCAGTTCGAGTTTGCCTTCGACAACATAATTCGCCGGAGACACGAAGCCGCTGATGGAGTCGCGGTCGTTTTTCCGCACGATAACTTTCTTGTGGGTCGAGGGCATCGGGCTAAGAAATCATCGGTTAGAGTTGAAGCGTCCGTCCTGCAAGATCAACCTGCAAGATCAGCATTCAAGATCAGCATTAAAGTCTACGTCAAATGCTGCGGACAAGAGTGTCCGCTCCGTGCACAGACCGATTCTCGCACTCTTCTCGTGAATCCGGACAGTAAGTGCCTTCACAGTAGCCAAACTGTAAACCTTGTGTTATTTTCTACAGTTTGCTGGAATTGTGTGTTTAGGGTATAAGTCTATTATCTAGAGTCAGTTAGATTCCAGCATGCCGACGGCTCGCCGGTGGCGAGCGGTTTCCCTGTGGAAATCTTGTGGATAACGCCCGGTCGAGTCTACGTAAGGCTCCCACCGTCAGGCGACTAGGAAGGCATGGCCGATTACTTATATACGCTAGAAACCCGGCTCTCCCCGGACCAACAGAAGGCCGTCACCCTGGTTTCAGACGCCGCCAAATCGGCGGGGATGAATCTATACCTCACCGGCGGCGCAGTCCGCGACATTATCACCGGCTTTCCGATCCGCGATCTGGATTTTACCGTCCAGGGCAACGCCCTCAAGCTGCAGAAAGATCTGGAGAAGGCCGGAGCCGTCGTTGGCGACGCCGATAGCGAAACGCGCGCCTTGCTGCTGACATTGCCTGGAGGAGTTCGCGCCGAGATTGCGATGGCGCGCTCGGAGCACTACGACAAGCCCGGCAAGGCTCCGCAGATGGCTCCAGCCACGATTATCGAAGACCTGCGCCGCCGCGACTTCACCGTCAATGCGATGGCCTTGTCGTTGAATGAGGGATCGCGTGGGTTGTTGATGGATCCCTTCAACGGTGTTGCGGACATCGAGGCCAAGGTGATCCGCGTGCTGCATAACTACGCGTTTCTCGAAGACCCGTCGCGCATGATCCGCGCTACCCGTTTCACCACGCGCTTCCACTGGCCGCTTGAGGAGCGCACGCAGGCGCGGTATGTGTCGGGCAAAGAAAATAACTACATCGAACACATACGCAACTCGACTATCGGGTACGAGATCGAGCAGCTAGCCTATGAGGACGATGCGCTCGGCGTCTTGAAGGCGTACGAGAAAGAGGGATGGCTGAAAGTGCTTAATGCGCACTGGAGTTCAGCCAAAGCAGATACGGCTGGCCTCGGCGCTCTGATGAAGACCCGGCAGCAGATGAACGAGCTGGGCTATACACCCGATGTCGCGCCTGCAGTGCTGCATTTCCTGACCGAGCGCCTGGGCGATAAGGACATTTCTGAGTTGCGGCGAGCGATTCCGCGCAAGGACTTGGTCGAGGCGTGGAAAGATCTCGATGCGAACGCCCATTCGCTGGCCAAGCGGTTGTCGGGTAAGGAAGCCGCGACTCCTTCGCGGACGTGGCAATTGTTGTCGTCAGCGCGTCCGGAGATGATCCTGTTTCTGGCAATCACGGCGCGGCAGCAGGCGGTGCAGCAGAAGATCAAAAACTTCTTCACCAAATGGCGCCAGGTGCAACAGAAAGTTCCTCTGCTCGAGATGACCGAGTTGCACATCACGCCGCAGATGGCGAATTATCCGAAGATAGCGAACGATGTTTTCATGCTTCTGTTGGACGGCAAACTGCGTTCGCGAACCGAGACGCTCAAATTTCTGAAGCCGCTGGCCCCGCCACCACCACCGCCGCCACCACCGCCTCCCGCGAAAAGAGGCAGAGGAGCGAAGGCCGCTGCCGCCGCAGCTGCGGCTGCGCCACCAGCCGCGCCCGCTGGGAAGGCTGGCAAGGGGAAGGGAAAAGCTGCGGCAGTCGCGGCCGTGTCCGTTGCGGAAAAATCCGTGCCGGCGAAAGCTCCGGTCCCGAAATCCGCGCCAGCAAAGGCTGCGGCGCCAGCGAAACCCGTAGTCGCCGAAAAGATCGGCAAGTCTGCGAAAGCTGTGCCGGCCAAAGCGGCTGCGAAACCGTCCGCCAAGCCTGCGGCTAAAACGAACTCGTCTAAACAGAAGAAAAACAAGAAGAAATAGAACGCAATTAACCAGTTTGTCGCGCCGCCAAAGGCTTATAATAGAGCCATGCGTCGCCTTCTTACTCTCGCGGCGTTCCTCGTTGTCATCTCGTTGCTGCCTTTGCGCGCTCAGCGCGGCGGACACACGTCTGGCGGCAGCCATGGTGGATTCAGCGGGCACTCTGGCTTTAGCGGCCACGCTGGCGGGATGTCAGCGGCAGGTGGCTTCCATGGCGGTTCGTTTGCTGCGCGTGGCAGCAGCATTCATGTTGCCTCAGGATCGCGTTCATCTTCTTCCTGGAATCGCAACGTTCACGGCCCGCGAATCTACTCGTATCGGTACGGCAATCGCTGCTACGGTTGCCGAGGCTATGGCTATCCTTTTTACGGCTATCCTCTCTACGGCTACTACGATCCCTATTGGTGGTGGGATTCGTCTTCCTATGACGGAGACGCGGAGCGCGAACGAAGTTTAGCCAGTGAGATGAACGCCGAGAATCTCGACGAGCAGCGCGTGCGCCAGCAGGAGCAGGACGCCTATGCGCAGCCCACATATGGGCCGCCGTCGAGGGCGGCGATGCAGACGAGCCGGGAGCAAGCTCCGGCCGATCCGCCGACGGTGCTCGTGTTCCGTGACCAGCATCAGCGCGAAATTCAAAACTACGCGATTGTCGGCAAGACGCTGTGGGTGTTTTCTCCGCAGCGGTCGGAGAAGATTTCGCTCGCGCAACTCGATATTCCAGCCACCACCAAGGCCAACGACGACCGCGGAGTCGACTTCCGCTTGCCGCGAGCCGCCGAAGGCCAATAGGGACGAAGGGCAGTAAGCAATGCTTCAATTCTTACGCCAGTCTGGCCTTCACTCCTGTGGATAAATTAGCCGCCGCCACGGCTTCATTGGCCATTAGAATGGCCGCAACATAGATTATTTTTGATCCCTTGACAACAAAGATGACCGAATTCGTCCACCTGCATCTCCATAGCGACTACTCCATGCTCGACGGCGCTTGCGACGTCGAAAAACTCGTCGAGCGGGTTCACGAACTCGGCATGCCGGCGGTCGCCATGACCGATCACGGCAATATTTTTGGCGCGGTCCATTTTGTGAATGCCGCGCACAAGGCCGGAGTCCAACCGATCGTCGGCTGCGAACTCTACATCTGCAAGAAAGACGACCACGTCATCACGCGTACTCCTCCCGACGGCGATACGTATAACCACCTTCTCGTTCTAGCCGAAAACGAGGAAGGCTATCGCAACCTGGTGAAGATCACGTCGGAAGCCTCGTTGCATGGTTTCTATTACAAGCCGCGCGTGAGCAAGAAGTTTCTCGCTGAGCATTCAAGAGGGCTGATCGGCCTTTCTGGTTGTTTGAAAGGCGAGGTGGCCGAGCGCCTCACGGAAGGGAATTACGAGGCAGCGCGCTCGGCGGCTGGTTTCTATCGCGAACTTTTCGGCAAAGACAATTTCTTTCTTGAAATTCAGGACCAGGGACTGGAAATGGAACACCGCATCCATGCGGGTCTGTTCCAGTTGGAAAAAGAAATTGGTCTGCCGATGATCGCCACCAACGACAGCCATTACCTCTGCGAAGATGATGCCCATGCCCAGGATGTGATGCTGTGCATTCAGACCGGCAAGTCGATTCAAGAGACCAACCGGATGAAGTTCGAAGGCAACCAGTTCTTCGTCAAAAATGGCGACGAGATGCTGCGGGTCTTCAAAGACGCTCCGCAAGTGCTCGCGCGCACCATGGCCATTGCTGAGCGCTGCAGTCTTCGGTTGGAAAAAGTTCCCAGTCCATTTCCACATTTTGATGTGCCCGACGGATTTACCCTCGACAGCTATTTCGAGCACGTCTCCCGGCAGGGATTCGCGCGTCGCATGGAAACGCTGCGGACATTGGCCGCAGGCGGACGGCTCAAGCACTCATTGTCGGAATATGAGCAGAGATTGACGCGCGAACTGGCAATCATTCAGCAGATGAAGTTCTCGGGCTACTTCCTTATTGTCTGGGATTTCATCCGCTATGCGCGCGAATGTAGTATCCCGGTGGGACCGGGGCGTGGATCGGCAGCTGGCTCCATGGTCGCATATTCATTGGGCATCACCGATATCGATCCCTTGCAGCATGAGCTTCTGTTCGAGCGCTTTCTGAATCCCGAACGTATTTCCATGCCCGATATCGATATCGACTTCTGCATGAACCGCCGCGGCGAAGTCATCGAATATGTCACCCGTAAATACGGGCGTGAAAATGTCGCGCAGATTATTACGTTCGGCACCATGGCGGCCAAGGCTGCGATCAAAGACGTCGGACGCGCCATGGACATGCCTTACAGCGACGTGGATCGCATCGCGAAAATGGTCCCCACTACGCTGAATATCAAGTTGAAGGATGCGCTCACGGAGTCCGCTGCGCTGCAGGAGTCCTATCAGAAAGATCCGCAGGTTCGGCAGTTGATGGACACAGCTTTGAAGCTGGAGGGGTTGGTTCGGAATTCTGGCGTGCATGCGGCGGGCGTGGTGATTTCACCTCGTCCTCTCATTGAGCTGGTGCCGCTGCATAAAACGAAGAACGACGAAATTGTCACCGCCTTCGACATGAACGCCATCGAAAAGATGGGCCTGTTGAAGATGGATTTTCTAGGGCTGACCACACTCACTATTCTTGATGACACCGTGAAGTTGATTGCGCAGAAGGGGACGAATTTAACCCTTGAGGATATTCCGCTCGAAGATCAAACAACGTACGAGAAAGTCTTCCACAAAGGATTAACGTCGGGCGTATTTCAGTTCGAATCGTCGGGCATGCGCGATGTTTTGCGCCGCTATCAGCCCAACTCGATCGAACATCTTACCGCCTTGAATGCGCTTTATCGACCCGGGCCAATGGCGATGATCGACGACTTCATCGAGCGCAAGCATGGGCGCCGCAAGATCGAGTACGATCTGCCCGAGCTTAAAGAAATTTTGGAAGAGACGCTCGGCGTGTTTGTTTATCAGGAACAGGTGATGCAAGCGGCGAACAAGATCGCCGGCTACTCTCTCGGAGAAGCCGACCTGTTGCGGCGCGCGATGGGCAAGAAAAAGCCAGAAGAAATGGCGGCGCAGCGCGAACGCTTTGTACAGGGAGCTACGCAGCGAGGATTTCCCGCAAAGAAAATCGAGAAGATCTTCGATCTCATGGCGCAGTTCGCGGGATACGGATTCAACAAGTCGCACTCAGCGGCGTACGCGCTACTGGCTTATCACACCGCATATTTGAAGACGCACCATCCGGTGGACTTTATGGCGGCGCTGCTGACCTCGATTACGGGCGACACGGACAGCGTCGTGAAGTACATCAATGAGTGCCGCGAGATGGGAATTGCGGTCGAGCCTCCCGACATCAACGTCAGTGACGCGAATTTCACTCCGCATGGGCAGGCGATTCGTTTTGGTCTGGCAGCGGTGAAGAACGTCGGCGGAAATGCAATCGAGTCGATTGTCGTGGCGCGGAAAAAGCTGGGACGAAATTTCAAGTCGTTTTACGAATTCTGCGAAGAAGTCGATCTGCGTTTGTTGAATAAACGAGTGCTGGAATCGCTGATCAAGAGCGGTGCCATGGATAGCTTCGGGCGCCGCGCACAGCTCATGCAGGCGCTCGATTCGGCGATCGAGCACGCGCAGAAAGCGCAGCGCGATGCCGAATCCGGTCAGCATGGACTCTTCGGCGTCTTTGCCGATGAGACCGCCCAGGAGGCCAACGACGCGCTCCCGAATACCCCGGACTGGGATGAACACACGCGCCTCGCGGCGGAAAAAGAGATCCTCGGATTCTTTATTACCGGACATCCGATGGAGAAGTACAAAGACAAACTCGCCGACTTGAACGCGCTGTCGACGCAAGAGATTGCCTCGATGAAAAAGTCAACGAACAAAGACGAGAACATTACAACCGCCGGCTTGATTTCGGGTTTACGGGTTGCGAAGTCGAGGCGCGGCGAACTCTGGGCGCAGGCCGCGCTCGAAGACATGTCGGGCAAGGTCGAGTTGCTGGTGTTCCCCGAGGCCTACCGTAAGTTAGCCGAGAAGGTAAAGCTTGAGGTTCCTGTTCTCATTCGCGGTGGAGTGCGCATCGAAGAGGGGGCGAATCCCAAGGTCACTGCCAACGAAATCATTCCGCTCGACGAAGCGCGAGTGCCGTTGCCGAAGGCGCTGCGCATTCGAATCCCTCTCGGTAGCGCAAACGATGGCACCGTTGATGCGCTGTATGCGCTCTGCAACGAGCGCAAGGGCGAGGCCAAAGTTCTCTTTGACGTTGAGCGCGAAGGTGATTTCATGGTGGTGATGGAAGCCGAAGGCTATAATGTGATGCCGGACCGCAGTTTTCTGGGCCGCGTCGAAGAACTCTGCGGACGCGGCAGCGTACGGGTAATTGGCTGATCTGCAAAAGAAGAAAATAATTAACCAAGTCGGCAGCCCATGAGGCGCGTGAAAATAAAACCGCGTAAAGACAAAACCGATAAGCCGGTTGCGAACAACGCAAACGGCGCTGAGAGCGACTCTGTTACGGGCACCGACTTCATGCTGTCGATGGTGGAAACGCACCGTACCAGGAAAAATGGGAACGTCATCAAGATGGATTCTGCACTGAAGGCGCAACAAGAGCTGGGAAAAATCGAAGAGCAGATCACTCGTCTCCAGGCCGTGGAAGGTCAGAATGCGGAGGCGCTGCGCCAGATCGAGGCGCTGAACGCGCGCGTCAACGATCTTCGCCGTGAGATTTCTTCGCACCTCAATGCCTGGGAGCGAACAGAACTGGCCCGGCATCCGCAGCGTCCGTACACGCTCGACTACATCGAGCGCATTTTTACCGACTGGAGCGAAATTCACGGAGATCGCGGTTTCCGCGACGATCCGGCGATTGTGTGCGGGATGGCGCGTTTTCACGGCGAAGAAGTCGTCATTGTAGGGCAACAGAAGGCACGCGACGCCAAGCAACGCGTCTATCGCAACTTTGGCATGCCCCATCCCGAGGGATATCGCAAAGCATTGCGCGTGATGAAGATTGCTGAAAAATTCAAGCGTCCGATTTTCACCTTTGTCGATACCGACGGCGCATATCCTGGATTGCACGCCGAAGAACGGGGCCAGGGAGAAGCGATTGCGCGCAACCTGCTCGAGATGGCGCGCCTGGAAGTGCCGATTGTAGCAACCGTCATCGGCGTCGGCGGTAGCGGCGGCGCGCTTGCGATTGCCGTGGCCGACCGCGTCTTGATGATGGAGAATTCGGTCTACTCGGTTATCTCTCCCGAGGGTTGCGCTTCGATCATGTGGCGCGACGCCAGCAAAAAAGATCTGGCCGCCGAAGCCATGAAGATCACCGCAAAAGATTTGAACGAACTCGGCTGCATCGATGGCATCATCCCCGAGCCTCCCGGAGGCGCTCACTCCGACCACGCGCAAGCGGCCGAGTTGCTCGACGCCTCGTTGCAGCAGCACCTGGGAGCGTTGCGGTCCGTGCCGGTGGCTGAACTGCTCGAAACGCGCTACAAGAAATTCCGCGATATGGCCCAGTTCTTCCAGGTGGAAGCGTAGACGCTACGGAGTATCCCCCGCTATTTCATAGGTTTACCGGGCCCCGGAGTATATTGTACCCGATTGCTATTCATGATATCGTGATATCATCGTATGGCGGATGGCCATGGCCCAACTCATAGTTCGTAATATCGATAATTCTGTCAAAGTGCGACTGCAGCGCCGTGCTCGCCGTAATGGCCACAGCATGGAAGAGGAGGTACGCGACATTCTGCGTAGCGCGGTCAACGAGGAGTCTTCCTCTGCAGGCGGCTTGGGCACGGAAATCGCCAGCCTGTTTTCGAAAGTGGGGCTTGAATCCGATATTGCTGAACTGCGTGGACACGAGATCGAGCCCTTGACGTTCGAGAAATGATCATTCTCGACACGAACGTGCTTTCGGCACTGATGCATCAATCACCTGACAAAACTGTTATAGCGTGGCTGGATCGGCAGCCGCGAACATCGGTTTGGACAACTTCAGTGACCTTATTCGAAGTTCGCTACGGGTTGCAGATACTCGCCGATGGAAGACGGCGCTCTGCTTTGCTCGATGCGTTCGAGCTAGTATTTGATCGAATAGGCCAACGGATAGTCTCGTTTGATGCCAGCGCCGCGCTTCATGCCGGGGAACTGATGGCCATTCGAAAAACGAAAGGGCGTCCTGTAGACATGCGGGACACGATGATCGCTGGGATTGCGCTCGCCCAGCACGCTACGCTTGCCACCCGCAACACCCTTCACTTCGAAGATACAGCGATTCCCCTCGTCAATCCCTGGTCTCCGTGAGGATGTCTAGCGCTTCACAGAATCGGCAGATGCAAGCATGGCTGCGCCATGAAATCCAGTTCGTCGATCTTGCCGAGCGCCCGCTCCACCAGTGACGCCTTGCATTCATCGAGCGTAATCAGAAACGGCAGGTGAGATTTTTCGCAGCCGGGCTTCTGTAGCACTGAGTCGATGTTGATTCCGCTCTCGGAAAGAATTGTCGCCAGACTTGCGATGATCCCGGGCTGATCGCGCACGAAAAAACGCAGATAATGCTTGGCCGTAAAGTCCGACGACACGATGGGGGATTTTGCAGCCGGCTGCCCTGCGTGGTTGAGTTCGCCATGCTTGGCGCGTGCGATGGCGAGAATATCCGACACGATGGCAACGGCTGTCGGATTTCCTCCGGCTCCGTGGCCGCCAAACAACGTTTCGCCGCCATACTTTCCGGTAGACATTACCAGATTCCGGCTGCCTTCCACTCGTGCCAGCGGCGATGAGATCTCGACCAGCGCCGGACGCACACTGGCGAACAGTTCTTCACCGCTCGTATTTTCGCCGCTCGGACCGCCCCTTAACTCAGCCAGCGAAATCTGGCGAATCGTGCAGCCGAGCTGCTTTGCGTATTCGAAGTCGATGGCGTCAATCGCCGAAATGGAGCGGGTTTCGATGCTTTGGGGCTTGACGTTGCAGTGCAGTCCGACGCGCGCCAGAATGGCGAGTTTGGCGCGCGCGTCGAGGCCTTCAACATCCTCAGTCGGATCGGCCTCAGCGAAGCCAAGTTTTTGTGCTTCCTTCAGTGCCGCCGCAAAAGAAACGCCGTTGCTCTCGATTTGGCTAAGAATATAATTGCAGGTGCCATTCAAGATGCCACAGATTTTAAAAAGCTCGTCCCCGGCCAGCCCTTCATGAACTCCGGAAATCACGGGGACGCCGCCGGCCACCGAAGCGCCAAACTCGATCTGCTGCTTCATCTTGCGCGCCAGGGCGATTAACTCTGGTCCTGATCGCGCGATCACTTGTTTGTTGGCCGTCACCACCGATTTGCCAGCCGCCAGCGTGCGCCGCATCCAGTCTTCGGAGGGCTGCAGGCCTCCCATCACTTCGACCACGATGTCGACGTCAGAACTGAGAATATCGTCGATATTTTCAGTCCATTTGACGTAGGTAGGAAGCCAATCGACTTTTTTCCGCGCCACATTGCGATTAAGGACGTGGGTTAGGCGCAGGTGAGTATTCGACCGCTCACAAAGAATCTTGGCCACCGAACTACCGACGGTACCGAAGCCGAGCAACGCCACCTTGCAGTTTTGCTCTCCCTCACCTGTGGACGTGGAACTGCCAGTCATCTGTCTATTATGACCGAAGCAAAGACGGGCGCGAGGGAAACGAAGTTACAAAAGTTCGGCTGGGGGCTCCTTTGCGTTCGTTTTCACGCCATCGGCTGACGCAGCCTCCGAACCTTTCATCGCAGTCTTAAAGCCACGGATGCCGTCGCCGATTCCTTTGCCCAGTTCCGGCAGCTTTTTAGGACCGAAGACGAACAACGCAATTCCGAAAATTACCAACAGATGCATCGGCTGAAACAGTCCCTCGAACATACCTGCTCCTGACTAGAGATAGATTGGTGAATAGCGCTATACGAAATTCAATGCAAAATCGAAAAAGCGCTGTGCCTCGCGGCTGCTGGCACAGCGCCCAAGGAAGAGAGTTTCAGCCGATCAGAAGCCGCGTTGCGCCGCGTCGGCTTGTTTGGCCAGCGCGGTCAGAGCCTTAAAGAACTCCGGGGTTTGACCAGTAAAGAGCCCAGTTCCGGTGAGGAAGTTAACTACACCCATGGCGATCCCTTTTGGATTCGTCGGCCGAATCACGGCGCACCGTGGCAGATTCGCGCTGATGAATTCGCACGGTACAGGGAAGATGAGGTTGGTTTGCAGCAAGGGATTCCCGGTCGCATTGAAATCCGGAAAGGTGAGCCCGTTGGTGGGATCCGTGAAGGGAGCGATTGGCGCCTGCACGCCGTTGCCCGCGAAATCTACCCATTCCAGGAAGTGGGCCACTTCGTCGCCGCCGATGCTAACGACGACTCGCAGAACTTCCAGGTTGCTCGCCTTCTGCGCCATCGCTGAATAGAGCGTGCTGCCTCCTTGCTCGATCATCGCGAAGTGGAAGGCTGCTGTGTTGGCGATCGCCTGAACGTGGTCGGCAGGAGCGAAATCGTCGTTCGTTCGCGGAATCCCCGGCACGTTCACCAAGTCGATGGCTTGGGGAAAGGTGCCGCCGAGATCTGGATTGTCAGTGCTGCGATAGCGCGTATACCAACTCGTGTCCACGGTCAGATTCATCAGATTCGTCAGACGGCCGATGTTCTGCGCGCCCGCGGCCTCGCTGCTTGGTAGAGTTCGGAAGGCATCCAGGTCGACAGGCTCCGCCCCCTTCGAGAGAAGATACGCGTTTAAGAATTGGGCGTGGCTGAGTTCGTCAAGAGTGTTGCTGGTTATGTACTGCGACCCGTCGCCATCGAGCTTCTGGAGAGCCTTCTGGTAAGGATTCTGCTTTCCGGCAGTGACTCCTCCCAACTCGGCGTATTGCTGCCACAGGTCGGTTTCCAGAAGTTCCGCGGCCGCCAAAAATCGAAGGATGGCAGCATCTCCGGAAGTAAGACTTTTTGGCGATTGGGCGTGAGCCTCTGCTTCGCCCACAGTTGCCAGCAACGATCCGGCGGAGAGGGCAGCCCCGGCGACACCTATACCCTTGAGAAAAGATCGTCGTTGGACGCCGCTTTTCGACGTTGAGGCGGATGGAGAGTCTGACGTTTCAGTCGACGCAGCTGGGAGATTTTCTCGTGTCATGTTCTAAACTCCGTTTTTAAGGATTGATTGTCGGTGGTCCCGCGAGCTGGAAATGTGCCCACCGCAAAACGAAAATAAGTGGTTCCGAGAAGTGGCTTGTCACGCTGCGGTCAAGACTTGGTCAATTTATCCCTCACGCCTGTGGTCGCGTATAATGAAGGGTTTTCACTCTTCACTTCGTGGGCTGGCGGGTGCGTTTGCCCGGGTTAAGCTTTGCGTGGTTGCGGGAAAGGTAAGGGATGGCCACTACAGATATAGTGCCCCGGGAGTCTTCGGGCGAATTGGGGCAGCGTCGCGTCGTCAACGACATGAGCATTCAGGTCGCGACGGTCAATGGCTCGGGATCGCAGAGTTCCAATACGGTTTTGCTGCGCAGCATTTTCCAGATGGGCGTGCCGATTTCGGGCAAGAACTTGTTCCCGTCGAATATCGCCGGGTTGCCGACCTGGTACACGATCCGTGCGAATAAAGATGGCTACATCGCCCGCAAGAAAGAAATCGACCTGCTCATCGCGATGAACGCGGAGACCGCGCAGGACGATGTTAAGACGCTGGCTCCCGGAGCGGCCGTCCTCTACGACGCACCTTTGGCGCTCGACAAGGTTCGCGATGATCTGACTTATTACGCGGTCCCCTACGACAAGCTCGTCGCCGAAGTTTGCTCGGAAGCCAAACTGCGCAAGCTGATCAAGAACATGATTTACGTCGGCGTCGCCGCGCAGTTGCTGCAGATCGATTTTGCCGAGGTCGAGAAGGCGATTCGCAGGCAGTTTGCTTCCAAAGTGAAAGCGGCGACCTTGAATCTGGGCGCGGCCAAGGCTGGCTATGACTACGCCGCCACTAATTTGCAGAAGCGCGATCCCTACTACATCCAGCGCATGAATAAGACCGCGGGCAAGATCATTGTCGACGGCAACTCCGCCGCCGCGTTGGGCTGTATGTTTGCCGGGTGCACTGTCGTGACGTGGTATCCGATCACGCCTTCGTCGTCGCTGGTCGAGACTCTGATCGATTACATGAAGGAATACCGTCTCGACGCCGAGGGCAAGGCGACGTTTGCCATCGTGCAGGCCGAAGACGAACTGGCAGCCATCGGCATGGTTCTTGGAGCTTCATGGGCTGGCGCGCGCGCCATGACGGCCACGGCGGGCCCGGGGATCTCGTTGATGGCCGAATTCGCCGGCTATGCCTACTACGCCGAAATTCCCGCGGTAATTTGGGACATCCAGCGCGTGGGGCCATCCACCGGTCTGCCCACGCGCACTTCGCAGGGCGATCTGCTTTTTGCAGCCTTTCTCGGGCATGGCGATACCAAACACATCATGCTGTTCCCGTCCTCGGTCACGGAGTGCTTCACGATGGCGGCGGACGCCTTCGATTTGGCCGAGCGTTTTCAGACTCCGGTCTTTGTCATGTCCGACCTTGATCTCGGCATGAATAACTGGATGTCGGATCCCTTCGAATATCCGGACAAGCCCTTCGATCGTGGCAAAGTCCTTAGCAAGCAGGATCTCGAAAAGCTAGGTGGCGGATTTAGTCGCTACAAAGACGTCGACGGCGACGGCATCGGCTATCGCACGCTGCCCGGGACGGACCATCCGATGGCCGCCTATTTCACTCGCGGCAGCGGGCACAACGAAAAAGCGCAATACAGCGAGCGTCCAGACGATTTCGAACGCGGCATGGAGCGTCTCAACAAAAAGTTTGAGACCGCTCGCTCAGCCGTGCCACGGCCGGAAGTCGTGGCCAACGGAAAATCGAAAATCGGCATTCTCGGCTACGGCACCACGCACTGGGCGATCACTGAGTCGCGCGATCAGTTGCTGGCGGAGCACAAACTGGAGACAGACTATCTTCGCGTGCGGGCGTATCCATTTTCGCGCGAAGTCCACGAATTTATCGAAAAGCACGACCGAGTCTATGTTGTCGAACAAAACCGCGACGGACAACTGGCTAGCCTGCTCAAGCTCGACATCAGGCCGGAATTAACCCCGCGCTTGCGTTCGATCTGTCACATTCACGGATTGCCGATTGACGCGCGCTCCGTCACCGATGAACTCATGATGATGGAGGGCAAGTAAAATGGCGACCACACCCACGGCTCCTACACCCACTCCGGCTCCGAAAGTCAATCGTATTGGATTGCAGGTGCTCGATTATCGCGGCGGCAAGACCACACTCTGCGCCGGTTGCGGGCACAACGCAATTTCAGAACGCATCCTGGATGCGATGTACGAAATGGGAGTGCAGCCAGAGCGCTTAGCAAAGATGAGCGGAATCGGCTGTTCATCGAAGACTCCGGCCTACTTCATGAGCCGCGCTCACAGCTTCAATTCCGTCCACGGCCGTATGCCTTCGGTGGCTACGGGAGCGATGCTGGCGAATAAGAGCCTGCTCGCGCTCGGCATCAGCGGTGATGGCGACACTGTCTCCATCGGTGCCGGACAATTCATTCACCTGATGCGCCGCAATCTGCCGATCATTTACATCATCGAAGATAACGGCTGCTACGGGCTGACAAAAGGACAATTTTCGGCGACGGCCGACGTGGGATCGAGATTGAAGAATGGCGTGGTCAACGATCTGCCTCCGGTCGATACCTGTGCCATGGCGATTCAACTCGGAGCGACGTTCGTGGGGCGCTCGTTCTCCGGCGACAAACGCCAGTTGCACACCATGCTCAAGGCCGCGATCGCGCATCGCGGCACCGTGATGCTCGATGTGATCTCGCCTTGCGTTACCTTCAACGATCACGAGGGATCAACGAAGTCCTATAAATACATGCAGGCACATGACGAACCGGTGAATGAAGTCAGCTTCGTGCCGTCGTTTGAGGAAATTAACGTGGATTACGATCCCGGGACGACGCTCGAAGTCAAAATGCACGATGGATCAAGTCTCCGGCTCCGCAAGCTGGAGGAGAATTACGATCCCACGGATAAAGTTCAGGCGGTGCAGCGATTGATGCAGTCGCACGCCAAAGGCGACGTGCTGACTGGCGTGTTTTATATCGATGAAAAGGCGCCGAACTTTATCGACATGCTCAACGTCACGGACCAACCTTTGGCGAGTTTGCCGCAGTCGGTGACGCGCCCGAGCAGGGAAGTGCTGGCCAAGTGCATGGACGAACTGCGATAAAGCAGTGGTTGGTGACTAGTGGCTGGTGGCTAGTCGGATGTGTGACAGGTCTGGTTCAACTAACCACTAACCACTAACCACTAACCACTAGCCACCAACCACTGGCGACTAAACCATCGTCAGCACCACGCGAAACCGGACACGTCCGCTGATCATCTGGTCATACGCCTCGGCCACTTTTTCAAGCGGATACTTTTCGATCATCGGGCGTACTCCCGTGAGCGCGCTGAAATTGAGAGTGTCCTCCGAATCTTTCGCAGTTCCTGAAGCCCAGCCTTTGATCGATTTGTTGCCAAAGATCAATTGAATCGGAGCGACCGCCAGCGGATCGGGGCCTACACCTACTACGACGAGCTTGCCGTTGCTGGCCAAGCCGTCCACCAATTTAGAGATAGCTTTAGAGTCGGGTGCCGTAGCGAGAATTACACTTGCCCCGCCGACCTTTTTGAGTTCCGCGACGGGATCTTCGGTCGCGGTGTCGATGTAGTGATGTGCACCCAACTTCTGGGCCAGCGGTTCTTTGTCTTTTCCCTTACCGATGGCGACGGTGCGGAAACCCATTTGCTTTGCATACTGCACTCCCAGATGGCCCAGTCCGCCGATGCCCTGAATGGCGACCGTCTGTCCGGCGGTCGCTCCCGTATTGCGCAGCGCGTTGAAAACGGTGATGCCGGCGCACATCAGCGGTCCGGCATCCGCCGCGGGAAGGTCCTCCGGAATCGCTGCTACCGATTCGGCGGGGGCGACCATGTAGTCCACGTATCCCCCGTCGTGCGTGACGCTGGTGATTTTCTTATTTTGGCAATTGATGAAGTCGCCACGGCGGCAATCATCGCAGGTGAAGTCGTGGCCACCATGCCATCCTACTCCTACACGCTGGCCGGGTTTCCAATTGGTGACGTCAGCGCCGACCGCGTCGATGCGGCCCGCAACTTCGTGTCCAGGAATGCGAGGATATCGAAGACCGGGAAACAAGCCTTCCTTTACAACTGAATCGCTGTGGCAGATACCGCAGGCTTCGACTTTAATCCGCACCTGGTTGCGACCGGGTTCGGGGATGGGACGCTCGACGATTTCAAAGTTCCCACCGGCTTTGCTGACTTGAACGGCTCTCATTTTGGCCATGGCTTCTCCTGCAATATAAATCGGGAATTTGCAGCGCAATACGTTCAGAGTATGAGATGAGGCAACCGGGAAAAGTGACGCAGAATTGCAGTGTCGCCGGAGCGCGAGCGGGCCCGGTCGGACCCTCCGCGTCCAATAGTTAGTTTACCTACGTTGTTTCGCTGCGCAGTCTCTTTCGCTACGCGGTGTCTTTAAGAGGCTGGCGCCGTTGAAAGGAGTGTGCGGGGCTCTGGCCGGGTTCGGGGAAGTCGCTGTCGGCACCTTCCACCAGCGGATGCTGATCGCGGTGACCGAGCTGCCCGCTCATGGAGTTGTTGCCGCTCTGATTGCGCTCGTCGGGTTCTTCGGAGCCTTTGCCGCGGTCGGCGTCATTCAGAAGATGATCGCTCGTACTTTTCGTCATCACACGCCCCTCATAGATGAGATGGGAGAGATGGAGATCGGTCCAGATGCATCAACCGCGCGCGCACTGGCACCGATCGAACTGGAGTCAGCCTACCTCTAAAAAGGCGCGCGGGCAATGCTGTTTTTCCGATGCCGTTTTTCTTATGCTCGGAAACGCAGATTGGAATCCGCAAGTGGTTGTAATGGTTACCATAGTTAAATTTAATGGTCGTTTAACGTGGTCTTGAATCTACAATAGAGCATGGTGAGTAAATACCGAAAACACTATCTCTTTGCCAGCGATTTCGATCAGACGCTAACTTTTAACGATACGGGTTATGTCTTGAGTGAGGTGCTGGGCATTTCTGTTGAGGAATTCGAGCGCAAAGCCAAAGGAATGGCAAAGCTGAACCTGGTTCAGCAGGGCGCGGAGCTCTCTTATCTTCTTTTGCACGATCCCGAATATCGCACTCGCGTGCGGCGCAACGACCTGATCGAGGCTGGCAAGCGTATCCGCCTCAAAGATAACATCAAGCAAATCTACGAGATTCTCGACCAGCGAATCGATGGATTCCACTTCGACTTTTATGTGATCTCGGCGTCGCCGGTGGAGGTAATCCAGTCTGCTCTTGAAGGCATCGTACCCGAAGACCACATTTTTGGTACCGAGTTTAAGTACAAGGCTAATGGAGAGATTGAAAGTCTGGTGCGCGCGACCGCCGGCTACGGAAAAGTCACGCGCCTCGACCAACTCGAGGAACAGCTCGGCATCCCGGCGGACCACGTTGTTTACGTCGGCGACGGCAGCTCTGATATTCACGTTATGCTGCAAGTGAACCGACGTGACGGCTTCACGATTGCGGTCTCGGAATCGAAACTGGTCGCGCAGATCGCAAAGCGCACTGTGCTCGGCGACAACGCTCTGGCGACGCTCGTGCCCATCCTCGAGGACATCGCCGGATGGAAACGGCCTCAAATTCGCGCGCTGTTCGAGTCCTACGGCTTCCTCATTCAAGGCTGGGACCGCGTTCAGACCGACTGGGTCACGCTGCGTCCGAGCGGCGTGCAGCTTGCAAAAGCCGAAGCTGCCGAAGTGCGGTGATCAGCTTGTCTTGCTTTCTTGCTTGTCCGTGAATGAGCTTCGATATTTACCTTCAGTGTTTCGCGGGCGAACCGCTGGGAATAGCGCGCGCCCAGCTGCGCTCGCTTTTTCCTGTCGTTGACGAAAGGTCAGAGCCGGATTACTGGAACGTTTTCTACGATCGCTCGAATTCCTGCAGCATCAATGTGACCCCCTCGAAATCTGACGATGCACTCGTCACGTCGATTGCTGTCAACCGGCCCTGCGGTGATGTGCGTTTTTGGGATTCGATCCTGACACTTCTCAGAATCGGTCCCGTGATGTTGTATTGGCCGGGGGGCGGTCCGCTTGTGTCAGGTGAGACGTTTGCGACCGGACTTCCGGCGGAGATCATAGAGGCCCTGGGCCAACCCACGGCAGTCAATTCGGCACAACAGATATTGGACGCGATTCGCGCCAGCTGAGCCACTCCCTGACTCCATACGCAAATTAGCCATGTGCAACTAATTTCTTCGGTATGGGTTCTTATTGGCTGGGGCAGTTCGGCCTTAAGGTCTGGCCCGGCATCCCAAGCAAAACATCGAGGTAATTTTATGAAGGCGAGCCGCATTTCTCTATCGCTTCCGATAGCGATTCTGATTCTTATATCGACCGTTCAATTGATTCAGGCGCAGCCGCAACATGAATTCGTCCCCCAGGGGATTGAGGCTCTCCGCCAAGCCGCATCGTCGAAAACAGAGTTCACGCTTGATCACTCGATGTTGGTGTTTGCCTCGAAGATCGATCCCGACAATTCCGATTTGCAGCGTGTGATTGCCGGCGTGAGTGCCGTCTCGCTTCACAACCTGCGGTTTGCTCGAAACGGAGCCTATGATCCCGAAGCATTGAATGCGGTCAAAGAGGAGTATCAGTCGGCGGGCTGGAAACAAGTGATGAACCGGCATGACAAGGATGGAGGCGTGGCAGTGACCGATCTCTGGGTGCGACTCGAGAACAACGCGATCAGCAACATAGCCGTTCTTCAGGCCCGCGCCAACGAAATCACTTTTGTCGTCGTTTCGGGATCGATCAGTCCGATGGATCTCTCGCACCTCGGCGGCCATTTCGGAATTCCAAGGATTGAAGGTGGCGTGGTAGTGCCAAATACCCGCTAGCGCGTTTTAGGGGCCGGTGCCAGCTTCCGCAGTCTCTCCCGAGCTTGCGCCGCTTCGGGAGCCCGCGGATACCGTTGGATGACGTGCTTCAATTCCTGCGTACCTTCCTCTGCTTTTCCCAGTTCGAGCAGGGCATAGCCCTTCTTCAGCTGCGCCGTCGCTGCTTTGTTTCCGCTCGGAAAATTCTGCAGCACGAGATCGTAATTGGTGACCGCTTTTTCGTAGCTGCCCGCCTTGAACTGAATCTCCGCCAGATAGAAATATGAATTCCCCGCGAGATCGGTGTTCGGATAGAACTTGATGTAGTCGCTAAATTCCTGCGTAGCCAGATCATTGTTGCCGCCGTTGTAGTCACGCAGAGCATTGTTGTAGAGCACGTCCGGCGGCGGAGCCTGAGCCATCGCCTGCGCCGCCTGCTGCGACTGTGCCTGTTGCGCGGCCAGAGATTGCTGCGCCGCCTGCATATCTTCGAATTGTTTGCTCAGCTTCGCCAGGCGCACTTTCAGTTCGTCCATTGTGTCATTCAACGCCTGGATCTGGCCCGATATCTGATCGACCTGTCCGGCACGATCCTGCTGTTGCTTGCTGACGGAAGCCTGCAGGCCGTTGATGGCCGTGGTTACTTTGTTTGCCGCGTCAGTATTTTGTTCGAGCAGGTTCTTCATCACTCCCATGCGCTCGTCAAAAGACTGTTTCATTTGGGTCATCTGCGTCTGCAGTTGACCGACCTGGGTTTGCAGTTCGATGATCTCTTTGCTGGCTCCATAGGCGGGAACGACGGGCGTGCTGAACCAGAGTGCCAATAACAAAGCAGGGACGAACCAATCGCGATTAGCTTTCATAATCAACCTTATTAACATTTAGAAAAACTCCGATTAACCGCCACAGCAGTGTGAAAATCACGGGGTACACAAAGACCCGCTCTGTGTACCCCCCGATGACCCTTCTTACCTCTCGTACACAAAATGGCCGCGGCGATTCTGCTGCCAGCAACTCTCGTTCGACTCTGTGCAGAATGGTTTTTCCTTGCCCATCGTCACGGTCTTAATGCGATCCCCGGAGATTCCGGCCTGAATCAGCGCATTCTTGACCGCGTCAGCGCGACTGGTGCCGAGCGCAAGGTTGTATTCAGTCGACCCGCGTTCGTCGCAATGTCCTTCAATCGTGATGTGGATGTTCGCATGTTGCTGGAGGAAAGCGGCATCTGCGCGCAAGGAGCCCTGATCGGCCGCCCGCACATCGTACTTGTCGTAGTCGAAGAAGATGTCCTTCACATTTTGTGAGAAGAGTTCTTCTTCCGTGGCATTTGAGGTCGTGACTGGCGGAGGCGTCGCTGCGGCGTTGACGGTCACCCGCGCCGTGGCATCCTGCGTTCCTCCCGCACCTTTCGCGATCAGATGATAGGTGGTGGAATCCGTTGGAGTCACCTGACGGGTTCCGCTTGCATCGACTGGCCCAATGCCATCGATGCTGACGTCGGTGGCGTTGGTCGTCTGCCAGGTCAATGTCGTCGGTTGGCCTGCATCAACGGTATTAGGATTTGCCGACAGTGACGCCGTGGGCGCGGTTGGTGAGGGTGGCGGCGTCGGTGCTGGGGGAGCCACTTTCTTCGCGCATGCTCCAAAAAACAGAATCGCGCCCAGTGCCACCGTCAAACTGCTCCATCTCTTCATTCCTGCTGTCGCGTGCTTCACCTGATTCCTCCCCTTTTCTGTGCGCCCGCATTGCGGCGTGCGATTCCGAGATTCACGGCAGGGCGCACTGTGGGCCGGCCGCAAAACCGTCGTGATGCTATTTCCAGCTCCAGTTGGGCTGGCTGTTGCCACCCTTAAACGTCAACTGCTTCACATTCGATCCGTCAGCCAGCATGCTCCATATCTGGTCCGTTCCGGAGCGGTGCGACTGAAACACGATGTGCCGCCCATCCGGAGACCAGCAGGGAAAGTCGTTGCGTCCCGCATCGTGCGTAAGTTGCACCCACTGCTTGCTGGCGATGTCCATCAAATACAAGTCGTTTGAGCCCGGCTCGCCTGGACCGTACTTACGCATCCATGAGAACGTCAGAAACTGCCCATTCGGCGACCAGTTCGGCGATACCGCGTAACCCTGATCCGTAACCCGCTGCACGTTGGTTCCGTCCGATTCCATGGTGTAAATCTGCGGCAACCCGGTGCGTCCGCTGACGTAGGCGATCTGCGAGCCGGTCTTGCGATTCCAGGTCGGAGCAATATCTGGTCCCTGATCGTTCGTCAGACGCCGCCAATTTCCTCCCGAGCCTTCCAAGACGAAGATGTTCGGGTAGCCGTTTCGCGCGGAGGACAACGCGATCTTGCCGTCGGGAGACCAGGAGGGTGAAAGATTGGTGCCCCCGAAACGGGGGAAGCTCACCAAACGGTTCAGATCGAACGAATACATCAGGATTTCCCAACTATTCTTCACCAGTGAACTGAACGCCAGTCGAGAACCGTCGGGTGAAATACGCGGCGACAGCGAAATGCTTCCCAGGTGAGTCAGTTGCTGCTGGTTCGCGCCGTCATAGTCCATCATCCAGATTTCTTTGTGACCGCCGCGGTCGCTGACAAAATAGATTTTGCTCTCCGCGATGCCAGCCACACCGCCGCCGAGGCGGAAGATGATCTCGTCGGCAAACCTGTGCGCGATCACGCGCACGGCGTTGTCCGTCGCGTTATCGGTATATTGCTTGCCGAGCACTTGCGGCGACTTCTCGTTCTTGACGTCGTAGAGCCATCCCTGGACCGTGACTTTGCCGGCTGCAACGGCGAGATTGCCGAACGCGAGCATCGAAGTGTTCGGTGGAGGAGAATTCCACGCCGAGAAAATGATCTCGGAAGGCTGGCCCGGCTCTTGCAGGGGATAAAAACTCTTCGACACAATGTCGAAGATCCCGGCGTTGTCGAGATCGTTCCAAAGCACGTCGTTGAAGGTCTTCAGGAGCGCCGTGTTTCCGGGGTCCGCGTTCGACGGCTTGAAATCAGCCGCGGCAAGGCGGACGCGCTCGACGCCGAGTCCAGTGCCGGTGCGAATCCAGTCCTGTGCGGACGCCGTCGCGGTCAATAAACACAACAGGGCGACGAATGAAATGCGTTGCAGGACCCGGCGTGCCGAATTATTCAATGTCTGCTCCTGTTGTTGCAAGCGACTGGCGACCGACGATTAACGACCGCCTCTATCTCTTGTAATCAAACCAAAACTCTACCGATACTTTGCTGCCTGAATATTCCGCCGGCAACGGTCCGAAAGTATCGATACCCTGCAGCGCGCGCGTCGCAGAAATATCCAGCGACGGCACTCCGCTCGATTGCTCAATTTCAACATTCGACGGATGTCCGTCACGCGCGATATCGAACGTGATGTAAACGCGTTTCGCGTCGCTGACGCGCGGGTCCACTTGATACTTCAACCAATTCTCTGACACTTTCCGCTGCACGGCTTGGACATACCACGCAAACCGTTCCCCGAAATCGCCGCCATTTCCTGTGAAGCCAAATCCGCCGTGAGCGCCGCCCGCGTTCATGGTGTAGGGCCCGCTCACCGGCCCGCCTTCGCCGTAGGGAATCTGATTCGTTTCAGGCTGCTCCGGTTGCGGCTTATTCCGCAGGGTCGCGGTCTTTACAGGTGCAGGTTTTAATTTTGTTTTCACGTCCTTGTCAGGAATCGGAATCGCGTCCGGTTCCTTCGGCGGAACCGCAGGCTCTGACTTCGCGAGGCCTTTGGATTCCGTGGCGACCACATTCGTTGCATCCGTTGGACTGGCAGGCAAGGGAACCGCACTCACCAGCGTTGCTCCCATGGCATCTCCAGTGCCTCCGCCGCCCCAGCCAGTGCCACGAACTCCGTTAACAAACACTGCATAAAGTATGACGAATCCCGCGAATCCCAGATGCAGACCGAGCGACCACACCAGAGGACGACGCAACTGGCCGGTCTGCGAGTAAACGTCGTAATTAGTGACGGCCGCCATTTGTATCCATTGGCTGCGTAACGATGCTGACGTTGCTGATGCCCGACTGTTTGATGGCGTCCATCACCGTCGCGAAGGCGCCGAACGGAACCGCCTCATCCGAACGCAAATAAATTGCCTGATGCTGCGGATCCCGCACTCTCTTCCTGAGTGTCGACCCGATCTGGTTGATGTTGATGGGATCGTTTCCCAGAAAAACGCGCTGCGATTTGTCGATGCTGATGACCAGCCGCTCTTCGGTGATTTCCTTGACCGTGCGCGTGTGCGGCACGTTGACTTCGATGCCTGACTGCAGCACGGGAGCGGTCACCATGAAAATGATCAGCAAAACCAGGACGACATCCACTAGCGGTGTCACGTTGATTTCGGAGAGCGCGGTCTGCGTCCGTCCGTTCGACGAAGTAAACGCCATCAGCGCCGTACCTCGGCCGCCTGGGGCGCTGGTTGGCGCTCGACCAGATTCAGCATCTCCAAGGCGAAGTCGTCGTTGCGCGATGCCATTTCGCGAATCGATCCGATAATGAGGTTGTACGCAATCACCGCGGGAATCGCGGCCGCAAGACCCGCCGCCGTGGTTACCAGAGCTTCTGAAATTCCAGGTGCAACTGCCCGCAGAGTCGCTGCTCCCGCTGTGCCTAATCCATGAAAAGCGTCGATGATTCCCCAAACCGTGCCAAACAATCCGATGAACGGAGTGACCGCTCCCGTAATTGCCAGCCATGGGACACTGCGTTCGAAACGCGTGATTTCCTCTGACGACGCAATCTGCATGGCTCGCTGGATCGAGACAGGATTGTGAATTCCCCCCGTCGTCCCCATCTGCCGACGGAATTCCTCGACCGCTCCTTCAAACACTCCGACCAATGGACTCGGGCGAAATTGCTCGACGACGGAGGCGACATCTTGCATGCGCTGCGCCTTGCGGAAGACGCGGATGAAGCGTGCGCTTTGCGTGCGTGCGCGGCTGATCAGTCGCCACTTCGAAAGAATCACTGCCCAGGAAAGCACGCTGAACGCTGCGAGCAAAAGGAGAACTACCTTGGCAACCGGACCGGTCTGAAGGACGAGATCAACGATTTCGCCGCCGACAAACAACAGCAGGACGGAAGAAAAGTGCATTGGCTTTTGGGAGCGCTCTAACGAGAATTATAGACCAGTCCAGACGCGGTCCCCGCCGGGGTACCGCGTCGGTCAACGATGAACGCGGCCGGCTAGGGACTCGGAACCACGGCGGTCGTCTGATTCGAATATGCGCTTTCCTGGCCGGCAGCATTTACCTCTGTGACAACGTAGTAGTAAGTTGTGCCGGAAACAACGGCGCTGTCGGTGTAATTTGTCGAAGCGTCGAGAGCCACGTTGATTTCCTGGTAAGGCCCGCCTGACACCGTGCTTCGATAGACGTTGTAGCCCACGGCATTCCCGTCGCCTGGCTCCCAGGTAAGCGTCACGGTATGCGATCCCTGTGCCACGCCCGTACCTGTCAATTGCTCTACGCTCGGCGAGTTCAGCGCGTTACTGGTGAAACCCGCCTGGCCGGTGGCTCCTCCCGAGGCATTGGGTGTGAACTTTACCTTGAATCCCAGGCTTTGCCCCGCCTGAATCGTCACGGGAAGCGAGATACCCGAAATAGCGAATTCCGAGCTTGTCGATCCGTCCGACGAAATGGTGACGGCGCTGTTAGAAGCGCTCAGCGTGCCCTGCAGTGTTGCGCTCGATCCAACATTGACATTGCCGAAATTAAGCGTCGAGGGCGTTACTGTGAGTTCCGGGCCAACCGCTGAAACGCCGATCCCGGCGACGTGCAGGTAGAGCGGGGAAAATGGGCTGTTACTGGAAACACTGATGACGGCTCTGGTATATCCCTTGGCTGTTGGCGTGAAGATCACCGGGAGTTCAACACTCTTCCCCGGCGAGATTTTCACCGGCGTGGCGAAGGTCCCGAAGGTGAAAGCCGATCCCTGCATCCCGACGGACGCGATGCGCAGGATCTTTGTGCCGACGTTCGTAAGCTGGAAGTTGAACGAAACCGAGCTGCCGATCTGGACCTGGCCGAAGCCGTTCCGGCAAGGGTAGCAATGGATCTGCTGCCCCTGAGCCGCAATCGGCGCGAGACACAGCAAGATCCATGCGACTACAACTACGGGGAAGGATCGCATGGCTGCTATCTTCGCGAAGCGCTTGCTCGGCAGGCAAACTCGGAAGTGCATTTCTGCACTCATTGGTACCCAATTAGGGAATGAGGCTCAGCCAACGCTTTCGAAGGGAGTCTGTGCTATGCTGCGCGTAATTTACAGAAGTCCCCAAAATCGCTCGAAATCCGAGGACCTTTGTGCTGGCCGAACTTCGACTCGAAAATTACGCAGTCGTCGACAACGTCGTCATCGAATTCGCCTCGGGTCTGAACCTGTTGAGCGGCGAAACCGGCGCGGGAAAATCCATTCTGATTGACGCCCTCGGGCTGCTGCTGGGTGAAAAAGCATCATCGGATGTGATCCGGACCGGCACGGAGCGGGCAGTCGTGGCCGCCGTATTCGAGAGCGACGGATCCGCGGCGCGCGCCATCGAAGCCATCCTCGAGGCCAATGGCTTGGACGGGGAGAACGGCTCGCTCATTCTGCGGCGGGAGATTGCCTCCGGAGGCAAGGGCCGGGTTTTCGTCAACAATCAGCCGGCGACGGTTGCTGTGCTTAAGCAGATTGCGCCACACTTGGCGGTTATCCACGCGCAGAACGAATCCATCGCAAATTTTGATGCCGCGGCCCGCCTCGATCTGCTCGACGCCTACGCCGCAGTCGAACTGAAAGAAGTGTCCGCCGCTTTTGCGAATTGGAAGCAGATCAGCGGGCGCATCGCAGAGCTCGAACAGGACGAGCAGAATCGAGTCCGGCTCCTCGATCTCTGGAATTTTCAATCCCGTGAGATTGAGCAGGCAAACCTTCGCGCCGGAGAGGACGAGCAACTGGAGGCCGAGAAGCGCGTTCTGGCCAATGCCGAGAAGATCTATGGAGCAGCCATCAACGCCTTTGACCTGCTCTATGAGGGCAACACCTCGACATCTTCCAGTCTGCGCGCGGCGCAAAAGCACGTCGAAGAATTGGTCCGCTATGAGCCAAAATTTCAGGACGCGCTCGCAGCACTCGACTCCGCTCGCATCAGCGTCGAAGACGTAGGAGCGACTCTGCGAGATTACGCCGGAGGTATCCAGGCTTCTCCTGAACGTCTGTCTGAGATCGAGGAACGTCTGGCGGCCTTGGATCGGCTGAAGCGCAAGTATGGGCCATCGCTCGAAGCCGTGATTGCATTGGGCGACGACATCTGCCGCAAATTGTCGGAGATGGAGAATAAAGATCAAGCAATACTTGACCTCAGGGAGGCTTTGAAGGACGCCGCCATCGAGTACCGAAAGACTGCGGGCGCTATCTCACGTAAGCGTTCGGAGGCGGCAAAGAAACTGGAGAAACTGGTCGAGGCCGAGATCAACGATCTGGCGATGCGCGCCAGTTTTCGCATCGCTGTTGCAGAAGACGTCGCCGAAGCTCACTGGACAGACTCTGGGTTTAACCAAGTTATCTTCCAGATATCCACGAACGCCGGAGAGACGGCGCGTCCCTTGGAGCAAATTGCCTCGGGTGGCGAGCTTTCGCGAGTGATGCTGGCGCTGAAGGCAAGCGTGGAACAAGGAACGAATCCCGCCGGCAACAAGACGAAGTCGTCCGCCGCACAACGCACGCTCGTTTTCGACGAGATCGATACCGGAATCGGAGGCCGGGCCGCCGAGGCCGTTGGCAAGAAACTCAAGACTCTCTCGAAGGGAAATCAAGTGCTCTGCGTCACCCACCTCCCGCAAATCGCCACTTTTGCCGACCATCACTATCTGATCGAGAAACGGGAATCCGCCGGACGGGCGAAAACCACCGTTCGCGAGATTACTGGCGAGGAACGGACAGAAGAGGTCGCTCGCATGTTGTCAGGAGCCAAGCTGACCGAGACCTCGCGGAAACATGCAGAGCAGATGATTAAGGCGAACGGGTGATGAAGCTCTTTCCTTGACTTAGCTAATGTAAATTAGCTAACATAGAGTTCATGGAAACTATCACCATCCACAAGGCCAAAACCGAGCTTTCACGGCTGATTGAGAAGGCTTGCCGGGGCGAAGAAATTGTCATTGCACGCGGCAAGACGCCAGTGGTCCGCCTGGTGGCGATTGCAGATAAGTCCGGCCAACGGAAACCCGGCGTTTTACGTGGGAAGCTCAAGGTCGGGCCGGAGTTCTTTGAGCCGTTGCCGCAGGAAGAGCTTGATGCGTGGGGGCAGTAGCGTGCGTCTTTTGCTCGACACGCACTCGCTGCTCTGGTGGTACAGCGCCGACCCTGAGCTACCCGCCTCCTCCAGGAAGCTGATTGCCCAATCGGACAGCAACGTTTTTGTCAGCGCGGCGTCTGCTTGGGAGATTGCCACCAAGTTTCGATCGGGGAAGTTGGCGACCGCTGCGGAACTGGTGCAGGATTTTGAAGGCTACCTGACAGGTGAACGCTTCGTGAGTCTGCCCGTTTCTGCGGAACACGGAGTTCGGGCAGGATCGTTTCCCGGTCCGCTCAGAGATCCTTTTGACCGGATGTTGATCGCTCAAGCCCTGGTCGAGAATCTGTTCATAGTCAGTAACGAGAAAGTCTTCGACCAGTATGGAGTGCGCCGGATGTGGTAGCTTCCGCCCCTACCTTCGCCGTTCACCCTCGCCATTTCCCCGCCCGCTGCTAATCCCCACACCCTCAAAGGCTTACATTGACCGTGGGGTGCATCTTTCGGTACCCTTGAAGCATCTTTTCTAGTTAAAAAGTGTACCCTAGTGGGTGGGGGATGCGATTTGTCTGAGAACCGTAATTCGTCTACGAAGACTCTATTGCTGTTGAAGCCTCGGGGATTCTGCGCCGGAGTGGTGCGCGCGATCGATATCGTCAGGATTGCGCTCGAAGCCTTCGGCCGCCCGATTTATGTTCGCAAAGAAATCGTCCACAATCGGTTTGTGGTCGAAGAGCTCCAGCAGAAGGGTGCGATTTTTGTCGACAGCGTCGACGAAGTGCCCGAGGGCGAGCGGGTGATCTACAGCGCCCACGGCGTTTCTCCCGAAGTGCGTGAAGCTAGCAAGCTGCGCAAATTGCGGGTGATTGACGCCACCTGTCCGCTGGTCACGAAGGTCCACGTCGAGGCCGTAAAGTTCGCGAAAGAAGGTTATTCGCTGATTCTCATTGGCCATCGCGACCACGACGAAGTGATTGGGACGCTGGGAGAGGCTCCCACGGTGACGCAAGTTGTTGGATCGCCTGCCGAGGTTGATTCGGTGACTCTGCCCAATCCCAATCGCGTGGCCTATCTCACCCAAACCACGCTCAGTCTCGACGAAACACGCGACATTATCAGCGCCCTGCGCAAGCGCTTCCCGAACATCAAGGGTCCGGCGGCCCAGGATATTTGTTATGCCACGGAGAATCGGCAGGTTGCGGTGAAGCACGTCGCTTCCGACGCAGATTTGCTTTTAGTGGTTGGCTCCGACAACAGTTCCAACTCGAAGCGTCTGGTGGAAGTTGCGCGCAGTTTAGGCACCGAGGCGCATCTAATCGATGACTGCCGCAATATTCAGCCCCAATGGTTGAACAATGTAAAGACCGTGGCCCTGACTGCGGGAGCATCGGCTCCTGAGCATTTGGTGCAGGACGTGGTCGAATATTTGGCTGGACTGGGCTTCGGCAACGTACAAGAACTCGAAATCATGCCGGAGAACGTCCGCTTTGGCTTGCCGCCCGAGATCGTAGCCACGATCGCTGCGGCTCCGGCCATTGCTGCGGTGCAGAACTAAGTGCAGAACTGAAGTGCAGAATTGAGTGGAGAGATAATGGAGCCAACCTCCCCCTTGAATCCGGCCTCTGCGCCGCAGATGCGATTCGGAAAGATCGACGACCTCGGAAGCCGGGTCGCCGTCGGCATCGACGCGGCACGCAATTATCTTTTTTCGCAGCAGCACGAAGACGGGTACTGGTGCGGCGAACTTGAAGCCGACACGACCCTCGAATCCGACTACATCCTGCTGCACACGCTCCTTGGCACTGGCAACCAACAGCGCTTCGATAAAGCCGCGCGCCATATTCTGAACCATCAGAATGAAGACGGTGGCTGGAGCATTTTCGCGGGTGGCCCTTCGAATATCAGCGCGTCGGTGAAAGCCTACTTCGGATTGAAACTGGCCGGCTTCACTGCCGATCACCCAGCCCTGGCGCGCGCCCGCAAGAAAATACTCGAGATGGGTGGCGTGACCGAAGTCAATACCTTCACCAAGATCTATCTCTGTTTCTTCGGGCAATACGACTACGATGCGGTGCCCGCGATTCCTCCTGAGATCGTGTTGTTTCCGAACTGGTTCTGGTTCAACATTTACGAAATTTCTTCGTGGTCGCGCGCGATTCTGGTGCCGCTTTCGATCTGCTACTCGAAGAAGCCGTTCAAAAAGATTTCCGACGAAATGGGAGTTGAAGAACTATTCGTCGGCGGACGCGACAAGTCGCGCATGCACCTGCATTGGTCGAAGAAGCTGGTTTCATGGCGAAATTTCTTCTTGTGTCTGGATCGCATGACGCACTGGTTCGAACGCGTGCATATTCGTCCGCTACGTTCGCTGGCATTGCGGCAGGCCGAGAAGTGGATGCTCGAGCGCTTCGAGATGAGCGATGGCCTCGGAGCGATCTATCCCTCGATGATGAACGCGATCATCGCCCTGCGTTGCCTCGGCTATTCGGTGGACGACCCGCAATTCATTCGCGCCATGGATGAATTCGAGAAATTGGGCATAGAAGAGGCCGACACTTTCCGCATGCAGCCCTGCATGTCTCCTGTGTGGGACACGGCGTATGCGCTGTTTGCGCTCGGCGAAGCCGGGGTTCCGGCGACCGATCCGCGGATGGTCAAATGTGCCGACTGGGTATTACAGAAACAGGTGCGCAAGCCGGGAGACTGGAAGGTCAAGAATCCCAAAGGCGAGCCGGGTGGCTGGTACTTCGAGTTTAACAACGAGTTTTACCCCGACGTCGACGATACCGCCATGGTCTGCCTCGGCCTGAGTCGCGTCGAGCATCCGAACGGACGCTATCAGCGCGAGTCCGTGCAGCGTGCGATCGACTGGGTCCTGTCCATGCAGTGTAAGAACGGCGGCTGGGCATCATTCGACAAAGATAACGACCGCATGGTGTTTCAATATGTGCCTTTTGCGGATCACAACGCCATGCTTGATCCGGCGACCGTCGACATCACCGGCCGCATTCTCGAATGTCTGGCAACCTACGGATACGATCAGAGTCACCCCGCAGTGAAGCGAGCGCTCAAGTTTATTCGCGCCGAGCAGGAGCCTGACGGCAGCTGGTTCGGACGCTGGGGTGTGAACTACATCTACGGAACCATGCAGGTGCTCCGTGGACTCGAAGCGATGAATGTCGATCGCAACGATCCCATGGTGCAGCAAGCGGCCGAATGGATGCGTTCGGTCCAGAACGCGGACGGCGGTTGGGGCGAAACCGTCGGATCGTATGACGATCCAAATCTGCGCGGAATCGGCGACAGCACCGCATCGCAAACCGCATGGGCCATCATGGGACTGCTCGCCGTCGGCGACACGCGCAGCGAATGCGTGGCGCGCGGCATGGCATATCTGCTGCGTACGCAAAAGAAAGACGGCTCATGGGATGAGCCCTTCTTTACCGGTACGGGTTTCCCGCGCGTGTTCTATTTGATGTATCACCTGTACCGCCAGTATTTTCCGCTAATTGCGCTGACAACGTATTCGAAAGTGATGGCGGAGAAGAGCAGCCATTAGCATTTAGCACTTAGTTAAACAGTTGGTTCTTGCTAAGTGCTAAATGCTAAATGCTGGCTTTCGTCACCGGCGCCACGGGATTTCTAGGTAGTCATGTTGCGCGTGTCCTTGCTGAACAGGGGGCCGACTTACGGCTTCTGGTACGGACTTCGAGCGACCGGCGCAACATTCAGGATCTGAAGGCTGACCAGGTTGTCGGCGATCTCCGTGATCCGGCTTCGATTGAAAAAGCGTTGGCAGGCTGCGACGTCGTGTTTCACGTCGCGGCCGATTATCGGCTATGGGTGCGCGATCCCGATGAAATGTATCGCTCGAACGCGGAGGGTACGCGGTCGTTACTTGAGGCGGCTCGGAAACAAGGCGTTCGCCGGATCGTTTACACGTCGAGTGTCGCAACCATGGGATTCACGGCAAATTTGAATCACGGCCATGTTGCCGACGATGTTGCTGATGAAGAGAGCCCTGTAAGCATCGAGGACATGATTGGACACTACAAGCGTTCGAAATTCATGGCCGAGCAGGTCGCAGTCGATGCGGCCAAATCGGGAGTCGATGTCGTCATCGTGAATCCTTCTACTCCGATTGGCGAGCGCGATATCAAACCAACGCCGACGGGAAGAATCGTGGTTGATTTTCTGAAGCGGAAATTTCCGGCGTATGTGGAAACGGGCTTGAACCTGGTGGATGCGACCGTATGCGCACGCGGCCATGTGCAGGCGCTGGAAAAGGGCCGATCGGGTGAGCGTTACATCCTCGGGGGCGAGAATCTGACGCTCAAACAAATTTTAGACCGGCTGGCTGCGATAACAGGATTGAAGTCTCCAACGGTGAAGTTGCCTTACGTGTTTGCCTTCGCCACCGGAGTTGTCGACGAGATGGTGACTGGTCGGCTTTTAGGCCGCGAACCGCGCGCCACCATCGATGCGGTCCGCATGGGGCGCAAGATGATGTTTGTAAGTTCGGCAAAAGCGGAGCGCGAACTGGGCTGGCGGACGGTTCCAGTCGATGGCGCTTTGCGGCGGTCGGTGGAATGGTTCCGTGGCAACGGCTATGCCTAACGCGTCTCGAACCGGGATCGCCAGCGTTGTCGCCGTCGTTGTGGCTATGGAGCGTGAGGTAGCCCCACTGATCCGGAGCTGGAAGGTGCGAATGATCGAGCACGGCGGCCGTCGGTATCGCCTTTTTGAGACTGCCGAGGCCGCTCTGATCTGCGGTGGAATTGGCGCGGAAGCCGCGCGACGCGCCACCGAGGCCATCATCCAGCAGACGCAGCCGGTTCGTGTTGTATCGGTGGGCTTTGCCGGCGCGCTGGACTCGTCGCTGAAAGTAGGAGACGTGATTGAGCCGCGAACAGTCGTGAACGCCGCCGACGGCGTCAGAACTGAAGTGGCGTCGGGCGAAGGAACCCTAGTGACATCCACGACAGTGGCGAGCAAGGAACAAAAAACGAGCATGGGCAGGGCTTACGGTGCGTCTGCGGTCGACATGGAAGCCGCAGCCGTTGCGCAGGGGGCGCGGGCAAGGGGAGTCGAATTCGCCGCCTTGAAAGTTATCTCGGACGCCGTCGATTTCGACATGCCAGCGATGGATGGCTTCGTGGCCGCCGACGGCAGCTTTCGCACGGCAAAGTTCGCTTACTACGTGGCAGTA
Source organism: Terriglobales bacterium (assembly GCA_035308395.1). Lineage (GTDB taxonomy): Bacteria > Acidobacteriota > Terriglobia > Terriglobales > Acidobacteriaceae > Acidiflorens. Next base: position 154,087 of record DATGGT010000134.1, read on the forward strand.
CGCCCGTGGGTGTGGCGAACGACCATCGCGTTGGCCCGGAACAGTTCGAAGGCGACGGCGGCGCTTTGCAGTGCTCTCGCGAGCTACCTCAATCGCCAAGGTCGAAGCGAACCGTTCGCTGCCGTACATACGGACTTCGCCGCCGAAGCTCATACTCGAATGCAACCGAAACAATGATGCAGCGGAAACAATAGGGAGAATTAGACAGCAGTTATGGCAATGGCTCGAACACTTTCAGTCGAAAGCGCAAAGCGCGTGAATCCCACCGTGATCCCGACGACGATGCGTGCCGCCGTGTACCACGGAATCAACGACGTTCGCTTAGAGGAAGTGCCTGTGCCCGAAATCGGACAAGGCGAGATTCTCGTCCGGGTCCACACCTGCGGCATCTGCGGCACCGATCTCAAGAAAATCGCCACCGGTTCGCATTCGGCACCGCGTATTTTTGGTCACGAGACTTCGGGAGTTGTCGCTGCGGTTGGCGAAGGTGTTCGCAAGTTTACACCCGGCGACCGTGTCGTGGTCTTCCATCACATCCCGTGCGGTGAATGCTACTACTGCAGGCACAAGACGTTTGCCCAGTGCACGACTTACAAGAAAGTGGGCTGCACGGCTGGCTTCGAACCTTCTGGCGGTGGATTCGCGGAATACGTCCGTGTGATGGACTGGATCGTCGAAAAGGGCACAGTCCGCATTGCGGACGGCGTCAGTTTTGAGCAGGCGTGTTTCGTCGAGCCAGTCAACACTTGCATCAAAGGAATAGAGACCCTTCACCTCGAACCGGAAGAGACGGTACTGGTCATCGGGCAGGGTCCGATTGGACTGATTTTGGCGACTTTGGCCCAACGAGCGGGCGCTCGGGTGATTACTTCCGATTTGTATCCAGCGAGGCTTACAATAGCTCATAGCTTCGGCCATAAAGTTACGATTGATGCCTCCAAGGTTGATGCCGGGCAAGCCGTGCGTGGATTGACGGAAGGTCGCGGGGCCGATGCTGTGATCCTGGCGGTTGCTGGCAGCGGTTTGATCAGGCCGGCCATGGATGCGGCCCGTCCCGGAGGGCGGGTGTTGCTGTTCGCGCAAACTGTGCGAAGCGAAGCCACCATCGATCCGTCGGCGGTGTGCGTGGATGAGAAATCTCTGTTGGGATCCTACAGTGCGTCGGTCGAGTTGCAGGAGGAGTCTGTACGGTTTGTGATGGATCGGGAGATGGATTTGGAACGCCTGATCAGCCACCGGTTTTCGCTGGAGAGAAGTGTGGAGGCCCTGAATCTGGCTGCCCATCCGCAACCGGATTCGATGAAGATTGTCATCCAACCGGGTGACGCGTGGGAAGGAAACTGATCGTGAATGGCAAGATGACGGCTGCCGTCCTTTACGGCAAAGAAGATATAAAAATCGAAAAAGTGCCGATTCCGCGCGTAGGCGACGGCGAAGTGTTGGTCAAAGTCCACGTGGCGCTGACCTGCGGCACTGATTTAAAGGTCTATCAGCGCGGCTACCACGCTCGCATGATTGTTCCGCCCGCTTTGTTCGGGCATGAACTGGCTGGCACCATCGAAGAGGTCGGCGAAGGAGTGCGTGGTTTCAAGAAGGGCATGCGCGTGGTGGCGCTCAACTCCGCTCCCTGCGGCATGTGCTTCTATTGCTCGAAGCATCAACTGAACCTCTGCGAAGATCTGCTCTTCAACAACGGCGCCTATGCCGAATACATACGGATTCCGCGGCGCATCGTCGAAGCCAACATGCTGACCGTGCCCGCGAACGTCAGTTTCGAAGATGCCGCGATGACCGAGCCGCTGGCCTGCGTTCTCCGCGGCTTGCATGAAACAGGCGTCGAAATTGGCGATACCGTCGCCGTGATCGGCGGCGGGCCCATCGGGTTGATGTTTGTGCAGGTCGCAAAGGCCATCGGCTGCAATGTGATCGCCGTGGTAAAACGCGACTCGCAGGTTGCCTTGGCGCGCAAAAAAGGCGCGCATGAAGTGGTGCAGATCACCAAGGTAAAAGACGCGGTCGAAGCGGTCCGCGAGTTGAGTCCTGAGCGCCGCGGAGCCGATGTGGCTATTGAAGCCGTCGGCCGTCCCGAAGCCTGGGAGTGGGCCGTGCAGATGGTCCGCAAGGGCGGCACCGTGAATTTCTTCGGCGGCTGCGCCTCCGGAACCAAGGTGCAGTTGGATACAAACCGCCTTCACTACTCAGAGATCACGTTGAAGGCAACCTTCCATCACACACCGGCGACCGTGCGGCGCGCGTTTAGTTTGATTGCGGAGAAGAAAGTTCTGGGCACCGACTACATTACCGGCGAAGCGCCGCTCTCCCGCTTGCATGAAGTGCTCCGCCATATGCTCAACCGCGGTGGTGACATAAAGACCGCGATTATCCCTGGTCACTAAGTAGCGCTGGCGTTCCTTCGACTTCGCGGCTTCGATCACGATGGGCTCTGCCGGTGGCCGAATGCCCTCCGGACCGCAGCGCAATGGCGCTACAATTATTATTCGATGACAACTGCAACCGGCCATCCCCCGACCGCGCCGCTCTCCTCACTCTGGAGTGCTCTGCCGCCGGAGTACGCCATTCCCGATTCTCCTCCTACTCTCGCTGAAGCGCGGGAATATTGCCGCCGCCTCGCGCGATCGCATTACGAAAACTTTTCGGTGGCGTCGTGGTTCCTTCCTGCGAAATTACGCCAGCATTTCTTTAACGTCTATGCCTACTGCCGCATCTCCGACGATCTGGGAGATGAGGTCGGCGACACCGCTGCATCTTTACAGCTACTCGATCTGTGGGAAGCGGAGCTTGACGCCTGCTACGACGGCGAGCCCCGGCATCCAGTGTTTGTGGCCCTCGCCGAGACGGTCCGCCAGTTCGAGATCCCGAAATATGAATTCGCCGATCTCCTGACCGCCTTTCGTCAGGACCAACGAGTCACTCGATACGACACGTTTCAGGATCTGCTCGGCTACTGTCACTATTCCGCAAATCCCGTCGGCCATCTCGTGCTCTACCTCTGCGGCTATCGCGACGACGATCGCCAGCGCCTTTCTGACTACACTTGTACCGCCCTGCAACTGGCGAATTTCTGGCAAGACGTGAGTGCCGACTTCGCCAAGGGACGAATCTACCTCCCACTCGAAGACCTGCGCCGGTTTCGTGTCGGCGAGGCTGTGATTCTTGACAGTGAAAATACGCCGGCATTCCGCGAGTTGCTCAAGTTCGAGGTCGAGCGTGCGCGGGAGTGGTTTGAGCAGGGAATGCCGCTGATCTCCAAGGTCGATCGGGCTTTGGCACTCGATATCGAACTCTTTAGCCGCGGCGGCCAGGAAATTCTGAACGCCATCGAACGTCAGGATTATGCGGTGCTCGGCCGGCGTCCCGCAATTTCGAAGGGCCGCAAGCTGGCTCTTGTCGCCCGTGCAGCACTCGGGAAGCTGCGATGAGCACTGTCGTCGGGAGTGCGCCCCCGCAATTCGCGCCCACGGCTTCGCAGCTGGACATGGCCTACTCCGTATGCCGGCACATTGCCCGCTCGGCGGCCAAGAATTTCTACTACGGTTTTATGGCGCTTCCACGGCGCAAGCGCAACGCGCTCAGTGCGGTGTATGCCTTCATGCGCCGCTGTGACGACATCGCCGACGACGAATCGCTTAGCATCGAAGACCGCCATAACAAGCTCGCCGACTGGCTCGACAAGGTTCATCGCGCACTGGCCTCATTTCCGACCGACGATCCTGTCTTGCTCGCCTTGACCGATGCTCAACGAAAATACCAGGTCCCGATTGGGCTACTCGATCAGCTCGGCTATGGCACCGCCGCGGATCTCGATCACGCACATCTGCAATCCCAACCCGGCTCTGGCCTCGCCGCGCGTTACCAGACGTTCGATGAGCTGCAACAGTATTGTTACGGCGTCGCGTCGGTGGTTGGGCTCGTGTGCATCAAGATCTTCGGATATCGCGACCCTGCGGCCGAACCGCTCGCCGAGCGCCTTGGTTTAGCCTTCCAGCTCACGAACATTATTCGCGACGTTAAAGAAGATGCTGCCATGGGACGGATCTATTTCCCCCAGGAAGATTTGGAGCAGCATGGACTCTCCGCCTCTGATCTCACGGCGACGCCGATTGACATGGCTCGGATTCGTCCACTGCTTGCCATGGAGGCTGATCGCGCTCGAGAGTACTACCACGCCGGCGAAGAATTGATCCCACTAATCAATGAAGACAGCCAGCCTGCCTTGTGGGTACTCGTGACCATCTATCGACGCCTGCTCGAAAAAATTGCAGCGAGCCAATACGACGTCTTTACTGAGCGCGTCAGCTTGACGACCCGCGAAAAACTCACCGTGATGGCAAAAGGAATCGTGAAGCGCCTGGTTTGATGCCCGCACCGTCCAATATTGGTCCGACACAACCTTCTACCGTCGCCATCGCCGGAGGCGGACTCGCGGGCCTCGCCGCCGGATGCGCTCTGGCCGATGCCGGGTTTCGCGTCTCGCTGTTTGAACGCCGCCCCTATCTTGGTGGCCGCGCATCTTCCTATCAGCACCCCGGCACCGGAGAGATTGTCGACAACTGCCAGCACGTGTTGCTCGGTTGCTGCACCAACCTGCTCGATTTTTACCGGCGCGCCGGAGTCGAGAACAAGATTCGCTGGTATGACAAACTGACGTTTCTCGAGCCGGGAGGACGGGCATCGGAGATTAAACCGTCCAGCTTGCCGGCCCCTCTGCATACCGCGCCGGCATTTCTTCGCGCCGATTGTTTGAGGCTTGGCGATAAGCTGGCGATCAGCCGCGCCATGGCAGCCCTCGCTCCTGCAATGCCGGCGGATAGAGGAGAGTCGTTTCTTGATTGGCTCAAGCGCCACGGACAAACTGCGCAAGCCATCGAACGCTTTTGGAAGACGATTCTAGTCAGCGCGCTGAACGAAGATCTGGACCAGGTCTCCGTGCCCTACGCGGCGCAAGTTGTGCGCGAGTCGTTTCTCAAATCGGCGGCTGCTGGACGAATGGGAATTCCAACCGTTCCTCTCACCGAGTTGTACACGACTGCGGGAGACTATATTCGTGCCCGGGGAGGCGAGATTCACTTTCGCGCGGGCGTCGAGTCGTTCCAGCCGTCGCTGTCCGGCGTGACCGTAAAGGCGAATGGACAGGAGCAGAATTTCGATTACCTGGTCTCCGCCCTCCCTTTTGATGTGCTGGGACGGTTACTACCGAATGATCCAGCAGCAGCGCCTTTGGCAACGTCACTGGATAAGTTCGCGACCTCGCCGATCACCGGCATCCATCTCTGGTTCGACCGTCAGATCAGCGATCTCGATCATGCTGTCCTGCTTGACCGCACCATTCAGTGGATGTTTCATAAATCACGTTTGATCGGCGCGAGGAGCGGCGAAACGCGTGAAAACGGCGGCAGCTACATCGAGCTGGTCGTGAGCTGCTCTCGCAGCCTCGTAGAAAAATCGAAGCCTGAGATCGTAGAGATGGCGCTGAAAGAAGTTCAGGAATTTTTCCCCGACGCTCGCCAAGCGAAGCTCCTTAAATCCACCGTGATCAAAGAAGTTCACGCCACCTATTCGCCACGTCCGGGGATCGACCACTTCCGCCCCCAGCCCGTGACCGCATGGCCGCGAGTCTTTCTCGCGGGCGACTACACGGCCACCGGTTGGCCCGCTACCATGGAAGGCGCCGTCCGCAGCGGCTATCTCGCTGCTGAAGCGCTGGCAAAATCCGCAAAAAGAGAGCAGAGCTTTATCGTCCCCGATTTGCCGCCGAGCGGATTGATGAAGCTATTTAGATGAAACTATTTGGCTGAGGCTTCTTTCCCGAAAATTACTTCGGTATCCGCAGACTGGTTACTTTCCATCCTCAAGAATCCTTGCCAAATGCCCGATCTCATCAGTATGCCCACACGTTCCGACGCTGACAGCGATCGTCGCCGCAGCCCGCGATTCAATTGCGGAGGCCTGGTCAAAATCAGCTGCCTCCCGTCCGACGGAGTCTTAATTCCGGCGAGGCTTCGGGATTTGAGCTTGCACGGTTGCGCCGTCGATACCGCGCTGCCCGTCGATTATGGTGTGCGGACCGAGATTGTGGTCTGCGCCAACTCGGCTTCCTTCCGTGCGCTCGGCGAAGTCAGAGTAATTCGGGGCAGCGCTGGGGCCGGATTTGAATTCATCCAATTGAGCGCTGTCGGGAAGAAAATTGCTTCAGGACTTGCTCACGGATTTGGCAAGATTGCAGGCGATCACGAATGGTTTCAGACTCGACCGTCAAGAAACAGAAGCGGATTTCCACAGACGATTGGAACAGGGGAGACGCATCGCTTCGATGGTCGGCTCGCGCTCAAAACTTGAGCCCATCACTCCGCTGATCACTCATTCGATGACTGCTTCGGAGCGCTAGGAAAAAGGGTTGGAAGAAGCTGCGAAGAGAGAACCGGAAGGAAGGCCCGAAGAAGGTCCGCGACTGGTGATCGCCGTCGACCTCTTCGGCTAGTGCCGTTCAGACGGCCATCAGAATCACGCCGCCCGCTACCAGCAAAGCAGCAATCCACCGCCGTCGCCCGACGCGCTCATGCAAGAAAATGCTGGCAGCCACCGCGTTGGCGACGAAGGTAAGCGACGCCGAAGCCGGCACGACCAGACTAAGATTCCCCCACGACAGCCCAAACAAAAGGCTATAGAAAGCCACTCCCATCGCCGCTACGCCAAGTGCGAACGTAGGAGTTCCAAGCACACGTCCGAGCACCGCCAGCATCCCGCGTCGTTTCCAGAGTTCGCTCACGTCGCCAACTCGTTTCATGGAATAGGAGAGCAGTACGTCGCCGGCGGTAGAGGCCAGGATGACGGCTCCGATGGCGGCCCAGGCGTAGAGGTCTTTCATGACTTAACCTTCATGACTTAACCCCATGGGAAACGGTTTCCGCCGCCGCATTGTCATGCTCATGGCCGTGCGTCACCGATGGACCTGCTGCCACAAACCCCACCCCGGCCGCGATCATTGCGATTCCGAGCCATCGCGAAACGGAGATTTCTTCGTGGAAAGCGAAGCGTGCAACCAGGGCAACGAGCACGTATCCAAGCGAAGAGGCAGGCAAAACGTAAGTGAGGTCGGCCCACGACAGCGCCGACATGTAGCACGTGAAAAATGCCAGCAGCAGGAGGATTCCGAGTGTCACCCAGGGATTTGTGACGGCAAGCAGCAACCCGGAGAGATTGTGCAACGAAACGTTGCCAAGTTCCTTCATCCCACGAGCCAGCAGGGAATCACCGACCGTGCTGAATACGGTGATTCCCGCCAGAACTAGGTATTTTCGGAAGGTCAACGTTCAATGACTCAATGCTTCTAGGCTTTGGCCGGCGCTGGAGTGGCCGCTTCGTCCTTGCGCGTGTCCTTGACCCACTTGTTGCGCTGCGCGCGGAGTTTCAAAAACGTGCGCGCTTCCTTGTAGAGACGTTTGCGCTCAGAATTGTTGAACACCGCTTTCCGCAGGATGCGATACGCCGCTTTCGGGCGGAAATAATACTGGTCGTAAAAGTCATGGACCGCTTCCAGAATCTCGGTCCCCGGCAATTCCGGATACGCGATCTGCACCATCTGGTGTCCACCATCGTCGACCATCTTCGTGTCGGCGGTGATGAAGCCGTTCTTCATCGCGTACTCGTGCAGTTCAGTGCCAGGATAAGCGTGCGCCACCGAAACCTGAATCGTCTCCACATCGAGTTCTTTCGCGAAGGCGATCGTGTTCTTAATGGTGTCGCGCGTTTCTCCCGGCAATCCGAGAATAAAGTCGCCGTGAATGACGAGTCCGAGCTTGTGGCAATCTTTCGTGAACTGCCGCGCGCGCTCGACCGTCGCGCCTTTCTTGATGTTCTTCAGAATCTGCGGATCGCCCGATTCATAACCAACGATCAGCAGGCGCGCTCCCGCTTCTTTCATCGCCTTGAGCGTCTCGAAATCGGTCGTGACGCGAGAGGTCGACGACCATGTCAGCCCGAGCGGCTTCAATTTTGCGCACAATTCAATCGTCCGCGCCTTCTGCAGGTTGAAGGTGTCGTCATCGAAGAAGAATTCCTTCACATTCGGCCAATACTCTTTGGCCTGTGCCATTTCACGCGCCACGTCATCCGTCGAGCGCTTGCGCCACGGATGTCCGCTGAGCGTCTGCGGCCAGAGGCAGAAGGTGCACTGCGCCGGGCATCCACGCGTCGTATAGAGCGAAACAAACGGGTGCAACAGGAAAGGCACGGTATATCGCGTAACGTCGAGGTCGCGCTTGTAAATGTCAGTAACGTGTGGCAGCGCGTCCAGGTTCTCAATCGTCGGCCGGTCGGGATTGTGCACCACCTTGCCATTCTTGCGATACGAAATTCCAAGAATATCTTCGATCGGCTTGCCCTGCGCGTATTCGACGATGGAATAGTCGAACTCCTTGCGGCAAACCACGTCGATCACGGTCGCTTCCATCAGCGACTTCTCAGGCAACACGCTGACATGTGGACCAACGAACGCAATCTTGATATGCGGATTGGCGTCTTTAATGGCTTCCGCAATGCGCACGTCGCCGGGGAATCCCGGGGTGCTGGTAAACAGCACCAGCAGTTCATAGTCTTTGCAGGTGCGGATCGTCTCTTCCGCCGTGATGTGGTGAGGAGGGGCGTCCAGGAGTCGCGCGCCCTCCAGCATGCCTGTCGGGTAGGCGAGCCATACCGGATACCAGTACGATTCGATCTCACGGGTGGCAGGCCAGCGCGAGCCGGCGCCGCCATCAAAATTCTCAAACGACGGGGGATTCAGGAACAACGTTTTCAATGGCATATTGGGAATCTCTATTTTAACACTGTTAGATGCAGCGAAAGACGCGATTGGCCCTGCCAGACGCTACCAATCTGGTACATCTCCCGCACTGTCAAAAGCGTGGAAGCCTTTATCTAAGTTTGCCTTAGCGCGACTGAAACGGCAAAACAACCTTGCCGAACGTCGCTATTCCGCATTAAGCCGCGAGAATCGCGTGCTCGCCGGATACTGGATGGAGGATAGGCGGGATCTGACGTCATTTGGTCGTTGGCGCTGTCACGGCAACCGGGAGCGCCCAGTTCTCCAAATCGCCAGTCGCCCGCATCAGGCTGACGCGGACTTTTTGGTATTCAAAATCGGCGTCCTGAAAAAGTAAGTAGCGCTCGGCGGCCTGTACCCGGGCATCGGCCAGTTCATGCAAGGTTCCGGTCCTAGCGTCGATGCGGGTCTGGGCAGCAGCCAGTCCTGACTCCGCGAGTTCGTACTCCAAACGCGCCACGTCGCGCGCCGCGTCAAGCTGCTCTGCGGCGCGTTGAAGTTTCAGCGTCTCCTCCGCGATCTGATTGCGGGTGGCCTCAACCTGTTTTTTTGCTTTGAAGGCCCCAGCGTCCGCCTCTTCGGCTCGAGAACGCTGGCTGGCATTGAATATTGGAATCCGAAGCGCCAGTCCGATGGTGGCGTTGTCCTGCTGGAAATGATTGGGGAAGTACTCGGTGTAGTTATTGAAGGTGGAAAAGCGCGCGTATTGAGCCGAAAAATCGATCGACGGCAGCCATGCGCGGTGCTCTCCAGCCGCCCGCATCGCCTCCGCAAGCGAATGCTCTTGGGCGAGCTTAACGGCCGGGCTCACTGCAACCGCTTTGTCGGAAAGGTCATCTTCCGACGGAACAGGCGGCAAAGCTGGGATGGTTCCCGGTGCAATTTCGATCGACGAAACCGGCAGGCCAGTCAACGTAGAAAGATGGCGCCGCAAAACGTCGGCGGAACCGCGAGCCTCAGCCCAGTGCAATCGCACGCGAGCTGTGACCAGCTTCGCCTTGTTCAAATCGACAGCGCTGTCTACACCTTCGTGTAGGCGATCGGTAACCGCCCGCTCCATCTGTTTCGCGGAAGTCTGGTCCTGCTCGAGGCGCACCAGCCTGGCCTCCCACTTGGCCAATTCCGCGTAGGTCAACGCCGTGTCCTGAATGATCGTATTGCGCTGATCTTTGTCCTGATATTGCGCGGCCCGCCATTCCGTCTTGGCAGCGCCAAGAAACTGCTTCTGTGCCGGATTGTAGATCGAACTCTGAGCGACGACATCGAACAATGAAGGGGGCGACCCCTCAATGGTCAGTGGGTATCCGTAGGTCCAGCCGAGCCCAGAACCAGCCATGATCTGGGGATAGAAATTGTTGCGCAGTTCATGGTAGGAAGCGAGCGACCGCTGCACATCGGCTGCCGCAATTGCTGACGTCGTACTGTGTGCAAGAGCTAAGCGGACAGCGCGCTCAAGCGTCAGAGTCTCAGCCTCGCCGCGAGCCGCGATCAGCAGTACAGTCGTTAGCAGAGCCGGCAGACCGATAAGGCGCGCGCGCCGCGGCAACGTAACTCTCATCTCGTCCACCTTAGTCCGTCACTTCCGTGGATGGCTTCACGCACAAATTGTAGTGCGTTCAATGCACCGAGGGCAGTAGCTTTGGGAGTAATGTGGGACGGCGATTCTTCCAGCAGGAGTCGGGCCATCCTCAGTGAGCCACTCGATCGAGTGCCTGCTGCGCCACGCCGAAATTGCGAGCCAACGACAACGACGCACGATATTCGCGCGCTGCTCCCGCCTTGTCGCCCTGTTTCTCCAGCAGCATTCCCAGTAGGTAATGAGCCTTGAACGCGGGTGCTTCTTCCACCGGACCGGAAGCCAGGTAATGTTGCAGCATCGCGATTGCCAGAGGATATTGCCGGCCCGAGCGATAAAGCATCCCGGCAGCCTCGTCGAGCACATCAGGTTTGGGTTTTGGAGACCGGTTAAGCTCAACGATGGCCTGCTCCATTTCGTCGATGCGCTTCTGCCGTCTCAGAAACAGAGCCAGATTGAGCCAGGCTTCGGCATCGCCTTTGCTGAGATCGATGTACTGGTGATATTCGTGCTCGGCCGTGGCATAATCCTTTTTCTTTTCGGCTATGCGTGCGTAGATCCAGTGTTCTCGGGCGGGATTCCAGGTCGAGATGGACTTCGCCTGTTCGCGCGCCTTATCATCGCCGCCCCCCACAATGCCCGGAGCGGAAATATAAAATTCAGTCAAATCGAGTCGCGCTTCCACATCCTTCGGGTTTAATTGCACCGCGCGTTCAAACTCTCCGCGAACTTTTCCCGCCAATCCCGCCGCGCTCATGAAATTGGCGCGATCCGCCTTTTCGCCATAAACCCGCCCAAGCCACAGATGAAAACGACTGTTCTCAGGGTCGAGCGAAACGGCTTTCTTGCAGGACGATTCCGCACGGTCCCACTCTTCGAGGGTAAAATACGCGCGGCACAGCAGATTGGACGATTCCGCGTCGGATGGCGCCGCTGCCAGGCGGCCATTCAACTCGCTGATGGCGTCATCGATCCGACCGGCGGCCAGCATGTCTTTCGCGGAGTCCGTCATTCTTGCGTCCGCCAGAAGAACGAAGGGCGACGCAACGAACATCGCTAGACAAAATAAAACTTTGAAAATGCCAGTAATCATTTTTTAGAACTTGACCTGCGTCCGGTCGCCGATCGGCTTGCCGTTTTCCGAATTGATGGCGACCACGTCTTTGGCGGAGAGGCCCCGCGTAACCTCGACCTGGGTGAGGTTGGAAAGCGACGTCTCGACTTCCCTGCGTTTGAGTTCGTGACCGACGATCTGCAACACGTAGTGCTTGGAGTCGTCCATCCGCACCGCTTCTCGTGGCAGCACGAGGACGTTATCGTGCCGCGCGGAGACGATCGTTACTCCGACGTTGATGTTCGGCAACAATCTTAAGTCCTTGTTATCTACGATGCTCGTGGTTTCGCCGACGTTGCGCGATCCACGCAGTTTCACGGTTGACGGAATGGCCGTCAGGACTGCGTGCCACACGCGTCCGGGGACAGCATCCCACGTAATCTCGATCGGATCTCCGGGTGCAAGGCGGCCTACATCCGGTTCGTCGACAAATGCCCTCACGGTTACTGTCCGCAGATCAGCCATTTGCAAAAGCATGTCACCGGCTGCGACAAAAGCCCCTTGTTTCGCTGGCAGCGAATACACAATGCCATCGAACGGAGCGCGTACGTTCGATTTCGCCAGAACATCTTGCGCCGCGTCGAAGGTGGCTTGCGCTTCTGCGCGCTGGGCCTCGACTCTCGCTAACTCGGCATTTGAATAGCGCTGTTTCTGCTTTTGCCTTAGAAAAGTAAGTTGAGAGTCGGCACGCGTCAGCGCGCCCTCCGCCTCGCGTACTTCTCCCGCCGAAGCCGCGCCTTGCTCGGCGAGCTTCTTCAGTGCGTCCAGATTTCGCTGGGCCGAGTCGCGGTCCGTGTTCGCCTTCACCAGTTGCGCTTCGAGGTTGAGCACTTCTTCGCGATTGCCGCCGAGTTTCGCTGCGCCCAGGTCCGACTGCGCTGCCCGCAATTGCGTCTCGGCACGGGCAGATTGGGCGCGTGCATCCGCATCATCAAGCTGAACCAACAACTGGCCTTTCTTTACCGGCGTGCCTTCTTTGACCAGCACGCGCTGCACGCTGGTTGCAATCGGAGCGTGCGCTTCGAAATTGTTTACCGGCTCGATTTTCCCGTTGGTCGAAACCACACTTCGAATCGATCCCAACTCGACAACGTAGCTCCGCACAGGCACGGCGTCATCACGGCGAGTGACGAACGCGGCAAGCACGATAACACCCGCGACAACTGCAAGTGCCGTCACCCACCAGCGCCGCGGCCGCTGTCCCGAACTGTTTCCATTCAATGGCATACGGAGAAAAACACAAGTTTCAATGTATCACCCAACCCGCGCTCGGAGCAGCGCAAATGAGCCTCTGCAACGTGTCTGTTTAGATGCAGCACCCTGGGCCTCGGCGTCACCAAGTTCGGCTGTGAATTCAGCTATAAGTCGCTCGGAGGATTTGCCAACGACTAACGACTATCGAGCAACGACCCTCTAGGTACAATATTGAAATGCCAAAGCCCTCACGCTCGCCTCGCTACACCGCCGACCACGCCAGCGCCGGCCTCGATCACGACTTCCCGGAAATTGAAACTTGGCCCAACCAATTCCCAGGATACGAAATCCTCGTCGACGATCCCGAATTCACTTCGGTCTGCCCCAAGACTGGACTGCCCGATTTCGGCCAGATCGTGATCCGTTACGTGCCCGATCGCCAGTGCCTGGAATTGAAATCGCTCAAGGAATATCTGCAGTCGTATCGCAACCTCGGCATCTTCCAGGAAAACATTGTGAACCAGGTGCTCGAAGATGTAGTGCGCTGGGCCAAACCAGTATGGGCCGAAGTGAAAGGCGAATTCCGTCCGCGCGGAGGAATTTCAACCGTAGTGATCGCCAAGTGGCCCCGTCCAAAGAAATAACCGCAGCCGTTAGGTAGCGTGGTCTCACCCACACCGGTTAACGCAATGAATGCTCTTCGAAACGACTTCGAGGCGACCGCAGTCAGCATCATGCTATATTCGCTCGACCAGTGGCCCAACCGAACCTCCAACCCCGCACCGCGTTGATTGTCCTCACGACGCTCAATCTGCTCAATTACGCGGATCGCAACGTCTTGTTCGCCGTCCAACCGTTGGTGCAGGACGAATTCCATTTGAGCAAGGTTCAGATCGGATACCTCACCAGTGCATTCCTCGGCTTCTACATGATCGCCGCTCCGTTTGTTGGACCTTTGGCCGATCGCTACTCGCGCAAGCTGATCATTTTCCTCGGCGCAATCTTTTGGAGCGGCCTCACCCTGCTCACGGCTTTCACTCACAACTACACGGAACTGCTCATCCGGCATACTCTCGTCGGAATTGGCGAAGCAACTTTCGTAACCATCGCGCCCACCTTCGTCGCCGATCTGTTCTCCGAAGAAATTCGTGGACGGATTCTCGGCGTCTTTTATCTCGCAATTCCGGTAGGTTCCGCTGCGGGCTACCTGCTCGGCGGCAATCTCGCCCCGCACTACGGATGGCGCTTTCCGTTTTACATCGCGGCAGGGCCGGGTTTCCTGCTGGCCATTGCAGTGCTATTTCTGAAAGAGCCAGAGCGGGGCCAATTCGATTCGCTCACGGAAACTCCCGAACGCGCGACAATTTTCGGACTGGCTCGCAATCCCTCATTCCTGACTGCAACCCTCGGCATGGCCGCGATGACATTTTCTCTCGGCGGAATTCAAGTCTGGATGCCCCAGTTTCTCTACAGCGAACGCCACTACACGCTGGCCCAAGCCAATCTCCTTTTCGGCATGATCATTGTCGCGGACGGCATCGTGGCCTCACTGGCGGGCGGCTGGCTCGGCGACTATCTCCTGCCGCGGATGAAGAGTTCCTACTACATCGTCTCGGCCGTGAGCATGGCTCTCGGAATTCCGGTCATGATTGTCGCCCTGTTTGCCAAGGGACGCATAATGATTCCCGCGATCGCGGCCGCGGCTTTCTTCCTGCTGCTCAATACTTCGCCGTTGAATGCGGCGGTGATCAATTCCGTCGGAGCCCACATACGCGCCACCGCCATCGCCGTGAACATTTTCATCATTCACCTTCTCGGCGACGTTCCGTCCCCGACCATGATGGGATGGGTGGCCGACCGCCGCTCACTACAGACTGCTTTCATTCTCCCAGTGATCGCCATGGGTATCTCGGCGGCCATACTTTTCTACGGCATGCGATTTGCTCCTCCGCTCAAAATCGGCGAACCGTCGCCAGCATCGCCACATCCTCCGGGAGCATCTTCCTAGCAAAATGCATTTGCAGACCATTCACTGGATTGCAGGCAGCATCCTCGCCCTGGCTTGGTTTTCACGCATCGCGGAAGCAGCCATCGGCATGCGGACCATCGCCGACATCTCTCAACCTGAGTGGGACCGCAAGCCAGCGACTCCAAATGGCGAGCCGCGCGTAAGCATCATTGTTCCGGCCCGGAACGAGGCCGATAACATTCGCGCGACGTTAACCCAGTTGCTCGCCCTCGACTATTCAAACTACGAAGTCATCGCAGTCAACGACCGCTCGACCGATGAAACCGGCAAGAAAATGGACGAGGTTGTCGCGAACCTAATCGCGAGCCCAAGCACGAGTCCAGAGCCACAGCGGTTGCTGAAGGTAATACATATCTCCGAACTGCCCCCCGGTTGGCTCGGCAAAACTCACGCCATGTGGACTGCCGGCAAACTCGCGACTGGCGACTGGCTCTTGTTCACCGACGCCGACGTGTTATTCAAATCGGATACTCTGCGCCGTGCCGTCGCCTATGCCGAAGCCGAGCGCGCCGATCACGTCGTTCTTTTCCCGCGCATGATCATGAAACGCGTTGGCGAGAGAATGATGATCGCTTTCTTCCAGGCGCTCTTCGTTTTCGGACATCGTCCCTGGAAAGTCGCTGATCCCAAAGCCCGCGACCACATGGGCGTCGGAGCATTCAACATGGTGCGCCGCCCAGCCTACGATGCGGTCGGCACCTACCTGGCATTGCGGATGGAGGTCGTCGACGACATGAAACTCGGGAAGGTCGTCAAGAACGCCGGTTTCGCGCAGCGCAACGTTTTCGGCGAAGACCTGATCTCCCTTCATTGGGCCAAGGGAGCGTTCGGTATCGTCAACAATCTCACAAAGAATTTCTTTGCCGTGCTTTCCTTCCAATGGCCGCGAACCGTAGCCAGCATCATTGGCCTGGGCTTTCTGAACCTTGGCCCGTTTTTCGGTGTCGTGCTGGCCCACGGATGGGCGCGCATCCCCTACGCGATCGCGCTTGTCTCACTCTTTGGGATTTATTACGGCATGTCGAAGATGTCGGCCGTCCCAGCCTATTATTTTTTTCTGCACCCAGTCAGCGCCACGCTGATCATGTATACCGTCCTCCGCTCCATGATTCTGACGTTGATCAACGGCGGCATCGAGTGGCGCGGAACGAAATATCCGCTCGAAGAACTGCGCAAGGGCATGGTGTAGGAAGGACATGGCGTAGCCCGCCAGGAGTCACACTCGCTTCAGCAGCAGGCAAGTCATGTCGTCGTGCTGCGGCGTGTTCCCCACATAGCGATCCAGTTCCGTGAGTAATTCGCGCAGCATTTCCGGAGGGGTTAACTTCGCCACTCGGTCGATCACCCCTAACATCCTCGGCTCACCGTATTCTTCCTCGCGATTATCGAAGGCCTCGACCACCCCATCCGTAAAGATCACCAGCCAGTCTCCGCTCTCCAGGCGAGTCTTCTGCATTTCGTAGGGTGATTCCGGAAGGATCCCAATCGGTATGCCGCCGGCCTCCAGGCGTTCGATCGCGCCAGACGCCCTGCGGAGAATCGGGATGTTATGCCCGGCGTTCACATACACCAGGTCGCCGTTCGTGGGATCCAGTTCGGCCAAAAAAGCGGTCGTGAAGCGAACGCCACCCTGGCTGGCCGAAGAAGCATAGCGATTCACGCCCGCCACCAGCTCCGCCAAGGACACGCCAGTCGTCGACAAAGTTCGCAGGCTGGCCTGGAACGTCGCCATCAGCATCGCCGCAGGGATGCTTTTCCCCGCAACATCCGCGACGACGAATAGAAGTCGATCTTCGCTCGGGGTCAATAGAGGTGCCCGGGCTGGACGCAGAATGACGTCGTAGTAATCGCCTGCGACCGTGTTTGCCGGCCGTGTCGCGTACGCGATCTGATATCCGGGAATCTGCAACGGTGCTCCCGGTAGCAACCAGGCCTGTATATCCTTGGCGATCTCAAGATCGCGTTTCATCACGACCCGATCCGCCAGTTCCAGCAGCAGCACCAGCAGAAGAAGAAGAAAGCCCCAGACATGAAGGTCCAGCTGAAAGCTTTCGACATGTCCAGCCCGATCGGAGTAGGTAAACCCGCCGGCAGGGAAGATCATCAGCGCCAGCGCCAGTAAAATCAGTACACGGCGCGCAGGCGTCAACTTCTCGAGGATCGCCCAGAATAGGGCCTTTGCCGTTCGCAGGAATCGCCGGCCCCGCGACGGTTCTACCTCTAAGTTGTCGAGTCCTGCCGAATAGAGTCGATAGCTTGAGCGCGCGTCTTTTTCAAACTGCGACCAGAGCTGGTTCACCGCCAGCCCATCGCTCACGCGCTGCCAGAAATCCTGTGCCTTGGAGTGGAGCGATCGATGTGGGGTGCCGTCGCGGAAGGCCATGTCGGAACCATGATTATAGGGCAGCCGAGCTAGAAGAGACGCAGCTGCTCCTCAGCACTCTCGCTGCTATGCATTGGTTGATATCGTCCCCTGTGGTCTCGACCAATCCCATACTTCTGCCGCAAAGCCTCTATCAATTGCGAAAGGCGTTGCGAGTATCCCTTCGGCAGGAAAGCCCGGTCGGCGTAACGCGCGCGATACATCTTCACCAGATCGGGGAAGTTCTCTTCGAGGAAGGGCATGAAAACGGCTGCCGAACAGGGCTTGAGAAACAGCGGACTTGCATAGACGTTCTTTGCGCCGGCTTCACTCGCTGCTTTCATCAGCGCTTCCAGATCGCGCGGATGATCGGTGATTTCTGGCAGCACCGGCGCGCAGTTCACGCCCGCGTCGACTCCGGCGAGATTCAGTTGGCGGACCGCTTCGAGGCGCAGGTCGGGACGCGGCGCTCGCGGTTCCAACTTGCGCGCCAGTTCCACATTGATCGTGGTCACCGTCACACTCACGAAGACCTGGTTGTGCTCCGCCACGCGGCGCAGAATTTCCGCGTCGCGCGTGACCATGTTCGACTTGGTAACAATTCCAATCGACAGTCCCGAGTGACGCGCCAATTCCTCGAGAATTCCCCGTGTCAGTTCGAATCGCCGCTCCGCGGGCTGGTAGGGATCCGTAGCCGTGCCAATCGCAATCGCTTCTCCCCGTTTCACCTTCTTCAATTCCGAACGCAGAACCGCCGCTGCCTGCTGCTTAACGAAAATCTTGCGCTCAAAGTCGATGCCATTCCGCAATTCCATGAATTCGTGCGTATAACGGGCATAACAGTATTTGCAGGCAAACTCGCACCCTCGGTAAGGATTGATCGCCCAGGTAAATGGCAGCTTCCGCTCGCTGACCACACGCGTGAGAAGGGAGCGAGCGGCCAAGGTGAAGTACTCGACGTTGTAACCGGCACGAAGCGACTCCGCTTCGGCCGCGATCCGGGCGATCCCAACCAGTTTGGGCGCAGCCGATAATGCCTGGAAGAGCGGAAGGGCGGTTGGTACCGCTGCGTGTTCTATATTCGCCATATGTTCGCCTATGACCTCCGACAATAGACCTTCTCCCATCCCCTGTCAAATATGCGAAAAAATTAATATTGGCGCAGCTAAACTGCGCTACCATGGCCCCACTCGACGGGATGCCCCCTTGTACCTCCGGCCTCCCGCAACTCTCCCCCGTCATTGGAGCGTGACCATGAAGCCAGCCATTTCGCTTGCAGTTTCGATCGTGATCGTCCTGACGCTTGCTCATCCTGCCGCGGCCCAGTCCTACTCCGTCGCGAATGTTTCGACGGGACATCCTTCTCCGCGCGCGGTCGAAAACAAAGGCCACGTCGCAGGAGTGTTCGCCGCCCCTACAAGGCCACCCCAGTCGCACGCCTTCTCTTGGACCAAAGGCGGCGGTAACAAAGATCTCGGAACGCTTGGCGGAGATGACAGTGCCGCCTTCGGAATCAATTCGTCGGGTCAGGTCGTAGGTCAGGCGAATGCGACGGCGGGCGGGCCCGACCTCGCGTTCCTGTGGAGCGCGAGCGGCGGCATGAAAAATCTAGGCACGCTCGGTGGCGCGAGCAGCGCTGCCAATGCCATCAACGGCTCCGGGCAAGTCGCTGGAACGGCGCAACTGTCGACTAATTTTACCCATGCTTTCTTTTGGAGCGCGGGCGGCGGGCTGCAAGACTTGGGTGTGCTAGCCGGCGGGCAGCAAAGCGGCGCCAACGCGATCAACAGTGCGGGAGAAATTGCCGGCTGGGCGAATGTCGGCAACGTCGACCACGCCATAACATGGACTGGAAGTGGTGGTCTTGCCGATCTCGGCATCGTGGCCAATTGCGGCTCGACAGCTTTAGGCCTCAACGACTCGGATGAGGTTGTCGGTTGGTTCAACAACTCGCCGAGCTGCGGTTTTACCTCGCACGGATTCTCATGGACCAAGAGCGGCGGTCTGGTCGATTTGGGGGTGTTGTCAGGAGCGCAATACAGCTTTGCCTATGGCGTCAATTCCACAGGACAAATTGTCGGTGAGGGAGATACGTCCGCTTCAGCGATTGTTGCCCTGCTGTGGACTGCGGACGGCAAAATCCACGATTTGAATACTCTGATTGCACCGGGAGTCAAGAGGACACTGGTTGCGGCCAACGCCATCAACGACGCGGGCCAGATCGTGGCTGACGCGACCTCTGTGACTGGGACCGGCAACTACGCTTTGCTTCTCACACCGATCATGAAAACCACGCTGACCTCTTCGTTGAACCCATCGACAGAAGGGCAGGCGGTCACGTTCTCCGCGACCGTGAGTTCAATCGCCGGCCCTCCGCCGAACGGAGAAATGGTGACCTTCAAGATGGGAACGGTTGTACTCGGCACCAGTCCGCTGGTGAACGGTGTGGCCACAGTCACCACCTCCACTCTCAGCGTCGCTTCGCATAAGATCTATGCAACTTATGCCGGGGATGCGATCTATGCCCCGAGCAAATCGCTGCCGCTGACGCAGGTCGTCAATAAATAGGCGTCAATAAGTAGCCGTCGGCCGAGCGAGTCTTCGAGCAACCTGTTACGGATGATCGCCCTGGTCCGGCAACAACCCAGGCGGAGCCGCCGGAATCGAGATGTCCACCTTCGTTACCGCCCCGAGGGACGACAGTGGCTTGTCGAAGTCACTCACCTTGCCGACCACAAGCACCGCCAATTGCTCTCGGTGCATATATTTCGCCGCCACTCGCTCTACATCTGCCTTGGTGACTTTCTCGATCTCTTTTTGAAATTTCTCCAGAAAATCCAGCGGATAGCCATAAAACTCATACGACATCTTTTCCTGCAAGACTTTGTCGGGCGAGTCGAAACGGAAGACAAAAGAATTCAGTATTTCGTCCTTGGCCTGCTTAATTTCTTCCTCGCTAAACGGACGCTGCGGCAGGCCGTCGATCTCCTCGTCGAGCGCCTGAATCGATTCGATCGTCGTCGAACTCTTGGTGCTCATCGCCAGTCGCAACACTCCGGGATGGTCCCAACTCGCTCCCACACCCCCGCCGACTCCATAGGCGAGACCCTTCGTGGTTCGTATGTCGCCGAACAGACGCGATGAAAATCCTCCACCAAATGCTTGATTGAATACTGACACCGCAAAGTAGTCGGGATTCTTGCGCGTAATGCCCGGTGCAACCATCTGAATCTGGCTCTGATTCACGTCGGTTTTTTCAATCTGGTAGTAGCCCGGCTTTGCGGGATCAACTTTGATTTCCGTATCCTTAGCCGCCGCACCCTTCGGCCAGGAAGCGAACGCCGCCCGCAGCTTCGCTTCCATCTTCGCGGAATCGAAGTCGCCCACAATTCCGAGGATGATGTTGTTCGGGTGCACATATTTCGCGTGCCAGTCGATCAGATCCTGGCGCGTCACCGCCGCCACCGTTCGATACTCAGCCACTCGCGCATACGCACTGTCGGCTCCATACACAAGCTTCGCCGCTTCTCGTCCAGCAATCTGTTGAGGATCGTCGTTCCGCCGCGAAATACCGTCGTACATACCTTTCTGAGCGATCTCAATTTTGTCCGCCCGGAACTCCGGATTCCTCAGCACATCCTCGAAAACCCGAAACACGTCATCGAGATCGTCCTTCAGACAAGACCAACTGACACTCGTCGAGTCGCCACCGCTACTCGTTTCCACTTTCGCGGCGCGCTGTTCGAGGAAGTCGTCGAGTTGATCTCCAGTCTGCGTTTTGGTCCCGCCCGTGCGCCACACTTCGCCATAGACGTCGGTCAGCCCCGTTTTATTCGCAGGGACCGCGCGCTCGCCGCCGCGAATCCGCGCAGTGCCGTCAATGAGAGGCAGTTCGTGATCCTCTTGCAGAAACACCACCATCCCATTCGGCAGCTCGATGCGTTTAGGCTGCGGTGGGTGAAACTCCGGCAGTTTTGGTATCGGAATCTCTTTCCATGGTTGCGCGGTCTGCGTCTGCGCCCTCAGGAGCGTGCCGCCGCCGAAAAGGCTAAGCAACAAAACGATTGCCAAAGTGTAGAAGGGAAGTGAGCGCTGCCGGTTCAGTCCGTGGTTCACTGTCCACCTCCCTGCGCCGCCGCGCCACTCGGCGGAGGCCCGCCCGCGAACTCGATAATCCCCACCGTCCGGTTATCGGGAGTGAACGTCTTGTTGGCGACCCGCCGTATATCCGCCTTGCTAACCTTATCGATTCGATCGACCGATCGGAACAACTCCCGCCAGTCGTCATAGCGTGCTTGATTCAAACCGAGCGCGAACGCCAGCCCCTCGTTCGATCCAAGAGACCGGATCAGGTTTGCCTTCGCCCGTGTCTTGATCATTTTCAACTCTTCGTCCGAGATGTCTTCATTCTTCAACCGGTCAATTTCCGCGTGAATCGCGCCCGCCATTTCCTGCGGTTTATGGCCGGGGATCGGAAACGCATAGAACGCAAACAGGTGTGGATACTTGTTTCCCGGCAGTCCTGTAAATCCAGCCGAGTCGGAAGCAATCTGCTTATCACGAACCAGCGCCCGGTAGAGCCGCGAGGTGCGCCCGTCCGACATCAAATCGGCAATCGCGTCATACACCTGATCATCCGCATCGCGATAATCCGGACGGTGATAGCCTTCGAGATAAAGTGGCTGCGATTGTTCGTGTAGCACAACCGTGCGTTCCGAATCCTGCGGTGGTTCGGTCGTCGTTGCCGTATCCGGTTTCGGACGCGCAGGTATTCGCGAGAAATATTTTTCCACAATCGGCATGGCCTCCGAAGCTTTCACATCGCCAACCACGGTGACGACCATGTTCGAAGGCACATAATATGTATCGAAGAAATTCTGCGCGTCGGTCGCTGAAAACGAATTCAAGTCCGCGATCCAGCCGATCGTCGGCCGGTGATACGGATGCGCCGCAAATGCCTCTTCCGTAAATTGTTCCAGCAGTCGCCCGACGGGATTCGAGTCGGTCCGCATCCGCCGCTCTTCGATGACGACGTTTCGCTCCTTGTAAAACTGCCGCATCACCGGATGCAGAAATCGCTCCGACTCAAGATACGCCCACAATTCCAGCCGGTTGGTCGGAAACGAGTAGTGATATCCGGTCTCATCGAGGTTGGTAAACGCATTCAGCCCTTCACCGCCCTGGCTTTCGACAATCTTGCCAAACTCGTTGGTGAACCCCGCCGAAAACTTGTCAGCCGCGGCAACCGCATCTTTCCACGCCTGTTCAAGCTGCGCGAGTTTCTTTTCGTCACGATCGACCGGCTTGTCTCGCTCAGCGATGAAAGCTGCATAAGCGGTTTCAACTTTCGCCAGCGCCACTTTTTCGTCGGCATAATCGCGGGTGCCGATCGTGTCCGTGCCCTTAAACGCCATGTGCTCGAACATGTGTGCCAGTCCCGTCTTGCCCATGGGATCCTGTACCGAACCGGCATCCACGTGCGTGAAGAATGAAAAAACTGGCGCTTCCGGGCGCTCGCAAATGATCACCGTCATCCCGTTCGCAAGTTTCTTCACCGTCGTGTGCTTCTCGAAAGAAGCCAAATCCTGCCCACGAGCCGACACGCACAAGGCAAAGCAGACGAAACAACCAACGACTATTTGTTGAGAAATTAGGCGCGACTTCATCCAGCCTCCGAGAGGTAACACCAAAAAATTGAAGTTACGTGGATGCAACGAAGATTGTCAAACGAAGATTGTCAAACGAAGCTCGTGAAACCAGGGAGTCACGGCTTCGTCAGAGCGCGATAAACAGAAAACCGAAACTCGTTATTCTCGACGATTTTCTCCAGAAAACCTGCCGCTGCGAAAAGCCGTTCCTGTTCCGAAGTCGGTGCGACATATGCGAGGTAAAGCGAGCGAGGATGCGACCGCAGCGAGCGCGCAATTGCTTCCACAACCAGTGACAGTACTCGCACGCTGCATGGATGGAAAAAGAAAAGAACAGCCTTCTCCGCTGGCAGTGAAAAGTCCGCAAAGTCAACGTTCAAAGACGCAATATCCCGGCATTTCTGCGTGTCGGATTTATACAGCCCGATATTTGCTTCCGCGGCCTTGTGCAACTCAGGCGCGAACTCAAGGCCTAATATCCTTTTGAAAGGAGACTCAGACGCCAGCAGCAGGGCTCGTCCTTTCCCGGAACCAAAATCGATAAACGTGTAGTCCTCGAACCTGAAATCGAAAGACGTCATCAGTTGCTGAAAGCGCAGCGGTTCAATCGCGGCGTAGTCGTTCCCGTCAATCCAATTCGCGCTCTGGATGTTCAGGTCGCTAAGGTAAGTCCAGCCATCGAATTTGCCATCAGTGTCAACCCCGTGCGCGCGGTCGAACTCGCTGACCACGTTCTCGTTTTCGTTGCGCAATGCTTTGGCCGCGAGGTGCTCTCGGACAAGATGAATCGGGAGGAGGAAGCTTCGGCAAAGGGTTGTAACCACTCCGCGTTCTCGGAAGGACTTCCTGATTCGCGGAATGATCGTTCTCGTAACCTTGGGCATTCAGCGACGCGCTACGCGCACCCCATCGTCACACTCATCACTGCCGAGAAGAATCGCTTCAACCTGGCGGCGTCCAGTTTTCCATCCGTGCGCACGCCCGAGCAAACGTCGAGTCCATAAGGACCAACCTCTTCGATCGCCTGTTGAACATTCTCCGGCGTAAGCCCCCCAGCAAGAAACAGCGGAACCGAAACGCGCTCCCGAATCGCGCGACTCAGCGCCCAATCATGGGTTCTTCCCGTCCCGCCCAGTTCTTTCACTGCAAGTTTCTGGTTGCCGGAATCGAGCAGCAAGGCATCGACATGCTGCGACACCCGTTCGGCCTCCTCAACCGATTCAGGCCCAGTGACGTGGACGACCTGCACCACGGAAATGCCGGGCAACGCAGTCTTGAGCTCGCGATGAGCTCCTTCCTTCAGGTGGTCGCAGATTTGAATCGTATTGGTCCGGCAGAAGTGCTGCTGCTCGACGATGGCGTCGACATTCTGCCGCGAAGTCAGCAGGAACGTACCTATGCCCGGAGGGACGCGGTTGGCAATCTCCGCGATGAGTTCATCGCTAATCACGCCGGGCCCACTCGGCATATGCGAAACCAGTCCCAGCGCGGATGCTCCACAATCGACGGCTAGCGAAGCCTCGTCGATGCTGCTGATGCAGCAAATTTTGATTCGCGGCGTGCGCGTCGGCCTCATGAAGAAATGCTTTGCTCGTGTGGAGCGGGCGCCCCCGCCCGCTGCTCTTGGTCGTGATCTCGATCTTGGTTGTGGCTTTGAAGCTGATCCACACTCACTGCAACACCGACCTCGAAAGGTGCGAACCCTATTCGCCGTAGGGAACCCAGATATTCTTAACCTGCGTGGCGTGCTCCAGAAACCACCGCCCCTCGGCCACCTTCGGATCAAACCAGTCGATGGCGCGGCCTTCGTTGGTAAATACCTGTTTAAGATTTCCCACAGACATCGCCTTTGCCGCCGCTGCATTCGCCTCGTCGCTAAAGCACCAGATCGCGTCGACGTCATCATGTTCAGCGAGCGTTTTCAAAAGTTGTGACGAGTACCCGGTGACGATGTTGATTGCTCCGCCCGGTAGGTCGCTGGTGTCGAATAACTGATAGAGATCTCCCGTAATCAGAGGATAAGCCTCAGATGGCACGGCAATCACTGTGTTCCCAACCGCGAGCGCCGGCATGACGACGGAAATAAATCCCAGCAGCGGAGCCTCGCGAGGACAGATGATGCCGACCGTACCGATCGCTTCATTCATCGCGATGGCAATATTCCGAAACGGAGGATTGTGCACCGCGCCATCAAACTTATCGGCCCATGCCGCGTAAGAAAAAATGCGCTCGATGCTGAGGTCGACTTCCGCGACGGCCTGCTTCTCACCAACCGCCTGAGCCAGGCGTCCGGCAATTTCAGACCGCCGCTGTGAAAGATTTTCCGCACAGTAATAAAGGACCTGAGCGCGATTGTGCGCGGTTGCCTTCGCCCACGCTCCAGCCTTTCGCGCCGCTTCCACCGCGTTGCGAATGTCTTTGCGATTGCCCAGCGGAGCCTCGCCGAGCAACCGTCCATCCCCGGCCCGCACTTCCATGCTGTAGCCAGAATCCGGCCGCGCCTGTTTGCCTCCGATATAAAGCTTGACCGTCCGATCGATCTCGGGCACGTTGAGTCCAGAAGCGGTAGAGTCGTCGTCCGATTCCGAATCATTTGCCTCGTCAGTTTTTTTCTGAGCAGGAAGCGCCGGAGCGCTCCTAAACCAAGCCGGTTCCATATATTCGAGCAGTCCCTCGCGCCCGCCCTCGCGCCCATAACCACTCTCGCGATACCCGCCGAACCCGCAGGAAGCGTCGAACAGGTTCGTACAATTGACCCAGACCACTCCAGCCTTAATCTGCGCTGCAACATGCAGAGCAACATTTATGCTCTCGCTCCAAACACACGCCGCCAGCCCATACACCGTATTGTTCGCCAGCTCAACCGCTTCCGACGGAGTGCGGAAGGTCATCGCCGCCAGCACCGGCCCAAAAATCTCCTGCTGAGCAACAATCGATGTCGGATGCACATTGCTCAGTAGCGTTGGCGGGTAGTAGAAACCGCGCGCGGGCGCCGTGAATTGCGGCTGCCAGCAAGTCGCCCCGTCAGCCACGCCCTGGCCCACTAGTTTGCGGATGCGATCGAGTTGCACCTGGGCTATGATCGCGCCAATGTCGATCGCCTTGTCGAGCGGAGGGCCGATTCGAAGAGTGCTCATGCGATCCTGAATTTTCGCGATCAGAACTTCGGCGATGCTCTCCTGCATGAGCAGACGCGAACCCGCGCAACACACCTGACCCTGATTGAAC
>DATGGT010000135.1:0-131626 GCA_035308395.1 Terriglobales bacterium
ACATAACCACAAAGTAAACATCGCAAAAAAATGTTTGAATCTTCAGCCTATCTCCCGCACGCTCGAACTGAGAACTGAGAACTGAGAACTGAGAACTGAGAACTGAGAACTGAGAACTGAGAACTGAGAACTGAGAACTGAGAACTGAGAACTGAGAACTGAGAACTGCATTGATGATTCCTCGCCCGACCAACTACCATGTCTGACATGCCCGTCGACACAGAAACTCCCGCATCTTCTTACACTCGCATTCGCGCCCCGCGCGGCACCACACTTTCCTGTAAAGGTTGGCAGCAGGAAGCGGCCATGCGCATGTTGATGAACAATCTTGACGAAGATGTCGCCGAGCGTCCACAGGATCTGGTCGTCTACGGCGGCACGGGCAAGGCGGCGCGCAATTGGGATTGCTATCACGCCATCGTCCGGTCGTTAAAAGCACTGGAGAACGACGAGACGCTGCTCGTGCAATCGGGCAAGCCGGTAGGAGTTTTCAAAACGCACGAGTACGCCCCGCGCGTGCTCATCGCCAACTCCAATCTCGTCGGCCATTTTTCCAACTGGGAAAAATTCAACGAACTCGAACGCGCCGGCCTGATGATGTATGGACAGATGACCGCCGGTTCCTGGATTTACATCGGCTCGCAGGGAATTGTTCAGGGCACCTACGAAACCTTCAACGCCGCGGGCGACAAGCATTTTGGCGGCGACTTGAGTGGCAAGCTGATCGTCTCTGGTGGGATGGGTGGGATGGGTGGCGCGCAGCCTCTGGCTGCCACCATGACCGGCGCGGCCTTCCTCGGGATTGACGTCGATCCCGAGCGCATCAAGAAGCGACTCAAAACTGGCTACTGCGATTTTCTTGTCACCACGCTCGATGAAGCGCTGCGCATTCTGAAAAACGCCGTCCGCAAAAAAGAAAACGTTTCCGTCGGCCTCGTCGGCAACTGCGCCGACATTATTCCAGAACTCGCCGAACGCGGCGTCGTTCCCGACATCCTCACCGATCAGACTTCGGCGCACGATCCGCTGAACGGATACGTTCCGAACGGCATGAGTTTTGAGTCGGCTTTGGAACTACGAAAGAGCGATCCGAACGCGTATCAGGAGCGCTCGCTCGACGCCATGGCGAAGCACGTCGAAGGCATGTTGCGCCTCCAGGAAATGGGCTCGGTCACTTTCGACTACGGGAACAATATCCGTACCTTCGCCTATCAGCGCGGCGTCAAGAATGCCTACGCTTTTCCGGGATTCGTTCCCGCCTACATTCGTCCGCTGTTCTGCGAAGGTCGCGGACCGTTTCGCTGGGCAGCGCTTTCGGGAGAAGCTTCTGACATCGCCGTCACCGATGATCTCGTGCTCAAACTCTTCCCGGAGAATCGCAGCCTGCGCCGATGGATTGAACTCGCCCGCAAGCGCATCAAGTTTCAGGGACTCCCAGCGCGAATCTGCTGGCTCGGATATGGAGAACGCGCGCGCTTTGGCCTCGCGATCAACGATCTGGTAAAGAACGGCACCATCAAAGCTCCCATCGTCATCGGACGCGATCATCTGGATTGCGGCTCGGTCGCGTCTCCCTTCCGCGAAACCGAGAGCATGAAAGACGGCTCCGACGCCATCGCCGATTGGCCCTTGCTCAATGCTCTCGTGAATACAGCCGCAGGAGCCTCATGGGTGTCAATCCATAACGGCGGAGGCGTCGGCATCGGATATTCCCTACACGCCGGACAAGTCACCGTAGCCGACGGCACCGACATGATGGCCAAACGCATCGAGCGCGTACTCACGACCGATCCAGGCATGGGCGTGATCCGGCATGTGGACGCGGGGTATGAGGAGGCGACGGAGTTTGCCGAGAAAAAGGAAGTAAGGATTCCGATGACTGAGGGATCAGAACCGAAATAGATACGATGCCTTCACAAAGAAGTTTCGACCGTCGTTGTGAAGGCGCGCCAGTGGATCGTGGTTGATGCCGCCGAGTCCATCCGCAGCAAGAGGCTCTCCAATGTTTTCGAGATTTGTGTTGTAACCGACGTAGATCGCCGTGCTCGGGTGCACAAGATAGGTAAAGAGAAAATCGGCATTGAAGTTCTTGGAAGTCTGTAAGTAGGTAAAGTTCGGGTTTGCCAGAACCGAGTTGTATTGCCCGATAAAGCGGAACGAAAATTCCTTGGTGAATTGATAGTTCCACTTGCTGCGAATGATGTGGTTGTTCATGCTGCCGAAGGGCCGCGAAAGCAAAGGCTGAGGATTGTCGCAGTCCGGGCATTGCCGCAGGCGAAAAAGGATATACGTGTTGTCCACTCGCAGAGAACGAGTCGGCCGAACCGTCAGGGTGACGTTGGCGCTGTTGCGCCTCGCCAGAAAAGGAAAGTACAAAGAGCACGTTGCCGGATTCTGGTTCGGCTGGAGGCAGGGGGCGTCATAATTTACGCGTGTTCCGAAGCGGTAATCGGCCTGGATTCCGAACCACCGGAAATAACTTGTATTGAACGTGAAGACAGTGGTGTTGCGCTTATATTTTTGAATGTCGTCAACCGGAATCTGTGAGAAATCCTGGTTGCGCAGCCGCTCCATCTCGTTGGCAAACATCACCGTGAAAAAAGTCTGTCCCGTGAATTCCACCTTCATGGCGGGAAAATATCCCGAATTGATGTGGTTCCCTTCGTGATCGATATTCTGGAAGACCTCCATGTAAGGTCCCCAGGAAATCAAATGTTTGCCTTCCGGACGAAAATTGTATTGGAGGAGTGAATCGATCGCGTTGATATCAGGCTGCGGATCGAACCCAGTCAGCGTGCGGAAATTCGGGCTGCGGTCAGAATAGTCGAAGAAGTAGCGCAGCTTGCGGCTATCCCGTTGGACGATGACTTCCGCGGCCGTCCCAACCTGGTTGCCACCTGTCGTACTGAACTGGTTGTAGAGCGAATCTTCAGGATTCATGGTGGCACTGTACGCGGCCTGGACGTTCGCAACCCAGTTCTGGTTGAGTTTGAAACGTCCATCGATGCTGCCGACGTGATTGTAGAAGCCGTTCACTTCTTTGTCGGCATAGAGCACGCCAATTGAGGACTGCGCGCCGAGGTCGTAACTGACGCGACCGATGGCGAAGAGGGCATGCTGGTCGAACAGCGGATTACTGGTTGTAACCTCTTCACTCGGAGATTCTGTCTCCGCCACCAACGCCCCAACTCCCCACGGTCCATCTTTCCCTGTGAGCCGGACTCCCCACTTCGGGTCGACGATGCGCCGTGTGAAAGCAAGGTTGATGGGCGTCTGAAAATAGTTCGAGTTCTCCTGAAAAAATGGCCGCTTCTCTGGAAAAAAGACCTCGAAGCGCTGGTTGACCGTGACCTGAGGCTGGTCGGATTCGATCTGGCTGAAATCGGGATTGGCGGTCGCATCGAGGACAAACTTGTCTTTCAGCACGGCCTTGGCATCGAGCCCAATTTGTCCGAACGCAGAGCGCTGGGAATAGATGGGCTGTTCGGGGTTCATGAGGTCGATCTCTTTAAAAGAACGAAAAATGCCGTAGGGAATCAGTTGAAAGTTCCTTCCGGGAGAAATCTGCTCAAGACCCGTCGCCTCGCCCTCCTGATTGAGTCGGCCCTGAATGCGGCTGGAGTATGGCGGCCAGAAAGTATCTTCGTTGTTGCGCGGAATTCCGCGGTTCAGCAGAATTCCCCAGGTTTGGGGATCGTTCGAAGCAAAGCGCAGGCTGCGAAACGGAATGGCCATCCATACAACGTAACCCCGGTCAGTCAGTTTCCCGGCCGAGTTCCAGACCGTGTCGAATGAGGGATCGAAGTTGTCGTTTCCCTGCCCTGGGCCTTCGGTCCACAACGAATCGGCTTGTACTCCGAGGGCATTGACGTTGAAGGCGTAGGCATGACGGTGATCGTGAAACGTATCGAGGATGATCTCGACCGTGTCATCGTCGAAGATGTCCTCGCGCCGCGAAAGACGCGCGCGCAGTTTCTGGCGCTCGGAGTCGAAGCAGATGAAGATCACATACAAATTCTTGTCGTCGTAACCGAGATAAGCTTCGGTGCGCTGGGAGACAGGAGCTCCGTCACTCGGAACGCGCTGGATGAAGCGATCGACCTTGGCGAGTTTGTCACGCCACCGCTCGGGAGGCTCCATGTTCAGGAATTCTTCGAGGGAGGGCGGGCTCGTGACACGCGGGATGCGGATCGTCTGAAAACCCGGTGAGTTGACCACGGTGGCATCCGCGAACAGCCGCGAAGTTGCGCACAGGATGAACAGGAACCACCATGGAATATAAGTTTTGGTCTGCACGGAGACTTAGGTACTTTCAGTTTAGACGTACTTCTGCTTGCCCGGTGAGCACGCCTCTGTTGGACGGCCATGGCGTCGCCTTCGCGATAAATCGAGTTCCTGATATTGTGTTCGGGTGCAGCCAAAACCGTTGTTGTTGGTCAACATTGGCCAGCTTCTCACGTTACGCTCGCCGGCTCGCGGCCCGCGTCGTGGCGCTTCCCTTTCGGAGCTGGGCATCTTAGAAGATGCCGCCGTGCTCTGCATCGGAGGCAAGATCGTTTCAGTCGGAAAAACCAAGGACGCCCTCCGCGATCCCTGGCTCAAGCTAAAGAAGAATCGCAAAAAAATCATCGAGATCGACTGTCGCGGCCGCGTCGTTCTACCCGGCTTCGTTGATTCGCATACGCATCCTGTGTTCGCCAATCCGCGTCTCGTCGACTTCGAAAAACGGATCGCCGGCGCAACATACGAAGAGATCGCCGAAGCGGGTGGAGGAATTCGCTCCAGCATCGATGGTGTCCGCCACGCCAGCAAGACCGCGCTTACGAAAAAAATGGCTGCCGTGCTGTTGGATCTCGCGCGGCACGGAACGACGACGGTCGAGGCAAAATCGGGCTATGGGCTCAGCCTCGAATCCGAATTGAAATCGCTCGAAGCCGTCCGCGCCGCCGCCCGCGAGTGGCCAGGGACCGTGGTCCCAACTTTTCTAGGAGCGCATGTTGTCCCGCCCGAATATCGCGGACACTCCGGGGAATATGTCGATCTCATCTGCCGCGAGATGATTCCGGCGGTCGCGAAACGCAAACTCGCCGAATTCGTCGACGTCTTCTGCGATCGCGGAGCGTTCAGCTCCGAAGAAACCGCGCGTATTTTTGCAGCGGCTGAAGAACACAAACTCGCGGTCCGCGCCCACCTGGGGCAACTCAGCGAAACCCGGCTGGAACCTCTTCTGCAATACAAGCCTGCATCGCTCGATCACATGGACCACGTCAACGAAGCCGACCTTCCTGCTCTCGCTAAGAGTGACGCGGTTGCGACCTTCGTTCCGGGAGCAAATTATTTTCTCGGATTATCACGCTATCCAAACGCGCGCCAGCTGATCGAGGCGGGAGTCGCAGTGGCGCTCGCCACGGACTACAATCCCGGTTCGTCGCCAACGCTGAGCATGCCGATGGTGATGTCGCTGGCCTGCACACACATGAAAGTGACGCCCGCCGAGGCGATTGCTTCCGCGACGATCAATGGAGCCAGCGCGCTCCGCTTAGCCGACCGCAAGGGAAGCATCGAAGCTGGCAAAGACGCCGACCTGGCTGTGTTTGACGTGAACGACTACCACGAAAT
This sequence comes from Terriglobales bacterium, assembly GCA_035308395.1. Lineage (GTDB taxonomy): Bacteria > Acidobacteriota > Terriglobia > Terriglobales > Acidobacteriaceae > Acidiflorens. Next base: position 5,620 of record DATGGT010000135.1, read on the forward strand.
TCCCTACTGGTTCGCCGCCAATCACTGTGTGACGACGATCATGAATGGCGTCGCGAGCGGCAATCTCGCTTTGTAAACCGATTCGTAGCCCCCACATCGCCTGCCTCATGGCCCTGGAGTGCGCAGCGCGGCAAGTTGGCTACCGCATTTTGAGGGAACGGCAAAGGGTTGTTATAATTCACAAGTTCCGCACGGTCAGGCGCATCGGCTGTTTTGCTTCGCGGCATCCCGCCCAGTGAGAGCGCAAGCACTACGAGAACAATCGGCTCCGCCCGGTTTAGTCGTTGATCGATTGGTGCGTAGATAGTAGACCGGCGGAAAGAAGTGGCCAGGTAGCTCAGGTGGTAGAGCGCAGCCCTGAAAAGGCTGGCGTCGGGGGTTCAACTCCCTCCCTGGCCACCATCATTCTAAAGAACTTGGCGTTCGTTCGGCTTCCAACTCAAGCCACCAGCAAGATCTTCCCGGCACCGCCCTTTTCTGCCGCTGCTTGCGCCTCGGCAGCTTCACTGAGTGGCAGTTTCTGGCTAATCGGGATTATTAGTTTGCCATCTCGGACTGCTTCCGCCATGAACTCGAGAATTTTCGCATCGGGGTGAGAGACCACTGGCACCACTTTTACAGTTGGGTACTTCCCGGCACTTCGTGGCGCTCCGAGAACCGAAGCAAACACTCCTCCGGGCTTGACCTTGGCGATCAATTTTTCGGCGGTCTTGCCGTCTACCGTATCAGCTACCGCATCGACCATCTGAAGATTCGCGATCGCACCGTCGTCGTCGGTTGCGACCGCCTCATCTGCACCGATGGTCTTCGCTTCATCTATTTGGCTCTTGAGCACCCCTGCTATGACAACTGCTCCCCGCTGCTTCGCAGCGAAGACCGCCGACCGCCCGACATTTCCAACGGCGCCTGCGACGAGAACCGTCTGATCCGCTCTGATTCCGGTAGCGGAAATGAGTTCGTTGCCGGCCGTTGCCACCAGCGGCAGCGCCGCCGCCCGGATCAAATCGAGTCCCTTGGGAACTTTCGCAAGAATGCCGGCCTTCACTACGCACAGTTCGGCGTATGCATTGGCCGCCATGGCGAACACATGATCGCCGGCGGAAAACCCTTGCACTCCCGGTCCAACGCTGACGACGGTCCCGGCGATATCGACTCCGATGAGGCCGGGGAACTGCACAGGATCGAAATCTTTCATTAATCCAGCCCGCCGCTTGTAATCGATCGGATTCACACTCGTGGCTGCTACCCGCACGAGCACCTCTCCGGGACCCGGCACCGGGTCTGGGTAGTCTTCGAATTTGAGTACTTCGGGACCTCCGTACTGGTGGACGACGATCGCTTTCATTTTCATCTCCTTCTATGGGTGCGGAAACATCACCCATCGACCTCGATGCATTCATTACACCCGACGCGTGCTTCCGAATCAATTGGACCATGGTATCGGCCATACCTTCGTCCAATAGACTCGTCGGCCGGCTTCTGGCTTAATCGCCGAATCGCTGACGGTGCAAAAACAGTCGCGAGCCGGCTCTCAAGTATTCGATTTGGTGGCAGAACATCCGGATATCCCGGATCAGCCATCGGTCTAATCACGTTAGATAGCAGTTTAACCAGGAGGACGCGTTATGACGACGACTCAGCCAACGAGCTTCGCGGCGGATATTCGCCCGCTTTTTACCGACCGGGACATTCAGGCGATGCGCAAAGCGTTTAACCTCGCAAGCTATGACGATGTGAAGGCAAACGCAGCTGCCATCTACGACCGAATTCGAGGAATTGGTGGTGCAGTTATGCCACCTCCGCCTCCTCGAGGAGAAGGCCCCTGGCCGCAATCTCGCATCGACCTATTTGCGAAATGGATCGCGGATGGCTACAAACCCTAGCGGCTTCGCGCGACCCACGCGATGGAATCGATCAATGCCAAGCGGAGAGAAATACATGCCTCTCGAAAACAACCTCGCTAGCAACTTTGGTAGCGACGCGGAGCCCGGCCAAACTCGCCGGCGGTTTCTTGGCGGGGCAGCAATGGCAATGACAATGACGGTCGCGGCAGCGCCGTTCGCGATGATCGGGTCGGCTAGAGCCAAGTCCGGCAAGACGAGTGAACTGGACGCGCTCGACAAGGCTAGCGAATGGATCAACTCGCCACCACTGACGGCGGATAGCTTGCGCGGCAAGGTGGTCCTCATCGACTTCTGGACTTATAGCTGCATCAACTGGCAGCGCACCCTGCCGTACGTCCGCGCATGGGCTGAGAAATACAAGAACCAGGGGTTGGTCGTGATCGGCGTCCATTCGCCTGAGTTCGGATTTGAAAAAAACGTCGAGAACGTCCGCCGCGCCGTGAAGGATATGGCAGTCGATTATCCAGTTGCGATCGACAGCGACCATCTCATATGGAATGCGTTTCACAACGAGTATTGGCCGGCTCTTTACTTCATCGATGCGCTGGGGAAAATTCGGCATCATCAATTCGGCGAAGGCGAGTACGAACAGTCGGAAAGAACGATCCAGGAATTGCTGACCGAATCCGGAAACAAGGGATTCAGTCGTGACCTTGTCACGGTCGAGCCCAGCGGAGCCGAAGTTGCCGCCGACTGGAAGGACTTGAAGTCGGCCGAAAACTACGTTGGGGCTGAGCGTACGAAGAATTTTTCTTCTCCCGGCGGTGCAGCACTGAACAGGCCAAGAACCTATAAGGTGCCTGCCAGTTTGAGCCTCAATGAGTGGGCCCTTGCAGGCGATTGGACGATACAGAAGGGGTCGATCGTATTGAACCAGGCGAACGGAAGGATAAGTTACCGCTTTCATGCTCGCGATCTTCATTTGGTGATGGGACCTGCAACGCGAGGGAATTCTGTGCGGTTTCGCGTGTTCATCGACGGACAAATGCCAGCCTCTGCTCACGGCGGCGATGTGGACGAAAAAGGCAACGGCACCGTCGTTGAACAACGCATGTATCAGTTAATCCGGCAGCCACTGCCCATCACAGATCGGGTGTTTGAAATCGAGTTCCTCGATCCAGGCGTCGAGGCCTTTTCGTTCACGTTCGGCTAAGCCGAAGAAACGACCGAATAATCGAAGATGAATCGAGAGAAGAATTGAGAATGTCATGCGGCGACCGAAACCGATCCCCATCGATGGACTTGCCAATCAGGCTCATAGTTGCGCGGAGCTGATGCTAGCGGCGGAGAGTGAGTTGACGGCTTTCATGCGGGCGGTGACCAAGTTGTACGGACGCGAGCAGGCTGGCATCTCGGCCGACGATTGGCTCGACGAACTCGCGTCCATGCATTGGCCGTGTGAATCGGTGGCTCGTGATCTGCGGTTGGTTACGATCCGAGCCTCGGCACGGCTGGCGAATCGATCGGACGCCCTCGCGGCTTAAGACGCGGGTTAAGGGGACGCGTGTCGCTTGGGATAGGATTGAAAGCTCTCATCCAACCTTTGAGGTCTTCACATGCGAAGTGACGTTGTTCCGGGTACCGTTTTTCCGGACTATGAGCTTTCTGACCACACCGCTACACGACGGAAGCTCTCTGAACTGCAAGCGCACGATCCGATGGTTCTGGTTCTGAGCCGGGGAAGTTTCTGCCCAAAGGACCGCCGGCAGGCTGAGGGACTCGTTCAACTTCATCGCGAGATTGAGGTGGGCTATTGCCGGCTGGTTACGATCAGCACCGACAACCTCACTCAGACCAACGAATATCGCAGCGGAGTGGGCGCCCATTGGCCTTTTCTCTCTGACGCGGGACGAATCATCCAAAAAGATCTCGACATCGCCGAATACACCGATCCGGTTAATAATCCGATGATCCCTCATGTGATCGTTCTTGAGCCCGGTCTGGTGATTTACAAGATCTACAATGGTTACTGGTTTTTCGGCCGGCCCACGGTCGAGGAACTTCGACAGGACCTGCGTGTTGTGACGAAGAAGTGCCGGCCGGACTGGGACATCACCACGCCTGAATGCAAGGCAGCGTGGCAACAAGGCCGCAAGGAACTTTTCTATCCGTACGGCAAGACGTACGCCCAAACGATCGCGGAACAAGATTAACGACCTGCGACTCCAGGCTCATGGTTCGAGACCCGGTAGCTCTCAGGGGGACCGAGATAGCTGGGCTTTACGCCACCCGTATCGACGACAATCTTTTGCAGGACGACGCCGGGGTCGACCATCCAAAACTTCAGCGTGTGATATCCCGGAGCACCCGCATCGAGTCGGGATGTCACCTTGCGCACACTATCTTTCACCGATTCAGACCAGTCCGCGATCGAGTTGTGGGACAAGGCGTCGACAATCTGCGGTGGTTGATCGTCGAACGACACGGCATAACGCAGGCCGCGTCCGGGCACGAAATTCAGCGTTGGGGCGAGAATTGCTTCGACATTTACCGTTCCGGCTTTGAATAAATACATTTTGTATTCGAGCGAGGGAGAGTTCTTCGGTGGCGCCACGCTGTCCGCTGTCACGGGAAAGACTGTCATCGAAGAGAGGGTTCTCCCGTAATCGGAGATTTTCTCCCATCGAACTGGACCTTCATCGATCTTCTCTGTGTAGTGTTCGGCTTCGATGGAGACATAGCCGTTCGACTCGACGAAACCTTGAAGTGCCGTTCGGGCCGGAGTCTTGGGATTAAAGGCTTCAACATTGACTTTGACTTCGTCGCCTGCTCCGGAGATTTTTACGAAGGCAGAGTTTGTTCCCTTCGGAGCTTTGCTCCAATCGATGCTGACCCATACGCGCTGATCTTTATTTCTTTCGATCGTGCCACTGGTTGTGCTCAGCGAAACCCAGGGCTCGCTAGCCTCCACCGTAAAGGCGAATGCGGGTTGCCCGCGGTCGAAGACATCGATGCAGCGGCGTTGCTGATTGAACGCATCGAGCTGCGGAAGAGCGGGCGTGCTGGATGATCCGGGCCAAGCGTCGCGCGAACCCTCGATGGCCACACCCAGCTTGGCAGCAACCGGCACTTCGATCGTATTTACGTTCGGCATCACATTGGTTGGCGGATCTCTCCATGTGGTGTAGCCGATGTGAGTCTGATCCATCATGTGGTCCCACTTGCCGCCGGCGAGCGTGTGGTTGTATGTAGCCGACAAGTCAGCATCCGCTTGAAATAGCGATTGAGCTTTTGCGGCTAGATCGTTCGCGGAGGCGCGGCCCTGACTCGCGTAGAGGCGGTTCTTGCCGACGGTAATGTAAAGCTCGGTCACTTGTGCCGACGCCTTGGCTGGATACAGGACAAGTTCGAAAAAGGCGTCACCTTTCTCCGCCGGCAGCGCTTGATAAATTCGCTCCGCTTCGTCGGTGATTGCTTTCCACTCGGCCGCGACGCGGTCGGCCTCCTGATAATCCACTTGGCTGAATGTGTCTGGATCGATCAGCTCGGGCTTTCGCCTGCCGTTGAACTTCGTGTATTTCGAAACGATGTCGGCAATTTGTTCTGCGTATTCCGGACCGAACTCGCGTTCAGCCCAGAGCACAGTGAATTCCTCAATCTTGTCCTTCGGCCATCTTCGTGGATTGCGCGCCAGATCCAGAAAAAACTCTATGGGGAATTCCATCGGTTTCAGGTCGCCGACGTTCACAATCCAGATCTGATTCGCATCGTACTGGTGAGCGAGATTCATCTGCTCCCAGACTTTGGTGATGGGATTGGTGTTCAACCATTTGTAGGATCGCGGGTCGCCAACGTAGTCGAAATGATAGTAGACGCCCGCTCCACCGCGGCGTTTCCGCTCATCGGCCGTTGGGAGTCTCCGTAGATTACCCCAGTTGTCATCGCACCAAAGAAGGGTTACGTCGTCGGGAACGCGCATCCCCTTTTCGTAATATTCCTGCACCTCTTTATAGAGAGCCCAATCCTGGGGAACAGTCGACGGATCGGAGTGTGTTGCGTCGCCGATCATCTTGCGCTGGTCGGCCACAATCTTTTCGAGCAGCGCGGTGTTCGCCGCGGCCCCGCCCTGCACCATCGGCTCATCGCCGTTGCCGCGCATTCCGAGGGTGACGATGCTTTCGTTGTGATCGTTACGTTCGATGCCGCCCTTCCAGAATTCACGCAACTCGTCGCCGTTGGTGGAATAATCCCACGCGCCTTTACCGTGATCTCTCCATTCCTTCCAGGCGCGCATCATCGGTTCGTGGTGTGATGTGCCCATGACGATGCCATATTCGTCGGCGAGCTTCGGGTTCAGGGGATCGTCTTCAGCGAAGGCGTTGTTCCACATCGCTGGCCACAAATAATTCGCCTTCAGACGCAACAGGAGTTCAAAGACTTTCTCGTAGAACTGGTGGTTGAGATTTCCGTATTTCTCTTTGGCCCACCCGCTGAGCGCAGGAGCCTCGTCGTTTAGAAAGATGCCGCGATATTTGACGACTGGCGGGCCTTCGATGTGCTTGCCGGCCTTTACGAAGAGCGCAGCTTTATGTTCAACCGGAACATCGGCCCACCAATACCACGGCGAAACTCCTATTTCTTCAGAGAGATCGTAGACGCCATAAATCGTGCCGCGCTTATCGCTGCCTGCAATGACCAGCGCATTCTTTACGCCGGGCAAAGGGTTAGGAACGACCTGGATGAGGAACGATTCCCATTTGCCAGCGATCGGAGTTGCGTCAATCTTGTGGTCGGCGATGAGGCGGTCGATGAGGGAGCTTTTGCCTACAGTTCCCACAATGATGATCCTCGCGCCTAGGGACGCTGTAGTGTTGATAATCACGGGCTTTCGGCTGGTGACGCGCTCTATGTCGGATTGCAGATCACCCGCGGCCCGCACCACACCGGCATAGTCGTTCGAGTCCACGTAGATCGGCGCGGTGGTTTCCTTTTCAGCAATGGGGAAACTGTCGCGACTCGGGACGGTGTCGACATAGTGCGCGTGGCCGAGGGCCAGGCTCTCGTCGGCGAGAGCGATGACGAAGCCGACGATCACAAGTCCGCTGAGAGTTGCGCGGAGGCGAGACATATCGGGCAATATAGCAGAAGGCTTGTCGTCGGAGTTTTTGTGGACGATCACCACAAACTCCTACACTAGAAAGCACGAGAACTGAAAGCACGGGGGAATGGTGAATTCAAATCCTATTGGACCTGATCTCATTGGAGCTGATCTGATCTTCGAGAGCGACGCCTCTATTTTCCGCGAGACCAGGACTCATGCTCGCGGTCCCGAAGGAGCGTTGCCCATCACGGCAGAAATGTTGCTGACGGAGCCATCCGGCAATTTGTTTGGGCTCTCACAAAACGCCGGAATGGGATGGGAAGCGGCGCGCGTGCTCGATCCTGAATTCTTGATTTTGAGCACGCACGGTGGAATGCGCGCCGCGGATGGAACTCCGATAGCTCTCGGATTTCACACTGGACACTGGGAGGTCGGGCTTTTGGTGGCGGAGGCCGCGCGTGAACTGCGCGACCATCGCGCCATCCCCTTTGCCGGAGCGTGCACCGATCCATGCGACGGGCGGACTCAAGGCACCGAGGGAATGCTGGATTCGCTCCCGTATCGCAACGACGCCGCCATGGTGTTGCGAAGATTGATGCGCTCGCTTCCGACACGCAAAGGCGTGATCGGCGTAGCGACGTGCGACAAGGGACTACCCGCGATGATGATGGCGCTCGCCTCCTCTGGGCGACTGCCGAGCATTCTCGTGCCGGGAGGAGTTACGCTTCTTCCAGAAAGCGGCGAGGATGCAGGCAAGGTGCAGACCATCGGCGCGCGCTTTGCGCACAACCAGATCACTCTCGAATACGCAGCGGAGATTGGGTGCCGCGCTTGCGCAACGCCCGGCGGCGGATGCCAGTTTCTGGGAACGGCCGCCACTTCGCAGGTGGTTGCGGAGGCGCTCGGGTTGTCGCTGCCGCATTCCGCACTATCGCCTTCGGGTCAACCAATCTGGCTCGACGCAGCCGCGCGTTCGGCGCGCGCGATTCTGCGCATGACTCAGTTAGGCATTGGTACCTCCGATGTGCTGACCGATGCTGCGATTCGCAACGCGATGGTGGTCCACGCGGCCTTTGGCGGTTCGACCAATTTGTTGTTGCACGTTCCGGCGGTGGCGCACGCTGCCGGTCTGCGCCGCCCCACAGCAGACGACTGGGCCGCGATCAATCGCGCTGTGCCCAGGCTCGTGGATGCGCTGCCGAACGGGCCGAACAATTTCGCCACAGTGCAGGTATTTCTTGCGGGAGGCGTGCCCGAAGTGATGCTGCATTTGCGCCGCGCGGGACTGGTCGATTGCAGCGTCCGCACGGTTACGGGCGAAACGCTGGACGAGAATCTTAACTGGTGGGAGCAAAGTGAGCGGCGCCGAACGCTGAAAGACCGGCTGCGTGCTCTCGATGGCGTCGACGCCGATGCCGTGATTTTTTCCCCCGACGTGGCGCGGTCGCGAGGTCTTTCGCCGACCGTCTGTTTTCCCATCGGGAATCTGGCTCCCGAGGGAAGTGTGATCAAGAGCACGTCGATTGATCCTTCTCTAATCGACGAGAACAACGTTTACCGGCACACCGGTCCTGCTCGCGTCTTCATCACCGAGGCAGCCGCGATTGATGCGATCAAACGTGGCGCAGTGTCTCGCGGAGACGTGATCGTGCTGATATGCGGCGGCCCGGCGGGCGCAGGCATGCAGGAGATCTATCAAATCACTGCCGCGTTGAAAAATCTACCGTTCTGCAAACACGTCGCCGTGCTGACCGACGCCCGCTTTAGCGGCGTTTCCACAGGAGCCTGCATCGGCCATATTTCGCCCGAGGCGTTGGCCGGCGGCCCGATCGGACGAGTGCAGGATGGCGACACGATTGAGATTGTGATTGACCGGAACGCGCTGCACGGCACGGTGAATCTGGTTGGCGAATACGGCGTCGCGTTCTCTGCCGAGGAAGGCGGCCGCCGTCTCGCTTCGCGCCAGCCGCGCCAGGATCTAGCGCCTCACCCAGCGCTGCCCGCAGACACGCGGCTTTGGGCGGCGCTCGTGCAGGCGAGCGGTGGCGTCTGGGGAGGTTGCGTTTATGATGTCGATGCGATTGTCACGCAACTGGAACGAGGCTTGGCCAGGCGCGGCGATGATTCGCTGTCCACACATTCCAAACATTAAGACTCACTACATCGAGGCTCACTAGAGTGAAACTGTACCGCACCACCAACGGAATATTCATTGAAGAAGGCGGCAAGTTCCATCGCGTCGTGGCCGCAGATTGGGACGAACTGATCAGCGGCGCCGATCTGCACGTGCGGCTGCGCGCGACCATTCCCAAGAATAAGGATGAGGCTGCCGTGTCGAACTTCGATCCGGCTACGGTTCTTGCGCCCGTCGTCGGACAGGAAGTCTGGGCTGCGGGAGTGACCTACTACCGCAGCCGCAGCGCGCGGATCGAAGAAAGCAAGGATGCTGGAGGAGGCAGTTTCTACGATCGCGTCTATGCTGCCGAAAGACCTGAACTATTTTTCAAGGCGACCGGACGACGTGTTATCGGTCCCGGAGGCGCAGTGCGAATACGGTCGGACGCCAAGTGGTCGGTGCCTGAGCCGGAACTGACTCTGCTCATCAATCCTTCTGGCATGATTATCGGATACAGCATTGGCAACGATATGAGTTCGCGCGATATCGAAGGCGAGAATCCGCTCTATCTGCCGCAAGCGAAGATCTATGACGGAAGTTGTTCCATTGGTCCATGCGTCTTGCTTTCGTCTGAACCGCTCAGCAAGACGACCACGATTCAGATTGAGATCGCGCGGCAGGGTAAGGCGGTCTTCACGGGCAGCACGACGCTCGCGGAACTCAAACGCGATCCTCGGGAACTGGCAAAGTATCTGTTCCGCGATAACAGTTTTCCGCAGGGCGTATTTCTGCTGACGGGAACGGGCATCGTCCCCGGCGATGACTTCACTCTGGCCAGCGATGACGTGATTCGCATCAGCATCGATGGCATTGGAACGCTCGAGAACTACGTCGCCTAAAAACACTCATAGACACGCTAACTGCGCGTGAGCGTGCTATTCACCAGCCGCATAATTCCGAGCGGGTTCGACTGCTTTAGCTCTTGTGGAAGCGCGGCGTCGGTGAAGTCCTGATAGCAAATCGGACGCACGAAGCGCAAAACCGCCTGCGTTCCGACCGAAGTTGAGCGGCCGTCGGAAGTCGCCGGAAACGGCCCGCCGTGCACCATGGCATGAGTCACCTCCACTCCGGTGGGATATCCGTTGAAGAGAATGCGTCCGACTTTCGTCTCCAGCACGCGAATCAATTCCTGTGCGCCGGCTAGATCTTCTTCGGTTCCGTGAATCGTGGCGGTCAGATGTCCGTGCAACTTGCGTGCGGCAACCAATAGATCCCCTGCCGCGCCGTAATGCACGAGCAATGTCGTAGGTCCAAAAACCTCTTCGCTCAACTCAGGGTGTGCGAGAAAATCAGAGACAGCCACTCCGAAGACCGTGGTCGCGCCGGCGGCGCAGTTTTTCGCGACTGTATTTGGTGAGCCGGCGATCAGTTGCACTTTCCCTTCTGCGACTCTTTGTTGAATTGCCTGTGTATATTTCGCTGCAATGCCAAGGGTCAACATTTCGCGCTGTCCGAGCGCATTGGCGAGGGCACGCAAGCTTGCGATGAAATCCACGCTGTCGCCTTCCGGCACAAACACCAGCCCCGGCTTGGTACAGAATTGTCCGGAGCCCAGCGTGAACGATGTCTGCACACCTTTGGCAAGTTGCGCACTGCGCTCGCGCATCGCTCCGGGAAGAATGAAAAGCGGATTCGTGCTCCCCATTTCCGCATAGCAAGGGATCGGCTCGGGGCGCGCGGCGGCTAGACGCATCAATGCTTGTCCCCCGCTCGCGGATCCGGTGAATGCGACTGCTTTGATCGCGGAGTGCTGCACGAGCGCCGTTCCCACTTCAATCCCAGCGTCGAAGAGTAACGAAAATACTCCCGCTGGCAGACCGCATTCGTGCACGGCCCTCTGTATGACTTTTCCGACGAGTTCGCTGGTGCCGGGATGCGCGGGATGGGCCTTGACGATCACCGGATTGCCTGCGGCAAGGGCCGATGCTGTGTCCCCGCCTGCCACGGAGAACGCCAGCGGAAAGTTGCTGGCGCCGAAAACCACGACCGGTCCAAGCGGACGCAACATCGAACGGATATCGGGGCGGGGAAACGGTTTGCGCTCGCGATCGGCTTCATCGATGCGGGCATTGACCCACGATCCTTCTTCGAGAACTTCGGCAAAAAGGCGGAGCTGGCCTGTCGTGCGTCCGAGTTCATTTTGCAGGCGCGGCAGCGCCAGGCCAGCCTCGAGATTCGCGCGCGCAATGATCGCTTCGCCGTCGGCAGCGAGTCCGTCAGCAATTTGGCGCAGGAAAAGAGCGCGTTCGCGTCCGTTCAAGTTCGCAAAAACTGGGAACGCCGCCTGAGCCAGAGACGCGGCGCGATCGATCTCGGGTTTCGTGCCGGAGTAGAAGACCGGCTCCAACTCGGAAGCATTGGCCGGGTTCACCGCGCGGAAGGTACCGCCCCCACGTTCGCCACATCGATCTCCGATCAGCGATAGCCCGGCCAGACTAAGCTCTTGCGTCTCCATCAATCCAACCTTTCGCACTAATTATTCCGGAAGCATTTTTTCCGATGTGATGCCAAACTTGGTGCTCACGCCGCTACTCGACGATTTGCTTTCTTCAGCAACGGGCTGGCCTCCGCCGATCCAGGCTTTCACTGTACCGTTGACGATGCGGCGCTTGCCATCAGCGTCAACAATGCTGAGATCGCGATCGCGCAAGGTGAACGTCACGGTCTTTGCCTGGCCGCGAGCCAGATGAATCCGTTGGAATCCGCGAAGCTCTCGATTGGCGGCGCCCGCCACTCCCGTGTGGGTGAGGTAGAGTTGGACGACCTCGTCGCTATCCGCCGCGCCGCGATTCGCCACCTTCGCGGAGATCGTCACCGAATCGTCCGCAGCGATCGAATCGCTGCTTACGGTTGGATTGCTGTACTGAAACGTCGTGTAACTTAAGCCATATCCAAACGGATAAAGCGGATCGCCGCTGAAATAGCGATAGGTGCGGTTCGCCATCGAGTAGTCTTCGAACGCCGGAAGCTGATCGATGTTTTTGTAAAACGTAATCGGAAGCCGCCCGGCGGGACTAAAATCGCCCGCCAACGCTTCGGCGACGGCTGTGCCTCCAGCTTCGCCCGGATACCACGCTTCGAGGATCGCTGGCACATGCTGGTTGGCCCAGTTCACAGCGAGCGCGCTTCCGTTGGTCAAAACCAGCACGATCGGCTTGCCTGCGGCATAGACATTCTCGAGCAACTGCTCCTGCGGGGCGGGCAGGTCGAGACTGGTGCGATCTCCGCCGGAGAAGCCCTCGGCTTTCACTTTCATCTCCTCGCCTTCGATGCGGGCAGAAAGGCCGAGCACCATCACCACGAGGTCCGACTCACGGGCTGCTTTTAAGGCCTTGTCTTCTTCGCGCCCCGGCACGCCCCAAACCAGTTTCGCCTCTGACGAGCGGATGGTCTCGTAGTACTCGATCTTGATCGCATACGCGTTATCTTTTTCCAGATGGATCGCCTTGGTCTGCGTAGTCGATGGACGATGCGCCGTCCAGTCGTCGACCAGCGGCTCGCCATCGATCCAAACGCGGTAGCCGTCTTGTCCAGTGAATCCGACGATGTAGTCGCCGCTCTCGGAGGGCGACAGAACACCCGTCCAGCGGACCGAATAGTTCTTCGTCAGCTTCGGAGTCGCACCGGCGAATGCCCATACAAAATTCACATCCGCGTCGACACGCTTCAGCGCGGGCTCGCCTTCGAGCTTGATGTTGTCAAAGTATTCGGCGTTCAATCCGTGCCTCGCGCGAGTCTTGTCGGTGTAGAGCGCGGACTTCGGAACGGGGCTTACGACCGTACCGATCAGACCTGTCCCTTGCACGAAGTTAATTTTGGATTTTGGAAAGCGCTTCCGCAGACCCGTAAGAATGGTGACCGGCGCGGATGGCGTACCGTTGTAATTGCCTTCCAACGCATCGAGACTGTCGGCATCGGGGCCAATCACCGCTATTTTTGGATACGTCTTCTTCAGCGGAAGAAAGTGATTTTCGTTCTTCAGCAGGACGAGCGATTCGCGCGCGGTTCTCAAGGCAAGCTCGCGATGCGCCGGAGTGTCGTTGGCCGAGGGGCCAAGTTTTGACCATGGAACGAGAGCCGGAGGATCGAACATTCCCAGGCGGAAGCGAGCGGTGAAGGTTCGCGTGACCGCCGTGTCGACCACTGACTCAGGCAAAACTCCCTGATGAACTGCGTTGAGCGCTGCATCGCGTTCTACTTTCGTTCGAGTTTGGGGAGAGCCACAGATGAGATCGGTGCCGGCCTCAAGCGATGCCGCTACGCCTTCTTCCTGCGTGGGCTTGAACTTGTGATGCGCACTGACGTCTTCGATCGCGGCGCAATCGGAAACGACGTAGCCCTGAAATTTCCAGGCGTCGCGGAGATGCTCGGTCAACAGAACTTTGTTGGCGCAGGCGGGCTCGCCGTTGATCGAGTTGTAGGCGCACATCACGGACTCAGCCTTTCCGTCCATCAAGGTTGCTCGAAATGCCGGCAGGTAGGTGTCTTCCATGTCATGACGAGAAACTGTCACATCGACTTCATGTCGCGTCGCTTCCGGTCCGCTATGCACGGCAAAATGTTTCGGCGTGGCGACCGTCTTCAGATATTTCGGATCGTTCCCCTGCAATCCTCTGACGAACGCGAGCCCCATGTGCGCTGTCAAATACGGATCTTCGCCGTAAGTTTCCTGCCCGCGGCCCCATCGCGGGTCGCGGAAGATGTTGATGTTCGGCGACCAGACCGTGAGCCCCTTGTACCACGCAGTCGAGCCGTCTTTGCCCTTGTCGGTGTTGTATTTCGCGCGAAATTCTGTACTGATGGCGTCCGCATCTTTAAGAATGAGCGCATCGTCGAAAGTCGCGGCCAAACCGATCGCTTGCGGAAACACGGTAGCAACGCCGGCGCGAGCCACTCCATGCAAGCCTTCGTTCCACCAGTTGTATTCCGGGATTCCCAGCCGCTCGACGGCATCGGCCGTGTGCCCGAGCTGCGAAATCTTTTCTTCGAGCGTCATCCGCTGTTCAAGATCGCGGGCTCGTTCTTCGAAAGAGAGCTTGGTGTTCTTATATGCGGGTGTCGAATTTTCCTGGGCCACCGAATAAACGGCTGGCACGACAAGCACCAGCACTAGGAGGGCATTCATCTTGCGCTTCATAGGCCTCGCATGGATCGATTTATGGGTCGATCGATATATGGATCGATCTGAACCTTTCCGAGCACGTTTTCGAACACGACGACTGCGCCAAAATTATCGGCGACCAAAAATATACTCGCCTCACACAACGACTTTCGAATTATCTTGCGCCAACCGCACTCGCAAGCGAAGAATGCTTCCGGAGACAACGCCAATGATTCCATGCTTGCATAGAAATTCGAACTCGGGCAAACCGGAGCGCATACTTCGTTGCGGAATTCTTTATTTATGCGCGGCGCTAGTCGCGTGTAGTTTGGGACTTGCTCAAGACAAACTCGGCGCTCTCGATCTTCTGCGACTCGCGAAAAGCGGCGGTCCTGAACTGGCGCAAGGCGTCACAAAAACCTTCAGCGCCATCGAACTGGAACAAGGAACGGCGTGGAAAGGCCACCTCTCATCATTTTTCTTTGCCATCACAACTCCTGCCTCGTCGAAACCTGCACTGATGATCGACGGAACGGCTGGCCCGGAGATGCAGCAAATCCCCAATTCCTCGTTGTGGTATGCGTCTGCCGAAGTGTCGAAGCTGGGAGCGATCCACTCTTTCTATTACGTTGTGCAAGGCAAGCGGGTTGGCGGCTCGACCGATCTGCCGGCTTTCGGTCCACTAGCCTACCTGCAACTGAACGTACCTTCCGGAACTCTTTCGCAGCCACTTCTGCACACGAGCAAGATCTACGACGGGCTGCAAACCACTTACTGGACCTATGTTCCCGCGCGATACGATCCCAAGGTGCCGGCGGCGCTGATGGTGTTTCAGGATGGGCAGTGGTACATGGACCGCGACGGAAATATTCCGTTGTTGAACGTGCTCGACAACCTGATCGCGCAGAAGAAAATTCCAGTCATCGTTTGCGTGTTTGTGTCGCCCGGGAAAATCGGGAATGCTCCCGGAACCCCGACTTACGCCTTTGCCAAAGCGTACGCCGATAAATGGCACCGGCAACTCGAGGACGCCATGCGCAGCACGCTCTACGACACGGTCAGTGATCGCTATCCGCGCTTTCTGCGCGACGAGCTGTTGCTCGAAGTCGAGGCGAAGTACAACATCCGCAAAGATGCCTACAGCCGCGGCATCATGGGATTGTCATCGGGAGGGATCTCCAGTTTCAACGCCGCCTGGCAAATGCCCGACCAGTTCAGTCGCGTCATTTCGTGGATTGGGAGTTTCACGAGCATTCAATGGCGGGAAAATCCGGAGAATCTTGATGGCGGGCAGGATTATCCAGAAAAAGTTCTGCACGAGACCAAGCGAAATATTCGCGTCTGGCTGCAAGACGGAAGCCGCGACTTGCAGTTCGGCTCACCGCAACGAAACTATGGCAACTGGCCTGCCGCCAATTTTCGTTTGGCGAATGCGCTCAAAGCTGCCGGCTATGATTTCCATTTCAGTTTTGGCGAAGGCTCTCACAACGGAGCTCACGGCGCGGTCGAATTGCCGGAAGAGTTGATCTGGCTGTGGCGAGATTACGATCCCGCGAAGACGCAACAGAACTACGAACAGGACACTGACGAGCAAGCCAAGCCGCCGTTTCGCTTTACGCTCGTTGATCGAGACGTGGATCGCGACTTGGGCAAATGATTATTACTGATAATTATTTCTGATAGAGAGGCATCTTGCCGGGCGTCGCTACTTTGAGGCGATAGACGCTGGTCTGCGCAGTGATGTAGAGCGTGCTGCCTCCGTCGGCCCACGCGAGGTTCGCGGCCGTCTCTGGCAGCTTGATTTGGCCAAGCAATTTGCCATCGGGTGCGATGATGCGAATGCCGCCCGGAGCAGTCGTCCAGATGTTGCCGGCGGAATCCAGCTTCATGCCATCAGGTACGCCAGGGCCGGAACCATCCGGAAAAGAGATCAGGATCGGTCCTTCCGAGAGTGAGCCGTCGGATGCGACGTGATATTGATGCACCGCCATCTTTGGTCCGGAGTTGCAGACGTAAAATGTCTTGCCATCGGGCGAGAAGCCGAGGCCGTTCGGAAGTGTTAAATCTTTGATCGCTGCGGTGAGTTTTCCATTTGAGTAGCGGTAGACGCCGTTGAACGGAATCTCCTTCAATGGATCTTTATCTCCACCGGCTAACCCATAAGACGGATCGGTGAACCACAGGGTGCCATCGGGAGAGAACACGAGATCGTTCGGGCTGTTGAATTTCTTCCCGTCGAAAGTGTCGAGAAACAGAGCCATCGAGAGCTGGCCGTCTTTGTTTTCGGTAATGCGCATCACTTTCCGGCCACCCTGTTGCGCAAGAATCACCGTACCGTCTTTATCGGTGACCATCGCGTTCGGGCCCAGGTATTTGTCCGGTGGCGGATTGTTGTAGCCTCCCGCTTTATCGACCAGGAGATCGACTTTGCCCGTGGGCGATACGGCGAATATTTTGTCTCCCACAACGTCGGAGATCCAAAGCCGCCCCTCGCGCCACATCGGCCCTTCGGTGAATTTGAATCCACCCGCTACTTTTTCGATCTGGGTGCCGGGCGCGATTAGCGCGTCGAGCGCTTTATCGAGGCGGACAACTTCGGCTCCAGCCACCGGCCTAGCCGCATCGGCCGCGAGCATGGTGGAGGCAGCAAAAAGAATCATCGCCGCATTGAGACAAATGAACTTAAGAAACGGAGTCGTCGATCGCGTCATCCGGAACACCTTTCGTCCATCGTTCTTATCTTTCGCTGATTCGGCTTGCGCGTCACTCCGTGGGGCTGGGCAGAAGAAATGGGGAGCAGCACGGCTTTATCGATGGTTGAAACTCCATCAATTCCACGCGAATGCCGTCTGGGTCGAACAGATTGAATTGCCACTTGCCATCGCGTCCGATTTGCGGGGGCGAATGCTTTGGGCTGACTCTGTCGTCTCCGTAGAGGAGCGTTACCGATTTTTCCATGTTTTGCACGCCGACCGAAAAATGGTCGAGCACGCCGAGGGTGTCTTGCGACATGGTCGACGGAATCCCGGTTTTTTCCGGGCCCTTCGCCATCATGTATTCAAGCCAGTCCGTTCCGTCCGGAACCTGCTGCGAGACCCAATCGGTGGCATCGTCTTTCATGCCGCCGTGCCAATAGGGCCGAAAGCCAAGGATCGCGCGATAAAAAGTGTCTTCCGCTGAAGCATCGTGAACCAAGTATCCGATGTGAATGACGTGGTTGCTCAGCGGATTGGCCGTTACGGGTTCGGGATGCGGCGGCGGTTCGACGAACTGAATGCGATTCCCCTCCGGATCTTTCACCTCGAAGTACTGGCTTCCGTCGCTGGACTTCGTAATGGCCGGCGGCACGGCAACGCCCTTGACTTCGAGGTATTTGCGCAAGCCCTCGGCGCTCGAGGTGTTGTATCCGACGTGATCGAGACGATTGACGGAGGGTGGGCCGGCGGGCAAAGGAAGCACCTCCACAAACTGAATGGAGTTGATGTAATAGCGAACGCCCTGGGGATTCTGCGGATCGTCCTTCTTGCTCGCGCCCAGATCGTGTGCATAGAAATGTTCAGCCTTCGCCGCATCCGACGTGTAAACGCTCAGATGCGAGACGCTGGTTATCTTTGGCCGCTGTTGAGCGTCGGCGACGGGCGCGGAACACACGGTCAATAGCAATAATAAGGAGACGCTGATCAATCTCGCCGGGCCTGTACTTTTCATCGTTCGCTCCATTCCGAATTCTCTGCCTGAAATTCGACTCTTGATGATTGCCAATCACGCGATCGGTGCGCCCGCTGATTTGTAAATGGCTTCGATGGCAAGCATGTCCTTCAAGCCCTCCTCGCCTGGAGACTCTGGCTCCTTATTATTGCGAACACAGCTGGCGAAATGCTCTGCTTCAAAAACAAATTGGTACGGTTGTTTGCTGTCGCTCGACTGCTCGATCGACTTGCCGGCAACTTCGCCATGCATGCGAACGCCATCGTAATTGAAGCCCGGTTCCATAACCAGGTAGCCCTTCTCGCCGTTGATACTCAACGTGCTCGGCCCGCGCTGGCCATAGGAACACCCGCACGACGCGATGATGCCGGAAGGAAACTTCATCGTCCATTCCATCGACTGCTCGACCTCGCTGAAGCGCCCGCTTTGATCACGGGTTGCGATGATCGCGGTGAAATCGGTGGGCTCTTCGCCGGTAATGTGGCGAATCGCGTTCAGTGGATAAATGCCCAGATCCATCAACGCCCCGCCACCGCCGAGCGCTTTCGTCAACCGCCACGCGCCCGCGGGCATCTGTCCGAAGAAGCCTCCGTGAAATGACTGCAGTTGGCCGATCTGTCCTGACTTGACGATCTCGATCGCCTGATTCCACAACGGCTCGTAGTGAATACGGTAGGCGATCATGAGTTTAACCTTGGCCTGGCGACAAGCGTCGATCATCTTGCGGCACTCTGCGCTTGAGATCGCCATCGGCTTTTCGCAGAGCACGTGCTTACCCGCTTGCGCGCCCCGGATTGTGTATTCGCGGTGCATGCTGTTGGGCAGGCCTACGTAGATGGCGTCGATGTCTGGGTTATCGCGAATACGGTCGAATGTCTCGTAGGTATAAATAGAACTCTTCGGAATGCCGTACATCGCGGAGTATTTCGCGCCCTTCGTATCGGGGTGACCGGTCACGAGCGCGGTAATTTTTGCAGTCTGCGAGTTGGCACAGGCTCGCATGAAAATATCGGAAATCGTGCCAAGGCCGACCGCTGCGTACCCGACGGGTTTTTGCGACGCGCCGGACGTTTGTGCGCGCAAGGGAAGGCTGGTCCAGGCTAACGTCATGGCACAGAGCTTGGCGAATTGACGGCGATTCATATTTGCAACCTCGAACTTCGTCACTCGAACTTCAGCACTCGAATTCCTAATCGCTTACCGAACCGGTTCCTTCACATTAAGAATTCTGTCAGCAGCTACGTCCCGCAGTTGTTGAACGACGCCGGAGGGCCACGTGATTTCCACCAGATCGGCGGAGGCGTTACTCCCGAGTCCGAAATGGACGGGACCGGCGCTCGATGAAGCGTATCCTGCGGCAGTAGACTTGTGATCGTATAGCGTGCCAGACTTCGTCACGACTTTGATGCGCGCTCCGATGCCATCGCGGTTGCTGCGGGTTCCTTGAAGCTCCAGTTCCAGCCAGTGATTTTCGTTGGGGCTCTGGTTCATCCAGATTTCAGCCGGAGCTTTCAAGGCAGTTACGACAACATCGACGCGACCGTCACCATTCAGGTCGCCGATGGCCGACCCGCGATGCCGCGAGGGCGGTTGCGATGTAAAGCCCGCCTCCGACGTCAACGCCGCGAACTTCATGCCTCCCAGGTTGCGAAAGACCGTGTTCGGTTGCTCGATGGCCAGGCGCGGTGCGGAGAGAAGCGACTGCACGTGTCCGCGCGAAACAAAGATATCTTTCCAGCCATCGTTGTCAAAATCGGCAATGTTGGGAGAGTATCCCGCCATCGGCAGGCTCGCCGCCGTCATGCCGCTCTCTTGCGTCACTTCGACGAAACCGCCTTTGCCTGTGTTGCGGTAGATGGGAAACGTTTCGTTATCGAGAGCGATGATGACAATATCGGGATAGCCATCATTATCGAGATCCTTGAAGTCGACCCCCATGCCAGAAATGAAGACGCCGTCCTCCCGCAAAGCAACGTTCGCGTCAAAACCAATTTCCTCGAGCGAGTGACCGTTGTTTCTAAATAGCCAATTGAAGGACTTATCGTTGGCGACGAAGACATCCATCTTGCCGTCAAGATTGAAGTCGGCAGTTGCGCCCCCCATACCTTTCCCTGGGTGTGCGCGGAGTCCCCATTCGGCGGAGGCGTCGCGAAATGTTCCGTCGCCATTGTTGAGGAATAGCTGGTTGGGAGTGGGCTTGTAGAACTTCGGATGACAGTAGTCGGGATGACCGTCGATGGGGCACGAGGGTTCATGCTCGAAGTCCCATTTCATGTAATTCACGACCAACAGATCAAGCAGACCATCATTATTTATATCGACCCAGACAGCGCCGACGGACCAGAGCGGCCCGTATTCAGGATCGGGTTTGTTGAGCCCGGCCTTTGCCGTTACATCGGTGAAGGTTCCGTCTCCGTTGTTGTGGTAGAGCGTATTTTTGTACACACCTGCGACAAAAATATCTTCGTATCCGTCGTTGTCGTAGTCGCCGATCGCCACGCCGATGTCGTAACCGCTGCCGGCGAGACCAGCTTTCTCGGTGACGTCGGTGAAGTGTCCTTTGCCATCATTCTCAAAAAGACGGTTTGAGTATTTTGGAGACGACTTGCGCAACGTTTTGATGTCGGCGCCATTGGTAAAGAAGATATCCAGCTTGCCGTCGTTGTTGTAATCGAACACAGCCACGCCGCCAGCCATCGTTTCGGGCGCATGACGTTCGGGAGTCTCGCTGCTGTCGAGCATGAAAGGAATCGCCTGATAAGAGAATTGGATCGGACTCTTGGCGGAAGGCGCGCTCGCGGCATTGCGGGCCGGCGCCGGTGCCCGTTTATCTCCGCCGGCAGAGCCCGGAGTTTGGGCGCGCAATGACGCCGCCGTCGCCAGCAGTATTACGACACCTACGAACGCCCATTCCCCACATCGCATCGCTTGATATTTTATTCCGGCAGCTTTTGTTCGCCGCGAATCGTTAGCCGCGTATCCGCTCCGGACGTCGACATCCCCGGCTGCGCTCCGCCCACGCTGATTCGGTAGTCGCCTGCAGCTACCAGACGATCTCCCGCATCGTTGACCAGGCTCAGATCACGCGGGCTGAGTGCAAAGTGTACGTGCTGCGTTTGTGCCGCAGCGCAATGAATGCGCGTAAAAGCGCGCAGCGCCCGAATCGGAGCGCCTCCCAGCTTCGGGAAGTTCAAATACAGTTCCACGACCTCGTCCCCGTCAGTGGGGCTCGTATTCTTGACGTCGACGTCGACCTCAAGAGGACTGCCGGCTGCCAGTTCCGCTGTCGACAACTTCAGATTACTGTAGGCAAACTTCGAGTAGCTGAGTCCATAGCCGAAGGGATACAGCGGCTTTCCGTCAAAGTAGCGGTAAGTGCGATTCTTCATCGCGTAGTCTTCGAACCCAGGGAGCTGTTCGACTCCCGTATAGAAGGTTACGGGCAAACGGCCGGCAGGGTTGTTCACGCCCGCCAGCGTTTGTGCGATCGCGGTGCCGCCCTCTTCGCCCGAGTACCATGCGTCAAGAATGGCATTGGCGTACTCCTTTGCCCAGTTTACCGAGAGGGCGCTGCCGTTCATCAGGACGACAATTAACGGCTTGCCGGTGCTCTTCACTGACTCGAGTAGATCCTCTTCTTCTTTCGGCAGATCGAGGCTGGTGCGGTCTCCGCCTTTGAAGCCGGGGACGTCCACTTTCATCTCCTCGCCCTCAAGCTGCGAAGTGATGCCGACAACGGCTACGACCACGTCGGAGTCTTTCGCCGCAGCGACCACATCCGGAATCGGATTCTCGATCAGACGAAGCCATACAAAACGCAGGCCGGTGCCACCTTGTCCGTATTCGAGTTTGATTGCATAGCGATGCCCCTTTTCCAAATGGAGGGTCGCGGTCGTCGGTTTGGGATCATGCAACACGAAATCGTCGACAATCAGCTTGCCATCCAGCCACAGGCGGTTCATGGAGCCGACGTTTCCGATCCGATACTCCCCGGATTCCGCAGGTGTCAGGAATCCTATCCAGCGCACGGAAAAATCGGTCATGCCTGCCGGTGGGGCAATCGAAGACCGTTCGGGATGGTAGCGTTGCAGGTCGATCGCCTTATCAACGCGGACCAACTGAGGAGCGCCTTCGAAATCTTTGCCAGGAAAGTATTCTCCTTTCAGTCCGGGTTGTCCGTCCTCTGTGGAAAGCGCCGTGGATGGGATGAGTTCTTCGGCGCGCAGAAAGTTCATACCCGGTGTATAGGTCACATGGGCGGAAGTAAATTGCTGGCGAATGCCATCGAGCGCGGAGGTTGCGCGTGAAGCAGTGCCGCTGTAGTTCCCGTGCAGCACCTTCGTCGATTCGGCAAGCGGCCCGACAACAGCGATCTTCTTGACGCCGGAATTCAACGGAAGTGCGCCCTCATTTTTCAGAAGCACGATTGACTCCTGCGCCGCCTTCAGCGCCAGAGCCCGGTGAGCGTCGCTATCGATCTCCGAATCCGGCGTTCGCGCGTAGGCCACCATCTCGGGAGGATCGAACATGCCCAGCTTGAAGCGAGCTGTGAATAACCTCTTGAGAGAGAGATCAAGATCCTTTTCAGAGAGAAGGCCCTGCTTCACGGCGTCCACATAGGGTCTGTAGTCCGAATCGTTCTTGGCCTGGGTAAAGAAATCGGCGCATTCGTTGTCCATGCCGGTCTTTATGGCTGCGGCGACGGCCTCAGGCATGCTCTTGGTGAAATGGTGTCCGCTGAAGATGTCGACGATGGCATCGCAATCTGACACGACGTATCCGTTGAACTTCCAGGCGTCGCGCAATTGATCTTTTAGTAAGAAGGTGTTGGCGCAGGCGGGTTGGCCGTTGATCCGGTTGTAGGCGCACATGATTGACTCTGCCTTGCCCTCGGTCACCGCCGCGCGGAATGCGGGCAGGTAAGTGTCCTCCATATCGTGCTTCGATACTTCCACATTGATCATGTGCCGCGATGGCTCGGGCCCGCTGTGAACCGCGTAATGCTTGGGGGTTGAAATCACTCTGTAGTAGCGGGGATCGTCACCCTGTAGCCCCGTGACAAAGGCGACGCCCATGCGGCCCGTGAGAAACGGATCTTCGCCGTAGGTTTCCTGGCCGCGCCCCCACCGCGGGTCGCGAAAGATGTTGATATTTGGCGACCAGAAGTCGAGCCCTTGCATGATGTGACTTCCACCCGCGCGCACCGCCTGGTTGTGCTTGGCCCGGGCCTCGGTGCCGATGACGATTGCCATCTCATGGATAAGAGGAGAATCGAAGGTTGCCGCCAGACCGATGGGTTCGGGAAACACCGTCGCCGTCCCGTTGTTGGCGACGCCATGGAGAGCCTCACTCCACCAGTCATAGGCGGGAACCTGGAGCCGAGGAATCGCACGAGCCTGATTGACTAACTGAGATGCCTTCTCCTCGAGCGTCATCCGCGAAATCAAATCGTCCACCCTGGCGTCGAGGGGTTTCGAAGGGTCCAGGTAGAGCGCAGCCGAAGCCGCTTGCTCATTCTGCGCAAATAAAGTGCACACTGAGGCTAATAAGATGATAAAAACGTGAACGCAAACGGTCCGGACGCGTTGGGTCATAAACCCTCCCAAACTTTGACGATTTCGATGTGATTCAAAAGCGGTTGAGTATAGCATTGGCAACGTACACGGAATCGGGACCGTGTGTGGGCTTCCCGATTGTTCACTAGCCTACGAGCGCCGCTTGTGGACGGCAACTGTAGGGTGCGTGTAAATGAAAAAAAACCGAGGCGGTATTCATCAGATTGCCGAACTGGCAAATGTTTCGATCGGCACCGTTGACCGCGCGTTGCACGGGCGCGACGGAATTCGGGAATCAACCCGGCAACGCATTCTCCACATCGCGCAGCAAATCGGCTACACGCCAAATCTGGCAGCTCGCGCTCTTTCGGCATCTCGACGCGTAATTCGAATCGGGGTCTGCATCCCCCGCGAAATCCGTTTCTTTTACGACCAGCTCTGGAGCGGCGTAGCCGACGAAGTGCAAAGCCTGAAACAACTCGGCGTGCAATTCGAATTTCGCCCAGTTCGCGCGCTCGGTGAAGATGACACCAAGGCGTTCGCGGAACTTATCGACGCCGGCGCAAATGGAATTATCGTCACTGCCGGAAATCCGAAGGGTCTTTCACCCCTCATCGACGCCGCCGAAAAAAAAGGAGTGCGCGTCGTATGTGTGTCAACCGATGCACCTGAGAGTCAGCGCTCCACCGTCGTGTGCGTGGAGCCGCGCCTCAATGGCCACCTCGCCGGAGAGTTGATGGGAAAGTTTGTCCCGCCCGGTTCGAAAGTTGCAGTCGTCGCGGGGATGCTGAGCGCCTCTGACCATCGTAAGAAGACTGAGGGCTTTTCCGAATCCTTTCCGCTGCACTGCGCGGGTGGATCTGTCGTCTGCGTCGTCGAAGGCCATGAAGATGAAGATGAGAGCTTCCAAAAGACATTCGATCTTCTTCGTTCCCAGCCCGACCTCGCAGGCCTCTACGTGAACACGGTGAACTGTCTCCCTGTGTGTCGCGCACTCGGAGCCGTTGGCTTGGCAGGAAAAGTCAAACTCATCACGACCGACTTATTCGCTGAGATGACCCCTTACTTTCAGAAGGGAACAATTACCGCGTCTATTTACCAGCAGCCCTACCGTCAAGGACAAATTGCGACTCGAATCCTGGCAGACCACCTCTCAAATCAGACTGCGTTCCCTCCCACAATTCATCTCAGCCCGGGCGTCGTCATGTCGGCAAATCTGCAACTTTTCCGTGAAATGCGCTCCTCCCCAACCAGCGATTCTGTGGTCCCTGAGAAGGCTCTATTGCACGAATTGATGCTATGAAAAAAGGGAGCTTCGGGACGAGAAATAGCCGCGTGAAATCGTGGTTTTACCTTCCCTAGTAAGAAAGCACTAGCTTTGTTGGTCACCGCACATACTATGGTTTCCTGTAAACCATTGAATCCCAAAATCTGAATAGTATTTTTTGGTGAGTTGGATTCAATTTTTGCTTGACAAGAACGATTATGCGGCGCTAAATGTTGCTTGCCAAAGCATCGTTAACGTTAACGAAACGCTGGGTATATTTGTATCCAAAACGCGCCGGTTCAGGAGCCACGACCATGATGTCGTTGAAGACTTTCAGTACTGCCACGAGTCCCCGAGTTCATCGCAAAGCACGAACTTTGACCTTCCTTTTTGCGATTCTCATGGCTGCCACCCTCTACTCATTCGCTCAAGATGCGACCATCGTCGGTACTGTTACCGACTTAACGGGTGCGGTGGTTCCGAACGCCGTAGTCACTCTCACGAACGTCGAAAGAGGGACGTCGCGCTCAAGTGTTACGAATAGCGACGGCCAATATGTGGTTCCCAGTTTGAGCATAGGCCGCTACAACGTCCGCGCCGAATCCAAAGGCTTCAAGTCGGGCGAGGAAAAGGGTATCGTGCTCAACGTCGGCGACCGAACCCGCGTCGACTTCAAGCTAGAAGTGGGCAACGTAACGGAGACGGTTTCTGTCGAAGCGACAGCGGTCGGCGTGCAAACCGACACCGGCGCAGTCAGCACCGTCATCACTGGCGAACAAGTTGCCAACTTAGGAGTAAACGGACGCAGCCTGTATTCGCTTTACGCTTTGACTCCTGGAGCGTCAAGCCTTCAGGGAGACAAAGGTGGCTTCACACCAGTGAGTGGTGACAGCACCGTGAGCATCAACGGCCAACGCGCTGGACATAATCTTCAGATCTTGGACGGCGGCGAAAACCTCGATCGCGGTGGCAGCAGCGCCAGCGTCATGCCCTCGCTGGATGCAGTCGCTGAGTTCAATAACCAGACTTCGAGCTACAGCGCCGAGTACGGCCTGTCATCGGCCGCAACCATCACCACCGCAGTTAAGTCGGGCACAAAGACATTCCATGCCTCGGCATGGGAATTCGTCCGCAATGACGCCCTCGACGCACGTAACTATTTCAACCCCGCTCCGGCAAAAGTCGCTGAGCTGCGGTTCAACGTATACGGCTTCAACGTTGGCGGACAGGTTCCGCTCTGGAAGGAACACCCAACCTTCTTCTTCTACAACATGGAATGGCGCAGTGAGGTCGATGGTGGCTTGCTCAACCAGCAAGTTCCGTTGGCGAGCAGTTATCCCGACGCCAATGGTGCGGGAACTGGTGCCGTGCTGCCAGTCGTCGCAAATGTGCCGACTGGGATCGCCGCTCTTGGGGCGAATTGTCCCGGCGGAGTGCCTCCTGCGAATGTCATACCTGGTCAGCCCTTCCCCAACAACACGATTCCCGATTGCATGATCGACCCCAATGCAACGGCACTGTTGACTGCCGGCGGCAAATACGGTGGCATTTTCCCGCAGCCGACCAGTGGTTCCAACTTCATTGGTGGCAACAATTCTCCGACTACCCTGCGCGAGGAGATTGCTCGCGTCGACCACACGTTCTCGTCAAAATTCTCCATGTTCGGACACTTCGTGGCTGAACAGGTTTCGCAGACGTACGGAACCACACAGTGGAGCGGCGACAACGTTCCCACTATCGCCGACATCTTTGGCAACCCGTCTTACAGCGCGGTAGTCCACGCAACGTACGTGATTAGTCCGACCCTGCTCAACGAGACCGCTTTCAATTACAACGGCAACCGCATCCACATCATCCCAGATGGTTTGATCTCGGCTCCGGCGGATTTCACCTTCAACCGCTTGTTTACTGGTCCCAACGCCGACAACCGAATTCCCTCTATCAACCTGAATGGCTCCACCGGCTCCCAGTACACTGCCAATTGGACTCCGTGGAACAATAAGGCCGACGATTATCAACTCCGCGACGACATTTCCTGGACCAAAGGCGCTCACCAGTTGAAGTTTGGTTTCAGCTGGGCGCTCTATAAGAAGACCCAGGACGCCTTCGCGAACACTGAGGGCAATTTCAACTTTAATGGCGAGTTCACCGGATACGACTACGCTGACTTCCTACTCGGCTATGCCCAGCAATATACCGAGGATGCCGTCAAAATCTCCGGTCAATGGAACAACATTTCCCTGGCGGCATATGTTCAGGATAACTGGCGTGTAACTCCCCGGCTGACCTTGAACCTTGGTCTGCGCTGGGACGGAATTCCTCACACTTACGAGGCGAACCAACAATCTTCCAACTTCTACCCCGGCTTGTATAGCGCAGGCAATGCAGCGACGTTCGAGATTGATCCTGTGACCGGCTATACTGGCCACATCTGCGGTCCGAATTCCAGCGTTGCGGACTGCCCAGGCGGGGCCAGTCCGGGATTGAGCCAAAGTCCGAATCCGATCCTGGCGGGAGTCAATTTCTACACCAACGGAATCGGCATCGGTGGCAAGAACGGAATTCCGAAGGGCCTTGTCAACGACTCATGGGCGAATTTCGGCCCGCGGCTCGGTTTCTCCTACGACCTGACTGGTAAGGGTAAGACGGTGGTCCGTGGCGGCTTCGGCACGATGTATGAACGTGTTCAAGGCAACGACATGTATAACGGCGCCGTCAACCCGCCGGGCGACCTTAACCCGACGCTGAACGCAGTCTCTTTATCAAATCCCGGACTCAATGTCCAGACTGGCAATCTCATCTCGTCGGCCAATCTGCCGGTCCTGCCTCTTGGCGTCACTGGCATCTCCACACACTACCCGCCTCCTGTCAGTTACCAATACAGCTTCGGCGTCCAACAGGCGTTGGGTGCTCGCGCGGTAGCGGGAATATCGTACGTCGGGAGCCAGAACCGTCACCAGAACTACTATCAAGAGGTCAACCTCTTTCCGGAAACCGAAATACCGTCCCTACTTGCACCCGGTGCGAATCAGAACGCCCGTTACGCCAACATGAACTATGCCGGTTTCGGCGGTATCAAATTGGCGGAGAACGGCGCCAACGGGCGCTACAACTCCCTGCAGTTTGATTTACACGGGAATGTGAGACGCGACCTCCAGCTTCAATTCGCTTACACTTACGCGAAGTCCATTGATTCGGTCGGCGTTGCCAGCAACAGCGGCGGCGATCTACAAAACGTTACTAACCCGTACGTGGGCTGGAAATACGATCAGGGTCCATCCACCTATGACCGGACTAACGTTGCGTTTGTGAACTTCGTCTACCAGCTCCCGTTCTTCAAAGATGCCGACAACAAACTCCTGAAAGCAACCGTGGGCGGATGGGAGCTTTCGGGAATCATCACGGCGGAATCGGGCGCTCCACTCAATCTCGGAGTGAACGGCAGCAACGCCAGCAGCGTGGTTTTCAATAGTGGCAACCGGCCAGATGTGACCGGGCCAGTCTCCTACCCTCACACTGTCGCTCAGTGGTTTAACCCTGCGGCCTTTAGCCAGCCGGCCTGTGTCACCGGTCCGGACTGTTACGGTAATTTCGGGTTCGACGGTATCCGTGGACCTGGCCGTGACAACTGGAGCTTGGCTGTCTTGAAGAACTTTGTCTTCACCGAGCGCTTCAAACTCCAATTCCGAGCGGAGAGCTTCAACGTCTGGAATCACACGCAGTTCAAAGGTGACGCCAACAACGGCGGCATCAGCAACAACTTTAACGCGAGTGATTTCGGACAAGTTAAGAGCGCATTCGACCCCCGAGTATTCCAGCTCGCTCTGAAGGCCTTCTTCTAGACCTTCTGAGTCACCTTCACAATGCCCCGCTCGGTTGAGTGGGGCATTTTCTTTTTGTGGCACTCCAGCAAGTGGGGACAAGCCGACCCGAATTTCGGAGAACCTGTACCCCGCCAGAAAGAGTATGGGACAATGTTCTTGTTCTCGTACTGTGCATAGGGCATGACGATCTGGAAAGCAAACCGGAAATCGAACCGCACCACCGTCACATTGCTCCTCCCCGGCCTATTCGCACTCCTTCTTCTCCCGCAGCTTCCCGCAAATGCGAGGTCGACTGGGCAACCATCAGAGCCGGAACCATCCGAAGCGCAGGCTCTTGAGCGGCAGGGGAAACTGGACGAAGCCGCCCAGGCATGGCGGGCCATTATCCAGAAGTATCCGAAAGATGCGAACGCCTTAGCCAGCCTGGGCGTAGTTCTATCGAGACAGCAACAATATGGAGAAGCGGCATCCGCCTACCGAAAGGCGCTCGCTCTAAACCCCCAACTCCCGGGAGTCCAACTGAATCTCGGCCTGGCCGAATTCAAGCAAGGACACCTCGATGAGGCGATCCCCGCACTCCACGCAGCCGCGACCGCGGACCCGCACAACATGCAAGCCGCTACTCTCCTCGGTCTCAGCTATTACGGCGCAAAACACTTTGCCGAGGCGAGTAAATACCTTGAGGCTCCGGCCAAGGCCGATCCCGCGAATGTCGAACTGCACTCGATGCTGGCTCAAAGTTGCCTCTCGGCGAAGAAATACTCTTGCGCGCTCGACGAATTCCAGCAGATTCTGCATCGTAATCCCGATTCCGCCGCGGCGCACATGCTCAGTGGAGAGGCACTGGACGGCCTAGGACGAACGCCAGAGGCCATCGCCGAGTTCCAGGCAGCGATCAAGGTTTCGCCTCGCGAACCGAACGTACATTTCGGTCTGGGCTATTTGTATTGGAAGTCCCATCAGTACGACGAAGCCACGCGGGAGTTTGAGGCGGAACTAGCGGTTGACCCTAATCACGCGAATTCGATGTCTTACCTGGGCGATATCGCGATGAAGCAGGACAATCTCGATGAAGCTCTTACATGGCTCAAGAACGCCGTGCGTCTGAAGAATGACTTGCGTTTCGCATACGTCGACCTGGGCGCTGTGCTGATGCAGCAGAAACAATATGAGGACGCAGCCGTGGCGTTTCAGCGTGCTGTGGAATTGGATCCGGCAGAGCCCGACGCACACTATCGACTAGCGCGTGTATATCAGGCGATGGGCCGGACGGAGCAATCGCATGCGGAATTTGCCAAGGTCCGCGAGTTGCACGAAAAGGCCGACGAGTCGCTGGCGTCTAAAATACCGGCAGCACCAACTCCCGCGGCTCATTAGCGCGGCGGCAGGCGCGTCTAAACGACCACGGCGAAAACCAGATCGTGGTTCACTGTTGCGCAGTTAGCGTGGCGGGATGGAGTTTGTCGATCGCCGGGTAAGATTGATTGGGGATGAGCTGCAACTCGGGGGGCATGGTCTGGGTTGTGATCGCCGTGATCACCGTCTCGAGCGCAAGACCAGCTACGGCTGGAACAATGATCGTCGCCGCCAGGGTGCCGCGGTTCACAAAAGCCTGACCAGTTCGCAGCAGGCCGTCCACGCCGAGAAACGGCAAATGAGCGATTGCCGACGGCTTCATTTCCTCGAACGCTCTCCTAGCTCCAATGGCGATGAAGTCGTTCTGGGCAGCCACCGCACAAATCGGTTCCTTTTGAGAGGTGGTGAGGCGCAACCACGACGAAACCGCGTGATAGCCGCCATCCTCGGTCCAATTGGGGCTCTTCAGAAGCTTGAGGGTCATACCGGGGTGCTTGGCGCTCTCAAGACCGAGCAGGCGTTGTTGCGCCGCCAGAGTGGTGGCCGGGCCTTGAATGCAGAGCACCAATGCTGTCTGGGGGACCAGCGCCGCAAGCTGCTGCGCCTGGATACGTCCAACTTCCTTGTGATCGGAACTGACGGCAAACGCCGGCACCTGAGAATTGCGGCGCAAATCGATTAGCGAGCTGGCATCGCGATTGAGTACAACCCATGCAATCCCCGCACTCACAGCGGCTTTACCGACTTGCGGGAATTCCGTTCCTCCAGCAGGCTCGACGAGAATCGCGCTCAGCTTCGACTTATATTTGTGGATTGCATCCAGCAGCTGGGAACTCTGGGTGATGGAGTTGCTGTCGGCGTAGAAAATCTCAAGGTCTATGTTTTGTCTTCCGGCTACCGCCTCGGCAGCCTTGGCTTGTTCCAGTTGATAATCGCTGTCCCGGGTAATTAACGATAAAACAACCTTGAGTCTGTTCAAAGGGGGCCCTCGCCATTATATCAACGACGTTTAGTGCCGATCTGTCCCAGCCCCGGATTGACGTCCCGGGGCAAATTTGAAGCAATAGATAAGGCCGAACAAAAGCAACGCCGCACCCCACCAGACGTTGGCGTGCAGGTTATAAAGCACGACACTGGGATTCGCCGGTGGATTCACCAATTGATAAATCCCCGCCGCGAAGATCAGCGCGCCATTCACTGCCAACGATATGCCGATGAAGAACCAGATTGAGACCATGCTTTGCCGCCTCCGAAACCAGTGGTTAGTGGCTAGTGATTAGTGTTTAGTGATAATGGTTACGAAATTTTTGTCGAACCCATGTTTCACCTACCAGAAAATAATATTCAAGACGAAGAACACGACCGTCACCACGCCTGCCCAGAATAGCGGCCTCTGGTACAACGGAACGTCCCCAATCGAGGGAACTTCCGTCAACCCGTATACTAGCCCCTTCAATTGCTCGTCGGGCACGGGTTTCGTGAGCTTACTTATCACGAAAGTCACAGTAACGCACACCAGGAACGACCAGAGTGCCTGGAACATGTCCTGGGCCAGACCCTTGGCGTGCGGCGACAGCGCCACATAACGCAACGCTGAGGGATCGTGATGCACCCAGGCCCACATGCTGATCGAGCACAGCGTCCCACTCAGCAATCCCCAGAACCCGGCCGGACCCGTCGCCCGCTTCCAGAGCATCCCCAGCACGACGGTTCCAAACAGCGGCGCGATGAAGAAGCTAAATAGCGCCTGCACGTAATCCATGATGCTGGCGAATTGCATCACGAGGTACGCCGTTCCCACGCTGATCAAGACGCCAATGATCGTCGTCCATCGACCCATACTCACGTAGTGATGGTCGCTGCCCTTGCTGTTAATCAGAGGGCGGTAAATGTCATAGGTCCAAACCGTCGTAAAGGCGCTGACGTTGCCCGCCATGCCCGACATGAAACCCGCGATCAACGCCGTCACTCCCAACCCGAGCAATCCCGGCCCGCAGTAACGCGCCAGCATGAGGGGTAGAACGTCGTTGTAGCTGTGCCCGCCAGTGACTGCAGCCACTGACTCAGGAACCAACTTCTCCGGTAGCACGGCCAGGCCAATCAGTCCCGGCAAGATTACGATGATCGGAACGAACATCTTGAACCCGGCTCCGATGATGGGAGCCATCTCTGCGCTCCGGATATCCTTCGCCGCGAGGATGCGCTGTACCACCAGAAAATCGGTCGTCCAGTAGCCCATCGAGATAATCGCGGCGAGGCCAAAGACGATGCCGACCCAGTTAATTCCCATCGGGTTATTGGTGAAAGATCCCAACCCCGACCAGAGATGTACGTACTGATCCGATGCCCTCTGCGCGATCTGGAGCTTGAGATTGCTCCAACCGCCGGCCTCGTACAAACCGAGAATCGGAATCAGCAAAGCCCCGGCCCAGATAAGAAAGAACTGAAGAACTTCGTTGAAGATTGCAGACCGTAGTCCGCCGAGCGTCACATAAATCGCCACCGTAAGCGACGAAACCCAGATGCTGAAGTTAATGTCCCATCCGAGGACGATCTGCATGACCTTGGCCATGGCGAACATGTTGACGCCGCTCATGAGCACGGTCATGAAGGCGAACGAGACCGCCGACAGTGCACGTGCGGGCTCTCCGAAACGCAGTTTCAGGTATCCCGGCACCGAGTGCGTTTTGGAAATGTAATAGAACGGCATCATGACCAGCGCGAGAAAGAGCATCGCAGGGATGGCGCCGATCCAATACCAGTGCGTCGCCAGGATGCCATACTGGTAGGCCGATCCCGCCCAGCCCATCAGTTCGAGCGCGCCCAGATTGGCGGAGAGAAAGCTCAAGCCGGCGACCCACGCCGTCATCTCGCGCCCGGCCATGAAGAAATCTTCGCCGGTATTCGCCCGCCCTTTCAAATACCAGCCGATGGAGAGGACCAGGGCAAAATAAAAAACCACGATGATAATATCCACCGCGGAAAGATGCACTAACTGGGTTGGCACTACGCTCGCCTGGAGCAGCGTCATCGCTTGTTGTCCCTCCTCAGCCGTTTGTAAAGTGTGATGCTTCCTCGCCTTGGCAACTGGATCGCCGAGGTATGCGTATCGGCATCAACATTAGTGCGCGCGAAATTATCGAACACCCAGCAATAGATCGATCGTCAGTTGGTCGAGACGTTCGTAGGGTAAACGCTTTCTCAGAATCTCATCTTTATTAAAATTGTGGGTTAGCAACTGGGATGCGCCTTGTTTCGAGTATGCGCCGACCTTGCTGGTCCCACCGTCGCTTGAAATCTCGCGCAAAATCGCTTGTATTTCCTTATCCGCGTTCCAGCGCTGTGCCTTTTCTTTGAGGATGAGGTAAGTCCGCATACAGCCGCGGGCAAAGTCCCGCACTCCTTCGTGATCCTCGGTGCGATATGCGTGGGCATCGAAGTGGCGCGGACCCGCGTATCCAACGTCCTCGAGAAATTTGACCAGCCAAAACGCGCCCTTGATATTGGACGACCCAAAACGAAGGTCCTGATCAAACCGGCCGGGCACCTGATCGTTCAGATCGATGTGGAAAAGTTTCCCCGCTTCCCACGCTTGCGCCACAGCATGCATGAAGTTGAGTCCCGAAATCTGCTCGTGCGCCACCTCCGGATTCACTCCAACCATCTCCGGATGAGCGAGCGTGGGAATAAATCCCAGATACTGCCCTGTCGTCGCCATGTAGATGTCAGCGCGCGGCTCATTGGGCTTCGCTTCCAGGGCAAACTTCATGCCACAGCCGCGCTCGATGTTGTATTCGCAGAGATAATTGATCGCTTCGCGCAAGCGTCGGATGGCATCGTCGGCGCGACGGCAAGCGTCGGTCTCGACGCCTTCGCGTCCGCCCCACAGGACGAAAATCTTCGCCCCTAGCTCGACGCCGATATCCATGGCGCGCATGGTCTTCTGAATCGCATAGGCGCGCACCTCCGGATCGTTTGCCGTGAACGCCCCATCGCGGAATATCGGATGGAAAAACAGCGATACAGTCGCCATTGGGACGACGATTCCGTTCTTCTCGCACGCCTTTTTGAATGACCCGACGATGGCGTCGCGTTCCGCTGGAGTTGCGTCAATCGGAACCAGGTCGTTGTCGTGCAAGTTGACGCCCCACGCGCCCACTTCGGCCAGCATGGCGACGATATCGTTGGGTGGAAGAGTCGGGCGCACAGCGTCTCCAAAGGCATCGCGGCCACGGTTGCCAACCGTCCAAAGTCCAAAGGAAAACTTGTCTTCCGCTCGAGGCTGATAATTGCCACTACTCGACATAATGCATTTCTCCACACTGCATATTTATGAACCGAGAATCGACTTCATTGCGGGATACATGCGGCGATAGGCCGCGTAAGCTTTCTCCATCGTCGCGCAGGCGCTGGGGTCCGGGCTGACTCTGCCGGCAACGCGCACCACTGCGCTGCACGCGGCATCAACCGATGGCCACGCTTTCGCGCCGACTCCAGCGAGAATCGCCGCACCATATGCAGCGCCCTCTTCAGCCTCGACTGTTTCGACCGGCTGCCCGTAAATGTCTGCCTGAATTTGCCGCCACAGCGCTGATCGCGCGCCGCCGCCGCCCAGACGAATCGTTTTCACGGGAATGTTAATGCCCGCAAAGAGCGTGAAGGTATCGCGAAGGCTGAAGGTA
The DNA here is from genome assembly GCA_035308395.1 of Terriglobales bacterium. Classification (GTDB taxonomy): domain Bacteria; phylum Acidobacteriota; class Terriglobia; order Terriglobales; family Acidobacteriaceae; genus Acidiflorens. The sequence goes on from DATGGT010000135.1 coordinate 40,234, forward strand.
ACTCCCTCTAAAATTGCTCGAATCACATGGGCCCGGGTGTGCGATGCCGTCAAGCCAGCCAGCATGCCGCGCGCGTTCGGGTCGAGATAAGGAGTGCGCTCACCCATCAGATAGGGCGCCCAGAGCAGGCCATCGCATCCGGGGGGGACGGTTGCGGCCTGACTCGTCAACTTTTCATACGATTCAGGTTGATGTTCAGAACTCACGCCGAACTGATCGCGGAACCAGCGCAGCGAAAGCCCCGCCGCCTGCGTCACGCCCATCACCAGCCAACGTCCGGGAACGGCATGGCAGAACGTATGCATGCGCCCGCCGGGATCGAGCGCCGGACTATCGGTTGCCGCCAAGACTACTCCCGAGGTTCCAATGGTGGCGCTGACGGCTCCCGGAGAAACCACCCCGATGCCCGTCGATCCCGCCGCCTGATCTCCCGCGCCCGCTACGACAGGAGTTCCCGCGCGCAGGCCGGTAGCGGCCGCGCCGGCCGCAGAGATTTTTCCGCAAACGTCGGGCGACTCGTACAGGGTCGGCAGAAGCGACGCGTCCATCTCAACCGCTTCGAGGACTTCTTTCGACCAGCGCCGGTGCGCCACGTCCAGAAGGAGAGTCCCGGAAGCGTCGGCCATGTCGGTCGCGCGTTCGCCGGTCAGCTGTAGCCGGACATAATCCTTGGGCAGCATGATCGAACGAACCTTTTTCCAGTTCTCGGGTTCGTTCTCGCGTACCCACAGGCATTTGGTCAACGTGAAATTCGTGAGCGCCGGATTGCAGGTAAGTTGGATTAATCTTTGCGCGCCGATTCGAGCGGTGATCTCGCGGCTCTGCTTCTCAGTCCTGACATCGCACCAGATCAGCGCCGGACGCACCACGCGAGACTGCTCATCGAGCAGAACGGCCCCATGCATCTGTCCGGAAAATCCAACGCAATCAATCTGATCGCCGGTCAGTTTGCCTTGCGCCAGCGCATCTCGCACCGCGATGCGGCACGCGCGCCACCAGTCTTCAGGGTCCTGCTCGGCCCAGCCAATGTGTGGAGATGCAAACGGAGTGTGATCAGCGGTAGCGGAACCAATTACACGGCCCCTCTCGTCGATAACGAGAGCGCGTGTACCTCCTGTACCGACGTCGATTCCCAGAAAAGACATTACGGGTTCGTGTTCCTCGCCGCCACCCTGACTTCGTGGTCGAGTGTCGACTTTAAGTGGAACCGTGTACGTTAACGATTCGGTATATTACCATGCCGAAGCGCGATTGCAAGGGCGCGTTCGATCCTGCTTTTCGGCGTGAAATTTCTTCGGATTTGTGAGGGTGACAAACGATGAGGGCACGACGGCCCGCATTCCGTGAGCGCTACCGAATTGGCGCAATGCCGAAGTGTCAGAGTCGAAGGCGGAGACTACTTGGCCGGCATCAGATCACCATCCGCGAGGACGTAGGTAGTCAGCCGATCGAGTTTGATCGTCTCGTGATCCGAGGTGAGGGCGACGGCACCATCGCCAGCGCGTGCTGAACCAACGTGCTTCATCAGAGCCCGGCGTTTAGAGATAGTCGACGCGGTCGGCGGCGCGCTCGCGCTCGGATCTTTGTCACTGCCGCGGCCGGGAAATCTGTCATCCTGAGCGATGTGCGTACTACCCGGCGAGGGATACGCTCCCTGTCCATTCCAATTTCCCCTGCCATTTGCTTGATCCGGAGGCTCAAAATTCAGGTTCTGATTCATGGTTGCCGTTTCCGGGTAAAACCACGCGGTCAGGTAGGCTTTGATCGGCGCCGATCCATTTTTCCATTCCGCCGAATCCATGCGAATGGCCAGGCGCGACGGCTCGGTCTTGGATTTCTCCACTGATTCCGTAACCTCTCCCGAGAGGATCGCCGACCTTGGAATGACAACACCATTCGCCATGGTGGAAATGACGAGTTCGGCCTGCACTTTCGTTCCAACCGGCGTTTTCCCCGCAACCACTTTCTGCTTCATGAGCACCGGGAACTCGCTCGCCGGCATGCTGGCTTGAGCGGAGGCAGTTTGGGCGGAGCTTTGCTGATTACACAACACTCCGAAGCTGAAAATGACGGCCGCCGCACTCTTGGTTGCGAGCCTTCGAATGGTCGCTCTGGTCAACATGTCACTGTCCCCCTTTGCTGGCGAATGCTAATGCTGATGAAATGGGGCTGCGCGATTCAGCGCGGGAACCGTGGGCGGGTTCTCGAATTGGCAGCCATTCTACTCGCCGGGAGAAATCCTATCAATGCCTTCTTTGGATGTCCTGCAGCAGCCCGTAACGGCCAATCTCGTTCAGTCTACTTTCGCTTTGCGAATAGCTTGAGATCGATCGAGTCAGACATGATTTTGTAGCCCGCATCGCCGGGATGCAGATGATCGCCACTATCGACGGCCGCCGAAAAACGCGACGGATGCTGCGGGTCTCGCACCGTGGCGTCCATGTCAATCACGGCGTCAAACCGGCCGCTGGTGCGAATCCAGTTGTTGATCGTCTGGCGATTCGCTTCGCCCTCGGGCGTGAAATAGAAGGCTCCCTCGAATGGGAGAATCGTCACCCCATAGACCAGAATACCGTGTGCATGCGCGCGCACGATGATCTGGTCGAGTGCGGCAATCAATCGCTCGGCTAGAGCTGCCGGGTCGTTTTCACCGGTGGCTTTGGTTTGCGGCGTGAGGTCGCGAGTTCCGAGATCGTTGACGCCCTCGAGCACGACCAGCCAGCGGACTCCTGCCTGAGCCAGGACGTCTCGATCGAAACGTGCCAGGGCGTTCGGACCGAGGCCATCGAGCAGCAACCGGTTCCCTCCGATTCCTTCGTTGAGAACCGCGATGTTTGCCGTCTTTTTGTTTGCATGCAGACGCCGGGCCAGACCGTCCGGCCAGCGTCCGTTTCCGTTGGTCGTCGAATGGCTGCCATCGGTGATCGAATCTCCCAGAGTAACGATGGCTGCGCTGCGACTCTGCGCTAAGACATCGACACCGTTTACGTAGTACCAGTGATCGACATGGACCGCTTTGGGCAAATCTGAAGCAGCAACGAAATCGCCTGCCACCAGGTACGAAGTTGTGCGTGATCCTGGATGAGCTGTAAATCCATCGGGCGTGCCATTGAGCCGCATGGTGATAGCTAGATCCGACAGTGGGGCGAGAGCGAAATCGAGCGGGTCGGAATAGATTAGTGCTCCCGCAGGAATCGTCACCGACGGCTGGCCATGAAAAGTGAGCGCATGATCGCTGTCGGGGCGAATCGCGCCCTCACCGGCAGCCACGGCGACGTGCGCAGATGGAATCGTAAGAGCGGTTGCACCAAATGCGTTTGAGAATCGCACGCGTATCTGTCGACCGCCGATCGAAACATGGACGATTTGGCGCAGCGTACTGTCGGCGAAACCCGGCTCAGGCGGAACGTTCGCCGGCTCCGCAAGTTGTGGTGAGCAAGCCCAGGTACCGACCCAGTCGCCGTTCTGGCCGTTACCTCCGCGACGCTCCGCGGCAAAGGCGGAGACAGACAGCGTAGCCCAAAAAATCGCGGCCACGAGCAGAAATCTTCTCGTTCTCAAACCGAATCTCAAACGAAATCTCCTTTATCGTTCCTCGTATCGATCAACTTCTATCACTCGCGCGCTCATTGACACAGCGCGCTCAGCTTCGCGAACCGGTCGTCAGGCGGGCGAGGGTCGAGTATGTGTTTGGCGCGAATCATCTGGTCAAGAAAAGTTCCGTTATAGTCCGCCGATAACTCAGGATCGACTGCATACGCAGGATCGCTCTCCGCCTGCGGCAAGGTGATCAACTCGAACCCCCGCTGCTTGAGAAGATCCAGAAGCTTCGGAAACATCACGATTTCGAACCCTCCAATATGCAACAACATGGTGTGCTTGATTTGCCGCCCCAGGACGAGTTCCGATTGCTTCTCTCCTTGCGTCAGCGAATTGTCCGCAGCGCTCAGGTAGCTCTGCTTGAGCCACTCGATCCCAGCCTGATCGTTTTTCGCGACGCAGCGCGCGTAGGGCTCGTTGTAGGCATAGTCGTCAAAATTGAGGGTGACCTCAGCGACTTTATATCCATGTGCCTTCAAGAAGGCCATGGCGGCACGGTGCTTTTCAGGAGTGTCCCCTTCGCGAAGATACGGGAATCGCAGCCAGTGCCAGTCCTTGTTCGGCCAGTCCTTATTCTGAGAATCCGTATTCTGCGAGCCCGCACTCCCCATGTACTTCTGCAATGTCGGCTCGTTGGCAAGAATATCTTTTTCGAACGCTTCCACCGTATTCACGTTCAGATCCATGTGCGAGAAGGTGTGATTGGCGAGAGGATTTCCTGCCTCCGTCCAACGCTCGAGCACTGCTGCCGAAGAAGGGTCGGTATCAAGATGTTTCGCATTCACAAATCCGTAGACGGGAGGCGCATGGGCGGCCTGAAGTGCGGCGATGATGCTGTTGGCGATGTCGACTCGCGTCAGCGTCCCCGGCAAGGGACCATGATCCGGCAGGTCGTCGAAGGTCAGCGCAACCTGGTAGGTACTACCTGCGTGTGTCGCGGCCAACGCAGGACCCTGGATGTACCGGCTGGCAAATATCAGGAACGTCGGCCAGTTCGGTCCCGTGGTATGTCCGCCGCTATGCTGTCGAAAGGCGATGTCGCCGTCGATCAGCGCTGTCTCCATCGGCGGAAACTCGGTCGTGCCGAGGTCTTTTTTCCCAAGGAGTTTATACACTGGCCCCGCCCCCACCGCGCCCAGAAACATGCCCCTGGCGTCGACCCATCCTCCCTCTACGAATTGCGAGCCGCTGCTGATGAATACCGGACGCGGCGCGCATAGCGCAATCAGTTCATGCGAGTCCACCGGCAGATCGTTGACGGTAAGTGGACCCGCATATTTAAGAAAATTGCCATCCATCCAGTGATACTCGGCGGGGGATGCGATGTTTTCCACTTGCTCTCCGAAATTGCGCCGCAGGATTTTCGCGCCGCCCGCCCCCGAAGATCCAATAAAGCCAATCGCGAAGCGCTGATCGTAGGCCATGGTGACGAGCGCCGCCTTGCCATAGCGCGACAATCCTTCGATGCCGACCTGCTTCGCGTCGACCGACGGATCGCTCTCAAAATAGTCGAGAGCCCGGCTCGCGCCCCAGGCCCAGGCGCGCAACGCGCCCCAATCATCGAGTTGGCGAGGTTGTCCTTTATTAACCAGACCAATAATTCCCTGCGTTAAGCCCTCTCCGTTGTCCGCTTGAATGCTAGTCGCGACGATGACTGCATACCCCCAGCCTCGCGCCAAAATCTGCTGCTGCCATGTCGGTCCACCATCGGAGCGAAAGGCATTTGGAAAACGCTTCGCGATCGCGGCCTGAGCTTCTGCGCTCAAGCCGAATTCCATGATGACCGGAACTGGCCCTTTCGCCTGCGCAGGAGTGGTCAGTGTCAGTTGGATATCGACCGTGATCGCGGGATACGCTGAATTGTCGACATGGCCGACAATCTGTTTCGTGACAACCGGGACATCGCCATTCATTTCGGACGCAGTGTGCGTCACTTTCCATTCAACCTTCGGCGTGTGCGCCGGAACTCGACCGTAAACGTCCTTGTCGAAGGCTTCCACGATTTCGGGACGGCGCTCCTTCCACCAGATCCTTGCGGTCGTCACCTTCTTCCCATCGTTGAGGACCAGTGGATCGGGAAGCTTGTAAGCGGTCACTTTCAACTCGTCAAAATTGGCGGCGTTAGGCGATTTGGGGTCGCCATCAGGCCCGCGCCGCAAGCTTGAGATCTTGAGCAGTTTGAGCATGCGCTGATGATCCTCGTCCGCCGTCATCTGCACGGGAGGAGGCTGGGTATTCGGCGTTTGGGCTAGAGAGCTTGCCGAGAACAAACACGAAGCGGCGAGAAGGAATACGAGAACGAAGAGTGGGTTTCGCACGAGCGCTGGATTCATCGATGCAAGTCCGTAAAATAATTTATTCGCTAAACTGCTCACCACACCGCTCATTAATGTAGTCGAATTTGCGTCGCAAATCTTGCGTCTAAAACGTGGCGTCGACAAAATATGGGTAGGCGACTACTTGTCTGTGGAACCGTTATCTAGCACTTCACGTACCTTGTGGCTCAGTTCCGCTGGCGTGAAGGGCTTGGGCAGGAAAAAAGTATCGTCGTCGAGGACTCCGCGGTGGACGATCGAGTTCCCTGTATAGCCCGACATATAGAGGATCTTGATGTTGCTCCAGCGCGCCGAAACCTGTCGCGCCACTTCGCGCCCGCCCGTGTCGGGCATCACCACATCGGTCAGCAGCAAATGGATGGGTCCGGCGTGCATCGAACAGATATTCGCCACGGCTTTCGCATTCTCCGCGACCACGACCGAGTAGCCGTGTTGCTGTAGCAGATTACACGTCAATTCGCGAACCTGCGCATCGTCCTCGACGAGCAGGATCGTCTCTTGCCCCCGCGGCGGAGCGGACCCATGCGACTCCGAAAGAACCGCGACCGGACTGTCGACTCGCGAGAAGTAGATCTTGAAGGTCGACCCCTGCCCCGGTTCGCTGTAGACCCAAATATGGCCGCCACTTTGTTTCACGATGCCATACACCGTTGACAGGCCGAGGCCAGTGCCGCGGCCGAGTTCTTTGGTCGTGAAAAATGGTTCGAAAATTCGAGCCTGCGTCTGCGGGTCCATTCCTACACCCGTGTCACTCACCGCCAGCATCACGTAACTTCCCGGGCGGACTCCGTCATGGCCGCGGGAATACTCCTCATCGATCTGAATATTCGCGGTTTCGATGCTGATTCGGCCGCCCCCGGTCACAGCATCGCGCGCATTCACGATCAGGTTCATAATGACCTGCTCGATCTGTCCCGGGTCAGCCTTCACCGCGCCCACACTTGGCGCCAACGCAATCGACAATTCAATGCCTTCACCGATCAACGGCCGCAACATCTTCTCAAGACTTTCCACCAGCGCGTTCAGGTCGATGACCTTCGGTTGCAGCACCTGCTTGCGGCTGAAAGCAAGCAAGTGTTGGGTCAACGCCGCCGCTCGTTCTGCCGCGGATTCGATTTGCACAACGTTGCCTCTTACTCTTTCTTCCGGCTGCGGGTCATCGATGACCAACCGGCAATATCCCTTGATCACAGTGAGCAAATTGTTAAAATCGTGCGCCACGCCGCCGGCCAGTTGTCCGACCGCCTCCATCTTCTGCGCTTGACGCAGTTGCGCTTCCAGCAGTCGCTGTTCTGAGACATCCCCGATAAAGCCCACCATCTGTGTTTTGTTCCCTGCTTCATCGGCTACAAAATAACCGTCATCCTTGACGACGACAAACGACCCATCCGTCTTGCGTACGCGGTATTCGATATGGAGAGGCTCAACGCGGTTGGCCACCACCCGGCCAACGTCTTCGCTGTAACGCTCCCGATCGTCGGGATGGATCAGTTCCAGCCATCGGTTCGTCGCCCCGATCTCCTCCGCCCGAAACCCGAGAATATTTTCTACATTGCCTCCGAACATCATTGCGTTGGTGTCCGGATTCCACTCATAGATGATCAGTTTGCTGGCGAGTATCGCTGCCTCATAACGATTTTTCCAATCAAGGATTCTGGCCTCCGCCAGTTTCCGGTCGGTTATATCCAGCATTGTGCCTTCGATGAATTCGTTTCCCTGCTCGTCCTCCATGAGTGTGACATTCTGCAGCACCCAGATGAGGCCTCCATCGTTGCGCCGTAGCTGGACCTCCAGATTCCTGAAGGTTTTCTCTTGTCGCAGGCGAGCGACACGTTCCGCCCGTTCCTCGTGCGTCGGGTACACAACGGTCGGAGTACTGGCCAGGACTTCCCCGCTCGAGGCATATCCCATAATGTCGGCGTAAGCTGGATTGCAATCCAGATACTTGCCATCAGGCGTTGTGCAGAAAACCCCCGCCATGTTGTTCTCAAAGAGAGACCGATAGCGCCGCTCAGAAACCTGCAGCAGGTCGAAAGTGCGATTTTGGCGATGTTGCGTCAGCAACAGTCTGATAAAGAAGCAAATCACGACTGTGGCCGCCGCACCGCTGATCAGGAAAACCTCGGGCCTGGTTACACTGCCCCGAAGCACCAGGAGACCGGACGCGACTGCCGGCAAGGAGAGAGTCGCGAAAAACGCCAACAAAAGCGGGACATACTCCCCCTGGCGTACTGGGTCTTTTTCCTCGGGAGCATCGTGCCAGATCTCCGCCAGGACGACCATCAGCAAGAAGGGCAGTGTCCATCCGACGTCGAACCAGGTCCCGAGCCGCACCGACCATAGCGCAATCCCCCGCTTTCCTAGCCAGAATCCCAGCGAGTAAAGGAGGACGGGCACGCCGACCAAGGTGTAAAGCTCGCGTTGGCGTTTCGACCGACTGGTCACGATCCGCACGACGAATCCGGCGGAGAGCAGAAGGTTGCGAAGATTCCCCGTGGTCGCGCGCCGTAGGACCCACTCCTGGTCCTGCAACTTCCACCAAGGGGCGTAGAGAAACAGCAGATAGATCGTGGCCGTAACGATCAGGATTTGTAGAAAATCAAGATACGACTCCCAGCGACGATCGGTCCCGCTCGCTCCGGGTAGGAATAGTGCGGCAAACAGGGGAGTGAAGGAAAAAAAGTAGAGAATGATATTAAACGCACTGGACTGATGAGGCGCGGGCCCAAAATACAGGTCGTATGTTCCCACCGCCTGAGCGACGGTCCAGAAGAAAAACGCGCTCGCCGTCAGCCGCCAGAACGAGCGGGCCACCTCCCCGCTTCGTGAACTGGCCCGCCAGCAGGCAATCCCCGCGAGTAAAGCGCTAACCGCCTGTAAAGTTTGGGAGAAGACCGGGCCAGGAGGCTTTGGCCCGAGAAAGACCACGCACAACAGTTGAAGCCCCAATGTCGCCAGGGCGCTCAAGACCAGCGGAGATCGGACCCGAAGCGTTCCTCTCGGCATGGGCGCAAAGCGAGTCTAGTCGCGCTCTTCACCGCGGTCAAGCCACCAAGGCCGCCCCATTCCGCTGCAGGGGCTAGGTTTTCATTCCTCCAACGATTGCGACAGTTCTTCCCACTGATTCATTAAATTCTGCAACTGGCCTTTACTCCGATTGTGTTCCGCGGCCTGACGCTGCGTTTCTTCCGGGCTCACGAAATTCTGGAGCGCTGTCTCGGACACCACAATCGCCGCTTCCGCACGCGCAATCTCTTCTTCAATTTCGTGCAAACGATCTTGCATTTGTTTCCGCTTGATCGGATTCACGCGTTTACCTTTTGCTTCGCCCGAATCCGCACCCGGCGCTCGGTCTCCGTTTACCGGCACTGAATTTACTGGCAAAATCGAGGATCGAGCGGTCGTCGGGACCGATCCATTCTGCGGAGTGCCGGCTGGGACAGTGCCTCTTTGCTGCTTCCGCCAGAGGTAGTCCTCGTAGTTGCCGGGATAGATTTCCACTTTCCCATCGCCAATTTCAAAGACTCGCGTCGCCAGGTTGTCGATGAAATAACGATCGTGCGACACGAACACGACCGTGCCTGTGTACTTCATCAAAGCTTCGAGCAATACGTCTTTGGCACGCAAATCGAGGTGGTTGGTGGGCTCATCCAGCAACAAGAAATTAGCCGGATGCAGCAACATCTTGAGCAGGGCGTAGCGATTGCGTTCTCCTCCGGAGAGAACGCCGATACGCTTGAACACATCGTCACCCGAAAACAGAAAGCATCCGAGCAGACTGCGAAGTTCCGTCTGCGTCGACGCGCCGGACAGTTCGCCAAGGTCATCGAGGATGCGAGCCTCGGGATCGAGTTCCTTGTATTGGTCCTGCGCAAAGTAATCGAGATGGACTTCATGCCCCAATTTATATTCGCCGGCACTGAGCCTCTCCTGCTGCGCCAGCAACTTGATCAGCGTAGACTTCCCGGCCCCGTTGACTCCGACCAGCGCGATCCGCTCACCGCGCTCAATCATGAAATTCACTTTGTCGAAAACCTTATGGCCGCCGTAACTCTTGGCGACATTCGCAAATTCGGCCACGATGCGCCCACTCGACTTCGGCTGTGGGAAAGAAAAATGGACCGTCTTCTCCTCTTCCGGAATCTCGATCCGCTCCATTTTCTCCAGCTCTTTGATGCGGCTTTGCACCTGTTTCGCTTTGGTTGCGGTATAGCGAAAGCGGTTGATGAACACTTCCAACTGCTCGATCCGATCGCGCTGCGTCTTATAAGCGGATTCCAGTTGTTCCTTGCGAGCCGTTTTGCCGGCCAGATACTGATCGTAGTTGCCGGCGTAGAAATGGATCTTTTTATTCCAGATTTCGACGATTCGCTTGACCGTGATGTCGAGAAAGTAGCGATCGTGCGAAATCAAAACGAACGCGTTCGGATAGGTTGTCAGATACTCTTCAAGCCAGTTGCGAGCTTCGAGGTCGAGATGGTTGGTAGGTTCGTCGAGGAGCAACAGATTCGGCTTTTGCAGCAGAAGTTTACCGAGCGCGATCCGCATCTGCCATCCACCGGAAAATTCATCCGTAAGCCGCCCCCAGTCATCGGGACGGAAACCAAGCCCTGTCAGCACCTGCCCGACCTGAGCTTCGAGCGTATAGCCATCTCGCGCCACGAACTCATGTTCGAGTTTCTGATAACGGTCGGCGACATTCGAGTACTCGACGCCAGCATGGTCGAGTTCCGACATGCTGCGGGTGAGCGCCTCCATCTCTTTTTCCATGGCGTGAAGGTCGTCAAACACCGACAGGCACTCGGCAAAAACCGTGCGCCCAGTCATGGTGAGACCGTCCTGTGGGAGATAGCCGGTAGAGATTCCCTTGGCGCGCGAAATCGAGCCGTAGTCGAGAGACTCGATCCCCGCCAGAATCTTCATTACGGTCGATTTGCCCGTGCCGTTGGCGCCGACCAGGCCGACGCGCGATTCCGGCGTAATCAGCCAGTCGGCGTCTTCAAACAAAAGCTTGTGGCCGTAGCGCTTGCCGGCGGAAGAGAGTTGAATCATGGGACTGTATTTATCGTCTCATGAGCCTGTGTGGAGCGGACACTTTTGTCCGCTTCCTTGCCGTTGCTTCAACACTTGACATGTGTCACATAATGTGACACAATGCTCCTAATGCCCAGCGTCAACATCCGCGAGCTCCGCGATACCAAACGGCTCAAAGCCTGGCTACGCGCTGGCAAAACCGTCGAACTTCGCGAGCGGGACGAGGTGATCGCTCGCATTGTCCCGGAAGGAACGCCTCACCAGGCGGGCGATTGGCCGGACTTCGGGGCCATTCGGAAGGAAGTCCTCGGCGACCGTGTGCTGCCCGGATCGGACGTGCTGTTTGAGGACCGCGGGCGCGATTGAGCACCTACGCCGATACGTGTCTCTTTGTTTCCCTTTATCTCACCGACCAGCATACGCCTGAGGTCGAGCGTCGTCTCAAGTCCCGACCAGTTCTGTGGATGACACCCTTACACGTCGCCGAATGGACACACGCCCTCGAACAGCATGTGTTCCGCAAAGTCATTTCACGCGGAGAGGCGGACCGCTTGCTTCAGCGTTTCCACCAACACCGAACCCAAGGTTTGTGGAAAGAAGCGGCGGTACCCGATCGAGCTTTCGAAACGTGTGCCAGACTGGCTGAGCAATATGGGGCACGGCTAGGGGTACGAACTCTCGACACTCTCCATGTGGCTTGCGCTCTGGAACTGAAAGCTGAACGCTTCTGGACATTCGATCATCGGCAGGAAAAACTTGCGCTGGCCGTTGGCCTCAAGACTGCCTAGATGGGGACCGGATCCGTGGCTACCGTGCTGCTGCGACGCGCTCGACGCTGAGCCGTTCCAAGGCCCGGTCGATCACGGTCTGCAACTCGTGCGCGTATTTCACTTCGCGTCCCTTGGCTAGCACTACTCGGGCCTTGTCCGCCTCAAACCAGGTAGGATCGCGATTGTCTTCCTCAGGGGTGCGCGTCTGCCGGACTTCCATCAGGAAGGCTTTGACCACGTACTCCTGCACGCCGCCGGGCTGCCAGAAGACTCCTTTGGAGTGGACGTAAATATGAAAATGGCGCGGCTCAATTGTGCCGATCGCGCCCGCTTCTTCCTTCGCTTCGCGTTCGGCTGCTTGACTATGCGAGAGCCGCGGCTCGGGAGCTCCTTTGGGAAACGTCCACTTGCTGCCTCCGTTGGTATGCACCAGCAGGAATTCGACATGCGAATTCACCCACCGGTAGCACACGGCAGCGACCTGCAAGGGCAGCGCGAAGCGAGAAACCCGCGGCGAGCTCATTACGCCCAGTTTACAGCCAAGATATTTCGGGAATGTTAAATGCAGCGGAAATGGTGCATACCTTTGGTACACCGTCGTTTGGTGCGCCGAGTGTCTCGCTCCGCCGGATCAATTGTTGGTCGCTGGAGCGCTGGTGTTGGGCTGCTTCTTGGACTGGGCGAGCATAGTGTCGGTCTCTTTCTGCAGCCGTGCCCGTACAGTGTCCATATACTTGCTCATGATCGGCATCATGTCCTGCATCGCCTCAGCCATCATGGCGGGCATCTCGCGCAATACCTTTTCCCCGGTGGGCGAAGAATAAAAGGCAACCAGGTTATCGATGTCGCCCTTGGTGAGATGCTTTTGATAAGCGGGAACCATAGCCTGCATCATTTCATCCATCGGCATATTCAAAAACATGTCATCCGTCATGGCGCTCATCTTTGATTCGTAGTCGGCGGGCAGGTCTTCTTGATGCTTGAGATATTGCTCATGCATCATCTGGTGAATGCTTTGCGTCATCGTCCCCATCATTTTTTTCATCATGTCGTGAGACCTGACGATTTGAAAATATCTCTCGACATCCGCCTTGGAAGCGGGAGAATCCTCAGCGTTCGCTTGGGCAAGACAAGACCAACTCAGGGAGAAGACCACGGTAGCAACCAGCAATAGACGCTTCATGTGAACCCTCCGGAAAGCCGATAAAATACATCGCTCCGTCGCTCTTTACCGATCCTAATCCTATGCAGCCGCGCGCACGGCACTGCTCTCGCCATGAAAGGCGCGCTTGATCGGAGGCATTACCAGATAGAAGATGGACGCCCCGTTAATGACTCCGAAGATCACCGAGAAAACGCCACCATGCGCGAGCCCCGGCAGCAGCAGCACCAATCCAATCGCCGAAAACAGAAGGGTAAGTAGCCGTCCCCAATTTTGCATCTGCAACACGCCGTACCCGGCGAGCAAGTGAATGATCGCAAAAACAATGATGCCAAGGCCGGCGGCGTGGCCGAAGGCCCGCAGCAACCGCTCCACCGCATTCCCTTCGGCGGCGAGGGAAGCCAGCTTGGCGGTCAACCCTGTAAATGCCAGGACGCACACTCCAAACGACAATCCAAGCAGGCCGCGCAGAATCTGATAGAAACCGACCAGAGTGACTCCTAATGGGCGCATAACTCCTCCTACGATGCGGAGAAATATAGCACAACTGGTGATAGGTCTCAGGTTTCAGGAAAAACACCGCTGGCGTTGAAAGGTTTCCTGAACCCTGAGACCTAAGACCTGAGACCTTCTCTATTCATAGCGCAGGGCTTCGATCGGATCCAGCCGTGAGGCCTTGATCGCCGGCAGCATCCCGCTGATGACACCGACAAATCCAAGGATCACGGTAGACGCCAGCAAGGTCGCTGCGTCAATCGTAAGGCGGATGTCGCCATCCGTGCCGTTTTCGGCAAAGGCGCTCCAAAGCGTCATCGATCCCACGGACCACGAGACCAAATAAGCAAGCACTACCCCGGCCAACCCTCCGAGCAGAGTGATGGCGAGCGCCTCCGAGAGGAATTGAATCAAGATGTGCCAGCCCCGCGCTCCGAGCGCTTTCTCCACGCCGATCTCACGCGTCCGCTGCGTGACCGACACCAGCATGATGTTCATCAGCCCCACGCCGCCGATGCCAAGCGTAAGCAGCCCAATAAATCCGAGCAGAATCTTAATGCCCATCGTGATGACGCGAAGATCGAGCAGATCGGCAAAGACGTCAAAAATAAAGACGGCTCGTTTGTCTTTCGGATCAAATTCGTGATGGAAGGCCATCGACCGCCGAATCGCATCGGCAACTTTCTGGTGGTCGCCTTCATATTCCATGGCAACCGCATTGAGGTAATAAGTGTTGGCCAGGTCGCTCATGGCGGTGAACGGGATATAGACTTTGCCGTTCATGTTGTCGTCGCCATTCTGAATGACGTGCTTCAGAACACCGATGACTTCGTAGGAAATGCCGTCGACCCGAACTTTCTCGCCCAACGCATTCTGCCCGGAGAAGAGCTTTTTCTTGACGTCCGCTCCAAGGACGGCGACACGGCTGCGCGTGTTTTCGTCCAGATCGGTAAAGAAAGTCCCATCCTCAACCTCGATGCGCCGCATGTGCGAGTAATAAGGATAGACTCCGCTGATTCCGTAACTGCCGCTCCTCGTCCCAAACGCGACTGTGCTCTGCTTAAACGCTTCCGGCGAAATGCGCTTGAGCAGCGGAACTTCCGCCTGCAGATAGTCGAGATCGTTAACCGTAAGTTTGATTTCGCTTCCGGCCTTGGTACCACCGGCCTGCAAAGAAGTACGTCCTGGAAAGACGAAGATGAGGTTCGTGCCAAACGAACGAAAGGCAACCCAAAGCCCGCGTTCAAACCCGGCCCCGTAAGCCAGCAGGAGCACCACGGTGGCAATTCCCCAGGCCATGCCGAGCATGGTGAGAATGCTGCGCCGACGGTTATGCTTCAGCGCGTTGTATGCCTGCCGGCCGAGTTCGACAATCATGATTCGATTCCCGCAAGTACTGCGAATTTATTCCTGGCGCAACGCTTCCACCGGCTGCAACAGCGCCGCCTGCCGTGCCGGATAAAGTCCGGCCGCGATGCCGGCGAATGCCAGAGACAAAATGGCGATGGCCGCCGATGACGGCACGATCCTTGGAGTGTCGAATCCCTCTGGCGCCGGCAAAGCCGCAAGTAGCGTCACTAATGTCGTCGTGATGGCCAGGCCAATCCCACCGCTCAAAGCGGTCAGAAACGCTCCCTCCACAAAAAACTGAGTAAGGATGGCGCGGTGAGTCGCACCAAGCGCTTTGCGCAGCCCAATTTCTCGAGTCCGTTCCGTCACCGAAACCAGCATGATATTGATGATGCCGATGGCGCCGAGCGCCAGCGTGATTACACCGACCACGCCCAGAAAATAATCCATCCCATCGAAAATTTTGGCGACGCGTTTATTGTCCTCGATCGTGTCCCAGTCTTCGAACGATTCTGTAAGTTTCGGATCGAATCCGTGACGCCGCGCCAGAATGTCGTGCACTTCCTGCTTGGCTGCGAGATTCCCACTCGGCGTCAGCGGCCGGTAGTTTAGAAATGAAATGGCGTCTTCACTGTTCTGTTCTTTCAACCGGAACAGATTGCGCATGGTCTCAATCGGAATGAAGATGCGGGCGTTCGTGCCGTTGTTGCCATCCTGGCCGACCTTGCTGAGTACGCCGATGATTTCAAACCGCACACCATTTAGAAGGATCGGCGAACCCACGGCCGGGCGTCCCGGAAATATGTTTTTCAGAAGCTCCCAGCCAACCACAGCGACGCGACGCGTGTCGGTGTTGTCGGCATCATCAAACCAGCGACCGGGTCCCACCGGAATGGTCCTGATCTGGTTATATTCCGGTGCCACTCCAAAGACCTGGCCGTTCGTGGAACCATAGTCGCTGACAGCGCGGATATCTTCGCGATTGAGTACTGCCGATATCGCCTTAATCGACCGCGCCTCGCCGCGAATGGCGAGGTAGTCTCCATATGTAAAACGGTATGTGCGTCCCGACTGCGTGCTGCCTTCGACCGCCGGAGTGCGTCCCGGGAACGTGAACATAATGTCCTGGCCGAGATTCTTCAGTTGCCGGGCCTGCCCGCTGCGAAACCCTTCGCCCAACCCCACCAGCAGCAACAGCGATCCCACTCCCCAGGCAATCCCAAACATGGTGAGAAACGACCGCAGCTTATGGGCCCAGAGCGTGGCCAACGACTGCCGCATGATTTCGACGAGCATCCGCATGCTGTTGTGTTGTACGTCGTAGGATGCGGTGAGGTTCCCAAAAAGAACCCTCTACGGTGTGATTTTGCCCGGCTTTTGGCACAATTCGGCCCGCCGTTGCGTTAGAAACAGGGATTCCACGATGAAATACCAGCGTTCGTCCCGAAACCGATAGCGCCTCCGAGTCGCCCTGCTCACCCCAACAATTGTCCTGCGTCTAAGAAGCCGACTGGGATTCGGGCGCCGACTCGGGTGCTCTTTCCAGAAATCAGCAGCCGCCTCACCCTGAAGGAGAAAATCGTCATGTTTCGACGTGCTTCAAAAGCGTTTCTGTTTTGTCTGCTAGTCGCAGCCCTGTCGGGTCTGAGCCCGGCGCAATCGTTTGTTCTCGACCTCCCACTGCAAAGCCAGCAGGCCGAGGTTTCACAGCGCCTTGGAATCACCGACATCACCATCGCCTACCATCGGCCGCTGGTGAACAATCGCAAAGTGTGGGACGGTCTGGTGCCTTACGGCAAAGTGTGGCGCGCGGGAGCGAATATCAACACCACGATCACCTTTAGCGATCCGGTTCAAATCGAAGGCAAGCCGCTCGACAAGGGCACGTACGGCCTGCACATGATTCCGAACGCCGATGAATGGACGATCATTTTTTCCAGAAACTCGACCTCCTGGGGATCCTTCACCTACGACCAGGCTGAAGACGCTCTGCGGGTAACCGTAAAGCCAAAGTCCGCGGATATGCACAACGCCTTGACTTACGATTTCGACGACGTTCAAAAAGATTCCGCGGTCGTAACCATGGAGTGGGAAAAGGTCGCGGTCCCATTCAAGGTATCGGTCGATGTGAACGCCATCGTGCAGGCCAGCGTCAAAAAACAGCTCCGCAATCTTTCGCAATACACATGGCAGAGCTGGGACGATGCTGCGAATTATCTGCTGACGGAAAAAATCGATCCGGACGATGCGCTGAAATATGCGGACAAGTCCATCGAAAATGAAGATCGCTTCGAAAACGAAATCACCAAGTCGAAGGCACTGACAGCGTTGAATCGGAAAGACGACGCCATGGCAGCCCAGAAAAAAGCGGTCGACCTTGCCGGGCCCCAGCAACTCCACCAATTTGCGCGTCAGCTTATGGGTGAAAAGCGCAACGAGGAGGCCTACGCGGTCTGGCGCGAGAATGCGAAAAAGCACCCGGACCAGTGGTTCGTACACGCCGGACTAGCTCGGATGTATAGCGCGCAGAGCAAATTTGACGATGCCGCCAAAGAAATGAAACTGGCGCTCGCCGGAGCACCCGACAACCAGAAAAGTTATGTGGATGGCTTAGTGAAACAACTGGAATCGAAGCAGGATATTAACCGGTAACGCAGTCAGCGCTCAGCAAATCGGCAGTGATTTGGGGCTGCTCGGTTCGAGACCGGACCGGCAGCCTCTTTCTCACACTTCACTGATTGATTGAGACAAATCGATTGCTTCCACACTCGTGGCTGAGAGCTGATGGCTGAGAGCTGACAGCCGGCAGCTACTTCAGCCCCGTCACCACATACGCCTCCGAGAGTACCCGGACGTAGAGATAGGCATACGCATCTCCGTCGCGCGATAGACGCGGCGCCATCACAGCAGAAACTCCTGTACCCGCCCCGTCTCCGACCGTCTTCCATGGCTCGATTTTCCCCGTCTGTAGATTCACGCGGGAGATGTGCTGGATGGTGGTTCTGCCCCCGAGTGGAGCGACATAGACGGAGCCACCGTCAGCCGTCCAGCCGACAACGCCATATTTCGATTCGAGACCAGGAATCGCGCGGAAGCCACTTCCGTCAAGCGGCCAGATGCCGCGTTTTCCGTCGGGTTCGGTGACCGCTATATTTTGGCCGTCGGGTGAAATCGCTGTACCGCTAATGCCTTCGGGAGTGATCGGCTTGGAGTCTCCACTATTCAGATCGATCCGATAGTCGCGCCCGCCATGCCCGGCTTCAATTCCAACCGCCAGCAGACTCTTGCCGTCAGGAAAGAACCGCCCGCCGATGTAACTCACCGCATCATGCGTAAGCGTCCTCGCTTCGCCGGCTCCAGTCGGCACCAGCACGAGCGGACCGCCCTTCGACGATTCCGTGACTGCCCACTTTCCGTCGGGAGATATGGCGACCGCCCTCCCTTCGCCGATCCGCGCCGGCGGCGACCCGTCGGTGTCGCGCAGGAATACTGTGTAGTTCGGTCCGCCGCCATCGCCTTCCTCTTCGAAGATAATCCTGTGCCCGTCAGGAGTCATGTCCCGTAGCTCGGACCACCCAAACCACCCCAGTTCGCGCTCTTCCTTAGCCCCAGGCGCCAGACCGCGAATGCCCAGCCGCTGGTGATTCGCTACGGTCAACACGACCCCATTGCGAATGTCTTCCAGCCACATGCCGCCCGGTACATTGGTGATCGTCCGCAACTTGCCAGATAGAGTCACGGCACGCGGGTTTTGGGCACTGCCGGTCTTGGTGGAAGTAAACCAGATCTCATCCCCTGCCGGAGACCACAGGATTCCTTGAAGCGAAGTCCAGCCGGAAGAAAGCTTCCTTTCCTTGCCCGTGCCATCGGCAGCAATCACCGCCAGCGAACCCTCGTCGTCGCCTCCGGGATTTTCATGATCGGCGAAAGCGATCCACTTCCCATCCGGCGAAATCTTCGGATGGCTGATCCAGTCGATCCCGTCGATCAACACTTTGCCCATGGGATATTCCAGCCGCCAATGATTGTTCTCCGGAAGGTAGTGGATGATCGCCATGCTGTCGCCCGATGCCGACCAGTCCGCGTCCTCTACGTTGTCGAGTACTTCTCGCGGCGTTCCTCCACTGAGCGGGACCCGCGCCAGTGTCCCAGACTGTGCGTAGCCGCCATGTCGTCTGGAGTTCAGGCAAATGGCCATTTCGCCGGTCTTGGAGATCGCAAGCAGCTCGGCGTTCTTAATTCCTAATTCGCGAGATCCCGGATCGTCAACCCGCGACATATACAGCTGGTTCGCTTCGCCGTCCCAAATCGCGCTGTAGACAATGCTGCCATCGGGAGTGAAGCGCGCGTTGCCGATCGAACCGGTGCGAAACGTGATTTGCTGGTACTCCGCTTGCGATGCGATGTTGCGACCCTTTCCAGTCCACCAACCAAGACCGTAGAGCACGCCTGCCACCGCCACGCCGGCAGCCACACCCAGCAGCAGTTTGCTTCGCCGCGGCGTTTCCGTGGCGGATGCAAGTCGCGCCGTGCTTCCCGAGAGCCCCGAAAGGTGCTCGAGGTCAAACGCAATATCGCTCGCCGAATGAAATCGCGATTCGGGATTCTTCTCCAGGCAGTGGTGCACGATGCGCTCGAGCGCCGGAGGAACATTGCGATTGGTTTCCGATAGCTCCGGAGGCTCCTCCTTGAGAATCGAACTCATCGTGTCCGCCGGAGTCTCACCATGAAAGGCGCGCTTGCCCGAAAGCATCTCGTAAAGAATGGCGCCAAAGCTGAAGATGTCGGAGCGCGAATCGAGGGCGATGCCGCGCACCTGCTCCGGAGACATGTATCCCGCCGTCCCCATGACCAGTCCCGCTTCCGTGCCTTCAGGCGTGCCGTGAGTCGCGGTCATCGACGTGTGCGAACCGGCATCAGCTTGTGTCAGCTTCGCCAGACCAAAGTCGAGTATCTTGATCCGCGCATCTTTGGTGACAAAAAGATTGTCCGGCTTCAGGTCGCGATGGATGATTCCCTTTTCGTGAGCCGCAGCCAATCCGTGCGCAATTTGCAGGGCGTAATCGAGAGCCTTTCGGACGGGAATCGTTCCACCGCGCAGCCGTTCGCGCAAAGTCTCACCTTCGAGTAACTCGGATACCACGTAAGGCGAACCTTCGCTTGTTCCAATGTCGAATACCGCCAGAATGTTGGGATGATTCAGGGCAGCGGTGGCCAGCGCTTCCTGCTCAAAACGCCGCAGGCGGTCAGCATCCTCGGAGAGAGCCGCCGGTAAAACTTTGATAGCAACGTCGCGCCGCAGGCGGGAATCACGGGCCCGATACACTTCGCCCATGCCTCCTGCCCCTAAGAGAGAAACGATTTCGTACGGACCAAGCTTGGTGCCGGAGGCCAGATTCATCAGTGGGCGGAATTATAGCAGCGGACGAAAGCCACGAATGAGCGGAACAACTGGACCTGATAAATCTGAAAAATCCACACGGGAGCAGAGAGGGCCCCGCGGGTGATCTTTCTAATTTTCGGTCTCCACCGGCTTTGCCTTCGGAGTGGGCAAGGCTTTCGCCGGTTTGCCTGGCTTTGAGATAGCCGGCGGCGTCGGAGGTGTCGGAGGCACCACCGCAACAGTTCCCTTGCGGATCTCGATCGTACCTTTTTCGACGTTCAAAGCGACCCGCGGTCCGTTGCTGCCTATCGATCCGCTCGCGCTCGACTGATTGTCTCGATTCTCGACCTTAATTTCCGGGAAGTCGCTCTGGATTTCCCCTTCGCGCGTTCGTGCCTCGACTTTGATTGGCGTATCCGGTGGGATTGACAGCTGCACATCGCCCTTGCGGTTATCGATCTGAATATTCCCCGGCTTATGCAACCCGACTTCGACCGAGCCATTCTCGTCTTCTAACCGCAGGTCTCCCGACACACCCTCCAGGGAAATGTCTTTTGACCGCGTCGTCAGCCGGATCGGGCCATAGACTGAATCTGCTCGCAGATCGCCGGAATCAAGGTCCAGCCGCCCGTCCAGCCGCGCGAACTCCATGTCCGTACGCGACGAATGGAAGCTCACGGTCTTGCTGACTCGAACCAGTCTCACACTCTCCTGAAATTCCCCATTTAGATGGACCGCGCCGTCTACATCCTCCACTCCCACTTCTTTGGCTCTGCCCTGAATCGTGACGTCACCTTTCACGTGGGCCAGGTGTGCCGAACTTCCTTCCAGGTTGAGGGTGACATTTCCGGTGTGGTCATTGATCGTGACTTCGCCGCGCTGATGGTTCACGCTGGCGTTGCCGCTCATGCCGTTGACGGTCACATCGCCGCGCCGCGAAACGACCGCAATTTCGGTATCGCGCGGCACGTAGATATCCAGGTCGGTGCTGACGCCTTTGTCACCCGCAGCCTGCACGTTGGCATTCAACGTAACGACTTTACCGGCAACCTCAATCTGCGGCTTGGTTCTCTTGTTGTAACTATCGGCGTCTTCTTCTTTTTCGGCGTGGACTTTCTTCCGCACCGAAACCTTAATGGCTTTATCGTCACCGACGTTGATTGTGATCGTCCCGCGGTCGTCGTTCACGTGCAGGCTGCTGCCTGCCGGAATTTCCTGGTTCAACTCATCGCTGTAGTCATATGAATTGCCGGCGAAGATTTCGTCCAGGCCATTGTCATCGTCGAGTTGGATGTGGTCGCCCAGACTCTTCCAATCCAGGCGCGCAATTTGCGTTGCGATCAAGCCGCTGCCGATCAGGAACAACATCAGGAAGACGCCACCGACTCCAATGCCACGCGCCGGGTATCCCGCGCGCTTGGCCTGTTCATACTCCAACAGCTTGATGACGCCCCACAAAATCAGCAGGGCCGGCCAGAAGCGCGCAAAAAGCCGCATCAGACCGTGTATTTCGAGAACGCCCATAGTTCCGAGCAGAAACAAAATTCCGATCAGAATCAGCACCACAGGTCCGGCAATCGAACGATGCGGACGTGGAGGCGGAGGCATCACTGGCATTGGAGGCATGGGGCTAGCCACGGTTCACCTCGCTCGTCGGCGGAACCGGCGACACTGGTGAGGCCGGCGGATTCGGGGGCGCAGGCGGTACTGGACCACCGGTAGGCCTCCCGCAACTCTCGAGTCCTGGTATGTGCCCCTCCATCGATGAAGTTCCTTGCAGCAATTTGACACCTCCCACCACCAGCAGAATGCCGCCTACATAGCCGAAGAAGCCAACCTCATGAAAACTGTCGAGGAGCCCGATCACGCCGAGCGTGACCAGAACCGCAGGTCCCATCATGCATTGCGCACGGCATCGTTGGCAGGGGCAACCTTTCTGCCCACCGACCAGCCCCCATCGCACCGCAAACATCCATCCGCCGAGCAAAATCAAAATCAAGGGCCAGAAACGGTGAAAGCTGAAATCAAACAAACCAGTCGTACTCACCAGGAAGAACAGGCCCACTGCAATCAACACAACCGCGCCCCTTGGAACTCCCCCGGTATCGACCTTGGTCGCACCCGTGAAGGCTGCCGACAAACCGAACGGATCCGGTACGGGTTGCGACATCTGAATGGCTTTCGCCGAGCGCACCGAATCGATGATCTGGTAGAAGTAGAAGAACCCTATGCTGACCGCGAGGATTACGTCCATCGCGGCGCCATGTCCACCGCTGCTAATGGCAGCGATCAGCACCGCCATAATGGCGAGATGCGCCAAGCCCTTGGCATATTGCCCGGTATAAACCGCGCCCACTCCGACTGGGAAAAATCCCGCGAGAATGCCGGCCACGGTCGGGTTCGGCCCCGAAGTCGGACCGGGGGCAACCTTCAGACCAAGGCCCTGATCCATGAATTGCTGATAAGGAGTTTGAGGTGAGGCAGGAGGAACGGCGGCAGACGCAGCCGCGCCTTCCATCTTCGCTCCCAGACAATCTTCGCAATAGATCACGCCCCGCACGGGACGTGTACAGTTCGCGCACAGTGCCTTTCCGCAAGTGCGGCAATAGGCCACTGCTGACGCGTCAGCATGATTGGCGCAGTTCATACAAACCTCCGATTTGTGGTTACCGGCACGGCAGGTACATTTCTCACCCCATCATGCAAACACCGCTTGTTGGGGGCCCCGATCCGCAGCGCGGCTAAAACCGGCTGGTTGTACTCCTGGGAATAATTTCGGTCCTGTCTCTGATCTGGTTCTCCACTGGTGTTGTTTTTGCGATTGTCTTTCTGGTCGTTGGAATTGGAATCCGAACTCGGCCCGGGCTCGGCGGGAGTGTTGGCCCGCTTCAGTTCCCGCACCTTCGATTCAATTTCATACACGAAACGAATATTGTCGTAATACTTCACCACCTTGATCTGGGCATCGATGTAAGCATGCCGTAATGCCGTTGGCCGCAAATCGATCTTCGCCACATCCGCCGGCTTCACGCCCATCACATTGAGCCCAAGCGAGAACGAAAAGAAGATCATCCCAAACGACATCGCAAACCGCGGCTGCCGCACAAACGTGAACGCAGGCGCGAATATAGAATCCCACTTCTCACGCAGCCGTTCCTTAAACGGAGTCGCGCTTCTGCCTGCTGCCTCCGTCCGCGTACTCACGACTCCGGTCGTAGCCGCCAGAATGTTGTGCACAAGATACACCGGAGGCTCAACTTCCTCCAATGCCAATGCCTTCAGCCATCGCTGCCCGGCTTGCACGTCCGCAAACAGCGGACCGCATACCGCACACACTCGCCGATGCGCTTCGAAGCTCTCCTTTCGCTCCGCGCTCAGCTGGCTTTGACCGGCAACGCCGTCCATGGCCTCGTTGAGCAGGGCTTCGAATTCGGTGCATTCGATCCCGTGTTTTCTTTCTTCTGGCATCAGATCACCTGCCTATATGTACGTTGTAGGAGCCGTGCAAGTTCCGCTCGTCCCCGGTTAATTCGCGACTTGACGGTCCCCTCCGGGACCCTCAGAGCCGAAGCAATCTCGCGATAGTCCATATCCTGTAAATCCCTTAGAATCACTGCTTCCCGGAGCTCCGGGGACAGCTTTTGTAACGCCAGATGCACCATTTCCCGCGTTTCCCGTGTCTGCACCGCGGCATCCGGAGGTAACGAACGGTCCGCAATTTGCTCGCTGAGCGGCTGCGCGTCCTCATGATCCGAGGGAGCGGAATCAAGCGAATCCGTGATCCGGTCGCCTTTCGATTTGCGGAAATGATCGACCAGAAGATTGCGCGTGATGGTCGTAACCCAGGTCATGAACGCGCCCTTGCCGGAATCGTATGTGTTTAAGGTCCGGTACATCTTGATGAAGACCTCTTGGGTGAGGTCCTGCGCGTTGTCGGAATCGCCGGCAAATCGGTAGCAGACGTTGTAAATGCGCCGGTGATAGCGCTGTACAATTTCTTCCCAGGCCGCAGCATCGCCCCCGACGCAGCGACGGACCAGCAATCCGACAACCTGGGCTTCTTCCAAACTGGACTCCCGAAACTTTCCTGAACCCTTAGAAACCGACTGTCCGCCGCACCGCTTTTAACAGCACTGCTTTAACAGCACACGAGAAGTACGTTAATGTGGGGCAGGAAGTTCCCTCGAATCATGGAGGTAGCGATTGTAGCAGGAGGGATTATCGGAAAAGCGTAATCGTGACGAATGGCGGCATTGCCGTCGCAGGAAATGCTAACCGCTTCGAAACTGTCAATCAGTGCCTCCGTCCTGCAAGGCATCAGCGAAAAGGATTCTCCACCACAGCTCCAAAATATTCTTGCCCCGCGTTCAAGTCCTCCGACCAGATCCGCTGACTGCCCGCTCTCTCCGCAGCCGCGACGATCATGCCATCGTAGAAATGGATTCCATAGGACGCGCAGGCCTCGACAGCCCGGCGGACTAACCCCGCGTCCGGAACGATTAGGCGGAACGGAGCTAACTTATCCAGAATTGCGATTACGGCCGCAGGAGTTGCTCGCGGGGAAGCTTTGTGAAGCAACGTCGAAGCGAGTTCCGACAAGACCTGGGTGGAGACAACGAATCTTTCAATCATCGCCCGTTCCACGAGATCCTGCGCAGCACGCTGCTTCCGGGGATCGTCGAAGACGTAGGCGTAAACCAGAACATTAGTATCGACGAAGTCGGGGCCGTTCATTTGCGGGACCGATCGTACAGGTCTTCCCGTTTCCACGTTCTTGTGCCCAGACTGAACTGGAACTGCTTAAAGCTCTCTTTGAGTGCCTCCAGCTCTCTGCGTTTCCGGCCCGATTTCGCGTGCTCGGCGGCCAGTTCTTCCAGGTAAGCCCGCACGAGCCCAGCAAGAGTAGTATCGCGTTCGATGGCGATCTTCCGGGCTTCCTTGACCAGGTCCTCGTCAATGGAAAAGGTTATGTTCATTGACCCATAATACGTGAAACCCTTATTATGTGCAATCTTGGGTAGGCAAGAAAAAGACCGCCCTTTTCGGGCGGCCCTTAGAATCCATGAAGCAGAACTCGGAAAACCGAGAACTAGTCTCCCGCCACCGTCTCCCCTACTTCTTCGCTCTTCTTCGGCGCTGGGGCAATTCCAGTCGGCTGAGCGATCGCACCCGCGATCGCGCCCAAAGGAATGAATCCACCTTCGTTCGAGGTTGCCGGCTTCTCTTTCAGTACAACTTCGCGATAGAGCTGGGCCATGCGGGCGTCGTAGGCGGCGTCGTTCTTAACTTTGTTGTTTTCGGCCTTGGTGTCGCGAGCGCGCTTCTTCTCTTCGCGAGCCGTCTTCGCGATTCCCAACTTGTCGAGATCATGCTGCACCTCGTGGGTGACGATTTCCTCGCGGAGATAGAGAGCGTGCTCTTTATCCTCCATCTTCACTTTTTTGCCACCAGCGAAAATCTCGTGACGTCCATGCTCTTCGTACCACTTGGTGAGCGTTGAGGTCATGTGCATCTTCTCGATGATGTTGCGCCAGCCCACGCCCGTGTTGTAGGCGCAGAAGCTGATCTCGCCTTCCTGCGTGGCATAAGGAATAATGCACTGCTCGGTGCGGCGGAAGTCGTAGTTGAACAGATCCTGGAACCACATTCCGGCGATAAACAGGAAATTCCAACGATCCTGGCGACGCTTCATCACGTCGTCAATCGTGCGGTCCGGACCCACCTTGCCATAGTTCTTTCCTGTGGCGTTAAAGTTCTTATCGAACTTCCTCAGCAGGTCGACCATCTTGAAATGCGTTGGCGATTGGAACGGATCGTAGTTCTTCATCAGGCACAACGCCATCCCGAACGCTGTCCAGAACTTCGAACGAGCGGCATCGTTGACCTTGGCAATGTCCTTCGCGAGTTGATCACCTTTGAGGAAAGCCGTTACCGGAACCGCTTCTTTCGTCTCTTTATCGATCATCATCGCCATGCCCGTGCCGCAATTCGGATGGCATCCGCAAGAGAGCTGGCCCCAATCGTTGTTCGCATCGTTGGAGTGCAGAACATCGGCCCAGTCGGAGAACGTGCTCATGAAGCTAATTGGGAACCAATCGCGGGTCGGCTCGCCAAATCCAGTTTGATTTTTAACGTCGTGCGCCAGGTGCGCCAGCGTGTAACGCTGCGCTTGCCGGCGCTCGTCGGTGATGGCTTCGTCGCGGCCGGTGAAGGACACCGGCTGGAATGACAGGAAGCCAATCTTTTTCGGATTGTCGAGCGCGAACTGAATGATGCGTCCGACTTGTTCATTATTGATTCCATTCACAATGGTGACGACCGGAACAATCTCGCAACCGGCTTTGTGCAGGTTGTCGATGGCCTTCAATTTCACGTCGAACAGATTGCCCACGGCGCGGTGATCGTTGGCGGCATTGCCGATGCCGTCGAACTGCAGGTAGGCATAACGCAATCCTGCTTCAACCGCCTGCTGCGCAAATTCAAAACTCTTCGCAAACTCGATGCCGTTGGTCGCGGCCTGCACGCTGTTGTAGCCGACTTTGCGCGCATAGCGAACCGCGTCGAGGAAGTACGGCGACAACGTCGGCTCGCCGCCGGAGAACTGCACCGACATCTGGCGTCTCGGCTTGATGGTGATCGCGTTATCCAGAACGGTCTTGATTTCTTCCCAGGTCAATTCGTGAACGTAGCCAACCTGATTGGCGTCCATAAAACAGGGATCACACATCATGTTGCAACGGTTGGTCAGGTCAACGGTGAGCACAGAACCGCGTCCGTACTTCACTGTGGACGACCCGTGATGATGCAGCTTTTCGTCGTTGTGCGCACGGATGTCGCGGCCGGGGAAAACGTCTTCGAGGTGCTTCGAGAATTCGGTGTCGATCGACATCAGGTCTTCGAAGTGACCGTGCTTCTCGCAATCTTTCACCATCCAGATCTTGCCGTCGCGCTCAACGATTTGAGCCTTGATTTCTCCAACCTTTTCGTTCATCAGAACGTCAACGGGAAGATGGCCGTCGAGAATCTGTTGCCGGATTTCCGGCACGCACTTCGGGCAAAGCGAATCGGTCGAACGCGGCCAGCCAAGCGGCGGCTTCGACTTTTCCCACGACTTGAGCAGAGGCTTATCGGACCACTTCGGAGTCGGCGACTGATTCGGAGCAACGCGGTTGAGGCGTGAAAAAACTGCCCATGCGCCCGTAGCGGCAACGGTCACGGCCTTCTCAACGTACTTAATCGGCTTATGCATTCGAATCTCGATCTCCTTAGGATTCCTGGGATTCAGTGTTCCTTAATTGACGCCCAAAGCAACTCTTGTTCCCTGCGAGCAATCTCGACGTGCAGAGAATCAGCAAAAAAGTGATCTCCACGAAGAATACAAGCTATTTCGATGCGTGGAGTTGCTCAGAGTGATGCTATTGAAACCGTAGTGTTTAGGCACGAAGAAGGCAACGAAGGGGAGAAAAACGGGGTTAAGCGGGGAATTGGGGCATTTTTCGGAGCTAAGTTATTGAAAAGATTAGGGGCAGTAGTGAGCAGTCGCATTCAGTTGTCAGCTTTCGAGTCAAAGATGTGAATTCCTACCTCGACGCGAACTCGCCTAGTACAATTCGCGGAGAATGCGGATGTTCCAGCGGCGCATTCTGAGGAGCATTCTTGAGACGCACGCTGCTACTCATCTTTCTTGCTTCGGTTTGGCTGCTGAGTCAAACTTCGCTGGCCGCGCCTCCCTCCGCAGCAGGCATCGAACTCCCGGTGACGATGCGGCAAAATGTAATTGCTGGAACCACCGCAGTCGGAACCAAAGTCCAGGCGAAGCTTACAGCTGCCACCTTGGTCAACGGCGTCGTCATCCCGAGCAATGCGATTCTCTCCGGAGAGGTGACCGAATCCGTGGCCAAATCTGCCCAGGGTCCGTCGCGCCTTGGCATTCGCATCGACTCGGCACAGTGGAAAAATGGATCAGCCGAAGTGAAAGTCTACTTGACTCCTTGGTATTACCCGCCTGCGCTCATCTCAGGAGACTCGTACAACTCAGCAGTCCACGGCGCGCTCGAGGTGTCGCGAGGCCGAGGAACCAACACTCCGCCCGCCAATCCACAACCGACATTTCCCGAAGACGCCTCCGGCAGCACCCGTTCTTCCGAGCCGGAATCGAGCGCGCCCCCGCATCGCGTCATGATGAAAGATGTGGAATCGACCCGCAATCCGGACGGATCCGTCACCATCATCTCTCAACGCTCCAACCTGAAACTTGACAAGCAGACAACCTATGTCCTGTCGAGCATCGATTTGCTCCCGCCTAAGTAACCACTAGCGAATAGATGAGTGCCTTCCGTAATCTTTCAGGGCCAAAACTCTCTATGTACTCTTATTCATGCGGTCATAACTTCCTTGACCGCTACTGCACCTTCTAGAGTTCCACCCTAACGCTTCTATCTAACTAGGGCACGCGTCTATGTCTTCTTCTCTATCTGGACCACCGACTGCAACCCCGCCGTCTTCGCGAGCGGCTACGGCTGGCGCTGCGGCGGCCGCTGCCCCGGCACCGGTCGCGCTTTCTACCCCGGCATTGCTCGTCGCCATGCTGAAAGCTTCGCCGCGCATCAGCGACCTCTTCTTCACTCCGGGCAGACCACCGCTGGTCGAAATCAGCGGAAAGCTTACCCAGGCGGGGACCACGCGCACTCTAGGCACAGAGGACACACGACGCATTGCATCTGACCTGATCGGCGACAACCCGCACGCGCTCGAAAACCTGAAGGAACGCGGGTCATGCGACGTCTCTTACAGCCTGCCCGGGTCCAATCGTTTTCGCGTCAACGTCTTCATGCAGCGCGGTACGTGCGCCGTCGTGATGCGGGTTATCCCTGGGAAAGTTCCGGACCTCGATACGCTCAACCTGCCGGCCGAACTCGCAAAGATCGTCGAACTGCGCAACGGCATCGTGCTCGTGACCGGCCCCACCGGATCAGGAAAGTCCTCGACCCTCGCCGCCATCATCGACAAGATCAATAAGGAACAGTACTACCACGTCCTCACCATTGAAGACCCCATCGAATTCCTTCATTCTCACAAGAATTGCATCGTGCATCAGCGCGAACTGCATAGCGACACGCCGAGTTTTGCTCTCGCCTTGCGGGCTGCTTTGCGACAGGCTCCGAAAGTAATTCTGGTCGGCGAAATGCGCGACAAAGAAACCATCGAGATCGCCATGGAAGCCGCTGAGACCGGCCACCTGGTACTGTCCACACTCCACACCATCGACGCCTCGAAGACCGTCGAGAGGATTGTCGGTGCCTTCCCGATGTCCGAGCAGCATACCCTCCGCAACCGCCTGGCAAAGAGTTTCCGCTACATCATTTCGCAACGTCTTATTCCACGTAAGGACGGCAATGGCCGGGTAGCCGCGATCGAAATTCTGAAATCGACTCTGCGCACACGCGAATACGTAGAGAAAGGCGAGATCGAGGGCAAAACCTTGCTCGACGCGATGCGTGTCGGAGAGCAAGAGGGCATGGAGACTTTCGATGGCTACATTGAGAAACTCATCCGCGAGGGAGTCATCGATATGGAAACCGGGCTCGCCTACGCTACCAATCCCGGCAACCTCCAGTTAGATCTCTCTGACCTGAAGATGGATGCCGAAGAAGAGGCCGACCCCCTACTCGAGAAATAACCTTCGAAGCAACTTACACATCTCGATTCACGCCTTTCCCAACCCGGACCTGTGCCTCTTTAGAAGCACACTGAAGAGGCACACCGAAGCACGGACGGGCCACTGTCAACAAATAAGCCATTCTGCTAGACTTCCGCTGTATCCCGAGTCTGGTGAGACTTAAACACACCTTTGAAACTCTAAGAAGCAGCGAAAAAGAAGCAGCCAACGGGGCGGATCTGGCCGATTAAAACGAACACCTCCCAGCCGGCTTGCATACGGGTGAGCCATGGCATTGCACCCTGGGGAAGCTAAGCGGCATTTCCCGCAAGAAGCGTCAGTCCCGCTGGACTCAATCCGCCGGGTCCTCGAAGCAGACCCGGACTGGTATCGCGATCTCGTCGATCACAGCCGCGACCTGTTCTGCACTCACGACCTTCAAGGTCGATTCCTCTCGATTAATCCCATTCCAGCGCGCCTCCTCGGCTACACGATTGAAGAAATGATGTGCCGACCGATGCGCGAGTTCGCCCCTCCACAATACCGCGCGCGCTTCGACGACTATTTGCGCGAAATCGCAATCACCGGTGAGGCCAGCGGCCTGATGTCGGTCTTGACGAAATCGGGAGAAGAACGAATCTGGGAATATCACAACACACTGCGGAGAGACGGGGTCCAGGTGCCGGTTGTGCGCGGGATCGCGCACGACGTCACGGAGCGCGTCCGGGCCGAGGAGGCGCTGACCGTAACCAACGATCGGCTCTTAAGAACCACGCAAGAACAGGGACTGCTGATCAAGGGGCTAACCATGTTCCGGGCGCTGCTCGATCATTCCAATGACTCCATCATTGTGGTCGATCCTCCGACCCTGCGCCTGCTGGATGTGAACGACCGCGCATGCATCGATCTTGGTTATAGCCGCGAAGAGCTGCTGGCACTGACCGTCCGGGACATCGATCCCGACTTAACCGAAACGTGGCGCGCGCAGGTGGATCGGCAGTTGCAAGAATCGGGCTTCGCGGTCATGGAAAGAATGCATCGACGAAAGGATGGGACCACTTTTCCCGTCGAAGTAAATCTGCGCAATGTGAAGCTGGAACGATCGTACGGAGTGGCGATTTCGCGCGACATCACTGAGCGCAAACGCGTCGAGAGCGCACTGCGCGAAACCAGGGCACGAGAGTTGAATCGAGGCAAAGAACTGGAGATGGTGCTCGATGTGGTGCCGGTCCCGGTCTTCATCACGCATGATGCCCAGTGCCGGCGCATCACGGGCAATCGCGCGGCTTACGAACAGATGCGACTGCCCCGTGGCACGAACTTTTCTAAGAGCGGGCCTCCCGCCGAACAGCCTGCTTTCCGAACGATGCGCGATGGGATCGAGATTCCCGCCGACCGGTTGCCCATGCAGCTGGCCGTGGCGACACAGGAACCAGTCTATGGCTGTCCGGTAACTTTGGTATTTGGGGATGGAACAGAGCGCGAAACGGTGGTGAATGCGGTTCCACTGCTCGATGAGCACGGCAATCCGGCCGGGTCGGTGGCCGCGTCGATTGATCTGACGGAACTGAAACGTGCCGAAAAAGCGCTACGCGAAAGCGAACTCCTGTTTCGAACCGTCTACGAGCGCTCCCCCATGGGTATTGCTCTCGTGGATTCTCAAAGCGGCAGTTTCCTGCAAGTGAATCCGAAGTTCTGCGAAATTTCCGGTCGCACGGAAGACGAACTCCGCCGCTTAACGATTCAGAACATCACTGACCCCCGCGACATGGATGAGAGTGTCGACGCTCTTCAACGACTGGCCGGCGGGGAACGGACGGATCGCGAGTTTCAAAAACGGTATGTGCGCCCCGATGGATCGGTGCGCTGGGTCAGCATTCTGCCCGTACCCATGGGGACTACCGGAGAGACGCGACGATGGCACATGGCCCTGGTCCATGACATCACCGAACGACGGCAGGCCGAGGAGGCGCTGCGCGAAAGCGAAGAACGGTTCCGGGTCGCGCTCAAGCATTCTCCGATTACGGTTTTCAACCAAGACCGGGACTTGCGCTATACATGGTCCTATAACTCGCTGCTGGCCGGCAACGGGGGCGAGGTCACGGGAAAAACGACCTACGATCTTCTCGACGCCGAGGAGGGTCACCGCAGCGCCGACGTCAGACGGCGAGTGCTCGAAACCGGAGTCGGGGCGCGCCATCAAGTGCAGGCCGATGTTGGTGGCGTAAAGCGATATTTCGACGTAACCATCGAACCACTCTTCGACGCCACGAATAGTGTCATTGGACTTACAGGCGCAACCATGGACGTGAGTGAACTTCGCGAGGCCACCGAGGCTCTCCGCGAAGCTAAAAAGAAACTCACGGAAGAGAAATTTTATCTGGAACAGGAAATCGATACGGAACTGGGATTCGGCGAGATTATCGGACAGAGCAAACCGCTCCAACACGCGATGGAACAGGTGGGAAGAGTGGCGTCGAGCGATGCAACCGTACTGCTGCTCGGCGAGACAGGAACGGGCAAGGAACTGGTTGCGCGCGCGGTCCATCGCTTGAGCTCGCGAGCTAACTCGAGTTTCATCAAACTGAATTGCGCCGCGATTCCGTCGGGACTGCTGGAGAGCGAGTTATTCGGCTACGAAAAGGGCGCATTCACCGGAGCGATCAGCAAGAAAATCGGACGCCTCGAACTGGCCGACAAGGGAACTTTATTTCTGGACGAGATTGGGGAGATTTCGCTCGAACTCCAGCCCAAACTGCTTCGCGTTCTCCAGGATCAGGAGTTCGAGCGGCTCGGCTCAACCCAAACCTTGAAGGTCAACTTTCGATTGATTGCCGCCACCAACCGCAATCTTGCCGACCTCGTCCGCGACAACCAGTTCCGCAGCGATTTGTATTACCGCTTGAACGTATTTCCGATTTCCGTGCCACCGTTGCGTGAACGGCGGGAAGACATCCCTCTTCTGGTGGAACATTTTGTCCAGAAGTTCGCGCAACGGATGAAAAAATCGATCACCAGCATTCCCACGAAGACGATGGATGCGCTGATCGGGTGGGGATGGCCGGGCAATGTTCGCGAGTTAGAGAACTTTATCGAGCGATCGGTGATTCTCACGCAAGGTTCGGTGTTAGTGGCACCCTCCGGCGAACTTGTATCCGTGAAAACGGAAAAGAAACCGCTCGACGAAAAGAGTCCGGATCAGACGCTGGCGGCCGCCGAGCGCTTCCATATTCTGCGGGCGTTGCAGGCAAGCCATGGACAAATCGGTGGGATACGAGGCGCAGCCAGGCGTTTGGGATTGAAGCGCACCACTCTGCAATCGAAACTGAAGCATCTGGGAATTGATCCGCGTTCAACGCCTCTCGGGCGTTAGCAAAACGCGGACCGCCCTCCTCTGTGTACCTTGCATGCATCTTTCGCCAGATGCTTATGCTGGTCAGTTCGGTTACAATCCTCGCGCGCATGAACCGTGAATATAACAAGCAATACAGCCATGAACTCGGCCGCGACATGGAGTCCTTGGTCTATGGACACGCGGGGCAGCCCATACTCGTTTTTCCCACATCTAGGGGCCGTTTTTTCGAATACGAAGATGCCGGAATGATCCGGACGCTAGCCGGGAAACTGGAAGCGGGCGAGATTCAGGTGTTCTGCGTGGATGGCGTCGACGGCGAAAGTTGGTACAACAAAGGCGCGCACCCTGGGCAGCGCATCTGGCGCCACGTCCAATACGAGCGTTACATACTCAACGAATTTCTGCCTCATCTGAGATGGAAGAACTGGGCGCCGCAAATCGCGGTCACCGGATGCAGCTTTGGCGGGTACCATGCCCTGAATTTTTCCATGCGCCACCCCGATCTCGTCTCAGCGTGCGTCACCATGAGCGGGTCGTTCGACATTAAGAGCTTCCTCGACGGCTATTACGACGACAATGTCTATTTCAACAATCCTCCCGACTATCTGGCTAACGCGGGCGACGATTGGTTTCTCAGCCGGTACCGCAAGATGAAGATCGTCCTGGGGTCGTCGGATTGGGACATGTGTCTGGACGCCAACGTAAAAATGGCAGCGATTCTCACCGCCAAGCAGATTCCGCATTGGCTCGACATCTACGGAGACAACAGCAAACACGATTGGCCGCTCTGGCAACGAATGGCAGTGAAGTATTTCTAGAGCAACGCAGTTGGCTAAGGAGAATGGCAGTGAAGAAAATCGGAATCTTGTTTGGCATGGAGAACACTTTCCCCCCTGCTCTCGTCGAGAAGATCAACTCGATGAATGTCGAAGGTGTCAGGGCGGAGTTCGTAAGTATCGGCGGCATCCGCATGGATGAGCCGAAGAAGTATGACGTGATCGTCGACCGCATCTCGCAGGACATTCCCTTCTATCGCGCCTACCTGAAGAACGCCGTGTTGCAGGGAACGATCGTCATCAATAATCCCTTCTGGTGGACGGCTGACGATAAATTCTTCAACTACGCGCTGGCACACAAGATGGGCGTGGCGATTCCTCCAACGGTCATCCTGCCGCATCACAAACACCCGCCCGATACAACCGATAAGTCGATGCGCAATCTTATCTTTCCGCTGAATTGGGACGAACTGTTCTCTTACGTCGGATTTCCCGCATTCCTGAAGCCCTACGCCGGGGGTGGCTGGAAGCATGTTTATAAAGTGCACAATCCGGACGAGTTCTTTCACAACTACAACCAGACTGGCGATCTCTGCATGACTTTGCAGCATGGCGTCGAGTTCGAGGACTACTACCGCTGCTACGTTGTGGGCCAGGAAAAAGTACACATCATGAAGTACGATCCGAAGGCTCCGCACCACGAACGCTATGTAAAAGGCAACCCGCAGCCACCCGAGCCGTTGAAGCAACGGATCGAGAAAGACGCTCTGTCGCTCTGTCGCGCTCTCGGCTATGACCTCAACACTGTCGAGTTTGCCGTCGAGGATGGCGTACCTTACGCGATTGACTTTATGAACCCCGCTCCTGACGCGGAGATCACCTCGGTGGGCCAGGAAAATTTCGACTGGGTGGTCGATGCCGTGGCTGAGATGGCGGTGGAAAAGGCCCGGAGCGACGAGAAGCCTTATACAGAAATGCGATGGGCATCATTCTTGAGTGGACCAGGCGTAAGCGAGCCCGGTCCAGGCGGACCCAAATGGGTCGATCTTCGGACTCCAACTCCGAAGACACGAAAAAAGGCGTAACTCCAGCTAAACAATTCAGGGGAGCGAAGTCTCCCCCACCTCTACACCCGTCGCCCAATTGGTATACTAGAAAGGCTTCTGTCAGCGTCTATCCCGCCTGGCAGCTCTGGATACCGCGATGAAACCTACATTCACGCTAGGAATCGAAGAAGAGTATCAGACCGTCGATCCCGAAACTCGGGATCTGCGATCGCACATCCACGCCGAGATCATCGAAAAAGGTCGATTGGTTCTGCAAGAGCGAGTGAAGACGGAGATGCACCAGTCGGTCGTCGAAGTCGGCACTTCGGTTTGCGCGAATATCAAGGACGCGCGGCAGGAACTGAAAACTCTGCGCCGGCATATGATCCACCTCGCCCGCGAGAATGGCCTGCGGCTGGCTTCGGCGGCGACTCATCCCTTCGCCGATTGGCGGGTGCAGGAACTGACTCCCGGCGAGCGCTACAAAAATATCGTCGAAGACATGCAGCTGGTCGCGCGTGCCAATCTGATTTTCGGGCTCCACGTACACGTTGGCATCGAGGACCGCGAAACCCTGATTCAGATGATGAATCATGCGCGCTACTTTATTCCGCACCTGCTCGCGCTATCGTCGAATTCTCCCTTCTGGCTGGGCATGGACACTGGCCTGAAATCGTATCGCTGCAAGGTGTTCGACAAATTTCCGCGTACGAACCTGCCGGATTATTTCCCCAGCTGGGGTGAGTACGAAAATTACGTCAAACTGCTGGTCAAGACCAACTCCATCGACAACGCAAAGAAAATCTGGTGGGACATGCGCCCACACCCGTTCTTTAACACGCTGGAATTCCGCGTGTGCGATTTGCCGATGCGGGTGGAAGAAACGATTGCGCTCGCGGCGTTGATTCAGGCGACGGTCGCCAAGTTGTATAAGTTGCATTCGCAGAACCAGGGATTCCGCCTCTATCGCAAATCGCTGCTGATGGAAAACAAATGGCGCGCAGCCCGCTACGGCATCAACGGAAAATTGATCGACTTCGGCAAGCAAATGGAAGTGGATGAACGCGATCTGATCGAAGAGTATCTCGAGTTTGTCGACGATGTGCTCGATGAACTCGATTGCCGCGAAGAAGTGGAATATATCCGCACCATCATGAAGATGGGAACGGGCGCGGACCGGCAACTGGAAGTGTTCCGCAAGACCGGCGATATGAAAGCCGTAATGGACTACATTATTGAGGAGACTGAAGTGGGCATCGCCGAAGACAACGCGGACCGCATGCCCACTGCCCGAGCTGTTTAGCCCGGCTTGACGAAAATTTTGATGAATACTTCTACGAACACTGCGGCCTACCCCCATCGACAACTGAACCAGGTGCCTTTTGATCCCGAGCTTACGCCTGGAGCTCGCAATGCCGTCCGGGTATGCCTGCGGGTGCTGCCGACGGAAAAGGTTACCGTCATTACCGACGAAGTGTGCCTGGAAATTGCCGCTGCCATCGTGCACGAACTCGATCAAATTGGCTGCCGCTACCAGACCTGGGTGCTCGAAGATGTGGCGCCTCGTCCGCTGACCGATTTACCGCTGCCCGTCGCCGAGGATCTCGAGACGAGCCAGGTCAGCATCTTTGCGGTCTGCGCCCAAACCAACGAATTGAAATCACGCATGCAGATGACCGACATCGTGAACAAAAACAAGATTCGCCACGCTCACATGGTCAACATCAAGAAGCAGATCATGATGGAAGGCATGCGCGCGGATTTTCTAAAGGTCGACCGCCTTAGCGCAAAGGTGATGGAGATTGTGCGCAAGGCAAAACAGGTTCGCGCGAAAACGCCCGCAGGCACCGATCTGGTAGCAGATCTGAATCCGAACTACCGCTGGGTCAAGACCAGCGGCATCATCAGCACCGAGAAATGGGGCAACCTGCCCGGCGGCGAGATATTCACCACACCCGGCGAGGTTAACGGAACATTCGTCATCGACGGCGTCGTCGGCGATTATCTCTGCGAAAAGTTTGGCGATCTCAAAGCGCACCCCTTGACCATTCACATCAAGGGAAATCGGTTGATCGAAGCGCATTCCTCAAACAAGGAACTGAAAGACGACTTCTGGGCCTATACCCACAAGGATGAAAACAGCAATCGCGTGGGCGAGTTTGCCATCGGCACCAACATCGAACTCAAGGATGTGATTGGCGCGATCCTCCAGGACGAAAAATATCCCGGCGTCCACATCGCCTTTGGAAATCCTTATGGCGCCCACACCGGAGCAGAATGGTTTTCGTCTACCCACATCGACGTTGTCGGACGGAAGTTTGATATCTGGGTCGATGACGAGCAAATCATGCGCGGCGGCCACTTTTTGATTGAAGCGTAATTGAAGCCTGATCGAAACTTAGTTGAGTGGCTCTCGCGTCACTCTCAGTCTATGATCCCCTGCTATGATCCCCTCCTACCGCCGCGACTTCAACGCGCGCTTCACCCAGGAAAAATACGAACTTCTGCGCCGCGAACTGGCGACCCGTTGCGGAATGGAAGTTCCCTTCGCGGTCTGCGAGACTCCATGCTTTTTTCCGAACGCGCTCGTCGAGCGCATGGGGGAAGACGGCAAAGCGCTCATCCGCCAACTCGTCGACAACCCGGAATATCTCAAGCGCTCCGAAGCTTCGATTCCGGCCGAGTTCCGCGTCCCCAACGAATCGCCGCATCCGATGTTTGTTCAGGTCGACTTCGGATTGGTGCGCGACCAGGCGGGTGAGTTACAACCAAAACTCGTTGAATTGCAGGCCTTCCCTTCCCTCTACGCCTATCAACCCGTCCTGTCGCAAGCTTACGTCGATGTTTTCGGCCTTGATCCCCAGCTCCGCTACTTTCTAGGTGGGCTCGACTCGACCGCATACAAACGTCTTCTACAGGATGCGATTGTCGCGGGACACGATCCCGCCAACGTCATATTGATGGAGGTGCATCCCGAGGAACAGAAGACGCGTCCCGATTTCCTCCTTACGGAACAGATGCTCGGCATCCGAACCGTCTGCATCACCAAGATTCGCAAAGAGGGCCGAAAACTTTATTACGATGAGCCCGGTAAACGCGTTCCGATCGACCGAATTTATAACCGCACCATCATCGATGAACTCGAACGCAAAGGCATCAAGCTGCCATTCGATCTTCGCGACGATCTCGATGTGGAGTGGGCCGGCCATCCAAACTGGTATTTCCGCATCAGCAAATATTCCATCCCCTACCTCAAGCATCCATCGGTGCCGCGGACATGGTTTCTCGATCAGCTCGCCGAGTTACCCGCCGACCTCGAGAACTTTGTCCTCAAGCCACTGTATTCCTTCGCCGGATTGGGCGTCGTGATCGCACCCTCGCGCGCCGACATTGACGCCATTCCAGCCGCAAAGCACGCCGAATACATTCTCCAGGAGCGCTTGAATTTCACCCCAATCGTCGAGACTCCGCACGGCGCAACCAAAGTTGAGCTGCGGATTATGTATGTCTGGCTCAATGAACTCATTCCCGTGCTGACCATCGTGCGCATGGGTCGCGGACTGATGATGGGTGTCGATCACAACAAGAACATGAAGTGGGTCGGATCGTCGGCCGCGCTGGTCAGTTAGCGATGTTCCTGTCGCGAATGGTCGGCTGGCAAGCCCGCTACGTCCGCACTGGACGCATGCGCCGCTCGCAAGATAGACAAATGAACTGACCTCGCCGGAAGAGAGCGCGCCCGTGAGTCTGAAAGTGAACGTTTCAAACTGAGGGATTTTGATGGACGCTCGCGTCGAGCTGAGCAATCTCGTTCGCTAGCGCTGGTTTAAGTTCTCAATCGCTTTGCGGAGAACCTCTTGTCGCTGAGGTCCTTTTGCATTAGCGGCGTCGACTACGGTCTGTCCTTTATTGTTTCGAATAGTGAGGTCAGCGCCATGTTCGATGAACAGCGGTATGGCACTATCATCGACCGTAGTAAAAATCGGTGTCTCACCATCCTTATTACGTGCATTCACATCTGCGCCTAGCTTCAACAATTCTTCTTGAACCTCAGTGAGGTATGTTTCATGCAGCGGCGTATTTCCATCCTTATCGCGTGCATTCACATTTGCACCGGCTTGTGCAATCAGACGTACGCATTCCGCGCGCGCTCCATCTCTATCTCGATAACCTGATTCTCCAGCAGCGAAAATCGCGGTCTTTCCCTCGCGATCTCGCGCCTCGAGTTTCGGGCTGTACCGAAGGACCTCGCGCAACATGTCAGGATTCCCCGACTCCGCAGCATAGATCAGGATGCTCCCCGCACCTTGCTCCCCCAAGGTCATGCCGCCACTGCTTCTTGTCACCGTCATTTTGCTGAGGTCGGCATTTGGATTTGCTCCGTAGGCAACCAACGCTCGCACGGCCTCCACGCTTCCTGAGCGAGCAGCACCCACGAGAGCCAGGTCTTTGTCGCCTTGATCGTTATTACTCGCCCCCGCGTCAATGAGGGTTTGTAACGTCTCCAAATGGCGACTGGCTGCATTGAGCCATCCCACCGCTTCAAACGGAACACCTTCGTGTTGTCCTTTGGGCTTTGGGGCTGGGATGGGCACCAGCGGCACGCCTGCTTCCAACAACTCCCGCACCGTCGCGGTCGTTCCACGACTCGCTGCTTCCTTCAGCATGACTTGTGCTTCGAAACTCTTGAAGTTGAACTTCTCCGCCTGTAACGCCTCGACTAAACCGTCGCCACCCTCGATCCATCGCTCAGTTCTTGCAACCGTATCAACCGCATTTTCCAGTTCTGTCACGACCGCTGGCATTCCTTCCCACGAGCCAACGTAATCCTCAACTTTTTTTGTGTGGCCGTCGATTTCGATGGAGAGCACGTACGAAGGGTTATCTGTCACACTCGCCCTGTAGCTGGGATCCATAGAATAGAAGTCTGCCGCGACAAATCTCTTCGCAAGCTTTCGCACTTCGGCCGCGTCCATCGTATCTGTATGTGTTCCTGAAGCAACCACGAAACCACTTCTTCCTTTGAAGACAATGCCATCTGTACTAACCGTGACAGTATAGGAAGGGCAAGTGCCGAAGCATCCACTCCTCTCAAGAGTGATCGCAACTTTGGAATCTCGCCGAAGGGCGGGCGCGGCCACATGACTCTTTGGCAGTCGTTCTGGAGGAACCAAGTCGATATATTCCTCGACCTCCGCCGTGACCGCTTTACCGTTCGCTTCGAATGGTGTGAATTTCCACCGCCGCACCTCGCCTTGCAGTTGCGGCCAGAGTTTCATGATTCCGGGGTCGCCCGCGGCGTCGCTCTCGAGCACGTCACCGGTGGGGGATACAGTGAGCGTGAGGCGAAGCTGATTAGAGCCCGAGCGTACACCTTCAACCGGGATGGTGCGACGGTGAGGTTCAATTTCATGTGTGCGGGCAACGTCATAATCATATGAGGGGTATGCAGGTCGCTTCTCGTCTGACGCCCACAAGCATAGGCTGGCTAAAAGGCACGTGAGAGCAACAACGGTTCGGTTCATATTGCGATCAAGCACCATAGTGGTTGAGACACCGGCTGTTTATTCTCAGTTCCAAGATTCTACCTGTTATCGCAATACAGCTTGTGGCAACCGAGAAGATCAATATCTAATAAAGCGCTCTGAGGGCGCCCCTTTCCCCTCCGTTCGGTTGACCCCGCTCAGACGACCGCCTACCATTGCGCCTTCGACGACTGGCTCGATCTGCCCGCTCATCGAAACCCGCGGATTCACCGATGACTCAGATCTCGAAGCGCCCAACCAACACCTTGCTGTTTGCGGCCGACATGGCTGGCACGCTTATTTTCGGTATCGAAGGGGCCGAGGCCGCGATCACCGGCAACCTCGACTTGCTCGGATTGATGGTACTGGCCTTTTCAACGGCATTAGCCGGTGGAATTTTTCGCGACCTGCTGATCGGCGCCATCCCACCCAGTTCACTGCGCGACTGGCGCTATTCCGCAATGGCCTTCACCGGCGCGGCCATCGTCTTCTTCATGTACAAATACGTCCAGGGAATTCCCGCCACTGTGATTCTGGTTCTCGATGCGGCCGGTCTGGCTCTGTTTGCTGTTGCTGGAACGGAAAAGGCGTTGATGTACGAAATCCATCCATTCATCGCCATCTTGCTTGGAACCATCACCGGCGTCGGCGGCGGCACGGTGCGCGATATTCTGCTGGCGCGCGTGCCGAACGTTCTACGTTCCGACATCTACGCCACCGCCGCCATGGCGGGAGCAGCGCTAATGATCGCGGCCCGAAAACTAAAAGTCCCTCACACTTGGGCCGCAGTCGCCGGTGGAACGTTTTGTTTTGTCCTGCGCTTGGTCAGCGTCTGGAGGCATTGGAATCTGCCCAAAGTCATAGCCCCTTGATCGCGTCTCATTCTCTTCGCGGTCGCATTCCAGGTCCCGTTCTCGGTTGACCCAGCCACGTTGACCGCCTACCATTACGCCTTCACGGACGAGACACCTTAAATCCGGCGGTAGAATCTACAATCAAGAGCATCAGTAACTGCGACGGCCTCGGATAGGAGTGTCCGACCCATATTCACCAAGCATGGAGATGATCGGCCAAACCGTATCCCACTACCGCATTCTGTCGAAGCTCGGCGGCGGTGGGATGGGAATCGTCTATGAGGCGGAGGATCTCCGCCTCGGCCGTCATGTTGCGCTGAAATTTATCCCCGATCACTTGGCCAAAGACCAGCGCTCACTCGACCGTTTTACCCGTGAAGCACGCGCTGCCTCGCAACTCAACCACGCCAACATCTGCACCATCCACGATATTGAAGACAACAACGGCCAGCCCTTCATCGTCATGGAAAAGCTCGAGGGCGAGAGCCTCAAGCAGCGCATCCATGGCAAGCCGATGGAGATCGACGACCTGCTCGACATCGCCGTACAGGTCGCCGATGCGCTCGCAGCCTCTCACGCCAAGGGAATCGTCCATCGCGACATCAAGCCGGCAAATATTTTTCTGACTCCGAACGGACAGGTAAAGATTCTCGACTTTGGGCTCGCCAAACTCGCCAAGGATCAAAGCGTCGGCACGACCACGGATTCGTCGCTTGAAGAATCGCTGACCCAGGTCGGAGTCATCCCCGGCACAGCCGTCTACATGTCGCCCGAGCAAGCGCGCTCCGAAGATCTCGACGTGCGCAGCGACATATTTTCGTTTGGCGTCGTGCTGTTTGAAATGGCGACCGGCAAAAAACCCTTTACCGGAACGAACGTCGTCACAACTCTGCATGCAGTAATGAATTCGAAGCCCGCGTCGCCGCGCTCCATCAATCCGGAAGTCCCGCCCGAACTCGAGTCCATCATCGGGAAAGCGATGGAGAAGGACCGCAATCTCCGCTACAAAAACGCGACCGAGATGAAGGCTGACTTGGTCAAGCTCAAGAAAGGCACGGAGCCGACACTCCGCAGTGGTCTTCGTCAAGCGACGGGCCTGCACCTCGCCACCAATACTTTTCAGAAGAACCAAAGCTCGGCCCTGAAGTGGATCATCGTCGCACTGGCCGCCACGCTTCTGACGCTTGTGGTCGCAGTCGGGGCATGGTGGCTGAAGCATAAGAACCTGGCCACGCAGGCGGGCAGCCGCACGATCGCCGTTCTTCCCCTGCAAAACATAAACAATGATTTCGAGAGCGAGTTCCTTCGCTTTGCTTTGGCCGACGAGATTTCGAACGCGCTGACGTCCGCGCATTCGCTCGAAATTCGTCCTTCGGCCGTCACTCAGAAATATGCCAGCGGCGTAACCGATCCGACACAAGCCGGTCGCGAATTGGGCGTGGACACCGTGGTCACCGGCCACTTCCTCCGTCAAAACAAAATGGTGATGGTCACGCTCGAGGCCGTCGAGGTAAAGAGCAACAAATTGATCTGGACCGGCCGCCTCAACGCGCCGGCCGACAACTTGATCTCCCTGCAAAACCAGATGACCCGCAAAGTTAGGCAGGAACTCGTGCCCGCGCTGGGTATCGGTCGCGGCGCGGTTGAAAACAGCAGCGTCCCAGCCAACGGCGAAGGCTACAATCTATATTTGCGCAGCGTGTCGATGGCGCACGACGGCGCCACCAATAAAGATGCGATCACAATGCTCGAGCGAGCCGTTGCCCTCGATCCAAATTACGCTCCAGCGTGGGAAGCCCTCGGACGGCGCTATTACTTCGACGCAATTTACTCCGGGGGCGGAGCCGCCGGATACCAACGTTCGAACGCTGCCTATCAGCGCGCCCTCTCGCTCGAACCCGCTCGCGTCAGCGCCGCCGGATATCTCGCGACCAATGAAGTCGAAACGGGGGACCTCGATAAGGCTTATAACGACGCCGAGGCGCTGGTCAGGAGGCGGCCTGACAATGCGGTCGCGCATTATTCACTGGCCTACGTGCTGCGCTACGCCGGATTGCTCGAACCGGCCCAGCAGGAATGTGACCAGGCCCTGGCCATCGATCCGGCCAATTACAACTGGCGGTCGTGCTCGTTTGCTTTTTTCGAGCAAGGGAAATCGAACCGTGCTCTCGAGTATCTGAAAATCGACGCTGGTTCGGAGTGGACAAACGCCGTTCGAGTGACCGTCCTGATGCGTCAGGGAAAAACCGAAGAAGCGAAACAGGCCGCCGAGCAAATGCCGCAGAACGGAATGTGGATGCGAGGATTATTGCAACCTTGCCTCAACAAAGCGCCGCAAGCGGAAATCCATCGCCTGGCGGACTTGGCGCAAATCGAGCTATTGCCTGAGCAAGATCCGGAACTGAAATACTACCAGGGTGCGGTGCTGGCCTCGTGCGGCGAAAAGCAGGCCGCCTTCGCATTCCTGCGCAAAGCTGTCAGCGAAAACTACTGCGCGCACCAAGCGTTGATGTCCGACCCCATGCTCGTGAACGTCCGCCAGGATCCGGAGTTTCAGCAAATTGTGCAGGCTGCCTCAGACTGTCAGAAAAAATTCGCGGCGGCACAAGGAGTGCGCTAGCTTCCAACATGGCTGGGCCGGGACGTGGGAATTATTTGATCCTTTCTTCGGGGAAAATCCATCAGATGGGCATGTTTAGAACGCTGACAAAGTACGCGCGCCAGGTCGTGCGTAGCGAGGTGGGGACCGCGATGGTTGGAACCACGATGGTGCTGATCGGGTTCTCATGTTTGGCTGCAATACCAGCAGTGGCGCAGCGCCTGGAGACGCCTGCCGAGCACAAACCTGCTCCCACCGATCATTATTATGACTCTCTCCCGCAGGAAACCGGCGCGGCCGGTTTGAAGCTCATGTTGCGCCGACTGAACACGACGGCGCGTCTGATGCAAGTCGATGCTCATCCCGATGACGAAGACGGCGGCATGTTGACGCTGGAGGCTCGCGGAAAAGGCGTTTCGGCGTTGCTCCTGACCCTGACCCGCGGCGAAGGCGGACAGAACAAGCTCGGCAGCAATCTCTTCGACGGGCTCGGCCTCCTGCGCACGCTCGAAGTGCTGGCGTCGGACCGCTATTACGGCATTGAGCAGCGCTTCTCGCGC
This sequence comes from Terriglobales bacterium, assembly GCA_035308395.1. Classification (GTDB taxonomy): domain Bacteria; phylum Acidobacteriota; class Terriglobia; order Terriglobales; family Acidobacteriaceae; genus Acidiflorens. The sequence continues at coordinate 84,737 of DATGGT010000135.1, forward strand.
GTCGCCGATTTTGGATATTCGAAAACTCCCGAGGAAACTTTTCAGAAGTGGCAGGGCCACGACATCGCGTTAGGCGAAATCGTGCGGGTGGTTCGCACTTTTCGTCCGGATGTTCTGGTCGCGCGCTTTTCCGGCACCGATCGCGATGGCCATGGACATCATCAGGTGTCCGCGATCTTGACCAGAGAGGCATTCCGCGCCGCCGCCGATCCCAAGCGTTTCCCTGAGCAGATCGCCGAGGGACTTCAACCCTGGCAGCCGAAGAAACTCTACATCGGCAACGTGTGTGGCTTCGGAGCCATGACCTGCGATTCCTCTAACTACACGGTGAAGCTGAATACCGGAACCGTCGATCCCGTGCTGGGCACGTCCTACATACAATTTGCGATGCAGGGTCTGCGCCATCAGCAGTCTCAAGGCGCCGCCAACTGGACGGTCGATCCCGGCGACCGCTTCACTTTTTACAAGCTAGTCGATTCCCTGGTCGAAACTCCGCAAGGTAAAGACAAGGATAAGGATAAAGATAAAGACGGCCATGAGCGCGATTTCTTCGACGGACTCGACACCTCCATAACCGGACTGGCCGCGACTCTTGGAGATGAAGAACAGAAGGTGCCATGGCTGCGCGGCGAACTCTCGTCGCTGGCCGGGGAAATAAAGCATGCCACGGAAAAAAGCGAAACGGATTCCGCCAGCGCCTCTGAATCTCTTTGGAAAGCGGAGCAGATTCTCGACTCCACGATCGATCGGCTACAGACCAGCGCAGTCTCCGACGCCGGCAAACAAACTCTGTTAGCAATTCTGCAAACCAAGCAGCATCAGGCAGAGATCGCGGCGAATCTCGCTTCCGGTGTGTCGCTGGAAGCGACCGTGACTGCGCCCGGTGATCGCGATCAGTCCGGCCCCGGCAAAACGCTTCCGTTCAAAGATGCTCTGACGCTGGTTTCTCCCGGACAGTCATTTCAGGTGACCGCTAAACTCCACAACGGTTCGGATCGTGCGCTCACCATAAGCGGTGCCAGGCTCGAAGGCACGCAAGAAGAACAATGGGTGCGCCAGGCTGATGCCGGAGAAATGACGGTCGCACCGGGCCAAAACTACTATGCCAATTTTGCGCTCACAGTTCCCGCCGATGCGCCCGCGACTCGGCCCTACTGGCATCGCGACAATCCTGAAACCGACGCTCTCAACACGATCGACGATGAACGTTACCGCACGTTGCCTCTGCCTCCTCCGCCGCTGCATGTTCGAGTGCAATACGACTTCGTCGAGAGCGGCAGATTTCATTCGCCTGCCCCGGAACCGATTCGGAATCGACACGCGAAAGAAGCTCACTCGGCGGGAATTTCCGCGACCGTGTTCGTTCCCTACGTGGACGACTCCGGTGTGCGCAATAACGTACGCAATAAAATGCCGCTCGCGATCGCCCCTGCGTTCTCGCTGACCCTCGACCCGGGAGAGCAGGTTCTACCCGACGGAACGGCCAAGGCCGACGGCAGAGAGATTACGGTGAAAGTCGGCGTGCAATCGAACCTCACGGGCGCGCCCAGCGGCACCTTGCGGCTCGAACTCCCGCAGGGATGGAAAGCCGATCCCGAACGCTTGCCCGTTGCGTTAGCGAAACGTGGCGACCGTCAAGAGTTTACTTTCAAAGTATTGCCCGGCATCCTGCAAGAGGGGCGCGTCGATGTTCGCGCTGCCCTCGACGCAGGGTCCCGAAGGTATAACGAAGGATACTCGCTCGTAACGCGCGAAGACCTTCCATCCGCCTACTATTACCAACCCGCGCAACAACGCATCAGCATCGTCGACGTGAAAGTTCCGAAAGATTTGAAACTCGGTTACATCATGGGTGCGGGAGACGACATTCCGACCGTGCTCCAGCAGATCGGGATCGATGTAACCGCGATTCCTGCCGACAAACTCGGCTCCGAAGACCTGGGCAAGTATCAAACCGTTGTCCTTGGCATCCGCGCATATGACACTCAAAAAGATGTGATCGCGAACAACAAGCGCCTGCTCGATTATGTCCAGGCCGGAGGGCGACTCGTCGTTCAATACAACGCCGCGACGGGAGATTTCAACAGCGGCAAATTCACCCCATATCCCGCGACGCTCAGCCGGGCACGCGTTTCGGTGGAAGAAGCGCCAGTGACAATTCTCGATCCCGCGAGTCCAATCTTCCATTCGCCAAACGAAATCACGCAAAAAGATTTCGAAGGCTGGGTGCAGGAGCGTGGTCTCTACTTCATGTCGCAGTGGGATAGCAACTTTACTCCGCTCCTCGAATCTCATGATCCCGGCGAAGGCGAGCAAAAGGGCGGCCTGCTCGTGGCGCACTACGGCAAGGGCACCTACATCTACACGGGTTACGCATTCTTCCGACAGTTGCCCGCGGGCGTGCCCGGAGCGGTGCGGCTATTTGTGAATTTGGTGAGTGGGCGTTAGTCGATGGTCGTTGGTCGCTAGTCGCTCGGGGTCGTTGCCGACGACGAATCGAGTTCACCCGGTACGAAGTTGTTTGCCAACGACTAACGACCATCGACCAACGACAGTTCCCACGACTCTCTCATGACAATTCCCGCCGAAGCCTCGCCCGCCGCCAAACCGCAACTCGTCCGCGGCATCGGCCTCGGCTCCGCGACCGCGCTCAACATGATCGACATGATCGGCGTGGGCCCGTTCATCACCATCCCGCTGATCGTAACCGTCATGGGAGGCCCGCAAGCCATGCTGGGCTGGGTGCTTGGAACAGTCCTCGCCATCTGCGACGGCTTGGTTTGGGCTGAATTGGGCGCGGCCATGCCGGGCTCCGGCGGGTCATATCGTTATCTGCGTGAAATCTACGGACCCGACAAACTGGGCCGTCTCGTCTCGTTCCTGTTTATCTGGCAGCTTTCCTTCAGCGCTCCTCTGTCGATCGCATCGGGCGCAGTCGGCCTCTCGCAATACGCCTCCTTCCTCTTTCCAAAACTGGAAACGGTATGGTCCTCCCGCACCGGGTCGCTGAATCTTCCTCTGCTCGGAACTCTACAACTGTCATGGGTCGTCATGCCCGCGACCTTCGTGGCGATTGGCGTCTGCCTGTTGACCGCATTCCTGCTCTACCGCCGCATCACCGTGATCGCGCGCCTCACCAGGCTGCTCTGGGCCGGAGTCATGGCGACCATCGGATGGATCATCTTTGCCGGTCTCACGCATTTCAACGCGCACCAGGCGTTCGATCTTCCTCCGGGCGCATTTTCGCTTTCCCCGGCCTTCTTTCACGGACTCGCCGGAGCCATGCTGATCGCCGCCTACGACATCGGCGGATACTACAACGTCTGTTTCCTCGGCGATGAGGTCAAAGATCCCGCGAAAAATATTCCCCGAGCCCTCTTGCTATCCATTCTCTCCGTCGCCTGTCTATATGTAGTAATGAACGTCAGCGTTCTGGGCGTGATTCCCTGGCGTGAAATGGTGCACGCGGGCGCTGCCAACAGCAAGCTCTACGTGGTCTCAACCATGATGCAGAGAGTTTACGGACACGGAGCAGGGTCCGTGATTTCGGTTCTGGTGATGTGGACGGCATTCGCTTCCGTATTTTCGTTGACGCTCGGCTATTCGCGCGTGCCCTACGCCGCGGCGCTCGACGGAAATTATTTTCGCGCCTTCGCCAAAGTCCATCCCGTCCACCAAATCCCATATGTCTCTGTGCTCGCCCTGGCTGGAGTCGCGGCGCTGTTTTGCTTTCTTCGCCTGGCGGATCTGATTTCGGCGCTGATCGTAATTCGTATCGTTCTCCAGTATCTGATGCAGGCGATCGGAGTGATCGTACTGCGCATACGAAGGCCAGACCTGCCGCGCCCGTTCCGCATGTGGCTCTATCCTCTGCCGGCTCTGATTGCGGCTCTGACTTTTGTTTTTATTGTGATCTTTCGCGAAGGATTCTTGCGAGAGGTCCGCTACACGGTTGTGATTCTGGTCGTGGGGATTGCGATCTACTCCGTGCGAGCATGGCGGCGCGGTGAATGGCCGTTTGGCGAAACGTCTTCGGTCGCTGCTCCTTAGTCGTTAACTTCATGGCGGAAATGATCAAAATGCCGATAGTGGAACCCCTCGCAGGCCGGCGCACGGTCTCGCCCTGGGCCCCACTCGGCGAGCCCCTGTTTCGATCGCTCTGGATTGCGTCCGTCATTTCCTACACCGGCACGTGGATGCAGAACGTCGGCGCCGGATGGCTGATGATGCAGTTGACTCTCAATCCGCTAATGATTGGATTGGTGCAAGCGGCCGCCTCACTGCCCGTGTTTCTGGTTATCCTCCCCGCGGGCGCACTCGCCGACATGGTCGACCGCCGGCGTTTCCTGCTACTCGCGCAAGGCTGGATGGTACTGGCCTCAGGCACGCTCGGCATCCTGACGCTGACCAGTTGCGTCGGACCCTGGGTACTGCTGTTGTTTACGTTCCTGCTGGGCTTGGGCGCGGTGATGAACGATCCCGCCTGGCAGGCGATCACTCCCGAGTTAGTACCGGCGAAACAGCACGCTTCAGCGGTCGCCTTAAATTCGGCGGGATTCAATGTCGCTCGCGCAGTCGGCCCGGCCTTGGGCGGCATTGTTGTGGCCGCTGTCGGATGCGGCACTACGTTTCTATTGAACGCACTTTCGTTCCTCGGCGTGATCGTATTCCTCTACCGCTGGCAGCGTCCGGTCGAAGCGCCGCCGAAACCTCAGCGTGTGTTGTCGGCAATTGGCGACGGGTTTCGCTACGTGAAGCAAAGCGGACTGGCCAAATCAGTACTGCTGCGAACCGGAACCTTCAGCATCGCCGCCGTGGCCATGCTCGCGCTCTTGCCCATTGTCGCGCGTCCCTTCGGCGCCAGCGGATACGGCGTGCTGCTCGGCTGCTTCGGACTCGGCGCTCTGCTCGGGGCCTTAGCTCTGCCGCGGTTGCGGGAAGAACTATCTGTCGACGGCGTAGTCGCCGCTGCGATCCTGATTTTTGCCGGCATGACATTCGCTGCCGGCCGCACCGGGACATTCGCACTGCTGTGCGCGGTGATGCTGATCGCGGGTGCAGCGTGGATTGGAATCCTTGCCTGTCTGAATGTCGCAGCACAGACGATGTGCCCTTCCTATGTTCGCGCTCGCGCTCTATCTTTTTACTTGCTTGTGCTGCAAGGAGGCATGGCGATTGGCGCTACGCTGTGGGGCGCTCTTGCCAACAAAATCGGCGTTCCCGACACGCTGGGCACCGCAGCCGTCGTGCTGGCACTCGGAGTCTTTGCCCTCCGCGGACACCGCATCACCGCTAACGAACTGGACCTGACACCCGCAGTCGTGAGAGATTGATCCCGCTCATTCTATCGATCCAAAATCGACCTGATTCGAAATCAAACAGGAGGCCAGATGAAGAACATGATGAAAACCGTCGGCGCATTCTTCCTATCAACGCTCTTGCTTTGCGGGTTCACTCTCGCGCAGGGAGAAAAAGAAAAGAAGACCTCGACGCAAGTGCTCGACAGCGGAATCAAGACCATCGAAAGCGACTTCGTGCCCGCCGCCGAAGCCATGCCAGAAGACAAGTACGATTTCGCTCCCACCAGCGGCGACTTTAAGAGCGTTCGCACCTTCGCTCAACAGGTCAAGCACGTGGCGGCGATCAACTATCTCGTCGGAGCCGCGATTCTCGGCGAGAAGCCCCCGGTCGATACCAATGAGGAAAAAGGCCCGGACAGCATGAAGTCCAAGGCTGACATCGTTAAATTTTTGAAAGACTCTTTCGTCTATGCGCACAAAGCGGTCGCATCGATCAACGACGCCAATCTCCTCGAACCGATTGCCTCTCCCTTCGGCAAGGAAAAAACCACGCGGCTCTTTCTAGGTAACGTATTTGCCTGGCACGGCTTCGATCACTACGGCCAAATGGTCGTGTATCTGCGCATGAACGGAATCGTTCCTCCCGCCAGCCGAGGATAGAAGGTAGAAGAGAGAGGATAGCTTCGCTCCAAAACGAAATGGGCTGCCCCATCCTTGCGCGCTCTTTGCGCAAGGGTGGGAGCCCGTTCCCCGGGTCGCCGCCGCCAGCCCTCCGCTCAGTTTCCATTGAAGCGGCTGCGGATTTGTGTTATTTCAAAGAGCCTGGTTTCACTGATACCCAAGAGAGAGTTGAGGAGGGAAAGCCAAAATGTGCTTTTCAGCGGCGGCAAATTTTGTAGGTAGCGGAGTCTTAGCCACCGTCGGTGTCGTCACCCTCACTCAGGTAAAACACCGCCGCGAACTTCTCTTCGCTTCTCTCCCTACTCTTTTTGCGATTCACCAGTTCATCGAAGGCTTCGTGTGGCTCGGGCTGGATGGAATGCTGTCGCCCAAGATTACGCATAATATGGGCGCAGCCTTCATGCTCTATGCGCAGGGCCTTCTTCCATTTCTATTGCCATTGAGCGTGCTTCTATTTGAGCCCAACGGAAAAAGCCGCCAACGCATGGTGCCGTTCCTCGTCGTCGGCACCCTGACGGCGCTCTATATTCTGTGGGCGCTGGCCGCGTACCCGACCGAGATTTCCGTCAAAGGCAACAGCATCGTATACATCAATCAGGCAACCAACAACACCTATGTCGGGTTCCTTTACGTCGTCGCGACCTGCGGATCGCTTCTCTTCTCAAAAATCAGAGACATGGTGACCTTCGGAATCGCGAACATGGTCATACTTCTGACCGTGATGGAGGTCAAGCGTTACGCATTCACTTCGCTGTGGTGCGCCTATGCGGCAGTGGCGAGCCTCATCATCCTCGCGTACTTTTGGAAGAGCAGCAAAATCCGTCCACTGCAGTACGCCGCGCTGTGGTAGGTGCGCAACAATCTGTTTCCTGGTTTATTTCTTGCTGGTTTATTTCTTGAAGATTATTTCTTGCTAGGCGGATGATGCTTTTTCCAGTCGACGCCATCGCGTCCTCCATGCTGCGCAATCTGCGTGAGGATCAGCTCGGCTGCAAGCCTGCGTTTCGTAAGATGCGCAGCGATTCGCTGCCTCGCCCTCTTCGCCGGAATCTTAGGATCTAGAAACACCAGCACTGACGGTCCCGCTCCGCTGAGCGCAGCGCCGAGAATCCCGCTTTCGCCCGTCAGTTCTTTGAGTGCAGGCAGCAGCGGTGAGAGCGGCGCGCGATACGGCTGGTGAATGCGGTCTTCCAGCGCCGACGAGAGCAGGTCAGGACGGTCCTGCGTAAACGCCGCCAGCAGCAACATCGAATTCTGAATATTCGTGACCGCATCGGCGCGCGAATACTGAAACGGCAACACACGCCGTGCCTGCTCGGTCGAAAGCGGCGCATCCGGAACTGCGATCAAGAGCGGCCACTTCCCCTTCGGTTTCACCTCGACCACTTGCGCCTGCACCTGATTCGCCATGCGCGCCACGGTAAGCGCGCCCATCCAGCACGCAGACGCATTATCAGGATGATGCTCGCGCATCGACGCTTCACCAACGATGCGATCATTCTTCCAGCGTAGATGACCAAAATGCACGGCGAGCGCAATGCCAGCCAAACGCGCAGCTGCCGATGACCCGCAACCGCGCCCAATCGGAATCTCGTTTTCCAGATGAATGCGCAGTGGCGCAATCTTGCGATTCTCCGATTCGAGCACCTCGCAATAGGTCGTGACGATGAGGTGGTTCTCCATGCGTCCGACAATCTGCGCGTCGCGCCCCTCAGCCGTCACAAAGAAATCAGGCGCGCGTTCGGCCCGCAAACGGAGATGGAAATCCAGCGCCAGCGCAGCCGCGTCAAACGCCGGCCCCAGGTTGGCCGAGGTTGCCGGCAGCGCCAATCGCAACGAACGGTCTAACGATGTGGGACGTGAAGGCATAGGTTAAAAGAACAACTCCTCGACGGGGAAATTCACCGAAACCATAGAAATGAAAGGCTTTAGGTCGGATCGCCCGGAGCAGAATCCCAATTCATCGGCATCGACGAGTGAACTGTGTTTTATACACGAAGTTGGGGCGGAGTGCTACGAATTTCTGTTTATGCAAGCCTATGCAAGAAAGACTACTTTTCGCGAAAGATGTTGAGATCGGCAATCCGCTGTCGGGTGACCCTGATCAAGCACATCGTTCGGGCGTTTGGTCCGCCACTCCCCCCTCCCCATAAGCCATATTCCGCTTTACATTGAGCGTCTCGGAACTCGATCCATTTTTGTTCGGCGTCCTTAAAATTGGCCACGTCTTTAGGGGGGTATCGCTCAGCGATTTTCAGAATTGCTTGATATGCGACATCGAGTTGAGCCTCAACTTTTTCATGGATCTTTGACAAGCAGACAGATGTGTCATAGGTGGTGCCATCACACTTGGTCTCCTCTTCCTGTGCGGTTGCCGTCGCCAGCAAGAACGTTACTCCCAGGAACGGCACTCCGATGAAAAGAACCCAGGACTTCATTCACCCTCCTCCTACAATTCTTCCGCTTGTTCGAGCGCTGCAATCACCGCTCGCAAGTCAGCATCGAGAACAACGGGAGCGCGTTGAAGCGACTTCGGAATGTCGGATGCGTCACGCGTTCCCTCGAATAGCTCTCCCCGATGAAATTTGATGGTGAAGTCGGGATCTTTCAGCACATGCCCAGTCAGGATCAGCACCACGGTCTCGCCGGCCTTGACGAATCCCTTCGCGCGCAACTTCTTGAGCCCTGCCAGCGTGACCGCCGACGCAGGCTCGCAGCCAATGCCTTCGCCGCCGATCTCGGCCTTAGCGATCGCAATTTCAACTTCGGACACCTCCTCGACCTCGCCACCCGTAGCCTCAAGCACTCGCAAAGCCTTCTTCCACGATGCCGGATTGCCAATGCGTATCGCGCTCGCCAGCGTGTCCGCCGTCATGGGTTCGAGTTTCTTGCCCCCAAACTCACGCACGCTGCGATAAAACGGATTCGCCCCTTGCGCCTGAATAATCGAAAGCTTCGGCAATCGCGAAATCAGTTTCAGCTCCAGCATTTCAACGAGCGCCTTGCCAATCGCAGAACTGTTTCCGAGATTACCGCCCGGCACGATGATGTGGTCCGGCGGATCCCATCCCAATTGTTCGAGAAGCTCGATGGCCGCCGTCTTCTGGCCCTCGATGCGATATGGATTGACCGAGTTCAGCAAATACACCGGCTTCAGCCGGACCAGTTCATTCAAGATGCGCACGCATCCGTCGAAATCAGTCCGCAGTTGGCAGGTGAGCGCTCCGTAGTCGAGCGATTGCGAAAGCTTGCCCCAGGAAATTTTTCCTTCCGGAATCAGCACCAGGCTGTGCATCTTGCCGCGCGCGGCATACGCAGCCATCGACGCCGATGTGTTCCCCGTCGAAGCGCAAGCCACCCAGCGGAACTTACTCTGGTGCGCCGACGAAGCCGCAAACGTCATGCCCGTATCTTTGAACGAAGCGGTGGGATTCATCCCCTGATGCTTGGCATAAAGCTTCTCCACGCCGGTTGTGCGCGCACACCGAGGCATGTGATACAGAGGCGTGTTGCCTTCGCGAAGCGTGATCACGCTCTCTTCAGGAATGTGCGGGAGAAGTTCGCGAAAGCGCCAGACTCCACTCTGGTCAAGCAAATCGCGCCGGGCTAATCCGACGGACGTCCTTCGGCTGAGCCATCGCGATTTCAACTCTGCTGGATCGAAGCTCCACTCGGGAAAGAAAAATTCAAGCAGGTCGCCACATGCGTTGCAACGGAAATCCTGCGCGGCAGAATCAGGCGTAGCGCCACACGCGATACAGCGCAGGCGGGACGTTGTTCCAACAGTTTGATTCGTCGGCAAGTTGTGATCCGGTAGCGGAAGCAAGACCGCTTCCCTGACATGATACGGCACGATTGTTTCGCCAACGACGAGGAGTGTCCGCGCCACGCCGACCTATCGCAGATAGGCGTCCGTCTTGTTGATCCAGTCTGCGCGGGGAGGGTCAAAAATATCAAGGCTCACCGTATCCTCGAGCGCTTCCGCAGAGTGCGGCATGTTAGACGGAATCAGCAGAACCTCGCCCTCCCGAACCACGATCTCTCTGCCGTCAATGCCAAACTTCAGCGTACCTCCGACGACATAACTGATCTGCTCATTGTGATGGCTATGCTCGGGAACAACGCATCCCTTTTTTAGCAGGACGCGCGAAAGCATGATGTTCTGCCCGACCACGAAGTGGCGGCCAAGCAGCGGATTCAGCGCCTCAACCGCAACCGCGCTCCACGGGATGTGCTGCAGTTCAGCCTTCTTCGGTTTGCCTTTCAGGATTGTGAACTTGAGGGCAACCTTATTTTTCGATTTGCGAATGGACTTCTTCTTAGAACTCTTCTCTTTAGAACTCTTCCGCTTTTTCATCGTCGGCTTTTTCATAATAATGACCCTACCGCGGAGACCGCTTCACTGCGGCTCCCGCGCCAATTCCGGACTCGGCACCGAATCCCCCTCCAACTGTTTATGCCGCGCTGCCCGTTGCTCGTTCAGCATCTTCGTCGCGGTCGCCAACTCGACGCGACCTTCTTTCTCGCGTCCCATGCGCACCAGCACCTGTCCGCGCAAATAACGCGCGCTGGCATGCCCCGCGTCCAACCGGATCACATGATCGAGTTCCGCGAGCGCCGCCGCGTAGTGCCGCTGTTGCTCCTCAACCTTCGCCAGCCCCATCAGCGAATCAATCCCATCCGGATTCACCTTCAACGCACTGCGATAATTCTTCGCCGCTTGCTCCGCGTTGCCCACCGTCGCCTCCAGACTCCCCAGCTGTTCATAGCTGAAGGGCACGTCTGGAGCGAGCGCAACGTCCTTGTGAAATTCGTCGCGTGCGCGATCATAATCCTGCTTGTGCACGTAGGCGAGTCCCAGATTGAAGTGGACAAACGCAAGCCTCGGATTCGCTTGCGCCGCCGCCTCCAATTCTTTCACCGCATCGTCGTACTCGCCGCGATTCAAGTGCGCCTTGCCCATCAACAAACGAAATTCCGGAGAGCCTTCCCCAATCTCAACCAGTCGCCCCGCCGCCTTTTCTTCGAGCGCCGTGTTCTTAGCTTTGTAGGCTGCGATATCGAGCACGTAGAGATAATTCATCTGGTCCGACGCTTGAGCCCACAAAGGTTCGAGCGTATCGATCGCATCCGTCCAGCGATCGTTGAAAAAATAACAAAGTCCCAGTAGATAGCGGGCCTGAAACGACTCGGGCGCCTGCCGCACCACCGACTCAAACGGCTCGATGGCGCGCAAAAAATCGTTCTGCCGAAAATACGCGAGCCCAATATTCAGCCGGATCCCCGCAATTTCCGGAGCCAACTTCTCCGCCTTGTGCAGATCGGTCAGAGCCTGCGGCCACTGCTTGCGCCGCATATGAATGACGCCCAGATTGGCATAAGCTCCCGCCACGCCAGGATCGATCGCCAGCACCTGGCGGAAATCACGCTCCGCATCATCGAGCTTACCCGCGTGCAGCGCCGCTTCTCCGGCAGCAAACAGTTTTTGCGGATCGCCCGGTACCTGCCCCGCAACCGTCCCCGCCTTAGGCGGAGCCGCGCTCTGTGCACTGATTCTCGCGGCAACGCCGCCGCAAAGAAAAATCAGCAAGAAAGCCGCCCTGAACCCGCGCCAACTTGACACTCGATTCATCGTCCTGTAGTGTCCGCCAGCAAGAGACTGAAATTCAAGGAGTCCATGGAATCTGGCGAGAAGCCTACGCGAAATCCTTCCTCGGCGAAATCCCGCCGCGCCTCCGAACCCGCCCGCAAGAAGTCGAAATCGGCAGCCGTCACCATCCGCGACGTAGCTGAACGCAGCGGATTCTCCTCCGCCACCGTCTCCATCGTCCTGAACAACGCCCCTCTGGCCCGCTACATTCCCGACACCACCAAAGCCCGCATTCAAAAAGCCGCCCAGCATCTCGGATACCGTCCTAATCTTTTTGCCCGCTCTCTGCGCGGCCGTCGCAGCCACACCGTCGGGGTCATGGTCTTCGACATGACCGACCCGTACTGCACGCTTGTTTTGCGCGGCATCGAGAACACTCTGTTTCAATCGTCCTATCTTCCGATTCTCACCGACGTACACAACGAACGCAGCCGCTTCGAGCGTTATCTTGAGATGCTGCTCGATCGCCGCATCGAAGGCCTGGTCGTCCTCGCCAATTGGCTGTTCGTCGACATCAACCTCCTCGCCGATCTCGAGAAGCACAACATTCCCACCGCAACCGTAGGACGCGAACTCACGAACGACAAGATCAGCTCCGTGATCGTCGACAACGCCGAAGGCACCCGCGCAGCGCTTGAACACCTCCATTCCCTCGGCCATCGCAAGATCGCTTTCATCCGCGGCCCTCACCAATTGTCCGACACCGAGCCGCGATGGCGTGGCGTGCGCACCGTTGCCCGCGAACGCGACCTTGAACTCGATTCTCGTCTGATCGTCGATCTACCAGAATCTGGAGATCCTCTTTCAAGTTTTGAACAAGGATACAAATTAACGGAGGAACTCCTCCATCGCCGCCGTCCCTTCACTGCACTGATGGCGTTCGACGACATGACCGCGTTTGGCGCGATCCGCGCGCTTGGCAAAGCCGGGATTCGCGTTCCCGACCAGGTTTCCGTTGTCGGCTTTGACGACGTATCGCCTTCAGCCATCTACTCTCCCGCGCTCACCACCGTGCGCCAGCCCATGGAAGTCATGGGAACCGCCGCCGCCACAATCGTCCTCGAAGCCATCGACGCCGGCTTAGAAAAAAAACCGATCCGAACCATTCACCGCCGGATCGTTCCTGAATTAATTGTTCGCGAGTCCACCCAGAGAGTAAAGTAGCTGAAAAGAAGTATTTTCTCTTGACAGAGTCGAACTCCTGAAGCAGTATTGATACGTTTTAATAGAGGCATTTTACCGCTTTTTGCCCTGAAATGCCGTCATGCCACGAATCGCAGCGTGGTCTGGTTTAAATCGGTGAGTTGAAATCGGTGAGGGAGCTATCGATGAAAATCCGTCTCTTCTGTGGAATCGCTGTACTGCTCGCAATGTTTTCGGCAGTCAATCTGTTTGCCCAGGACACCGGCGACATCACCGGCACCGTCCGCGATAACACCGGAGCCGTGATCCCCGGTGCCGACGTCAAGATTATTGGCACCGCAGGCGGCGTCCAGCGAGACACGACCACGAACAATGACGGCGGTTATCTGGAAGCTGGACTGCCGGGCGGCACTTACAACATCATCGTCAGCTCGAAGGGCTTCAAGACATTCAAGGGCAATGGAGTCGTATTGCGCGTAGGTCAACGGGCACGCGTCGATGCAACCCTAACCGTCGGAGACATCGCGACCGAGATCGTAGTACAGGGTGAAGACCTGAATCAGGTCGAAACCCAATCCTCCGATCTCTCAGGAACCGTCACTGGAAGGCAACTTAGCCAACTCCAACTCAATGGACGCAATTTTACCCAACTCCTTGGGCTGGCCCCCGGAGTGACGAACCAAGTGGGCGTAGACGATCCCGGGGAAGGTCTATCAACCGTCGCTTATAGCGTCAACGGCGGACGCACCGAATATAACAACTGGGAAATCGACGGCGGCAACAACATGGATGACGGCAGCAACACGACTCTGCTGTCCTATCCGAGCCTTGATTCCATTGCAGAAGTCCGCGTCATGAGTTCCAACTATGGCGCGCAGTATGGCAGGAACAGTTCCGGTACCGTCGAATTGGAGACTAAGTCCGGCACCAACAAGTTCCATGGCGATGTGTTCGAGTACATCAGGAACGACTATTTCAATGCAGACAACTACTTCACGGGTTTTTCTGCGTACAAGAAGAATGATTGGGGTTTTACCATCGGTGGCCCGGTGATCATCCCGCACCTCTACGACGGGAAGAACAAGACGTTCTTCTTTTACTCAGGGGAATGGCGCCGTGATCGTGTGCCCGGCGCGTTCTTCAACGTTGCCACGCCGACATGCGAAGAACGCGGCTTAACGGCCGGTGCGGGCGGTGTCGGTTGCACCGGAACACAGGCGGCTTTCGGAGATTTCAGTGCGCTCTGCCCTGGACAGGATTGCCCGATTAATCCGGCTACTGGAAACCCTTTTCCTAATAATCAGGTCCCTATCGATCCCCTTACCGTCCCCCTGTTGGCATTTTTCTCGGCTCCCACGTCTGTTCCCACCCCCGGATACGGAAATTACACCGCTGGTTTTCCGAGTCCCACTAATTTCGACGAAGAACTGTTCAAGATCGACCAAAATATAGGTTCAAAATGGCATGTCAACGTCCGCTACATTCACGATTCCTGGAACTCCGTTAGTCCGGTTCCGCTCTGGACAGATGCTACAAGTTATCCGACCATACAAGACGCTTATAACTCACCCACCACGAGTCTGATCGTACACATGACCACGACGATTACCCCAACCCTTCTGAACGAGTTTGTTGCGGGGTATTCCGCGAACCACATTGTCATGCAGAATGTGGGGCCATCGCAGCGGCCTGCGGGATACACGCTCGGCCTGTTCCAGAATGGTTTTGGAGGAAACAGATTGCCAGGCGTGATTCTTAATGGAGGCAATCAGTTCGCGGGCGGCGGAATCGGCCTCGACACCGGTTATGTCCCCAATGGGCCGGTGAATTCGAACCCGAGTTACACGTACCGTGACAACGTCTCCAAGATTATTGGCAAACATAACCTGACGATTGGCGGCTACTTCGTCGCATCCCAAAAGAATGAGATCCCCCAGGTCAATCCATCGGTAAACGGTCTCATTACGCTTGACACCAGCTTTAGTACCGCCAATACCGCTTCAACCGGGAACCCCTTCGCAGATCTATTGGCGGGCAACTTAGACTCCTTTCAACAAGCAAGTGGCCAGGGTAAATACTATCTGCGCTACAAAATCTTTGAGCCGTACTTCCAGGATGACTGGCACGTCACTCCACGGTTGACTCTCAACCTTGGCTTACGGATTAGTTTGTTTGGCACCGTGTACGGCAGATTGGATGTACCCGGCGCGGGTATCCCATACAACTTCGATCCGGCAAAATATGATTTCACACCGGGCGCTACCGTTATCAATCTTGATGGAACGGTCGGTGGAACCTACGTCAATCCTTACAACACCCTTCCCGGCCTCAACGGTTCCTTCAACGGAATTGTGAAGTGCGGGGCTGCCGGAATTCCAGCCGGCTGCGCCGCGGGGCACTTGTTCAATCCTGCTCCGCGGCTTGGTTTCGCTTATGATCCGTTTGGCGACGGCAAATGGGCAATTCGTGGCGGCTACGGCATCTTTTTCGAGCACACGAACGGCAACGAGGCAGTCGCTACCCAGTTGGAAGGCTCGCCGCCGGGAGTACAGAACCCGTCGCAGGGTCCAATCGGATCGGTTTTCAACAGCAGCGGCCAGGTTGTGACCTCCGGCTATTCCCTAGTCGGCGCGAGTCTTAACGCCGCCTTCCCGGAAAGTGGGATCGTGTCCCTTCCGAATAAACAGATTTGGCCTTATGTGCAGCAATTTCACTTCGATGTCGAGCACCAGTTGCCGTGGCACGTCGTGGGCATTGTCTCCTACGTGGGGAGCAAAGGCACACATCTAGGCACGGACACTGACATCAACCAACTCAAGTCGGTGGCCGAGCAGGGTCTCACGAATCCGTATAAGCCCGGTGAGGCCATGGGTCCCAACGATTGCACAACTGGTCAGACACCGAGCGGCGTCACCATTCCTGGCTATACAATTCCCGCTCTTTTCAATCCCAATGTGTCGCCGGCCGCCCAATATTCTGGTGCGGGTGTGAACATGTTTGTTGCCTGCGGCGGAAATGCGAGTTTCTTCCGTCCCTATCTTGGCTATGGCAGCATCCACGGCCGGTTCAACGGCGCTTCGTCGATCTATCATGGACTCGAGATGTCGGCGCGGAAAACGGTGGGTGCACTTCAGGTGAGCCTTTCCTACACTTGGAGCCACTCGATTGACGACGCTTCGTCTGCTGCGGACACAGCTCTAGACGATACTTACAACTTTGCTGCGAATCGGGCCAGTTCCAATTTCGACCAGCGTCATGTCTTCACCGCGAGCTATATATACGACCTGCCGTTTTTTAGATCCGGCGGACTCACGCATAAGCTGCTGGGAGGGTGGCAATACTCCGGGATTACGACGTTTTCAACCGGGGCGCCGTTTACCGTTTCCCAAGGAAGTGGAAACAACTCTGCGACCACGAACACGATCTCTGTTCCTGCCGACAACGCAGGTGTCGCGAACGGACTTACCACAGGGGCCTCTCGTCCAGACCTCGTGGGGAACCCAAATGGTGCAATCCCTGCGGGTGCTCTCTACGGGTCGAATTTTGCTGGACCTCTACTCGTGAATCCAGCAGCGTTTGCCGCCCCGCAAGGACTCACCTTCGGCGATACGCCTCGGAACGATGTGCGCAACCCGCATCAGATCAACTTTGATATGGCGCTCTACAAGCATTTCACCATCAAGGAAGGCATGGCGTTCGAATTCCGCACTGAAGCATTCAATGTCTTCAACCACACTGAGTGGGGCTATATCGGCGGTGGTTCGGGCTCGGCGGCCGGTAATGGTTCCTATACTGGTGGATCCAGTTCGGTTGGCTGCTATGGACCCGACGGCAACGCCGGTTACGCCGGAGCTTTCGCGGGAGATCCAAACAGCTGTGTCGGCGGCAACTTCCTGCGACCAGGGGCAACCCACAATGCGCGCATCTTGCAACTGGCGTTAAAGTTCATTTTCTGAGGTGTGCAACGCAAGAAAAATCCCGGCCCTCACGAGGGCCGGGATTTTTTTGCAGTTGATTTAATCAGCCACACTTACCGAAACCGGTGCGCCTGCGACCACCGCCAGCGCCTTCTCCAAATCTCCAATTAAATCCTCAACATGCTCTATCCCCACCGACAGTCGAATCATCTGCTCGGTTACGCCCATCGTCTTCAGCACCGCCGGATCGATCAGGTAGTGCGACGTCAGCACCGGAATCGTCACCAGCGAATCGACGCCACCCAAACTCGGAGCCAGCGTAAACAGGCTCAGGGCCTCAGCAACGCGACACGCGTCCGCACCGCTACCCTCGACTTCAAAGCTCAAAACCCCTCCGCCGCCGGCCATCTCCTTCCCTGCGACCGCATAATCGGGATGCCCCTTCAGCAGCGGATAATGCACTCGTCTCACCTTCGCATGTCTGCTCAAAAACTCCGCGATCTGCAACGCGCTCTCGTTCTGCCGCTCCACTCGTACCGCCAGCGTCTTGATCCCGCGCAACAACAAAAACCCGGCATGCGGATCCATACAACCGCCAAGCGTCGTCCGCGCATGATGAATCGGCTCGATCAAATCGTGCCGTCCCGCCGCGACGCCGCACATGATGTCCGCGTGTCCGCCAAAATACTTCGTCCCCGAATGCAGCACCAGATCGATGCCCCACTCCGCCGGACGGCAATTGATGGGCGTGGCAAACGTCGAATCAATCGCCGTCATCACTCCGTGCTTGCGTGCCAGAGCCGCGATCTTTTCCAGGTCCACCACCCGCACCGTGGGATTCGTCGGCGACTCGACATACATCAGCTTCGTATTCGGACGAATCGCCCGCTCATGCTGAGCGATGTCATTCGTATCGACAAACGTCGTCTCGATTCCAAACTTCGGCAGCCACTGCATTAGAAACTTGAACGTGCCACCATAAATATCGCGCTGCGCGACGATATGATCTCCGCTCTTGACCAGCGCAAGAATCGAGGTCGTAATCGCCGCCATGCCTGACGCGAATAACAGCGCCGCATCCACGCCTTCGAGTTCCGCAATCGCACGCTCCGCCGCCGAATTCGTCGGATTCCCATATCGCGTGTAAAAGCTGTCGGTCGGCGTGGCTCGCACCTGCTCGGCCATGTCCGTAACTTCAAACGTCGAAGTCTGATAAATCGGAGTCGCCAGTGGCCCGTTTTTCTTGTCGACGCTCGCGCCTCCGCGCACCGCCGAGGTTTCTCGTCGCAATTTTCGTTTTTTCATTTCGCAGTCTCCTGCACGCACTGCAGAATCTCGGCATCGCTCAGGGTGTGGTCACTGGTCTTGGCGCATTTGTAGATGCGCTCCACCACTTCGTCGTTCACCGGAAGCCCGCGCCGCTCCAACCAGAATAGGACATTCGACTTTCCGCTCATCGGCCCGATATCGATGATCTGTTCCAGTCCAAAATAGTGAGACGGCACACCCGAGTAAACTGCGTTCGCGAGTTCAATATCTTTCTTCTTATAAGCCTTGATCACGGCCGCCGCGTGCACTCCGGTTGCAGTGCGAAATGCGTCTTCGCCCACCACCGGATAATTCGCCGGAATCGGCACGCCCGTAGCCACTGAAACCGCTTCACAATATTGCTTGAGCTTCGTGAGATCCTGCCCGCCCCACGGAGCAACGCCCATCAGCTTCAAGTTGACCAGCATCTGATCCATTTGCGTATTGCCCACGCGCTCGCCAATTCCAAGCGCCGTAGCGTGCACGCAATCCGCTCCCGCCATGAGTGCGGCTATCGAGTTGGCAACAGCGAGCCCGCGATCAGAATGCCCGTGCCATTCGACGCGAATCTTTTCGCCGGAGGGTTTAACCACTTCTTCGATCACGAATTTCACCAGCGCCGATGCTCCCACCGGTGTTGCATGCCCTGCCGTATCGCAGAGCACCAAAGTCCGCGCGCCACATTCGATCGCGGCAGCGTTGAGCTGCTTGACCGTCTTGGGATCCGAACGCGTGGTGTCTTCGGTGACATACATCACCGCAAGGCCAAGCGAAACCGTGTACTGGACGGCCTTTTCCGTCGTTTGCAGCAGGAAGTCGCCATCCCAGCCTTCCGCATAACGCCGGATCGGACTCGATCCAATGAACGACGCCACTTCGATCGGCAGGCCAGTCTTCTGCACAATCTCGGCAATCGGCCGAATGTCGCTCTCCACCGTGCGAGCGGCGCAATAGGCCGTGATCTTCATTTTGTTCGCGACGATCTCACGAGCCAGCGCCGTCACATGCTCGACCGCGCGCGGCCCCGCTCCCGGAAGTCCGAGGTCAAGCGTGTTGATACCGAGCGCCTCCATCAGGTGAAGAATTTCAATCTTTTGTTCGATGGAAGGATCGCGCACCGACGGCGACTGGAGCCCGTCGCGCAGCGTCTCATCGGTGAGGCGCACCGGTCCAGACAAACCCGTCGCCTTCGGATCGGGCGCATTCCAGTCGTAGATGAGGTCGCTGTTCATCGCGGCAAACTGCTGCTTCGGCTATTCTACTCAGCCCTCGCGATCGAGCGCAGCCAGGAAATAAACTCGCGCATCGGGCGGCTCACAAGATGCCTGCGCGCGCGGATGTAGCCGATCCGCCGGAAGCTCTTTGTATGCAAGCGCACCAGCGTACATCCCGCGGCGTTTGAGGACGCCATCTGTGGCACCACGCTCAACCCAAACCCCGAGCGCACCAGCTCAAAAATGCTCTCCATCTGATTAGTCTCGAACACCGACCGCAGCTCTGCTTTCGCACGAGTGCATGCAGTCAGTACATCGTCGCGCAAACAGTGCCCCTCTTTTAAAAGCAGCAGCCGCTCATTCCGCAGGTCCTGCAGATTCGCCAGCGGATGCCCGCTCAATCGATGTTTTCGCGGAACCACCAGCAACAGTTCCTCGCGAAACAACTCGCTGCACACGATGTCAGCCTTGGGCACGGGCAAGCTGACCACCGCGAGGTCGATCTCTCCCGCCTGCAGCGACTGCACCAGTTGCGAAGTCGTCTCTTCTCGGAATTGCAGGTTGATCCGCGGGTAGCGGCGCGTGAAATCGCCAATCGTCCGCGCAATGAAGTACGGCATGATCGTAGGAATAACGCCAATACGCAGCGTGGCATAGCCTTCGTTGAGGGCTGCGATGCGGGTCTCGGCTTCCGCCACCTGCTGCAAAATGCCAAGCGCCATCTTGTGCAATCCCTCGCCTGACGCGGTCAGCCGCACTGATCGCCCCAGCCGCTCAAATAACGTGCTACCCAGATTTTTTTCCAGCCGCTTGATCTGCTGCGAGAGCGACGGCTGGGCGATGCCCAACTGCTCGGCCGCCTTGGTGAAGCTGCCCGCCCGAACGATCGCACAGAAGTAGCGAAGTTGGTGAAGTTCCATTCTTGATTCAATCTCTCAATCGCCCGGAGGGCCAAATTTCTTGTCATTCCGAGCAAAGCGAGGAATCTGTAGTTTGCCGCCAGATGCAGACCCCTCCCTATACTCGCGATGACAATTCACAGTATCGTCCTTGCACTTTTCCGCGGTGTTCAAGAACTTTCGTTCCATAGGATTTACCTATTTCACAAATTCATTATCGCATTTGTTGCCTATGAGTAGGATCGCGTATAGTGGGTTGACTTCAAGATATCATCACGCTTTGACGAAATTCATTTGACCTCATTCAAAGGAAAAAGACATGGCAAATCCGAAACACATGGAAAACACGCTCGCCTCTTCGTCGGGGACTGTTTCTCCCGAAGTCGACAATAAAAAGCCAGCCGAGTCCAAGTGCCCGTTCAACCACGGCGCCTCCGCTCCCACCAACCGCGATTGGTGGCCCAATCAGCTCAACCTGAGTATCCTGCACCAGCACTCCGAGCTGTCGGATCCGATGGGTAAGGAATTTGACTACGCCGCCGAATTCAAGACCCTCGACCTCAACGCCGTAATCAAAGATCTCCACGCCCTCATGACCGACTCGCAGGATTGGTGGCCGGCCGACTTCGGGCACTACGGCGGACTGTTCATCCGTATGGCGTGGCACAGTGCGGGCACGTACCGCATCGGCGATGGCCGCGGCGGAGCCGGTTCTGGCCAACAGCGTTTTGCGCCGCTCAACAGCTGGCCTGACAACGTGAACCTCGACAAAGCCCGCCGCCTGCTCTGGCCCATCAAGCAAAAATACGGCCGCAAAATCTCATGGGCTGACTTGATGATTCTCGCCGGCAACGTTGCTCTAGAGTCCATGGGCTTCAAGACCTTTGGTTTCGGCGGCGGTCGACCGGATGTGTGGGAGCCCGAAGAACTCAACTGGGGTCCCGAAGGCACATGGTTGGACGACAAGCGCTACAGCGGCGACCGCGAACTTGCCAATCCGCTCGGAGCCGTGCAAATGGGTTTGATCTATGTGAATCCGGAAGGGCCGAATGGAAAGCCCGATCCGGTTGCCGCGGCGCGAGATATCCGCGAGACCTTCGCCCGCATGGCGATGAACGACGAAGAAACTGTCGCCCTGATTGCCGGTGGTCATACCTTCGGCAAAACTCACGGCGCAGGCATTCCCGCTAACTACGTAGGTCCCGAACCAGAAGCGGCCGAGATCCAGGACCAGGGCTTTGGTTGGAAGAATAAGCTCGGTAAAGGCCATAGTGCCGACACCATCGGCAGCGGCCTCGAAGTTACCTGGACCACAACGCCGACCAAGTGGAGCAACAACTTCTTCACCAACCTGTTCACCTACGAATGGGAACTGACCAAGAGCCCCGCCGGCGCGCACCAGTGGACTCCGAAGAATGGTGCCGGCAAAGACACCGTACCTGACGCGCACGATCCCAAAAAGCATCACGCGCCATCGATGCTGACAACGGATCTTTCCTTGCGCTTCGATCCTGCTTACGAAAAAATCTCGCGGCGTTTTTACGAGCATCCCGACCAGTTCGCCGACGCTTTCGCCAAGGCATGGTTCAAGCTGACGCACCGCGACATGGGCCCTCGCGCCCGTTATCTCGGTCCGCTGGTTCCAAAAGAGCAGCAAATCTGGCAAGATCCTGTTCCCGCCGTCGATCACAAATTGATCAGCGACAAAGATGTTGCCGCTCTGAAAGCGAAGATCCTCGCTTCCGGACTGTCCATCTCCCAGTTGGTCTCGACTGCGTGGGCTTCGGCCGCGTCGTTCCGCGGCTCTGACAAGCGCGGAGGAGCAAACGGCGCACGCATTCGCCTCGCCCCGCAAAAGGATTGGGAAGTCAACCAGCCTGCGGAGTTGGCCAAGGTCCTGCCGAAGCTCGAAGCGATTCAAAAGGAGTTCAACAAGTCTCAAACCAATGGCAACAAGGGCAAGAAGATTTCGCTCGCTGACCTGATCGTTCTCGGTGGCGATGTCGCCATCGAAGAAGCTGCGAAAAAGGCCGGGCACGACATCAAAATTCCCTTCTCGCCCGGACGCACCGACGCTTCGCAAGAGCAGACCGATGTGCATTCGTTCACCGTCATGGAACCTGTCGCAGATGGGTTCCGCAACTACGTCCGCAAGGGAGTTCACACGCCAGCGGAGACGCTGCTCATCGATCGAGCACAATTGCTAAAGTTGACCGCTCCAGAAATGACGGTTCTCGTCGGCGGATTGCGCGCGCTGAATGCGAACGTTGGCCATTCCAAACACGGCGTCTTCACTAGCCGGCCCGAAACGCTGACGAACGACTTCTTCATCAACCTGCTCAGCATGAATGTGGAATGGAAGCCGTCTGCACACGAAGGCGTCTATGAGGGCCACGATCGCAAAACCGGCGCAGTCAAATGGACCGGCACTCGCGCTGATCTTGTCTTCGGTTCAAACTCCCAGCTCCGGGCCCTCGCCGAAGTCTATGCATCGGACGACTCGAAAGAGTCGTTTGTGAAAGACTTCGCCGCCGCCTGGAACAAAGTGATGAACCTCGATCGCTACGATCTTTAACCTAAACCACCTTGCCTGAGCTCGGCGGAGAATAGAGAGCGGTTCAACTTGGAAACCGCTCTCCTACTTCCGTTTTATGGCATGATTCTGTGCATGGGAACGGTGGATGCGCCTGAAAAGGGACTGATCGGAAAGCGGCTTAGGTATGTGCTCTTCTTTATCGTCCTTGCGAATGCAGTTGCCGTGCTAATCAAATATCTCCAATCACACGGCCTACTGAAATGATCCTGACGTATGTGGCCAAGTCTTTGCGGCCGAAGATCAATGCCTGGATATTGCTTGAGGAAATGCACTGGCCTGATGGCTCCCGCTCCGGTGTGCGGGAAGGACAAAGTCTCGCGGATCACCCACGACGCCAAGTCTCCGCGACCGCTGGCAACGCGTTTCACAACTCCATTTGCCTCTCCAATCCGGATCACTAGATTCTGGTCACGATTAGAAGTCCAAGCCCGATCGCAATCAGGTCTTCCGGAATGGCAATCACGATGTCGGGAACGCGAAGGCCTCTCACCAACCCGACGCGCGCGTGATAACCACCGAAGGCTCCGGCCATCGCACCGACCACGGCCACCAGCGCTGCCTTGCCAGGTGACCCGCCAGCAGCCCAGCCGACGCACGCGCCGCTCAGTGCGCCCGTAACCGCGCGCGCGATCAGTCCGCGAGCTTCAGTGCGCGGCGGGGTTGAGGGCAGTTGATCGACAACATATTCGGCGATCGCTCCGAGGATGAAGAATCCCACCGCCCAGATCGATCCCATAAACGCCAGCGGACTTCCCGACAGTTTGAGCCAGCCCAGATACGCCGCCCACGCCACCACCGCCGGAGCGGTCATCGTCCGCAATCCGGCCACCAATCCGATCCCGAAAACCAGCAACACTGCGAGTCCCGAACTCATGTTGAATCCTCCCCTGACTCCATGTGTGAACGAACAAAGTCGCACTCATCTTTCGCAAGCCTGTCGCACTCTCGCGCCTGCTCCCTTTTTCGGCGGCTCGGCTCCGCGCAACATTTTCACCGATTGCCCCCGCAATGATATAGTCTCGCGTTCGTCCGATCACTCGTCCGATCACTCATTCGAACATTGATCCGTTTAAGGGGGTCAGAAATGCTCAATACCTGGGAGAATTTCGTCGGCATCGCCCTGGCTGTGGGCGCTTCCCTGTTCTTCATGTGGACTCTGAACCGGCTCTGGGCGCCCGACTCGCGCCACGTCAACAACAACCTGATCGGCTGGCAGCTCAGTGTTCTGGGCACCACCTATGCCGTCATTCTCGGTTTCATGCTCTATACCGTCTGGAACGATTTTGGCCTCGCCAATCTCAACGTCGAAAACGAAGCCAACGACATGGCCAACCTATACCGAATTGCCGCAGGCCTGCCCGATCCGCAAAAAGGACAGATAGAAACGCTCGTGCGTTCCTATGCCGACAGCGTCACCCATCAGGATTGGCCGCAGATGGCAGCCGATCAAATCCCGGAAACCAGCGGCAAAATAAACCAGGAACTCTGGAAGACCCTGATGTCGGTTCGAGCCGCCTCTCCCACCGAAAATATCGCGCTCGACCATGCCCTCAGCGAACTCAGTGCACTGACCGAGCACCGGCGCATTCGCGTCGTCCAAAGCGCATTCCGTCTTCCATCTGTGCTGTGGTGCGTGCTCATCATCGGCGGTGTCGTCACCATCGCCTCCACGGCCATGTTCGGTTCCGCGAACAGGTTCCTCCATGCCTTTCAGGTCTTTTGTTTCTCCTTGCTCGTCGCTCTGGTGCTCCTCGCCGTAGCCGATATCGATCGCCCGTTTCAGGGTTCCATCCATGTCAGCGACTACGCTTTCCAGCGCGCGCAAACGCACATGCAGGACTGACCGAGCACCTGACCGAAGACCTGACCGAGAAATCTTCTTGACCTAACTCTCGGTCGAGGCGACCATTGGGAGAGTAGTAACTGATTTGTAATCTTGTCCGCAACCGAATTAAGGCGAAAGTCACGCGGAGATCATGGAAGAAAGCGCAAAATGCGGCAGCAACCTCAATCGAATCAAGATTTTAGAAATATAACCTTAAGAATCAATATTTTGCGGACAGAATTTCCGCAAAATACATCGGAATCGCCTGTGTATGTGGGTTAAGTCTCATATCCTCAAGACTTTGGCTATAACTCATTTATGCTCAAGACTTTGCGGCGATTTTTTCGCTAAGTTTATGATTCTAATATACCGACCCTAAAGGGGGGAGGGGGTAGTAAACAATTGATAATATCTGCCGTGCGGTCCGGTCGCAGGCGCAGGCTCCGACTCCCGCCTTCCGCCTACCGCGTTCCGCCCATCCATCCTCGACATCCTTTGCTCTTTAAGAGCAGAATGGCTGTCGGCCCAAGGGGTCAGGCAAGTCGCCAACAAACCGAATGAGCGATACCAAGAAATATAAAGATCAAGATCAAGACCGCAGGCTAGGAATGGCGCGCGACATCACGCGCCGCGATTTTCTCAACGGCGTCGGAATCGCCGTTGGGACATCCCTCGTCGGCAAGAACGCCGCATGGGCCGAGACTTTCGGCGTTCCAGGGTCTCCGCTGCCAACGGAGAAATCCGAGGAAAAATCTGCCGAGAAGTCTGCCGACTATTACCCGCCATCCAAGACCGGGATGCGCGGCAGCCACGACGGCTCATTCGAGGTCGCGCACGACCTGCGCGATGGCAACGACAGCACATGGGCTGCGCCAGTGGAAGACGCCGAGTCCTACGACTTGATCATCGTCGGCGCCGGAATCAGTGGTCTGGCAGCCGCCTACTTCTACCGCAAGTTTGCCGGACAGCAGTCAAAAATTCTGCTCCTCGACAATCACGACGATTTTGGCGGACACGCCAAGCGCAACGAATTTCAGGCTGGAAAGCGGACCTTGCTCGGCTACGGCGGCACGCAGTCGATCGAAGCTCCGGGGAACTACAGCAAAGAATCGATCGGCCTTTTGCAGGAGCTGGGAATCGACGTCCAGCGCTTCTACAAATACTACGATCGCAAACTGTTCAGCTCGATGAACCTGAGCGAGGCGGTTTTCTTCGATCGCGAAACCTTTGGCGAAGACAAGTTGGTGCCGCAAAAAGGTCTCCACTATTTCGAACTCGAATTCGGCATGGAAAATATTTCCGAGATGCCGATCGCCGAGGCCGCGCGCAAAGACCTTCTGCGTCTTCAGAACGACAGCGTCGACTATCTTCCGGGTCTCACTCCGGAGCAAAAGAAACGCAAGCTGCTCAAAACCAGTTACAAAGATTTTCTACTCCACGATGCCAAAGTCCATCCCGATGTGGTGAAGCTGTGGCAGAGCATCACGCACGATTTGTATACGGTGGGAATCGATGCTGTGTCGGCGGCGGACTGCGCGCGCGAAGGGCTTCCCGGTTTTAAGGGGATCGCCCTCCCCGAAGACCGTTCCGAGAACCCGGAAAAAGACGAGCCCTATATTTTTCATTTTCCCGACGGCAACGCGTCCATCGCCCGGTTGCTGGTGCGATCGCTCGTGCCGGGGGCGCTGCCCGGTCACACCATGGAAGACATCGTCACGGCGCGCGCAAACTATGCGGCGCTCGACGATGCTTCCTCGCCGATTCGAGTTCGTCTCAACTCCACGGCCGTAAAGGTAAAGCACGCGGGCGATCCGGCGACCGCAAAAGACGTTGAAGTCACTTACGTCCGTGCCGGACAGGCGCGCAAGGCGCGCGCGGCGAATTGCATCCTCGCTTGCTACAACATGATCATTCCTTATTTGTGTCCGGAGATGTCTGACACGCAGAAAGAGGCGCTCGCCTACGACGTGAAGCTGCCTCTTGTGTACACGAACGTGCAGATCGCCAACTGGAGAGCGTTTCAGAAACTCGGCGTGAGCAGCATTTATGCGCCGGGATCCTATTTCAGCCACATCACGCTCGATTTCCCTGTATCCATGGGGGAATACCGTTATCCGAGTTCACCAGACGATTCCTGCCTTCTGCATTTATTGCGGACGCCGTGCCGTCCGGGCCTGAATAACAAGGATCAATACCGCGCAGGAAGAGGCGAACTGCTGGGCACGAAATTCGAGACGTTCGAACGCCATGTACGCGATCAACTCGGACGCGCCCTGTCTCCCGGAGGTTTCGATCCAGCGCGCGACATCCAGGCCATCACGGTCAATCGCTGGCCGCACGGCTATGCCTACGAATACAACGATTTGTTCGAGCCGCTGGACCGGCCGGTCTCCGAGCGTCCGTGTGTGATCGGACGCCAACCCTTCGGGAGAATCAAGATTGCGAACTCCGATGCCGACGGGCACGCTTACACGAACACCGCGATCGATCAGGCCCATCGCGCCGTGCGTGAGATTGTGAAGGCAGGCTAAAATTCTCTGCGAGGGGACGACTGGTCGTCGCCGACGCGGCCAACCACAATTTCAGCGGCAAAATAATTCTCGCCTTTGATAGGGACACCCGCCATTCGCCGCAGCATCGCAATTTGTCCGACATGGGTAAGCGCGTCGGCGATGGGGCCTTGAAATAATTTCTCTTCGGAAACCGCAAGTGGCTTTCCCGAAGCGAGGTAATCGTCAAATTTTTTCAGCGCGGTGAAGAAACGCGCGCGCTCCTCGTCCCACGGCAACGGGAGCGAATCGGACCAATCGCGACGCCCTTCGGACATGGCAAGCGCCCAATCCATCAGATCGCCAATGTGCGCCAGAATCTTGGCCGGCGTGCGCGTAGCGTCAGGTGAGCCGTAGACGGAAAAGTTCGGCCCGGCACCGCGAACGGCTTTGCCTCCGCGGTAAGCGAGCGTGGCAACGGTGTGGCGTAGCAATGTGCGCGCGTCGGTCATGGTCGAATCCTCAACTCCATAATTGGCAATTTTCGCCTTCGGGGAGCATTATAAAGCGGAACGAAAAAGGTGAGATTGTGATTGGAAAACTGAAAGAGAGTGGTGGAGTTGCATTCGGTTTCAAGATCGTAGGAAAGCTGTCCGCCGGCGAACTCAAGGAATTCGAGCAACAGCTTGAATTCTTCATCGCAGAACACAGGAAGCATCCAATCGGAATTCTCGCGGACCTCACCGACATGCAGGGAGCGGAATGGGCCGCGCGCTGGGAAGACATGCGATTTCTCCAGCGCCACACCAACCATATCGCGCGCATGGCGGTCGTAGGAGCCAGTCGCTGGGAGGAAGTTGTGGCGATCGTTACCGCTGGCGCTGCCGTGCTGCAATCGGAGACTCGCTACTTCGAATCGTCCGAAATCGGCCAAGCGTGGGAGTGGGTTCGAACCGCCAAACACGCTGAAGATGCCCCTGTGCGACTGATCGCACCGGCGACGGGGATTTGGAAGGGCTATCGACCGGAGTTCGCCGATATTTGAGCGCCAGCACGCTATAGTTTTTTCCTCC
Organism: Terriglobales bacterium; assembly: GCA_035308395.1. GTDB lineage: Bacteria > Acidobacteriota > Terriglobia > Terriglobales > Acidobacteriaceae > Acidiflorens. The sequence goes on from DATGGT010000135.1 coordinate 112,832, forward strand.
ACAAAGCTCCGGCGGAGCGGACACCCGCTTTCACTTTCTCGCGCAGCGACGGGGCAAATAGGAGGTCAAGGAAGCTTTCCATCTCTGCGTTAAAATTCTCGCCGTATCCAAACCACCAGATTTTCTTCATGCGAGGAAGCAGGTCGCTGTCGAGATATTTCACACGCACCATTTCTTCCAGACCCCAGCGTCCGTGCGTGCTGCCGATTCCACTGGCCTTCACGCCTCCATGCGGAGCCTCGCTGACGCTGAAACACGAAACAGCATCATTGACCATCACTGTACCGGCGTTGATCTGGCGTGCCAGACGCTCTCCGCGGCCGCGATCGCGCGTCCAAACGCTCGCGGCGAGTCCGAAATCAGAGTCGTTGGCTAATCGCACTGCCTCGACATCATCGCAAAAAGACGCAATCGGCAGCACCGGACCAAACGTCTCTTCCCGCATCACGCGCATCTCATGATCGACGTCGGCGAGAACCGTGGGCGCGTAGAAGGTTGGGCCAAGTTCGCGCAAACGCTGGCCTCCGGTGAGCACGCGTGCGCCCCGCAGGCGCGCATCTTCAACCTGCGCCTCCACGATCCGCACCTGGCGTTCGTGGATCATCGGCCCGATCTCGGTGGCTGGGTCTGTACCTTTGCCGACGCGCAGCTTGCGTGCTTTCTCGCAGCAGGCCTCGAGAAACGCGGGATACAAACTCTGGTGCACATAGCAGCGCTCGACCGAAAGGCACGTCTGGCCGGCGTTCACGAAGGCGCCCCAAACCGCGCCACTCGACGCGACATCGATATCCGCGTCTTCCAGCACCAGCATCGGATCTTTGCCCCCGAGTTCGAGCACGACCGGGAGCAACCGCTCAGCGGCGATCTGCGCGATTCTCTTGCCTGTTGCCACACTACCCGTGAAGACGAGTTTACCGATTTCGCTTGTCACCAGGGCCGCGCCCGTCTCCGCTTCGCCCACCAGCACTTGAAAAACGTCGGTGGGAACTCCGGCCTCGCGCAGCATTCGTTGGAGTTCTATCGCAACCAGCGGCGTCAGTTCAGAAGGCTTGAGCACGACAGCATTTCCGGCCACCAGCGCCGACATGGCTTCGATTGCCGGGATCGAAAACGGGTAGTTCCATGGCGAAATGATGCCGATCACGCCGTAGGGCTCGCGAAGAATTCGCCCTGATTTCGTCTTGAGCGCGAGGTTTGCGTGAGGCAATTTTTCGTCGCGCAAGAGGGCAAACGCGTTATCGATCAGAAATCTCGCCGCATCGAGGACCACCAGAACTTCCGTGAGCAGCGCCTCGACCTGAGGTTTGCCGGATTCCTGCGTGATGCGCCGCACGATGTCGGTCTTTTGGGAGAGAAGAATCTGTTGAAAGCGACGGATCACTTCAATCCGGTTGCGGACGCCCCAGGCATTCCACTCCGGCTGTGCGACACGAGCGCGGGCGACGGCGGCGCGCACCTCCGTGGGCCCCGCGCTGTCGAGTTCGCCGAGAACTTCGCCCGTGGCTGGGTTCACGGATACAATCCGCGACATCACGAATTCGGCACTGGGAGCCATCTGCGGAGAAGTGTACCCGCGACCGAGCGGTCACGCCAGAGACAGTTATTTGACTTGAATCGGCAGCGAAGGTTGGGCAGTCCGCGGGGAAATGCAGATCCCTCGCTTCGCTCGGGATGACAAACTATCTCGGGTTAGTATTCCACTCCCACCAGGTACAGCCCGGCAGCCGGCCCAGTCGGCCCCGCCGCGGTCCGCTTGCGGGCCTCGAGGATGCGCCGCACATCGTCCCGACTAACCGTTCCCTTCCCCACCAGCAGGAACGTCCCCACCAAATTGCGCACCATGTGATGCAGGAATCCGCTGCCGCGAACGGTATAGATGAATTCGTCGCCATCGCGCGTCCATGTGGAAGAAAAGATAGTTCGGACATTGCTGACAACTCGATCACCATTCTCCGCCGCCATCCGCTCCAGTCGCTCGGGATCGACCGCGGCGAACGAGGTGAAATCATGTTCTCCGACGACCACGTCAGCAGCCGCGATCATCAGCGTGTCATCGAGCAGATAAGGATAGTGCCAGACATATCTCGCCAAAAACGGCGGACAGACAGCCCCGCGATGGATGCGATAGCGATAGGTCTTGGCGCGCGCCGACTTGCGCGCGTGAAATTCGGGATCCGCCTCCGTCACCTCGAGCACACGGATCGAGGGCGGCAATATGTCGTTGAGGGCGCGCATCCAGTTCTCGACTGGGATCGCCGAAGCGGTCGCGAAACTCACCACCTGGGCCAGTGCATGCACCCCCGCGTCGGTGCGTCCCGACCCCTGGGGCAGTACGTTTTCGCCGCTCAAGCGTCCAATGGCTGAGGCCAGCGCGCCCTGCACAGTGGTCCGGCCGGGCTGCACCTGCCAACCGGCAAAGTCGGCGCCGTCATACGAGAGGATCAGTCTGAGATTGCGCACGTTTATTTCAAGTTCAGCATTTATTTCGAGTCCAGAGGCGCTCGAGGATCATCGTTATCTTTTACAAAGATTTACCGCCGCCGGGGCACGGGCCGCGGTGGCGCGTCAGCTATACTATTTCACTTAGACACATTTCACTGAAACGGAATGTAATCGACTGCTTTTCCTCGTGACTAAGAGACAAAAGATGCCCGGAAAAGCCTACAAGGAAGAGATTGCCAGGAACTCTTGCCTGCCCTTCTGCGTACAAGCAACTAGTCGGTAACGGGTTAAAAGCGCGGGCCGGTGTGTCCGTGGGACCTTCGGTTTGAGCTTTTATTCGAAACATGTGTTCGAAACATGGAGAGGATACGAATGCAACGTTCTACAGTGTCGACTGCGTTTCAGCGGGCCGCCGCCCTTTTTCTCGCCGCCACCATGGTGCCAGCCGGGTGGGCGCAGGACTCGTCGTCCTCGTCAGTGCCCACCGCGCCCTCGGCGCAGGTACAGACTGGAAATGCCCAGACTGGAAACGCCCAGCCGCAAAGGCAGATGCCGTCAAAGTCGCAGCCCTTTGACGTGAAGGAATATTCGAAGCCGCAGTCGGCCTTTCCGAACCTGATCGCACCCTACACTGCGCGTCACGTCGCGCCTCCGAACCTCGCCAACACCCCGCGCATCGACGACCTGATGCATGACGGCAAGATTTACATTTCGATGAACGACGCGGTGGCCCTGGCGCTCGAAAACAACCTCGACATCGCAATCGCCCGCTACAACCTGAATATTGCGGACACCGACGTATGGCGCGCCAAAGCCGGATCCTCCATTCTCGGCGTAAACAGTGGCGTGGTGCAAAATACTCCCGGCGGCGGCGTTGGCGGACTCGGAGCGCAAGTTGGGTCTGGCCAGGGCGGAACCTCGGTTGCCGCTGGCGGCGCCGGCACCGGCACCGGAGGTCTGGTCGTATCGACCCTCGGCAGTGGGCCGGCCATCGGCGACTTCGATCCCGTTCTCACGGGCACGCTCTCGATCGATCACAACAGCATCCTCCCGTCCAGCACTTTCAGTCCGGCCTCCCCAGCAAACACCACCACAGGAAACTTCTTGTACCAGCAAGGGTTTGCCTGGGGCACGAATATGTCGGTCGGGTTTAATAACACTCGTCAAACAATTGCGGATGCGCCGTTCACTCCGTTGAGCCCCCAGCTCAATTCAAGCTTCAATTTCAAGCTGACCCAGCATTTGTTGCAGGGCTTCGGATTCGCACCGAACACTCGTTTTATTCAAATTGCAAAGAACAACCGCGAGATTTCCGACGTGGCGTTTCGCTTGCAGATCATCACCACAGTGGACCAGATCGAAAACATGTACTGGGATCTTGTGTACGCCTACGAGAATGTGCGCGTTCAGAAAGAGCAACTAGCCTTCGCACAGAAGACTCTTTCCGATAACCAGAAACAGGTCGAAATCGGAACCCTGGCGCCGATCGAAGTAGTCCGGGCGCAGAGCACTGTGGCCACCAACCAGCAAACTTTGACCGTTGCGGAGACCAATCTTCAGCTCGAACAACTGCTGATGAAGAATGCTCTCAGCCGCACCCTCGTAGATCCGGTGCTCGCCGATGCCGAAGTAATCCCTACTTCGACCATGGAGCTGCCAGCACAGGAAGTCGTGGCCCCCACGCAGGATCTAGTGAACGATGCACTCGCTCATCGCACCGAGCTTTCCCTGGCGCGCATTAACCTGACCAACACCGACATCAGCAATAAGGCGATCAGAAATGCCTTGTTACCCACGGTGGACCTCTACGCCTACTACGGCGGACAAGGCCTCGGAGGTGTGCAAAACCCGTCCAATCTCTGCGGTAACAATGGAAATCTGTTCGGTTGTACCCCTAACAACACTCCGGCCAGCACGGTCGGTTACGGCGGCACTTTGAACCAACTCGTTAATTCGACCGCGCCGGACAAAGGTGCAGGAATAACGGTCAACATTCCGCTCCGCAATCGCGCCGCCCAGGCTACACAGGTACGCTCGGAGTTTGAATATCGTCAGGCTCAACTGCGCATCCAGCAGATCGAAAACCAGGTGCGCATCGAGGTCCGCAACGCGCAGTTTGGTGTGCAGCAGAACCGGGCCAGCGTCGCATCAGCTCAAGCTGCTGTCGATTTGGCGCGGCAGTCGCTGGACTCCGAGCAAAAGAAGTATGCGCTCGGCGCATCGACAACGACGCTGGTGCTGCAGAACGAGGCCGCTCTGACCCAGTCCGAATCGACGCTTGTTTCCGCGAAGGCTTTGTACGAGAAAGCCGAAGTGGAACTGGATCGGGCCGTCGGACTGCTGCTCGATCACGCGGGCATTCAGATCGCTGAAGCCGAGCGTGGAGAAGTAACGCACGCGCCCAGCATCCCGCACATCGCGCCGCGGCCCGCCGATCAAATGCCGGCATCCGCGCCAAAGCAATAGCAGGAAGAACTAAGCAATCTCGGGCGGTCCGACCGATGCACGTTCTTTTATCGTAGGAGCGGCATAGGGGCGGCTCGCCCGCGTTTTTCTTTATGTTTATTTTTGCCGCCAGGCGCCAGTCGCGTATTCTCTCTTCGTGCTCCTTTCCGTAGTCATCATCGCTCATAACGAAGAGGCCAACATTGGCCGTACGCTTGCCAGCGTGAAGCCTTTGGTCGCCGACGGGAAAGGTGAAGTCATCGTCGTCGATTCCGGATCAAAAGACAGGACCGTCGAGATCGCAAAATCGTTTGGAGCGAAAGTCTTCATCGAGGAATGGAAGGGGTACGCGGCGCAGAAGAACTCCGCCATCGAAAAGGCGGAGGGGGATTGGATTCTGAGTCTGGATGCGGATGAGGAGGTCGAACCAGGACTAGCGGGTGAGATTTACGCGGTCATGCACGGGCATTTCGGCGCTGACTCGATAGACCGAGACTCTCTTGAAGTTGTAGAGAAGGTGATGGCTGTCGAGGAGGCTGAGACACGGGGCGAAACCTCTTTCCCCGTTGGATTTCGGATCCCTCGCAAAAACTTCTTCCTCGGTCGCTGGATAAAACATGGCGGCTTCTGGCCCGATCCTAAGCTGCGTCTCTTTCAAAAGGGCGCCGCGCTCTTCGAAGCGCGTCTAGTTCATGAAGATGCCGTACTGGCCGCAGGAATTTCGGAAGAGCTCAAGAATTCACTCCTGCACCACTCCTACCCCACCCTCGCCGACTACATTGACCACATGAACCGCTATTCATCGCTGGGCGCGGAAATGCTCGTCGCAAAGGGGCGCAGCCGATTCAGCATCTTCAATATCGTGCTGCGACCTGCGGCGACTTGTTTCTACAACTATTTCCTTCGCCTGGGATTTCTCGACGGCCGCGAAGGGCTTCTCTTGCACCTGTATCACGCTGTCTACGTTTCATGGAAATACGCTAAGGCTTGGGAACTGGGCCGTCCGCCGGCGTAGCTACTTTCTCCCCTCCCGCTTCTGCGCCAGCACCAACCCTCGCGGCGTCGGCAGCAGCACCACAGAAATCAGGCCATCCCGTTCCAACTTTATCGCGGCATCCCTCACGACCTTTAAATGCGAACTGGCATCGTGCATCAGAATCACACCATATGGGTTGATCTGCGGTAGGAAACGGCGAATCTCCTGTTCGCGGATTGGCATGTCGCTGTCGCTGAAAAAAAGATCGATCGTGCCGTCGACTTTCATCTCAAGGCTCGATTCGTTGCGCAATTCAATCCAATCGCCAAGTCCCGAATCCGCGATCCGCGCTCTGGCGTTCTCATAGATCGCGGAATCGAACTCGCAGCTGACAATGCGCCCGCGTCCATTTGCTTTCAATCCTTCGGCGATCCACAGCGTGCTGATGCCGCTGAAAGTGCCGGTCTCGACAACCAGCTCAGGCTTTATAGTGGTTACGAGGGTGCGAAGAAACTCCAGCACCTCGGCCTCGGCTGTCATCGAATCGAACATGCGCCAGCGCTCGGGATGCGGACATTCCGGCGTGGGCCGATGATATTCAGGCTGGAGCTGATCGCCGGAGCGCTCAATCTGGCGCAGGATGCGGCGTTCCTGTTTTTCCTTGTTTCCGAAGAGACGGCGAAGGCTGAGAGACATGCGTAGAGAAGTTTACAGGAGCAGGTCGCAGGTCTTAGGTGTCAGGTGTCAGGAAAATCTCAGGGGCTGCTTCGGTTTTGCTGAGACCTAACACTCGAGACCTGACACCACTTCCCTACTCGCTCGTAAAATAATCGACGGCCACTGGATTTTCAAACAACGAATAATCTCGCGTCACGATTGTGATCCCGCTTTCAGTGACGAAGTACTGCTCACGGTCGGCGTCGAGATCGTAGCCGATGCTCGTTCCTTCCGGGATATGGACATTGCGGTCGATGATCGCTTTCCGAATTCGGCAACTGCGGCCGATATTCACGTGCGAAAACAGAATGCTGCTGTCGATTTCGGTGTAGGAGTTGACGCGCACATCTGGCGACAGGACGCTGTTCTGGACCGATCCTCCGGAAATAATGCAGCCTGAAGAAACCAGGGAATCGACGGCGCGGCCAGTGCGGCCGCTCTCGGCGAACACGAATTTCGCCGGCGGGTATTGGCGCTGATGGGTGCGAATCGGCCACGCGTCATCGTAGAGGTTGAACACTGGCGAAACGGAAACCAGGTCCATGTTGGCTTCGTAATAGGCCTCGAGCGTCCCCACGTCGCGCCAGTAGAGCGCCTCTTTCTTGTTTTCGTCGACAAAATTAAAGGAAAACACGCGATAGTTCTCGAGCATTTTGGGCAGAATATTCTTGCCGAAATCGTGGCTGGAGTTCGGGTCCTCCGCATCTTTGAGCAGCACGGGAATCAGTACGTCGGTATTGAAAATATAGATTCCCATCGATGCCGAGATCTTCGTCGGATCGTAGGGCGAGCGCAGTTCGGTGTGCTGCGGCTTCTCCAGGAAGCCGGTGATGCGGTGGTCGTTATCCATATTGACCACTCCGAAATGGCGAGATTCGGCGGGGTCGGTAGTCAGGGTCGCGACGGTTACGTCGGCGCCAGCGTCCACATGCTGCTGCAGCATGCGCCCGTAATTCATTTTGTAGATGTGGTCGCCAGAGAGAATGATCACATACTTCGGCTGCTCTGACCCGATGGAATAAATATTCTGGTAGACCGCATCAGCGGTTCCCATATACCAGTTTTCGCTGACCCGCTTCATGGGCGGCAGAATTTCGATGAACTCACCGATCTCGCGGCCAAAAATATTCCAGCCTTCGCGAATCTGGCGATTCAGCGACAGCGCCTTGTATTGCGTAAGAATGTAAACCCGCCGCAGGCCGGAATTGACGCAGTTGGACAGGGTGATGTCGATGATGCGATAGATTCCACCGAAGGTCACCGCCGGTTTAGCACGGTCGCGAGTGAGCGGATAGAGGCGCTCGCCTGCGCCTCCGGCGAGCAAAATTCCAAGGGTATCTTTCATTGGCACACCATAAGGGAGCGAACGCGCTATGGGCGCGTTTGCACCGCTCAACGCGACATACTAGCACAGGCTCGCCGTTGTATGACCAGCGCTACCCGCAACAAAAACCAAGGCGGCATGCGAGACATGCCGCCTGAGAAGATGGATGCCGTTCGGAACCGATCGCTGAAAACTCTCAGCAGTGAACGATCTTGTCGCTCTTGATTCCACGCGTTGCGTTTCGCGAATCGACTACGAGCTTCGCTTCCTGGACGATCTTCTTGTAGTCGTAGTCCGTGTGATCGGTGACGATAAGCACGCAATCGTACTGGCCAAGATTGTCGAGCGGGGAGCACTTCATCTGCAGATCGTATTTTCGTCCACGCCCCACGAACGGGAAATAGGGGTCGTTGTAGCTGACCATAGCTCCCTCTTTCTGCAACAGTTCGATGATGGTGAGCGCAGGCGATTCACGCAGATCGTCGATGTCTTTCTTGTAGGCGACGCCGAGAATCAGAATCTTCGATCCATTGATCGCCTTCTTCTGACGATTGAGCGCGGAAATTGTGGAGGCGATCACGTTGTAAGGCATGGCGACGTTGATCTCGCCGGCCAGTTCGATGAAGCGGGTGTGAAAGTCGAATTCCTTCGCCTTCCAGGACAGATAAAACGGGTCGACGGGAATGCAGTGGCCGCCGAGACCTGGTCCGGGATAAAACGGATGGAAGCCGAAAGGCTTGGTCGCGGCCGCATCGATGATTTCCCAGATATTGAGGTCCATGCGCAGACAAAGCATCTTGAGTTCGTTGACCAGCGCGATGTTGACGCAGCGATAAATGTTCTCGAGCAACTTCGTCATCTCCGCGGCGGCAGGTGACGAGACCGGAACTGTGCGGCGGAAGATGGAACCATAGAGCGCCGCAGCTATTTCGCTGGCTTGCGGATCGAGCCCGCCAATCACTTTCGGAATATCGTGACGCGCGACCTGCGTGTTGCCTGGATCCTCGCGTTCCGGCGAGAAAGCGATCCAGATCTCGTTGTCGCCTGCAGCGCCTTTACGAGAGGCCTTCAGGCCAGCTTTGTTTTCGTTTTCAAGAATCGGAATCAGAACTTCTTCGGTAGTACCGGGATAGGTCGTGCTCTCAAGAATGACGATTTGTCCGGCGCGAAGGTAGGGCGCGACCGCGTGGGCGGTGTTCGTGATATAGCTCAGATCGGGCTCGTGATATTCGTTCAGCGGCGTGGGGACGCAGATGATAATGGCGTCCATCGCCGTGATCTGTGAATAATCGGCCGTCGCCTTGAAGCCGTTCGCCTTGGCTGCGGCGATTTCTTCGGGCGTGATACGGAAGATGTAGGTTCCGCCGTTGGCGAGCGTTTCGATTTTTCGCTGGTCGATATCGAATCCGGTGACTGGGAACTTCTGCTCGCTGTAAAGAAGCGCCAGGGGCAGCCCAACATAGCCGAGCCCGATGATTCCTACGCGAGCCTTGCGGGCATCGATGCGGCTTTTTAGATCAGTGATGAGGGACGAAGAGGTGAGTTGAGTATTCATAGTAGCAGAGCTAATTTTAGCATCGGAAATCGCGCGCGGCCTCCGGAACCTGCGCCGTGGCAATGATTTTCACGCGATTGTTACAGCGCGGCGGGCGATCCTGATTACCAAAGTAATCGAATTCGCGTTTCCCGTGACTTCCTTAGTAACATTCAAGAAGAAATCGACGACAAGAATAAAGACGGGAAGAAATGCGACTCATTCGAATATTCATTGTTCTGCTGATAGTGCTGTTTGTGTTCGCGAGCCAGGCGGCTCGCATCCTGGTCGTTGACCAACCTGTGAAGTCCGACGCCATCGTGGTGCTGGCAGGCGAAACCCAGGCGCGTCCTGCGCGCGCTCTCGAACTGCTACGCCAAGGTATGGCGCCTCGTGTATTTCTGGATGCCGAAGGCCGAAATCAGGTCTACGATCAAAAACTGATCGATATCGCGCAGCACTATGCGAGCAGCCTTCCTGAAGCCAAACAAGTTTCGGTTTGCCCGATTCTGGGGTTTTCCACGACCACCGAGTCCGACGACATCGCTCGTTGCCTGCGGCCCTTGGGCGTGCATAGCGTTTTGATTGTGACGTCCGAGTTTCACACGCGCCGCGCTTTGATGATCCTTCACCATCGCTTGCCGGAATACCAGTTCAGCGTCGCCGCCGCCTACAACTCGTGGGAATACGGAGAAAAGTGGTGGACCAATCGCGAGTGGGCGAAGACCACCTTTGACGAGTGGATAAAGATGATCTGGTGGGAATTGGTCGATCGCTGGCGCTAGAATCGGGCATCGATCGGAAACCGACGACTGGCAACTTCTGTTCAGCTACGATACTTTGAAAGCTACTCATTCTCCCTGGAGGTTGCATGGCGCAAGTCACGATTACGGTGCGCAATAACGGTCCTTTGCGCGTGGAAGATCCAAACGGCCTGGTCGAAATTGTTGACGCTGAAGGCAAAAAATACGACTTGACCGGTAAGCCCGCTTTTTCTCTCTGCCGCTGCGGAGCTTCCGCCAACAAGCCTTTCTGCGATGGAAGTCACAAGCTCACCATGCCAGCGCCAGCGGCGGACACGACGATCAAGATCTCTTAGCAACTCGCGGACGGTGCGGCCAGACCCTCACCGTCCCAGCTAGTGTCGAACTGGCAACATCAGCGGCGAAATTGCGTGCCTCGACGTTCTGTTGTGATCTAGCATAGTCGATAGATATAGAACGAGGGACAAGTGTGGCCGGAGCCCCGGCGTCGCTTGGCGATTCGTGTTGCCGGGCGGAAGCAATTTCCGCCCGCTTACTTTATGGACGCTTCGGAAAAAAATCAGCAGGCGATTCGGCGCAGCACCCGGCTACCGCTCGAAGTGCCGGTGCTGGTGACGAGCCTCGACCCCGCTTCGCCGTTTTCCGAACGCTGCAACACCACTCTCGTCAACGCTCACGGTTGCGGCCTCATCGTTCCTCGTTCCATCGCTCATGGGGTTCGGGTGCGCCTGGAAATCGTGTCCGCAAAACGGCATACGACCGCGCGCGTCGCCGAAGTTGTTCCCCTGGGTGGCGATCCCGAAACCTGGCTGATTGGCCTTGAGCTTGATGCTCCCGGCAACTTCTGGGGAATCGAATATGCACCCGCGGATTGGAAGATTGAAGAGAACGCTCCCGCCGCGCCAGAACCAAGCCCGGCAACCAAGAACGCGATGGCGGATGCCAAGCCTGTTCGGCCGGGACGCTGGCGACTCACCGACATCAGCGCGGGGGCGTGTTATCTCGAGACCGGAACGCCTTTCCAAGTCGGCACTCCTGTGGTGCTGAGTATTCGTTTTTTGAACGCCGAATGCGTATTAGATGGCGTGGTGCGGGTGTCGCACCCGAATGTAGGAATGGGAGTCGAATTTACCGGCGCCAACCCCGACGAATTGAGCACACGCGTCCAGGAACTGGTCGGCCGCCTGTCGAGCAATCGCGAGGCACCAAAGATTTTCGTCGGCCGTAAAGAGGGTCTCCAGGCCAAGCCAAGTCCTCCAACCCAGACAACGCAGGATGGCCCTCCCGATGCGCTTCTGGAATTGGTTCGCTCGGGGCCAACAATGACCGCTGAGCAATTCTTCAGCGATCTGCAAGCACAGCGTCTTGGTAACCGGCGCGATCCACGAATCGACATTGCCCTGCCAGTGCTGCTCAGCGGAACCGACGTGCGCGGACGACCTCTCGATCAAAGAGTCATCACGATCAACGTCAGCCGTCGCGGCGCGCTCCTTGATCGCATCCACGGTGCGCTCAATCAGGGCGACATAGTCTCGCTGGCACGCTTGCACAAGAAAGAGCAGTTCCACGTGGCATGGGTCGGAGAAGAGGGTACTCCGTCGGCGGGGCAAATCGGAGTTTCAGCAGTCGATCCGAATACCGCTTTCTGGGAAGACGTCCTCAAAACGACCGCCCCGCCCAGACTTGAGCCGGCCACGGTCCGCGACGGCGAGAAGGGTCAGTAAGGCCGGTGGAGTGATACACTGCCTCGCCAGAGGCCCCTGTGTCAGACGAATTTCTCTCCCCTAGAGTCGACAAGAAACCTATCCACCGAAAAAACGATCAAGTGCTGGGAATGGGCGCCAAAATCACGCGCCGCGATTTTCTCAACGGAGTGGCGCTGGCGGCTGGAGCCGCTGCTCTGCCGATCGTCATTCCCAGGGAAATGTGGGCCGCCGCGGCAACCGATTTGGGGCCTCAGGATGTCCCCGGATACTATCCTCCCGCGAAAACCGGCCTTCGAGGAAGTCACGTCGGCGCCTTTGAAACCATGCACAAACTCCGCGACGGGGCTTTCTGGGACGAAGCTCCGAAGCCTATCGACACCGGCGAATCGTATGATCTGGTCATCGTCGGCGGAGGCATCAGCGGACTGGCGGCCGCACATTTTTTTCGTAAGGCCGCCGGCGACAAGGCGCGGGTTCTGATCCTCGAAAACCACGATGACTTCGGAGGGCACGCCAAGCGCAATGAATTTCAAAGTGGCAGCCGGACGATCCTGGGCTACGGCGGAACCTTCTCTATCGAGAGTCCTGCTCCCTACAGCGCAGTTGCCAAGGGAGTGATCGAAGAGCTGGGCATCGATGTGTCTTCATATCCCCAGGTCGTCGACAAGAACCTCTATCGTTCCCTGGGGCTGACGCCACATCTTTTCTGCGACAAGGAGACTTTTGGCCAGGATCAATTGGTCCCCAACCCTCTGCACATCAGCAACAGCGACGAAACCGGGGACAAAGAGAAAGAGGCATTGACCGCGACTGCGCTGCAGGGGTTTCTCGCCAAGGCCCCCATTTCCGCCAAAGCAAAAGAAGACCTGCAACGCCTTTTGAAAGACGACAAGGATCATTTTCCCGCCCTGTCTTCCACCGAGAAAAAAGCCCGCCTTGCCCGCGTGAGTTATGCCAAGTACCTGACGGAAACTGTCGGAGTGAGTAACGAAATTGTGAAACTCCTTCAAACTTTGCCTCATCCCTATTTCGGGGTCGGCATCGACGCCGTGTCGGCGCAAGACGCGTGGGGGATGGACTACTGGGGATTCGACGGCCTGCGACTTGATCCCGCTCCCGGCAAGGGCATGAATCGCGACGCGATTCCGAACGAAGAAGCCGAGAAATACTTCTTCCATTTTCCGGACGGCAACGCGTCGATCGCACGCTTGCTGGTGCGCAAATTAATTCCGGGCGCGATTCCGGGAAATTCTGCGAGCGACGTGGTCACAGCGAGGGCCGACTATTCCAAGCTCGATAACCCGTCGTCCGGCGTTCGCATCCGGCTCAATAGCACCGTGGTCAGGGTGAAGCACAACGGTGATCCAGCCGCAGCGAAAGAAGTCGAAATTTCCTACTTTGAGGACAATAAGCTCAAGACCGTGCGTGCCGCGAACTGCATCCTCGCCTGCTGGCACGTGGTCATTCCGTACATCGCTGAGGAATTGCCGGACGCTCAAAAGGAAGCTCTGGCGTCGGCGCAGAAGGTGCCACTCCTCTATACCAACGTTCTGCTGCGCAACTGGACTTCGTTTCAGAAGCTGGGCGCAAATTCGATCGCCGCTCCGGGAATGTATTTCACTTCCACCAACCTCGACTTGCCGGTGTCGATCGGATCCTACGAATGCACGAAGAAGCCCGACGAACCGATCGTTGTTCACATGATGAAGGCGGCATGCAAACCGGGACGGCCGGCACGCGAGCAGCACAAATTCGGACGGATCCAGCTCTACTCGACAACCTTCGAAACTTACGAGCGCAACATTCGCGAGCAACTGGCGCGCATGCTCGGGCCCGGCGGCTTCGACCCTGCAAAGGACATCCTGGGCATCACCGTGAACCGATGGCCGCATGGATACGCCTACGAATACAATTCGTTGTTCGATCCGTTCTGGCTGGATGGCGGCGAGACGCCATGCCAGGAGGCGCGAAAGCCGTTCGGCCGGATCGCCATCGCCAATTCTGACGCCGACGCGTACGCCTACACGGACTGCGCCATCGACCAGGCCTATCGTGCCGTCCAGGAGTTGAAGAAGTAGCGAGGAGATTCTTGTATGGCGGGAAAGCCTCCGAGCCGTAAGAAGCGCGTAAGATCTCAACCTCTAGCCGACCGACCTTTCGCTCCTGGTTACGGCATTGTCGGGGCCAAGGAAGGCAAAGGCCTGCTCCCGTGGACCTGGGTCAGTAAAAAGATGAAAGTGTGCCGCACGTTTTGGCTGGCGACGATTCACGCGAGCCAAGGACGCCCGCATGTCATGCCGGTCTGGGGAGTGTGGGTTGACGACGCTTTCTGCTTCTCGACCGGCCGCGCGTCGCGCAAAGGGCAAAACCTCGCCGCTAACTCCGCCTGCACGATTGCCAACGACGATGTCGAGGAAGCAGTCATTGTGGAGGGCCTGGCGACCGAGGTTCGGGACCGGACCGCACTGGAACACATTGCAGTCGCTTATAAGAAGAAGTACAAAATGGACCCGCGCAGCATGGCTGAGCCAATCTTTCGGGTCGACCCCATCCGCATTTTTGGCTTCATCGAAAAGACATTTCCTCGATCGGCGACGCGTTGGAAAACGGGTAAAAACCTTGCACAGCAACGTGACGGGTAGTGGCCACACCCCACGTTGGTAACGCCTTTTGCGGTTACTAACTGGCCGAAAAAGAAAACCCATTTGGCGGTTGCCGTTCCGCGACCAATATGGAAAAATACCGTCAGTTGTAATAGTTCTCCTCCCCCCTCGAATCTGTCGCACAAGCAAGCCGTTTCAATGCCGTATTGAATCAGTGTGCGTGCCTCTGAAGAATTGCTTGAACCCAGGTTTATCCGTTAAGACCATCTCGTTGTGGTGAGGAAATCCGATGTGTGACCAAATTCGTCCAGCCGGGAAAATTCAGGACATCGCAATCGTGAATCGTCAGATGAGCAGCCAAAAGACCAGCCACATGCCGTGTCTACAAGAGACTTCGCTCGCCATCCTGTTCTTCGCGCTCTGCTTTTTCGTTGTCTGCCCGGGGCGATCTGTTTCCTGGGGGCAAACTGATGTCTTGACCCAGCACAACGACAATAGCCGTTCGGGCTTGAATTCGACGGAGACAATTTTGACGCCGTCCAACGTCAACAAGAACACGTTCGGAAAACTCTTCGCGCACAGCGTGGACGGCATCATTGTGGGGCAACCGCTCTATGCCAGCAATGTCTTGATGAACGACGGCCATACCCACAACGTGGTCTACGTGGCGACGCAGCATAATAGCGTCTATGCCTTCGACGCTGACAACATTTTGGGCAACAATGCCTCGCCGCTGTGGTCGGTAAGCCTGGACGACGGTGGTACGACCGATCCAATCGCAGACTTTGGTTGCGCCAGCACCCACTACACCGAAATCGGGGCCATGGGCACCGCGGTGATCGATCCCGGCAAAACTACTCTTTACATCGTCGCCAAGACGGTAACGGGTACGACCCGCAACTTCAGCCTTCATGCCCTGGATATCACCAGCGGCACCGAGCGCCTGGGCGGACCGGTGATTATCACGGGCACGGCGCCGTCCAGCAACGGCTCCGGAACGTTTAATCCTATCTATCAAATGCAACGTCCCGCACTCCTGCTACAGAACAACGTGCTCTATATCGGATTTGGCGGCAATGGCTGTGACGTGTACGCCTACAACGGGTGGTTCTTCGCCTACAATTCGCAAACTCTTCAGCAGGAATCCGCTTTTCTGGTTACGCCCGACGGAACCCGCGCTTCCATCTGGCAAGGTGGGAGTGGTCCTGCTGTCGACGAGTTCGGAAACATTTACGTCGTCACGGCCAACGGAACTTATGACGGCCCTGTCGGGGGAAACGACTTCGGCGACAGCGTCCTAAAAATGGGATGGACGGGAAATACATTTGGCGTGTTGGACTACTTCACACCGTACAACCAGTTGCAACTGTCGCAACAGGATTTGGATCTCGGTTCATCAGGCGCACTGATTCTGCCCGATCAACCGGGCCTCTATTCACATGAACTAGTCGCGGGAGGCAAACAGGGCACGCTCTATCTCGTCAATCGCGATAGCCTTGGACAGTTCAATGCAAATACCGACACTGTGGTCCAATCGATTCCCGGTGCCGTGATCGGCGAACTCGCCGGCGTGCCTTCTTATTGGAACGGCAACGTCTATGTGGCAGGGGATCTCGACTTCATCAAGCAATTCCAGTTGGTGAACGGACTTTTGACCTTGCAGCCCGTCTCCCAAACTTCGGTTTCGTTTGGTGGCGCCGGTCCAGCCTCGACGTCGATTACATCCAACGGAAACACCAGCGCCATTCTCTGGGCAATCCGGCATACCAATCCTGCGCTGTTCGCGTTTGATCCCACCAACCTTGCTAAGGAGTTCTACGACAGCACGCAAGCCCTGAAGGCACGCGACAAGATGGTTCCGGTGGTTCGCTTCGTAACCCCAACCATCTCCAATGGCAAAGTGTTTGTCGGTGGAACCTCGGCGCTCGAGGCCTACGGCCTGCTGCCCACTCTGGCCGCCGCGACGGGCAACAATCAAACTGGAACAGAGAAAGTAGTTTTGCCCGTTCCGTTAACCGTGCTCGCGTCTGACTCTTACACCACGAAGCCCATTCCGGGAGTGTCGATAATTTGCGAAGACGGAGGTGCGGGCGGGCTGTTCACGCCGAAAGAGGCTCAGACGACGGACGTAAACGGACACGTCGTCTATACCTACCAACTTCCCGGCAAACCTCGTGCCGTTAGCATCGCCTGCACCAGTGTTGGGTTCGTCAGCGCCGCGTTCAGCGAGACCGTCACGGTGGGCGCACCGACACACATGGCGATCGCTTCCGGAAATAATCAGACCGCGCTGCCCAATACGCCGCTCGGAGCACCGCTGGTGATCAAGGTCTATGACGCACACAGCTATGGCGTTCCAGGAGTCACCGTAAGCCTTACCGACAATGGTGCGGGCGGCTCGTTCTCCTCCACTTCGATCGTCAGCGATTCAACCGGAACCGTCACTGCGAACTACACGACCGGCCCGAATGCGGGCGTGGTAGTCATCACGGTTTCGGCACCGGGCCTCAAATCCCTCAAAGTGGGCGTAACGGTCCAATAAGAAATGCTGGAGTAAGGGTCGGGTGTATGTGGTCAGGCCATCGAGAGTCGGCGCGCCGACAAGTGCGCGCCGGTCAGCAGCAGCATTCCCGACAAGAACGCCCAGAACATCAAGCTGACTGAGATTGCGAACGGGCCGTATACTTCCGCAAAGTTCAGGCGCGGCAGGGCGAAGAAATAGGCGTACTTCAGCACTTCCGAGAGCAATCCCATGAGCACTGCGGCGGGCAAAACTCCCCGCGCGGGAACCTTGCCATTCGGCAAGAGCCAGTAGACCAGAAAAAATATCCCGATGCTGGCGATGATGGCAAAGGTCTTCATCATGATGAAGTCCACCAGATCCACATACCATCCGCCGTAGGCGTGCATCGCGCTTTTGACCACCGCTAAGTTGCCTGCGGTCAGGCCTACTGAGAGCAACGCCAGCGAACCACAGGCGAATACGAGAGCCAGCGCAATCAGCTGATTTCCGAGATACGAACGATTGTTGCGGAACCTCCAGACACGATTCAGGGCCACTTCAAGCGGCAGAAAAATTCCCGTCGACGTGATCAAGAGCATGACCAACGAAAATACCTGGGCACGATGGTGCTCGCTCACCAGCGCATTTAAGTTCCGAATCACGAACTCCTGTCCTGTCGGCAGATAATCGCGCAGGAGATTTTCGACCACGCGGTACATCACCTGGGAACGAAAGACGTAGCGGATCAGTGTCATCAGCAACAACAGAAAAGGAAAGAACGACAGGATGGCGTTGGCAGCCACCGAAAAGGCAAATGTGTGGACATCGGTCCGCAGCATGTAGCGCAGAGTCGATCGGATGACACCATCCGGTGGAGCTGGGCGAAGTTCGGCTGCGCCTTGCTGGTCTGAAGCTTTGATGGGAGCGATAGAAGACACGGTTTCTCAAATATTATCAAATACTTACAGATTGTCTTCGGATTGTCGTAGGATCGTCGCCGAATCGTGCCACTTTCAGGGTTGTGGTTGAGTTCGTCTTGTGGGTTGTTGGCGTCGAGGGGTCCGCGGCTGCGGCGTCAGATTGAGTCCGGGTCACATTCCTTAGATGTTTCAACAACTTCGCTCTTGCCATATGAAAACTTCCTGCTATTATCTGGTGCTTCGCTGGCCGGACCCGGCTGGCGTGTGTGGGAAAGATCGACGTTCTGTGTCAGCAGTGCGATATCGCGTCAACGTTTTAGCGGCTCCCCAGTATTTTGTCGCGAGCAACGCTCCGGCGAAATATCGAGGAGCCGTTTCTGTTGGAGCGCTGTCCTCAGCCCGCGGCAACGCCTGAACAAATTCTTACCGTCCTTCGAGGGGGATGTCTCGCCGGGTCCCGAGGCAGATGGACAAGCGACGGAAGAATCAATCTTAGCGATAAGGTGAAAGGAGTTTTTTGTGAGAGAGAAGGGTACTGTGAAGTGGTTCAACGGAGCGAAGGGATACGGATTCATCCAGCGCTCCACCGGCGAGGATGTGTTCGTGCATTTCTCGGCCATCCAGGAGAACGGTTACCGCTCGCTGAATGAAGGCGAGACGGTAGAGTTCGACTTGCTCAAAGGCCCGAAAGGCTTTCAGGCAGGCAATGTCGTGCGCGCCGCGGCATAAAATTTCTCCAACCAGTTCGCAAACCCTCTCAGATGTGTGGGGAGGGTTTTTTATTTTGCCGGAATATCGATTTCATTTCGCCTGTTAACGGTAGGGATATTACCCATGGGGTTATGTCCCCCCCCCCCCCCC
>DATGGT010000136.1:0-1919 GCA_035308395.1 Terriglobales bacterium
GTCTCGCTGTGCTGAATCAGACCGCCCAGAACGCTTACCTCACCCTCTTTCAGCCGAACATCGTGCTCGATTTTGTTCTGCGAAATAACCGGCTGTTGGATGCCACCAATATTGGTGAACGAAGCGATCGAGGAGATATCCACGGTTAGCTTCATGCTCACTTCGTTGTCCGGATGCACTCTCGGTGTCACGTCGACGTTCACGCCCACATCCAGATACTGGAACTGCGTGTTCACCAGTGGGTTTACAACACCTGCACCGCCGCCTACGCCCACTCCTACGCCCGCTTGGAAGCTGCCGGTCGCCACTGGAACCCGCTGGCCGATTTTCAGTGATGCCTTCTGGCCGTCCGTAATCCGGATCTCAGGGTCTTGGATGATCTTTGTCTTGCTGTCCGTTGCGATTGCGTTCGCAGTTGCGCCCGGGAGTGTGATGCTGTAATCAGCCGTCGAAAGATGTTGCAAATTGTTCAGCGTGATCTGCGGAATCGTCGTGCCGGTGCTCGTCGTCGAGGTGGTCGATGTAGTCGATGTCGTTGACGTGGTGCTGGTCGTACTCGTCGTGCTGTTCGGCTGGACGGAGGCTCGCGGGGTAAACGCGAGCGAAACACTCTGACCCGGCAGTATGCCCAGGTCCCTCAACCGGGAGATGTTTGCCGACATCACCTGCACGTGAATCAGCACTTCCGGCTTCGATTTATCGATATCGCGAATAATCTTGCCTGCCAGCACCAGTTTGTCCGGCGTGTCGCGAATCACGATCGCGTTTTGCGAGTTCACCTGCTGGATGCGCCGCAGATCAAGCAGTTGCCGAAGTCCCGTGACGATTTCCGTCAAATCCTGCGGCGTCAAAGTGTTGGAAACGTAAAACGTTTTCACCACTTCATCTTCCACATCTTTGCGTTTCTGCGGATTGTCGGGCGCCACGAAAATCACGCTTGGCGTGATCGGCTTCCAGAACGATTTGCTTTCCAGCGCTACCGCATCGAGCGCCTGCTCGAGCGTTACGTTCGGCAGTTCGGCCGTGATCCGTCTCGATGTAAAGTCCGGATCGAATATCACGCTGAGCCCCGCCAGCTTTGCGATCGTCTCGTACACCACGCGCGTATCGTTCGTCATTTTCAGATTGATTGGTTCGCGGGAAAGGGGCTTGAGTTCGGGGGGTTCCGAAAGCATCCCGTCGTCCTGCGGGTTATAGTTCATCGCCTTGGGAGCTTCGGCTGCGTTCTGTGCCGCGATCTTCTCGAGCGTTCGCTTTACTTCCTGATCTGCAACCGAACTCGAAGGATCAACGGCCTGCGCCTTTTCGAACTCGGTCAGCGCCCGCTGCAAGTCGCCCTTTTGTTCAGCCGCTCGACCCTGCCGGATGTGAAATTGACCGTCCTCGAACCGCATCTGCGAGGCGCGGAGCTTGTATTCCGCGTTCGTGGGGTCTGCGCGCAGGGCTCGCTCGTAGTACACCAGAGCCGTGTCGTAGTCCTGTACTGCCTCGGCTTTCTTGCCGGTCTGGAAGTCTGAGTTGGACTTCGGGCATCCCACCAGCAGCGCCGCAATCAGCGCCATGGATGACCCTAAGCTGAGGATTCGAAAGGGAGTTCTGGGATGTTTGGCGTTTCCGTGAACGGAACGCTCCGCGCGCGCTGAAGATATTAGACCGTTTTTACAAAGCAAAAACGCCCTCCAAAATCGGCTGTCTCAGGACTGTTGATGTCTCGGGACTCGGCTGTCTCAGGACTTGGAAAGTCTAGCATCCGCTCTGTGATGCGGCAACAAATCCCCGCGTTGCCGTACTTACAAACTAATACCCCCGCCGAGGCTTTTTGTTGCGGATATGAATAATCGGGGATGGTTGGAACTCGGGGCGAATCCGCGACTTGCGAGACGTCTCGCTCGGCGGCTATCATGTTTGATTCATGAAAT
>DATGGT010000137.1:0-1561 GCA_035308395.1 Terriglobales bacterium
CGCAGCCACTGTGCTGATGAGTGACAGGCAGGACGCTGCCTCTCCTCGCTTTTCCCCGGACGGAAAGCGCTTCGCCTTTCAGAGCGCGAGCAGCATCTGGGTCCATGACTTTGCGCGAGGGACCACTTCCGCGGTGATCAGCGGAACCGCGGCAGCCAACTTTCCCATCTGGACGCCCGACGGTCAGCGGCTTACCTACTGGCATCCTGTGAGCGGCGGACAGGGCTCGGGGCAAGCGATCTTCTGGAAACGCGCCGATGGAACTGGAGAGGAAGAAGCGTTGACTTCGAAATCGCTTCCGATTGCTTATCTGGCATCCTGGTCGCCCGATGGCAAAGTTCTTCTTTTCGCCCGGCTCGGGGATAAGAATGGGGGCTGCTGCGAAATCTGGACCCTTACCCTTGACGCAAACGGGAAGCCACAGGAACCGCAGCGATTTTCGGCCATCGGTAGCAACGCGTTTTATCCGTCGTTTTCTGCTGACGGACGGTGGGTCGCTTATGCATCGGTTGAATCCGGACTACCCCAGGTTTATGTTGTGCCGTTTGCAGGCGCGGGAGGCAAGTGGCAGATCTCGACGGGCGGCGGCACCGAGCCGCGTTGGTCTGGGACCGGGCACGAGTTGTTCTACACCAATAGCAACTCGCTGATTAGCGTCCCTTACTCGGTAGAGAAGAACTCGTTTCAAGCCGGAAAGCCGCAGACAGTTTTCGCGAACCGCCTGGAAATGCGCGCCCCATTCGCGTCCTACGACGTGGCGCCGGACGGGCAGCACTTTGTGATTTTCGAGCTTCCCGGCGGCGCAGCCGCTGCTACCTCCGAGCCTACTGTCGTGCTGAATTGGCTCGATCAAGCCCGCCAACTCGTTGTCGCCGGACAGAGCGGCGCACCCAAGTAAATAACGCAGCCAACGACAGGGCTGAACCACTTGAGCCCGTGCCGTCCGGCGCCCTGGGATCTCCTACTCGGGCTTCTGGCCTTCTGGTTTGCCCTCTGCGGCCTTCTTCTTTGCCGCGGCTTCGGCGGCTACTGTCCAGGGCGGCGTGACTCCGACGGAGCGGGCATATGCGATGGACTGTCCGAGGTGTTCGTGTGCATGGGTGACGAGCAGGTATTCAACGTCGCCTTTATTGGCATCGGGGCCGAGCTTCGGAAGCGGTGCGGCGATGTCGGAAGTCGGAACTTTGGTGACGACCGCGATGGCATTCGCGAATGATTGTTTGAGTTCAGCGACGATCGTGGCCTTGTCTGTTGTGGACTTTTCCCAGTCCTTTGCTTTGTATTTCGCGGGAACTTCGCCGCCGATCAGCTCAGGAATGTTGTAGTTCGCTGCGGTGATGTGCAGAAACACCTCCGCGATGGAACGGGCGCCTTCCTCCGAACGCCAAGTATATTTATCCGCCGGTATGGCCTCGGCTAGAGGAACGAACTTCTGTTGCAACTGGTCAAGATCGAGCAATACCTGAGGCCGTATGTCGTAGCCATACGTTACCGGCGGTTTCGACATGGGGATTTGTGGCGCTGCTGCCGCGCCTTGAGCCTGCGCTCGAGCCGCGCCGAC
>DATGGT010000138.1:0-1835 GCA_035308395.1 Terriglobales bacterium
AGTATTACCGCTTGCGCCTAGAACGACATGCATGGGAAGCCTCCAGGTTTTCGCTTGGTTCTAACTTGGATGCAGCATTGTGTTATTGGACTCGACTTCCCAGAGGGAGCCTGTGTCGTCTGTGCAAACATTTGCACAGAGGGCGGCACCGCGGCTGCGAAGTCTCATGATTTCTTGCGTGGTTTGAGAGACTCCCAGTCTTGGTTATTCAGCAAGCGGCCGAGATTGCTGAATTCGCCAGCGCCTTGCAGAAACTCGCCACCATCCATACGAATGACTTCGCCGTTGACGTAGGCGGAGCCGTCGCTGACCAGAAAAGCAGCGAGATTAGCCAGTTCCTCCGTAGTTCCGAAACGGTGGAACGGATTGCGATCGAGTGCAGCGGTCTCCAGCTCCGGACGCGGAAGGACTCGCGAGAACGCGCCCTGTGTGGGAATCGGGCCGGGAGCAATGGCGTTCATGCGGATGCCGCGATTTCCCCACTCGACCGCGAGGCTGCGGGTGAGTGCTTCCACACCGGCTTTTGAAACCGCCGATGGGACCACGTAGGCCGAGCCGACCGGAGCGTAGGTGGCGGAGATGCTGAGAACGGCGCCGGCGTGGCCAGCCTTGAGCCACCGGCGTCCGCAGGCCATGGTGCAGTGAAGTGTTCCCATGAGGACGATGCCGATGACCGATTCGAAGGCTCGAGTTGAAAGTTCCTCGGTACGGGCGATGAAATTTCCGGCGGCATTGTTGACAAGGATATCGAGGGCGCCTTCTTTCCAGATGGAATCAATCATGGCTTCAACGGCGTCGGCGTTGCGGACGTCGCAGGGGATGGGATGGATAGAACCTTTCGTAGCGGCGGAAAGCTCGGCTGCGGTTTTCTCGAGAACCTCCTCACGGCGGCCGCAGATGTGTACGATGGCACCGAGATCGAGGAAGCGGTGAGCCATCGCTTTGCCGAGGCCGGTTCCACCTCCGGTGATGAGAAGGCGTTTTTTGGCTAAAAGATCTTTGCGAAACATAGTTGGGAATATAACCTAAGATCGCAAGCGAGGACGTTTCGGGGAGCCAGATCGTTTTTAGAGTTTGAGTGTTAGGCTTCCGGGGTTACACTTCTTGGCCATTCCCTGCATCCTGGAGACAAATGAATCGATTCTGGAAATGGTTGGGATTTGGACTCATCGGCCTGTTTGCAGTTCTGGTCGCAGGTATCAGCCTCACTATCGGCTGGAGACCATTTCTCGGTCCTCGGAGGCGGCCGCTTACCGACCGGAAGTTTGAAGCGACTCCCGAGCGCCTGGCGCGCGGGCGTTATCTGGCGAACTACGTGATGGGTTGTACCGATTGCCACTCGGAACATGATTGGAAGGCTGCGGGCGCTCCGGCGGTCGAAAGCAAACTCGGTGCGGGACAGGTGTTTCCGGGCATGTTTCCAGGAACCGTGGTCGCACCCAACCTCACACCAGATCCAGCGACTGGAGCGGGAGCGTGGACTGACGATCAACTGGCGCGCGCCATTCGCGAAGGCATTGGCAACGACGGCCGCGCTTTATTCCCGTTGATGCCGTATGAAAACTTCCGTGGCATGTCTGACGAGGATCTGGCGTCTGTTGTGGTGTATCTGCGTTCGCTACCGGCGATTCGCAATCCGCTACCGAAGACAAAGATCAAATTTCCTGTGAAATACCTGATCCGGAATGCGCCTGAACCAGTCAGTGCGCCTGTGCCCTCGCCGGATCTTTCGACGCCGGTGAAGCGCGGTGAATATCTGGTGCGCATGGCGGTGTGCATTGATTGCCATACACCGCAGCAGAGGGGGCAGATGAATATGCAGATGGCTTTTGCCG
>DATGGT010000139.1:0-2264 GCA_035308395.1 Terriglobales bacterium
GGAGTCTTCACCTTGGCGCGATATGCATCCTTCGACCAGAACTCCGGCGAATAGATCATGGTTTTCAACAAGCTTCGAATGTCGCCTCCGGTCGATTCATAGTTTCTCGTCATACGGTCGATGAGCGACTGCGGCGGATTATCGGAGACAAAATGACGCGCGAGTTCGGTCGAGATGAATCGCGCGGTGCTGGGGTGGTTCGCTAAAAACTTTAGCGCTTCTTCACCGTCCTTCTCTCCGCCGTAATTGAAGGTGTGGCCCATCACAACTTTCTTGCCCTGCGCGTGGATGCGCTCGTCGAAAAAGAATTCTGGGTCTTTGCGTGGCTCGTGGACAGTCCAACCGGTGAGCGTCTCGGCCATCGCGATAACGTCTTGTTGCGTGTAGCCGGCATCGACGCCTACGGTGTGTAGCTCCATCACTTCGCGACCGTAATTCTCGTTGAGGCCGCGATCCTCTTTTTTCTTTGGGGGTGCGCCGTTGCCACCAGGTAAGGGGGACTTTCCGGGAAATGTTCCGGGCGGTGGTGGCTGTGCTCCCGTGAAAATTCCTTGGTAGCGCTGGCGCCGCGCCTGTATTTCCCCCTGCATACGCTTGAAAGCTGCCGGGTCAGCGCTCATCCAGTTGTCGAGATAGAAAAGCATCGCCGGGCTCTTGGCCGTCGCGACGAGCAAGTCCTGAAACTTGCCCATGGTGCGGGGGCGGATCGTGTCGCGCACGTATGCGGTAACGAACCATTTGTCCGCACCTTTGTTCGCGAAGACATTGAAATGGTTAAACCAGAAATCTTCCATCACTGCTTGGAGCTGCCTTTGGCTGTAGACTGCGCGGTCCACTTTCGCCATGGAGAGCTCGGCGACGATGCGATTCGGCCCTTGAATTTTGGCGAGTTGATCGTTGGCGCGGTCAAAATTTTCGTTCCCGGTCGGCAGCATCTGTGCCAGCGCGTCCTGGCGCTTCTGCTCCATTTTTTCCTTGTAGTCGTCCTTCGTCACGCCTTCGCGCTTTACGGCCTGGCCCGGTGGAGGAAACTCGTCGAGGAGCTTCGTTGACGACTGATTCAACGTGGAATACTGATCGAGGCGCTGGTCGAGCGCTGCGTCATCGATTCGTTCTGGATGCAACTGCTGGTCAATCCATTTTTCGAGGCCCATTTGACGGATTCGTTCGACGTCGCCGGGACGAGGGCCATATCCCAGCCGATTGAGCGCGTGCAGAGTCGCTTGGTCTGCTGTGAGCTCGGTGATTGGCAAGGCGCCCTTGAATTTTTTATCGAGTGATATTGCGGAGGCGTTGGGCGATTTCTTTACCTTGTCGGCGCTGGATTGAGGTGCGGTCGCTGTGAAAATCATTGCAGCAGCAAGACATAGGCTGGCAACCGCCACGCTTTCAATGCGTAGACGCGAATGCCGCAATCGATCAGACGGTCGGCTTACCATAGTTAATCCAAGTGCCCTCGGAAGACAAAGCTCCCAGCTAAATCCCTTAATACGAACCCCATCACAGTGCAAAAGTTGCATTAAAAGTGGGGACTTTAGATCGATTATATCGGCGCGTCGCGGCACAGATGGCGAGTAAAAATCTGCTTGTGGCTTAGGACACAATTGTCGCGAACTACTTAACGTAATTGCAGGAAAGGAGTCCGATTTGTCGTATTTAATTCAGTCAGAGGGATGAATGCGGGGCGTGCCGAGCGGCGCGGAAGCCGTCGAGGGTCCACGAATCCTGTCCAATATCGTGGCGTAAGACGTAGTAGTTCCCATCTTGGGCGCGCACCCGGAAGTAGGTGGCATCCGGCGAGTACCACTGGCCGTCCAAATCCTGAACTTCGTATTCGTGACCGTGGAAAACGAATCGAAGCGGCCGCTCGTCGGCGCGATAGCCTGAATAACACTCGACTCGCATTTCAGTCATCGCTTTTCGCCCGAAGGATCGGAATCGCTGCGTATCGATAGGTGATCGCAGCAGACGATTTCAAGTTGCTCGCTCCCATATCCTCAATCCCTTATGTTGCAGCTGCAGCGCTTCTCGTGCCTCCGCGTTATATGCAGCTCCTACCAACACCACGATCGCAGTCAAGTACATCCATAGAAGCAAGCCAATCGCAGCGGCCAGGCCGCCGTAGACTGCGTCGTACGGCATCTTTCGCACGTAAAAGCCGAAAGAAATGTCTGCAGCCCACCAGAGCACCGTAGCTACCAGCGCGCCAGGAAGGACCTCTCTATAACTTCGCTCTCCCTGCCGACCGAACCGGTACATCACCA
>DATGGT010000140.1:0-366592 GCA_035308395.1 Terriglobales bacterium
AGGATGCGGAGGAATGCCGGATCGCTGTTCGTTACCCAATGGCCGAAGGCAAAGCCGCCAATGAATACGGCGATACCTGCGAGGATGGAATTGAAGAGGTTGAAAGCCCCGACCGCACCAACGCAGACGAAATAGAAGAGCGTCCGCTCAACGCCCAAATAAGTGAGCGGCTTGTGCAGGCTCTTGAAGACTCGATTTGTCCGATGCTTTGGCTGTGGTTTGTCGGGCATAAGTTCCTCGTTCCAGGTGCTGGTTGAAATTGGCGCTATACGCCCCAGAGCCAACTCAGGACATTTACGGCGAGAACGGCGATGCCCGTTCCAGCGGCAACGCCAGCCAGTGCCTTCTTTGCGCCGGGTTCGCCATGCGCGAAGCCGTAGCCGCCGATCACGATGGCGATCAGACTAGCGACCTTCGCGACTGTCCCAGTGAACAGCGTTTGCAGTGCGTTAAAACCAGTATCGAAAGGACTCCCTTGGGCTTGAAGGGCCAGCGGTGTAAGCAGCAGAAGAGCGAAAAGTGAAGCTTTTCTGAGTGTTAACCGAGAGCGAACCTCTCGTCGCTTCCGGGGCGGACCGTTTACTTGAGTGAAACGCGACATGGGAGCCTCCAGCGTTGATCCTCAGATCGCTGCGTTTGGTTCACCCTAGTAGTGCAGAGTATGTAGCGTCCAATACTTTCTCATCAGATCATTATTCCTGGCACTCATACCGCGCGGCCGTTGGCACAGCATCCCGAACACAATTGCTTTCTTGTTTGCTTACGAAAGCAGTTACGTGCATGTCCTCCTCATTGCTACTCTCGAATGCAGATGTGTATTCACGTTCACTCCGATTAGCGGAGGAAAGATGGGTTAGTGAGGGAGACCCTGAATCGATGTCTGCGAAGAAGACGTTAGCCGCAATTCTTTAGCGAGACAGATGAAAGCACACGACACCACCCGATGCGCGTGTCGTGGCGCGTGTAGGAATGATCAGGAGTTGTCGGTCACTGATGAACGTGCTGGGACGCGGCAAGCAACCGATGGATCGCCATTCCTGAGTTCGTCTCTAGATTTTGGCCTAGATTATTCCTGTTGCGCATAAGGCCTTTCCGAAAATGAATTGGACTCCGCTCCGCGTCTGAACGTACCTTCAAACTGCTCTGACAGCTCCCAAGCTGCACAAAAACACTCTCGGAGACGGCAATGTCCAACCTTGTTTCCACACCAGCCCACAAGGCGGAAATCCATGAAATGACCTTTGAACAGTTGCTCGATAGCGATGAAGCAGCAGCTCTACTGAAAATCCATCCAAAAACTCTTCAGAAAATGGCTCGCAACGGTGTGATCACGGGTGTGCAAGTTGGTAGGCTGTGGCGCTTCCGCGCTTCCGTTCTAAACGACTGGCTTGAACACAAGATGGCTAGTTGAATTCTCGCTCGACTCGGTAGGGCGAGTCACGCTAAGCTGTTCGCCAGCGATCCGTGCCGCCTAAAAGAGAGGAGAGAAAATGTTCAGGCGCGCACGACACCAGAAAGGAAGTCTTCAACGCGTAAAGCGCAAGTCAGGCCAAAACGTTTGGATATTCAGATGGTACGAAATCCAACCCGATGGAACGAAGAGATACCGCAAAGTAGTGGTTGGCACGGTCGAGGAATTCAAGACCGAGTCCGACGCGCAAAATGCGGTGGACGCTTTACGTCTCACCATCAACGAACAAACCCCTCGGCAGCAATTGAAGGAGATCTGCTTCGAGACCCTCGTCCAGCATTATCGCCAACACGAAATGCCGGACATCTTCTACAAGAAGTCAGAGCTCCCCGAAAAAATCGCCGAGGACGAGAACCGAAAGTCGTATGCCACGCAGGACACTTACCAAGGCTATTTGAGGAAGTGGATTCTGCCACGTTGGAAATCGTATCGTCTGCCGGACGTGAAGTCCGTGCAGGTCGAACAATGGCTGAAATCCCTTACCTTGGCACCTGGCAGCAAGGCGAAGATCAGGAACATCATGAGCGCCGTCTACAGCCATGCCATTCGCTGGGAATGGGTGACCCGCAATCCCATCACTCACGTTCGGCAGAGTGCCAAGCGCAGAAACACTCCGGTGGTTCTGACCATCGAGCAGATCAAGGCCTTTCTTTCACATCTGGAGGAACCTTGCCGTACAGCGGTTCTGCTCGATGCATCAAGTGGTCTGAGAGTGGGAGAATTGCTCGGCCTCAAATGGGAAGACGTGAACTTCGAAGCGTTAGAGGTAAACGTCACTCGTGCCGTGGTCAAGCAGAAGATCACCCGCTGCAAGACGGAAGCTTCGCGCAAGCCAATCCCGCTCGACGCGGAATTGGCCGAGGTCCTGCTCAATTGGAAGCTCCAGGCTCCCTATGCCCAACCGGGCGATTGGGTGTTTGCCAGTCCACACAAGAAGGGCAAACAACCGTATTGGCCGGGGTCGCTTTTTCGCGCCCATCTCAAGCCGGCGCTCGAAGCGGCAGAAATTCCGGGCAACGTGGGGTGGCATACGCTGCGACACACGTTCGGCACTTTGATGAAGGCGAATGGCGAAGATATCAAGACGATTCAGGAGTTGTTGCGCCATTCGAACTACAAAGTGACGGCGGATACCTATACCCAGGCGGTCACTTCAACCAAGCGTGCTGCACAGACGAAGTTGGTGAAAATGATTCTGCTGCCGAGATAAGAACTGGCGGGAGAACATGCTTTCAAGGAGTGACTTTCTGTTATCGAACCCTTTCAAACCCACGGCGAAATGGCCCCACTCCAATAAATCTTTTGTTTTGTTGGCGTCCCCGACGGGATTTGAACCCGTGTTACCGCCGTGAAAGGGCGATGTCCTAGGCCAGGCTAGACGACGGGGACTCTGGTGGTGAGAAGGTGATTTGCCGCCGGAATCCATACTAACAGGGCGCTTTTAGCTCGTCAAAATCGACGAGCGCTCGCGCGGGTGCAAGCTTCTTGCGTCTCGCATTTAGAATAGAGATATGGGTGATTCGCTTTATTTGAGTCTGTGGTTTCCCAGCTTCGATGAGGCTGAGATTTTGCCGCGCGCAGTGAGCGTGCTGCGGCAGATTCCATTTTCTTCGTCGCTCGGCGGCGTGACCTACTCGGCGATCCAGCCGGTTTCGTGGAGCGAGCCCACGATTTTGGAGCGGCGGTATCGGCCGGGAGTTGCTCCGGAAGAGGCCGTCGCAGAAGTTGCGGAATTTCTGCACGACGACTACGCCTACGTGTTCGAGGCGTATTGGGATTTGTGGACTCCTCCGGAGGGCGCGGAGAAGTGGGTGCTGGAACCAGCACTGGTGCGACTGACGGCGCAGGGGCTGGAGTTCGAGGAACGGGCGGCGGAAGAGACAGGACATATTCAAGTCGATTTCGGCTTAGACACGTCGTTCTTGCATGAGGAAGTCGAGTTCACTTCGGTTGCGGAGCGGAACGTTCGCAGCAATGTGCAAAAGCTGGTGGAGTTCACGGCAAACGTGGAAAAGAATTCGGGAGCGACAGGCCGGTTGTTGTGGTCGGAGTCGGAAGAAAATCTCGCACAGAAGCTGATCAACCGCCTACAACGCGTGCAATAAGCTTCGCCTCAGCCACAACGACGGCCGAGTTTCAAAAGCTAACGGGCATCGAGTCTAAAACATCCAGACTCGATGCCCGTTGCGGCTTTCTCCGTTTCTTCCTTACTTCGTTCTTCCCGCGTCGATTTGCAACTTTTCGCTCGCTGCGGCTTGCGCCGCCGCCAGACGCGCAGTCAGGACGCGGAACGGTGAGCAAGAAACGTAGTTGAGTCCGGTCTGATAGCAGAACTCAACCGACGAAGGTTCGCCGCCGTGCTCGCCGCAGATTCCCACTTTCAAGTTTGAACGCGTCTTGCGTCCGCGCTCCGTCGCCATTCTTACCAACTGGCCGACGCCTTCGCGATCGAGAACGGCGAAGGGATCCTGTTTGATGATTCCGTCCGCGAGATACGTGGGAAGGATTTTATTGACGTCGTCTCGCGAAAATCCCCAGGTCGTCTGCGTGAGATCGTTGGTTCCGAACGAGAAGAACTCGGCCTCTTTCGCGATCTCATCGGCGATCAGGGCGGCGCGAGGCAACTCGATCATGGTGCCAACCATGTATTCGATGGTCCGTCCTTTTTCTTTGAAGACTTCTTTGGCGACGCGATTGACGATCGCTGCCTGATTCGCCATTTCGTTGACCGTCGCGACGAGCGGAATCATCACTTCGGGATAAACCTTTATGCCGCGTTGTGAAACCGCTACGGCAGCCTCAAAAATCGCGCGCGCCTGCATTTCGGTGATTTCGGGATAGGTGATGCCGAGACGGCATCCGCGATGCCCGAGCATTGGGTTGAACTCGTGTAGTTGCTCGACCCGGCTGAGCAGCAGGGGCATCAGCTTCTTCAAATCGCCGATGGCTTTCGCGCCGTAGTCTTTGTATTTAGCGACTAACGACTTCTTTTGTTTAGCGTCCGCGTATTGCAGCGTGGCAATGTCGACCATCAACTCCTCGCGGCGCGGCAGGAATTCGTGCAGCGGAGGATCGAGCGTACGAATGGTGACCGGGAAGCCGTCCATCGCCTTGAAGACGCCGTCGAAATCTTTGCGCTGCATGGGCAGCAATTTCTTGAGCGCGATGCGGCGATCTTTCTCGTTGTCGGCGAGAATCATGGCACGCATGTGTGGAATTTTTTCTTCGCCGAAGAACATGTGCTCGGTGCGGCAGAGTCCGATGCCTTCGGCACCGAAGGCCCGAGCCTGGATCGCGTCGCGCGGAATGTCAGCGTTGGCGCGAACTTTCATCGTGCGATAGGGGTCGGCCCAATCCATGAATTTCTGGAGCTCGGGATCGTCGGGTGAGGGATCGAGCGTATTGAGTTTGCCCTTGATCACGCGGCCGGTGGTGCCGTCGAGCGAAATCCAATCTCCGGCTTTGAAGACCTGGCCTTTGACACGCATCTCGCCAGCTTTTTCGTTGACGTCGATGTCGCCGGCGCCGGCGACGCAGCACTTGCCCATGCCGCGGGTTACAACGGCGGCGTGACTGGTCATACCGCCGCGCGAAGTGAGAATGCCTTTCGCGACTTCCATGCCGTGGATATCTTCGGGAGTGGTTTCGGCGCGAACAAGAATGACGGGGACATTTCTTTCGTGGCCGGCTTTTTCTACGGCTTCATCGGCGGTGAAAACGATTTGTCCGACAGCCGCTCCGGGAGACGCGGGCAACCCTTTCGCCAGCACTTCGACTTTGCTTCCCTTTTCATCGAGGCGCGGAACCAGGAAGTCATAGAGCTGATTGGGATCGACGCGGAAAATCGCTTCCTCTTTGGTGATCAGGCCTTCATCGACCATCTGCAAGGCTACGCGGACCGCGGCCAGGCCTGTGCGCTTGCCGTTGCGCGTCTGCAGCATGTAGAGCTTGCGGTCTTGAATCGTAAATTCAAAATCCTGCATGTCTTTGTAATGTTTTTCCAGACGCGTGGTGATGTCGCGCAGCTGGTTGTAGACATCGGGCATCACCTTTTCGAGTTCGAGAATTGGAACCGGAGTGCGCACGCCGGAGACAACGTCTTCGCCTTGCGCGTTGAGCAGGAACTCTCCGTAGAATTCCTTGGTGCCATTGGCCGGATTGCGTGTGAAGCCTACGCCGGTACCGCTGGTGTCGCCGAGGTTGCCAAAGACCATGGCTTGTACATTGACGGCGGTGCCGAGCATGTCGTCGATGTTGTTGATGCGGCGGTAGTGCTTGGCGCGATCGTTTTGCCAGGAACGGAAAACGGCGTCGCGCGCCATGACCAGCTGTTCGTTCGCATCCTGCGGGAAGTCACGCTTAGCATGCTTTTTGACGGCTTTCTTGTATTCGGCAATCACTTCCTGTAGAGCTTTCGCATCGAGGCCTGTGTCGAACTTGGTTTTCTTCTGCTTCTTCTTGGCGTCGAAGATTTCGTCGAAAACGTGTTTCTCGATGTCGAGCACAACGTTGCCGAACATCTGAATCAGACGGCGATAGGAGTCGTAGGCGAAGCGCGGATTGTTCGTGCGCTTGGCGAGCGCCTCGACGCTCTGGTCGTTGAGTCCTAAGTTCAAAATTGTGTCCATCATGCCGGGCATGGAGAACTTCGCGCCCGAGCGAACGCTGACGAGCAGAGGATTGTCGCCTTTGCCAAGCTTCTGGCCTTGCAGAGTTTCGAGTGCGGCCAGGGCTTCCTGCATCTGTGTGTCGACTTCTTTCGACACATTGCCGCGCATGTATTCGCGGCAAGCTTCGGTCTGAATGGTGAAGCCGGGAGGCACGGGCAATCCGGCATTGGTCATCTCGGCGAGGCCGGCGCCTTTACCACCAAGGACGTCTTTCATCTTGCCGTTGCCATCGGCCTTGCCGCCGCCGAAGGAGTAAACGTATTTCGTGCCGATAGGCTTGGTCGCGACGGGCTTGGCGTTCGCAGTCGCAGGTTTCGTTTCGCCGGTTCCGGTATTGGGGAGAGTCGTCGTTGCCATTTGGGTCCTTATCCTCTGTTTTTAATCTCTAGGTCGGTCGTCTGATTCGTAACTTAATTTTACAAGGCTATTTTGCGGAATCCTTGCCTTCGGTGACGATCTCGGAAAAATCGGCAATCGTCGAAAACTCTTTCACTACCGTTTGCAGCAAAGCAAGACGGTTGGCGCGCAGATTGTCGTCGTCAACCATGACCATTACCTTTTCGAAGAACTTGTCGATGGCGGGTCGGAGCTTTGCGATCTCAAGCAGCGCGCCTTCGTAATCGCTGGTCGCGCGCAGCTTGTCGACGGTCTCGATCGTGTGCGGAATCATGGCGGCCAGCGTTTTTTCGGATTCTTCCTGCAAGCCGGACGCATCCAGTCGCATTGCAATAACCTTCGTTTTTTCAGAGGCTTGGCGAAGAATATTCTTCATGCGCTTGAAGGCACTGGAGATCGACCCGAAGTCGGCGGATCCGCGCACTTTGCTGACGGCTTCGGCTCGTGCGGCGGCGTCGACGACGTCGTCAGAATCGACGGCGAGCACCGCGGCGACAACGTCATAAGCGTATCCGCGGGCGTCTTTCAAGTAAAACTCCAGGCGCTCGCGGAAGAAACTGCGTACGGATTCCGAGTAAGCAGCGTTCGTGAATTTCTTTTCCGCGTCGGAACCTTTATAGCGGCCGCGGGCGTCGGCCATGATCTCGGAGAGTCGCAGCGGAAGTTTGTGCTCGGCGATCGTCTTGACGATGCCATTCGCCTGGCGACGCAGTGCGAAGGGATCTTTCGATCCGCTAGGGATCAGACCGAGCGCGAACATTCCGGCAATCGAGTCGGCTTTGTCGGCGATGGAGAGAACGGATCCCTCGATCGTGGCCGGGGCAGCGTCTTCCATCGACTCGGGCTTGTAGTGATCGTAGATGGCTCGCGAGACTTCGATCTGGACGTCGGGTTTCAGGTCTTCGTCGAGCGGCTGCACGCGCGCGTAGAGGCCGCCAACAATTCCCTGAAGTTCGGTAAATTCCTTAACGAGTTCCGTGGTGAGATCGGTTTTTGCCAGCAGCGCCGCCTTGTGCACAACGCCCGGCCGAACAGCCATGCCGCTTTGTTTGACGGTTTCGGCGAGCGAACTTGCCAGGCGCTGCACGCGCATCGTCTTGTCATAGTAGCTGCCGAGATCCTTTTGGAAGGTGACGCTGCGTAACAGGTCGACGCGCTGGCGCAGTGTGTGCTTTTGGTCCGTCTGCCAGAAAAAGCGGGCGTCGTTGAAGCGGGCGCGCAAGACACGTTCGTTACCGTGGCGGATCAATCCCTCGGAGTCGGCTGCGGTGTTGAGAATGGCAAGGAAATGCGGGAGGAGTTTTCCGTTCGCGTCTTCGACGGCGAAATATTTCTGGTGGTCGCGCATCACCGTGACCAGTACTTCTTCAGGCAAGTCGAGGAACTCGGGATCGAAGCTCCCGAGAATGGCCGAAGGAAATTCGGTCAGATTGACGACAGTCGCGACGAGCGGCTTGTCTTCGCGCCATCGGGCTCCGGGGATAGTGCGTGTCGCGGCGTCGAGAGCTTTGCGAACCACGTGCTCGCGTTCGGCCGCGCCAATTACTTTTGCTGAGCGCAGCGCCTCGACGTAGTCTGCGGGCCTGGCGATTGGTACCGATGGAGTTCCGATGATGCGATGGCCGCGCGAGGTTTTGCCAGCCTGAATGCCAAACAGTTCGAGCGGGACGACCTGATCGTCGAGCATTGCGACCAGCCAGCGCACCGGGCGGACGAAGAGTTCTCCGCGCTTGCGCCAGTACATATTCTTGGGCCAGTAAAGCGTCGAGATTTCTTTGGGCAGAGTTTCAGCCAGTATCTCGGAAGCACTGCGGCCTTTTCGGGTGACGGTTGCCGAAAGATATTCGCCTTTGGGCGTGCTGATTTTTTCGAGTTTGCCGACATCCACTCCGACTTTTTTCGCAAAGGCATGGGCGGCGGGCGTGGGTTGTCCGTCTTTATACGCGATTTGCGCGGAGGGGCCGCTCACCTGCTCGGTCCTATCGGGTTGCGAGGCGGGAATGCCGGGAGCTAGAACAGCAAGACGCCGCGGAGTGTCGAGGAACGAGATCGCTCCGGAGGGTTCGAGGCGTTCGCGCTGCAAGAGTGCGTTCACTCGCTGGCGTAGCTCAAGCGAGGCTGCGTCGATCATTCGCGCCGGGATTTCTTCGCATCCGATTTCTAATAAGAAGTCAGGCATGAATTCTATGAGAGAACTGGCGCCAGTTTCCCTTTCTTCTCTTTCGCGGGCAGCTCGGGAACATCGCCCGTCTTTTCACTTTTCTTTTCGGATCCAAACTGCTGGTCCATCCAAGCCTTCGCAATCCCCACTGCCAGCGCCCGCACGCGAGCAATCACGCCGACGCGCTCGGTCACCGAAATCGCGCCGCGGGCATCGAGAATGTTGAAATAGTGAGAGCATTTCAGGCAGAGGTCGTACGCACCGAGAAGCGGGAAGCGCGATTTTTCGCGCGCCACGGTGTCGCTCTCACTCTTGTCTTTACTCAGGGCGGAGTATTGCTCGATCAACCGCTTGCACTCGGCTTCGCAAAGTTCGAAGTGCTTCCACGCGCTTGCCACATCGGCGGCTTCGAAGTTGTAGACCGAGAACTGCTGCTCGTCGGCCAATCGCACGTCTCCGTACTTCACTTCCCTGCCAGTGTCAGGATCGCGCGCCCAGACGATATCGTAGATGGAATCGACATCCTGGAGAAAGGCGCACAGGCGTTCGAGTCCATAGGTCAGCTCGGCGGAGATGGGATCGAGGTCTACGCCTCCGCATTGCTGGAAGTAGGTGAACTGGGTAACTTCGAGGCCGTCGAGCATGACCTGCCATCCGATGCCCCATGCGCCGAGCGTGGGCGATTCCCAGTTATCCTCTTCGAACTTGATGTCGTGTTGCCGCAGATCGATACCGATCGCCGCCAGCGATTCGAGGTAAAGCTCCTGCACGTTTTCCGGCGGCGGCTTCAGAATGACCTGGAGCTGCATGTGCTTAAACAGCCGGTTGGGATTTTCTCCGTAACGTCCGTCGGCGGGAC
Organism: Terriglobales bacterium; assembly: GCA_035308395.1. Lineage (GTDB taxonomy): Bacteria > Acidobacteriota > Terriglobia > Terriglobales > Acidobacteriaceae > Acidiflorens. The sequence continues at coordinate 9,558 of DATGGT010000140.1, forward strand.
GGCGCGAGGGCTGAACGTACGCGACTTTGTAGGGCTTCGGCCCGAGCACGCGCAGAAACGTCTCCGGAGCCATCGTACCGGCTCCGACTTCAACGTCGTAGGGCTGCTGGATAACCGCGCCCCGCGCCGCATAGAACGCCTGCAGCTTGAGGATGAGTTCCTGGAACGTCAGCGAATTGGGTTTGGGTGAAGTCACGTTTTACCAGACTTTGTCATCCCGAGCGAAGCGCGGGATCTGCAGTTCGTCGGCGAAATGCAGATCCCTCGCTTCGCTCGGGATGACAATCCATACATGACATGAAAGCTAACTGCCGATCTTCTCCAGCATTCCCGCCGTCACCAGCTTCTTCTCAATGTGGCGCTCCAAAATCTGGAGAAGAAACTTGCGCAAATCGGCTGCGACGGCTTTTGGCCAATCGATTCCTTTGAACTCCGATACTCTCGATCGCAACATCTGCGCCGCGATCTTTCTCGACTCGGGCGATAACTCCGACGACGCGATCCGTTTGTCGTCGATGCAAACCAATCCATCGGCCAATGCGTGGTAGAACGCCCGGTGGCCCTCGAGTGGCCGTCCGCAGACGATGCACTCGGAGAAGTCGGGCAGAAATCCCATCAGGCGCGTCATCCACAGTTCGAAGTAGGTGACGGGCATCCACACTGCGGGGCCGCGCATTTCCTGCAACACCGCGAGACTCAAACGAAAAACCGCGTCGCTCGCCTCGCGGTCGGGCATTAACTCATCAATCAGTTCACCGACATGTGCCAACGCCACCGCTCGCGAATAGGTGACTTCGCCCGACATTGGCGACTCGATGACCTCGCAGGAATCGAGCCTGGCCAAATCCTTGCGTTCGCGGTCGTCGTAAAACGCCCGCACATAGGTGAGCGGTTCGAGTGCGCCGCCGAAGCGGCGTCTGGACTTCATGGCCGCCCGCGCCACGCCTTTCACTTTGCCTTCCATGCGGGTAAAGAGCGTCACCAGCAGGTCCGATTCACGCAGCGGATACGTGCGCAGAACGATCGCTTCCGACTCCTTCAGCGCCATGGAAGGTTAAAAAGTTAATGGATGATTGTAATGGAAGGAGCTGTTAGCCGTCAGCTTTCAGCCATCAGTGGATCAACTACGTAAACGGTAAATCGGCTTTACTGACGGCTTATCGCTGAGAGCTGATGGCGGTTCCTACCGTCCGAAATATTTCGCGTTCTTATCGGCGTAGTCTTTCCACTTTTCCGGGAGATCGTCGAGAGCGAAGATCGCCGAAACCGGGCAGACGGGGACGCAGGCGCCGCAGTCGATGCACTCCACGGGATCGATGTACAACATTTCCGCGGTCGCGAACTTGTCGGAGTCTTTCTTGGGGTGGATGCAATCCACCGGACAGGAATCGACACAAGCGGCGTCTTTGGTTCCGATGCAGGGTTCGGCAATTACGTAGGCCATAGAATGTCAAGCTCCTCGGGCGCAGGGAGTCTGATGGAACCCGTTATTCTAGCAAGAACGAGGCTATCGGTACAGGCAGCAGCGAAACACTCCGCTGCACACAAACGATATACTCTCGTTCAAAACTCATGTGGGAAGAAAACATCGAACGGCACGGATTCGCCATTCTGCTGGATATCCTGTCATCGGAAGAAATCATCGAATTGGGGAAACAGCTTGCCGGGCCGGATGTGCGACGCAATCGGGCTGGTATAAGGCATGCTTTAGGGCTCGCACCGGTCGCCGCGATCGCTGGTGGTCAGAAGCTAATGGAGATAGCAAAGGACGTTCTAGGCCACGAGGCCTTGCCGATTCGAGCTACCTTGTTCGACAAATCGCCGCTGTCTAACTGGCTGGTGGTCTGGCATCAGGACACAGCATTGCCATTGCGCGAGCGACGAGAGAAAACTGGGTGGGGACCTTGGACGGTCAAAGATGGTGTGAATTACGCGCATGCTCCAGCACAGGCACTAGAGAACGTACTGGCCCTCCGCGTACATCTGGATGATTCCACGGCGTCGAACGGACCGTTGCGAGTGTTGCCCGACACCCACAAATTGGGAGTCCTTACCGACGATCAGATTCATGGACTAGCTGAACTGACAGCACCGGTGAGTTGTATTGTTCCGCGCTGCGGCGTGCTCGCGATGAGACCGCTCCTAATACACGCCTCCTCAAAATCGACATCGGAAATCCATCGCAGAGTTCTCCACATCGAGTACGCGAGTTCTTCCGTCATTGACGATGACATGGAAGTGGCCATCGCCTGAGATCTCCTCCCTATCCCTCGACCACCTGCGCGTTGGCGTCGACCACCTCGACTTGAGGCGCAGACTTCGCGGGAATCCGCGCAGGAGCACTCTTCCACGCGCCAGGCTTGAATCCTTCCCGAACGAGCTTGTAGATGGTTTTGCGGTTCTGCCCAATCACCTTTAACCACGACATTTTCCCCATCATTGGGAAATAAATGCCGCGGAAACACAGGCGCGCTATGAAAATATTGATGCGATATCCGAGCGGCTGATCGCTTAGAGAATCGACGGCGTGGGCCAACGCCTTCGGACTATAGGCCTGAGCCCAGCCATAATTCACCTCGGCGTGGGCTTCGTCGATCGTCATCTTCAGCGGTGTGTGCGCCATGGCGAATGGGATGAATTCCTGCCAGTGTTTGGGGCGTGTCAGGCGGCCAGCTTTCTCCAGCCGCTTATAGAGCGGAGTCGCGGGCAACGGAGTTAACAGACCAAAGATCGGCAGACCTGGCGGCCAGGTGCGAACCTGCTGCAAAGTACGCTCAGCGGCTCCGACGGTGTCGTTATCCATGCCGAAGATAAAGGAAGTGATGGCGTAGACGTTGCGCGCGGCCAAGCGCTCGAGCACCGCGGCATACTCACCGGGTTTGTTGAAGCCTTTATTCACATCTTTCAGGTTGGCCGGGTCGATCGACTCCATGCCGATAAAGATCCACTTGCCGCCGGCGTCGGCGATCAGATCAACGAGTTCTTCGTCGCGCAAAAGATTGGCGCTGATCTGGGCTACCCAGTGGACTTGCGCCTTGGCAGCGATAATGTCGCGCAGCAACGATTTCGTGCGCTTGATGTTGATGGCAAAATTGTCGTCAATAAAAAAGACCGCAATCTGGCCTTTCTCTTTGCGGGCGCGCGCCTTCAACATGAGCAATTCGTTCACAACACTCTCGTTGGTGCGGAAGCGGATCGAGTCTCCGAAGAATCCGGTAACGGTGCAGAATTCGCATCCGTAGGGACAGCCTCGGCCGGACTCGACGGGCACAATACGAAATGATCCCCAGCCTTCGCCGATTTTCTGGAGCGTCGGCGCGATGGCCTTGGGCACCAGATTGAACTGGGCCAGATCGATCGACTCCCAAGGAATGATCGGATACTCCTTCAGCGACGGCTTGCTCTCCTGGCCGAAAGCATCGACCGGCGCGTAGACCTCTTTCAACTGGCCGCTGGCGGCGTCGTTTACGATTTGTGGCCAGAGTGCGTCGGCTTCGCCGAGCGCAACAGCGTCGGCATGGCGAGGACCGCCATCGCGGCCCAGGGCCTCGTCGGCCATTTCGGTGACGTGAGGTCCGCCCATCACGACCGGAACTCCGGTGGTGCGTACGGCGTCGGCCATGCGATAGGCTTTGGCAATCATTCGCGTCATCGCGCCGATGCCGACCAATCCGATGTTGTGGTCGCGCACGAATTGCGCGATGCCCGCCTCATCCATCGGATTTGCGTTGCCATCCACGAGCAAAACTTCGTGGCCCGCGGGAGTAAGCGACTGCAGGAGAAACATCCAGAGGTGCGGCATGAAGTTGCGCGTGACCCCGTTGTCGGGGTTATAGAGCAGGATTTTCATGAATAGATTCGCGATTCCGCAAAGCGCCGCTTTGCTACTTGCCAGGTTGAGAGGAGAGAACGGCGGCGTCAGAAGAGCGGGTTGCTCTGGCGTCTATTGGTCGGGAGGCGTTCGTTTCAATGTGCTCTAGCGCACATATTGTACACCGCACTAGGAACGGGCGGTCATAGTAATTGTGGGTCGGCTCCTGGAGCGTTGCAGTGATGACCGAACAATCCGGATGTGATGATTCTGGCTGCGGACTTATATGTGGGCCGGCACTCAGACACCGCTATTCAGATAGATGTGAGTTCCCTTTCTTGGGTTGGCTCGTACTCAACGATGTATCCGGCCACTGCGCTTGCCGCAACGGTCAGCGGAGACGCCAGATACATTTGTCCCGGGCCACTACGGCCGGGGAAATTTCGGTTCTGGGCGCTGATTACGACCTGTTCGGGACGCGTGGAAACTCCGGGCCCGGCGTTGATGCACGCGCCGCAACTCGGCTCGATCACATGCGCGCCCGCTTGCTCAAAAATCTCCAGGTACCCGCGGCGCTTCGAATATTCGCGTGTTTCCTGCGAACCGAACTGAATCCAGAAATCGACGTTCTTCGAAATGCGTTTTCCCTGCTTCAGGGCATCGGCGAGCACGGCAGCGTACATATCCATGTCTTCATTCTTGCCGGCGGTGCAGGTTCCGCCATAGGCGATTTCGATCGGCACCGGCGCGTTGAGTTCGCGGATAAATTTGCCGTTGCCCGGATCGCCCGGAGTCGCGACCATGGGAGTGATCTCGGCCGCGTCGAGTTCGATGACTTCGGCGTATTCGGCGTTGGGGTCGCTGTGGAGGCCTTCGATCATCTGCGCGATCTCTGAACGCTTCATGCCACGGCGTTCCATCAGAAACTCGACCACTTTTTCGTCGGGCGCAACGATGCCGGTGAACCCTCCGATTTCGGCGGCCATATTGGTCATGGTGGCGCGCTCGTCGACCGAGAGCGCTTCGACAGCTTCGCCAGCGTATTCCATGACTTTCGCTAAGGCCTTGCCGCTACGAACGTAGTCGAGCGAAAGAATCTTCAGGATGAAATCTTTGGCGGTGACATTCGGATGGCGTCGGCCACGAATCACGATCTTGACCGACTCCGGGACCTTCACCCGAACGTCTTTTGTGATCCACGAGTTGAATACATCGGTGGTGCCGATGCCGAACGCGATGCATCCGATGGCGCCGACATGGGGAGTGTGAGAGTCGGAGCCAACATTCACTTGCCCCGGCAGCGCGTAAGTCTCGAGCATCACGGAGTGGCAGATGCCTTCTGAACCTTTGCGGTCGGTGAGTTCGCCGTGGAGCTTGATTCCCTGCTGGCGGGCAAAGTCTTCCTGCTTCAACTTGAGTTGTGTGGCCAGATCGAGCAGGCCCATCTTTTTCTTTTCTTCGGAGATAACCTCGTCGAGGAAGGTGAGATGGTCGCGGAAAAAGCGAATGCTTGCGGCATCGTTGACGGGAACGTCTTTCCCAACATTCAGCTCGTAGAAAATCGCAGCCATCGGCGTAACGTATTCATGGCTGAAACGCAGATCGACGCGGGTGAATCCGGTATCGCCGGGCTTGACGGCAGCGACTCCGACGCCATCAGCGGTCACCATGTGGCGAGCAAAAATCTTTTCAGCGAGCGTCATGCCTCGTGTGGAGCGGACACTCTTGTCCGCTGCCTTCACCGAAGGCAGAAACACTCTTCCCTGCATGCGCGCTACATTGAAGGGAAATAATCCACCGTATTCGATGACTTGCCGCGTGATCTCATCCTCGCCCGCGCTGAATTCGCTGAGCGCGATTTCTTCTCCGGCGCGGATGCGGTCGATCAAGGAAAAGTTAGTCGAAGTGAGGAGGCCAAGATTTTGGCAGTTTTGCTGGTAGATGCGTTCAATGTTCTCGGCAATCGCAACCTGAATTCCGGCACACATTTCGGCATACGGTGACTGTTCGCGGCTAGAGCCTTTGCCGCGTCGCTTGCCGCTGACGGAGCAAACGAAACCGCCATTCCTGACCGCGTTGCGACCGACCGGCAGCACGTTGCCGCAGCGCAGCCCAGCATAAGGAATCTCGCCGAGGGTGCGATCAAAATAGAAACAGTAGTGCGCGGGAGTGATTTCGTCGGTGGAGATGTCGTCGCGAAGTTTGGGATTACTGGCGGGATTCTTCGTGTCCCAGGGGAGATCCCATCCGCCTAATTGCTTTCTGATGAGTTCGGGGTCTTCTGTGAGAAAAAGAATGCGGCCTTGCAAGCGAACCTTGTCGGGACGCTTTTCGATTTTACGGTCGAGCAGAGACGAGCCCACATGGGTCATTGTAACGCTTGCGCGGGGCGGGGGCTTAGGCTGAGGTTCAGAGGGTTCGCGTCTTCGCGTAGGCAACCGGGCTGGGCAATTCTTCCAGACCGCGCCCGGCAAAGATCTCTTTGAATTCGTGCATGAGGGCATCATGTATCAATCCATTGGACGCGAGAGTCTCGCGGCTGGCGATGTCGAATTCTCCGCCGGAAAAGTCAGTGACCTTGCCTCCGGCCTCCTGCACGATGAGCACGCCTGCCGCCGTATCCCAGGGATTGAGATTGAATTCCCAGAAGCCGTCGAAACGGCCCGACGCGACGTTGCACAGATCCAGCGCCGCCGATCCTGCGCGTCTGACACCGTGGCTGCGCAACGTGAGCTGGTGATAGAAATAAATGTTTGGATTCTTGTGGCGCTTTTGGCTCGGGAAGCCGGTCGCGATCAGGCATTCCGCCAACGTTGGAGTTGTCGAGACGTGGAGCGTCGAGACCTGGAGCGCGCCGGCGTTCAAACGCGCACCGCCGCCGAGTTCGGCGCTGAACATTTCGTCGCGCGTCGGATCATAAATCACTCCGGCGATCCGCTGGCCCTTGCGCTCAACCGCCAGCGATACGCAAAATACGGGATAGCCATGTGCGAAATTAGTGGTGCCGTCGAGCGGATCGACGTACCACTTATAGTCGCTGCCGGTTTCGATGCGCGTTCCCTCTTCGCCCATGACATCATGAGCCGGAAACTGGGCGCGAATTCTTTCGAGAATCAGCGCTTCGGACTTCCGATCAGCGACCGTAACCAAATCCACGTCGCCCTTGTATTCAATCTTGACGTGCTGGCGGAAGTAGATCATCAGCAAAGCGCCGGCTTCGCGAGCCATCGCCTGCATGGGAGAGATTAGATCGAGAGATTGAGAAGCCATGCCGCGCAGAGACTTTCGTGGTCAGGATTGTTAACAGAGTGCTGAACGCTAGTTGCTGAGTGATGCTTTACTTCTTTTTGCCGTCTTCGGCGATGTACACGATCTCGTGCTTGAAGATGAAAAGATTAGGACCGTCTTCGCGCGTCACTCTCACCATATTCTTGTCGTAGTACTCGATCCAGCCACGGACTACCTCGCCGTCGGCCAGCTTGAGGCTAACGATCTTCTGCTTTTCTCCGAGCGCCTTCAGATAAGCCGCCTCTTCAAAAGTCTCGTCTGGAGGCGGAGTGCGCTTCTTGCTGAACGCGGGATTCCCTGACTGTAGAGGCATGTCGGTATTTTACAACGTCAAAACGAGTGCTCGAGATTACTTGACGTAAAACGCCGCCTCTTCCGGACGATGGACGCGCGGAATCCACAAAGGTCGGCGCAGTCCGTTGGGGCCCGGAGCGGGACGAGTCAAAGCTTTCCACCGTTGATACACAGCGAACGAGAGATTGGTGTCGACGAAGATGTCACCGTAGCGATCGCCGGCGCCGGTGCGCTCAACGCGGACCATCTGATGCCAGCAGTGCATGCCGGTCACCGGATCGGGGTGGACTGGGAATGTCAGGTTCTGATGCACTCCAGCATCGCTCCACCAGACGCGCTTCGTGTCGGGATCGGAAGTACTGTAGGGCTCTACTCCGGTGGTCTGTCGCATCATCCACTGGCCTTTGCCGACTTCTTTCAGGTCGACCCACGCGCTCGACATGCGCTCGAGCTGATCTTCTTTGTTGGTGCGCCAGCGGCCCATATGGTGGGAGCAGGCAACCACTCCCGGTGCCAGGCCCTCGGTGACCCAGGCGTGGAGCACGAAGAATCCGATTTCGGTATGCACCTTGATCAGATCGCCGGTGTGAATGTCGCCTATTTTCGCGGCGTCGGCAGAACTCAGCCAAAGTGGATTCTTGTGAGCGATTTCGTAGAGAAATTTTGAGTTGCCCGAGCGGGTGTGGATGAGATGAGGCAAACGAAAAATCGGGAGGAGCGTGTAGACCTCGCCGTGCGCGTGTTCCGGCCATTCGACGCGGGGCGTGTAGCGCGGATCGAAATCCTGGTCGAGGGCTTCTCCGGGCCTCTCTAGCGATGCTGCCTGCGCCGATTTATGAATGTGGCTGCGGTAATACTCGGGTAGAGCAAACTCGGGCCACTTCCAGTCGGCCATGGTTTTAGAAAATAGTTCCAGCTTGCGCGATGGCGTGTTATAGCCAACCACCGCTTCGCCATTGACCATGACGCCTACGGCCTTGCTGTTTTTCCTGACCACGCCGTTCGTATCGACAATGGAATCCGATAGATCAGCGGGACTCACCGGTTTCTCGTTCTGTTTGTAGACATCCCTGGTCACTTCGTATGCGCCGTACTTGCGCATGTATTCCAGCGGTTTAAGACCTTCTTTAGCCGCAGTCTCGGGCAATCCCGGAACTGAGTTTTCGAATATCCATCCGTAGTATTCGTCGACTGTCAGCTTCTGTCCGGGACGATACGGCGATTCGAACCATTGCCGAATTCCCATCGATCCGTCGGGGTCGATGGCCCACGATAGGTTGATCCAGAACTCGTCCTCTTCCCAAACTTCTCCGGGATTCGCCTGATAGGTGTAATCGAATTTCTTTCCTTCTCTTTCTTGCAGTACGCGGAGCACAGGCTGCCGGAAGCCGATCCACTTTCCGGCATACGATTCCTGACTCATCAGATCGTGGCGTTCGGAGCTGAATCCCATGGGCAGGACATAATCCGCGAACCACGCCGTCTCGCTCCAAGTCGGTGTGAGGGCGGCGTGGAGTCCGACCTTTTCTTCGTCGCGCAACATTTCGATCCAGGAGAATCCGTCGGGATAAGTCCAGACGGGATTGAAGACTCGCGTGAAGTAAGCTTCGATGCGGCCACGGCCTTCTTTGAGAAAGTGCGGGAGCAGAGGTGACATTTCGTGCATGCAGAGCGGCCACTCCAGCGGATAGAGCAATTCGTTCCAGCGTTTTTGCGGAGGCGGGTTCTTGTACGGGCGCGGGACGAATTTGGTCCACGCATTCAAATTGTGACCGCCCTCGGTTGCCACTGATCCTGTGAGTACGTGCAGCAACATGAGAGCGCGAGCAGGCTGCCATCCTCCCAGATTGCCGGAGGCGCTGCCGCGCCACAGATGCGATGCGAAACGACTGCCGGCGGCGGCAATTTCACGTGCCGTCTTAACGACGATCTCGGCCTTAACGCCGCTCTCTTTTTCGGCGAACTCGGGGGTGAACTTCGCGTAGTGGCGCTTCAGGGCCGCGATCAGCGCCTCGAAGCTTTGGCCTTTGGCGGAGAATCCATCGATCTCGAGCTCTTCCCAGTTCGTCCAATTCTTGACGAACGCGGCATCGAAGAGATTTTCTCCGAGGATCACCATCGCCATCGCGAGTAGCACCGCCGCCTCAGTGCCGGGATAGCTTGGCATCCAATAATCCGCCATGCTCGCGGTGTTCGAAAGTCGCGGATCCATGACCGCGAGTTTCGCGCCCGCCATTTTTCCCTCAATAATTCGTTGAGCGTGCGGATTGAAATAGTGTCCCGATTCGAGGTGGGCTGAGAGAAGAAGAATAAAACGCGCGTTGGCGTGATCGGGCGACGGGCGGTCGGCGTAATGCCAGAGCATATAGCCGAGACGCGCCGAGGACGAGCAGACGTTCGTATGCGAATTGTGGCCGTCGATGCCCCAGGCTTGCAGCGTGCGCTCCATGATGAAGTCGTGGCCGGGGCGACCGACGTGATACATCACTTCTTCGCCACGATTTTCCTGAAACGCTTTGCGGATGCGGGTCCCGAAAGTTTCGAGCACTTCGTCCCACGAAGTGCGCGTCCATTGGCCACCGCCCCGGGGCCCGTTCCGTTTCATCGGATAGAGGATGCGGTCGGGGTCGTGAATCTGCGTGATGGTGGCGGGGCCCTTCGCGCACAGGCGTCCGCGACTCGCCGGGTGCTTTGGATTGCCTTCAAACTTTTCGATCTGTCCGGTCTCTTTGTCGATGTAGGCGAGCAGTCCGCAGGCTGATTCGCAGTTAAAGCAGATGGTCGGGACGAGGTTGTAGTGCTTCTTGACGCGGCGCGGCCAGGCAGCGGCGTCGTACTCGGTCCAGTCGTCCCATTTCTCGACGGGAGGGTAGGACGAGAGATGGCTGCCATCACGCTTGAAATCGGTCATTACTGAATCTCCATGGTCGCATGGCTAGCTGTTTGGTACGCTTTGGCCCGCCATCACGAAGCACCATTCGAAAATCAAAAGTCCGGCCAGTGCGAGCAGACTGGCAAGGCCTGTGAGAATGCGGTTCAGCGTCGCAAAGAACAGCGGTTCAGCGAGCAATAGCAGCAGCGGAAGAACTCCACCCAACACAACTCCTCCGCCCCAAAAGGCTTTCGCAAAGGGACCATGAGTCATTAATCTTGCACCGTAGCTGGCGTTGTCGGTGGAGTGCGGCATCACAACCTCGGCCAACAGCAAGAGAACGTGCAGCGCCAAGGTGATCGTCAGTGCAGTCGTGGCGAACGACAGCGTCTGTACCGATCCGCCGATTGAGTTCGGAAGCAGCGCCAGAACAGCGGCGCCGCAAAACAGGGCTTGCACTATCAGATGTGGCGCCAGGAACGGAGTTTGCCAAAGGTCGCGGCCTTCACATTGTCCAAAGAGGAAGGCCGTATACGCAGCGGCGCAGAATCCGAGAAGAACCGTCGGCCATAAAAGAATCCTGGTCACAAACGGCAACCCAGCCACCGCCGCCAGCCAGAACACGCCACACAATGTGCTGTACCCGATCAGGATGAACGCTCCCCGCGCCAGCCACGATTTGCTTTGCGGCTTGAACACGATCCAGAGAAAGCGCTCTTTGTGTTCGAGATCCCAGATCAACAAAACCGTCGTTAGCGCGGTGAACAGCAGCGCTACGGTTGCCAGCGCAATGTCGCGGACGCGATCACCAGACATTCGTCCGAGCAACATGGCGATCGCGGGTAGCGCAAGGGCGCCTGAACCGATGGACTTCGTCCAACTGTAGGCGGGCACCTGCCATCCCCAGGGACGCGCGTGAGAAACGTCATACGCGGCAACGGCGTCCTTTTGCAGCAACGGATGATCAGCGGGATAAACCGCGCCACCTCCATGAACCGCAGCGTTGCGTTGCGACCACATGTAAATCGATTCGTGGCGGGCAGCAGTGGGCACGATCGCGCTCTCATCGCTGTCGATGTAGTAGAGCTTAGGTTGAGTTCCCTGCTCGGGCTTCCGCACACGCACTGGTTGGGTCGCGATGAGTTGCGCGGCTTCGCTGGAGGAATCGCTCAAATCTCCGGCGATGATGGCGTGTTCGGGACACACGATCACGCACGCCGGTTCCAGTCCAACTTCGGTCCGATGAGCGCAGAAATGGCATTTGGCTGCGGTGCCGTCATCAGGATCGATGTAAATCGAATCATAAGGACAGGCCTGCATACAGGCTTTGCAGCCGATGCAGCGGTCGGCGTTGAAGTCGACGATGCCATCTTTTCGCTGGTACATCGCGGTTACGGGACAGATGGCGACGCAGGGAGGCTTTTCGCAGTGATTACAGCGTGTGACCTGGAAAACGCGCCGTGTGGCGGGAAAAAGGCCCTTCTCGACGTACTTCACCCAGGTCCGGTTCACGCCGATGGGCACTTCATTCTCGGTTTTGCACGCGACGGTGCAGGCGTGGCATCCGATGCACTTGCGATTGTCGATTACGAAGCCGTATTTCATCCGCTCGGGTCTTGGTGCAAACACTTAATCATACTTGGGTCCGAGGCAAAGGGGAGTTATGGGGTTGAGGCGGGCTGCAAATCGGAGTTTAAATCTGGTAATCGATGTCTTCCATGATTCTCTGCATCGAGGCGGAAAGCGGTTCGCGTTCGGCGGTGCCTTCCAGTTGCCGCACGCGCTCGGCCAGTTTGTTTACCTCGGATGCGACGGCGGCCAGCGCTTCGGAAAGCGGGTCGTTGATCTGCTTCGGGTCGGTGATCACCACGCGCTTGCCTTCGCGAAAAACGACGTGAGCGGGAACGCCGACGACGGTGGAGTCGTCGGGAACATCGCGCAGAACAACCGATCCGGCACCAATCCGGCAGTTACGACCTACCGTGATATTGCCGAGAATCTTCGCGCCTCCGCCGACGACCACGTGATCGAGGAGCGTGGGATGGCGCTTTCCGCGCTCTTTTCCCGTGCCGCCGAGCGTCACACCCTGATAGAGCGTGACATCGTCGCCGACGACAGCGGTCTCGCCGATCACGACTCCGAGACCGTGATCGATGAACAAGCGCCTGCCGATCACGGCTCCGGGATGGATTTCGATGACAGTCAGCAGGCGCGCGACCTGGGAAAGCCAGCGCGCCAGCAGAAAGCAATGATGGTTCCACAACCAATGATTGAGACGATAGAACCAGACCGCGTGCAGTCCGGAGTAGCACAAATACACTTCCAGACGGGACTTCGCCGCAGGATCGTGCTCCATGACATTGGCCACGTCCTCGCGGATTAACGATAGAAAACTCGGCATGATGAGAGATCGAAGACCGAGACCAGAAATCAGAGATCAGGCCGGAAGTTGCGCTGTTGGAATCTGCAACGCCTGGTTCCGGAGTCCTTCGAAGAGAATACTACTCAGATAACGCTCGCCGAACGACGGTAGAACCACAACAATCAATTTCCCGGCATTTTCCGGACGACGAGCCACCTGTAAAGCGGCGACCACGGCGGCTCCCGAGGAGATGCCCACCAGCAGACCTTCTTCGAGCGGAAGGCGTCGCGCCATCGCGATCGATTCGTCGTTGGTCACAGTGATGACCTCGTCGATCAGATCGCGGCGCAGAATGCTAGGGACGAATCCGGCGCCGATGCCCTGAATCTTGTGCGGGGCGGGCTTTCCGCCGGATAGAACCGGGCTATCGGACGGCTCGACGGCAATCGCCTTGAACGACGGTTTTTTCGCTTTGATGTATTCCGATACGCCTGTGATGGTTCCACCAGTCCCAACGCCCGAGACGAGGAAATCAACGCGCCCATCGGTGTCTTCCCAAATCTCGGGGCCAGTGGTTTCGAAGTGAATTTTCGGGTTCGCCGGATTGTCGAACTGCTGGAGCATATAACCATCGGGTGTCGAAGCCAGCAATTCCTCGGCTTTGAGAACGGCTCCCTTCATTCCGCGCGGACCGGGCGTGAGAACAATTTCGGCCCCCAAGGCCAATAGCAGAACGCGCCGTTCAAGACTCATGGTCTCGGGCATGGTGAGGATGAGTTTGTAGCCCTTCACGGCCGCGACAAACGCGAGAGCGATGCCGGTGTTGCCGCTGGTTGGCTCGATCAGAACCGTTTTTCCGGGATGAATGCGACCCGCCTTTTCGGCATCTGCAATCATGCTGACGCCGATGCGGTCTTTTACACTCGCCAGCGGATTCTGACTTTCCAACTTGGCTACAACATCAGCGACAGCTCCCTTGGCAACACGGTTCAACCGCACCAGTGGAGTGTGGCCAATCAGCTCGGTTACATCTTTGGCGATCTTCATAGAGCTTCGATTCTCCCATCTGGCGCTTGGATTCTTTCGATATAGCGCCCTACCGCGGCAGGGTCAGAGCGCGGCAAGAAGCTACTTTGGCTTGCGGCGCCCCACGCGTGACAGGATGCGGCGGACTTTCTTCGGAGAAATCGACAAGCGCGTGGCCACCCGGGAAACTTTGCGGCCTTCGCGCTCCCAAACCTGCGTGATGACAATTTCGGCAAATTCTTCGCTGATCTGGCGGAAGGTCTTTTCGCCTACCGCGCCTTGCGACCACGCTTTTAGCGCGGGATGAATGCTTCCCTTGCGCAGGATTTTCGCGCCAAGCGTTTGCAGATCTTGCCAAATGTTGGCCGGTGGATGCGCGCCGTAGGCGGCACGCGCCAGATCGTAGGATTCCCTCGCAGCTTCTGGATTGTCGAAAAACGAATTGCATTGCGTCAGACCTTGCCAGAGATGGGCATTGGCGAGCAGCAGTTGGTGCTGAGTATGTTTCGCCAGTTCGATGGCTTCCTGGCTGAATTCGAGGGCTCGACGCGCGTGGCTTCCGGGGTCGGCGCCCTCAGCGATCTCTTCTTCTACTTTGGCGTTTTCGATCATGCAGCCCAGAATCCGGGCGCGAACCATCAGAATGTAGTCCTGCTTTTTTTCCGCAACCTCGTAGGCCGAAGCGGCCTCAGCTTCGGCGCGTTGAAAGTCTCCATTGTCGAGATGAATGTAGGCGGCATTGAGAAATGCCGTGCCCACGCCGTGATGATTTGGGCGCAGCTTGTAGATGGATTGGGCCGCATCGAGATGCTCCAGAGCTTCGCGGCGAAGCACGGTCAAGCGGCTGCGGTAATCATGACTACTAGCGCTGGCTTTGCCTTTGGGCGACGTCGAACCCTTCCGTCGGCGCTCAACATCGCGATCGATTCTTTTCTGCAATTGCAGGGCGACTCCGCGCTTGGCCAGAGCCATATTGGCCAGGGAGCGGGCCAGATTCGGGTGACGGGTATCGCGCTTCTTATAATGAGCGATCGCGCTTTCAAAAAACTCGATCGCTTTGTCAAAGCGCCCTTCGCGGCGCGCCATGCGTCCGTAAAACGATTGGATATTGCCGAGGGTCACGTAGTCGTCGGTCTGTCGCAGAACGTTTTCCGCCAGTTGCGAAACTCGAACCGCTTCTTTCCACTTGCCTTGCTGAAACAAAATCCAGCCCTCGAGCACCTGCATGACCGCGGCCATGCGGACGTGGTCCAGAGCCAGGGCCATATCCCTTCCCTTGGCCGTGTAGATCAGGGCTTCGTCGTATTCGCCGCGTCGCCGCAGGCAGCGGCCTTTCCAGAAATAGACGATTGCAAGCAGGAAGCGGTCGTCCAGCTCACCGCTGAGATTGATCACGAAATCGAAATGTCCAAGTGCAGTTTCCATCGCCTCTTCCGCCATCGCGGTCATTCCTTCGGCGATGCGCAGGCAGAGATAGTCGGCAATCGGCAATCTCGAACGTGCTTCTGGCCGCTGCTGAACAAAACGCTGCAGAAATTCCCGTGGCGGCGGCCCGGTGAATCCGATGTCTGTCCAGATGGCAAGATGTGCCAGCAGTCGCGCGGCATTTTCTTGGGAGGGCTCGAGGTTTGCGATCAAGGCCAGATGCGATTGCAGACAACCGATCCCGCGCTCGATCTGGCGCTCAGCAATGTACTCCTGAGACTGCGAGAGCAGGCTTGCGTCGATTTGCAACTTGGCAGTCGTCTCTCGTGAGCGCATGCCTGAGGTTCTAGTCTAACAAGTCGTAACTGGCAAGCGTGAGGAAATCCGGGAACTCGCGTCCAGTGGTTAATTCTTCGAGGATGTTCGCCGCTTGCCGCAATTTCTCGTCGTTCCCTGAGCCGGAGCTTAGCTCTTCGGTCCTCTGGGCAATGATCTCTTTCACCAGGGCCTCGGTGACCAGCCGGGCGTCTTTGAGGTGCGCACCGTGCCGGACCCATTGCCACACTTGCGCGCGGCAGATTTCGGCGGTCGCCGCGTCCTCCATCAGGTTGTAGATCGGAACGCAGCCGGAACCCTGCAACCACGAGTGCAGGTACTGCAAGCCAACGTCGATATTCCAGCGCAATCCTGCTTCGGTGATGTCGCCCTCGGGGACAGCGAGCAGATCCTGCGCCTTGATCGTGCGGTTCACCCGCTGCTTCGCAATCTGATTTGGTTCAGGCATGTATTGATCGAAGATCTGCTTCGCTACTGGAACAAGACCGGGATGAGCGACCCAGGTGCCGTCGTGTCCGGCTTTCACCTCGCGAAGTTTGTCACGGCGAACTTTGTCGAGCGCCTGTTCGTTCGCGGCCGCGTCGTTCCTTATCGGAATCTGCGCCGCCATGCCGCCCATGGCGTGAATACCGCGGCGGTGGCAGGTTTGAATCAGCAATTCGACGTAAGCGCTGAGAAACGGCGCTTCCATCGTAACCAGCGAACGATCGGGCAGAACGAATTCGGGATGCGCGCGAAATTTCTTGATGAAACTGAAGATGTAATCCCAGCGGCCGCAATTCAGTCCGGCGGAATGTTCGCGCAATTCGTACAGGATCTCGTCCATTTCAAACGCCGCGAGAATGGTTTCGATCAGGACGGTGGCGCGAATGGATCCCCGCGGAATCTCCAGTTCGTCCTGCGCAAAGCAAAAGACGTCATTCCACAGGCGCGCTTCCAGATGGCTTTCCATTTTGGGTAAATAAAAGTAAGGCCCGGTGCCTTGACTCAACAAGTCAGCGGCGTTGTGAAAAAAGAACAGGCCGAAATCGAATAGAGATGCGGAGATCGGTTCGCCTTCCACTTCGAAGTGCTTTTCGTTTAAATGCCAGCCCCGCGGCCGGACGACCAGAGTGGCTCGATTAGCCCCAAGTTGATATTTCTTTCCCTCCGGACTCACGTACTCGATCGAGCCTCGAACTGCATCCCGCAAATTGCGCTGGCCCTCAATGTTGTTGCTCCAAGTGGGCGAATTCGAATCTTCGAAATCGGCCATAAACACATTCGCGCCAGAATTCAGGGCGTTGATGATCATCTTGCGGTCGACGGGACCGGTGATCTCCACGCGCCGGTCGCGCAGGTCGTTTGGAATAGCCGCCACTTTCCAGTCGCCCTGACGGATTTCCGCCGTCTCCGGCAGAAAGTCGGGCAGCTTGCCATTGTCGATCTCCTGCTGAACGACCCGGCGGCGGGCCAGCAGTTCTTGCCGGCGCGGCTCGAATTGGGTCGCGAGTTTCCGCAAGAAAGCGCTGGCCTCGGCAGTGAGAACGCCGCTCTCGATCGAAGACGTGCTCTGGGCGTCGATGTCGCTGTCGCTGTCGTTAACTTTAACTTTGGGGAGAAAAGTCATAACGCTCATAGTCAACATCATAGGCATACGGCGATGCAAGCGGGACCAACTAGGTCAAATCGGACCAGTAGGTCCAGGCGGACGGCACGGTTTGCCGGGAGAGACAATCCGGGGCATTCTGCATCAGGACGCAGGGGCGTCCGAACGCAATTCTTCGAGCGGGGTCAAAATATCATGACAGCGTCTAACGGACAGGCGAGTAAGTTCGTAAACAAGTGCGATTGGAAGACCAGCTCGCGGTGGCGCGGAATCGCTCGTCCATACACTGCGCAAGATGTCGAGCGACTGCGCGGATCGCTTCACATCGAGCACACCTTGGCCCGTGTGGGCGCCGAACGGCTCTGGGACTTGCTGCATGACGATGCCGAGTCGTTCGTCCCTGCTCTTGGGGCGATGACGGGAAATCAGGCGGTGCAACAAATCAAAGCTGGATTGAAGGCCATCTACGTCAGCGGATGGCAAGTCGCCGCCGACGCCAACAATGCCGGTCAGATGTATCCCGACCAGAGTCTTTATCCTGCGGATAGCGTGCCGAACGTTGTACGGCGCATCAATCAGGCGCTGACGCGCGCCGACCAGATCCATCACGCTGAGGGACAGGACGATGTAACGTGGTTTGCTCCGCTCGTGGCCGATGCCGAAGCCGGATTTGGGGGGAACCTCAACGCATTTGAGCTGATGAAGGCCATGATCGAGGCGGGAGCGGCTTGCGTCCACTTCGAAGACCAGCTTTCCTCGGCCAAGAAGTGCGGACACCTGGGGGGCAAAGTTCTGGTGCCTACGACCGAGGCGATCCAGAAGCTTGTCGCGGCGCGGCTGGCAGCGGACGTGATGGGCGTGCCAACACTGATCATGGCGCGCACCGATGCCGACAGCGCTCACCTCATCACGAGCGACATCGATCCGCGCGACCGCGAATTCCTGACTGGAGAGCGGACGGCGGAAGGCTTCTATCGCATTCGGGGTGGGCTAAAGTCGGCGATCGCGCGCGCTATCGCTTACGCTCCTTATTGCGACATCCTCTGGTGCGAGACTTCCAAGCCTGACCTCAAAGAGGCTCGGGAGTTTGCCGACGCAGTCCACAAGGTCTTTCCGGGCAAGCTGCTGGCTTATAACTGCTCGCCTTCGTTCAACTGGAAGAAGAACCTGGATGACGCAACCATCGCCAGTTTTCAACAGGAGCTGGCGGCGATGGGATATAAGTTCCAGTTCGTGACGCTGGCTGGATTCCACGCTCTGAATTTGTCGATGTTCGAATTGGCTCGTGGCTATAAGCGGGCTGGCATGACGGCGTATTCGCGGCTGCAGGAGAAGGAATTTTTGCACGAGCAAGAGGTGGGATATGAGGCGGTGAAGCACCAGCGCTTTGTCGGAACCGGATATTTCGATTCTGTGCAGCAAGCGATCACTAGCGGCACTGCGTCGACTATCGCGCTCGAAGGTTCGACCGAAAGGGAGCAGTTCGCGGATCTTGCCGATCCGATTGTGGAGCTTGCGATGACACCAATCATCGAGATACGCCACGAGGCAACGGTGAGAGCCGAATCCTGGGAGCCCGTAGACGAACTCTCAGACGAGCTAATGCCCTCAGGAGATTGAGGAAATTGGTGTTAAACGGTGGCGCGCGACTTTGATCTGTTTCGTTTGCCTTCACGAAGCTGGGCGGCGGTAAATGCGGACCCGCAAGTACTGCATCTCCAGCTGGTGAACGCGCTGGTCAGCAGGCTGGGAACATCACCCGCATTTGCGCTTTGGGGCATGTTGGCGCGGACCGCTAAGACTAGTTCCCCGCCACAATCTGAACATTCGCGTTTTTGCATGGCCTAGGCGAAACCTTCAGGCGCCGACGCGAACGGAAACCAATTCGGGGTTACAGTGGGAATTCTGCATCGACTTGACCGCATCTTCCGCGGTGAATCGTCCCATCACGAGAGCCAACTTGCGGTTGGTTGTGGTCTGGATCGGCGTCTTATCGACCCGCAGGACGTATTGAGGAGCGTGGGCACCGCCGCGGTTTACCTTGACGACAAACTTGATGTTTTTCATGTTTCCCTTCTGTTTCTATCGAGTGGCTTGGGGCTTCCTTGTTGCCAACATGACCCTGGATCAGCCTGGGTTTACTATCGGACAAATCCCGGCGAATCAACAGCGTCAAGACTCAGACTTCCCCTCCAACTTGAGGAAGAGAAGAAATTCACAGTTAGGCTGACTTAGTCCAAGAACGCCAGAAACAGTAAAGAGTGCAGTGCTTGATCAATTTCAATGCTAGGCTCGTAAATCGTTATTGTCAATGCCTTTCGCCGCACCTTCGCTGATCGGAACGTCAAGTAAGTATCGTGTATTTCCAATCAGAACGCTTTTTCCGCCACCAATCCCGCCGTCGGCCTGCTGGCTAAGTCTTCGCGGTAGTGCATGATGCGCATGCCTGGGACGAGACGTAAAAGTTCGCCTGGAGCGAGCAAGTAGGCTGGGTTCTTTGGTCTCTGAGTCAGATTTGTTTGGGGCGAGGCGTCGCTCGGTAAATCGCTCGGACTCGGACGCAGGTGGGTCTTGTAGATCAGTAATCCTCCGGGCCGCAGGGCGCTCAAAATTTCCGGGAAAATCTCCCGCTCCAGATAGTAAAAGACAATCGCCAAATCATACTGGACTCCGGAGAGCTTTTGCGGAGCCCGGAAGTGAGTGAGATCATCTACTACAAATCGAATGTTGGATGCCAGAGGTCCAGCATTCTGGCGAGCCTGTTCGACTCCGACATCGGAGACATCGATGAGAGTAACGTCCCAACCACGTTTTGCCAGCCAGATGGCGTGTCTTCCGGAGCCTCCGGCGAGGTCGAGCGCGGTTCCGCCGTTTGGGAACTGCGGGAGCACGTATTTGGCGAAAGCCTCGTCGAGCAGAGCGTCGGGAGCGGACGAAACCAGGTCACGCGAGCCTAGCAGCGATTCGTGGTGTTTCCGGTTCCAGCGCTCGCGATCGCTTTCGGATTTAGAATAGGAAGAAACAGACATGCTTTCGATTCCGGCTTTTCGGTTTCTGGCCACGTCAATTCTAATCTCGAGTCGGAACTAGTCTCGAGTCGGGCGAAGTTTTCGGCGAAGTTTGGCCAAATTTTAAACGAGCAGCGGTCATGTCGCGACTGACTCCCACCTCCACGCGGCCTTCGGGTCATCACGGTTCCTCGCTGCCGCCTCGCGCGGGCGGAGGCGACGACGGGCGCGGGCGCGACGGTGACATGCCCGACTCGATCCCGAATTATGGTGAACGCCTGCGCCGCGCGCGCATGGGCCTGGCGCTCGCGATGACGCCGATTCTGGTGCTCTTCATTACGTTTTCCGCGGTGTATATCGCGCGCCGCGCCTTCCCGGCCGCTGATCTCAATCTCAACCTCAATGCCGGATACATTCAGTCCTGGATCCCGGTTCGGTTGCCTTGGCCAATGTTGCTGGTCAACACGGTTGTGCTCATCCTGAGCAGCATCACCATCGAACTGGCACGGCGCAGAATCACGCGTGAAGCGGCGCTCGCTCCGGTGCGATCGATTCCGGGTGTCTCGCTCGGCGATGAACCTCATTTTCCGTGGCTGGCGCTGACCAGCATTCTCGGTCTCTTGTTTCTTGGCGGACAACTTTTTGTCTGGAGCAAACTCTCGGCTGCCGGATTTCATCTTGCGGGCGGAACCAGCAGTTCCTTCGTTTACATGCTCACTGCGATGCACGGGCTGCATCTTGCCGGAGGCGTCGTGGCGCTTTTGTTCGCGAATCTCGCGGCGTGGATGCATCGTCCGGTGGAAACGCGTCGCATTGTGGTCGATATCACGTCGTGGTATTGGCACTGCATGACGGGACTGTGGATTTACATTCTCGTGCTGTTCTGGTTTGCGGCGGGGTAAGGCGCAATCGTCGCCGGTCGCTAGTCGTTAGTCGTTGGCGCTCTCTAGATTCCTTGTTCGAAATGAGTCCGGGGGGGGCGGATAGTTTACTACTTGGTACCCCTACCCCCCCTCCCCCCTGTCTAATGAAATCATTGACTTGGCGGGAATTTTTCGGTTCGGTCTTTGAATCTAAAGGACTTATATTAAAGTATTCCGGAATAAGGACTTAGCTCCTCCAAGTGCCTTAAAAATGGTTTTGGGGCAGTTTCGAGGGCCGTCTTGGTTGACGGACACACCTCTGAACTGCCCAATCTGGAGAGATTGTCGCAGGTTGGTGGAAGAAGTGTCTGTGATGTGGGTACGGGGGGTTTGTGATGAAAAACGGGGGCTGGGGCTGGGTTGGAGCACCCGGCTTTCCCTGCTTCATTGACGGATCCTTTCCCTGCTTCATTGACGGATCAACGGGTGGAGGTCTGCCGACTCACTTGTCACTGGAGACACCTTTAACATGCAATCGTATGTTGGCGACGACATCCGCTCGGTCACTGCTCGCCAACAACCTGAGCTTATCTATCATGGCTCGGAGTTGATCCATCGCTGGACACAGCGTAGAACCTGTGCGCGGATCGCTGGTCATCTGAAACCACTCATTTCCGCAACTAGGGCAACTCACGCCGATCTTGTCTAATCGCACATGCAAGGGCGTGAATATCCTAGTTTGGCAACCCCGGCATTCGAGTTCAATTCCCGTAATGTCTCGAAGTTCAATGAACGTTCGCGTTTCACTTGTCATTTGCACTCCATTTTTTCCCGCGCTGTGTTGCTTCTGTCCACGGCTTGAGAATCTTTTCCTCTAACTCTGGCTCAGTCCAAAACTCACTCGCGTAATCGTGAAAATCGAAGGGAGTAGTAGCTTCAAAAAGAAACTTGTACTCCGGCCTAGATTCGTGACCTCCCAGCTTACGCATCAGTTCTTTTCTGGTCTGCCAAGCCAGTAGATCGGCGGCTTGGAGTGGTAGAAAGGATTTGGGGTCAGCAATGCTGAAAGCGCGAAAATATTTCCCTACTTCTGGTCGGCGCTTTCTTAGTCCTATAAATCTTTTGAAACGGGCGGGAGTGAATTCTTCGTCACAGTCGTAATAGAGCGACACCCAGTCATCTGGGCGCGACATTTTCAGGCGTTCCACTATCGCTCGAATGATCCGCATAAAACAAAACTCTTGGGCGGTACCTTCGATTTTCGTCAGTTCTTTCGGCAGCTTACGCCACGCTACAGCATCGACCGCCACTCCGAAGCCGATGATCTGGCACCCCTTGATTATTTTGATGAACTCTTCAAGAACCGCTTTCTTTTTTGGCCAATCCCATTCCGGCGGCCTATAGTCGCCCTGATCGTTCATAAACTCTTTCATATGCACCCAGGGCAGGCCATGTTTGACGAGTTGATGCGCCCATGCGTTCGAGAGCATAGTCCACCAATCGTCCCCTACTGCCATGTAGCCCGCTATGCACACGAACGGGTTATTGGCTTCGCTTTCCTTGCCGCTGTCATCGAAGAAACAATGGATCACAAGAGTCCACCTTACAGGGTCAAACGGACTTCTCCCATTCAAACCATATCAATAATCGCCCCGCTCGGTAACTATCCATCCCCGGGACAAGAGGTACAGGTCTGTGGTACCCACTCGTCGAAAAACGCGACGAGTGGGGCAACCTAGCATTGGAATGGCGCGAGTGAAATAAATCTGTGAATGGGCCAGCTCCGGGGAACAACTCCACTGGGCTAAAGCCCTTGGTGATTTTCGAGAGCTTACGCGGTCCTGAAGGGCCGCTCTTCCACGGTGATACGGACATTTGTGACCTTTTACGCGGGCGTTGAACCGCCGCGCCACCCAAAAATCGAGTGCGAGGCCAAGTTTTCCGCTGGCTGTGGATTGACGCGCCGCATGGGCCGCAGGGAGAATTCCCCGATGCTTCTGAGGTCGTGAATACGCGCAGGGGTCCTTCGACTCCGCAGGGGCTTCACTTCGTGAAGTCCCGGCTCCGCTCAGGATGACAGAATTGGAGAAGCGGGATCAAAAATCTTAAACAGCGTCACGCTTTATAATAGAAAGATTCGGTTGCGAGTTTTGATCTATCTGTAGTGCCAGGGGAAGATGTCGACAGAAAGCATAGTGGTTCGTGGGGCCCGGGTTCACAACCTTAAAAACATTGATTTTGAGATCGCGCACAACGCTCTGACTGTGGTGACGGGCGTGTCCGGTTCGGGGAAATCTTCGCTTGCGTTTGACACGATTTATGCCGAGGGGCAGCGGCGGTATGTCGAGTCGCTTTCGGCGTATGCGCGGCAGTTTCTGGAGCGGATTGAGAAGCCGGACGTCGATCTGATTGACGGCATCGCGCCGGCGGTCGCGATCAAGCAGAAGAACTCGACGCGGAATCCTCGATCGACGGTTGCGACGGCGACCGAGATCTTTGATTATCTGCGGCTGCTGTTTGCGCGGGTTGGGCGGACTTATTGCCTGGCGTGTGGCACCGAAATCAAAAAGGACACGGTCGACGAGGTTGCGGACCGGCTGCTGGCTTTGGGTGAGGGGACGCGGCTGAATGTGTTCTTTCCGATTCAGAGTCTGGCGCCGGTGGTTGAAGAGAAGTCCGCCAAGAAGCCGCGCGCCAGGAAAAAAGCCGCGGCGACAAAGGCCGCTCCGGTTGCGATTTCTGATGCGATGAGGGAGCGGCTGTTCGATCTGCGGAAACGTGGATTTAACCGGCTGATTCAGAACGGGCAAGTTTTTGAATTTTCTACTCCGGAATCGCTGCTCGACATTAATTTTTCGGAGCCGGTGTTTGGGCTGGTCGACCGGCTGGTGGTCGGGGCCGACCAGCGGGCGCGCATTGTCGATGCGGTCGAGATTGGATATCGGGAAGCAGGCGAAGTGATCTTCGAAACCGCTCCGCGCGATGGCGATCCGTCGCAGTCGCAGCGATTCCGTTTTTCGCAGCGCTTCGAGTGCAAGAACGATGGCACGCGTTACGACGAGCCCGAGCCACGGTTGTTTTCGTTCAACAATCCTTACGGGGCTTGTCCTAAGTGCCAGGGATTTGGCAACACGATCGATTTCGATCTCGATCTTGTGATTCCCGACAAAGGAAAGACGATCAACGAAGGCGCGGTCGAGCCCTGGACCAAGCCAAAATATCGTCCTCTGTTTACCGAACTGAAGCGCTTCGCCAAACAGGCCGGCATCCCGTTGGATGTGCCGTGGTACGAACTCGAACCGGAGCAACAGAAGAAGATCACCGATGGCGACGGCGAATTTGGCGGCGTTCGGGGATTCTTTCAGTATCTGGAGCGCAAGAAATACAAGCTGCACGTTCGGGTTTTTCTCAGCCGCTATCGCGGTTATTCGCTCTGCTCGGCGTGCGGCGGGACCCGGCTTCGCGTGGAAGCGCGGCAGGTGAAGATCAACGGAAAGAATATCTGCCAGGTTTGCAGTATGACGGTCGAAGAGGCCGCGCGCTTCTTTGACGGGCTGACACTGACTCCGCAGCAAGCTGAGATTGCGGAGAAGCTCCTGATTGAACTGAAGGAGCGGCTGCGTTTTCTGAACGAAGTGGGGCTGGAATATTTGACGCTGGACCGGCTGGCTTCGACATTGTCAGGCGGCGAAGCGCAGCGGATTCAGCTGGCCACTTCGCTCGGTTCGCGACTGGTGGGCACGCTCTATGTTTTGGACGAGCCTTCGATCGGGCTGCACAGCCGCGACACGCACCGGCTGATCAAGATCCTGCACGATTTGCGCGATCTGGGAAATACGATTCTTGTCGTGGAGCACGATCCCGACATCATGCGCGCGGCAGACCACATTCTGGATCTCGGCCCCGGTGCCGGGGAAAATGGCGGCAAGGTTGTGGGCTCGGGAACTTTTGCCGAGATCGTCAAGATGCCGCACTCGCTGACCGGACGCTATCTCGGCGACGAATTGCATATTCAGATTCCGACGAAACGGCGGCAACCGGGGCCGCATAAGATTCGAATCACAGGAGCGCGGGCACACAACCTGAAGCGGATCGATCTTGAGATTCCGCTGAACATGCTGGTCGCGATCACGGGCGTATCGGGATCGGGGAAATCTTCTCTGCTGCATGACGTTCTTTATCAGGCGTTGGCGACGGCTAAGCGGCAGACGAATGGCGCGGGCCCGGCGGCGGTTTTGTGGGACAGCATTGAAGGGGAAGATTATCTCGACGAAGTTGTGCTGGTGGATCAATCTCCGATTGGGCGGACGCCGCGGTCGAATCCGGTGACGTATATCAAGGCGTTCGACATTATCCGCGAATTGTTTGCTTCCCTGCCTGAGGCGAAAAAGCGCGGCTTCCCTGCCGGACACTTTTCGTTCAACGTGCCGGGCGGACGCTGCGAGAACTGCCAGGGAGATGGAACGGTTACGGTGGAAATGCAGTTTCTGGCCGACGTGGAGTTGATCTGCGACGAGTGCAAGGGGACGCGCTACAAGCCGCAGGTACTGGACATCCATTACAAGGGCAAGAACATCCACGAGGTGTTGAACCTGACGATTCGCGAGGCGCTGAAGTTTTTTGCGGAGGCTCCGCGGCTGACGGAAAAATTGCGCGTGCTCGATGAAGTAGGGCTCGGATATCTGCGGCTGGGGCAATCGGCGACGACGCTTTCTGGAGGCGAGGCGCAGCGCATGAAGCTGGCAGCGCATCTGCAACCGGGTGCGCGAGCGGTGAGCCGCATGGGTGAGGGTGGGGACGGTGTTAAGAGAAAACGCCGCATGCTCTATATTTTCGACGAGCCGACGACCGGATTGCACTTTGACGATGTCAGCAAACTGCTTTCTGCGTTCCGACGGCTGATCGATGCCGGGGGATCGATTGTCGTGATCGAACACAATCTTGAGGTCATCAAGACCGCCGATTGGGTCATCGATCTCGGTCCCGAGGGTGGCGCGCGCGGCGGGAATCTGGTGGGGGTTGGGCCTCCCGAGGCGATTGCGGAGTTGAAGAATTCTTATACCGGACACTATTTGAAGCAGGTTTTGAATGCGAACGGCGTAGGGTCGGCGCGCGGGTAGAATAGTTTGCACGGTTATGAAGGGCCCGCTCCATCGCGCGATGATCGTTGTTATTTGCCTTCTCTCGGGCGCGGCTGTCGCGCAAACGCACGTTACCGTCCGCCATCATAAAGAAATTGTTGATGCGCAGCCTCCGGAGATTGCTCAGGCGGAAGACGCCATCCAGAAGAATGATTTTGCCGGCGCTGAAACTCTGTTGCGCAAGGCGCTCGATACCGATCCGAAAAATTATCAAGCGTGGTTCGATCTGGGATTCGTTCTCAATCGCCTGAACCGGACCGATGAATCGATCGCGGCTTATCGCAAGTCGGTGGCTGCCAAGCCTGACGTTTTTGAATCCAATCTGAATCTTGGGCTGATGTTGGCGCGCTCGAATGATCCCGAAGCCGAGCAATTCTTGCGGGCAGCGACAACTCTGAAGCCGACAGCAAATTCCGCCAGTGAACAGGCCGAAGGCAAAGAGCGCGCGTGGCTGGCAATTGCGCACCTGATCGAAAACAAGAAACCGGCAGACGCGCTCGTGGCCTATCAGAAGGCAGCGGAACTCACGCCGAAGGATCCGGAGCCGCATCTCTCCTCGGGATTGCTGCACGAGCGGCAAAAGGAATTTCCTGCGGCCGAAGCAGAGTACAAACAAGTGCTGGCGCTCGATCCGAAGTCGACAGAAGCTACGATCGGACTGGCCAATATTGAGATGAAGTCCGGGCGCGCGGCCGATGCCGAGCCTTTGTTGCGACGCCTTGCTGCGGAACGACCGGACGATGCGGGCCTTCATCTGCAACTGGGGCGCATGCTGGCGGCGCAGGGGAAAACGGACGACGCCCTCGTGGAAATGCAGGCGGGGGTGAAGCTTGCTCCCGGAGATGCCGATGCGCAGCGCGATGTTGCTGAACTTCTGGTGGACGCCAAGAAATTGCCCGAAGCGGAGGCAATCTACCAGAATCTCGCGAACTTGCATCAGAATGATGCAGAGCTGCACCAACGGTTGGGCGAGGTGCTGCTGAAGGAGCGCAATTTTGGTCCCGCGGAGGAGGAGTTTTTGAAGGCGGTCAAGCTCAAGCCCGACCTCGGAGTCGCCTATGGCAGCCTGGCGGTTGCGGCCAATGAAACTGAGAACTACGGGCTCACGATCAAGGCGCTGGAAGTCCGCGCCAAGCTGTTGCCGGAGACGCCGGTCAGTTATTTTCTGCGCGCGACGGCGCTCGATCATCTGAAGAATTATCCTGAGGCGGCGCGGTATTATCACCTTTTTCTGGACGCGTCGAACGGCAAGGATCCGAACGACGAGTGGAAGGCGCGGCATCGCCTGGTCTGGATCGAAGCGAGGAAGCATTGACATTGACCGTGATTCGCCAGCTCGGCGTGGCCGCATTATTCAGCGGGATGCTGGTCTTGCTTTTGTGTGTTTTCGGCTCGGCCAAAGACGAAAGCGTCGAAGAACTGAAAGCTCGCGTTGCGAATGCGCGTCCCGAGGATTTGCCCGAATTGTGCATACAGATCGCGCGGCAACAGCTGCGTGACGCCGACAAGCTCTATAAAGAGGGCAACGTCGAGAAGGCGAACGAGGCAGTTGCCGACATCGTTACCTATTCCGAGAAAGCACGCGACGCCGCGACCGAGACCAAGAAGCATCTAAAGAATGTGGAGATCGACGTCAGAAAAATGGCGGACAAGCTGCGCGATGTGAAGCGCACCTTGGCGTTCGACGATCAGGCTCCGGTCGATAAGGCGATCCACGATCTCGAAGATGTGCGTACGACGCTGCTGAAGGAGATGTTCGCCCGAGAAAAGAAAGACAAGGACAAGGACAAGGACAAGAAATGAAGATCGGCAGACGATGGAGTATCAGTATCAAAGCCGGACTGGGCCTTTTGCTGGCGATGCAGCTCTGCCTTCCGATGTGGGCCGAGCGTCGTCGCGACCCGCTGAATCCGGAGGAGATCGACCAGCTGCGCGATGCCATGCTAGAGCCGGATACGCGGCTGAAGCTTTACGTTACGTTTGCACGCGATCGCATGACGAAACTTGAACAGATGCGGAGCGACCCGAAAGCTACCGACCGCGCCCGACAGACGCACGACATGCTGGAAGATTTCCTCGCAGTCTATGACGAACTGAACGACAACGTCGAGATGTACGTGGGGCGCAAGGACGATATCCGCAAGCCGATGAAAGTTGTGATCGAGGCAGACACGGAATTTCAGTCGAAACTGCGCGCCATCAGCAACGCCGCAAACGCCACTCCCGCCGAAGTGAGCCAATACGAGTTTCTGCTCAAAGACGCGCTCGACACGGTTGATTCCAGCGCCGACGACCATCGCAAGACTGTGGCCGAGGTCGAGGAATACGTGAAGAAGAAAAAGAAAACGAAATCAAACTGACGGAACCCCTTCCAGTTTTTCGCCTGACTGTTGACTGCTGCCCCGTGCTAATCTTCCTTCAAGGTGTCTCCGAAGCTCGCCGAGATTTTTCACGCAGCCTACAGCGAACTGCGTCCGCGCACGCCTGCTCCGCCGATGCATGTTCGTTTCTATCCCTTTGTTTCGATCAATAACACCATCCGGCTGCGCGATGGAGAGCTGTACGTGCGTGTCTCTGACCTGCTCGAAGGCGCTCCGGATGCGGTGTTGCAGGCGATCGCGCACATCCTGCTGGCGAAGCTTTATCGCAAGCCGGTCGATCGCGCGGAAAGCACACGCTATCGCCGCTACATCGGCGGGCACGAGGTTACAGCAAAGGCGCGCCTGGTACGGCAGATTCGCGGACGCAAACATATCCGCTCCGCTCGTGGACATCATTATCATCTGGAAGAAATTTTTGATGACCTCAACCGGCGGTTCTTTCACGGGTTAATGGGGCGTCCGCAACTGACCTGGAGCAGAAATCACGCCCGCAGCAGCCTGGGGCACTACGATCCCGCGCACAATGCGATTGTTATAAGCCGAGTCTTTGATCATCCGCACGTGCCGCGGTATGCGCTCGAATACATTCTCTACCACGAGATGCTGCACCTTAAGCACCCGGTCAGGCTGCGGGGGAGCAGAAGGTGCGTACACTCACGTGAGTTTCAGGCGGAGGAAAAGCTGTTTCCTGAACTTGCTCCGGCGAAGAAGTTTTTGGGGATGGTCTAAGAGCAGAAGAAAACTCTGCTTATCATTGAGTGAGCTGGCGATGTTTTTGCCAACGGCATCGCCTACTGTACTTGGAAATTCTGATCGGAAGTAACGTGACTGTGAAATCCACCCGAGAATACGATACGAACATGTCCATATGCTGCGCACGGATTCGTCTTGTTTGTTTTGTGCTTTTCTTGTTTACGGGTAACTATTCGTCGTGCCAACAGCCACCGAGTGGTGACGTCAGCACAGCCACCAGTTTTTTCGTGGTTGTTCCGGGCGCAACTGGAGTAAAACGGAGCATATTTCAAGGCAAAGATCAGATCATTTACAACGTCCAGTCCGAATATCCCGCCGACGATGTGCTGAGCAAAATCACCGCGCGACTCAAGAAACTGGGTTGGGAACCATTGAAGGAAGACTGGCTCAATCCGGGCCTGCCTTCCTCTCATATTCGAGGTTGGACATACTTTGAAGATGAAACGACTACGCCTGCCACAAGTGTGCGAGCATGGGGCGCTGAGTGGGAAAACGGTGCCCACGATATTCTGGAGTACCACCTCGAATACAGATGCCCGGGAAAACTATGCTCCTCGACCTATGATCTTCATGATCTAAGAGTGGTCGCAATCCGCGTCCCCGCTGATCTCGCCAAGCGGATGAAGGTCGGGATTCCAGAGAAGAAATAAACGCCGTGAGTGCCAGCAAAAAGATAGTTGACGAGAACGGCGATTTTGCTCAGATGCCTAGAATCGCACGGGCGTCGACTTCGTGCTGATTCAGTCGGCGGACCACTCCGCGCCGCAGGTTTCGGCGTTGCTGAAAAGAAAAACCCGAACCGATTGGGTCCGGGTCTTGGGAACTTCATAACCTGTCCAGTTACAAGGAAATTATCGCCAGCCCAGTCTTTTAAGTCAACATTACTGAAGGGGACTCCCTGTCCTGAGTCCCCAGATCAGCCCCCCTACCAAACTGGGAGACCGTGGACCCGACGGGATTCGAACCCGCACCTTGTAACTGGACAGGTTAATGTGCTCCCATTACACCACGGGCCCTGCTCGCAGTTTCGCGGGGCTTGGGGTTTGACGGCAAGTACCAGCATCACAGGACGATTGTGACAATTCGAAGTTCTACCAACGACCCCCGTTTAATGCCTGCATTCCCCGCGTGATGCAGATCACAACCGTCCGTGATTCCACGCGTTGACCCGTACCCGTCAAAACCGTATTCTATTGATATTGAAATTGAATTTCATTTTCAATTAGAACGGCATCTACATTTATGCTCCAGGCATTCATCATTACGCTGCGCGAAGGGGTCGAGGCCGCGCTTATTGTCGGCATCACGCTCGCGTATCTCGCCAAGATCGGGCGCAACGATTTGCGCAAGTCGGTCTACGCGGCTCTGGCTGCAGCTTTTGCCGGATCGATTGGCATGGCGGTCGTACTCTCCAGACTGAAGTGGAACGAAGACGTTTTTGAAGGCTGGGTCATGCTGGTGGCGGCGGTGTTCGTTGTCACCATGATCGTCTTCATGATGAAGACGGGCCGCAAGCTCAAGGGCGAGATCGAAGGCAAGATCGGCCTCTTCGCCCGCGAGGATGCATGGATCGGGCTCTTTCTGTTTGTGTTTCTGATGGTGCTGCGCGAGGGCGTGGAGACGGTGTTGATCCTCTCGGCGGTCAGCCTGAACTCGACCGAACTGATGAGCTTCATCGGCACGCTTCTCGGCGTGATCGTCGCCGTGCTGTTTGGCGTGATGTTCGTCAAGGGCAGCGTCAAGATCAACCTGCAGAAGTTCTTTAAGGTTACGACCGCGATTCTTTTCCTGGTGGCGGCGCAACTGGTGATCTCGGGCCTGCACGAGCTTTCGGAAAATGGCGTGCTTCCGTCTTCGCGCCAGGAGATGGCGGTGGTTGGGCCGATCGTCAGGAATGACATTTTCTTCTTCGTCACTATCGTCGCTCTGGCTGCGCTGATGGTGTTGTTTGAGATGAAGAGCCGCCAGCCGGGCGCACTGCCCGAGTCTGGCGCCGCCCGCCGCAAGGCGCTGTGGACGGCGCGCCGGGAACGGCTGTGGATGACTTCTGTCTATGCCTTTTCGTTTGTGTTTATCGTCATGATCACGGCGAGTTTCATTTATGAGAAGAGCGCCAGCGCGCTTTCTCCCGCTGAAGAAGTGACGTTCGTCGACGGGAAGGTTTCGATCCCGCTGAAGCAGGTTTACGACGGCGAGCTGCACCGCTTTGAGGCGAAAGAGGGCGGATTGGAAGTCCGTTTCTGGCTTTACCAGAAGCCGGATGGAAAAATTGCGACCCTGTTCGATGCCTGCGAAATCTGCGGCGCGCTGGGGTTCTATAAGGGAGCGCAGGGCGTGATCTGCAAGAACTGCGCGGCTCCAATCAACCCGCAATCGGTCGGCATGCCCGGCGGATGCAATCCGATTCCGCTGAAGGCGCAGGTCACCGATGACGCGGTGATTGTTTCCGAGGCCGACGTGGCGGCGGGTCGGCACTACTTCGAGCAAAAATAATGTTTCCTCGCATCGTCTACGAATCGTTTCGCCGTCAGGCGCGCCGCAAACTTCTCGCAGGCATCGCGATCACACTGGGCGTGGCGGTGGCGACCGCGATGATCGCCGTGGCCACAGACATCGGGGACAAGATCAACCGCGAGTTGCGCAGCTACGGCGCGAATTTAATGGTGACTCCGCAGGAAGACACGCTGGATGTCGAAGTTGGCGGCGTCAATTTGAAGCCTCCGAGCGATGGCGCGTTTCTGGACGAGGTAGATCTGCCGAAAATCCGAGGGACATTCTGGCACCACAATATTGTCGGGTTTTCGCCGATGCTGCCGGTTACGGTGAAGCTTGACGGCGACGCCAAGGACGTGACGCTGCTGGGCACGTACTTCAACAAATCAATCCACTTCGGCAAAGAGGATTTCACAACGGGCGTCAAGATCACGCATCCGTGGTGGAGCGTTGCCGGCGCATGGCCAGACGATAGTTCAGAGAACATTCTGATCGGTGAGCGGCTGGGGGCAAAGCTTGGACTGCGTGCGGGAGACAAGCTGGAAATCGGCAGCCGCCAGTTGACGATCTCGGGCATCCTGTCGACGGGTGGTGCAGAAGACGAGCAGATCGTCGCTCCTCTGGGGCTGGCGCAGCAGATTCTTGGCAAGCCGGGAGCGGTACGCCGCGTCTACGTCAGCGCCCTGACCAAGCCACAGGACGCCTTTGCGGTCCGCGATCCGAAGACGATGAGTCCCGAGGTTTACGATCGCTGGTATTGCTCTCCTTATGTGCAGTCGATCGCGTATCAGTTGCAGGAAGTGATTCCGCATTCGCACGCGGAGCAGATCCGGCAGGTCGCGCAAAATGAGGGCACGGTGCTTTCGCGGATCAAGGGATTGATGCTGCTGATCACGCTGGCCGCGCTTTTCGCGTCGGCGTTAGCGGTGTCGGCTGCGATGGCGACTGCGATTTTTGAGCGCCGGGTCGAAGTCGGACTGATGAAGGCACTCGGCGCAGGCAACGCTACGGTTTCTGCGTTCTTTTTCGCCGAGGCGTTGCTGCTGGCGCTGGCGGGAGGGGTGGTCGGGTTTGGGACTGGAACGCTGCTGGCCCACCAGATTGGACGGTCGATCTTCGCCGCGCAAATTTCGGTCGAACCAGTGCTGTTCCCGATTGTTCTGGCGCTCGCTGTGATCGTGACCTTCGCCGGAAGCGCGTCTGCTATATGGCGGGCTGTGAAGTTTGATCCTGTATTCGCGTTGCGAGGTGAAGCGTGATTACGACTCTCAGTCCGGAACAGGTCGCGGGTCGCCGCGCGACGGCACCACACGTTTCGATGTTTGCGCGCATGCTTTTTCGTGCTGCGGTTCTGCGCCGAAGACGGGCCGCAGCGGCGCTGCTGGCTATGGTCGTCGCTGCCGCGGTAGCGACGGCGATGATGAATCTCTACGTCGACGCCCAGGCCAAGTTACGCAACGAGTTCCGCAACTACGGCGCGAACGTGGTCATTCTCGCGAAAGATGGCGAGTCGTTGCCCGCCGACGTTATGGCGAAAGTTGAGTCGACGGCCGGCGGGAACACGCTGGCTGTTCCTTTTTCTTACGCGGTCGCACGAACAAAAGATGGACAGTCCGTAGTCGTTGTGGGAACGGACTTCGCGCGCGCCCGCCAGTTGAATCACTGGTGGAAGGTAAGCCATTGGCCGGACGCGCAGCAGGACGCTCTCATCGGCATGCGCGCGGCGGCTGTGGTCAGCCCCAATCGCCAGCCGTTCGAACTCAGCTTTCAAGGAAAGACCATCGAACTGACTCCGTCGGGGATGCTGCAGACCGGGGCGAGCGAAGACAGCCGGATCTATCTCGACCAAAATGCGTTTCAGAACTGGACTGGCGTCGCGCCGTCAACGATTGAAGTAGCCATCGGCGGAACGGCCGCGGAAGTTGAAACCTCGATGCATCGACTCTCGGAGGCTCTCCCCGGCGCTGAAGTTCGCCCTGTGCGCCAGATTATGGAAGGCGAAGCCAACGTACTGAACAAGACGCGCGCCACGGTTTATGCGGCGGCTACGTTGGTGGTTCTGACGTCCGCATTGTGCGTGCTGGCTACGCTCATCGGATGGGTATTCGACCGGAGGCGCGACTTTGCGCTGATGAAGGCGCTAGGAGCGCCGGAAAGATTGATCAACGGATTCTTCGCGGCGGAGGCTGCGGCGCTCGGAGTGGTCGGCGCAGTCCTAGGATTTTTTATCGGCATTGGCGTTGCGGCCTGGATCGGTCGCGCCAACTTCCACGCGCCGGTTGTGCCGCGCTTTAGTGTGTTCCCTTATGTGCTGGCGGGAAGTATCATCGTCGCGTTGATTTCGGCGATTGTGCCGATCGGCATGCTGCGACGAGTCGAACCCGCTATCATTTTGAGGGGAGATTAGAGGCCATCGATGATTCGACTCAACAATGTCACGAAGAGCTACCCGGCGCGCGCGGAGGAAAACGGCGGCGGGGCAAGCCTAATCAAGGCTCTCGACGATGTCTCTCTGGCGATCGCACCCGGCGAGTGGGTGGCGATGATGGGGCCTTCGGGTTCCGGCAAGAGCACGATGGTCAATCTGATCGGATGCCTCGACCGTCCGACGAGCGGCGAGATCTGGCTTGACGGACAAAACGTCGCGAGCCTCAACGCTTCGGACCTCAATCACGTTCGCGCAGAAACCGTGGGATTTGTTTTCCAGCATTTCCACATGATCCCGTATCTGACAGCGGTGGAAAATGTAATGCTGGCGCAGTATTTCCATAGCATGACAGACGAGAAAGAGGCTCTCGATGCGCTCGATCGCGTGGGACTGAAAGACCGCGCCGAGCACCTGCCATCGCAGCTTTCAGGGGGCGAACAGCAGCGAGTTTGCATTGCGCGCGCATTGATCAACGATCCGAAGATTGTTTTGGCCGACGAACCAACAGGCAATCTCGACGCGGCGAACGAAGAAATTGTTTTGCGGTTGCTGCGCGAACTGCACCAGCAGGGACGCACGATCGTCATGGTCACGCACGACCCGGTGGTGGCGCGACTGGCCGACCGGCGGATCGAACTGCATCACGGCAAAATCGCGGCGCAGGAAGTTTTCGCGATGGCCGACGAAGAACAGTTCGACGAAGTGCTGGAAGAATTATTTGCCCTGGAAGAGCATGGGGAAATCGCCGAGATTGAGCGCATGGAAGTCCACGGCGCTCTGCCGGTATCGATCGCCGTAGAAAAAATGGCGACGATGGGATTGGTGTCGACGCGGCCGCATCCTCCCGGGCCGCACGATCACAAACCCTTCGTGAATCCATGCCACGACGCGCTCAAGCCGTCGGGCGTTTCGACTGGAGACGGCTCCGCGATCGTCGAATTGACGCCGCGGGGCTACCAGCGCGCCGCTGACATCATTCGCCGTCACCGGCTGGCGGAGCGGCTCTTCACCGATTCGCTCGCGATGGACAGCGAAACTGAAATCGAGCAGCAGGCCTGCAAGTTCGAGCACATTCTGTCGGCAGAGGCGACCGACAAAATCTGCGCCTTCCTTGGTCATCCGGCAACGTGTCCGCACGGATCGCCGATTCCTCCGGGGCCGTGCTGTGGGAGAAAACCGAATGCAACGCGCTTTACGGCCGAAATGCTAAACCGGCGATAGTCAGCGAAGTGACATGTCAGCGCCCGGTCTGGGCCGCTTATTGCCGTTTGCGTCGTACGTGTAGCTAGTCAGCCCTGTCAGTTTTATTGTTCCTCCAGATTGTCGAGCGCCAGAATGCGGCAGTCATGCACGCAGGTATGACAAGCAACAATGCTAGTGCGTATCCCAACCAGAACGAACCTGCTCCCCACGCAGAAATGTAGGCGGCGTATATCAGGCACAACGAAGCGCCAGCGGCCGCCCACCTCCTAAGCTGCAAAAGGCCCACACCAAATATCAGCATCCCTAAAATGAACAAAGCGAACCTGCAGTAGCCGGATGGTGGTACGCGAATTCCACGATAATGTGGCACTGCAATACCCACGACGGCCAGGATTACGCCGAGGTACAAGATCATTTTTCCCGTTATACGAAAGAAGTTATCTATGGGCACCAGCTTCCTCCTATAGGGGAAGAATTCATTGCGGGCAATTAGAAGCCATCCAGTCCGGTGGAAACGAATTTTATAGACCGCCAAGGAAACGACACTGCGTAGGTCGCGGTTTTCTCATCCTCTCTGTATTAACGAGTAGTCCGTGACGGGGGCGATATCGGTAACCTTCCTGATGATGTTCCACTCAGTCTTTTATACATCGCCGCTTTAAATGTCGCGTCCATCAAATCACTGCGAATGGCCCATCGTAATCGGCGCTATGCGAGCCGGGCCAGCACATTTTGCCGAGTTATTCGGGAGCTTTCGGGGGAACCATATCTACTTTTTTCCAAAGAACTTGCCGAACCCCACTCGTACCTGCACCGTATTCACTCCCGGATTCGGAACGGTGAGACCGGCGTTTGAAATGTGCATGTAGCGGACATCCACCGACCAAGTGTGATCCCCGAGAAAATACATGCCAAAGGCTGCGCCCGAGGTGAAATTAATGGTGGAAGTGCCAAACGGCACATCGTGGGTGGTGAAAAGAGTGCCGCCGTTTAGTTCGATGAATGGGGCAACTTTTCCGCGCGTAGCGAAGATCCAGCGCAAGTTGACCGGATTTACTCCCGCGCCGTAGGCAGTGTTTGCAGGCTGGAACACGACGAAGGCGGGTACGGCTTCGACTCCGAGTTCGAAGCGTCCGTTGAGAAATCCGGGGCCGTGAGGAGCGGTGAGGATCCAGCCGTAGCGGACGCCAGCGTTCCATACACTGGTGTCTTTGGTGCCGCCGGGAACGGAATGGCCACCGCCCGACCAGACTTGGAGTTCGCGACCACCCTCCTCGGGACGGTCCTGGGCGAAGACTAGGGTTCTTGCCAAAAGTGTGCAAAGAATAAATCCGGCGCGGAGAATCGATCGAGTCATATTTGAGTCGAGTGTTATGTGCAAAGGCGAAACCGAACGATACGCGAATGCGAGCCAAGAAACAAATCTATATCTAGAGGCCCAGTCCGCCATCCACCCCTAAGATTTGCCCGGTAATGAACGAGGGAGCGGTGGCGAAGAACATGACAGCGGCGGCTATGTCGGCGGCTGTCCCGCTGCGCTGCATCGGCGTTTGCTTTGCCGTCTTGCGCATGAAGGCCTTAGCCGCTTTCTCTCCTAAATCAATCATCCCCGGAGCGACCGCATTGACGGCAATTTCTGGCGCGAGCGCCTTGGCCATGACTTTGGTCAACATGTGGACGGCGGCTTTCGACGAGCAATAATGCGCGTGCGTCGCCCATGGACGCAATCCGCCGAGCGAGCCCATGTTCACAATGCGTCCCATGCGTTTTCGCAAATACGGCAAGGCTTCGCGCGACACCAGAAATGGACCGCGTGTGTTGGAAGCGAAGATCGCGTCCCATTGCGCCACGGTGATCTCCTCGAATTCAACCGTCTCGTAATTGGCGGCGTTATTAACCAGTACGTCGATGCCCCCTAGATCCCGCGCTACTTCTTTCACCATTTCGCGGACGCTTTTTTCATCGGTGACGTCGCAGCGCACCGCCAGCGCTTCGTGGCAATGCTCGGCCAACTCGGCGATCAGCTCTCGGGCCTCGCGGGCCGACTCGCGATAGGTGATGGCGACGTTCGCGCCATTCTCGGCCGCCGCCAGCGCGATGGCGCGGCCCAGGCGCTTGGCCGCACCCGTTACCAGCACCGTCTTGCCTGAGAGCGGTTGTGGGTTGATGGTCTTCGTGATCGGCATCGTGAGATTTTACCTCTTGGCGATCTGCGAGCTAGTTTTCGGTCACGTACTTTCGAGCAATCGTCGGTCTTGGAAAGCTTGCACTGAAACTGCTACACTGCCTCGCATGCCGGAGCCTCGCGAAGTGGTCGTGTATTCCCGCAAGGGATGCCACCTCTGTGAAATCGTCAAAGAGAGCATCGTGAAGCTGCACAAGCGGGGCGGCTTTACGTGGCGTGAAATCGACGTCGACTCCGACGCTGAAATTCGACGACGCTATACCGATGAAGTCCCCGTAGTTTTTATCAACGGCCGCAAGGCATTCAAGTACCGCATGGACGAGCAAGAGTTTCTGCGCAAGCTGAGCGCTTGATTTTCCCGGCGGGATCTTTCCTACAATCTTTGCCGATACAATCTTTCCCGTTACAATCTAGCCCGATGCTTCGTAGCAAGCTTTACGCTGACCCGACAGGCCGTTTTGTCCACGATATGGTTCTGGAAAGTTGCCAACGCAATGCCGGCAAGACGGCGTTGGTGGATACTTCGTGCAATCGCCGTTTCACATTTGCGGAATATGGCAGCTTGGTCGAAGCCCTTGCCCGGGGCCTCATTTCGGCAGGAATCACGCCCGGAGAAGTGATTGCCATCTTCCTGCCGAATTCCTGGGAGTTCGCTATCACGTATCACGCGGCGACTCTGGCCGGAGCGATCCCAACGCTGCTCAATCCTTCGTATCGCGAACGCGAAATACGGTATCAGCTGGAAAATTCCGCCGCGGCATTCCTCGTCACCGACGGACCGCTGCTTCAAAGCGTAAATCTTGACGGACTTCCGGCGCTGCGGCGGATCTTTACGACTCGCAATTCGCGCATAGGCTACGAGGATTTCTCGAATCTGCTTTTGCCCACTTCCGCGCAATTTCCGAAACCTGACAAGAGCCCGCAAGAGACCGTCGCTGCGCTTCCCTACTCCAGTGGCACGACGGGGATGCCCAAGGGTGTGATGCTCTCGCACTACAACCTGGTCGCGAACGTTTATCAGACGGTTGGTCCGAATGCGGCGTCCCTTGCGGCGGATGACGTCATTCTTTGCTTCCTGCCGCTCTATCACATCTACGGACTCTCAGTGGCGCTGACGCTTTCCTTGACGATTGGTTCGACGTTGGTGCTGATGCCGCGCTTCGATGTGCAGAAGTTGTGTGCGCTGCTGACGACGGAAGGCATCACGATGATTCTGATGGTGCCGCCAGCCATCAACGCGCTTTGCCAGGCGGTCGAGGCGGGGATTTTTCCGAAGGAGCACAAGGTGCGGTGGATGAAATCTGGCGCTGCGCCGCTCGCTCCAGAGCTGGCGCGGCGAATGACTGACCTCACAGGGATCGTTGTCAATCAGGGATACGGAATGACGGAAGCCTCGCCGGTGACGCATGTGGGCCATAACTCACCGCCTGAGATGAATCGTCCGTCGTCGATCGGGCAACCTCTGGCGCTGACAGAATGCCGCGTCGTGGACATCGATGGTCGTGAAGTGGCTCCGGGCCAGCCGGGCGAACTGGTGATGCGCGGTCCGCAATTTATGCTCGGCTACTGGAAAGATCCGCAGGCGACAGCAGCAGTGCTACGAGATGGCTGGTATTTTTCTGGCGACATCGTGCGAACGGACGCAGATGGGTTCTATTACGTGCTCGATCGCAGTAAAGAAATGATCAAGTACAAGGGCTTTCCGGTGGCACCGGCGGAGGTCGAAGCGCTATTGCTTGAGCATCCCGCGGTGCGGGATTGCGGCGTGGTGGCCAAGCCCGATGTTGATGCGGGGGAGATTCCCTGTGCGTTTGTTGTGCTGCGCGAAGGATTCGTCGCGTCCGATGCGTTAGACAAAGAGCTGCGCAGCTTTGTTGCCGACCGGCTTGCCCATCATAAGCAGCCGCGCGAGATTCGGTTTGTCGATGCCGTGCCGCGGACGGCCTCGGGGAAGATCCTGCGACGGGAGCTGAGGAAGGTGTTTAGCGCGAGCTAGGAAGAGCTTACACGCTAAGGATTCGCAGAGGGCGGGAAGATAATCGCGCGTTGTAAAATGTTGTTACCCGCCATGACCCTCACCACTTTTGTTGCCAAGTCCGCGTTTCGCAACAAGCGGCGCAGTCTGCTCACGGTCGCCAGCATCGCGTTTTCGCTGCTCTTGCTCTGCATCATGCTGTGCGTCTGGCGGAGCTTCTACATCGATAAGGGAGCTCCCGACTCGGCGCTGCGGATCATGACCCGGCACAAGGTTTCGCTGGCAAATTTTCTGCCGATCTACTATCGCGACAAAATTCGAACGGTCCCGGGCGTGGTGCACGTTGTGCCGATGACCTGGTTTGGCGGCAAGTATATTAACGACAAGCCGGAAAATTACTTTGCGCAATTTGCCACCGATCCCGATGAATATTTCGACGTAGCAGCGGACAAGATCATGCCTGCCGAGCAACTGGCGGCGTGGAAGCGGGACCGGGCGGGCTGTGTCGTCGATGTCGACCTGGCGAAAAAACATCACTGGAAACTCGGCGATCACGTCCCGCTGCAAGGAACGATTTTCCCCACCAATCTCGATTTGACGATTCGCGGCATCTACACCATCGATCCGCCATCGAGCAATCTCTACTTCCACACGAAATATCTTGAAGAATCTGTGGAGCGGTTCAAAGATTCGGCGGGCTTTTACTTCACTCGCGTCGACGCCGCGGCGGATATGCCCGTGGCGGCTCAGGCCATCGACGACATGTTCCATGGCAGTTCGGTACCGACCAAGAGCGAGAGCGAACAGGCATTCAAAGCGGACTTCATCGCCAAGCTCGGCAACGTGAAGGCGTTCATTCTTAGTATCTGCGGCGCGGTCGTCTTCACTACGCTACTGGTGTGCGCCAACACGATGGCCATGTCGATTCGCGAACGAACGCGGGAAGTGGCCGTCTTGCGCACACTCGGTTTCACGCAAGGAAGTATCCTGAGGCTTTTGCTGAGCGAGTCGATTGTGGTGGCGCTGATCGGCGGAACCGTCGGCGTCGCGCTCGGAGCCGTGCTCATAAAGCTTGTGGCGCGGCCCGGAGTTGGCTTGCCGGTTTCGATGCACATGACGTGGATTACAGCGCTGGTGGTGATGCTGGTGGCATCTCTTGTGGGACTGGTCAGCGGCGTAATTCCGTCCTATCGCGCCTCGAATCTGGGTATCGTCGATGCGCTGCGCTACATCGGTTGAGAGCATTGAGCGATTGAATCATTTAGCCATTGAGACATTGAATGATTAAGAGCGAGTCAATGACTCAATACCTCAATATCTCAATGCCTCAATGTTTTGCTACACTCGCTTCGCATGCGGACGGACATCCTGCCCCTTTGCGACCAACATTTCCGCACCATGGAGCCTGCGCTGGCTCCCTATACGGTCGACTTTTCCATCGAATTCTTTCGCTGTACCGACAAGTTCTGTCACCGCTGCTTTGGTGAACGGGTCGGGTACTCAACGCCGAAACGCGGAGACGCGCCGGTGCTGACTCCCAA
Source organism: Terriglobales bacterium (assembly GCA_035308395.1). GTDB lineage: Bacteria > Acidobacteriota > Terriglobia > Terriglobales > Acidobacteriaceae > Acidiflorens. The sequence goes on from DATGGT010000140.1 coordinate 50,531, forward strand.
TCAACCGACCTGCGACCGGCACGGACGGCCCATGTTCATCATCAGCCTCGACCGGCAGCGTAATCATGTGACGTACGCGTGTCCGGAACCGGACTGTGCGGAGCGGGTGGTGCGGACGTAAGGATCAACCTGAAGTGGAACACAAATCAATTCTTCTTTTGAAATACTACGGCGACTTTGTCTTCGTAGATGACTTGCCAATCTTGCGGAACTAAGCGCAGCAGGTTGGCGAGGGTGGAACCGGCGGGCAGTAGGGCGATCCGAATCTGCTCGTCGATTTGCCCTCCTTGGAGAACATTCTGCCATCCGGGCTCGGCGCGCACCAGGAGCAGATACCGGCGAATGCGATCGGAACCGTAGAGATCGTGACGGTCGTCGAGCACGACCTTGCGTCCGGGATACATGCGATAGATGAGATAGCCTCCCCAGGCGTCGGTTGAAAAGACAGGGGGAGTCTGCTGGCCTTGTGATTCGGCTTCGTGCAGGAGGAAATCGACGGCCGCGGCCGGCACTTTTTCTGGATCGAACTCGGCATGAACGAGCTGTCGCGAGCCCAGCCATCCACCTTGCAGGCAGATCGCCAAGGCGAACGCTGCCGCAGCTAGCGGCCATAGATGGCCGGTCAGTTGCATTTCCTGCGCGCTCATGCGATCGGAGAAATTCGAGATCCGAGACGCGACGTTGCGTACCCATCGCCACGCCACTGGACTGTTCGCAAGCGACACGAAGCTTTCCCACAGGATTGGTCCGATGATCAGCGCCAGGAGCATCGACGAGATCGGAAGATTGCGCGACGAATAGAATCCGGCGTAGATGGCGAACAGTAAGACAAGCAGATTGCTGAGCCGCAGTTTTCGACGAGTCGAGGGCGCTGCGGCAACGAACGAGATCAACACAAGGAGCAAGAGCGCGACAAAGCAACGCTGCGCCCATCCGTGAAAATCGGGTGAGCGAAACTCGTCGATGTGGTCCATCAGGTAGCGGTCGCTCAGGTAGCGGAAGATGTGGACATGGAGGCGCCACCCAAAAGGATTTACGAGCGTCGCCAGCGTAGAGATGAGCCACGCCATCGCCATGGCTCGCGCCCTATGCGCGGCGCGAATCGCAGCGAATGCATCTTTTGTGCGAACGCTCTCGACGAACGCGGCGGCGAGGTAGATGGCTAGAAGCGCCATGCCAAATAGCCATCCACCGTGCAGATTCACCCAAAGCAACATCGACGCAGGAAAGAACCATCGTATCGGTAGCCATGGCAGCCATCGCGGCGCGTTTGTCTGATCCGACAGCTCCCAATGTTCGAGGGCGAGAAACCAGAGCAACGAAAATAGCCAGCTCACGATGTGTGGGCGGGCATACAAATGAATGGCGGCAGCGGCCTCGGCCAGCAACATGAGGACGATTGCCAGCAACAGGCCGGTCCCGCGGCGGACCAACTGCGACAACAGGATCATGAAAGTCGCTGCCACCAGAGCGGCGCACAGCCACACAACTCCGTTCAAACCGCAGGCGGGGTGCAAAATTCCCAGCAGCAGATCGTAGAGCCACTCCCAGGCGAACCAGGGCTGACCTTGCATGGTCGACGAAAAGGGATCGGTGCGGGGAACCGAGTGTGTCTGGAGAATCAGTTCGCCAGTTCGGATGTGCCATCCGATATCGGGATCAGCGAGAGGCCGATTTGACAAGGGGCCCGAGAGTAGCGACCAGAAAAGAAAAATGAAAATCAGATCACGAACCGACGGCATGAGGAAACGCAATGCTCGGGAACCTGGCTCCGTCGGCGGCATCACCATGAGAAACAGCAGTGTATCGGGTTTCAACGCGGGGAGGGTTTCAAACTTTGAACCGAAAAGGAAGAAGCAGCAATCTCTATAGTAGATGGCGAAAAACACCAAACCGCCGAAAGTGGTGATTGTGGGCGCCGGTTTTGCCGGGCTTACTGCGGCACAACGGATCGTGGGGCTGCCGGTGCAAGTGACTGTCATAGACCGCAGAAATCACCACACATTTCAACCGCTGCTCTACCAAGTGGCGACCGCCGGACTGTCTCCTGGGGAAATTGCCGCGCCGATTCGTTGGATTCTGCGAGCGCATCCGAATGTTGAAGTTTTGCTTGAAGAAGTCGTCGATTTCAATCTGGAACAAAAGAAGGTCATCACCAAGGAGCAAGCGCAAGGGTACGACTACGATTTTCTGATCGTCGCCTCGGGTGCTACACACGCTTATTTTGGACACCAGGAATGGGCGCCGCTTGCTCCCGGACTCAAAACGATTGAAGACGCGCTGGAAATCCGTCGCCGGGTTCTGCTGGCCTTTGAATTGGCGGAGCGGCAATGCGCGAGCGGCGCGGGCTGCGCTCCGCTACAGTTTGTCGTCATCGGAGGTGGCCCCACCGGAGTCGAACTCGCCGGCACGCTCGCCGAGATCGCGCGGCACGCGATGAATCATGAGTTCCGCAAAATCGATCCCAGGCAGACGAAGATTCTGTTGATCGAAGGCGGTCCGCGAGTGCTCGCCACCTATTCCGAGGAACTCTCGCGTAAAGCCGAAAGCCAATTGCAGCGTTTGGGAGTCGAGGTGCGCACCTCACACATGGTCAACCGGGTGGAACCGGGAGCGGTTTGGGTGGGCGACGAGAAGATTCCCGCCGCGGTGACACTCTGGGCAGCAGGTGTCGCGGCCTCGCCTCTAGGGAAGATGCTGGGCGTTCCCGTGGACCGCGCCGGCCGTGTGTTCGTGCAGCCCGACCTGAGCATTCCCGGACATCGTGAAGTCTTCGTGCTGGGCGATCTGGCCGCGCTCAAAGACGAGAACGGCAAGATGCTGCCGGGGGTTGCGCCGGTCGCAATTCAACAAGGAGACTGGGTCGCCAAGACAATCGCCGGCGACCTGGAAAATCAGCCGCGGCGCAATTTTCATTATCACGACAAGGGGAGCCTCGCGACGATTGGCCGCGCCGCCGCCGTCGCGCAGATTGGCAAAGTGGAGTTATCCGGATATTTCGCGTGGCTGGCGTGGCTGTTTATTCATATTCTGTTTCTTATCGGATTCCGGAATCGCCTTCTGGTGATGATCCAATGGGCGTGGTCCTATCTGACTTACGAACGCGGCGCGCGGCTTATTACTGGGAGCGACGACCTGCCGGGCTGGACCGAATCGCAGGCTCGCAACGATAACAAGAAGGCTGACGAGAAGGCTAGCGATGACGAGAAGACCAAAGTGGTCGCGTAAGGTTGCGGAAAACGTCGGCGGGGTCAGATATCCCGTCCTCCCGATATAATCATCTGTTGTGAAACTCTCCTCGAAATGCGTGGTTGCGGCCTTCCTGCTTCTCAGCCCTGTGCTTTACGCCCAGGACGCCTCGCCTGCTCCGAGTGCGGGTCGCACCATGGTCGTGATTCCTTTCGAAAATCTTTCACCGACTCCAGGTCTGGAATGGCTGGGCGAGTCTTTCGCCGAAACATTTCACGAACAGTTGAATTCTCCAGTTCTATACGTAGCCAGCCGTGATGAACGGTTGCGGGCTTACGATCGCCAGGGCGTTCCAGCCGGAGTGCATCCTTCGCGCGCTACGCTCTACCGTCTCGCGGAACAGATGGACGTCGATTACGCGGTGCTCGGTACTTATCGTTACGACGGCACACAGCTAACGGTAGTCGCGCAGTTGCTCGACATGCGCGCTCCGAGGCTGTCTCCTGCCATCACGGAATCCGCGCCCCTGGCCAATCTCGGCAACCTGCAATCGGCGCTGGCTTGGGATTTGCTGCGGATGATTCACTCCGACTTCAGCATCCCAAAAGATAAATATGTTGCCAGCGTAGTCCCGGTCCGGCTCGACGCACTGGAGAATTACATACGCGGCACGCTGGCTACAACGACCGAAGAAAAGATGCAGCATTATCGGGACGCGGTCCGTTTGAACCCCGCCTACGCGCAAGCATGGCTGGAACTGGGCAAGACTTACTACAACGAGCACTCTTACGAACCAGCCATGGCCGCGCTGAGCCAGGTGCCGCATTCTTCGACGGTGTCGCGCGAAGCGAGCTTCTATCTGGGGCTGGCGGCGTATGCACACGGAGATTTTGCTAAAGCCGAAAGTGCTTTTGAGTTTGTAGCGGCGAGGCTGCCGTTGGCCGAGGTCTATAACGACCTCGGAATCGTGGCGGCGCGGCGCGGACAGAAAAAAGCTACTGACTACTTCGAGAAAGCGATTGCGAACGATCCGAGCGATGCGGACTATCACTTCAATCTGGCGGTGACGCTCAACGCAGCGGGTGACAGAGCGGGAGCGGCGCGAGAGCTGCGGAGCGCTCTCGAGCATCGGCCGAACGACGGCGAGGCGAGGGGCTTACTGGAGTCTTTGACGGCAACTACTGGCAGCATCGTTGCGAGCAGTGCGACGACAAAGCTCCCATCCGAGCGCATCAACCGTAATTACGAAGAAGACGCCTTCCGGCAGATGACCACGCAAATGGCGAGTTGGGCGGAGACGCGATTCGCGCGTTCCGATCCACGCACCCACGCCCGTTTTCACATCGAACTGGGCAAGGAACTGATGACGCACGGATTCACGACTGAAGCCGAGGCCGAATTTCGTCATGCGGCGAGCGTCGATCCGTCGAGTTCCGAGCCTCTGAACGCTCTCGCCGAAGATTACGCCGCTCGCGGCGATGCTCGCGCGGCACGAGATGAAGCCGAGGCTTCGCTGCGCATGCGGGAGTCGGCCGATGCCTATCTGATTCTGGCGCGCCTCGATTTGCGGGAAAACAAAACGGACGCGGCTGCCGAGAACATCAATCGCGCGCTCCAACTGGAACCCGGCAACTCCGCCGGTCAGGATTTGAAGCGCACCCTGGCAGCCCGGCTCGCAGGGAGAGAACCATGACAGCATTCAGTTCTCAGTTCTCAGTTCTCAGTTCTCGGTTCTCTGTTTGCCGATTCCGGCGGTTGCAATTGTCCGTTGTTTTGTTTGGCTTCCTTTTTCTTGCCAGCTTTTGCTCCGCCGAGATCCTGCAGGTCGAGATTAACGACGCGATCCAGCCGGTGACCGCCGAGTATATTGGCCGCGCACTTGAAGCCGCCGCGGCAAATCACGACGATGCGGTTCTGATCGAGATCAACACACCCGGCGGACTCGTCGATTCGACGCGCGAGATTATCGAGAAAATTGTTGCCTCGCCTGTGCCGGTCATCGTCTATGTGACCCCGAGCGGAAGCCGCGCCGCATCGGCGGGGTTCTTCATCCTGGAATCGGCGGACGTTGCGGCAATGGCTCCAGGCACCAATACCGGCGCGGCTCATCCCGTGATTCCTGGCGCCAAGATGGACGACGTGATGAAACAGAAAATGGAAAACGACTTGTCGGCGTTGATGCGCTCGGTTGTCTCGAAGCGCGGCCGTAATGTCGAAATCGCAGAAAGCGCCGTGCGGGAGTCGAAGTCATTCACCGACCAGGAGGCGCTCGATAAGAAGCTGATTGAATACATCGCTCCGAGCAAGGATGACCTTTTCCGCCAGTTGGAGGGGAAGAGTTTCAAGCGCTTCAACGGGAACAGCGCCACTCTGAAGGTCACCGGCGAACCTGTTCTCGACTACCAGATGACCCTCAGGCAGCGCATTCTCTCCTACATCATCAACCCCAACGTTGCCTTCATTCTCCTGGCGATCGGGGCACTTGCGCTATACGCCGAGTTCAACCATCCGGGCGCGGTCATTCCCGGCACAGTCGGTGTGGTCTTCATTCTTCTGGCGTCGTTCGCTCTAAACTTACTGCCGCTGCGCTTTGCGGCGATCGCCATGATCATAGGAGCCTTCGCGCTCTTCGCCGCCGAAGCCAAGTTCGTGAGTCACGGCGTGCTTACGACTGGAGGGATTGTCCTGTTGACAATGGGCGGCCTGTTCCTGGTGGATGCCCCGATCCCGGAGATGCGGGTTCACCTGGCAACGGCACTCGCGGTCAGCATCCCCATCGGAATCATCACCGCGTTCCTCATGAGCATCGCTTTGCGGGCGCGACGCAATAAGGTTGTGACCGGAGCGGAAGGATTGATTGGCAAAGTTGGAGTCGCGCGGACCGCGTTGGCCCCCGCTGGAAAAGTATTCCTGGATGGCGAACTTTGGGATGCGGTCTCCGCGATCAACGTGCCGCTCGGAGAGCACATAGTCGTGCGGCAAATCGATGGACTTACGCTGCGCGTTGATCCGGTGGTCGAGAATCGGTCGGCAATCGGCTAGGCAGTGATCACCTAAACAGATCTCCTAGACGAAAAGACTCACACCATCCCGAGCCGTCCACGAATCTTGATTGGTAACTCCACGTATACGGCAGCGCTGCCATAAGGCTCTCTGTGAGCTACAATCCGCTCAGACACTGAATAAGAAATTGCCTGGAGGCAAAACATGATGGATCTCGGCTTTCCGGTGGTCGCTGTGGCCGCCATTATTCTGATCATTTATGCCCTGAGCTCCATCAAGATCCTGGCCGAATATGAACGCGGCGTCATCTTCCGGTTGGGCCGCCTTCAAGGCCACGCCAAGGGGCCGGGCGTGATTCTGGTCTTCAGTCCGATTGATCGCATGGTTCGTATCTCGCTGCGGCAAGAGGCCATCGAAGTTCCGCCGCAGGACGTCATCACGCGCGACAACGTCACCTTGAAAGTCAATGCGGTCATCTTCCTGCGTGTCATCGACCCGAACAAAGCGGTGGTTGAGGTTTCGAATTACGCTTACCAGACTTCGCAGTTTGCGCAGACGACTCTGCGATCGGTGCTCGGCGAACAGGAACTCGACGAACTGCTGGCGCACCGCGACAAGATTAACCTGCGCTTGCAGAGCATTCTCGACACGCACACCGCTCCCTGGGGAGTGAAAGTCGCGAATGTGGAAGTCAAGCAGGTGGACATGCCCGAATCGATGCTGCGCGCCATGGCGAAGCAGGCCGAAGCGGAACGCGAGAAACGGTCGAAGATTATCCATGCCGAGGGTGAATTCTCGGCGGCGCAGCGGCTGGTAGACGCGGCGCATCTTTTGTCCACAGAGCCGGCCAGCATTCAGTTGCGCTATCTGCAAACGCTCACCGAGATCGGCGTCGAGAAAAACACGACGGTGGTTTTCCCTGTGCCGATTGATTTTTTTTCCGGCATGCAGAAATTGCTGGCGGCCGGTGCTAAGACCACCCCGCCAGCCGGAAGTTAGAGGTCCAACTTTTTCATGCCCACGGCGACGCAGGATACTGAGATCACGCTTGGCACGGGCCGGATGCTGGCGATCTTCTTCAGCTTCGTTCTGGTCTGCGCGTTCTTTTTTGCCATCGGCTTTTCGCTGGGGCGGAAAACCGCCATGGCAGGGGTGGGCACATCGCAAAGCGCTCCCCTTGGGACGCCGTCAACCGTGGTTCGACCGTCACCGCAAAAGAACGGCGCGGCGCAATCGGCGACACCGCAGTCGGGCGATTTCAGCTTTTACAAGGCCGTCGGCGCGAAGAATGCCGACGCGGCGCTGACTCCTGCTGACGCCAAGACGACACCTGCCAGCCAGTCTTCGGCGCAAACCTCGGCGCAAGGTCAGGATACGAACGCGGCCGCTCCGGCAGACCCGGCCGCTGCCGCTCCGGCAGCTGCTGGGTACTTTGTTCAAGTGGCTGCGGTGACTCGTCAGGAAGACGCTGACTCACTTGTCGAGGCACTAAAGAAGAAGCAGTATCCGGCGTTCACGGTAAACAATAGCGCGGGGGATAAATTTTATCGCGTTCAAATCGGACCCTACGCCGATCTGAAAGACGCCGAGGCCATGCGCGCCCGCCTCATCGCCGACGGCTACACGCCGATTGTGAAGAAATAATTCTCACTTTACTTCTGATAACCTTCCCCATCATGATCATGGCCAACGCTGACGCTCCCGATCTCGACCGCTTCCTGCACGCGATTGCCGATCCGACCCGACGGCGCATTCTGTGCGCACTCAAAGAAAAGGGCGGGTGTTCGATCGACAAGGAAACCGGGCTCTGTGCCGGGGACATCGAGCGCCGCGTGAAGCTGTCGCAGCCCACGGTGTCTCATCACATGCGGATATTAGAGAAAGCCGCGCTGGTCGAGGCCAAGCGTGAGGGACACTGGCGTTGGTACCGACGCAACGAAAAGCTGATCACGGAGATGATGCGCGGATTGAAGGGACAGCTTTGAAGGAACAGCTGTAGCCGGTTAAGCTCCGCTGGTGGCCGAGGAGGCGGAAGTGTCTCTTTGGCTCAGAGTACGGACCTGCGCGATTAGGTCGGCGACTTCGAAGGGCTTCGCCAACGACGGCACTGTCTGCTCCTGGAGGAAGCTTCGTGTTTCCGCGTCGGTCATGGTCGAGAACGTCAGCAATAATCCTTTTTCCTGACCGGGCCGATTCTTCGCGATCCATTCGTACATTTCACGCGCGCTGATTCCACCGGGCATGCGGCCATTCATTACGATGACATCAAACGAATTCTGGCGCAGCCGGTCTTGTGTGTCGTGAACGCTCATTGAGGTGGTGACATCGGCGCCAGCGCCGACCAGGACATCGCGCTCGAACTCCATGACCGCTTCTTCGTCTTCCACCAGCAGCACGCGTCCGTGGAGAACCGATTCGCGCCGCGTCGACGAAACCAGTTCCGGCAGAGCTGCCTTTTCACTCGCCAGCAAGCGGACTTCAATCGTCGCTCCACCCTCGTCGCGATTACGCGCAACGATTTCGCCACCATGTTCTTTCACGATGCCGTAGCAGATGCTCAGACCGAGGCCAGTTCCCTTGCCCACGGACTTCGTCGTATAGAAAGGATCGAAAATCCGATTCGGGTCTTTGATGCCGGGGCCACTGTCGGCGAACTCAACGCAAACGAAGGCATCTTTTCGGAACACATTCACTTTCAAGACGCCGCTACCGCTGCTCTCAACCATGGCGTCGAGCGCGTTGTTCACGATATTGAGGAAAACCTGCTCCAGTTGATGCGGATCGGCGACGACTGAAGGCAGATCTTCAGGAATGTTGCGCTCGAGCGTGACGTTGTTCACTTTCAAATCGTATTCGCGCAGAGTGAGCGACTCTTCCAGGACTCGCCGCAAATCGACTTCCTGCTTCTGCGGTTTGCGCTGACGGGCGAAGGAAAGCAGATTCTGGACAACGCGGTGCGTTCTCTGCGCCTGCTTGAAAAGCTTGCGAACGTAATCGGCGGACTTGTGATCAAGGCCGGCACCTTCCAAAAGTTGGGCGTAACCGAGAATCGCAGTCAGTGGATTATTCAGTTCGTGCGCCACGCCGGAAATCAATTGGCCGACAGCCGACATCTTCTCGCTCTGGAGCAACTGCTCCTGCGTCCGGCGTAAGTCTTCATAGGCGCGGCAGGTTTCTTCGTAGAGCTGAACCTTTTCGATCGTGGTGGCCAGTTGGCGGCTGATGGCGACCAGCAGGTTCTCGTCATTGCTCGAATAATGTCGATTTTCTTTGCTGGCAATGCCCATGATGCCGATGGGCTTGTCCTTGCTCCAGAGCACGACCCATATCCAGTAGGGGAGACGGTCGGCGCAGACAAACTCGACGACAGCCGGCGGCAGGTGCGGCATGAAATCCTGGGTCACGACTTCTGCTCGCGAACGCATCACCAGATCTCCCAGACCTTCAGGGAAGACGACTTCAGACATGCGCACACGAGCTTCACTCCGCGGACCCCATCCGGCGCGACGCCGGTAGGTGTCGTCAGGATCGGTGGCCAAGTATACGGAACCGGTCTCGGCGCCAAACAACGAAATGACCTGGCGCAGGGTGAGGTTCAATATTTCATCGAGATCGAACGACTGGGTGGCGATCACGGCCATGGCGTTGAGCGCATTCAACTCGCGATTGCGCCGCCGCATTTCATCTTCTGACCGTTTTTTCTCGGTGATGTCGAGAACAAATCCCTGGTAGCGCTCGATCTGGCCGCTCGAATCGCGGGTGGCAAAGCAGCTCTGCGCGACCGCGAGCGTGGTGCCATCCTTGCGCCGCACCGTAATTTCAAAGTTGCGCACGTAGTTGTGGGCTTCGATTTCCTTGCGAAATTCTTCTCGTTCTTCCGGAATCGAATGCAGGACGCTGCCCATGTCGAGCGCCATCAACTCGTCGCGGCTGCTATATCCGAGCATGGTCACGAAGGCATCGTTGCAGTCGAGCAACTCGCCAGCCGGCGTTGCGACAAAGACGCCTTCCTGCGCCTGCTCAAACAACATGCGATATTTTTCTTCCGCGGCCTGACGCGCGGTGGTGTCGTGCACCACGTGGATAGTGCCCTTCAGCTGGCTTCCCTGCTCGGCGTAGGACGAAGTCGAAACGATCGACTGCCCGCCGAAGCACGGATCCATCCCTTCCGACAGTCCCGAACCGCGCTCGCAATAAGGACATCCTGTCCAGGCTCGCTTTTGCGGAAGCACGTCTTCGCAAAGATTGCCGAGAACGTCAGCCGGCGCCTGCTCAAGACGCTGCAAGAGCGCCTGATTGGTTTTGAGAATGCGGAAGTCGGCGTCGTGCGCGAGGATCAGGTCCTGGATGGAATCGAATGTGTTCATCCATTGCCGCTGCGAACGCAGAACCTGTTCGAGCAGCCGGAGGTTTTCGGAAGCGATGCCGATCGTCTGGCCGACGGTTTCGAGGAAGTCCAGTTCTTCGCGAGTGTGAACCAGGCTGCCAGAGCAACCGAGGGTCACGATGCCGATCACCGCCCTCTTGCCTTGCACCGGCACCAGCATCACGTGATGAATATCCTGCTTGTCGATGAGTTCCCGCTCGGGCGTAGGCATTTCGGCGAGCCGGAGCACGACCGCGTGATTTTCCTGAAGAATGCGAACGCGGTTCTCGTCGGTCCCAAGCTGTGCGAGCGCGCGGAGGAAATCCGGCGACAGGCCAGAGTGCTGTGTCGGCACCAGAGTCGCACCTTCCATCACCTGGAACCACGCGGCTTTGGCTCCAACCGCGCCTCTGACTTTCTCAAGTGCAGTCTGAATCATGGGAGAGTGATTCTGTCCGCGCGAAATCGTGACCGTCAACTCGTTCAGAACGGCAAGGCGGCGGGTGCGCAATCGCGAGTCATCCAGGGCGACGATCAGGATGCTTGCGCCAAAAAGAACTTCGGCCAACAGGTAGCCTTCACTCGGAATGTAACTGGTAAACCGGGGCCAGTTGAGATTGAGAGTGAGAATACCGGCGCCAAACATGAACGAACCGAGGCCGATGCGCCCAGAGCGATAGCGAAGCAATTCAACGACGGCCGCGACGGCCAACAGGCGACATAAGATATCGAGCACCAGCACGGCGCTCTTCAAATCCGGGAAATACACGGGCTGCATCGCGGCGGCAACCATCAGTACCCAGGCGATTGCCACGACGCCGGTTAAAACTCGCTTCGACTGCGCCGACATCAACGCCGCGACTGCAAAAAGCGTTATCGCCACTACGAAGTCGCCGTGGGCGAAAGCCGTCAGCGCTTTCGATGTGACGTGGAGCTGGCTGGCCCGCTCGGCCCAGAGGAACGCTCCGTAGGCGACCCAGCCCGCTCCCCACGCGAGCAAACAGCGTTCGCGAAAGACGCGGAAAAACAGCAGGCTCGCAGCCACCACGATCAGAGCGGCGGTTTCACGCGCGGTCATCCAAGGCGTGGTCAGCGCGCCAAATAGCTGGGCAGGGCTCATAGATAAAATGGACAACGACAAAATGGACAACAATAAACGCACAGGGACGGACGAATCTATACCTACACCTACAGTTGTTTTGATATCACGGCAGCGAGTGCTCCCCGTGGGATTTCGGCGTTCAGGTGGTTACTTTCGGAATGTGAACAGGTGGCCTAAAATAAGCGATACATTAGTCATAAGCCATGCCCAATGATCGCATCCTCGTCGTCGACGACGAGGAAACAATTCGCGAAATCGTATCCTCGATGCTGGGGGGCGCCCATTTTCAGACGCGGCAGGCTGCCAGCGGCGTCGAGGCGCTGGCAATTCTGGAGTCGGGCGGCGAGTTTGACCTGGTGCTTTCCGACCTGATGATGGCGGAAATGGACGGGATTGCACTGCTCGAGCGTGCCAAGGAACGCTACCCTGACATGCCGATCGTGATGGTGACGGCTGTCCATGATATTCAAGTCGCCCTGCAGGCGCTGCGCAACGGGGCATACGACTATTTGCTGAAGCCGTTCGAGCGCGAGCAGTTGCTGGCGACGGTGCGTCGCGCGCTCGAGAATCGTCGCTTGAAGCGCGAGAACGACGCCTACCGAACCAACCTTGAGGCGTTGGTGGCGGCGCGCACGCAACAGTGGAAAACGGCGCTTTCGAACCTGGAAAAATCCTACGACACGACGCTCGAAGTGCTGGGGGATGCGCTCGATCTCAAGGACAAAGAGACCGAAGGCCATTCCCGACGCGTGACCGCGTACACCATCGCGATTGCCCGCAAAATGGGCTTGCCGAAAGAGGAGATCAACGTCATTGCACGCGGAGCATTTCTCCACGACATCGGCAAAATCGCCATTCCCGACGCTATCCTTCTAAAGCCTAGCAAGCTGACGGATGACGAGATGGGCACGATGAAGGAGCATTGCTACCTCGGTTATAAGATCATTTCGCGAATTCCATTTCTGTCAGAAGCAGCTGAAATCATCTACGCCCACCAGGAGCGCTACGACGGGACAGGTTATCCGCGCCGACTGAAGGGCGAAGAAATTCCGCTGGGCGCGCGCATGTTTTCGATCGCCGACACGCTCGACGCCATCACAACGGACCGGCCATATCGTCCGGCGCAATCGTTTGACGCGGCGCGCAAGGAGATCGAACTCTGGTCCGGACGCCAGTTTGATCCGCAAATCGTCAAGGTATTTCTCGAAATGCCGGACAACATCTGGCAAGATCTGCGAAGGGACATCAACGGCCCAGATCCTTCTTTTCCAAAGATTTAGCGGCAAACATTCACACACAACTTGATCTCAGGGTGCGTGCCACGAATTGCGCTTGCGAGTGGGGACACATTTCGCTGCTCGCGAGGCATCACTTCGCAGGATCGGATCATCCTAGGGTGAAGTGAAGTCGATTCAAACGGCCCTGTCACGTTGGTGTGTTCCGTGACTGGGTGAAGAACCGGTGCCCGCCAGACTGCGCCTGTTTCGTGTCTGGCGGGCAGACCGGGCAAAGGAAAATCACTTTACGCCGCGGGTCGCCAGGCCTGGGCGCAAGAAACGCAAAAACAATACATAGCTGCTTTCGCGAAGCCTCGTCCCCTCACCCCTTATCCGTGGCCTTTTCGCGTCGCAGGATTCGGAGGTGTATAACGTTCTTTGAATGCCCCAAGGAATTCGTTCGTCCCCCAGGAGGAGCCATCCGATGAAAGCTGCCGTATTCTCTTTCTGTCTTTGTCTTTGCGCGGTTCTAGCTGTCAGCTCGTTTTCGCAAGCGCAGAATTCCAACTCTGGCCCGATCGCCAATACGGTCTTGGTCAATGCGGATGGCAAGTTTGAAGCCGCGCCTGACACGGCGTTGATCCAATTCAACATCTCTGCTCAAGCCGACAACGCGAAGGAAGCTTACGATCAGGCGGCGAAGCAGGCTGAGGCCACTCGCCAGGTGTTGCGCAACAATGCGATCGATCCGAAAACGGCCGAAATCGGGTTCTTCTCGGTGAATCCGCAGTACGACTGGACCAAGCCGAAACACAAAATCATCGGCTATCAGGTCAGGACCAGCGTCAGCTTAAAACTCAAGGATTTCTCGAAGATCGGCGCGGTGACGCAACAGCTCGCCGACGCGAGCGTCAGCGAGAGCCAGTCGGTCAGCTACACCCTCGATTCCACCGAAGAGGCCAAGAGCAAGGCGGTCGCCGACGCTTACCGGCGCGCCCAGGATTCAGCACAGGCGCTGGCGACGGCCAGCGGACGCACGCTCGGCGCGTTAGTGTATGCCTCCGTGGATACGTTCGAGAACATTCACGTGATGGCGCCAATGGTTGGGCGAGCCATGGCGATGAAGACGGAAGGCCCCGCGCCGACCGAGGAGTTTTCTCCGCAGAACGTAACGGTGACGGCGCGTGTGAGCGCGGTATTTGGGCTGAAATAAATACGCAGAGCGAAATTAATCGTTGCGGACAATAACCTCTCGGCGCGCTGTAATCCGGGACGGATCGACCGTGACTTCGCGTTGAATCTCCATCTCGATCGACGTTCCCGGCTCGAGCCTGACGTCTGCACCGCGAGACAGCATGGCGACAGCGAGCCCGGCAACTCCGCCAATGCCGGCGCCAATGCCTGCGCCTTTGCCTCCGTTTGTGACGGCGCCAATCACGGCTCCAGTAGTTGCACCCTCCGCAGCAGCCTTCACTTTCTGCCCGGTTTCGCTATCCTGGCGAACCGTTCCTTCCGAGTCTTTCATCGTCGTATGCTCGGCTCCCGGAGTATTCTGGATCGAGCCGCCGAGCATCACGGTGTAGCCGCTCGGATAAATCATCGAAGTAAAGTGAATCAACACTTCGGCCCGACCCTTGACATGGCCGCCACGTTGCGCGCGCGTTATCTTTCCCTGAATGTAAGTTCCGGCAGGAACCAGGACGCGATCATTGACCACAAACGGAAATGAAGTCTCGGCATAGACCGGATCGCCTTCTCTCGCCGTCTTCGTCGAAATCGCCTGCTTCAGCGACAGTGGAATCCTGGTTCCGGCTGGAATGATCAACATCGGCTTATCGGCGTCGACCGGGTGGACGTCGGGATTCGGAGTCAAAGACGATTGCGCGGCGGCCATTCCCGCGAGGAGTGAAACCAGAGCGCAAATGGAACGTATCTCCATCGAAAGCCTACTTTACAGGAAAATTAAGCAACACTTGCCAACTCAGATGCGCCGCCAGACCGCATGGTTAGCCGCCATTCCAAGGCTCATTCCAACTCTCGGAACTAACTGCTCCGGCGCGTCCGATTCGTCATCACATTTCCCATAAACTGCGATTGCAGTTTTTGCGCGCATCCCTCGCCGCAGACGTGCATCGCGCCTTCCCGCACCGCCAGCTTTTCGTCCCACGGCGCCAGGTACATGACCGGAACCTGGTAATCGCCGAAAGAACTCCACATGACCCACCAGCGGTCGCTGTCGCCCTTCTGAACTCCGCAATTCGGGCCGGCGCAGCGGTAGAAAGCACTTGGGATGTGGAGAAGATTATCGGTCATTGAACACCTCGGAACACCTGGGACCACCTGGGACTTAGGAATTATGCGACTGGACATTTTAACTGAGGAAAGCCGGACGCGGCCACGATATTAGGAGGGGCTGGGGACGGTCGAAATTGGAGTTAGCCCGGCTGCTTTGCCAGCTACTTTGGCGGTCTACTTTGGCGTTACTTTGTACAGCAGATACTTCTCCCGCAGCTGAACGAACTGGTCGAGGCGGTCTTGCCAATCGGCAGCGATGCGGCGAGGATCGACGCCGGCGGCGATCGCGTCGAAGACGGCCTGATTCACGAGCAGATCGCTCATTCGTCCGAGCTTGAAATCGTTCGGATAAAGCTTGTGGAGCGCGGATGCCAGCTCGATTCCCATCTCCGGCGAATCGAGCGTGTTTCGATCCTGCAAAACGAGGTTTACACCCTCGCAGCGTTCGCCCGCGAAATTACTTCCTGACGGAGTGAAAACGATGGGCACGAAGCGCACACTCTGGATGCCGCGTCCGTTTAAGTAGGCCGCCAACTCCCTGCCCTTGATCCAGGGAGCGCCCACGACTTCGAAAGGAGTGTCGGTACCTCGGCCAACCGAGACATTCGTTCCCTCAATCATCGCTACGCCGTGATAGAGCGTCGCCTGGGTCAGATCGCGCAGGCTCGGCGACGGATTGACCCAGACAAGGCCCGTCGAATCGAACCAGTCTCCCGGCTGCCAACCCTGCATGGCGACGACATTGAGCTGCGCACCGATGTGGCGCTCGGCGTTGAACATTTTCGCAAGTTCCCCGAGAGTCATACCTTGGCGCGGAGGCTCGGGAAAGTAATTTGTGAAACTTTCATGTCCTTCGTCGGAAACCGGTCCCTGGACGAACGAGCCCGTGACCGGATTCGGACGATCGAGAATGATGACTTCAATTCCCGCCTTGGCGGCTGCTTCAAGAAAAAATCCAACCGTGGTCTCGTAGGTGTAGAAACGAGCTCCCGCATCGGCGATGTCGATCACAACCGCATCCAGATGCTTGAGCAGCTCGATCGACGGACGCCGCGCCGCATCGCTTCCACCATAGACGCTGTAGACCACTACCCCAGTGGCCGCGTCTTTTGTGTTCTTGACGTTGATCTTGTCGAGGGTCCCCTCGACGCCGTGTTCGGGGCTGAAGATTGCATCCAGAGAAATGCCGGGTACGTTGGCCAGCACATCAATCGTGCGGCGTCCCTCTGAATCGATTCCGGTCTGATTCGTCAGCAGGCCGATGCTTTTTGGAGCACCGCCTCTGCCGGGATGAAGCGCGGCGAACTTAGTTTCTTCGAGGACATCGATCCCGGTCTTGACGGTTCCGTTGCGCACCGCGAGTTTGCGAGCCGCGCTTTGCATTTCGTTGTAGCCGGTGATGGCCGCCAGGCGCATCTTCTCGGCCTCGGAGGGATCGAGCGCCAGCGCGGCCGCCACCGCCGTGGCCACTTTCGTGCGCAGCGAAGCCGCACTTACTTTTTCGTTCCTGGCCTTTTCGTTCCTGGCCTTGACCTCGGGCACGACATTCATGTGAACGGCGTTGGTCATCAGCACGATATAAGTCTTTGTCGTCGGATCGATCCACAGAGAAGTTCCGGTAAATCCTGTGTGTCCGAAACTGCCGACGGGGAGGAGTTCACCGCGATTTGTCGAAAAAGGAGAATCGATGTCCCATCCGAATCCGCGCAGGGTGGTCGCGTTCACGGGCTGCTGCGGGGCCGTCATTTTCGCAATCGTCGGCGAAGTCAGCATCCCGCGTCCGCCATCGAGCAGAGCCTGCGCGAAAATCGCCAGATCGTCCGCGGTAGAGAATACTCCCGCATGCCCCGCCACGCCGCCCATCCGGCGCGCCGTTGGGTCGTGCACCACCGCTCGCAGCAGATGATGATTTTCATCTTCTTCCGTCGGCGCGATCCGCGATGCCCACGATGCGGGCGGTAGAAATCGGGTGTCTTTCATGTTAAGCGGAACAAAGATGTGCTTTGCCGAATATTCGTCGAGAGATTCGCCGGAGAGGCGCTCGACCAGCGCTCCGAGCACGGCAAAATTGATGTCGCTGTATACAAACGCCGACCCTGGAGGCCGGTCGGGCGCCATTTCAAAGGCCATGCGATAGGCGGTGTCTTTGCCTTCCCATTTTTTCGTCAGGTCGAGATCTTCAGGCAATCCGGAATAGTGGACCAGGAGTTGGCGGATAGTAATGTCCTGCTTGCCGTTCTGCCCAAACTCCGGGAGATATTTCGCCACCGGATCGTTCATGCGAAACTTTCCCTGCTCCCAAAGCTGCATGATTGCAGTGGTAGTCGCGATCACCTTTGTCAGCGACGCGCAATCGAACACGGTATCGAGCGTCATAGCTTCGCGGCGAGGCTCAATGGCGCGGCTGCCGTAAGCCATGCGATAGACCACCTGGCCATCGTGCCCGACGATGAGGACGGCTCCCGGAATTTGTTGCTGTGCGATGGCGTCGTCGATGACGGAGCCGACGACGGCAAGGCGGGAGTCGAGCGCTGCTTGGGCGAAGGCTGTCGCGTATGCGCAGAGCACAAATACCAGAATTATTGAGGTAGTTTTCACGCTTGCTGTGACTGTACACGAGGGCGGAGTGAAGGCTCAAGGCACCGACGGTAACTGCCGTTCGTCGGAGATTATCGTTCTTCCATTACTCTTGCGATGAACGAGCCTTCAATATTGATCTGGTCACAGTAGAGGGCGTTCTGAGGCTTGTGATGGAACGAATGTTTGCACCGCACAAGAGTTCCGTGGTCGAACCAGCAGACATTGTAATAAGTCTCGTAAAGGTTGGGGTCTGTGAGTTCAGGTGGAATCGTCGTCAACGGATCATCTTCCAGGCCAATCACTTCTCTCGGATTTTTATACAACAGGGTCTTCCCATCGACTTCAACAAAAACGAATACGTTGGCACCGTAAAAGTGTCCATGGACAAACTTTCTGGCTAGGGGGACGCCGGAGGCCGCCAGCAAGAGTATGGCCGCGAAAAGCATTGCGCTGATCACGGAGCGAGATTCTATCACCGTGGACAATCGCTGCACCTAGGCCCCATCGGCGGTCACAACGCTGGTCACTTTGCCGTGAGCTCTCGGTTTGTTATAACCGCAGTGGGCGATTGAGATCGAATTGACTGCGACCCAAAATCCGCCAGCTGGCTTCTCGTTCCTCACGCGCAACCTCGCCGCGCAGGACGATCGCTTTCGCGGTGCTTTTACCGTTCTCGAAAACGCCATTGCCGCCCGCGTCTTTCCCGGTTGCTCACTAGCCGTAACCTTCCGCGGAGAACTGGTTGCCCACAAGGCTCTCGGACGCTTCACCTACGATCAGAGTGCGCCCGCGGTGACAACCGCGACGCTGTTCGATCTGGCTTCTCTCACCAAAGTCGTCGCGACCACGGCCATGACAATGATTCTCTACGAGCGAGGTGTGCTTGATCTCGAGGCGCCGGTCACTGCGATTGTCCCTGAGTTTACTGATGACGACAGCCGCCGAGGCGATGTAACGCTTCGCATGCTGCTGACCCACAGTTCGGGTCTGCCCGCATACGAAAAACTCTTCCTGCGGGCCGCGTCTCGCGAAGCTCTGTTGCGGGCGGCCTTCGCAACGCCGCTCGCGAACGCGCCGGGCGCGCACGCCGAATATAGCGACATCGGTTTCATTATCCTTGGCATAGCGCTCGAACGCCTCGCTGACGAGCCGCTCGAAGTATGCTTCCAGCGCGAAGTCTTTGGGCCTCTCGGCATGACGCACACGACGTTTAATCCCGCGCCCACACTGAAAGATACGATACCGCCGACCGCCGACGATCGGACGTTTCGCCATCGCATTATCCAGGGCGAAGTGCAGGACGAAAACGCGAGCATCCTTGGCGGCGTCGCTGCACATGCGGGCCTGTTCTCGACCGCGGAAGATCTCGCCAAGTTCGCCCACTCCATGCTCAACGGCGGACATCCGATCCTGCGCAGAACAACGATTGAACTGTTTACGCGGCGGGAAATTAGCCCCCAAGGCACTTCGCGGGCGCTCGGCTGGGATACGCCGTCAGCGCCCTCGCAATCCGGAAAACATTTCTCGGCGAAGTCTTTCGGGCACCTCGGTTACACGGGAACATCGCTGTGGATCGACGCGGAGCGGCAACTCTCGATCACCTTGCTCAGCAACCGCACATGGCCCGACTGCCAGAACCAAGCCATCAAACAGCTGCGCCCAGCCTTCCATGACGCGGTGCTCGAATCCCTGGAGATTCCCGCTTGAAGCATAAGGCGACGAGTCAACAGAAACAATCAGCCGAACTTCGTGGGCTTGGCACCGAAAGGGCCAACGCCGCGTCAACCGATCTCGATCGAAAATCGGCGCTGGATATCGCCCGCATCATCAATGCAGAGGACACCAAGGTCGCACCCGCCGTAAAAAAAGCGCTCCCACGGATAGCGCAAGCTATCGACCTGATCGCCGCGGCACTCTCGCAAGGAGGACGGCTCATCTATGTCGGCACCGGCACCAGCGGACGCATCGCGGCGCTCGACGCGGCCGAATGCCCGCCGACTTTTGACGTCTCCCCGCGCATGGTCCAGTTCATCATGGCCGGTGGAAATAAAGCGCTGGCCGCAGCGGTAGAAGCCGACGAAGATTCCGAGAAACTCGGCCAGCGAACCATGGCCCAGAAGAAGCCGACTAAGAAAGACGTGGTGGTAGGCATCGCCGCCAGCGGACGCACTCCTTTCACCGTCGCGGCAATCAAATATGCGCGCGCGCGCGGCGCGAAAACCGTTGCGGTCGTCAGCAATCGGAACTCCGCGCTTGGCAAGGCCGCGCATATCGAGATTGTCGCCGAGGTGGGCGCGGAAGTTGTCGCAGGGTCGACGCGCATGAAGGCGGGCACCGCGCAGAAGATGATCCTGAACATGCTTACAACCGGGGCGATGACGAGGCTTGGATACGTGTACGGCAACCTCATGGTGAATCTGCACACAAAAAACGAGAAGTTACTGGAACGCGCGTCCGGAATCCTCGAAACCGCCGGGGGAGTGAGCCGCGCTGCTGCCGGCGAGATCCTCGCAGCCGCAGGCGGACGCGTCCCAGTGGCGCTGGTCATGGCGAAAGCTGGGGTCAGCCGCGCTCAAGCGACGACTGCCTTGAAAAAGTCCTCAGGCAAAGTCCGGCAGGCCATCGCGCTTGCCCGCGACAGCTCGAAATCACCATAGGAGTTACAAACGGTACTCTCCCGAATATTTCCAGGACCCGCGCCCAAGCCTTCCCCGCTAGAATGTCGTTAACCACTCATCGGGCGATGTCACGGCTGCAAGGCTTGTGGCTTAGCGGCGTAGCTTCTGGGGAATTTGTCACGACATGGATAAACTCGTAATCCGCGGAGGTACTCCGCTGCTCGGCACGGTCCGGATCAGCGGCGCGAAAAACGCTGCGCTGCCTTGCATGGCGGCGGCCCTGCTCACCGACGAACCGGTGATTCTCGAAAATATTCCTCAGGTGCGCGATATCGAGACCACGCGCAAGCTCCTTGCTACCATGGGGGCGGAAGTCGAACTCGGCTACGGGCGCGCGCAACATCGCACCACCATCTGTGCCCAAAATCTTGCCGCTCCCGAAGCTTCCTATGAACTGGTCAAGACCATGCGCGCCTCCACGCTGGTTCTGGGACCGCTTGTCGCACGCTGCGGACGGGCCCGCGTTTCGCTGCCCGGAGGATGCGCCATCGGCGCTCGCCCGATCGATCTCCACATCAAGGGACTCGAACGTCTCGGTGCCAGGATCACGCAAGAACACGGATACGTCGAAGCGACGACCGATCCTCTAAAAGGTGGACGCCTTCGCGGAGCGGAAATCGTCTTCGACAAAATTACCGTCACCGGCACCGAAGACCTGTTGATGGCCGCGACCCTGGCCGATGGCGAGACCGTGATGCAGAATTGCGCCCGTGAACCGGAGGTCGCCGACCTCGCCGCACTGCTGAACGCCATGGGTGCGGGCATCGAGGGCGCGGGCACTTCGACGATCCGCATCAAAGGAGTCGCGAAGCTTCACGGCGCCAGGCATCGCATCATCCCCGACCGTATCGAAGCCGGCACTTTTATCGTGGCTGCGGCGCTGACCGGCGGTGACCTGAACGTTGCCGGATGCGAACCGGCGCACCTCACCGCGATCTTGCAGAAGCTTGCGGAAACCGGAGTGAAGACCTCGATCAAGGCCGACTCAGTCCGCGTAATGGGCGATCAACCGTTGCAGGCTGCCGACATGAATACCGAAGAATATCCCGGCTTCCCGACCGATATGCAAGCGCAATACATGGCGCTCGCGACGCAGGCCGCAGGCACATCGATCATCACCGAGAATATTTTTGAGAACCGCTTCATGCATGCGCAGGAACTCGTCCGCATGGGCGCGAACATCAAGATCGAAGGCCGCCGCGCGGTCGTGCGAGGAAAGACCGCGCTCAGCGCCGCCGCCGTGCTCGCCTCGGACCTGCGTGCTTCGGCTTCGCTGGTACTTGCAGCCCTCGTCGCCGATGGCGAGACGATCATCGATCGCGTTTACCATCTCGACCGCGGCTACGAAAACATCGAAGAAAAATTGAAAGCTGTCGGCGCTGAAATCCGGCGTCTCGGCAACATGTTCCCTTAACGAGCCGCAGTCCCCGCTCACTCCTGACGGGGTAACCTCAGTAACCTTCGATCACTCCGCTCACACGGCTGATCTTCTCAAACCTCAGGCCCACAGAGTACTTCCGTAACTCTCTCTTCGTCCGGCGCGTGTGAAATAACTGAGTTGCGGCCGTGCTCCAGTGCACCGTCGCAATAAAGACGAGCGATATCGAGCGCGCCAGGACCCTGATTATGAAAGTTGTTGTGCTTTGTGGTGGATTGGGTACCCGTCTCAGGGAAGAGACCGAATTCCGCCCCAAGCCGATGGTAGAGATCGGAGGCCGTCCCATCCTGTGGCACATCATGAAGATGTACGCCCACTACGGGATGCGCGAGTTCATCCTTTGCCTCGGTTATCGCGGCAACATGATCAAGGAATATTTCCTGAACTACGAGGCGATGAATAGCGACTTCAAGATTTGCCTGGGGCGCAAATCGCACATTCAATTCATGGGCGCGCACCAGGAGCAGGATTTTGCTGTCACCCTCGCCGACACCGGCCTCGACACGATGACCGGAGGCCGCCTGCAGCGCGTCTCTCGCTATCTTTCGGACGACGACACGTTTCTGCTGACCTATGGTGACGGCTTGAGCGATGTGAACATCACCGACCTACTGGAGTTCCACCGCCAGCATGGCCGTTTGGCAACGGTCACGTCGGTGCCTCCCGTATCGCGCTTCGGAGTCCTCGAAGCCGACTCTCGCGGACAAGTGCAACGCTTCATGGAGAAGCCCAAGGCCACGGGCCTGATCAGTGCCGGTTTTTTCGTCTTTAACCGGCGCGTACTCGATTATCTCGGCGGTCCGGAGTGCATCCTCGAACGCGAGCCGCTGGAACGGCTGGCGCGTGAAGGTCAGCTCATGGCCTATCGCCACGACGGATTCTTCTATGCCATGGACACCTACCGCGAATATCAATATCTGAACGAACTCTGGGCGAGCGAGAAAACTCCGTGGAAAGTGTGGGCGGAATGAGTTTGTTTGGGCAACGTTCATTCTGGCAAGATCGCTCGGTCTTCGTCACCGGCGGAACTGGATTGCTCGGTTCGTGGCTGGTGAAGCAACTGCTTGAATCTGGCGCGAACGTGGTCTGCCTGGTGCGCGACTGGGTTCCGCAAAGCGAACTCGTCCGCAGTGGCCGCATCGAACAAGTCAATACCGTGCGCGGGGATATCACCGACCGCGGTGTCATTGAGCGCGTGCTTGGCGAGTATGAAGTCGAGATCGTCTTTCATCTCGCCGCGCAAACCATCGTCGGCATCGCCAACCGCAACCCGGTTTCCACGTTCTCGGCCAATATCGAAGGCACATGGACACTGCTCGAAGCATGCCGCCGCTCGCCCAAGGTTGCTTCCATTGTCGTAGCGTCATCCGACAAGGCTTATGGCGATCAGGAGCAACTTCCGTATAACGAATCGATGCCTCTGCAAGGGCGGCATCCGTATGACGTGAGCAAATCGTGCGCCGACCTGATCGCACAGACTTACGCGGTCAGCTACGACTTGCCGGTCGCGATCACCCGTTGCGGAAATTTCTACGGTGGCGGCGACTTGAACTGGAACCGCGTGGTTCCTGGGACGATCCGTTCCGTCATTCGCGAAGAGAGGCCTGTCGTGCGCTCCGACGGCAAGTTTGTCCGCGACTACTTTTACATCGAGGATGGCGCAGCGGCTTACATGCTACTGGCCGAGCGTCTAGCATCCGACGCCAGCTTGCGCGGACAGGCCTTCAATTTTTCGAACGAGAGCCAGATCGACGTGCTCCAGATGGTGAACCTGATCCTGCAGAAAATGAAATCGCAGCTAGAGCCCGAAGTGCTCAACCAGGCAAGCAACGAAATTCGGCATCAGTTCTTGAGCGCCGAACGCGCCCGCACGCTGCTGAACTGGAAGCCGCAGTTCACTCTCGAATCTGGACTGGAACGCACTCTCGCCTGGTATCGGGAATTTCTAGGTGCACCTGCCGCGATGGCGCATGCAGGCAAGGGATAACGCGGTATGACGACTACAACCAGCAAATCTGCCGGCCAGTTGCGCGATGAAGTGCGCGCACTCGTAAAGCAGTATTACGAAGTCGCGTTGGCTCCGCAGTCGTTCGTGCCCGGCCAGACGAGCGTGCCCGTATCCGGTAAAGTCTTTGACAGCAGCGAACTCGAGCTTCTAGTCGAATCGTCGTTGGATGCGTGGCTCACCACCGGCCATTTCGCGGCACAGTTCGAACGGGAATTCGCTGCCTTCATGGGCGTGCGATGCGCATCGCTCGTCAACTCCGGCTCGTCCGCCAACCTCGCAGCTCTCTCGTGCCTCACTTCGCCATCGCTCGGCGAACGCCGACTGCGTGCCGGAGACGAAGTGATCACCGTCGCCGCAGGTTTTCCAACAACCGTCAACCCGATCATTCAGAACGGGCTGGTTCCGGTCTTTGTCGACATTCAGATTCCGACCTACAACATCGATGCAACGCAGCTTGAAGCTGCCATCTCGCCGAGCACGAAGGCGATCGTGCTGGCACATACGCTCGGGAACCCGTTTGACCTCGACGCTGTGATGGCGCTCGCGACGAAACACAATCTCTGGGTGATTGAGGATTGCTGCGACGCGGTAGGATCGACCTATAAGGGCCAGTCCGTCGGGACATTCGGGCACCTCGCAACGACCAGTTTTTATCCGGCGCACCACATCACCATGGGTGAAGGTGGATGCGTGCTGACGCAATCGCCGGCTCTCAAGAAACTAGCGGAATCTTTTCGCGACTGGGGGCGGGATTGCTGGTGCGATCCCGGCAAATCGAACACTTGCGGCCTGCGATTCGAGTGGAAGCTCGGCGAGCTGCCCGCCGGATACGACCACAAATATATTTACAGCCACATCGGCTACAACCTGAAAGCGACCGACATGCAGGCGGCCGTTGGAGTTGCGCAGCTCAAGAAGCTTCCGGGATTCATCGCAGCACGCCGCGCAAACTTTGCAAAACTCCGGGACGCATTGGTCGATCTCCAGGACATTTTCATTTTGCCCGAGGCCACGGGGCATTCCGATCCGAGCTGGTTCGGCTTTCCGCTCGCTGTGAGAGCGGATGCGCCCGCCACACGCAGCCAGGTCGTGCAATTTCTCGAGCAGCGAAACATTGCGACCCGCCAGCTCTTTGGCGGAAATTTGCTGCGGCAGCCTGCCTACCGGGATATTCAGCGCCGCGTCATCGGCGATTTGTCGAACACCGATTTCGTCATGAACAACGTTTTCTGGATCGGCCTCTACCCCGGTATCACACAATCGATGATCGATTACATGGCGGAAACGTTTCATCAGATTCCGAAAGCCGCGCGCGCCACGCAAGGAAAATAGCCGCAATCGTATGAGCCACGCACCTACAAACCGGTTGGCGCGCGATCTTGACAACGTCCTCGAGCGCACCGAACCTCTGTGGCAAGACTTGCGCGGCCAGCGCATTCTGATCACGGGCGCCACCGGATTTTTCGGTTGTTGGCTGCTCGAAAGTTTTGCGTGGGCCAACCGGCGCTTGCATCTCAACGCGCACGCTGTCGGATTATCGCGGCATCCTCAATCTCTCACTCACAAAGCACCCCACTTGGCGCAAGACTCGGCGATCACTTTGCACGCGGCCAACATTCGGCACGGAGACTTTCCCCAAGGCGAGTTTTCTCACGTCATCCATGCTGCAACCGACGCCAGCGCCAAGCTGAACAGTGAAGCTCCTCTGATCATGTACGACACCGTCGTCGAAGGCACTCGGCGCGCATTGCAGTTCGCGATGGCGAGTTCCGTTTCCAGATTTCTCATGGTGAGTTCGGGTGCCGTCTATGGCAACCAGCCGCCGGAACTCACGCATGTCAACGAATCATTCGCCGGCGGACCCGATCCTTTAAGCCGATCATCCGCCTACGCCGAGGGGAAGCGGGCGGCGGAATTCTTGTGCGCGCTGACGGCTTCGCCCCGGTTGTCGATTCCGGTCGCGCGCTGTTTCGCATTCGTCGGCCCTTACATGCAGCTCGACGCACATTTCGCCATCGGCAATTTCATCGCCGACGCGATGCGTGGCGGACCAATCCATGTGAAGGGCGACGGCTCTCCATTTCGTTCGTACCTCTACGCATCCGACCTCGCGGTATGGCTGTGGACGATTTTGTTCCGGGGCCAATCGGGCCGCGCCTACAACGTGGGATCGGAAAACGCACTCAGCATCGCCGCGCTGGCGGGCGAAGTGGCTGCGGCCATGCCACCCAAAGTCGCGGTCTCGATTGCAGCTGCCCCAACTCCGGGAACAGCTGTTCATCGCTATGTCCCCTCGACCGCACGCGCATGCGAAGAATTGGGTTTGCGGGCAGAAGTGCCGCTGCGCGATGCCATTAAACGTACGCGTGCCTGGTTCGCGAGCCAGAAATCTTTAGCACTGAAGGCTTCGAGACCCGCCGCACTCGCGCGAGGCGCCCATGCCTAGCCCAATCACAACACAGACCGTGAAGCTGTCGGACTACATCGTCGGCCAGCTCGCGGATTGGGGTGTGCGCCACATTTTCCTCGTGACCGGCGGCGGAGCCATGCACCTCAACGACTCCATCGGAAAAGAGTCGCGCATTCAATACGTTTGCAATCACCACGAACAGGCATCGGCGATGGCAGCGGAGTGTTATGCGCGCATCAGTGGACAACCCGGCGTGGTCAACGTAACGACCGGCCCGGGCGCAATCAACGCGCTCAATGGAGTTTTCGGTGCGTGGACAGATTCCGTCCCGATGCTCATCATCTCAGGACAGGTTAAACGCGAGACCTGCATGCGCGTCCAGGGCATCACCGGCCTTCGCCAATTGGGAGATCAGGAAGCTGACACCATCGCCATGGTTTCGGGAATCACGAAATATGCGGTGCTGGTGAGCGATCCGTCGTCGATCCGCTATCACCTCGAACGCGCTTGGCATCTCACACAGACTGGACGTCCCGGCCCTTGTTGGCTCGACATCCCTGTAGATGTACAAGCTGCGCAGATTGAGCCCGCGAAGCTTCATGGCTACGATCCGATCGAGGACGATGCGAAGTCCCGATCGCCAGAAACCGATGCGGAGACACTTGCAGCTCAATGCCGCGATGTGATCGAGCGTCTGGGCAATGCAAAGCGTCCGGTGATCTTGGCCGGAACCGGTATTCGCGCCGGTCAGGCTCTCGCGGAGTTCGATGCGGTGATCCACCGGCTCGGCGTGCCCGTAACCACGGCCTGGACCCACGACCTGATCGCTTCGGACGATCCGCTGTTTTGCGGCCGCCAGGGCACGATTGGCGATCGCGCCGGAAACTTCACGGTGCAAAACGCCGATGTTCTCTTGACCCTGGGCTCGCGCCTCAACATCCGCCAGACGAGCTACAACTGGAAATCGTTCGCACGAGACGCCTTCAAGATCCAGGTAGATATCGACGACGCAGAGTTCCGCAAGCCAACGGTCCAGCCGGATCTGGCGATTCACAGCGACCTAAAAGACTTTCTACGTGAATTGCTTCGCCAGAGCGATGCCACCAACTACGGTTCCGAGGCCCACGCGCGATGGCTGAGCTGGTGCCGCGGACGGGTTCAGCGCTATCCCGCAGTGCAGGATCGCCAGCGCCGTCCCGGACCGCCTCTAAATCCCTATTACTTCGTCGAGCATCTATCGGCTCGGCTTGCCGACGACGATGCCATCATCTGTGGGAATGCGACTGCCTGCATCGTGCCTTTCCAGACCATGCAGCTGCAGAAAAACCAGCGCCTCATCTCCAATTCCGGGTCGGCCTCCATGGGCTACGACTTGCCTGCCGCCGTTGGCGCCGCCTTCGCCCGCCCCGGAAAGCGCGTCATCTGCATTGCGGGCGACGGCAGCATTCAGATGAACATACAAGAGTTACAAACTGTCGTACACCATCATCTGCCGGTCAAGATCTTTGTCATGAATAACTCTGGATACCTCTCGATGCGGATGACGCAATCCGGATTCTTCGGTCGACTTACTGGAGAAAGTGCATTGAGCGGCGCCTCACTGCCCGACATGGTCAAGATCGCGTGCGCCTATGGCATTCCGTCGATCCGCATCGACCGCGCATCGCAACTGGGCGAGATCGACCGTGCCCTCGCCGCATCCGGACCAGCGTTGATCGATGTTGTGCTCGATCCGGCGCAGGAATTCGAACCGCGATCGAAGGCGCGCCAGTTACCCGACGGAACCATCGTTTCTCCTAATCTAGAGGACATGTACCCTTTCCTCGATGACAGTGAACTAAAGGACAATGTGTGGAAAGAATAAGGACATTACCATAACCAAGGGACCAGCAATCGGCAATGAACCGCACAACTCGCGGGTACAGCACTTCCAATCGGACAGGCGACTAAGATCATGACAGGCAATGATATCTTCGACGAGTTATTCGTGCTGGAAGTGGCCAACAACCACTTGGGGGATGTGCAGCGCGGACTGAAAATCATCAGCAATTATGCGCAGGTGGTGCGCTTCAACAATGTGCGCGCCGCAATCAAACTGCAGCTTCGCGACGTTGACAGCTTCATCCATAAGGACTTTCGCCAGCGCGACGACATCCGTTACATCAAGAAAACGATCGATACCCGCCTCAAGCCTGAAGAGTTCGCAGCTCTTGTGAAAGCCGTCCGCGAGGCAAGCTGCATCCCGATGGCTACTCCATTTGACGAAAGCTCGGTCGATGTCTGCTGTGAACTTGGCATCCCGATTCTAAAAATTGCGAGTTCCGACTGCAACGACTGGATCCTGATCGAGAAGATCGCGAAAACGAAGAAGCCGGTGATCGTCTCGACTGGCGGCTCGTCCATGAAAGACATCGACGACCTAGTCACATTCTTCTCGAATCGCCATATTCCTCTGGCCATCAATCATTGCGTCTCGCTCTATCCGTCGGAGGATTCGGACATTGAAATCAACCAGATCGACTATCTGCGCAATCGTTATCCAAACCATGTGATCGGATTTTCGACGCACGAATATCGCGATTGGACTTCGTCGATGCTCATGGCCTACGCGAAAGGCGCGCGCACCTTTGAGCGTCACGTTGATATTCAAACCGAAGGCATGACAGTTTCTCCGTATTGCTCTGTGCCCGAACAGGTCGATACATGGTTCAAGGCGTTCCATCGCGCAAAAAGAATGTGTGGGGCTCCGGGCACGCAAAAGCGCCTGCCTCCACAAAAGGAAATTGCCTATCTGGACTCGCTCGTTCGCGGAGTCTACGCCAAGCGCGATCTTCCCGTTGGCCACGTTCTTCAGGATGCCGACGTGTACCTCGCGATTCCTTTGCAGCAGGGGCAGATTTCTTGCCGCGAACTCATGCGTGGCGAAGTCATTCGAAGCGCTGTCCCAAAAGATCAACCCATCATGATCGACGCCATTGACAGCCCCTACGCCAACATTCCGTCGCTCACCGAGCTCATCTACAATCGCGGACTCGCCGTTCAACCTGCGGCGGCGCGCTCCGCCAAAGCCGGCTCCGGCGGAAACGACTGAGGAATCTCAAGTCGGGCAGCGATGCTGATATCGACGAAACGATTGACATGAAGACGGCACGCCAACAACTCGACTCTCTGCTGCGTGAGACGACGGCAGCGGCGCGCGCGCGCCAGCAGTGCGCCTTCGACGAATCCGCCGCAAATCGACGGCAGGTCGTCGTCTTCGGAGCGGGACGCCTCGGCCGATCCGTGCTTCGCGGACTTGCTGGCACTGATCTCGAGGTCGTCGCATTCGCCGACAATAACCCGCGCACCTGGCAAACGGCCGTCGGCGGACTTCCGGTTCTGTCTCCCGAGGATGCCGCGACCAAGTATGCCAAAAGCGCAGTCTTTGTCGTTGCCGTGTGGCATCCGAGCCGGTCGCCGCTGATGGCGACGCTGCTCCAGCAGTTGCGAACTCTGGGCTGCCGCGCCGCCGCATTTCCTTTGCTCTTTTGGCGCCACCCCGACAAGTTTCTCCCCTACTTCTTCTGGGATTTGCCGGAACGCCTTCTGGCGCAAGGAAACGACATTGCCGCCGCGTTCGATCTTCTCGACGACGAGGAATCGCGTCGAGTCTTCGCGGCACAACTTCAGTTACGTTTGTTAGGTGATTTCGACTGCATCGGCGTCCCTTCGGAGTGCGAACAATATTTTCCCGGCACGTATTCTCTCGGCAACGAGGAGTGCCTGGTCGATTGCGGCGCCTATACAGGAGACACGATTCAGTCTTTTGTCGCACAGACCGACAACCGCTTCCGCAAAGTGATCGCATTCGAGGCTGATCCTGCCGTCATGTCGGGCTTGCAGCGTTTCGTGAGCAACATGGGAACACGCGCCCGTCTGCATAACGCCGCGGTCGGCGGGCAAAACGGCGTCGTTCACTTCGCGGGAGACGGCATCGGCGGAGGCCGCATTACCGACGCCGCCAGCGCCACAGGCACGGCGGTTAATTGTGTGAGGCTCGACGATGCCCTGGCCGACGAGCGCGCCACGCTGATCAAAATGGATATCGAAGGCGCGGAACTTCAGGCGCTAGAAGGCGCGCACCGCGTCATCTGGCGCGATCGGCCAGTGCTTGCCGTCTGCGGTTATCACAAGCCGGATCATCTCTGGCGCGTGCTCGTTTCATTGAAGACGTTGGCACCCGATTTCGCGCTTTCCCTGCGCTCGCACTGCGCGGACGGACTCGACAGCGTCTGCTACGCCGTCCCGCCGGAGCGCCAGATTCGCACTGGTGGCAAGGCAACGACGCGAGAAAGCTCCAGCAAATCACGCGCCCAAAAACAGGGAGCCCTATCATGAAAACCATCAGCGTTGTCACTCCCTGCTACAACGAGGAAGGCAACGTCCGCGAAGTTTACGAGCGCGTGCGCAACCTGTTCTTGAGCCTGGGGAGATATCGCTACGAGCACATCTTCATCGACAATGCATCTCGCGACACGACCTTCGCGGTTCTACGCGAAATCGCTGCCGGCGACTCGAATGTCAAAGTGATCCGCAATGCCCGCAACTTCGGCCACGTCCGCTCGCCCATGCACGCGCTGTTGCAGGCTAGTGGTGATGCGATCATCGTGCTGATGTCCGATCTCCAGGATCCACCGGAAGTGCTGGCGCAACTTCTCGAAGAGTGGGAAAAGGGAGTGCCCATCGTGATCGCGGTGAAGCACGAGAGCCGCGAATCCGCGCCCATGTTTATGGTGCGGAAACTTTTCTATCGGCTCGTAAACCGCCTCGCCGACGACATTGAGACCTATGAAAACTTCACTGGCTTCGGACTCTATGATCGGCAGGTGATCGACCTCGTCCGCCAGTTTGGAGATCCCTACCCATACTTCCGTGGCATGATCGCAGAAATCGGCCTGCCGCACACGGAGGTTCTCTACGAGCAGCAGCGACGCAAAAGCGGCAAATCGAAAAATAACTTTTACACTCTTTACGATCTGGCCATGCTTGGCATCACCAAGCTCTCGAAAGTGCCGCTGCGCATTGTCACGTTCGCGGGCTTCGCTGGATCTCTAGTGTCGATGCTTGGCGGCGCAGCTTATTTTGCCTACAAACTGCTGTTTTGGCGCAATTTCTCGGTCGGAGTTGCGCCTATCGCCATCGGAATGTTTTTCCTGGGATCGCTCCAGCTTCTCTTCATGGGGATCATCGGAGAGTATGTCGGAAACATACACACGCAGGTGCACAATCGACCGCTGGTGGTCGAACGCGAACGATTGAATTTTGAGTACGCACCCGGCGAACCACTTCCCAGCAAGGCCCTGGCCTCGGGCGCGTCGGGGGTGCGCTAAAAAAGTGCGCTAACTGGGGTCAATGGATTCCGATTCCGTACCCGATTTTGATGATGACTGCCGACTCAACCAAGCAGCACCGTGCGCAGTTGCTTCGCTACCTGACGGTGGGCGCTTGCAACACGATCTTTGGTTATGGGTGCTATGCGTTGTTCACCATGCTACTGACGCCGACCGTGGCTTACGGATACGTAGTTGCAATTGTGCTGGCCAACTTCTTCAGCATCAACTTCGCTTTCCTCGGATATAAGTGGTTCGTCTTCAAAACCGAGGGCAATTACTTCAAGGAATGGGTACGTTGCCTGGGCGTCTATGCCACGACCATGGTGGTGTCGACTGCGTCGTTACCTTTTGTGGTTGCGGCTGTTCGTCGCGAGACCGGACGCGACCACGCCGCACCCTACATCGCGGGAGCGATTGTACTGGCATGCACAGTCGGCTTCAGCTTCGTCGGGCACAGATGGATCTCTTTCGGCGTCGCTAAAACAACTCCACAGGCCGCGCCATAACCATACTTCTTTCTCTACTTCCCTTCTCTCCGCTACTTCTTTATGAAGACGGCGTGTCCGTTCAGGTTATAGAGAAAAGTCAAATCTTCGCGTCCTCGCCACTCATTGACAAACCGTTGTACGCCCTCGGTTCCACGCATTCCATAATCGTCGAACACGACCATCCCGCGGGAAACCAGGCGGGGCCATACCCACTCGCAAACTTCTTTCGCAGACTGGTAAACGTCAACGTCGATGTGACAGAAGCGGAACTGGCGATCTTTGATTTCGGCAGCCGTGTCGTCCGGGAAAATGCCCTGGAGCAGGACCGCGTTTCCAATCCCGAGCTGCTGTAGTAACTGCTTTACGATCTCCGCAGAAGTATCGGAATGCATCCCATCTTCGTAGTTGGTATCGCGGTCTCCGGTTTTCACCACACCGGTGAACGTGTCGCATAGGAACACTTTGGCTGACGGGATGAGTTTGGCGCTCTGCGCCGAGATCAAGGCTCCCGTGCCTCCACGCCAGACACCGACTTCGATTAAGTCTCCCTGCGAAAGCTTGGCAGATTCCGCGACTGAGGACCAGATTTCATAGCAACGATAGATATCGACGAGAGTATTTTTGCGGCACTGCTCGTAGATTCGGGCAAACTCGGCGTCCGTATTCCACGGAGCATACGACGCAATGGGCGCAATCGTCTGGTGTTCATCTTTGGTGGCTGCGGGGGTCTTAAATACTTCGTATCCGAAGCTGCGAATTACGTCGAGAATCAGTTTCTTTATCATGCCGAGTGATTCCTTCCCTATGAACGGATGATACCTGTCTACCTTTAGTGGTTCGGTGAATGATCGGAGGGGACGGTCTCCGGTTCGCGTCCATAGGCGCTCACATATTTAGTTCTTAGCTCTGAGAGCGTGACATCGAGCAATCCGACGAGATACTTTCGAAATGGCTCCTCACGAAGCGGGTCCCGCAACAGCAGACTGCGCGCCGTTGAACACTCCCTCCACGCTAAATCGACTCTCGTGGGCTCGAGCAAAATACAGAAATCTGCGTGCGCCAGAGGGCTTGATGGACCAAAGTCGACTGCCTTCTGGGCGTGCTCCAGCGCCGCGGAAGCTTGTCCGGCGGCGGCCGCGTTCCTGGCCAGATTTCTCTCCGCTACAGCGGCATTCAGGCCAGTGTCGAAATCACCCTCGTAAACCAGCAACGCGCTGCCGCCGATTTGGGCCTTGGGCGTAGCGTTCCGAAACGCGGCGGCAAACTCCCGTTCACCGAGTCGCACGTCCGTGAGCAGAGTGCTGCTGACGATCATCGTGCCATGGACGTGAGGCGGCATCTCTTCGGACAAATAGAGTCCGGTCGCACGGCAGGGTACGCCGTAAAGACCTGGATTCCATTGCCAGCCGGTGAGGAACCAGCA
This sequence comes from Terriglobales bacterium, assembly GCA_035308395.1. GTDB lineage: Bacteria > Acidobacteriota > Terriglobia > Terriglobales > Acidobacteriaceae > Acidiflorens. The sequence continues at coordinate 84,100 of DATGGT010000140.1, forward strand.
GTTCTCGGCTGGATGCCGTTCCAAATAGACCTTGGCTTCGGGATAGGCCTGGCCGATGTCGAGCCATGGCAAATATTTATAAGCTTGCTCCGGTCCGCCCCACAACTCGTTGGCGTAGGAAAGATAGTTGGGATAAGCATGCAGTGACGAAGCCGCATGCAACGCAATCAGGCACAGGAGTGCGTACTTCATCCACTGCATGTGCCTGGCTAAGCCCACGCATCCGTCGGCAACTGCGATCAGCAGAAAAGGAAAGATCGGCAAGAGATAGCGAATATGAACGTTACTGCTGGCGTGCAGGCTCACCGCCAGATAGACAGCGAGTGGAATCATCAGAAATAGACGTTCACGAACATGTTGTCGAAACGTGATCACAATGCCGCATGCGGCAGCAATAATCAATGCCAGCATCGCAACCGTATTTCGAATCAGAAAGGTAAGTGGAGTAGAGAACCATGGCGGCTGGACATAAACTTTGCCTGCGACAAAAGCGGCCCCGGCCTGACTCGACAGCGCCAGCGCTGCGCCGAATCCCTCGAGGTAGGCCTGTGGCAGCAAGTGATACTTCTCGAGTTCGAACCGAACCCGTTCGGTGAAAGTAGCGGCCTGCGGCATTGGTTGCTGGAGTTGGACCATGCCCGGATGCGGAGCGAAACGCATCGCATAACCTAGCCAAAGAACAGCGATCGCAAGGGCGCAAATCAGAGTGACGGCCAGCAGATTACGCAGGGCCAATCTCCACTTTGATTGCTGACCGACCGATGGCTGCAATTGCGATGACGCATGATCGGAGGGGGCCAGCGCATCGGCAATCGCAAGAAGACAGAGGATCGGCATCACCACCACTCCCGAAGCCTTGGTGAGCAAGGTGAGACCGGCGGCCAGGGCTGTCAATAGCAGCAACGCGGTGGTCCGATGACGGACCCACAAATAGAAACTCGAAACTGCGAAAAGCAGCGTGCACGTCACCGGCACATCGGTCATGATCAAAGGACCGAATGCGAGAATGTTGGGCTCGAAAATCAAGAGCAGACAAGCAACAATCGCCGTTGCAAAACCGAACATGCGACGAGCGGTGATCCAGACCAACAGACAGAGCGCCACCGCGAAAACAGAAATTGACCTCCGAGCATTGGCCAATGCCCATCGCCAATTCTGGGTATAGAACCAGTTAAGGGCGGTAAACGCCTGCTTAAGGTCGTCACCCTTGAAAGGGGCACAGTCGACCGCGAAATTTGAGAAAAGAAGCGGGGCGGCTGCGATCAACTTGGCCAATGGAGGGTGTTCGGGACTCACGGTCAGGTCGCCACACTTCAGGTAGCGATAGCCTGCATAAAGGTGAGTCGCTTCGTCCGCGGTTTGGGAGAGCCGACTACTACTGCAAAGTAGCTGCGCCGCCATGACAGCGCAAAAGAAGGCTGGAATCAGCCACTCCCAACGCTGATATTTCAGCGGGAGGCCGCTTCCGGAATCGTACAGCCGTTTTTTTCCCCCCACGTCAGCAGCGACTGTTTCGTCCGGCGATGGCAATCGTTCGCTCCAAAGTTTTCCATGGGACGGCGAAGTTACCGTTCATGGGCTTGTCTGGAGGATACATTGGGAAGAGACGTACCAGCGTGCACAAGTGTGCACCTGGCGCGCGTGAGTAACGAAAAGAAAAGGCCGCGTAATCCGCGGCCTATTCTGGGTTATCTGTCGGTTGAAAAACGTGCTTCGTGGCAGAATCGCGAAGGCGAAACAACTACCTTCTTCCGCGTCCACCACCGCCGCCGCCGGAGTGGCCACCACCGTGACCTCCCTGACCACCGCCTCCACCTGGACGTCCTCCGCGGCCGCGACGACGACGATTGCGATCGCCACCACCGCCCGGACGCCCTTCGCGTGAACCCTCGGGACGCCCTGCGCCGGCTTCGACTGAGGCTACGACTCCGTCGACGCGATTGAAGTTCGGTTCGTCGTCGGCGTCGAAATCCGCGCCGCCTTCGATTACGGCTGTGGGCGTGCCTTGCGGCGCGCCGTGCGAAACGCGCGCCGGAGCTGGAATGCCACCGTCGTCCGTTTCTGGCGTTTCTGGAATCGGAGCCCCGCCCATCTTGGCGCGCTGCTCTTTGAGAATCGCTTTCCGCGACAACTTGATGCGATTGCCTTCGACGGCCAACACTTTTACCAGCACCTGATCGCCTTCTTTCAGTTCGTCGCGAACATCTTTGATTCGGTGCTCCGCGACTTCACTGATGTGGAGCAGGCCATCGAGGCCAGGCAGAATCTCGACGAATGCACCGAAATCGGCCAGACGGCTGACTTTGCCGAGATAGGTCTTCCCTACTTCGGCGGACGCGGTCAGATCGCGAATGATCTGCAAAGCCTTGTTCGCCGAAACCTCGTCGTTCGACGCCACATTGACCTTGCCCGAATCTTCCACGTCGATCTTCACGCCAGTCTGCTCGATGATGCTGCGGATCATCTTGCCACCGGGCCCAATCACGTCGCGGATCTTGTCGACCGGAATCTGCAGGGTGTAGATACGAGGCGCGTGAGCCGAAACCTTCTCGCGGCCTGTGGTGATAATCTCATCCATTTTGCCGAGGATGAATAACCGTCCGCGCTGCGCCTGTGCCAGAGCTTCGCGCATAATCTGCGAAGTGATGCCGGCAACTTTGATGTCCATCTGTAGAGCGGTGATGCCGTCTTTGGTTCCGGCAACTTTGAAGTCCATGTCGCCGTAATGATCTTCGGCACCGGCGATGTCGGTTAGGATGGCGTAGTTATCGCCTTCCTTCACCAATCCCATGGCAACTCCGGCGACCGGAGAGGTCAATGGAACGCCCGCATCCATCAGCGAAAGTGAAGCGCCGCAGATGGTGGCCATCGACGACGATCCGTTCGACTCCAGAATGTCAGAGACGACGCGCATCGCGTAAGGCCAATCATCCAGTGACGGAAGCACGGCGGAGACGGCGCGCTCGGCGAGTGCTCCATGGCCGATTTCGCGGCGTCCTGCGCCACGCATGAATCCGACTTCTCCAACCGAGAATGGCGGGAAGTTGTAGTGCAGCATGAAGCGCTTCTTGGATTCGCCCTGGAAGCCCTCCAGTCGCTGCATGTCGTCGCTGGTGCCGAGGGTGGTCGTGACCAATGCCTGGGTTTCACCGCGCGTGAACACGGCACTGCCGTGAGCGCGGGGAAGAACTCCAGCTTCAATCCAAATCTCGCGGATCTGGTCGAAGGCGCGTCCATCGGGACGGCGTTTGTGATCGATGACCTGACTGCGGAAAATGCGCTCGCGCAGAGTTTCGTAATACTTCTTGAACTTTGCCTTGGCCGCGGCGTCGTCTGCCGGTAGGGCAGCGAGCTGTTCTTTTTCCAGCACGCGAACCAGTTCGTAGCTCTCGGCTTTCGGATGCTTTGCCGTATCGAGCGCGTCCGAGAGTCTGAGACCAATCTGAGCTTCGAGACCCTTGAAATAAGTCTCGTCAAACTCCGGTGGCGTCACTTTGCGTTTCGGCTTGCCGACTTTGGCGGCCAGTTCGCTGATCGCGGCGCAAATTTTCTTGATCTCGGTGTGGCCGAACTCGATGGCATCGACGACCGTCTCTTCTTTTACGCCTTTTGCGCCCGACTCGATCATGACGATCGCGTCGGCGGTGCCGACGACCATGATGTTGAGGAGGCTCTCCGCCATTTCTGCATAGGTGGGGTTGGCGATAAAGCGGCCTTCCACCAAGCCGACGCGAACTGCGCCGATCGGGCCAAGAAACGGGATGTCAGAGATGGTGAGCGCGGCGGAAGCGGCATTGATTCCGCAGACGTCGGGATCGTTATCGGTATCGGCGGAGAGAACGAAGGCGATGACCTGGGTCTCGTTTTTAAATCCATCGGCGAACATGGGACGCACGGGACGGTCAATCTGGCGGCTGGTGAGGACTTCGCGCTCACTCATGCGGCCTTCGCGCTTGATAAATCCACCCGGGATGCGTCCGCCGGCGTAGGTATATTCGCGATAGTCAACGGTAAGCGGGAAAAAGTCGATGCCCTCGCGGGGCTCAGGATTGGCGGTTGCGGTGGCGAGAACGACGTTCTCGCCAAAGCGCACGACGGCAGCGCCTCCGGCTTGTTTGGCTAGTTTTCCGGTTTCAATGGATAGGGTTTTTCCGCCCGCGAGTTCGACGGAAACTTTGGTAGCTTCAGGCTTCATATTTCATCCTTTGTAAGGCAGTGAGGGCATGCGCGCGGATACGGAAGTTCGCGTGGGCCGGCGGACGCCAGGCGGCGGTTGGGAACGCACTTTGCAAAGACACTCGGAGTTTTCTGGACCGGTCCCACACGGAACCGGTCGCGCTGTTATTTGCGGATGCCGAGCTTGGAAATTACGGTTTTATACCGTTCCGAGTCGTACTTCTTGAGATAGTCGAGCAGGCTGCGACGACGGCTGACCATCATGAGAAGTCCGCGGCGCGAGCCGTGGTCTTTCTGGTGCGTCTTGAAGTGATCCGTCAACTGACCAATGCGTTCGCTCAACAGCGCGATCTGAACTTCGGGGCTGCCGGTATCGGTCGGGTGCGTGCGATACGTGTCAACGACGGTTTGCTTTTGCTCTCTGGCTAGCACTGAACCTCTGCACTCCTGTCTCTTCTCATTTCGTAACGTCTTCGATGGTAACACGTTGCAACGGAGAGAGGCAAACCACCAAGGGAAGGCCGGTTGCCTATATAATGATTACAGACCCGAAAGAAACGAAGGATGCAACGGTCCACCTGAAGCAACCCAGGTCCAATAGCTGGGCCCACCCTACAGACCTTCCTGTAGCCGGCCATCATAATTAAAAAATTAGAAATTACGGGGGTAGTCTGCATGCCAAGAGGCCGATCGACCTTTAACAAACGCCAGAAAGAACAGGCACGACAACAAAAACAACGCGACAAGAACGAAAAAAGGACCCAGAAGAGACAAGACCAGCCCGAAGGCGGTATGGGGCAAGAAGTAGACGAAATGCAGGAAATGCGCGAACTAGCGGAAGCGCAAGCAGCGCTGTTCCGTATCGGAGCCGAGGAAGAACCGAATTCTCTCGAACTGCTGGCGCCGCGCAAACCAGGCGAGTAAACCAGCCGAATAAATCTGGCCACAAAGAAAATCGCCGGAGCGCAAGGCTCCGGCGAGTCCAGATTCCCTACCAACTTCTAGACAAAAACTTCACCCGGCAACCTGGTCAATGTCCGCGATGCCAGGGTGTTTTCCACAAAGCGCTTCGGCCGGTCGTCGGACGACGCCGTGATCTGCTTGCGTTCGATGCGCAGTTTCAATGTACGTTCGATGTTGCGCAGGTCGATGGTTTCGACCCCGGTCACAAGCGTTGAAGCGCGGCCTTGCAGGCCAGCACGTCCGGTACGGCCGACGCGATGGATGAAATCTTCGGCCATCTTCGGCAAGTCGTAGTTGATGACGTGGGCCACGTCATCGCAGTGCAATCCGCGCGAGGCAATATCGGTCGCGACCAGAATCTGGTAACGCCCTTCCTGGAATCCGCTGAGGGCCGCGTTGCGCTGGGCCTGGGTGCGGTCGCCGTGGATCATTGCCGCCGAAAAGCCATCGCGTTCAAGCTCTTTGGCCAGCCGTTGTGAGCCGCGCTTGGTGCGGGTAAAGATCAGAGTCTGTCCCTTTTCCGCATAGAGCAACTGGCGCAACACGTCTAATTTTTCGGACGGCCGCACTTCGTAGGCTTCGAGCTTAACGCTCTCGGCCGGCTTCAAAGTTGATCCGAGCGCAACGCGTACTGGCTCGCGCATATATTCGTGAACGAGCGATGCCACTGACTGTTCCATCGTCGCTGAGAAACAGAGTGTCTGACGGCGCTGCGGTAGAACCTGGAGAATGCGCCGGATCGACGGGAGAAATCCCATGTCTAACATGCGATCGGCTTCGTCGAGGACGAGTATCTTCACATGCCGCAGGTCGGCAAATTTGCGGGTGATGAAGTCCTGCAAACGTCCGGGAGTGGCGATGACAAACTCGCTGCCGCCGCGGAGGCTGGCAATCTGTGCTTTCTCGGAGACGCCGCCGATGACGAGCGCGGCTTTCGGCATCTTCTTGTCACGCAATTGTTCATACTGCTCGTGAACCTGCATGGCGAGTTCACGGGTGGGCAACAGGACGAGCGCACTAACGCTCTTCGTTGGAGCGGCGGATGGCGCCGCTGACGCGCGCAGCATTTCAATAATTGGAATCAGAAACGCCAGCGTCTTGCCGGTACCGGTCTGGGCCGTGCCGATTACGTCCTTGCCTTCAAGGGCAGGAAGAATGGCTTTCGCTTGGATGGGTGTGGGGGTAATAAATTGAGCTGCTGCCAGCTTCTGCTGCAAGGCAGCAGACAGAGGCAGTTCTGTAAATTTCAACATTCGATTGTGTTCTTTCTGGAGGGGCTTACTTTAGATTCTCTCAAGACTCACTGGCCCGAGTTTCGCATGCCGCTCGCAATTAAATTAGCGCTGGAACCGAACGGCGGGCAGGAAATGCGGAGGTGATGCGGATCCATTCAGGATCCCCGCTTAACGAGCAAACCGTAGCAAAAGCGTTAACAGCAGTATAGCAGAAGAACTGAAGATTCGCGATTACGTCGGTCACAACGGTGTAGCACGGCTAACTACTTAGATACGGGACCACACACTGAATAACTCGTGGCGTATCTCGCAACCGCATGAAACGGCGCTAGATCTACGGTTTTGCATCCCCTTTTCAAGGTCAGCATCGAATTTCTTGGAGTACGAGCGCGTTCGCAATAGCAACCGCTCCCTGCAGCTCTCATGTAAAGCGCAGCCAATCCGCGTAACCGAGTTAGTTCCGCTCCCGATCCATCCTTTAACATGTTTGCCGGTCCCGTCCCGTAATACGGGCAGGAGTGCGCGTCATGCGATGTCATCTACGAGTGGTGGCAAGTTTGATGATTGCCTTGTCCACTTATGCGGTCCTTCTCCACGCCCTGCGCTGGATGAGTCTTCCCAGCGATCGTGGCTGGTATGGAGGGATCGCGGTCGTGCTGGGTCTGTTATTGTTGGTCCCATTTTTGATTCGCTTCGTCTGGAGGAAACTATGACTATCTTTGACAATCACGAGAGCGGCAAACGTCCCGAGGTTTTCGATCGCTTCGGACGGAGCCTCTCCAATCGTTCGCTGATTCGGTGGGCTCTGCTTGCGGTCGCGCTCTTCGTCGGATTCTGGATTCTTACCAGTGTTCTGATTCGAGCCACGCGGATCGAGGCTGGATACACTGGCATTGAGGTAAATCTGGCCGGCAGTCAGCGTGGCGCGTCTGAAATTCCGATCAGGACCGGCTGGGTTTTCTACAGTCCGCTGACCACGCAGATCATCGAGTTTCCGACCTACGTACAGACGGTAAAGTGGACCCGGAATACCGATGAGGGCCATCCCGTCAACGAAGAGATGGGCTTCAACAGCAAGGAGGGCATGGAAATCTTTGTCGACGTTTCGCTCTCGTACGCGATCGAGCCGAAGCGTGTGCCGGATTTCTACGTAAAGTATCGAGTCAGCGACCTGGATTTATTCACCCACGGGATACTGCGGGACATCGTGCGCAACTCGCTCAACGAGGTGGCGTCCACATATGTAGTGGAAGACATCTACGGCGAGAAAAAGGCGGAGTTCCTGGCGAAGGTCGAACAGCAGATTCAGGAGAAGGTAGCTAACGTCGGCGTCGGCGTGCAGCAGTTTGGGTTCATCGGAGCGCCGCGTGTGCCAGCAGTGATCGCGACGGCCATCACGGCCAAGGCGCAGGCGATTCAAGAGGCCGAGCGCGCGAAGAATGAGTTAGCGACCACTCAGGCCGAAGCGGCCAAGAAAATTGCCGAGGCTGACGGCGACGCGAGATCCGCGGTGACCAGGGCGAAAGGCGAAGCCGACGCAAACCACATTCGCCAGAGTTCACTAACACCGCAATTGCTCGAGTTGCGCAAGTTGGAGAACACGCGGGCTTATATCGATAAATGGAACGGGCAGTTGCCGAGTGTCCAGGCCGGACAAGGCACGAGCTTTCTGATGGAGCTGCCGAAACAGTAGCGGCAGGAAAAAGAGAGAGCCAATCCCGATGTGGACACAGAATAGGCTGCCATCCTTCAAAAAAATCGGAGGGGTGGGCAGCTCCTTTGTCTTTTTGACTACGGAGTCTTCCCACGAATCACGGTCACTGACGCTGCGGGGAATTCGTAGATCGTGTCTTTCCCGCCGTTGTGTTTTGAACGCGCAATCGGTCCATCGGGATCGGCCGCGCCGTTTGTGTAGCTCACCACGGTCGGCCCCCCGGCGACGTCGGCGTGAGCGACGAAGCGGGTGCGCGGAGGATTCCACTTGTATTGCGCGCTGCCGAAAGTTGCGATCTCCACCGGGCCGGCCAGGGCCGCAGCTGGGCCTTCGGCGCCGCGAAATTCGATATGCACGCGGTGCGCGTTTTCCTGATCGCGATTGACGACGAGCAGGGACCATTGGCCGTCGGGACGCTTCAAGGCGTACGCCGTAATCAAATCGCGGCTCGCACCATCTTCGACATCCGACTTGGCCGAGTAAACCTGATGTTCTCCGCCCGCCATCTCGGCCCACTCTGTGTTGATGAGTTGCGAGACGAAAAATTGCGCCAGCGGCTGCTGAATCTTGTAGCCCGCATCGACCGAGAACATGCCAAACGTTCCCGGAGAGCTATTGCAGCCCGGCTCCATCTGCAGCGGCAAGTAGTGGAAGAAGTAGACGCCTTTGCCGCCCGCTTCCATCAAAGACCCGATGTAATCGGCGAGCCATAGGCCGGAGAAAATGTCCTGATAGGTTTCGCTCGCGGCCGACGAGAGATTTCCCTCGGTGACGAACATCGGCATGTCGGCGGGCACGCCATCTTCATGCCACACCTGGATGATGTGCCGCATCAACTCCGGCTCATCATAAAGCGAGGCCCAGGGAATTCGGCAGGGATCGAGCGGGTAGTGCTCGAAGGAAAAGAACGCAAGATCTTTCATGCGTCCGTGTTGCTTTAGATAGTCGAGGAACCGCGCCGTCCACGAGACACGCCCTTCGGCGTCGGGCCACACCTCGATATCACGGTTGACACCTTGAAACGAAGGTCCGCCGAGTTTCAATTTCGGATCAAGCTTATGCAGCGCCGTGGCCCACTGCAAGTAGAGCGCAGCATAATCCTCGGGGAGCATGTACTGCCCATCGGCTTCCTCGCCCATCTCGACGTAAGAAATCGGATAGTGGCGATTTTCGAGATAAGCGATTTCGGCAACCGCATTGTCTGGCGTGTCATACAGCATCGCCACTGGAACCATGGCTGGCAATCCGCGGGTGACTCCACTGGTGAAGAAGAGATCGAAGCCCACTTGCGCTTGCCGCGTCGATCCGCGATCGGAAGGCTGATGCCATGGATCAACCGAAGAACAATAGGTTGTCGTTTGCTCCTGATCGGCTGTGTGGCGCAACGAGTCGTGGAACCGACCCTCGTCAGTGACGGTGCCAACATAGAGTTCGCGAATCGCATAGCCGACGCAATTGCGTAGATCGGAAGGGCCATCCTCGTCGCAGGTGTTGGACGACTCGGTCATCCAAACGCGGATGTAACGCGCAGTGACGGGAGCGGAACCGAGCCGGAGGGCTTCCGTCCCGCCCTTGCCTGCGGTAACGGCACCCTGCTGAAAAGTCTGCCAGACACCGTGAGTGGGCGATCGAATGGGATCGTCACCTGTCCAATATTGGACGACATAGTGCGTCGCAAATGGCGCAGCCCACGCAATGCGGATGGCGTTCACCGGCTGGGTCTGCGCCATGTCGAGCACGATCCATTGCGGATGAAGGGCGTCGCTTTCTCCCGTGAAGTGTTGCGTGAGATAAGGATTGCTCTTCCAAAAAGTATTCAGACCTCCGTCAGTCAGACGCGAGAACCCGGCATTTTCAGTGCCGTCATTGCGCGTAAAGCCGCGCCGAGGAAGCGCGTATCCATAGGAGTAGCGAAGATTCTCGGTCGGCACGGATGCGCCCGTGAAGTATCCTCTGCCACCCGAGACGCTCGTATCACTCCATGTTCCCTGAGGATTCCAGTGCCAGGCCTCGACAGCCAGCTCCGTATTCTGCCGATATGAAACCGGCTGCCAACCCGAAGACAGCGATGCCTGTAGCGACTCCGGCAGCAGATCTTTGTCGATGGCGTCGACGGGGATGCGGTCGACTCCCGCACCGAGTGTTTCGCTGGGAACGAAGTGATTGGTGGAGTGGGAGACGTCGACGGTGATGGTCTGGGCGGCGGCAAAGACTCCAAAGAGCGCCACAGCGGCGAAAACCAAAGACAAGAATTTCACGCGAATTCCTCCAAGAGCCAGGGAGACCGGAGCGATCTATTAAAACGATTGAATTATACGGATTTCGCGGCGACGGAGCGGCTATTTTTCGCTGGAGCGAAGAAAAACAAAAAACGGGCCGCATTGCAGCGGCCCGTTCGAGCGTAGCGTTTGGCATCGTTGACGAAAGCTATTTCGCCGTCAATGCCACGACCTGCTGGATCAAAGGCACGGCATTGGGCGTTCCCAATCCCGTGACGTTGTCCCACCCCGGACCGGTCGTCAGCGATGAGTCTGTGCCAAAGGTAAAGACATCCCAACGCGTTGAAGACGGGCTCTGGAACAGCGCACTGATGTAGTTCGTCGTGCCATCTAGCGGCGCCGCCAATGCGTCGGGGCTCTCGAGGGTGGGCGGATTCGGCGGATTGAAAATGACTCCCGCCACATTGAACGGAGAGGTGAGATCGGTCACGTCGGTGATCGCGCCACCAGTCAAGCTGTACAAGATTGGCGCCGCCTGGCCGAGCGGAACTCCGGCAACCTGGTTCGTCACCGCCCACAACGCCGAGAACATGGGCGCGGACAAACTCGTTCCGCCAAAGACCTCGACGAATTGCTGGTCCCCCGGCACGCTATCGGGGGTGACGATGATCTCGATTCCGGTTTCCGGGTCAGCCTCCATGGAAATATCGGGAACCATCCGGAAACTGCCCGGCAGACTCGACTGGAAGGAAGGCTTTGCGAAGAAGGTGCTGACTCCTCCTCCGGCGCCGCCCTGGAAGCCGAACAATAGCGGAGGAATCGTCGGCGGGTTCGGAGTAGGATTCGCGATGCGAGCAAAGTTCATTCCCCAGCCCGTCTGAAACTTGATGCTCTTATCGCCATTCAAGAACAGGCTTGTGCCGCCAACCGCGGTCACGAAAGGCGAGGTGGCGTTGGCTTGGGGCGAGACGGCGTTAATCCCGAAATCATTTTGATCGACAATCAGATTGTCGCCTGCATCTCCGGTCGAGATCTGCTGGGAAATGCCAAGCGCCGCGGCCAGTTCCGACAATCCGTTTTCAACCACCAGTTCTGACGGGAAAAAGTCGACGAGCGCGATTTCCGAGATTCCGAAACTGTTAGAAAGGACGTTCCCCAACAGATTTTCAATCGCGAAAAGATTGGCAATATCGAGGTTGGTGAATGAGTTGTCCGCACCGAGGACCAGGGCGATGTTAGCGCCCGGAGCAATGGCGTGGGCCGATTCCACATCCAACGTTGTTTCGAACTGCCAGTTCCCCGCGATACAGCCGTTGGTGGCGGTGCAAGTCGCCGAACCGTTGGGAGTGAAAGTCTGGAAATTCGATGAGGTGAGTTCGGGAAGTCCGTTGAGATCCGCGAACGCGTTAGCGTCAGCCAGAATCGTGTTGGAACCAAAGGCATCGACGATCACGATCGTCTGGCCAGTTCCATCCCAGCCTTTCTTAAAAGCCTTTTTCAGGCCGTATGCAGTCTCCAGTTCGGCAGCATCGTAGCCGCATGGCGACAGGTTGGGAGGACCGCTGGAAATATTCGAGCCATAACGGTTGCCAGAATAGACGGCGTATGGCCCTCCGCCAGGAGTCTTGAAGATTTTCGTCTCCGGCTTGCGGAAACAGTTGGCGCTGAAAAACAATCCGTCTGGATTGACGCCAGGGGTGAGAGGAACTCCCGCATAAGCCTTTCCCGTGTCGAGGTCACGCGAGGGTGCCCAATCGGACGAATAAGCGAGGTCGCCTACCTGCACTGCGGCAACGACCGTTCCCGTCGGCCCGGCCACCGAAGGCTCGGTTGTGGCCACCCGGCGGACTGCTCCCTTAACGTCAAATCGACGGATCTGAACACTGAACGCGTTCTGCACGTCGCCGACACGGCCGCGTGCCATCACATAATGATTGTTCTTGTCGGTCGAGACAATGGTCAGGTTGTGGGAGGTAAGGAAATCTCGCACGGCCGCGGCATCCTGATCCGCGGGCGCGAACTTCGCTTTGTAATCGGCCATCGTGAGCCACTTATGATAGTTAGGTGAGCCCTTTTCATACATCGACTTCACCAAGGCATCGAAGGCAGGTTTGTTACGTTGGCGCAACCAAACTGTAGCTGTCATTTGTGTTGACGGGTCTTCAGCGCCAAGATCCCTACCGCTGGCAACCATCGATGCTGAAGCGCTCGGTTGCCGCTCGGCGAATGCAAAGCTCACCGCCAAAGTGAGCAGCGCGAGCAGGATGGAAAATCCCCGGTGAGTTTGCATGTGGTTCTTGCGCATCGAGACAGGTCGATCGGGTGTGAGGGAAATGCGTTTACTTTTTTCTTGGGACATAAGGTGACATCTCCTGGAAAATCGAAAATCTAACGATAGGTTTGGTGGGCCAGCCAATGGGACGGCCTTGCATCCCATGGCGCGCCGGGTTGGGGATAGGAAGGGTCATGAAGTGTCCATTCGCTACGACCGCGTAGGCAACTCTAAACCGAGAAGCAGCGCAGTCACACGCACGTGAGTAGAACACGTCGCAGCAAAGAGATCACTACGTTCACGCTGAGATCACCAATATTTACGCGGGTTCGGCGAGGTGTCAACAGGCATCGCAATAAAGGAAAGAATTTACAGTTAAGTGACAACGTGTTGACATTTCGGAGCCAGACGGACGCGGTACCGATGGCCGTCGAGCGAATTGTGCCCAACGAGTTGTCTCTTAATTGGCGGCGGATTTCGTTTCAGGTCTCTCCGGCCGCAGATCAAACTCGGGATGCGGCACTCCCATCAGCCATTTGTCGAACCATCCAACGATATTGTCGAGCCGCTCAATTCGGTGCCACGGCTCTCCCGACCGCGACAACTCATGGGTCTCGCGAGGAAAAACAACCATCGCGGTCGGGCGCTTCAGATATTTCAAGGCGCGAAACAGTTGCTCTCCACCTGAATCTTGCGGAGTGCGATAGTCGGCCTGCCCCAGAACGAACAGGATGGGCGTGTGAATTTTCTCTACGAATGTGATGGCTGACCGGTTGGCATAATCCGTCGGATCCTGGAATGGAGGCGCCTTAAACCAGTTCGCCTGGAACAATGTGAAATCGGCGGTGTACCACCACGACGCCCAGTTCGATATATCGCGCTGCGAGACAGCAGCCCCGAAACGATCCGTCTGCGTCACCGTCCAGTCGGTAAGTACGCCACCACCGCTGCCACCGGTCACGCCGAGTTTCTTCGAATCGGCGTAGCCACGTTTCAGAACCTCGTCGACCCCGACCATCAGATCGCGATAGTCATCTCCGGGGTAGTGGTACTGAATAACGTTGGCGAAATCCTGGCCATAGCTCGTCGAGCCACGCGGATTGATGTAGAGGACGACGTAGCCCTTCGCTGCCATCCACTGAAATTCGTGATCGAAGACCCAACCGTAGGCAGCGTGCGGACCGCCGTGGATGTTAAGGATCAAAGGATACTTCTTCTTGGGATCGAAGTCGGGCGGCTTCTGAATCCATCCTTGAATCGGCAGGCCGTCAAAACTCTTGTAGTTAATCTCGTCGGGTGCCGTAAGGTCGAGTTGCGACCAGAGAGATTTGTTCAAGTCGGTGATACGGGTTTGCGCGCCCGGTTGGTTATCGCCCATAGCCACAGTGAACAGATCGCCAATCATGACCGGGGTAGAGACTAGGGCGACCGTGGTGCGGGCATCGGGTGTGATAGAGAAATCGAGTACGGCTTGATCGCCGTGAGTAATTTCCATAACTGCGCCTGTTTGCGCGTCGACGCAAACTAGCGGCGTTCGTCCCTGCTTCGCGACGATGTCGAAGAGCCAGCGGCCATCGGGCGACCAGTGCAACGTCGCACCATTTCCGCCACGCGGAGCGGCGTTGTCACCGAAGACAGCGTCTCCCATATCGAAATCGTAATTTGCCGTCAAATTGCGAGGCTGTGCGTTGCCCGCGACATCCATTACCCAGAGATCGGGCTGCGAGTAGGAACGTACGGGCTCGGTCACCGAACCGTGAAAAGCGAAACGGCGCCCATCTGGGCTGAGCGTCAGATCGCCGATGCCCATCGAAATGCTGGTGAGTTTCTCGGGGGCACTTCCCTGCGCAGCTCCCGATGAAGCGACCGAATAAATATCGGTGGTCGGCGGATCGTAATAAGGTTCGTCGATCCGACTGGTGAGAAAGTAGATTCGCGAGCCGTCGTGCGTCCAGACGACCCCTTCTTCATCGTAGTCGCCACTCGTAAGCTGGACTGGTTTGACCGGATCATCGGAAACAGTTGAGACATCCATCACCCAGATGTGTTCGTGGCGTTTGAAGTCGAGATAGCCCTCGTCGTTGGCCCGGTAAATGGCACGCGTGATGATGTGGATATCGGACTCGCGTTCGTCATCGGAGCCAGCCTTTTTCGCGTCGCTTGCGGCCCCAGATTCCTTTGCATTCGATCCCTTGGCATTCGATTCTCTCGCATTGGCCGGGCTGGCAGCCTTGGAATCGTTCTTCTTACGCTGTTCTTTTTCGATGTCTTCCTGAGTGGTGGAACTCATGAAAGCGATGCGCTTGCTGTCTGGCGACCAGACGGGAGCGGCCGCGCCTTTGGGCAGGTCCGTGATCAGGCGCGCCTCGCCACCCGTCAAAGACAAGAGCGCGATCTGTGGCGGACGAGGCTTGCCAGCATCGTCCTTTTCGCCTGCCCGCACAAAGGCAATGCGCTTGCCGTCCGGCGACCAGCGTGGCGAAGCGTCGTGCTTGCCGTTGGTCAAGCGTGATGGCGGCTCGCTTCCCGATGTCGGGACAATCCAGATGGAAGTTTCATAGCCGGTATGTTTTTCGTCCGTGACGACGCGTGTGAAGACCACTCGCGATCCGTCGGGCGAGACTTGCGGATTCGCGATCCAGACGAAGTCGAAGAGATCCTTTTCTGTGATCGCCCGCTTCGCGGACGCTGGCTGTGAACTCGGGTTCTGCGCGGCCAGTGATGCGGCGATCGTGAGAACGAAAATGATGCGAAGAATGACAGCGGGAATAAAAGCTGACTTCATGAGTATCCTCGGCAGTATTTGCGGCCCATGCCACGATGGCGGCGACTCCGCATTGTGCAATGCGGGGTAGTCAGCGGTCAAACCGCCGTTCGAATCGGGGTTCGTGCGGCTCCGCGTTCTATTTGCTTTTTTTCTCAGCGAGCGCCTCGGCATCGTCAAGCATCTTGTCGATCCGGCGCCCCCGCGACTCGGGCATCTTGTAACCAAATATGCCCAGCAAGTGTCCGCGACGGCGACCGGGGGCCATGATGTCCCAGCCATCGCGGGCACTCGGACGCCGGGCAAACGCGACTTGGAGAATCGGCGGCAATTCCCTTTCGGCGTCCATTACGGCAAGCAGACGCTCGGCTATCTGTTCGGCGCGCCTCGTCTTCGTATCCGCGCTCTTCGGTTCGCTAATCCATTTCGCGATGTCGTTGCGCGTCGAGTGATTCAACGCGTCGTGCCAACGCCGGAGCGCGCGATCCTGTTTGAAGAGACGTTCCAACTCGGCGGGCACCGTCACGACGCGCTCGTCAAGATCCAACTCCATCCGAAAACGAGCAACGCTACCTTCGACGGCCCGCGCGCCCTTTTGCATCCGCTTATTGATTAGCAGAAAATGCTGACCCTCTTTGGACGGAGACCGCTTAGACGGAAATAGCGAAGTGCGAAACGCGTACCCGTTAATTTCGCCCTTTACCTTGATCTGGCCACGCAACCCCCAGCGCGCGGCTGCATCGAACGGTAGGTAGATGACGACCCAATTGAGTCGCGAACGCAGACGCTCGAGTCGCGCTTCGAAGCGAGCGGCGCCTTTGGCAGGCTTGGCTTTGGGGGCTCCCGGCATAAACTTCGATATAAACTACTTTGATACCAGCGTTGGCATTTTAATATGCACAGGTGAGCGAAACGAGAATGCCGGCTGGAGTTAAACTGTGGAGGACAACATTCGGAGAAAATTGTGATCTGCCCGAAGTGTGGTGAGGTCAATTCCGGCAACTTCCGTTTTTGCGGAATGTGCGGCACAGTGCTCGACGGCCGGGGCGAACCCCGAGTCGAAGCGCGGGTCGAAGCCCGACGACCGTCGGGTTCGCCCCTGCCGGGTCTGGTTATCCCGAACGACGCAGGCCCGTCGCGGCGGCCTGTAAACGCGGAGAGTGCTGCCAGGGCCGCCAGTCCGGTTGCAACCTCAATCAGCGGACCGTCGATCAGTGGACCATCGATGCTCGGGTTGAATGAGCCTTTCGCCAGTCAGTCCGGCCTCAATCAACCGAGTATGAATCAACCGAGTATGGATTCGCTGCGCGAAAAAGCGTTCTCGGGGCTGGATTCGTTTTTCGAACCCGAGAAGCCCAAGACCAGTGCCCGGAGCATCCTACTGCTCGTGGCACTGCTGGTCGCGTTGGGAGGAGCCGGCTACTGGGCCTACACCAACTACCTGGGAGCAGTCGAACCACGAAAGACGCAATCGGCAAATACGAGCCCTGTTGATAGTCCTGCCGAAACGCCTTCATCGCAACCGGCGGCCAGGGACGCCGCCCCCGAGAGCCCTGCGATAACGAATCAACCGACAACGCGTCGCCTTGCGGCGCCTGCCGTTCAGCCGGAGCCGCCGGCCGCTGCGCCAGCCGAGAAGCGTTCCGCGAAACGCGAGCCAGCGGTCGCGGCGGTCAAGGCAGCGAGTCGTCCGTCACCCTCTGTTCCGCCGTCAACCGTCCCGGCGCCGGTCGTAGCTGACACAGGCGACGCGGCTTTCCGCAAAGGCGAGGCCTATCTCTACGGACGAGGTGTTCCAGAAAACTGTGACGAGGCGGTGAAAAATCTGAAGGAGGCGTCGGCGAAATCAAATGCCAAAGCGCGAAGTGCGTTCGGCACGATGTACGCGACCGGCCACTGCGTGCCGCGCGATCTGCCTACTTCCTATCAATGGTTCGCGATGGCTCTGCACGCGGACCCGAACAATCAGATTCTGGAAAAGGATTTGAGCGCGATTTGGAACCAGATGACTCCACCGGAACGGCAGTCCGCGACGCGGATGAAACAATAACGCTGTTCTTACCGCTGGGTTCTTACTGTCGAAAAGACAAGCGGCTAGCTGCCCGGGTAGCTCGGAGGAGGGCTGGTAACGTTTGGCACCAGATTCAGCGCCTTCTTCACCGTGCCGCGTTCGATCATGATTTTGTCCTGCAAGAGCGTGATGGCATAGATCAACTGCTCCGGACGCGGAGGACATCCCGGCACATAAATGTCCACCGGAATGACCTGGTTCACGCTCTGCACCAGCGCGTAGTTATTAAAGACGCCACCCGACGTAGCGCAAGCTCCCATCGAAATAACCCACTTCGGTTCCGGCATCTGCTCCCAGAGCTGGCGAATCACGGGAGCCATTTTGTTCGAGACGCGACCGGCGATAATCATCAAGTCCGATTGGCGCGGAGACGGGCGGAAGACTTCCGCTCCGAAGCGCGCAATGTCAAAGCGCGACGCCCCCATCGACATCATCTCAATCGCACAGCAAGCCAACCCAAATGTCATCGGCCAGATGGAATTCTTGCGCATCCAGTTGACGGTCGAATCGAGCGTAGTCATGACGATGCCCTCAGGCACACCGTCTCCGTAGACGAGTTCCTTGACTACCTTCTTGCCATTTTCGATGTCAACGTAGGGGCCGAAGCTGAGTTCCTGGGGCATGGAGATATTTTAACCGGAGAGGGACAGCAATGCACAACGCAATAACAGGAGGCGATTCACTCATACGTTCAGCACAAGCTTCCCGAACACCTGGCTTTTCCCGTGTCTTGTGGGCAGCGTTGAGGTCTGACGGGGACGCGCAGAGGGCTAGCTCAGCCTCTGACGCTGGATGCCCGGCGTACTGCCTTTTCTGCTGACTGGGGAAGTTGCACGGCGACGAAGTATTCTTCTGGATAAAGATAGTCCTCGCCCGACTCATCAATCACGCGGATCTGATGCAGTTTTGCTGCTGCCTCATCCGAAACCACCTGATAAAGCTTACGCAACTCGAGCGCAGCCGCATAACCTTTGTTCTTTACGCAAATAACAAATCGCGGTTCAGTTTGCTTCATTAGATTCCCAAAGGCTCTTGATTTTGTATTCTTTCGCGCCCGTACCATGCGCTTCGTACCAGTGCACTTCCGCATAACAGATGGTACCATCGGCCAACTCGACGACAGCCGTGCCCTTCAGCTTTCTCCAACTCCGTCCGCCATACAGCTTTCGTAACCGCCGCCGTTCCCGGATGCCTGCACCGGAGGCGATCGTCTCAATGTCCGAAATCCTGCCAATGATCCTAAAGAACACGCAGCGCCGATTTTACGCTCAAATTTTGCGCTCCGAGAGACCTCACACCTTCAGCACAATCTTCCCAAACATCTGGCTCTTCTCCATATATTCGTGCGCCGCACGAGCCTCACTCAATGGGAAAACACGGTCGATGACGGGCTTTACCCGTCCGGCAAACACCTGCCCGAGCACTTCGTGCAATTC
Organism: Terriglobales bacterium; assembly: GCA_035308395.1. Lineage (GTDB taxonomy): Bacteria > Acidobacteriota > Terriglobia > Terriglobales > Acidobacteriaceae > Acidiflorens. Next base: position 102,950 of record DATGGT010000140.1, read on the forward strand.
GCTCATGGTCCCCATATACGACCCGAGCAACGACAAGTTGCGCGAGAAGAGAAACCGCAGGTCGAGGTCGACTTTCGGCCCCGTGGTCGCACCGCAGGTGACGAGAGTACCTCCGACCTTGAGCGAGCGCACACTTTCGTCCCACGTGGCCGGGCCGACGTGCTCGATGACGATGTCCACGCCTTCGAAATTCGTGATCTTGCGGACTTCCTGGGAAATTTTCTGCTGATAATGGTTGATGACGAAATCGGCGCCAAGTTGGCGCGCGCGCTCTATTTTGTGTTCGTCGCCCGCAGTTGTGATCACACGCGCGCGGAAAAGTTTGGCGATCTGAATCGCCGCGATGCCCACGCCGGAGTTTGCTCCCAGAACCAGTACGGTTTGTCCGGGACGGATCGCGGCGCGGCCCACCAGCATGTGCCATGCGGTGACAAATACTAGCGGCACACTCGCCGCCTCTTCGTAGCTGAGATTGAGACCGTCGGGGAGCGGAATGACATTCACCGCGGGCACCGCGATCAGTTCGCAATTGCCGCCATCGACGCCGTTGCCGAGCACGGTGAACTGGCGACATTGATTCTGTAGTCCCGCGACACACTTCAGGCAGCGATTACAGAAATGCATGGGCGCGACGAGGACGCGCTGTCCCGGTTTGAGGTCGGTGACATACTCGCCGACTTCGACAATTTCGCCTGCGATGTCGCTGCCGAGAGTGTGCGGGAGGTTGACGCCGGGCAGTCCCTTGCGAACCCAGATGTCGAGATGATTCAGAGCGCAGGCGCGCACACGGATCAGCACCTGATCCTTGCGCGGACTGGGATCGGGCACATCTTCGTAGGTAAGAACCTCGGGTCCACCGAATTGATGAATACGAACGGCTTTCATGGGGCTCCTGAAGTGTGAGAATCGAGCATGGGAAATCGGTGTGGAACCATACAAACTAGCACAACCTGCGAGCTTATAATCCCTCCATGGACCTGTACGAGGAGATTGTCCGCCTGCGCAAGGACGGGCGCCGCGGTGCGGTCGCGACCATCGTCAACGTGCGCGGATCGATTCCTTCGTTCAAGACCGCCAAGATGCTGGTGCGCGACGACGGCTCCATCGTAGGGACGATCGGCGGCGGCTGTGTCGAGGCCGAGGTCTGGCAGGCGGCGCGCGACGTGATGGAATCGGAGCGGCCGCGCACCCTGACCTTCGATCTCAATCAGGATCCGAAATACGACACCGGCCTCGTCTGCGGAGGCACGCTCGAAATCTTCGTAGAACCCATTCTGCCGCCCGCGGACCTGTACATATTCGGCGCCGGCCACGTTGCCGCCAGTCTCTACAAAGTTGCGCGCATCGCCGGGTTCGACATCACGGTGATCGACGACCGCGAAGCTTACGCCAGCCGCGAGCGCTTCCCTGAGGCGCAACAGATTATTGTCGATGATTTCGACAAGGCTGCGGCCCAACTGGCCCCCAGCGAGTCATCGTATATCGTCATCGTTACTCGCGGGCATCGCGACGACATGCGCATGTTGCGCTGGGCCGTGCAGACACAGGCGCGCTATATCGGGATGATTGGATCGAAGCGGAAGACAATCACCATCTTTAAAGAGTTGCAGAGCGAAGGGCTAGCTGCGCACTTGTTCGAACGCGTCCACGCCCCGGTCGGCCTCGACATTGGCGCCATCACTCCGGAGGAAATCGCCGTCTCGATCGTGGCGGAATTGATCGCGAAACGGCGGAAAGTGGAACGCGACTTGCCGCATATGAGCTGGTTTCACAAACGCGTGCCTGAGTCCGCTGATTCAGAAGTGAAGCCTAAGCCTTGAATGCCATTTTCTTCGCGTCTTCGGTAACCCGGCGGTTATGATTTCGGCATGCCGAAGGAAATCGAAATAAAATTTCGCAGCAAGAGCCTGCCCACGCTCGCTCGCGCCCTTAAACTGGCGGGCTTCAAGCAAATCACACCTTCCACCCACGAAATAAATTCCCTCTACGACCTACCCGGTCAGAAACTTCGCAAACGCGGCGACATGTTGCGGCTGCGCAAATATGGCGAGCGGTGGGTATTGACCCACAAGGCGAAGAGCACAGCCGGACGCCACAAAGTCAGGGTCGAACTTGAAACTGAGGTCGAAAACGGCGAGCAGATGGACCGCATCCTTCGCGCTTTGGGGTATTCACCCACCTTCAAGTACGAAAAATATCGTGCGGAGTGGAGCGACGGCAAAGGTCACGTCGTGCTGGATGAAACCCCAATCGGAAATTTCGGGGAGATCGAAGGAACGCCACGCTGGATTGACGAAACCGCGCGCGCCCTCGGAATCGGTCGCGGCGACTACATCACCGAGACCTATGCTCCGATGTTTTTCGCATGGAAGCGGCGCACTCGGAGCAAGGCCACGGAGATGACCTTTCGCGCGATCGGGAAGAAAACTACGAACACTTGACTCGGAATGTCACTAAGATACCGAGTAACTGGATAAGCCAGGTTCTTCTCAGTGCAATACTGGGGTTGCCGATGCGGACACGCATACCCACGACCCGCCTTTGTTTACCCACGTATCCACAAACCGGTTGCGCCTCGCGAAAGACTTCCCGCCCTCGACACCCTTTATTCTGAATACCCCCGTCGCGACCGCGACGCCGCCGAATACGTGCACTGAAATTGACTCCGGTGTGACTTGTTGATCGTCCGCAGCCTTGGAGTCGCGAACGCTCGCCAGAAACACTCCTTTGGCTTGTAGACTGCCATCGTCGTTCACCAATACCAGGCCGTCATCGAGGAGTGCGTCAATCGCTTTAAGGTCCCGAAATTTGTAGGCCTGGTTCCACGCTTTCTCGAGCGCGACGATTTTGGAAACGACCTGGCTGTCGTCCTGAGCGGAGACCGGCGCCAAGAGAGCGGCAATAACGACGAGCAGAGAAACAGCCTTCATGAGTGAATCCTCGCCTTCTAAGGTTAGCCGACGAGGTCGCTGTCGCTCCACTGATTTCATGATCGTCCTTGGGACGAAGGACGCATCCCTTTCGTGTAAGAGGCAATGGGAGTTCTGGGGAGGAACTCGATGTGTCAGTGAGAGGCTGGCAGGCTCGGGAAGGCAGGAACCAGTCCGCGTTTACGACGGATCGCCTCTAGGCGCCGGCGCCGCAACATTTCTTATATTTCTTGCCGCTGCCGCAGGGGCATGGATCGTTGCGGCCGACTTTGTCCCCGGAGCGTACGATCTGCTGCACCTGCATGTCGCCGGCTCCCGCCATGCGAGCCTGTTCCAGTTCTTTCTTTTTCTTGCGCTGGAAAGCCGCTTCAATCTCATCGACGGAAGTCGCAACCTGGCGCGGCGCTCGTCCGTTGCCGCCTCGGCCGCCAGTGATCACCGACGGGACACCAGCATCTGACGATTGCGTCGAAAGATCGGGACCGCCGCTGGGCCTCGTGGCTGGATCGGGTGGGCGCTCCATGATCTGCATCAGGTAGAGATAGCGCACCGTTTCTTCCTGAAAGCGCTGCATCATCTCTTCAAACATGTCATACGACTCGCGCTTATACTCCACCAGCGGATCGTGCTGACCGTAACCGCGAAGATTGATCCCCTCTTTCAGATGATCCATCGAGAGCAGGTGGTCTTTCCACTGCGCGTCGATCACGCTGAGCATGATCATGCGTTCGTGGTAACGCATGGCTTCGGAGCCAATGAGCTTTTCCTTGGCGTCGTAACGTTCTTTCAGCTTGTCAAAGATGGCGTCGCCCAATTCCTGGCGGTTCATCTCTTCCGGCTTGAGCCCTTCCGCGTAAATATCGACACCGAAGCGGGTGAAGACCGCGTCTTTGAGAGCTTTGAGATCCCAATTCGCGACGTGCTCTTTCGGTGGACAATGGCGTTCAAGAATGTCGCCGAGAATCCCCGAGACGTAGTCTTCGATGATGAGATCTTTCTGGTCGAGCCCCTCGAGCAACCGGCGGCGCAGTCCGTAGACCGCGGTGCGCTGCTTATTCATGACGTCGTCGTATTCGAGCAGGTGCTTGCGGCTTTCGAAGTTCTGACCTTCGACCGCTTTCTGCGCGGCCTCAATGCGACGCGTGATCATGCGCGATTCAATCGGGATTCCCTCTTCCATGCCAAGGCGTTGCAGCAGGTTCGAGACCCACTCCTTAGCGAAGATCCGCATCAGATCGTCTTCGAGCGAAAGATAGAAGCGCGAAGAGCCGGGATCGCCCTGGCGACCGGCGCGTCCGCGAAGCTGATTGTCGATGCGGCGGGCCTCGTGGCGTTCGGTGCCAAAGATGTGTAAGCCGCCAGCCTCAATCACATCTTTATGTTCTTGGTCGGTATCGTTCTTATAACGCGCAAAAATCTCGTTCCACTGATCCGTCGGGACTGCGTATTCATTGCCAGCGTAGTACCAGACTGTGCGATTCGGATCGTCAACCTCGGCTTCAATCTTGCCTTGCGCGACGCGAATCGGCTGCGCAATTCCCTTCTTCACGCATTCCTGCTTGGCCATGAACTCAGGATTGCCGCCGAGCAGAATATCGGTGCCGCGGCCGGCCATGTTGGTCGCGATCGTCACCATGCCTTTGCGTCCGGCCTGCGCGACGATTTCGGCTTCGCGCTCGTGATACTTGGCGTTGAGCACGACGTGCTTGATTCCTTTTTTCTTTAGCAGATCAGAGATTCGTTCCGATTTTTCAATCGAGGTAGTGCCAACCAGCACCGGCTGATTGCTCTCGTGCAGCCTCTGAATTTCGTCGGCCGCCGCAAAATATTTTTCTTTCTCGGTGCGATAAACGATGTCGGGATTCTCTTTGCGCAGCAGTGGACGATTCGGAGGAATGACGACGACCTCGAGCCGGTAGATCTTGTCGAACTCTGGCGCTTCGGTTTCCGCCGTACCAGTCATGCCCGCCAGCTTCTTATACATGCGGAAATAATTCTGGAATGTGATGGTGGCGAGCGTCTGATTTTCCCGCTCAATCTTGACGTTTTCTTTGGCTTCGATCGCCTGATGCAATCCGTCGGACCAGCGCCGGCCCGGCATCAGTCGCCCCGTGAACTCGTCGACGATCAGGACTTCGCCATCTTTCACGACATACTCGACATCTTTCTTGTAAAGCGCGTGCGCTTTGACTGCTGTCTCGACGTGATGCTTCAGCGCCCAGTTTTCTGGATCGGCAATGTTGCCGATGCCCAGTAATTTCTCAACTTTTTCCCAGCCCTCGTCGCTGACGGTGATGTTGCGATGCTTTTCATCGACAACATAGTCTCCGGTCAGTATCTTCGGCTCACCCGGCGCTGTGTCGACTTCCTCGCCCTTTTCGAGCTTGGGGATAATGCGATTCACCTTGTAATACTTGTCGGTCGATTCTTCGCTTGCCCCGGAAATGATGAGCGGAGTGCGGGCCTCATCGATGAGGATGGAATCGACTTCATCGACAATGGCGAAGTTGTGGACGCGCTGCACGCAATCACGCAGATCGAACTTCATGTTGTCGCGGAGGTAATCGAACCCGAATTCGTTATTCGTACCGTAGGTCACGTCCGCAGCGTAAGCAGCGCGGCGTTCTTCGTCGTCGAGGTCGTGAACGATCACGCCAACGGTCAGTCCGAGAAAACCGTAGAGCTTGCCCATCCATTCGGAATCGCGCTTGGCGAGATAGTCGTTAACCGTAACGACGTGCACACCGCGTCCGCTGAGCGCGTTGAGGTAAACCGGGAGGGTCCCCACGAGCGTCTTGCCTTCGCCGGTTTTCATTTCGGCGATCTTGCCTTCGTGCAGAACCATGCCGCCGATCAACTGCACGTCAAAATGCCGCATATTAAGGACTCGCTTGCCCGCCTCGCGGCAAACCGCAAAAGCCTCTTCGAGAATTTCATCGAGCACGGCTCTGAGAGCGTCATCGCGCTGCTTTTCTATTTCTTTCTGCCGATCGTCAAGGTCGACGCCCTCGCTCTCGCTCTGAAGTCCAGCTTTTTCGGGGTCCGGTTCAGCCACCGGATCGTCGGCAATCGCACCCAGCCGCTCCTGAATGCGGGCACGGAATTCATCGGTTTTGGCGCGGAGTTCGTCATCGGAGAGTTTCTGCATCTCCGGTTCGAGGGCGTTAATGGCCGTGACACGAGGCAGCAGGCGCTTCACCTCGCGCTCGTTCTTGGTCCCGAAAACCTTGCCCAGCAAAGTGTTGATCAAAACAGAAATCCTTCAAGGGACACGCGTCCCAGATGTTAGTAAAAGCCTAGCACATTAGATGCGGGAGAGATGGCGACGAAGCAGCGAGGGTTTTCTCAGTGTTTAAAGGAACGGGTTCTGAACAACCAGATCGCCGAAACGGCGGCCATGTTGCATGTCTTCGCTATAAAGGATCTTGCACCCACCCTGGATCGCGGCGGCCACGATGAGCGAGTCGAACCAGGAGAGTTGATTTAAATCGCGCAGACGCAGGGCATCGAGAAATAGCCAAGGCGACGACCGAATCTCCATCATCGGAAACATCACACCACGCAAGAAATCCTCAATGTCCGAGGGAGACACCGCGGTGTGAAATTTACGGAGAGCGACGTTGACGAATTCCTGAACCACTTGGTAGCTGATGACGCCGAGCTTGCTGGTCGCCCCCTCTGTAACCAGTTCGCGAGCGGGCTTTCTTTTGAGAGGATCGCTGAGATCGACGGAGTAAACGAGGATGTTCGTGTCGAGAAAGTATTTATCTCTCATTCATTTCTTCCCGCGTGAACTTACGTCCCGCGTCAACGTACCTGAGTTTCTCGTAGAGTGTGTCGACTTGACGGCGAGTCACCCGTCTGGAGATGTACCACTCGAGCCACTCGCGAAACGCATCGTTAAGAGTGCGGTTTTCCTCACGAGCCGTTTCGCGACCGAGTTCAATCTGATTCTCTTCAGCGCTCAATGTGATGTTCTTCATACGACGACAGTGTACACTATCTCAGTGCACACTGCAACCGTGCTAATAATCCCTCAGGCGCAAGCGGAATTGGATAGAGCCGCAATTCCCTGTATCATTCCGCCCGTACTCTCCCATGCCCGCCTTCTATCAGAAGTTTCAGGAATCGGCCCGTAAGTTCCCTGACATCATTGCCCTGGAAATTCAACGCCAGCAAACGGTCGAGCGCGTCACCTTCGCGGAACTGACCCGCATGTCGGAAAGCGTCGCGAACTGGCTTTCGACTCGCGTTCCGCGCGACGCCCGCATCGCCATTCTGGCCGCGAACCATCCCCGGTGGGTAGCAGCCTATTTGGGCATCATCGCCGCCGGCCGGACGGCAGTCCCACTCGACACCGCTTTTCACGCCGACCAGGTCAAGAAGTTGCTGATCGATAGCGGCGCATCGTTACTCTTCTGCGATGTCAAACATCTTCAGACCGCGACCGAAGCCGTTGCGGGACTCAGCGTCGGGCTGGTGATGACTTCTGCGGCGGCTGAGCGAGGAGACGAGCGGCGCGACGAGTCAGGGAAATCCCCTTCCGCGACGATCGCGGATCTCGATTCCATCTTCGCCGCTGGCCCCGGCGGCTTTCAGCCCGTGGAACCTGCCGAAGGTGATCTGGCTGCGCTCCTATATACATCGGGCACGACCGCCGATCCCAAGGGCGTGATGCTGACGCATGCCAATCTTTTGGGCGAAGCGAAGTCCGTTCTCGCCGTCGTGAAAGTCGGTCCCGACGACGCTCTGCTCGGGATACTTCCGATGTTCCACGTCCTCGCGCAGATGGCGAACCTCTTCCTCCCGCTCTTCAACGGCGCACGAGTTGTGTACCTCGAAACCCTCAACACTACCGAACTGCTGCGCGCATTGCAGGAACGCAACATCACCATTTTTTGCGTGGTGCCCCAGTTTTTCTATCTAATCCACGAAAAGATTTTCAAAGAACTCAACAAGCGCGGCGCCTTTACGCTGCGCATCGTCCGCACCTTGATGGCAGTCAATCGCGCACTGAGGAGAATTGGAATCAACGCGGGCAAGACTCTCTTCGGGAAGATCCACGCCACGTTCGGATCTCGCATGCGCTACCTCGTGACGGGAGGCTCGCGCTTCGATCCCGCCATCGCTCGCGACTTCTATTCCTTCGGAATCGACGTCTTGAACGCCTACGGTCTTACCGAAACCACGGGCGGTGCTTTGATGAATCCTCCCGGAGACATTGTGTTTGGTTCGGTCGGCAAGCCCTTCCCCGGCGTCGAGGCCAAAATCATCGACCCGCAGCCTGTGGAAGAAGGCAAGCCACCTGCCGGCGAGATTGCGATCCGCGGCGCAATCGTGATGAAGGGGTACTGGAACCGTCCCGGGCCCACAGCCGAGGTTCTGCGTGACGGATGGTTTTACACCGGCGATCTCGGATACTTCGACGCCGACGGCAATCTCTTTATCACCGGACGGCGCAAGGAAGTGATCGTCCTCGCTAACGGAAAAAATGTCTATCCCGAGGAAATTGAAGCGCACTATCTACAGGCGCAGTACGTGAAAGAGATTTGTGTGATGGCGCTCGAGGCGCGGCCGGGCGACCCTATGTCGGAGCGCCTGCACGCGGTGATCGTGCCCAACTTCGATCTGTTGCGCGAGCGCAAGATCGTCAACTCGAAAGAAGCGATCCGCTTCGAAATTGAAGCGCTGTCGCACAAGATTGCCTCCACAAAACGAATCGGCAGCTACGACATTTGGCAAGAGGATCTACCGCGAACCACGACGCGAAAACTAAAGCGCTTCCAGATTGAGAAGAAAGTTCGCGAGTTAAAGGAATCGGGTGCGGGCGAAGCTGAAATCGGGACCGAAAAGCCGCTAACCGACGAAGAGAAGCAGTGGTTGGATCGCGACGACGTGCAACGCGCGCTCGCGATTGCAAAGGAGTCGTCGCGCAATCCGCTTACCACGATTCGTCCTACGCACAATCTTGAACTCGACCTCGGCCTCGACTCGATGCAGAGGGTCGAGTTGCTGGCCGCACTTGAACAGCAGCTTGGCGGTGATGTTCCCGAAGCGCAACTCGGCGAAATTTATACCGTCCGTGACCTCGTCGACGCCGTTCTGGAGAGCGCCGCCCGAGGAGAAGGACAGGCAGGCGGGGCAGCTCCGGCCTGGTCGACAATCTTGAGCGAGCCCGTGACCGATCCCGAAGTCCTGGCCCTGGCGCGTCACAATCTCGTGGCGGATGTCCCGTTTTTTCTGCTTGGGCGTCTGATTTATTTTGTCGCACGCACCGGCTTTCACCTCAAGATCAGCGGCCTCGAGAATTTGCCCGCGAAAGGCCCTTACCTGCTCTGCTCGAATCATCAGAGCTACATCGATCCGCTGGTGATGGTAGGCGCGCTGCCCTGGTCGTTATTCCGCGAAGCGTTCGCGGTGGGAACGAGCGATATTTTCGGCAAAGGTTTCATGCGCCGACTGGCTCGGTGGATCAGGGTGGTAGTGCTTGATCCGGACGCGAATCTCGTCCCCGCAATGCGTGCCGGAGCCTTTGGCCTTAGCCACGGACGCATTCTGATTCTCTATCCCGAAGGCGAACGCACCAACACTGGCGACCTGACAGTCTTCCGCAAAGGCGCAGCGATCTTGTCGATCCACACGCAGTCGCCGATCGTCCCGATCGCAATCGAGGGTTTCTACGAAGCGTGGCCGCGCCACAAGAAGTATCCGAAACTCGCCAATCTCCAAATTGTGTTTGGCAAGCCGATTCAGCCACCACCCGTGAGCGAAGCGAGCGAGGCGGCATATGAAAAATTGACGTCGGATCTGAAATCAAAGGTTGCCGCGCTGTGGGATGGCCTGCGTGGAAAAAAAGACGCTGGGAAAAAGACTGTGGAAACAAACATCGCTTAGCTGGACGTTACGGCAGCCTACGCGCCTGCGCCACGGGCTCTGCTATCCATAATTTTGATCAGCGCTTCCACCACGCCGGTGTGGAACTTCTGTCCTGCATCCGCCGCGATCTGCTCCTCAGCTTGGCGGGGTGACAGAGCCTTGCCACCGCTGCCGCTGATCAATTTTTGATATGCATCGGCTACCGCCAAAATGTGCGCTTCCAGCGGAACGTTCACCGATCGCGCTCCCTGGTCCTGCACAATTTGCTGCGCGATCATGATCGGGATAACACGGCGCAGTGAATTTCCCGCGGCCTGTGCGCGCGAATCTCCTTTTGGCTGCTTGCGGAAGCTCGCCACGGCTTCTTCGCGGCTCATGTCGGCAGCCTTGTAGAGAATGTCGTTGGTGATACCGAGTTTGCTCATGTCCCGCAGCATCACAGCCGATCGCATCAACTCCAGGCGATCGGACCCGAGACCCATCACCTCGCCCATTTGGCTAGCGGCGAGCGCAATCCGCTGATTTTCCTGACTGGCAAGCTTGTCGCAGGCCATGAAGTGCTGCATTGCCGAGAGCAATCCAGTGAAGCTCTCTCGAATGTCAGAGGTCATCGCCTGCTTACGCTCATAGAGCGTTCCCATCCCATAACCGACGACGACAAGAATCCCCGCCCAGATGGCGAAGTTGAACAAGCGCTCCCCCGGCAAAGTCAGCACCGGATGCGCGGGCAGCAACCTGGTGATGAAGTCGAGGAGAACCACCAGGAAAACGCACGCAAAAGCGGTGAGAGTCGCATGCCGACGCCCGAAGTGATAGGCGGAGTACAGCGTGGGCAGAAAATAAAAACACAGCGCCATGGGTAACGACTGCGCGTAGAACTGCACCAGCCCCGCGATCAGGAACAGTGACACCAGCAGGATGGTCTCTTTGACGATTTTGCTCATTCTTATTATTCCCGACTATCGTTCCCGGTCGTGGACCAGAGTGCTCGCGGACGAGCGATTCCCTGCCGCCATGGTGACTCATAGTTGTATTCGGACAAAGTTACCGGAGTAATGGGTTCCCTGTCGGGAATGCTCCTCTTCGCCTCGTTATTCCCGGTCGGAATGTTAACTGTGGTTAATTCATGTTAATATACTGGTGCTAAGCATCCAGAAAAGGCATGATCGAGACGAAACTCCAGCGCACCTCCGTGTCTCTCGAAGGTGTGCACAGCACGATTGAAGTGCCGCACTCACAGGCTGGATTCTGGGAGCAGTGGCGGGCTTTCGTCGGTCCGGCAATTCTCGTCAGCGTCGGCTACATGGACCCAGGGAATTGGGGCACGGATCTCCAGGCTGGGGCGCAGTTCAAATACGGCCTGTTGTGGGTCGTCGGATTAGCCAGCCTGATGGCGATTTTTATGCAGGTGATCTCCGCGCGACTTGGGGTAGTCACCGGGAAAGATCTCGCCCAATGCTGCCGCGACTGGTATCCCGCATGGACGCGCTGGCCCAACTGGCTGATGAGCGAAGTCGCCATTGGAGCCTGCGACCTGGCGGAAGTTCTCGGGAGCGCCGTAGCTCTCAACCTGCTTTTCCACATTCCGCTGCTGTGGGCAGTGGTCATTACCGGCCTGGACGTGCTCCTGCTTCTCGCCCTGCAGAGCTTCGGCATGCGGACGATCGAAGCCATCGTCTTGCTCCTGATCGTGACCATCGCGGTCTGCTATTTCATCGAGATTTTCGTTCTCCCGCAGACGCACCCGAGCTTCATGGAAATGGGTAGGGCATTAATCTCCCCAACTCTGCGGCACGCCGGCATCCTGTATCTCGCGATTGGCATCATCGGCGCAACCGTGATGCCCCACAACCTCTATCTGCACTCCGCGCTGGTGCAAAGCCGCAAGTTGCAGAAGGACGAACCCTCAATTCGCAGCGCGATTCGCTTCAACACGATTGATTCGATCGCGGCCCTGACGATCGCGTTTTTTGTGAACGCCGCGATACTGGTGCTCGCGGCGACGGTTTTCTTTGGCAAGGAAAGCGTGCTGGTAGCGGGTGGAAGACTGGTGCACTTCACCGACAGCAGCGATTGGATCCGAGTTGCCTATCTAACCTTGGCGCCGCTGTTGGGAACGGCCGCCGCCAGCACGCTCTTTGCCGTGGCACTGCTCGCCAGCGGACAGAGCAGCACCATTACTGGCACGCTCGCCGGGCAAGTGGTCATGGAAGGCTTCATGCACTGGCGCATCAAGCCATGGGTGCGTCGCCTCATCACCCGCACGCTGGCAATTCTGCCCGCGGTCTTGATCATCGGACTGCGCGGCGATAGCAGCGTCACCGATCTGCTCACCCTGAGTCAGGTGGTGTTAGCCTTGCAGCTTCCGTTCGCCATGTTCCCACTCATGCAATTCACCAGCTCGCGTAGCCGCATGGGAAGGTGGCGAAACGGTTGGTTTCTGTTGACAGCGGGTTGGGCAAGCGCAATCCTGATCACCGCAATGGATATCTATGGCCTGCCGCAAGCGGTGAAAACCGCGTGGCAGGTAGTGATCGGTTCGTGATTGGCGGAATTGAGAAACGGCCAGCTATGTACAACACCATCCTAGTAACGCTCGATAACTCGCCGAGCGACCGCGTGATCATCGAACACATTAAGCAACTGGCCACGCTTGCCGGGAGCCGCTTGGTGTTGTTACATGTGGCGGACGGATGGGCCGCCAGAACCTACGGCCGCGACGCGGTGAGCGCGGAAGTCGATGATGACAACGCGTACCTCGATAAAATCCGCAGAGAATTCGAGTCGCTCGGCATTGCGACGGAAACCGAATTGGCCTATGGCGAGCCCGCCAAGGAAATCGTCAAATGGGTCCAACAGAAGGGATGCGATCTGGTCGCGATGAGCACCCACGGCCACCGTTTCCTGGCCGATGTATTTCTGGGCACGACCGCCAACCGAGTCCAGCACAACATCAGCGTCCCAGTTCTGCTGCTGAGAGCGAAGTAAGAATACTGATTACTTCGCGGCTACTTCGCTCGCGGATGCGTCTGATCGTAAACATCCATGACATGCTTGACGGAAAGCTGCGTATAGCGCTGCGTAGTCGCCAGCCGCTCATGACCAAGCAATTCCTGAATCGCCCGCAGGTCCGCTCCCTCTTCCAGCATGTGGGTGCCGAAAGCGTGACGCAGCGTGTGCGGGTGAACCTCGGGCGACAATCCTTTAGCGACAGCAATGCGTTTGACGATGCGCCCCACGCTGCGTGTCGTAAGCCGCCCGCCGCGCTGGTTGACGAGCAGGGCAGGCGTCCTCTTGATTGCGATTTTCTTCAGTGTCAGTGATGCGAGCAATTGTTGCCGCCACGGCAGATAGTTAGCCAACGCAGAAAGCGCCGACCCACCAAAAGGAACAAACCGTTCTTTCTTCCCTTTTCCACGAATCAATATGGCTTCGTTGCTCATGCTGATGTCGTCGAGATTGATCCCGACCAGTTCCGAATTTCGAATACCGCACCCGTAAAGCAATTCGAACATCAGCCGGTCGCGCTCAGGGAACGAGGCCACCTCAGGCATCTTGCCGTCGAGCATCGTATTCATTTCTTCAATCGTAGGAACGCGCGGCAGTTTCTTTGGCAGTCGCGGTGTAGAGACCAGCTTGGCCGGATTCTGCTCAACGACGCCTTCCTGCGCCAGCCACCGATACAGCGACCGCACCGCAGCCAACGCCCGAGCAACCGACGTCTTGCTCAACCCCTTGTCGTAAAGATGAGAGAGGAATCCGCGAATCGCGATGTGATCAATTCCTCTCCAATCGCGAGAACCGACGTAGGAGGCAAAGCTATCGAGATCGCCGGTGTAGGCCTTGATCGTATGCGCCGAAGCATTGCGCTCCCGCAGATGGCGCAGAAAGTCGTCCGTGGCAAGTTCGACAATCGACCGGCACTGCCTCATACGGCGCTCACGCTTTCGCTTTCGCCCGCGGATGATGCTTCGAATAGACGCTCTTCAGCCGGTCCAGTGCCACATGGGTATAAATCTGAGTCGTCGAAATATCGGAGTGGCCAAGAATCGTTTGCACGGTTCGCAGGTCGGCGCCGTTTTCCACCATGTGGGTAGCGCACGAATGCCGCAACATGTGCGGGCTGGCATGGCGTCCCGAGGCAAGGCTCGCTTTGCCGACCAACTGCCAGACGCGCTGGCGGGTCAGTCGCCTGCCGCCTGTCCCAAGAAAAAGAAGCGGCGAATTTCTGTTCCTCGAGATCGTCTCCCTGCTATTTTTCAGATATTGCTGTAACGCCTGCTGGGCCGGCGCGCCGAGGGGCACCATGCGCTCCTTATCGCCCTTGCCGCGCACCAAAATGTATCCCATCTCCAATTTCAAGTCTTCGAGCCGCGCGTCGGCAACCTCCGACACACGCACGCCTCCACCATAGAGAAGCTCGATCATGGCATGATCGCGAAGCGCCAGCGCCTGGCCGCGCGCTGTATTGTTTTCCGGCCGAGGCGCAAGCATACTTCCTACCTCATCGCGACTCAGGGCCTTCGGCAGCACCTTCCACTGCTTGGGCAAATCAATATTCAACGTCGGATCTTTTTCGATCTTTTCATCGAGCAACAAGTGCCGATACAACTGCCGGATGGCCGAAAGCTTTCGCCCCACCGAACGCCCATCGAGGCCATTGGAAAACAATTCCTGAAGATATTCCCGAACATCCTCGCGCCGCGCCCGCACAAGATCCTGTTTGCGTTCGGCGAGGAACCCGGCAAACTGCGCGAGGTCGCTGGCGTAAGCGGAAATGGTCAGTCTCGCCGATCCGCGCTCGACCCGTAGATAGTCGAGAAACGCCGACAGCGTACGCGAATTGGCGTCGGAGGGCACGCCTTTAGTCACGACTTCAGTATGGATTGCCGGGTCAAGTTCCGCAAAGTACCGCCCTCGATACACGGTGTGATCGTCGCAATCAGGAATTGCTTTCCGTTGCGCCCTTCAGCAAATCGACGGCGTAGAGCACGCCTTCGGGCGTCTCTTCGTGCTTGAAGTATGCGAACACATCGCGCCCTGCCGCGAGATGCTCGCGTATGCGGGCGATCATCACTCTGCGTTCATCGGCTGTGTACGAAGGCTTGCGATACCGGTAATAGGCGTAATCGGCGGTCACCACGTCGGGAGTGTCGCGCTCTTCAGTCTCCGCCACACAGAGGGCGACGTTCGGTTCCCGGAGTACGTCCCATGTGGCATCCGTAAACCATGACTCGTTGCGAAACTCAAAAGCCGCGCGTACGGTTCGCGGCAAGGCCTTCAGAAAATCCGTCAGCACGGCGTGATCGACTTTGAAATTCGGGGGCAATTGAAACAAGAGCGGGCCGAGTCGCCCCGCGCGCTCCAGCCCTTCGAGCGTTCCGACAAATCGTTGCAGGAATTCTTCCGCATTCTTGAGGCGCTTGATGTGCGTGAGCACCTGGTGCGCTTTGATGGTGAAGCGGAAATGCTCCGGCGTTTCAGCGATCCAGTTCTGGACAGTAGTCTCTTTCACGAGTTGTCGGAAGGTGTAGTTGACTTCGACGGCATTGAGTTTCGACGCGTAGAAGTTCAGAAACTTCTTTTGCGCGAGTTTTTCCGGATAGAAAGCGGGCTTCCATGTCGGATACGCCCACCCGGAAGTGCCTACGTAAAGATGTGCCATGAAGGTTGTGCCATGCGTAAAGTTGCGCCAAGTTGGTTCCGCGCGGTGGTGCCGCGCAAGGCGAAATTATACTTTGCGGCGTTTCGCCGTAGCCGACTTCTCTTTCTCCTTCGTCGCCTTCTTTGGACGCGACGACGAATCGGTATGAGCCGCGGTGCTCACAGATTGATCTGCTTCTTTCTCCGCTTCAGCCGCCAATCCCGCCAACTGCGGCAGTTTCTGCTTCAACGTCTGCACTGGAGCAAACAGATCTCCCATCTTCTCGACGCGTGCGAGCACGTCTTTCGCTTCGAACACTAATCGCTCCGCATCTTTTTTCTTTAGCGCCTGTTCCACCTCGTCCCACGTCACGGGAGTCGACACCGTCGGATGCTCGCGCGCGCGCAGCGAATACACTGAAATCGTCGTCTTATGCTCGTCGTTCTGGCTCCAATCGACGAATATTTTGTTCGTGCGCACTGCCTTTTTCATATCCGAAACCACCAGCTCCGGATGCTCCTGCTCGAGCAAGCGCGCGATCGCGTGGGCAAACGACTTCGTCTGCTCGTAGCTCGTCTTCGTATTGAGTGGGACATAGACCTGCATACCCTTCGATCCCGAAGTTTTCGGAAAACTCTTCAGCCCGAAGTGGTCAAAAATATCGCGCACCCACAAACCGACCTGCGCACACTGCACAATGTTTGCCGGAGGCCCGGGGTCGAGATCAAACACAATCATGGTCGGAGTCGCAATATCGGTGGCCAGCGATAACGACGGATGCAGCTCAATCGACGCCAGATTCGCAATCCACACGATAGTCGCGAGATCGTTGGCCAGAATAAAGTTGATCGTTCTGTGGTTGCTCTCGCTCCACACGGGCGCGGTTTTTACCCAATCCGGCCGGTGCATGGGAGCGTTCTTCTCGAAGAAGTATGGGTGCTCCACGCCCTCGGGATAGCGCTTCATCGTGAGCGCGCGTCCCGTCAAATGGGGCACCAGCACAGGCGCAATGCGGACGTAGTAATCGACGACCTGGCCCTTGGCGAACCCCGCCGCGGGATAGAGCACTTTCTCAAGATTCGTAAGCTTGAGCTTGCGGCCTTGCACATGGACGATGGCGGGTGCGGGCATGATTACGGTTTTGCAAAGCGGCCAAACATGCGCTCGGGATCGATGGCGATGAACGTCCCTTCGCCACGGGCCAGCACTTCCCCGTTTTCGTTGAGGATCTCGGCCATGTTGACGTGCCTGCGTCCAGTCATCGAAACTTCGCGCGACTCGACGCGCAACGGCTTGTGCAACGGCACTGGCTTGCGGTAGTTCACCCTGATCTCAGAAGTCAGCGCGACCACATCGCGCAATTTGTTCACCTTACCCATCGCTTCGTCAAGAATGGTCGCGATGATCCCGCCGTGGCAATGTCCAGGCGGTCCGCTGTAACGCTTGCCGAGCCGGAAGCGGCAGACGAAACAGTTGCGCTCTTCGTCGTAAGCAAACTTCAACCGCATTCCGTCGGGATTGTCGCGTCCACAGACGAAACACTGGTTTTGGATTTTGGCCAGGCGCGTATTATGTCCAACGCCAGAGCGCCGGGTGGTGGACTTCTTGGCAGCCATCGAAAGATTCTATCGCGAGCCAGCGTGAAGCATTGATCACGAAGATTGATTATGATGTTGAGCCGTGTTGCTGGCCGAAGTGCAAGCCGAGGTGTGCATGTCTTCCGAAATCTCTTACGCCGTCCATCCCGGCGTGGCCATGGTTCAGAAGTGGATCAAGGAACTCCCCGGTAAAACCGGACGTTCTCTCGACCAATGGATCGCACTCACCATAGAGTCCGGCCCGGCCAGTGAAAAGGAGCGGCGCGAGTGGCTCAAGCGGGAGCACAAACTCGGCACGAACGCCGCATCGTGGATCGCCGAACGCGCCGACGGCAAAGGCACGGAAGAAGACTCGCCCGAGACCTATCTGAAAACCGCGGCCGCGTGGGTCGAAGCCCAATATTCTGGCCCACGCGGAGCGCTGCGTCCGCTCTACGAACAGCTGTTGAAACTTGGATTTTCTCTCGGCAGGGACGTCAAGGCCTGCCCCGGCAAAACTATTGTTCCGCTCTATCGCAGCCACGTTTTCGCCCACATCAAGCCCGCGACGAACACAAGAATCGATCTCGGATTGGCTCTCGGCAACATCAAAACTCCGAAGCGCCTGATCGATACTGGAGGCTACGAAAAGAAAGACCGCATCACGCGCCGGATCGAAATCAAGTCAAAGGCAGATATCGACGACGAATTGAAGCGCTGGCTGAAGAAGGCATATGAGATGGACGTGTAGTTCTCGTTGACAGCTCATCCGCGCTGCGGCGATGAGGAGCGGTAAGGTTTTGTACCCCCCCCCCCCAATTTTTGCGTAACTTGTTCATTTAACAGATAGTTACTCACACGACGCAGAAAAGAAAGGACTTAAAGGACTGGATCATCGTTTTTGGCTGGTTTTTGATGGTTTTTTTTGGCCACCGATGTTTGCAATTTCGCGTTGTCAGAGAAGGCGGTTGCGATGTCCGTCTCAGGAGGCGGACACAATTCATTTCGAGTGTCGTATTGGTTGCGGTGCGGTGTCTGTGAGGGCGGTCACTGGCGTTTGTGAGATATCGGGTGAACTGAGGGGAGATTGAAACGAGTGCAGATCCCTCACTTCGTTCGGGATGACAAACTTCTTGAGGTGAATGCGGATCTCTCACTTCGTTCGCGATGACAAGGGTTTGAGGGTTAGGTCATGCGGTGTTCCTCGATGACTTCTTTACGGTCGGAATCGGATCGCTGACGTTTTCTTCTTTTCTAACTCTCTTTTCTACCTCTGTGCTTGCGCCTTCACTCTTAGAATTGTCATCCCGAACGAAGTGAGGGATCTGCAGTTTGATTGGATCACCCCAGGCCTCGGCTAAGTCTTGCCACGTAGGATTCATGGTTTTGATCAGCGCAATGCGCTTCGCACGCGTCCACGCTTTGATTTGTTTTTCTCGAGCGATGGCATTGTTTACATACTTAAAAGTCTCGTAATAGACCAGGCGATGGATGCGGTACTGCTTGGTGAAGCCATCGATTTCTCGGGACTTATGCTGCAATGCGCGCCGGCGAAGGTTTCCCGTCACGCCGGTATAGAGGGTCAGCGAAAGGCTAGCCATGATGTAGACGTAATAGCGGTTCTCGGCACGCATTTCCCCTCCTCGCTGGCGACTATTTGCTCGCACGTTAGGTCGTGCCACTGCCGGCTAACTGCAGATCCCTCACTCCGTTCGGGATGACAAACTTTAAGAGGAGTGTTGCGCTGATCGTGGTGCGGTGTCTGTGTGGGCGGTCACTGCGCGTTTGTGAGATATCGGGTGAACTGAGTGGGGATTGAAACGAAATGCAGGTCCCTCACTTCGTTCGGGATGACAAATTTGGATTGGTTGCCCCCTTCCGAGCGTAGAATGTTCTGTGACCCCGAACTCAACCGCCATCGACTTCGCGCCGCCCGCGCGGCTCGCCGAAACAGCCGTCCAGCCCATCATCGCGGTCCGCGATCTGGTTCATCGTTACGAGGATCGGACTGCGCTCAACGGCGTTTCGTTTGAAGTTCGCCCCGCCGAACTGTTTGGATTGCTTGGACCAAACGGCAGCGGCAAGACGACTTTGTTCCGCATCCTCTCCACGCTGATGGTGCCGACGTCCGGCACTGCGATGATCGCCGGACTCGATGCGGTTCGCCAGCCTTCGCAGTTGCGTCGCCACATCGGTGTCGTCTTCCAGGCGCAGAGCGTCGATCCCAAACTCACGGCCTACGAAAACCTGTGGCATCAGGGGCATCTTTACGGGCTGCGCGGCAACGAACTCAAAACGAGGATTGAAGAAATCCTGACGCGCGTCGGATTGCTCGACCGCCGCGCCGATCTCGTCGAAACTTTCTCTGGCGGCATGCAGCGCCGCATCGAACTCGCCAAAGGATTGCTTCATCATCCTGAGGTGCTGCTTCTCGACGAGCCGACAACGGGCCTCGATCCTGGCGCGCGTCACGATCTCTGGCAATATTTGCAGATCCTGCGCGATCAGGAACGGGTCTCGGTCATCGTCACTACGCACCTGATGGAAGAAGCCGAACGCTGCGACCGCCTCGCCATTCTGAACGAAGGCAACTTAGTCGCTCTCGGCACGCCCGAAGCCCTGACCCGCGAAATCGGCGGCGATGTCATTTTGCTTGAGGCAAACGATCCGCAGTCTTTGGCCGACCGCGTCCGCGGCAAGTTTCAAGTCGATGCGACCGTCATGGACAAACAAGTCCGCATCGAAATCGAAAACGGGCATCGCTTCGTCCCCGACGTGGTCGAAGCTTTCCCTGGAGAAATCCAGTCGCTCAGTGTCAGCAAGCCGACACTGGAAGACGTCTTCATTCACCGCACCGGCCACAAGTTTTGGAGTGAGACAGCGGAGTCAGAAGCAGCTAAAGGAGATAAGAAGAAATCGGGAAAGAAACACTAACCGCGTGTATCTTCAAAGCCCAGCCCGCCAACTCAATACAGGTGAAACGACACTTCGATGTCCACCTTCGCCGCGATCGGCTGACCATCTTTACGCGCGGGTTCGAATTCCCATTTCTTGACTGTCTTGACGGCGATCTCGTCCAGACCCATGCCGAGATGCCGAATGACGTGGACGTCTCGTGGCTTGCCATCGGCTCCGATCACCAGCTCAAGGAGGCACGTGCCCTGGAATTTTTTCTTACGCGCCTGGTCGGAATACTCCGGTTCGGGCTGGTAAGTCGCGCGTGGCGGCGTCATGCCGGGTCCCATCTTGAATAACGGGACGTCGTCGTCGGTTGGTTGAGACTTGGCTGGCTGATCTTTGGCTTGTTGGTCCTTGGTTTGTTGGTCCCTGGTCTGTTGAGGCTTGTCGGCTTCAGGGCTAGCGTTGGTCGTCTGTGCGAATGCACCCGCGGATAGCCATGTTATAAGGAGAAAGCCGACGGTCGTGAACTTGATTTTCACGGCAAGAGTTTACCACCTTCCCACACCCGCCGTAAGCCGAATCCGTTGTACAATCTCTCCGGTTTTCCTCTCCGATTTTCGTAAGTCAAGAAGGAGTGTTTTATGAAGATTCGACTTGGCTCGCTGATCCCTCTCCTGTTGTTACTCGCGTTGCCCGCCTTGGCGCAGAGCGATAACTCGTTCCAACTGAGTAGTACAACCTTCGCCAACGGTACAACCTTGCCTATCAGCACGATCAACAATAACGTCGTCAACGGCTCTAACACCTGCTCCATCGACGGCAGTCCGGGTGGAAATCAATCTCCGGAACTTTCGTGGGCCAATGCTCCCAAACGGACCGCAAGTTTCGTCGTGACCCTCTACGACACGACCGCCGCGTTTACGCACTGGGGGATGTACAACATCGCGCCCACGGCGACCGGATTGCCGGCCAATGCCGGAGTTGCCGGAAGCGCCTTTGGCCAGCAGATCTTCAACGACTTTTTTGCGGGAGCCGAATACGACGGGCCCTGTCCGCCAGCCGGCGTCAAACCATTTGCGCACCACTACGTGTTCACGGTCTATGCGCTCGATACCACGCTCCGATTGCGAACATCGGCGAATTTTCCGGCGAGCGCGGAAACGCTTTATCAGGCGCTGATTCGAGCCGGCAAGAATGGGCATATTCTAAGGAGTGCTAGTATCACCGGCCTTTACTCAACCACTCCCAACTAGGTATCGAACACAATCGGCAAAGCGTGGCCAGGTCTCGATGTTGAGACCTGGGTTTCGAAGGCGGGGTTCGAAGCGAGCCATGGTGATCGCTGCTAGACTAAAGGCGATGGCGACTCAGACCGCGACCTTCCCCGCTACTAAGACCGCTGCCGTATCCGGCGGAATTCTGCTGCCGGCGTTCACGCTTTGGTGGCGCGAAATCGTGCGCTTCTATCGGCAGCGCGCGAGGGTCGTGGGCGTTATCGCCTCGCCTCTGCTGTTTTGGATCGTGATCGGCTCTGGCTTCGGAACTTCATTCCGTTCCGGAGGTTCCGCGGGACAACAGAATTACCTCGACTACTTTTATCCGGGCGTGCTGGTGATGATCGTGCTGTTTACTGCGATCTTCACCATGATGTCGGTGATCGAAGATCGCAACGAAGGCTTCCTGCTGTCGGTGATGGTCGCGCCCGTGCCCCGCGCCGCGATCGTACTCGGTAAAGTTCTTGGAGGGACGACGCTCGCGGCTGTCCAAGGGCTGGTGTTTCTGGTTTTTTCACCTTTCGTCGGCATCCACATGACGGTCGGCTCGTTTGGCCTGATCGCCCTGACCATATTCCTGGTGTCGTTCGCCCTGACGGCGCTCGGCTTCGCGATCGCATGGCCTCTGGACTCGACTCAAGCCTTCCACGCCATCATCAATTTATTTCTGATCCCGCTCTGGCTGCTTTCGGGAGCGATGTTTCCTCTGTCAAAAGCGTCCGCGTGGATTCGCTGGTTGATGTATGCCAATCCGCTGACGTATGGCGTGGAAGCGCTGCGCGCGTTAATGTATCCCGATGCGCCCAGCTCGTTCTCATTCGCGTTCTCGTTGACCGCATCGATTCTGACGCTGGTGCTGTTCGCGTTATTCATGTTCGGCCTAGCGTTCGTGCTGGCAAGTCGGCGGACTACAAAGCCGGCAGCTTGAGAACCGTCGATGGTCGTTGGTCGATGGTCGTCGGCACGTACCTTTCGTTTGGCCGTCTTGACAAGAGATTGCAGGAGAAAACCGAGGTAAGAATGTTGGGCAACGGAGAATCAGGTAACTACAGCGCGAACGACTAACGACCATCGACCAACGACGCCTTTATGCCTCTCGACATCCTCGCCCTAGCCGCCCACCGCGATGACGTAGAACAAACCTGCGCCGGCACTCTGCTCAAGATGGCCGAGCGCGGATATACCACCGGCATTCTCGACCTCACTCAGGGAGAAATGGGCACGCGCGGAACCGCCGAAGACCGCGCCAACGAAGCGAGCGAGGCGGCGCGCATTCTGAAGGTTTCCTGGCGACAAGCTCTGGATATCCCCGACGGCCGGGTCGAAAATACGTGGGACAATCGCTTGAAAGTCGTGCGTGTGCTGCGCGAGCAGCGACCCCGCGTGCTGATCCTTCCCTACTGGGAGGGCCGCCATCCCGATCACTACACGGCGTCGGTGCTTGGCTACGAAGCGGCGTTTTTGTCGGGGTTGGCGAAGCTACCCATGGCGGAGTCGCCTCATCATAGTTTGCCTCACCGTCCGTTCAAGATCATTTATGCCAGCTTATACCGCGACGTCCGACCGACTTTCGTTGTGGACATCAGCGATCAATTTGAAACTCGTCTCGCGGCGTTGATGGCCTACAAATCGCAATTCAGCGATCAGAAAGCCGGCAGCGACATATTTCCCGCGCAAAAAGAAATTCGCGCGCGCATCGAGTCCATGGCCCGCTTCTACGGCATGATGGGCGGAGTCGCCTACGCTGAACCATTTGTCCAAAAGGAAATGAGCCTGGTCGACGATGTGATGGCGATTCCGGTGAAGTCGATCTGAAATTCGATTTGGAATTTGCTGCGATCTTCGCTCGGATGAAAGCAGCGCCGTATAATAGTCGGTTCGCTTTGGAGACTTCCTGATGTCTACGATCACGGCACCCGCCTCCGGAACCCGCACCGAATCTGACAGCATGGGGAAGATCGAAGTCCCGGCGAACGTCTACTGGGGCGCGCAGACGGAGCGCTCGCTGCTGCATTTCAATATTGGGCGCGACACCATGCCTCCAGAGCTGATTCGTGCCTTTGGCATTCTGAAGAAGGCTTGCGCGCTGGTGAATCAGGATCTCGGCAAGCTCCCCGCGGACAAAGCAAAGCTCATCGTTCAGGCTGCCGACGAGGTCATCTCGGGCAAGTTGAATGATCAGTTCCCGCTGCGTATCTGGCAGACCGGCAGCGGCACGCAGACCAACATGAACGTGAACGAGGTCATCTCCAATCGCGCGATTGAAATCGCCGGTGGAGTGATGGGGAGTAAGAAGCCGATTCATCCGAACGATGACGTCAATATGTCGCAGTCATCGAACGACACGTTTCCGGCGGCGATGCACATCGCGGCGGCCGAGCGCGTAGAGAAGGCGCTGATTCCGGCCATCAAGACGGTGCGCGATGCAATCTCCGCGAAAGCCAAGGAATTTGAACATGTCGTCAAGATCGGCCGCACTCATCTTCAGGATGCGGTGCCACTAACCTTTGGACAAGAATTCGGCGGGTGGGCCAGCCTTCTTGACCGCGACATCAAACGCCTGGAACAGGTGCTCGGCGGCCTTTACGATCTCGCGATCGGCGGCACTGCGGTCGGCACTGGTCTCAACGCGCATCCTGAATTTGCCGAGCGCGCTGCAAAGAAGATTGCCGAGCTGACCTCGCTTCCCTTCCGCTCTCACGGAAACAAGTTTGCAGCGCTGTCAGCGCACGATGAGATTGTGTTTGCCCAGGGGGCGATGGAAACGCTGGCCGCGTCTTTGATGAAAATTTCGAATGACATTCGTTGGCTGGCCAGCGGTCCGCGCTGCGGACTCGGGGAATTGATCCTGCCGGAGAACGAGCCGGGATCATCGATCATGCCGGGCAAGGTAAATCCCACGCAATGCGAAGCGATGACGATGGTCTGCGTTCAGGTTCACGGAGCCACGGCCGCGGTCGGCTTCGCCGGATCGCAGGGCAATTTCGAACTCAACGTGTTCAAGCCGGTCATCATCTATAACTTTCTGCACTCGGTCACGCTGATCACCGATGCCTGCCACGGTTACGTCGAATATATGATCAACGGCATCGAGGTCGACCGCGCCAAGGTGGACTCCTACGTGAAGAATTCGCTGATGCTGGTGACGGCACTGGCTCCGAAAGTGGGGTACGACAAAGCCGCGCAGATCGCGCACACGGCGCACGTTGAACACAGCAGCCTGCGCGAAGCCGCCGTAAAACTCGGGTATCTCACCGGAGAGGAATTCGATCAACTAGTGAAACCGGAACGGATGACAAGACCTTAGGCCGAGCTTTCGCTGCTTTCCACGCTAACGCACCGTCTTTTACTGCTTACTTAAGTAATCTTCCCACTCCAGTTTCGAGTTACTTAGGGACGCTCCTCCATCCTATGATTCCACTAATCGAGGGCTCATGTACGTGCACCGCTCCAACTGGCGACGGCTCGCAGTGCTGTGCCTTTTTTGTGTCTCGATCCATGCCCTCGCGGTGAAGCCGCCGCCGCTCCCCGGCCATCCTCATTACTCGATTCAGCATTTCGGTGAACACTTCGGTCTCGGCTCCGCCACCATCCTCTCCCTGGCACAAGACAGTCAAGGCTTTCTGTGGATCGGCACGGAAACCGGCCTCTTCCGCTATGACGGAAATGGAGTGACGCGTTTTGGCCGTGCCGATGGCCTGCCCGGCGAATCAGTCGATCTTGTGCTGGCGGCGCCTGACGGCAATCTATGGGTGCGCACGCGCAAAGGAATCGCGCGCCGTCTTCGCGAGCGCTTCGAGGCGATTGACTTGCCGGCCGCAGCAGGAGCGCCGCGGGACACCTACCAATCGTTCGCGGTCGACCAACATGGAACGGTTTTCGTCTCCGCGCAGCATGGTCTATTGCGCCTGCAACCGAATAGTGACCACTATGACCTTTTCCGCATTGGGACGAACGTCGTAAACAGCGAAGTTTCCGCTGTGGCTCGTGCGGAAGATGACACCATCTGGTTCAGCTCCGGAAAAGAAATCGAGCGTTTCCGTCCCGGAAATTCCGCGCCTGAGACCTTTGCCGTCATCGACCTAGGTGGCCAGGAGCACGATGAACGTGTCGCAGCACTGCTGCCCTCGCCCGGCGGTAAACTTTGGATCAGAACCACATCACGGCTGGGCTTCATTCGGATAAACGACCGCACGGCGAAACCTTTCTGGGTACCAGGAAATCTTCCGAGCGCAAACAATCAAGGTGGTCCGAGTCTCGACCGGCGCGGCAATCTTCTGCTGCCAACAGCACAAGGTCTCTACTGGCGCGACGACAACGGAGACGCCGGGAACGGGTGGCGCGTCATTGACCACCGCAGCGGACTCACCAGCAGCGCGGTCGCTTCGGCGCTCGAAGATCGCGAGGGTGGCATCTGGATCGGGACCACCGGCACCGGCCTCGATTATTGGCCGGGGTCGAAACAATGGTCGGGATGGACCGATGCGGAAGGCTTGCCGGATGCGCTGGTGCTCGGCGTGGTGCGCGATCATCGCGGTCGGCTGTGGGTGGC
Organism: Terriglobales bacterium; assembly: GCA_035308395.1. GTDB lineage: Bacteria > Acidobacteriota > Terriglobia > Terriglobales > Acidobacteriaceae > Acidiflorens. The sequence goes on from DATGGT010000140.1 coordinate 128,704, forward strand.
TGCCAACACAGCGGTTTGTTATTGGGATCCGCAGATGTCGCATTGGCAAACGGTAACCCAGGGAGGAGCGCACATCGGCGCTCGCCAAATCAAGCTTGCTTCCGACGGTGCCGTGTGGACGATTGTCCCGGGCAAGGGCATCTATCGCTTCGACGCGAACCTCGAGCATCCAGTGGCACAAGCCGTGCCTCTGCCACCCGATTGGCGGCCGCAGCGCATCGCCGCGGCACCCGATAATTCGATCTGGGCCGATGGCAAGGATTTGCTACACGTCATCCGCTACGACAAGGGCCACTTCTCCGTTGCGGAGTTGGCCGCTCCTGCTGCGAACCAGGGCACGACGCGAACGGTTTCCGTGGGACCTGGCGGAGTGGTCTGGAGCGCGGGCGCGAACGGTGTTTCCCGCTACGATCACGGCCGCTGGCAACACTTCAGCAAAGAAGCTGGACTACTCTCAGACGACGTGATCGAAATCGAGGCGGTGCGGGACGGGGAAGCGTGGCTGCGATACCCGGATGAAGGCCAGAGCAGCCGCCTGCGGTCCCGAGCCGACGGCGGCGTCGACGTGATGCAGGTCGCACAGGGTGTGTGTGGACTCGGCGTCGACCAACATGATCACGTGTGGACTGCGATGGATGTGGGCGCCGCAATGATTTCGCCCGACGGCAAACAGCGCGTCTTTACCGAAGAAGACGGTCTGATCTGGAACGATCTGAACTGTGGCAGCCTCTGGCAGGAATCCGATGGCAGTATTCTGCTCGGTACAAGCAAGGGATTAGCCCGATACGACGAGAATCAGGATCAGCTGGAGTTGAGGCGGCCGAGCATCGTCCTGACCAGCGTCATTTTTGGCAAGGAAGATCTTGGTAAGGAAGATCATCGCAAGGAAGACCGTCTGCTGGAGAGCACGCCCCAGATCAAATACGAAGACGCGACACTGCTCGCGCGCTTCGCGTCTCCGGTCTTTCACCATGGCCGCGATCTTACCTGCCGTTATCGGCTCGGTGGATTGGAAAAGGATTTCACGGAAACCAAACTTCGCGAAGTGCGGTACTCGTCCCTGGCGGCGGGCAATTACACATTCGAAGTAAGCTGCGGCTGCACCAAACTTGGACAGGCCTCATTGGCGTCCTATTCATTTACGGTGCTGGCTCCGTGGTGGCAGACGTGGTGGGCCAAGTCCTCGGGCGCTGTCGCGTTCGCCCTGCTGCTCTGGATCACGATCTACTCACGGCAGCGTCGCGACCGCCGGGAAAAAGAGCGACTGGAACTCGCCGTAGCCGAGCGCAGTGCGGCTTTGGCACAGGCTAATAACGAACTTCAGGAAGCCTCGCTTAGCGATCCGCTGACCGGGATCCGCAACCGTCGTTTTTTCCAAAGCATGATCGCAGCCGACGCCAGCCAAGCCATGCGCGCCTACCGCGGCGGGCCCATCTATCAGCGCGGTCACCGCGATCTTGTTTTCTTCCTCGTCGATATCGACCACTTCAAGGAAGTGAACGACCACTTTGGCCACGACGCTGGGGATCGGGTTCTGATCCAGATCGCACGCCGGCTCGCAGGTGTAGTCCGCGGGTCCGATTTCCTGATTCGCTGGGGCGGAGAAGAATTTCTGGTGGTCTGCCGCTCCGCCGAACGCAGCGACGCCACGCACATGGCGTCAAGGATCCTCGAGTCGATCAGCGGCACGGAATTCGATTTAGGAAACGAGCGCACTCTGACTCGCTCGTGCTCGGTCGGCTGGGCCGCATTTCCATGGCTTCCTCAGGCATGTTCCAACCTGTCGGTGGATGAAGTGCTTCGGCTAGCCGATCGGGGACTCTACCTCGCGAAGCAAAATGGCCGCAATCAGGCAGTGGGAGTCGTGCCAACGACCGAGGCTCCAACTATCAACGCCCAGACTGGGCCCGACCAGTATCGCTGCGTGGAGCAACTGATCGAAGCCGATTTGATCCGCGAAGTACGCACTCCTTGCGAAAAAGCGGCAGGGGCTGGAGTCTGAACGTCGGCGATGTGGCTACTGCGTAAGGGGCTAGTTTTTCTTGAGAAATCTGCGCCGGTTGAGATGGGTCGACGCGGTCGGCTCAATGTCGTCGTACTTGAGGACGCTGATCGATCCGTCCACTTCTAGCACTGCCAGCGCCGCTTCTTTGTACGTGGCAACACCGTGTTCGCGGAGCGCGCGCTCCAGTTCATCCATGCTGACATGTTCTTTGGCCATGTGCGCCTCCATGACCACGCCATCGTGTATGAGCAGACTCGGCTCTCCCTGGATGTATTTGCGGAAGCGGCGGTTCCCGCCAGAGACTTCGGCCACGAGATAGTTCAAGAGCAATAGCGTTGTGGCAGCGACGGCGCCTCCGGCGAGCGACGTGTCAGGCCCGGTCATCGCATTCTGTACGGAGTTGGATAGCAGCAGGAGGAGTGTGAGGTCGAACGGAGTCATCTGACCGACTTCCCTCTTGCCGCTGATGCGGATCCCGAGCAGCACGAGGCAGTAGATGACTCCCGTCCGGAGTGCGATTTCAAGCAGCGTATGCGCGCTCGGCGGCAGCATGGTGGTTCGACTTGACGGTGACTACTGCGGCGTCGCCGTGATCGGCACCGGAGCATTCTTCGGAGTGCTCAAGTAGCCGGTGATTTTGTTCTTATCCACCGTCCAGACCACGAGTTCGTAGAGCATGTGTTCCCGCCCCGTATAAAACTGCACCGGCTCGCTTTGGTTCTTATCTTTCTTCTCGAGCGTCTTGTCGTCGGCGGTGACGTTCAGCGTGTACTTGCCCTTCTTGGGATCGGTCTTCTTGAGCTGCAACGCCACGGTCGAAAACGCCTGCGGTTGCGCGCCCTTCAACAATGTGAACTCGTAGTACTGCCGGTCGCCCTTGTGCTTCAGCGCTTCCAGATCGCTGCGCGTGTTGGCGATGAGGCCGCTTTGCACACCGAGATCGCCAATCGTACCCTGCAGTTTCGAAATGGTCGCTTCCAGAGATGCCTTGGTGGCCGCCACATCGGTTTTCACCCCGCCAACATCGGTCTTCACCGTACCGACTTCGCCGGCAACCGCGCCCACGTCTTTCTTTTCCTCCGCTGCTTGCGCCGCGATGCGCGCCGACGCAGCCTGCTGCTGGCGCGCCAACTCGTCCGCGCGTGCCGCCAACTCTTTCTTGGTCATGCCGACGCGCTCGGCTAAGGTCGCCGAATCGGATTCAGCCGACTGCATGCGCTTGGTCAAATCGGCAATTTCCTTCTGACTCGCGGTTTGGTCCTGTGTAACCTTTTCGAGTTTGCTGTGCTGGTCATAAATGAAGAATGCCGAAGCTCCGACATAGGCGACGGCGACTGCCGTCAGGATCCATTTCCCAACATTGCTCTGCGGTTCGGGGTGATACACGTTCGGTTGATCGCCTTCCGACATAAGGGTTGGTCTCCGGTTAAAGATGAGGTGGACTTGTAGTGCTCTATTGTTTGTGAGATGCGGGTCGCTGTCAATTGCGTTTGAGGTTCTTGGCCAGAGGTAACTTGCCGCTAGAATGTTGGAGTGAAGTCCTGGGACGCAATCATTATCGGTGCGGGAATTATCGGTCTCTCGCTGGCAATTGAGCTGAACAAGCGGGGGCTGCGTGTGCTGATTGTTGAGAAGGGTGAACCGGGTCGCGAGTCCTCATGGGCCGCGGGAGGCATGCTTTGCGACTCCCCGCTCGAAACCCATCCGGCACTGGTCGAGCTTGCGGCGACCAGCGCGCGGATGTACCCGGAGTTCGTGCACGAACTGCAAGATGAGTCCGGTGTGAAGATTGACCTACGGTCAGTCGGAACGCTCGTCTTGACGCGTGACGGGATGGGGCCCTACGGCGTTACCGGCGGGGAAATCCCCGCGGCCACACACCTTGAGCCGGAACTTCAATTAAGAGATTTAACGGCAACGCTTCTCGAAGAGCGCTCGGTTGATCCGCGGCACTTGACGTCGGCGGCAATTGCGGCAGCGCGGCATCGTGAAATCGATTTTTCGTCTGGCGATCACGTGCTGGCGGTTGAAGTCATCGATGGGAAGGCATCGGGTGTGCGCACGAACAAAACACATTTCGCCGCCGGCATCGTCGTGAACTGCGCTGGAGCCTGGGCCGGGCAGATCGGACCACACTCGTTTCCAACGCGCCCCGTCAAAGGTCAAATGCTGTGCGTGGTGATGCCGCACAAAGAAATGGTCCGTCACGTTATCCGCGCGCCCGAGGTTTATCTGATCCCCCGCAGCGACGGCCGGATGCTCATCGGCGCAACCGCCGAAGAAACCGGCTTCGACAAACGAACTATCCCGGCGACAATTCAGCAATTGCGCCAATCAGCTCTCGATCTCGTCCCAAGATTGGCCGACGCCCGTATTCTCGAAGCGTGGGCCGGCCTGCGCCCCGGAACGCCCGACAAACTGCCGATTCTCGGCGCTACGGCAACGCCAGGATACTTCGTGGCAACGGGACACTTTCGCGATGGAATTCTGCTCGCACCGATCACTGCAAGGGTTATGGGGAAGACGATTGCTGGGGAAAAAGCGGAGTGCGATTTGCGGGCATTTGGTGCGGGAAGATTCCAAAGTCAGGACGCAGACAATTTCGGCGAGGATCAGTCTGGTTGTGATTGAGTCTTCGTTGGGTAATTTTGTACTAGCCTCGCGAACTCTTGCAGCGCACTTGAGTATCGAGTCCCTGCAACGGTCGCAACATCGTTGTGATTCGCTCCCTCAACCCAAAAAGCTTGCTTGGGTTCGTTCGCAGCCGCGAAGAGTGCTCTGCCATGCCGAATGTTGATCACGGAATCCTCTGTCCCATGGATGATCAAGACCGGACAATGCACTTTTTTGATCTTTGGGAGATTGTTAAATCTATCGAACGGCAAGATTGAGACTCTGGTCACCACCCGAAAGGCGCTCATGAACCCGCTTTCTAGAATCAGTGCAGCGACCGGCCGGCGCGAGGCCAGTTCGGTAGCCGGACCGCTCCCTAACGAGCGACCGAAGGCGATGATCCTGTTCGGCTGGACGTGCATCTTCTCCACCAGAAAATCGTAAGCCGTATTTTCGTCGTCGTATGCGTGACGCTCGGAAGGTTTACCTTCGCTTGTGCCGTAGCCCTCGTAGTCGTAGGCCAGCACGGAGAATCCGGCATTTCTGATTTGTTCGAGGAGGTCTTGATCGTAGCCGATATCTTCTGCGTTCCCGTGACTGAAGAGAACGGTGAAAGTTGCTTCGGGATAAGCCAGATAGACTGCGGATATTTTCGCTCCGCCGGAAGTAGTCAGTTTCAAAATGCTGGCGTTATCCCGATATCCAGCGCGTTGCGGTTGAAAAATCATCCCCTCAGACGAAAAGATGGCCGCGGTCAGCACCACTAGATAAATTCCGACCACAATAAGCAGCAATCCGCGAATGACGATCAAGACCGCACACCTCCAAAAACAGAGAATCGTAACAGGGTTTCTGTGGAAACTTCCCGGTTCGTGATTTCCGGTGCCCCTTCTCTCATCGTTCCAGAGTGCTCAAGCATTCAGGTATATACTGAAACGTTTTCGGTCATTATCCAGTTCAGCATTCAGTTCAACTCAGGGCCCAGAAAGGTTACAACCAATGGCATCCCCCGCAGTCGATTTCGCACGCAATAACCAGCCGCGATTTCTCGACGAGTTAAAGACTCTTCTCCGCATTCCGAGCGTCAGCACGCTCGAAGAACACAAAGGCGACGTGCAGAAGGCCGCGGAGTTTGTGGCTGCCGAACTGCGCCGCATTGGCATGGAGAACGTCGAAATTATCCCCACCAAAGGTCATCCTTTACTTTACGCCGACTGGCTGCATGCCGCCGGCAAGCCGACAGTTCTGATGTACGCCCATTACGACGTGCAACCGCCTGATCCCGTCGATGAGTGGCACACACCGCCCTTCGAACCAACCGAACGCAACAACAACATCTATGCTCGCGGCGCGGTCGACGACAAAGGGCAGCTCTGGATGGAAGTGAAAGCCCTCGAGTCGCTCATGCGGGCTCACGGTGGCAGGCTGCCCATTAACGTCAAAGTGATTTTTGAAGGGGAAGAGGAGGTCGGAGGCGAATCGATTGCGGCGTATGTCCGAAAAGAAAAGGCGAAGCTGAAAGCGGATTTCGCGCTGGTCTGCGACACAGAGTTATTCGCTCCGAATCTTCCGACCCTCTGCGTTGGCCTCCGCGGCCTCGTCTACACCGAGATCGAAGCTGTGGGCGCGAAAACCGATCTCCATTCCGGCATGTACGGTGGCGCGGCGCCGAACCCGCTCTTCGCGCTGGTTGAAATCATCAGCAAGCTGAAGGATTCCAAGGGGAAGATTTTAATCCCCGGATTCTACAAAGGCGTGAAGACTCCGAGCAAAGACGAACTGAAAGCGTGGAAGCGGCTGCCCTTCAACGAAGAGCACTATCGCAAAACTGAAGTCGGCTCCAAGGTTCTGACGGGCGAGCCGGGATATTCAGTTCTCTATCGAACATGGGCGCGTCCGACGCTCGAAGTACACGGCATGCCCGGCGGATTCGTCGCCCCGGGAGCGAAGACGGTAATTCCGGCCAAGGCTTCGGCCAAAGTTTCGATGCGGCTTGTACCCAACCAGGATCCGGAAGACATCTTCAAACGCTACAGCGCGTTCGTTAAGAAACACACACCCAAGGGCATCGAGACCAAGATCAAAGTGCACAGCAAAGGTCCGGCCTGCGTGGTCGGCACCGACAACCGCTTTATCAAAGCCGCGACCGAAGCGCTGCATGACACGTTCAAGAAAGAAACCGTCTTTATCCGTTCCGGTGGATCGATTCCGATCGTCACCGACTTCCAGGACGTGCTGAAGATTCCGTCGGTGATGATGGGCTTCGGGCTTCCCGACGACAACCTGCACGCGCCCAATGAGAAGTTCCACATTCCGAATTTTCACCACGGGATTGAAACGATTTGCCTGTTCTTCGAGAAACTGGGCTAGGAGCAGGGTTCAGAACCCATTCCATTAACTCGCCAATCCCGCACTTTAAGGTAAAATAACGGATTGAGGTCAAGAGGCATGGGCACACGGTTTTTCGCGTCGGCGACGCTGTTTTTGCTGGTCACCATGGTATCGGCGCCGTGGCTCCGGTCCGAAGCCGACGATGTTCCGCATTTCAATGCGGCTCCTCCGGCTCCGGGTACCATGCTTCCGGCCATCCTGACCCAGGACCAGCTTTGGGGCGGTAACGCTCAGTTTCCGTATCAAACGCACGCCTATGAACTTGCATCGAAGATTCCGAAGGTGATCTACCAGCAGCCTTGTTACTGCTACTGTGCCCGGACGATGGGACACAATAGTTTGCACAGCTGCTTCTCGGGCACCCACGGTGCGCAATGTGGCACCTGCCTCAAAGAGCTTTATTACACCTATACGATGAACAAGCAAGGCAAGACGGCAAAACAGATTCGCGCCGGCATCATCAAGGGCGAATGGAAATCGATCGATCTGGCGACAGCAGCCAGCATTAAGTAGCCGGCAAGATTGCGCTTCAATAGCACTTCAATTTGCACGTCAATTCTGAATTAGAGGCGGTTTGATGGCACTCAAGGTAGCCCCCAGGCAAAAAGTAACGGAAGATCCACGACACACACAAGCGGTACAGAACTACGAATCGGGACTGCGCGCTCTGCAGGAGCACAAGTACGAGAAGGCGAAAGGCCATTTGCAGAAGGTACTCGCTGGGCCGAATAAGTCTTTCGCGGACCGCGCACAGGTCCACATCCTGACCTGCGATAAGCATCTCGACGCTCCCTCGCTTCAGTTCAAAACGACCGAGGAGCACTACGACTACGCGGTATCGCTGATCAACACTGGCGACTACGTTGCGGCGCGCGAGCACCTGGACAAACTCCTGAAACAACAGCCGAAGTCGGAGTATGTGCTCTACGGCCTGGCGGCACTGCACTGCCTGACCGGACACGTCGAAGAATCCCTTAAAATGCTCGACGAGGCGATCCAGGTGCGGCCCGCTCTTCGCTTTCAGGCGCGCAACGACGGCGACTTCCAGAATCTGGCCGAAGATCCGCGGTTCACCGAACTGCTGTATCCGGACCCTGGCGCGGGAGAGTCCGAGCCGCAGGAAGAAGAAGCAAGCGCCTACTAGTCAATCGCTGCTCGCCACATAGCTCGATCGCTCATTGATCCAATAAGGGTGTCCCCCAGGTGCGCACAGATACAACCGACCCCGTCAAAGCTGGTCCCGAACTGCGCGTCGTCGCAATCGGCGGGGGCACGGGACTTTCCACTCTGCTTCGGGGATTGAAGCGCTACGTCATGGCGCCGGCGTCCAGCGGTCAGCCCACCATCAGCGATTTATCGGGCGTGGTTACGGTCAGCGACGATGGTGGATCGAGCGGGCGGCTGCGCAAGGAATTCAACATGCTTCCTCCAGGCGACGTTCGCAATTGCATCGTCGCCCTCTCGGAAGACGATGCCCTGCTCTCGCGCCTCTTCCAACATCGCTTTCAGAAAGGCTCGGGGCTTGAAGGCCACAGCTTTGGAAATCTTTTCCTGGCCGCTCTGACCTCGATCACCGGAGATTTTGCGGAGGCGGTTCGTCTTTCTTCAGAAATTCTGCTCACCCGCGGACACATCTATCCCGCCACCATGTCGAGCGTGGAACTGGAAGCTTCGTTCGAAGACGGAACGACAGTTCGCGGCGAAACCAAAATCACGGCGAGCAAAGGCAAAATTCGTGAGCTTGTTCTGGTGCCTCCCGACGTCGAACCACTTCCGCAGACGCTCGAGGCGATCGCCAATGCCGACCTGATCACCATCGGCCCCGGGTCGCTTTTCACCAGTCTGATTCCGAACTTGCTGGTGCGGGGAATTCCAGAGGCGATTGCGGAATCGCCAGCCATTAAGGTGTTTATTTGTAATCTGATGACGCAGGTTAATGAAAGTTTGAGCTTAACTGCATCCGATCATATTCGTGCCCTCAATCGGCATGCTCGGAAGCAGTTGTTTGACTACACATTAGTCAACAGCAAGGTGGCGTCCTCGGAAATGAAAGCCAAGTACGCGCTGGAAGGCGCTTCGCAAATCGTAGTCGATGCGGAAGCCATCGAAGGCCTTGGCGTGTGCCCGGTGCTTGGAGATTATCTCGAAGAAGGCGAAGTGGCGCGCCACGCCACCGACCACGTCGCCCACGACCTGATGGCGCTAATGGCGCAAGCGCCCGACGGGCAGACCGTCCGCCGCTAGTTCGCGATATATTGGCTGAACGATTTATTGGCTAAGCATGGCAAAGAAACCAAGGGCTACGTCGAAATCCTTATCTTTATCCTTGCCGGAAAATCCTCGCCGCATCGCCGTCGCAATCATGGCGGCAGGCAAGGGCACGCGGCTGAAATCGAAACATCCGAAAGTCCTGCATGAAGTCGGCGGCAGGCCAATCCTCGCCCATGTGATCGCGACAGCGGTGAAGGTCGTCCCGGCGAGCGACGTTTTCGTAATTGTCGGCCATGAGGCCGAGCGGGTGCGCGAAGCCGTTGCCGCTTCTGGCGTGAACTTTGTTTTGCAAGCCGAACAGCGCGGCACGGGACACGCGCTCATGGTCGCGCGCGATGCGCTTTCCGGGTATGACCAGGTCATTGTCCTCTCGGGCGACGCTCCGCTGATCACAGCGGAAACCGTCAAGAAACTGAGCGACTTTCACTCCGGCGAGAAGGCGGCGATGACCCTGCTCAGCGCCGATCTGGATGACCCTTCCGGATATGGCCGGGTGATTCGCAAAAGTGCCGGCAAGGCCGACGTTCAAGCCATCGTTGAAGAAAAATCCGCGACGCCGAAGCAGAAACAAATCCGCGAAATAAATTCCGGTTTCTACGCCTTTGACGCACCAGCCCTTTACCAACAAATCGACCAACTCTCCACCAACAACGCGCACGGCGAGTACTACCTCACCGACATGGCTGCGATCTTCAACAAGACACGCAAGAAGGTAGTCGCCATCAAAACCGACGACGCCGGCGAGGTCCTCGGCAGCAATACACGTGCCGAGATGATGGACCTCGATGCGCGTCTGCGCCTGGGAAAGTGCCGCGATCTAATGGCGCAGGGCGTGACGATTTTCTATCCCCACACCTGCGTCATCGACAGTGACGTTGAAGTCGGCGCGGACACCGTGATTGAGCCGTTCGTCCAGTTGCGGGGCAAAACGAAAATCGGCGCGGACTGTCGGGTTCGCTCCTACAGCGTGATCGAGAACTCAGTTCTAGGCGATGGCGTCACCGTCCGGCCCGGCACCATCATGACGGACTCGCGCGCAGGTGCTGGAGCAATTCTCGGCCCTTACTCCCACCTGCGACCAGGAACGGAGGTCGGCGAAGGCGCCCACGTAGGCAACTTCGTCGAGACCAAGAAAATAAAGCTAGGCAAAGGCTCGAAGGCCAATCACCTGACCTATCTGGGTGATGCCGAAATCGGGGCAGGCGTCAACATCGGAGCGGGCACTATCACCTGCAATTACGACGGTGTGAACAAGCACCAGACCGTCATCGGAGACGGCGTCTTCATCGGCAGCGACTCGACGCTGGTGGCGCCGGTAAAAATTGGCAATGGCGCGTACGTGGCCGCTGCGAGTTGCATCACCGAAGACGTTCCTGCGGACGCACTGGCGCTTGGCCGCGCCCGGCAGAGCGTCAAAGAAGGATGGGCCAGAGCAAAACGCGTAGCGCTGAAGCAAAAGTAGGCACCCGCGGGGCAGGGGCGAACTCCTCACCACCCGATGCGTTTGGTGCCTGAATTGGAATACACTAGTCCCGACTCATCCATAATCTCGACTCATCATGACGCCGACGCCGCCAACCCAGGAACTGTCTCCAGTCCGTCACGACGTTTCGCTGCTCACCGCCGAAGATTTTTATCTCTTCAACGAAGGCAGCCACTATCGCATTTACGAAAAGATGGGCGCGCACGTCGTCGAGTCCAAGGGAACCAAAGGAACCGTTTTTAGCGTCTGGGCTCCGAACGCTCGAGAAGTCTCGGTCGTCGGCAGTTTCAACGGATGGAATCCGCAATCGCATCCACTGCGTCCACGGGGCTCTTCAGGGATCTGGGAAGGGTTCATCCCTGGCGCCGACAAAGGCACGCTTTACAAGTTCCACATCCAGTCGACGCAACTCGGCTATCAAATCGACAAAACCGATCCCATAGGACTCTACGCCGAGCAACCGCCGCGGACGGCTTCCGTGGTCTGGGACCTGGATTACAAATGGAACGATGCCGCCTTCCTCGAAAAGCGCGCTGCCCTGAACTCGCTGCATGCGCCGATGTCGATCTACGAAGTCCATCTCGGCTCCTGGATGCGGATTCCCGAAGAGCAAAACCGTTCGCTCACTTATCGCGAGATTGCTCCGCGCCTGGCCGACCACGTCAACAAACTCGGATTCACGCACGTTGAGCTGCTCCCCATCATGGAACACCCTTTCTACGGCTCGTGGGGATATCAAACGACAGGGTATTTCTCTCCGACCGCGCGCTATGGCACACCGCAAGACTTCATGTATTTCGTCGATTACCTGCACCAGCGAGGTATCGCCGTCATTCTCGACTGGGTTCCGTCGCACTTCCCTTCCGACGGACACGGTCTGGCATTCTTCGACGGGACGCACCTGTTCGAACACTCCGATTCGCGCCAGGGATTCCATCCTGACTGGAAGACGTTCATCTTCAACTATGGGCGCGCCGAGGTACGCAGCTTCCTGATGTCGAGCGCCATGTTCTGGCTCGACAAGTACCATGCCGATGGCTTGCGGGTAGACGCGGTCGCTTCGATGCTTTATCTCGACTACTCGCGCAAGCAAGGCGAATGGATCCCCAATAAGTACGGCGGCCGTGAAAATCTCGAAGCCATCGACTTCCTGCGTCGCTTCAATCTTGAAGCCTACGGCGAGCATCCCGACATTCAGACCTACGCGGAAGAGTCGACGTCGTACCCCATGGTCTCGCGCCCGACTCACCTTGGCGGCCTGGGTTTCGGATTGAAGTGGGATATGGGATGGATGCACGACACGCTGCAGTATTTCAGCCAAGACCCGATTCATCGCCAATATCACCACAACAAATTAACCTTTCGCATGATCTATTCGTTCCACGAAAATTTCGTCCTGCCACTGAGCCACGACGAAGTCGTGCATGGAAAAGGATCACTGATCGGAAAAATGCCCGGCGACGAGTGGCAGAAATTCGCCAACCTCCGGCTGCTATTCGCCTACATGTTCGCTCAACCCGGAAAGAAGCTGCTGTTCATGGGCTCCGAATTTGGCCAGGTCAGCGAGTGGTCCCACGATCGCAGCCTCGACTGGGATATTTTGCAATACCCCGTGCACCGCGGACTTATGAATTGGGTGGAGCAACTCAATCGCCTTTACAGCAGCGAACCGGCGCTGCACTGGTTCGACAACGATCCCCAGGGTTTTGAATGGATCGACTGTAATGATGCGCCCATGAGCGTGGTCTCCCTATTGCGCAAAGGTCGAACGCAAGACGAGACCGTCCTTATCGTCTGCAATTTCACGCCAGTCCCGAGACTTGGATACCTGGTCGGCGTGCCGTCTGGCGGCTACTGGAAAGAACTTCTCAACAGCGACGCCCGCGACTACGGCGGCAGCGGCTCCGGCAACATGGGAGGCACAGAAGCGTTCCCGGGAGAAACTCACGGTCGCCCGTATTCTCTGCGTCTGACTTTGCCGCCGCTTGGCGCGCTGTTCCTGAGGAAAAGCTAAGCGGAATGACGAGCATCCTCAGTCGGCTCGGCAAACACGTTTATTCCCACGTTGATTCCCGGTGAAACGTCAGTAACCTCGCGCCATCCGAAATTGCATTTCTCTCCTTGGGACTCTGGCACACTTGGTTGTAGCCGTCGAAGCTCTGAACCCAAGGCTCCTGGCATAGGGACGACTCCGTCTGTGATACCAACAGAAGTAGCAGCCTCCAAAATTACGGAACCCCTGGCGTTGCACTCGATCGTCGTGCACGATCCTGCGGTGCGCGAACCCGTGGTGCGCGAATCGCGATCTCAGGGAAGCCTTCACGCCCGGCTGAGTGGTCTTTTACCCGGCTTGATGGCAGCAGCTTGCGTCGCTTTCGGTCTCGCTCTCATTGCCAACACCCACCCGGCGTGCGACGGTGGCTGGTACTGGTGTGCGGTTCTACACCACTCTGGAAGTCGCCTGTACCGCGACCTGCACCTCGTCTTGCAGCCACTCGCGGTCTTAGAAACCGAATGGTGGATGGATTTGGCCGGCAAGGGGTGGATGGTTTCAAAGATTCCGGCGGTTCTATACCTCATCGCTTTTGCGACAGGCATCGCCTGTGTAACTGCCAAGAGCAAGTTCTCAGGCGCTGCGAAGGCCGTCGTGATTGCATGCGTGTTTTTTGTCGGAATCTTCTTCGAGGGCTACCGCTTTGACGATTATCACGTGATGACTGATGTCCCCTTCATCCTGTCTATCCTTCTTCTTCTGCGGCTAGGCGAGATCCAGAACACGAATGCTTACCTGAGGTCAGTCGTCTTATTGGGCCTGTTCTCCGGATGCGCCATCATGACCAGAATCACGGACGGCGCGGTTCTGTGCCTCTCGACGGCTCTGGCGATTGCCTGCCTGGTAAGAACGAGGAAGGCCGCGCTTCTGTGTGTATTCGCCGCCGTAACCTCCCTCGTAGTCCTCGGCGTTATTTTCTTGACCGGGGATACTCTGCGCGATTACGCCACGAGCACAATATTCCACGCCGCCGGACCAAAAGGTGGCGTCTCGAATCTGCTGTCTCGTCCTTTGTTGCTGTTGTGGAACACTACGGTTTTTCTGGGCTCCCTTCAACAGCTGATCCCCTTAATCTTGTGTGCCGCGGCGGCTGCGAGCTGGGCTTACTTGGTCGCGCCAGTCTTTAGAGCGGATGAGGGAGTAGACACGAGAGCGACCGCGCCCAAGTCGACGATGAAGACGGTTGGCGGGCTGGTCTTGTTTGCGTGCGCTGTAGCGATGTTGTGGCCAGTCATCCGCAATGGAGACCTTATCATCGCGGTATCCGCCGTGTGTGTCATCGCGGAGTACGGCATCGTATCGTTTCTGGCTTACAAATTAGTGGTCGGGTTGCTTCGGCCCGGCGCATCTGCCGTGGATTTAAAACCGGTGATTTTGTTCCTGCCGTTCGGGCTGCTCTTAGCGGGGAGCCTGTCGAGCGGCGGTTATCACTTTGGACTCTACGGGCCGGTCGCCTTGTTTATCCTGGCGGGAGTCGTTCTATTTCCGCTCCAGCTCGAAAAACGATGGTTACGATCGAGCTTTCTGGTCATCGCCGCGCTGATGGCAGTTTCGGGAGCCTATCGAAAAACGATCAATCCTTTCTCGTGGCACAGCTACCAGTCCTATCCAATGTTTTCGCACCGTCTTGTTATCGATCATCCAACCTATGGAAAGATGATCATCGATGATGGTCTGCACACCTTTGCTGAGGGCGTTTGTTCTGTCATAGCAAGCGGTGGTAAGACCGGCCAAGGAAAAACCGAGCTACTGTCGATTCCCTTTCCCTATGCCAATTACTACTGCGATATCCCGCCCTGGCAAGGGTTTGTGCAAACGTTTTTCGACACTACCAGCAAAGAAACCATCGATGACATGATGGCCAAGCTCGACAGCGCTCCGCCACAGTGGATCCTTTATCAGAGGCAGCTGGGGAATCTCGCGATCCACGAAAAGGCGTTTAACAACGGCAAGAGATTGCCGCAGAGAGATCTGGACGAGTTCATCGTCCGCAAAACTGCTGCCGGAAAGTGGCATCTGGCCGCGCGCGCTCAAGATCGCGCAGGTACGGATTGGTTTCTCATCAACACGCAGTGACCACGACTGCTTACTCCTACGGTTGCCAGATCCCTATATTCACCAACAAGTCCTCTAACTTTGCCTTTCGCAATATCTCGTCAACGGTGTCGTGATCGATGTGTGGAGCGATCGCCGCGTCGGATTGCGCGATGGCATAGGCGGTCACTGCCACAATCGCTTCTCCGCCCTTAAAATCCAAAGGATCGACTTTATCGAAAGTGTCACTGGACTTGTGGTGGAGTTCAAAATAGTGCGACATGTCGACCTCGAGATCCAGCACCGGAATCCCCTGGAGCATGAAGGGACCGTGGTCAGTGTCGTAAGTCGTCTCCGTCGAAAGTCCGCCACCACTCATCTCCTTTAACAGTGCATCGCTCCAGGGCTGCATCGCGGTTTTCAGATCTTCGCGACCTTCCGTTTTCCATCCCTTGGGATGCCCCGCG
Source organism: Terriglobales bacterium (assembly GCA_035308395.1). Lineage (GTDB taxonomy): Bacteria > Acidobacteriota > Terriglobia > Terriglobales > Acidobacteriaceae > Acidiflorens. The sequence goes on from DATGGT010000140.1 coordinate 144,021, forward strand.
CCGTTGTCGGTATTTAAAACGGCAACGCATTTCTTCATATCGCTCAGGTGCGATTGGGTGTAGGCATACGATCCCAGGAGGCCTTGTTCCTCTCCACCCCAAAGTGCAAATCTGACACTGCGCCTCGGAGGCTTTCCGAGGGCCATCATGGCGCGGGCCACTTCAATCACGGAGACGGCTCCCGTACCGTTGTCCTCGGCACCGGTACCGAAATCCCACGAGTCCAGATGCGCGCCGATCAGAATCCACTCGTCGGGACGCTCGCTTCCCCGAATCTCCGCCACCACGTTGTTGACGGTCATCGGCCCCGAGGTGGTGTTTTCAATCGTCAAATGGACTGTAACCGGCCCGCGTTCGAGATCACGCTGGATGAGTTTCGCGTCCTCCATCCCAACCTGAGCAGCCGGCAACGGCACCAGCTTCGATCCCCACAATGCGGCATGCGCGTTGATCACATTATTCGGAGTGCGGTCGGGCACGATCACCGCCAGCACTCCCGCCTTTTGAAACGCCGCCCAGGCCGCTTCGAGCTTGGGTAAAGCTTTCCCGTATCCCTCGGCGGTGATTTTCGACGACTCGAGCAGGACAATCTTGCCGCGCAGCTCCTTTTCGCGAGATCGCAAAACATCAGGCGAAACATCCGCCACCGTTACGACCGCGCCCTCCACACCTCCCGCGGGAGTCGACGGCGCCCAGCCGAGCGACGCCAGGTGCAGCGTCCGCGGCAAGGGCGTCAGGATCGCTCCACTCGCCGTCCCGCGTTGCCAGCCCGCGTCGATGGTGAAGGGGTCGAGACGCACATTCTGGATGCCGAGGCTGTGAAATTTTTCGACCGCCCATTCCGTCGAGCGAACATAAGCAGGTGAACCAGTCAGCCGTCCGCCGATTCCATCGGAAAGTTCCCCGAGGGTCGTCATCGATGGCCCGTTATAAATCGAAACCGCCAGCCGGTCCGCTACCGGCTTCATTTCGGAAGGCTGCTGAGCAAACGCAACCGACGCAACGACACACCATGCTGACAACCTAATCAGACGACACCAATTCATCTTTCCTCTCTCCTCTTTCCTTGAACAGCAACATCGTTGAGCGAATGGGCATTCTCTCTGAAGCGCGCACGCATTGCAAACTCTCAGCCGCAAACCGTATCGCTTTTCGAAACCTCTTTAACTCCTCTGCCTCGACTTCTCCGCTCATGCTATCCTCGCAAAGAGTTCATCAACCTTGCGGATGCGCATCCTCACCCGCTACATTCTGGGAGAAGTTGTCTCCCACGCCTTGATCGGCGCTGCGGTCTTTACGTTCGTTCTTTTTACCCGAGATCTTGGACGCATCCTCGAACTCGTGGTCCGCAACAGCGCTCCTTTGCCGAGCGTAGCCGAAGTTTTCTTTTTTACCGTCCCCGTTGCGCTGACCTATACGATTCCGATGGGTGTGCTGGTCGGCATCCTCATTGGACTCAGCCGCCTCGCGGCCGACAGTGAAATCACTGCTATGCGCGCCAGCGGACTCGGGGTGTGGACTTTTCTGCGGGTGATCTCGATATTTGTCGTTGTCGCGTGGGTGCTGGCGTTATTGAATAGCGTGTATCTCGCGCCACGCTCTCTCGCCGCCCTCGGAGAACTTGAAAACGGTCTCAAGTCTTCTCAGGCTTCTTTTGAAGTCCAGCCTCGCGTGTTTTACGAGGGATTTCCGAAGATGGTGCTCTACGTCCAGGACGTGAAGGCGATGTCGGGCGGCGCGCTCTGGAAAGGCGTGTTCCTGGCAGACTTGTCCGACCCTGCGGCACCTCGGATCAGCCTGGCACGCGAAGGCACCCTCGTCAGTCAGGGTCCCGATACTCTGGATTTGCACCTCACCAATGGCTCGACACACGAGACTGATCCCAAGAACCCCGATCAGTATCAGATTTCGACCTTCCAAACCACCGATCTCCCCATACGAATTCCTGCGGCGCAAAACAATCAGGAACACGAACCTCTGTCGCTGAGCGAGACCAGACTATCTGACCTTCTGCAAGCGGCGCGCACCGCCGACCCGGTTAACCGGCGTTGGGACCTTATCGAATTCCATCGACGGCTCGCGCTCCCCACCGCCTGCATCGTGCTCGCCCTGGTCGGCATTCCACTCGGGCTGTCGTCGAAAAAGGGCGGCAAGTCGAGCGGATTCGTCCTGACCATCCTGCTCGTCTTTCTTTATTACTCCGTCTCTTTGATCGGCGTATCGTTTGCCAAGCAAGGACGAGTGCCGCCTGCCGCCGGCGTGTGGCTTGCCGACTTCGTATTTCTTGTTGGCGGAGTCTTTCTCCTCTGGCAATCCGAGCGCCGTCCTATTGAACTCGCTTCGCTGCGCGTCTGGTTCAAAGCATCCAGGTGCCAATTTTCGAGCCTCAAATCCCGGCTCTTTCCGTGGACGGCACCCAGCCAGCCCTATCTGCCGACACTGTCGCCGAACGGCGACTCGGGGCGCGTGACGAATGGCAACGGGGAAAGCATCTTTTCGCGTCTGCCCCGGCGCTGGCACTTATTCAATCTTCGTTTCCCCACCATCCTCGACGATTATGTGCTGCGCGATTTCGGGCTTTACTTTGCGATGATCGTCGCCGCGTTCCTGATGCTGCTGCTGGTCTTCACCCTGTTTGAACTGCTCGGGGATATTCTGCGCAATGGGGTGTCACCAGTTACCGTCGGCGAATACCTGCTCAACGTGGTCCCTTATTTCCTCTACAACACCACGCCTCTCAGCATGTTGCTCGCCGTGCTCGTCACCTTCGGCCTGCTCCAGCGCTCGAACGAAATCACGGCCATAAAAGCCACCGGCATCAGTCTCTACCGCATCGTCATTCCTGTGCTCCTCGCGTCCACCGTCGTGGCCGGAGTGCTCTTCGCCTCAGACCAGCTCTATCTTCCCTACACCAACAAGCGGCAAGACGCGCTGCGCAACCGCATCAAAGGCAAGCCCGCTCAAACCTACCTGCGTCCCGACCGCAAGTGGATCTTCGGCCAGCACTCCGACATTTACTACTACCAATTTTTCGATCCCGACCGCGACGTCTTCGGTGGAGTCTCTGTCTTCCAATTCGATCCCCATACCTTCCAGATCACGCACCGCATCACGGCAGAGCGCGCGCATTGGTCCGACTCAATGGGCCGGTGGGTTTACGAGCAAGGGTGGGAGCGGAGCCTGAACGGCTCCGCGATCGCCAGCTACCGCCAGTTCGATGCCGCCACATATCCCGAACTGGCCGAGGCGCCCGCGTATTTCAAAAAGGAAATCAAGCAATCTTCGGAAATGAGCTATGAAGAACTGCACCGTTACATCCGCGACCTGGAGCAAAGCGGTTTCGACGTAGTCCGCTTGCAAGTGCAGTTGCAAAAGAAAATTGCCTATCCGCTGATTACGCTGGTGATGGCCATCCTGGCGATTCCCTTTGCGTTGTCCGCGGGCAAGCGGACCGCCGTCGCCGGAGTGGCGACGGCAATTGGAATCGGTGTCGTTTACTGGACGATCTCAGGCCTGTTCGAAGCGATGGGGAACCTCAGCCAGCTTCCACCCGCCGTAGCCGCGTGGTCTCCAGACCTGGTCTTCGGCTTCATCGGAGGCTACCTCATCCTCCGGATGCCCACTTAGCCGGAAGCATTGAACCATTGACTCATTGAACCATTTTGTCATTTTGTCATTGAACAAACCAATTCCCGACCGGTTCAATGATCATTTCAATATTTAAATGACTCAATGGTTCAATGTCTCAATGATTACCGGGCTGCCATTCCAGTCGGCGTCGACGGCGCCGTGGTTGTGGCTCCGTTGCTCATCGCGCCGCTGGTTGGGCTGAGGGTAAAACCGGTAATGTTGGCCGAGTTGCTATTCGACGTGTAGAGAAACTGTCCGGTGTTGTTGATGCTGGGGTGAAGCGCCATCGCCACGGGCTGTGATCCGGTCGGCTGATTCGCCGGACTTAGTGCGGTCAGCACGCCTGATGTCGTATTGATCTTGAATCCAAAGACCTGGTTTGAACCTTGCGCCAGCGAGTAGATGAAATTGTTGGTGGGATCAGGGACGATCGAAACCGGGTTCTGCCCGGCAGCGCTCGGCGGCACATTATTGCAAGGCGGCTGGGGACAAGCCTCCACCAGCGGGTCCAAGAGGCCGGCGTTCACGTCTGTCTGGGAGCAAGTCTGGCTGACGATCGTGCACAGCTGGAATGGATTGAGGTCGCCGCCATTCGGTCCGTTGTTGCCCACATAAACGAAGATGACCGGAGTCGTAGCGCCGGCCTGGGCCACGTTGAGGGCGGTCACTGTGGTCGGATTTGCTCCACCGACATGATAAGGCGATGCCGACTGTTCCGTGAGTGCCCCGGTTGAATCCACACTGTAAACGCTAACGGTGTTGTCATCGTGCGGCTTTGGGCAGTTTTGTGGAAAGGGGGTGCAAACATCCTGGTTATTCGAAACGAAGAGCAACTCCTGGGCGGTGCCCCCGGACGGGGTGTAGGTGATTGCCGACAGCCCGGTTGGCATCTTGCTCACATAATACGGACTGCCGGGCGCTAAAGTTAGCGAGGTTGACCCTGGCGTCATCTGAAAGACTGAGATTGACGGGCAGGTGTCGGCCGGGCTCGTGGGTGTGTGCGGACAACTAGGATTGTTTTGGCTAGGGTTAGGAAATCCCGGAGTAGGCGACGCTCCCTGATCGATGACGAACAGAAACTGCCCGGCCGCATCCCGTTTCATCGCTACGGCCACATCGAGATTGGAGCTCCAGGTTACGGGCGTGCCCGGTGCAGAAAAGCTGCCATCCGAGTTGACGTTGTAAGGATAGATCGTCGGCCCAGCTGGCAACGAAGGAAGTCCCTGATTCAAAACAAACGCCGACGCCACGGTAGGATCCAACACAATATCCAAAGGTGCGCCGCAGGACGCACCGATCGGCTGACACGTGCTCGCGTTCGAATTAATCAGCGACAAACTTCCGCTGTCCAGATCGATGGCATATGAGGTGATATTGGTTCCGATGCCGTTGATGCCTTCGGTCAGCACATACAGAAGTCCCGAGGGCCGGGAGGAGGAGCTGCCACAACTCAGCAGAAAAAAACTCAATACGCAAGCGCACACGAGCGCCGCCACTACACCGATTTTCTTCAACATCAGTTCTCCGAAAAATGGATCTTGATCGCCGGACATTGGCCGGCGAATTTTGCTGCACGAGCCACATCTGGCGCTTCGCCGAGCAGGTGTTCAGCAGGCTTCCCGTGGGGGGGCGATACACTGCCAGCCGTCACGGAGATCGAAGCTTGTGGCTGAAATATATTTGTGTATCAGGAACGAGCGGGAAGAGCAAACTCCCTAAACCGGCGATGCCGCCGGAATACGGATTTCGACCTCTAACCCACCCTCTTTTCGGTTGGATGCACGAAGCTGTCCGCTATGCAGCCTGATGGCTCGATCCGCAATCGCAAGCCCCAGGCCCGCGCCTCCGGTTTGCCGGTTGCGCGCGTCGTCGAGCCGGTAAAAAGGCTCAAATATCTTCTGCAGCGCTTCGTCTGGAACGCCCGGCCCGGAATCCAGCACGCGAACGATGACTTCGTCGCCGTTCGCAACCGGTTGCCGCTCCAGTCGCACCTCCACCGTAGTACCTTCGGCAGTATACCGCGTGGCGTTCCTTATTACATTCTCCAAGGCGCTGCGGAGGAGGTCGGGATCGCCCTCGACCAGAAATTCATCCTCCTCGTTTTGGCCCCCAGTCGTTTTGTCGCCGGAAGCTCCGCCAGCGGTCACCTTGCAACCTCGACCAGGATTCTCGTATTCCGCGTCGTGCGCCACCTGCTCCACCAACCCGCGCAGCGACAGCGTCGTCTTGTGCAATCCGTCGGCGCCCGACTCCAGCCGCGAGATCGTCAGCAGCCGTTGGATCAGTTGGTTGAGCCGGTCGGCTTCGAGTTCGATCCGATTCAGCGATCCTTCAACCTCGGGAGTCGCGCGTTGCCGGGCCAAGCCAAGCGCCACGCTGAGGCGAGCCAAAGGAGAACGCAGCTCGTGCGAAACATCCTTGAGCAGACGAGACTGTGAATCCACGAGCGTTTCGATCCGCTCCGCCATGCGATCGAAGTCGCGCATCAACCCCGTCAATTCGTCGCCACGCCCACCGGCCGGTGCACCCGTGCGAGCACTCAAATCTCCCGCGGCAAAGCTTTGTACGGCGGCCCGTAGCCGCGTCACCGGACTGGTCACCGACCGCGCCAGCAAATAGCAAATGAGTCCCGAAGAAAGGATGGCGATGGTGATGCCGAGGCCCGGCACATCGTGCGCGCCAAAAGCGGATCTGGATCCGGGAGATGATTCTGAGATTAACGTGTACCGTTTCCCGTCGAGCGTTAGGGCCTCACGCGTGATTGGGGAAGGCAGCAGACGATCGATCCATGTCCGGTGCCGCATCGGTCCGCCGCGCGGCTCAACGCCTTGACGAACGTCCTCGATCCAGGGTGGCACCGGGCGTCCTGCCAGTTCGTGCCCCGCCGGATCAAAAACAAACGTTCGCACATGCTGCGTGTGCCAGATCCCTTCGAGATATTCGTGGGTGCCGCGCTCGCCGCCGCTATGATAGGCGTTCACCGCCTCGGCCAAAGTCTGGAGACTCTGGCTCTCAATGCCGCGACGCGCGGGACGCAGCGCAATCGTCGCCAGAATCGCCAACACCAGCGACAACGCCAGTGCTGCCCAGAAGGACAGGAAAATCTTGAGGAAAAGACTTCTCATTTCTTTTGTTTCGCGGCCGGACGCGCAAACATATACCCCACGCCGCGGATCGTCTTAATGTGATCGCCCTCTTCGTCGGAGTCGCCAAGTTTCCGCCGCACTTTGCTCACGTGCATATCGATGCTGCGGTCAAAGGGCATGAACTTCCGGCTGAGCACCGCATTCACCAATCTCTCGCGCGTCACCACGCGACCCGCCTCGCGCAGCAGCACTTCGAGCAAGTTGAATTCCACGGAAGTAAGATCGACCGGCTGCCCCGCTCGCAACACACTTCGCGTCGCCGGATCCAACTCCACGTCGCCGACGGTTAAGACTTCGGGCACGCCGTCGCCGGGCGAAGGAGGTTTGGTGCGTCGCAGAATCGCGCGGATTCGAGCCACCAGTTCCCTAGGGTTAAACGGCTTGGGCAGATAATCGTCGGCCCCAATCTCCAGTCCCACGATGCGATCGACGTCCTCACCCCGCGCGGTCAACAGAAGTACCGGAATCTTCGAAACGCTGCGAATCCGTCGCAGCACCTCAAAACCATTGATCCCCGGCAGCATGACGTCGAGCACAACCAGCGAATACTCGTTGGTCAAAGCCTGCTGCAGTCCCTTTTCGCCGTCGTGAACAGCCTTCAGGCTGAAGCCTTCCGCCGTCAGGTATTCCTGCACCAGTCCGCACAGCTCGACGTCGTCATCTACCACCAGGACATGATCCATTCGTCTCATCATCACACCAACGTCCGCCTCCACGCGGTAAAGATTTGTATCACCCACGGACCCGATTGCTTTACAAAACTTTACCGCCTTTGACTGACTCTTTACCTCTTATTTCTAGGAATAGTGTTCTTATCTTTGAATACGCATTCCGAATACGAATTCCCAATGCGAATACCGGTTCGGGTGAAACCCGAACTCACCACATCGGAATCGATGGAAGGAGCACAATGAAATCCACTCGCACTCGCATCGTCGTAATCAGCGCAGCCATACTGCTGACCGTAGCCGCCGCCATCGGCCAGGGCATGTACCATCATCGCGGCCATGGTGGCGATTTCAACCACATGATCGGGTTCTATACTCGCGCTCTTGATCTGACTGCCGATCAGCAAACACAAATGAAGGCTATCTGGGCAAAAGAGAAGCCCGGCCTGCAGCCGCTCATGACGGCAATGCATCAGAATCGTGCCGACATGAAAGCGCTTGAAGCCAGCGGTCCGTTCGACGAGAACAAGACCCGCGCTCTGGCCTCCGCCAATGCGCAGACCATGATCGAACTTCAGGTGCAGCATGCCCGCATCAAGGCCGAGTTGGTGCAGCTTCTGACCGCTGATCAGAAAACCAAGTTGGCGCAAATCGAAGCCAAGCACGCGGCTCACATGCAGCAGCACACGGCGCCCGCGCCCACGGAATAAGTTTTCTCCGCGAGTCTCTCCTTCCCGGGTGAGGAAGGGATCCTTATCCTCACCCGCTTTTTCACAGCTGGTTTGTCGGCTGCAAAAGTGGGGACACCAAATGGAACGCGCTGACCTGCTCTACTCCGGTCTCATGTTCGCGGCCGGAATGCTCTCCATCTGGGCGCTGGTTCTGCTTACAGTGACTTTAATCGCACTGTTGCCGTTGCCGTCGCCCTCGCTCGGAAAATCCGCACCCGCCGCTGCTACAATCTCATCTAGCATTGGTGACCGCAGAAATGGTGACCGCGTCCGCACCGGTAGCCGCAGTGTTGCCCAAGAATCTACGTCCTCTCGTTCCCTATCTGAAGCGTTACCGCAGCAGTCTGTTCTGGGGCGGCCTGTGCGTCTTATTCACTAACGGAATCTGGGTCCTGTTCCCGCAAGTCCTCCGGCGCGCAATCAACGACCTCAACGTCGGGGTGACGCGTCAGAAACTTCTCACCTACTCTCTGCTGATTCTGGCCATTGCCCTGATCAGGGGCACTTTTCAATTCCTGACCCGGTGGATTTTAATCGGCGTCTCACGCGACATCGAATTCGATCTCCGCAACGATCTTTTCCAGCACCTCGAAAGTCTTTCCTACTCGTACTATCAGCGGAACCGCACGGGCGACATCATGGCCCGCGCCACCAACGATCTCAACGCGGTGCGGATGCTCCTTGGCCCCGCCATCATGTATTCGGCGAACACTCTGGTTTTCACCGCCGGAGCTCTCGGCTTCATGCTGGCCATCAGCCCAAAGCTTACCCTCGTCGCCTTTCTGCCGCTGCCGATCGCAAGCATTGTCATTCAATACTTTGGACGCCGCATCCACGAACGCTTCGAACGCATCCAGGCAATGTTCTCCGATATCTCAGCCCGGGCTCAGGAAAATTTCTCCGGCGCCAGAGTCATCCGCGCCTACGTCCAGGAACAAGCCGAGATCGCCACCTTCGAAGCTGCCAACAAGGAATACATCCGCCGGAGCCTGGGCCTGGTCCGTTTGATGGGAATGCTCTGGCCGACACTCGAACTGATGCTGGGCGCGGCGGTTGTCATCGTTCTCTGGCTGGGCGGACGCTACGTCATCGAGGGCCGGACTGAAGTAACGTTGGTTTCATATCTGGGAAGCAAAACGACACTGACCCTTTACGGTTTGCTGGATATAGGCGGTTTCGTAGCCTTCAACACCTACATGGTGCAATTGACCTGGCCGGTAATTGCCCTCGGCTGGGTCATCAATATTTTCCAGCGCGGAACTGCATCCCTAGTGCGAATCAACGAAATTCTGACCGCCCAGCCCGAGATCGCCGATGGAGCCGAACTTAAAACAGAAGCTGAAACGAGCGAGTTCGCGGGAGAAATTGAATTCAAGCACCTTAACTTCGCCTACAACGGAGTCGAAGTACTGAAAGATATCAATCTCCGAATCCCCGCTGGATCGAGCCTGGCCATCGTAGGCCCGACCGGCTCTGGAAAGACAACGCTGGTCAACCTGATCCCGCGCATCTACGACGCCGCCCCCGGATCGGTCCTGGTCGACGGACGCCCGATTCGCCAATTCCCGCTCGACACGCTCCGCCGTCACATCGGATTCGTCCCGCAAGAAACCTTCCTCTTCAGCGACACCATCCGCGAAAACATTTCGTACGGCGTCGCGAGCGAAGACGGCGAAGCCACCGACGAACAGATCAAGGCTGCGGCCACGGCGGCTAACATCGCGCAAGACATCGAAAGTTTCCCGGAAGGCTATAACACCACGGTGGGGGAACGCGGCATCACTCTCTCCGGAGGCCAAAAGCAGCGCACCGCCATCGCCCGCGCCCTGCTCCGCAGCCCCCGCATTCTGATCCTCGACGACGCCCTATCAAGCGTCGACACCCACACGGAAGACAAAATCCTCAACCATCTCCGCGAAATCATGCGCGGACGCACCACGATCTTCATTTCCCACCGCGTGTCCACCGTCCGAAACGCCGACTCCATCGCCGTCCTGCACCAGGGGCGCATCGTAGAACAAGGCACCCACGACCAACTCCTCGCCCAAAACGGCTATTACACCGACTTATATAACAAGCAGTTACTGGAAGAAGAACTGGCCGAAGTGTAGGTCGTCTGTGGTGCGGACGCTCCTGTCCTTCGGCAAGAACCACCCATAGTTGTCATTTTTTGGCACAAACTCTACAAACTGTTCCCCTTCATACAACCCCATCACGGAATAACTTGATCAGAGCATAAGAAGCATGGATAATGCTTCAGATTCCCTTCAAACCCACTCTGCGCCACGGAGAGACCATGCCACGCCTGCGCTCGTTCGTACCCTCCCTGTCTAGCCTGTCGGCAACCAGCCTTTTCAGCTTCCTGCTGCTTACTCTGCTCGCGTGTCTGTTCTCGACGACCGCTCTTGCGCAGGGCTCGAGCAAGAAACCGCTGTCCGAAGCCGAAGGGAACGAGCGGGACCACGCTGAGAAGCGCGCGGAGTGGAACATGCGCGGACGCGAGGCACCAAAGGGTGAGTCGGCTGCTGCTCTGCGCCTGCGGGCGCACCAGCAAAAGATGGCGATGCGCTCACAACGAGCAGCGGCAGAAAGAGCCGCCGCAACCGCCAACGGGTCTTCGCCGCAGGTCACCACCTGGGTGAATTTAGGACCCGCCCCGCTCGCGTCGGACGCTACGGGTGACGGCAGTCAGGATTACAACTGGGTTTCCGGGCGCGCCACCTCGGTTGTAATCGATCCCTCCGACGCCACGGGCAACACTGTTTTGCTTGGAGGTGCGTATGGCGGACTCTGGAGATCGACCAATGCTGGAAGCAAGAGCGCCACTCCCGACTTAGTCACTTGGCAGTCTCTGATCGACGATCAGCCAACGCTCGCAGTGGGAGCGATCGCACTGCAACCCGGAAACAGCAGCGTCATTCTGGTTGGGACCGGTGAAACTAACAGCTCTGGCGATTCTTACTACGGCTTAGGGATGTTCAGATCCACCGATGGGGGAACCACCTGGACTCAGATTCAAACCGCCGCGAGTGGTCAGTCCTTCGTTGGGGTCGGGTTCAGCAAGATTGCTTTCAGCACCTCAAACACGAACCTGGTCGTGGCGTCCACGGCGGGCAACATCGGGCTCGACTTTGGTCTGGAACAGGACGGGAATTCCACGGCACGAGGAATTTACTATTCGACCGACGCCGGCGCAACCTGGAATCGAGTATCCCTGTCGGACAGTGCGGTCCCGGCGTCCGTCACCGGAGTGGTTTACAACCCCAGTGTTGGCGCGACTGGGACTTTCTACGCCGCGATCCGCCGCCACGGCATCTACTCTTCTACTGATGGCCAGCACTTCGCGCGACTGACCACGCAGCCGACCCCCGGCTTGGCTTCGGCAAACTGTCCGGCAAATTCGAACGCGTCCGGCTGCGGAATTTATCGCGCGGAATTCGCCGTGACACCGGGGCGCAACGAAACTTACGTTTGGGTCGTTGACGCGACCACCAGCGAGATCGATGATGGCATCTGGAAAAGCGTAAATGGCGGGACCGCATGGACGCAGATTCCCGATACCGGCATTACGAATTGTGGCAGTGGCGGCGGCTCGGACAGCAGCGGCTGCGGAGTGCAGCAGGGCACCTACAACCTCGAACTTGCCGCCGTACCGAATGGGACAGCCACCGATCTCTACGCCGGTACGATCAACCTCTACAAGTGCCACGTCGCGAGCGGAGCAAGTGCTTGCTCGACGATCGATGCTAACGTGCCGAATAACTGGATCAATCTCACCCACGTGTATGGCTGCTCGATCTTCGGCGAACTTGCGCACGTTCACCCAGACCAGCATGGCCTGGCGTTCATGGTCGTTGGCGGCAAGAGTCCCGGTTATTTCGCGCACGACGGCGGAATCAGCCGGACCCTCGACGGATATACCGGCCTGAACACCGGGAGCTGTACCGGAACCAATCAATTTGACAGTCTGAGTCAGACACTTGGCTCCATGACAGAGTTCGTGTCGTTTTCAGTACACCCGAATAGTGCCGACATCTTGCTCGGTGGCACCCAGGACAACGGCACTCCGCAAACCGCGACCGCGACTACCAGCACCACGTGGCAAAATGCGCTGTCAGGGGACGGCGGCTACAACGTCATCAACCCAGGCAATCCCACTCAATGGTTCGCCTCAAACCCAGGTTCGATTATCGGCATTTGTGAATCAGGCACAAGTTGCAACGACCAGAACTTCTTCCTCGAGGCCGCTCCCCCCAATACGATCCAAGGATTTGCTGGAAACATCGACCCTGGAGCCTTCTACACCCCATACATTCTGGACCCACAAAGCACCGGCGAGATGCTGATTGGTACTTGCCGAGTATGGCGCGGAGCCACGAACCCTCCAGAGGGACCGGGCACTTTCATTGAGCTGAGCAACAATTTCGATAACGGTTCAACTGCGCTTTGCACCGGTAACGAAATCAACCAGGTTGCAGGACTGGCCGCGGGTGGTCCAACCGACGCCAATGGCTTTTCCAAAGTAATTTACGCTACCACCTGGGGCTATGGGCCACTGCTGAACCAAGGCACCGGAGGCGAGGTCTGGGTTACGACCAACGCGCCCACACTACCTACAAACGTCACGGGCAGCATCAATCCAAGTCACTACGCTATCGCGGCCGTCGCCATCGACACCTCAGTAGCTAGCGGCCAGACTGCTTACGTTGGCATCATGGGCTTCCATGTTTCGCACGTTTTCAAAACAACCAACGCCGGAACCAGCTGGACCGATTGGACCGGAAGCGGTGCGACCGCGCTCCCCGATGCCCCGGTAAGTTCACTGTTGGTCGATCCGGCAGCGGGATTGGTCTACGCCGGAACCGACGTGGGTCTTTTCTCAAGTCCCACAAGCGGCAGCGCGGGCGTTTGGACTGAAGTTGGACCGCCAGCCAGCTCCGGTTCAGGATTCCTGCCGAGCGCACCAGTCACGGCCATTCGCATTTTCAGTAATGGGACCACAAAGGAACTGCGCGTCTCGACCTACGGTCGTGGTATCTGGCAATTTGACCTCGCTGTTCCCTCGGACTTCACTAACGTGATTTCCAACACGCCCCAAACTATCTTCCCGACTCAGACAGCAACCTTTAACGGCACACTCACGTCGCAGGGCGGATACAACAGCCCCGTCAACCTCACCTGTACCGGCACTGCTCCGACAACCTGCACTCCGGCTCCGACCCCGTTAACTCCGACCACGGGCGGCGCAGCCTACACGGTCACCGCAGGCGGAACGGTAGGCGACTACAGTTTCAATGCCCACGCCGTCGGTACCGATGCGGGCACGACAACACACGATGCCGCAATCACGCTCCATGTCGTTGACTTCGCGCTGACCGCGCCAAGTCCGAACACCCTCAACGTCGTGCAAGGCTCAACTTCGAATTCGAGCACGTTCGTGGTTTCGGCCTCAGGTTCATTTGCAGGTTCGGTAGCGCTCAGCTGCCCAACCGGACTGCCCACGGGAGCGGCATGCGCCTTCTCGCCTTCGGCAACCGTAAGCCCAACCTCATCCACTCCGGTCACCGTGACCTTGACCGTAACCGCAACTGGGACCACTCCAGTGGGGAATACAACCGTAACGCTCTCCGCGAACACTTCTGGAGCGCCCGCGGCCAAGACGCAGACTTTCGCGCTGCACGTAACCGCACCCGTGCCCAGCTTTACGCTGGGCGCTTCGCCGAGCAGTCTGACTGTGGTTCCAGCTGGCTTGGGCGTTACCAGTACGATTACGGTCACTGGGCAGAACGGATTTAATGGCAGCGTGAGCCTCGCGGCGTCCAGCCTTCCTACCGGTGTGCTTGCAGCCTTTGCTCCGAATCCCACGACAACGACGAGCACACTCACCCTGACCGCGAGCGCCTCGGCAGTGCCTGGCGCCGCTACCGTGACCATCACCGGCACTTCTGGCGCTCTCACTGCCAGCGTTATGATCCCGCTGACAATCGTCCAAAGCTTCCCGCTTCCCGGGACCCTGACAAACCCAGCGGCCGCCAGCCCTGGTCAATCGACGTCAACAACCATGCTGCTTGCACCTTTTGGAGGCGGCAACTTCACGAGCAACGTAACCTACACCGCCTCCGGGTTGCCGGCAGGCGCGACCGTTGCGTTTAGCCCAACCCAGATCAATTCCGGAACGGGTTCGACGAGTGTCACGATCACCGTTCAGACAGCTGGTCCTTTCACGGGAACGGCTGGAGGCGCGGAGCGAGGCGGGAACCGACGAAAGGTCGCTCAGAATCGGCCGCTGTGGCTGCCACTCACGATGCCGCTGGCGGGCATCGTTCTCGTCGGACTTTTCGGTCGCGGCATTGGACGTCGCTACCAAGGCGCCGGACTGTGCATCGCGCTTCTCCTGATCGGATTCCTGGTGGCATGCGGAAGCGGTTCTTCCGGTCCCGTCGTCACCGTTAGCCCAAATTCTGTGAGCACTCTCTATCCCAGCCTGGCGGGTGCTCCGGCGCAGACGCAACAGTTCTCGGCAACGGTCAGCAACACGACCAGCCAGTCCGTGACATGGGCCGTCAGCGGCGGTGCCGCGAATGGAACCATCGATCAGACCGGGCTCTACACGGCGCCGGCTACTCTGCCCAATCCGAACTCCGTCACAGTGACCGCAACTTCGACGGCCACCACCACCCCAGGCTCCGCGACGGTGGACCTCAAAGCGCCGACACCGGCGGGCAATTCCACCGTGACGGTCAGCGTAACGGAAGGAACGGTAACCAAAATGACGACGTTCACTTTGACCGTGAATTAGTCAGGAAAGAACAGACTTGCAGTTCTTGAATAAAAAGGCGCGGATGCTCTCCGCGCCTTTCTTTTTGGGCTCAGCTCAATTTGAGCCTGGGACCAGACAGTTTGTGCCTGAAAATACTCCACAATCGAAATGCCGGTCCGGGGAATCTAATCCTGCATGCATAGAGCCCGGCGAATTCTACGATTCGTTGTTATCGTTCAGATCGTCCTTTTTCTAGCTCATTTTCTCTTCTACCAAACGTGGACATTCGCTGCCCCGGATTCTCCCCGTGAGACTTTGTGGATCAAGATCGTTCTTGGTCTCTTGTCGGTGAGTTTTGTTTTAGCCTCACTGCTTGCCTTTCGCTATACGAATGCCGCCGTGCGCGGATTTTACAAGCTTGCTTCCGTCTGGATTGGCCTCGTAAGTTTCCTTTTCCTCGCGACCCTCGCCGCATGGATTATTTTTGGCATCGCACAGCTTTCTGGAGCCGGTCTTCCCTTCCATCGGGCCTTCCATCGCATCGTGGAAGCACTCTATGGCGCGGCCGTATTGGCCGGACTCTACGGAATCTTCAACGCCAGCTGGACGCGCATCACTCGCACCACCGTGAAGCTCGCGAACCTGCCTGAGGTTTGGCGAGGACGAACCGCGGCACTCATTAGCGACGTCCATCTTGGACACGTGCGCAACGGGAGTTTTCTGCGCCGCATGGTCGCTAAGATTTTGAGAGAAGAGCCCGACTTGATTTTTATCGCCGGCGATCTCTTCGATGGCACCGCCATTGACGCCGGACGAGCCGCCGAGCCCTTGAAAAAATTGACCGCTCCGCATGGAGTTTATTTTGTGGCCGGCAATCACGAACAATTTGCGGATGACAGCAAATATCTGCGCGCCGTCGCCGACGCTGGAGTGCGCGTGCTGGATAACGAGAAGGTGGAAGCGGACGGCTTACAGATCATCGGCGTGCCTTATCGCAACGCCACTCAGGATGGACATCTGGCGTCAGCGCTGCAGCGGATCGGCGTGGATCGCGACCGCGCTAGCATTCTTTTGTTGCATGCGCCCGACCGTCCGCACATTGCGGAGGCTGCGGGCGTTTCTCTGCAGTTGTCAGGGCATACGCACCTCGGCCAATTCATTCCCTGGAGCTGGATGGCCCAACGTATTTACCGCAAGTTCGTCTATGGCTTAAGTTGGATCGGACAGATGCAGGTCTTCACGTCGAGCGGAGCCGGAACGTGGGGACCGCCACTGCGTCTCGGGTCGAATCCAGAGATCGTCATGCTTGAGTTCCAGTGAGGCTCATGCGCTCTTGATTGTTGGCTCTGGATGCCGAAGATCGGGCACAGACCGCGCGGGATCACTTATCAATTATCATGGGTGAGTTGGAAGCGCTCGGACTATAATTCCGGGCGCAGGGGAATGGATGGCCGCCTTATGTCCCAGAAGGGAGCGGGGCACCGGACGGCCCAAACTATCTTGCAATCTCCACTAGCGTTTAAGAGGATGAATGCATAAAGGTGGTGTATATGTCTGAGAAGCCGCATTTGGTCGTGCCGGGAAAGGTAGAGAAAATCATTCCGTCACCCGATCCGCGAGAGCCTGAGAAGGCGCAAATTAATATCGAAAAGGCTGACCCGCTCTACCAGGAAGTTCGCATCGAGAATACGTTGACAGATAAAGAAGGAAACGAAGTGAAGCTGAAAAAGGGTGCGACGGTGGCAGTCACCATTGAAGCCACTGATTCAGGAGTCATCCCGAAACCGCCGATGTAATCAGCAGGCGTCGCCTACACGCAAGTGGCTGTTTCTAAGATGGTGGGCAGTGCAGGGCTCGAACCTGCGACCTCCTGCTTGTAAGGCAGGCGCTCTAACCAGCTGAGCTAACCGCCCACTCTGGCGGGAATGACACTGTGTTTCAGAATACTGGCCTTCTCCGTCGCCGGTCAAACCCATCAAAAAAATCGGACCGTCCGAAAAGGAGGGGATCTGACGACTCCTGACGACTCCGATGACGCGATTCCTCCTGCTACACTTTCTCAGTGCGGAAATTAATCGTCAACGCCGATGATTTCGGCCTGACCGCTGGAATCAATCGAGGCATCGTCGAAGCTCACGACGCTGGCATTGTGACATCGGCAACGTTGATGGCCACCGGCGCCCAGTTCGATGACGCTGTTGCAGCCGCGCGATCCAAGCCAAATCTTTCCGTCGGATGCCACGTCGTGCTGGTCGACGGAACCCCGGTCTCTCCGCCGCATACGATCGACACACTGCTCGCCATTCGTTCCGCCGAGCCGGGGAACTTTTATGCGAGCCTTTCCGCCTTCGCTGCCCGCGCCATGCTCGGAGGATTCGATCCCGATCAACTGGTCGCGGAGATCACCGCGCAGATTCGTAAAATTCAAGCCACCGGTCTTGTGGTCACGCACCTCGATTCGCACAAACACGCGCACATCTTTCCCGAAATTCTTTCGGCTCTACTGCGGGCGGCGCGCATTTGCGGCGTTCGCTCCATTCGGAATCCATTTGTCCCGGTAAAAGTGTTGAACGGTCGGCAGTTCAAGGCGAAGCGCAAGTTGTGGAAGCGCTACGGCCAGGTTCGCCTGCTGCACAGTTTCTCCGGCCAATTTTTGCAGCGCACAAAACGCGCCGGACTGCTCACCCCCGACGGCGTGCTGGGAGTGGTCGAAACCGGGACCGTCGATGCTTCCCTACTTCGCCAGACGCTCGCGAGTCTGCCCGACGGAACCTGGGAATTGGTCTGTCATCCCGGTTATAGCGGCGCCGATCTGCAGGCGACCAAGACCCGCCTCACCAATTCTCGCGAAGAGGAGCTGCGGCTGCTGACTTCGCCAGAGCTGCGCCAGTTTATCGAGGAACAAAAGTTCAGCCTGATCGGTTATCGCGACCTGGCCGGGAAACCCGCATTAATACCTGCCTAAAGTCTATCTGCCTAAAGCGGGTGCGAATGGCCGGTTCGCCGGAGAAGGTTCCGAAAGTAGTGCTGCGCTCGTTACTGTCCCGGTGCACTTTGTAATACCACCGCGCTGGCGGGCGGCGTTATCATCGACAGTGTCAGTGGCATGATCCGGTTGCAAGGGTAAGGATCAAAGATAGAGATAACCGCATGGTTGACCATCCTACCGAACCGCGCCTCAGCGTCGACCTCCCCGTCCGGCTCTGGGGAATGACGGCCGAGGGACGCCCTTTCTCGCAACATGCGCGCGCTCAGAACATCAGCTCCGAGGGAGCCCTGATTTCTGGCGTTGAAAACGAATTGAAAGTTGGCGATGTCGTCGGCGTGCAGTGCGAGGAAAGAAAGACCCGCTGCACGGTGATCTGGGTGATGAATATCGGCCCGGGCAGGAAACACCAGGTTGGGGTGAAGCTGGTGTCGGGTCAAGAGTGCCCCTGGAAAAGCTATCTGCCGATGGATGGCGCGACCGTAACCATCTCCGGTTCTAACCGCCGCCGGTGGTTCCGGCACAAAATTTCGTTTCCGATTGAGATTCGCGACGAGCGCGTCAACGCGCCCAGCCGCATCGCCGCAACCGATGTCAGCGGCAATGGATGCTACGTCGAAAACATGCTGCCGTTCCCGCTCGGAACCGTGCTGCGTCTCGACTTCTGGCTCGATTCGGAGCACATCAAAATCACGGCCGTAGTCCGCACTTGCGACCCCGGCGTCGGCAACGGCATCGAGTTTACTGGCATGCCTCCCGACATCAAGGACCGTATGCAGTCCTATCTGGATGCGATTGATCCCCAGCGCGGAGTCTCCAGCGCCAAAGCCCCGTAGATGTTGCGAGATTACCCGCGGGCCGCTAGGAAGCTTCCGCGTAGCGTGCCAACACAATCGCGCGAATCAGCCCGCCCATCGTGAACTCGCGCGCCTCAATGGCCACCGGCATCTGTAGCTCACGTAGCGTCGCCGAAGTCACCGGACCAATCGATGCAAACTGAACCCGGTCCAGGGCAGCCACTTTGCGATTGCCTAGCAACTCGGCAAAATTCTTAGCCGTCGACGAACTTGTAAAGGTCACAATGTGGGGACGGCTAGTTGATTTCAACAAAGCACGCAGCCGTGTCCGCGATTTCTCAGGCACCACCGTCTCGTAGGCCTCAACCACGTCGACGTGCGCTCCGGCGGCACGCAGGTCTTCAGGAATCACATCACGCGCGACTTTCGCCCGTATCAGCACGACCCGCTTTCCGTTGACTTTGTCGCGCAACCCCTTCACCACCGACTCGGCAACGTACTCTTCGGGAACCATTTTTACTTTCAGGCCGTGTTTCACAATGGCCTTCTTGGTCGCCGGTCCGATCGCGGCAATCTGGAGATGCTTGAGCTTGGTGCGCGGGATGCGCAGCTTGCGCAACCGGTCCCACATAGCTTCGACGCCATTGGCGCTGGTGAGGATGAGCCAGTCGTAAGTCTTAATATTTTTCAAGGCAGCGTCGAGAGCCTCGAAAGACTTCGGCTTCCGGATCTCAATAAACGGAATTTCGATCACCGCCGCGCCCAAACTGCGCAAGCTTGAGGAGAGACTGCCCGCCTGATGGCGCGCGCGTCCGACCAGAATTCGTGTTTGTGCCAAGGGGTATTTTTCGTTAGGCATTCGCATTATTCGATGGGCGGCTTTCGGATGTCAGCCGTTGACAGCTGAGAGCTGACGGCTGACAGCGTCTTTCATGGCTGTTGGGGCAATGCAAACCCTTCACCATAAACTTCTTCGAGAATAACATCGCCGCCTCGCCGCAGCAGAGTTTCGCCAACTTCTTCTCCAAGACGGATCGGATCGTCACCTTCCCGCGCCTCGCGCAAGACTCTCGTTCCGTCAGGATGTGCCACCAACCCGTTCAGATGAACGCGCCCTGCCTTCACTTCAGCGAATGCTCCGATCGGAACCTGGCATCCGCCGCCAAGTTTATTGAGCAGCGCCCGCTCGCATGTAGTCGTCGCCCGAGAGGCTGCATCGTCCAGGAAGGCGAGCAGCGCTCGCGTCGCGGTATCGCCGCGCCGGATCTCAATCGCGAGCGCGCCTTGTCCGGCCGCCGGAGTCATGACCTCCGCCGAAATCACTTGCCGCACAAGCTGCGTCTTACCCAGGCGATTCAATCCAGCCGCCGCCAGAATAATGGCATCGTATTCGCCCGCCTCAAGCTTGCGCAGCCGCGTGTCCACGTTGCCCCGGAGCGGATGAATCTGAAGATCGGGCCGTATCGCCATCAACTGCGCCTGGCGACGCAGACTGCTGGTGCCAACATTCGCCCGCGGCGGCAACGCTTCAATTCCACAGTAGTTCACGGAACAAAAAACGTCGCGTGGATTCTCGCGGGTGGTGATGGCGGCGATTTCGAAATCTGCGGCTAGTTCCGTCGGCAGGTCTTTTAGGCTGTGCACCGCTAGATCGACCCGCTTCTCCAGCAGGGCTTCTTCGATTTCTTTCGTGAACATGCCCTTGGTACCGACCTTGGCCAGCGCAACGTCGGTGATCTTGTCGCCTGTGGTCTTGATGATTTCGAGTTCGACGGTGTGTCCCTGAGCGCGCAGCAGGTCAGAAATGTGGTGCGCCTGCCAGAGAGCGAGCTGTGATCCGCGAGAGCCGATACGTAGGAGCGCCATTAGTGTTCGAGTCCAGTCTTCGTCTTCGTCGCGGTCTTCGTCTCGGCGACGGTCTTCTCTTTGTCTTCGGCGCTGTCTTGGCGCCTGACTTCGTCGTGCAGATCGCCGTTCTGCTCCTCGTGCAGATTGAACAGCCTCCGCACCAACTCGATCACGGTCGTCGATTCCGGATCGCGCGCCGCCGTTTTGAGCGTGCTGATCGGGGTGTGCATGATCTTGTTGACAATACCGCGGGTCAAAGCCTCGACGGCCATCTCCTGATCGGTGGTCATGGAACCCAACCGGCCACGCACCCGGTCAATCTCGGCCTGCCGAATGGTTTCCAGGTGATCTTGCAGGCTGACAATGGTCGGAACGACATCAAGCGTCTGCAGCCGGATATGAAACTTCTCAACCTCGCCGTTGACGATCGCCTCGGCTTTTTCCGCTTCTTTCTTTCGATCGGCGACATGCGAACTGACCGCCTGCTGCAAATCGTCGATGTCATAGACGAAAATGCCATCCACCTTGTTCAGCGCTGGATCAACATCTCGCGGAACGGCAATATCAATAAAGAACATGGGCTTGTTCTTGCGCAGCGCCATCAACTTCTCGCCGTGTTCGGGACGGAAAATAAAATGCGGGGAGCCGGTCGAAGTAATCACGATGTCGGCGCGATCGCAGGTCTCATAAAGCCGGCTAAACTCAATCGCCTGTCCATCAAATTTCTGCGCGAGACGAATTGCCCGATCATAGGTCCGATTGGCGACAAAAAGAGACGAGGCGCCATGCGCGAGCAAATGCCGCGCCGCCAACTCGCTCATCTTGCCGGCGCCAACCAGGTACACGCTCTTGCCGTTCAAACTTCCAAAGATCTTCTGCGCGAGTTCGACGGCAACCGAGGCAATCGACACCGACGACGATCCCACGGCAGTTTCGGTCCGGACTCGTTTCGCCACCGCAAACGCCCGCGTCAACAATTGATCAAGCTGTGCCCGAACTGCTCCCACCGCGCGCGCGGTGGCGTAGGCTTCCTTGACCTGCCCTAGAATCTGCGGCTCGCCGACCACCATCGAATCGAGACTGGAGGCGACGCGGAAGATGTGGCGGATCGCCTCATCCTCGCGAAATTCATAAAGATGGCTCTCGAACTGACTGAGATCGGTTTCGAAGAATTCGGCCATAAACTCGCGCAGATCGCCAGTGCCATTCTTCATGTGCGCGATGAATTCAACCCGGTTACAAGTCGATACGATCATGCCCTCGGCCACAGCGGAATGCTCCGACAGTCGTTTGCACGCTTCGGGCAAGCGCGATTCCGGAATCGCGAGGCGCTCGCGCACCTCGACCGGAGCCGTCTTGTGATTCACGCCGATGAGTTGGAATCTCATGAGGCAATAAACCTGTGCATCCCGCTAAAGTAGTTCGCAATCCAAGCCACCACGGCTGCGGCAAAGGCCACACTCGCCAAAGTGGCCGCGCGCCGTCCGCGCCATCCCGCGTTCAACCGCGTAAACACCATCAGCAGATAAACCGCCCACATCAGCACGGAAAGCAAAATTTTGGGATCAAAGAAATCGAGGCGTCCGTAAGTCGACTCTGCCACGACAATGCCGGCTATCAGACCAAGCGTCATGAACGGGAAGCCCAGCATGAGCGCCCGGTAACCTATGTCGTCAATCACCTGTAACGAAGGGAGCCGCGAGAACACGCCGCTCGGGCTCTTAGATTTCAGCGCGCGTTCCTGCAAAAGATAGAGAATGCTGGCGCCAAAGCTGAGAAATAAAGCTGCATATCCCGTGAAAATCATCAGGATGTGCACGGCCAGCCAGCCCTTCTTGACTACGTCGGACGTCAAAATCAGCGGTTGCTGCCCAGTCGAAGCGACAAAAGTCAGTAGAAAAACCAGCGGGAAAATTACGATTCCGGGGGTAGTCGTCTTGTAAATCAGGTACGCGAGCATGAAGACGACCATGATCAGGAAAGCCAGCAGTGACTCCGAGTTGTGAACCGAAGCGGAAGCCAGCTGGCCGTTCTGTACGACCGCCTCAGTCAGCGAGACGAAATGAAAGACCATCCCGAGATACGAAGCGTGGAGCGCCACTTTGCTGAGGATTTCCGAGGTGCGCGTGAGCGCGACCAAGGCATAAAGCAATCCCGCAGCATAAAAAACCAGCGCCACCCGTAGCCAGATCAGAGTCATCATTGAATGAATGCTTCCACAGGCCGGTTCGGTACATCTCCACCCTGCCCGAGTGATTATAGTTTGCCGTGCAGCGGGAATGCGCGGAAACGGAGGGCGTCACAGGGGTTTGTGATGTGGGTCACATGGCAGCTCAAGGCGTCTTTGGTCGTTGGTCGTTAGTCGCTGGTCGGTCGCCGTTGGTCATTCGTCGCTGGCTGGGGCAGCTGATTGCTATTATCTGCTGCTATTACCTGGCGAAATCACTCGGCCATACTCGCTGGCCCGCGCCATGCGATCAAACATCCTCCAGGCAGCGAGTGAGATGGCGCTGATCGCTTGTTCCCCGTCGCGTTCGCGATGCAGATATGTAGTCATGACGCACAGAATATAAGGACGCTTGTCCACAAATACCACGCCCGAATCATTGCGAACGCCCTCAAGCGCGCCCGGTTTGTTGGCGACTTTCAAGTCGTCCGGCAGATCGCGTGGAATCCAGCTGTCTTTGTGAGTGGAGAGCACCTTGAAGAAATCGGCGGTCATTTCCTTATTTAGAATCTCGCCGCGATAGAGAGCCTGCAGCAGGCTCGCCATCTCGTTCGGTGTTGAGACATTTTCACGCCCCTCGGACGCAGCCTTCAGGTCCATCATTTTGCGCCGGAGCTTTGTCTCGCGCAGACCCTGAGCGGCGAGGAAGGCATTCACGTTGTCCATCCCAACGCGATCGATCAAAACGTTGGTCGCGGAATTATCGCTGACTGCAACCATCATCGTAGCCAGATCGCGCAGCGTAATCTTCGTCACGCCGGGCGTGAGGCCGCCCATGATGTCACTATCCTGCACCAGATCGGCCGCGCTGACCGTATAAAGGTCCGTCAGCTTCAGCTTCCCCTGCTGCACCTGCCGGTAAAGTTCCGCGAGGACGCAAATCTTGATCGAACTCGCCTGCGGGAAAACGTCATTTGCGTGCAGCGAATACTTGTGGCCGTCGGTGAGATCGACGATGGCCACGCCCATCACGCCGTCGAGGTTGCGGTCGACGTCAAGAATGGATTTCTCGAGCTTCGCCCAGAGAGCTTCCTGTTTCTCGGTAAGCGAAGGCGCAAAAGTCTGTGCTGATGCGGCGACTGCCAGAAAAAAGACGGCGCTCAAAAAGCAGAAACGAGCAGCAATCGCGTTCAGCCGTCGCACCCGATTCGGCCCCGCTCTCGTCACTAGATCTCCGCCAGATCTCCGCCCCACTAGATCTCCGCCTTGCGCAGCCGCTTCACCGCCGTCTCCGACGTCACCGGAGAATAATAGACTTCCTTGAAGGTGTACGACCGCGCCTTAGCCTCAAGGATCGGCAGAATCTCGATGTGCCAGTGATAATCGTCGTCCAGCGTCTTCCAGTAACCAAGCGTAGCCGAAGGATGCTGGCTGTTCGGCGAAGTATGGAGCACAAGATGAAACGCCTCGGTCACCGTGCGAATACGCTGTAGCGTGCGCCGCAGCAACCCGGCCAAATCGGTCAAACTCCCCACGCGCGACGAACCCGTACGCTCAAAAGAAGCCTCATGGCTGCGTGGCATGATCCACGTTTCATAGGGAACCCGCGGAGCGTAGGGGCAAAACGCTACATAGTCGCCGCGCGTTTCAACGATGCGCAACCCCTGGCGCTCCTCCTGCGCCAGAATGTCGCAGAAAACGCAGCGCTCTTTGCTCTCAAAATATTCACGCCCAGCCCGCAGCTCATACAAGACGCGCCGAGGCACAAAAATGGTCGCCGTCAGCTGCGAGGTGGGATGATTGAATTCCTCTCCCGCCGCCTCGCCATGATTCTTGAAAATACTGATGTACTTAAACCGGCTGTCGCGTTTCAAATCCTGAATTCGCTGCGCGGCCAGCCGCAGGAACTGCTCGACCTCGATGTCCTTGGCATTCCAGATGTGGCCATCGTGCCGTGGATTTTCCAGCAAAACTTCGTGTGCTCCGACCGATCCCATGCGGTCATAAAGCCCATCGCCCCGCCGCGCCGCCTCGCCTTCGATGTGATAAAGCGCATGGGGATGGACCACAGAGCGCGCCGACCATGCCGCGCCATCCACTCCCGGCATATTGGCAATGACTTGCAACGGGTCCGCCGCCGGGCCACAAAAAGGGCACGCTGACGACCGCTGTTTTGTCTCCGCAACGTCGTCGCCAGTAATCACCCACGACCGCGTGATCGGATCTTTGCGCAGTTCCATGGCAGTAAGAAGAACAAAACGAGAGGTCGGAGTCAAATCGATTGAAAACATTAGAACATTAAGCCATTGAGTCATTGACGCACTGAGGTATTGGTTTTCAATGACTCAGTGCTTCTTGTTTCTTGTCGTGCGATTGCAAATTACCAGATTAGAGATTACAAAATTATCAACTCCTCTATGTCCGAGCCTTCGACGCCCCTGATGCGGCAATACAGTGTCATCAAGAAGGAGCACCCCAACGCGTTGCTCTTCTTCCGGCTCGGCGATTTCTACGAACTCTTCTTTGATGACGCCATTCTGGCCGCGCGCGAACTCCAGATCACGTTGACCTCGCGCAACAAAGAAAAAGGCATGGCCATCCCCATGTGCGGCGTCCCCTACCATGCCGCCGAAGGCTACATCTCAAAGCTCATCCGCCGCGGATTCAAGGTAGCAGTCTGCGAACAGGTCGAGGATGCGCGCGTGGCTACAAAGCTCGTTCGCCGCGAAGTAACGCGCGTCGTCACCCCTGGCACGGCCGCCGATTCGTCGTTGAATGCCGAAGAGAATAACTTCCTCGCCGCCGTCGCCACGGTGCAAGACCGCGTAGGTTTTGCCGCTCTCGATCTATCGACCGGCGAGTTTCGCGCTACCGAGTTCACAGGAGAATCCGCCGGTCGCCGCATTCAAGAAGAACTTGAACAGTTGCGTCCAAAAGAGATGTTATACAGGTCTTCAGCCCCGTTGCTGGATCGGGCTATCGGACAGGAAAACGCCCGTGTGATGTCGAGCGCCCCGCCTATCCCTTCGATCAATCGGAGCGAAGCTCCGACCTCACCGCATCCACGGCTATCCGGCGCGGGGTGGGCCGAGACTCCCCTCGACGACTGGATCTTCGCTCCCGACCACGCCATCCCGCTCCTCGAAAACCACTTCGGAGTTATCTCGCTCGAAGGCTTTGGCCTCTCCGAAAAACCTGCGGCCGCTTCAGCCGCCGGCGCAATCCTTTATTACATTCGCTCCACCCAGCGCGGCACGCTCGACCATGTCGACCGCATCGGATTCTACGAGCGACAGAATTGCCTCGTCCTCGACGCCGTGACCGTCCGCAACCTCGAGCTGATCGAGCCTCTTTTCGCCGGCACCGACGCCGGAGTCACTCTCTTCCGCTGCATGGACGCAACCGTCACACCGATGGGCAAGCGCCTGCTGCGCACATGGATGTTGCGTCCCTCGCTCGATCCAGCCGAGATCAACGGCCGCCTGGATTCGATAGAAGTGCAACTCAAAGACACCGTGCGCCGGGAGGAACTGCGCCGCGCTCTCGACGGCATTCTCGATCTGGAGCGTCTCCTAAGCCGCGTCACGCTCGAAACCGCGAATCCACGCGACGTGCTGGCTCTAGCCGCATCGTTAGCGCGCATCCCCAAAGTTCGAACCGGATTGAGCGGCCTACCCGCTTCGCGCCTCGGCACACTCTACGCAATCATCGACGAACTCGCCGACCTCCGCGAAAAGATCGATCGCACGCTCGTTCCCGAGCCGCCGCTGACTTTGAGCGATGGAGGCGTGATCGCGCCGGGAGTCGACAAAGATTTGGACGAACTGCGCGATCTGAGCCGCAACTCTAAACAATATCTGGCTCAAGTTGAAACCCGCGAGCGCGAGCGCACCGGCATTGGGTCGCTCAAGGTGAAATTCAATTCCATATTCGGCTACTACATCGAGATTTCGAAGGCGAACCTCCACCTTTCGCCCGCCGATTACGAACGCAAGCAGACGCTAGTCAACGCGGAGCGCTTCACAACTCCCGAACTGAAGGAATACGAATCGAAGATCCTGGACGCTCAGGAAAAGATCGTAGAAATCGAGCGCCGCCTTTTTGCCGAGCTGCGTTCAGCAATCGCTGCCGAGGCCAAGCGCATTCGCCAAACCGCGCTGGCGCTGGCCGAAGTCGATGTCCTCGGATGCCTCGCCCACATCGCCGCGTTGCGAAACTACTGCCGGCCGCAATTCGCCGAACGTGGGCTCGCGGAATCGGCGAAAAACGACCCCGAAACAAATAAAGGCGATGGAGATCTCGAAATTGTCGAAGGCCGCCACCCTGTGATCGAACTACAGGAAATGGCCGCAGGCAGCGAACGCTTTGTCCCGAACGATCTTTTTCTGGACTCGTCCACAACTCGAGCGACGCAAAACATCATCGTCCTCACCGGGCCTAACATGGGAGGCAAGAGCACTTACCTGCGCCAGGCTGCGCTGATCGTGATCATGGCGCAGATGGGATCGTTCGTCCCGGCCCGTTCCGTCCGCATGGGCATCATCGATCGCGTCTTCACCCGCATCGGCGCGAGCGACAACCTGGCTCGAGGACGATCAACATTCATGGTCGAGATGACCGAAACCGCGGCAATCTTGCACACTGCGACCGCCCGCTCGCTGATCCTTTTAGATGAAGTGGGCCGCGGAACGTCCACTTACGATGGATTGGCAATTGCGTGGGCGGCCATCGAATATCTGCACGCGCGTGTGCACGCGAAGACTCTTTTTGCGACCCACTACTTCGAACTCACCGAGTTAGCGGAACAATTGAGCGGAGTGAAGAATTACCACGTGTCGGTGAAAGAAACTGGTGGCGGCGTGGTTTTTCTCCGCCGAGTCGAACCCGGCGCGGCCGACCGCAGCTACGGAATCGAAGTCGCCAAGCTGGCAGGCCTGCCCAACGAAGTCGTTATCCGCGCCCGCGAAGTTCTGGCCGAACACGAATCAGCCGAGCGCCGCCTCTCCGATCATCTGACCCCCGGCGCCTCAACGCCGCCAGACCGTCCCACGCAGCTCACCATCTTCACTCCGCTTTCGCAACCAGTGCTGGAAAAGCTTCGCGAAGTCGATTTGAACCGGCTGACCCCGCTCGAGGCGCTAAACTTGTTGGCGGAGTTGAAGAGGCAGATCGATTAGCAATGCCCAGAGCTAACCAAGCTAATTTCGAGATCGGCCAACTCCTAATCATCGGCTTCGACGGCACCGAACTTTCTTCGCGCCTCACTTCGCTGCTGACAAAGATGCAGCCGGCAGGCGTCATTCTCTTCGCCCGCAACATCTCAAGCCCCAAGCAAACGCACGCTCTTCTCCGTAACTGCCAGAAGCACGTATCCACGCCGCTTTTCACCTGCGTCGACCTGGAAGGCGGCACGGTGGACCGTTTCCGAGACGTGATTGGCTCAGCGCCGTCTCCCGCAGAAGTCTTCGCCACGGGCAACCGCAAGCTCTATCAAAAACACGGTCGTATCATCGGCGAGAACTGTCGCGCTCTGGGCTTCAACGTGGATTTCGCTCCCGTCCTCGACTTGGCCCACGAAGCTTCGCGTTCCGTCATGAGTTCTCGCGCGGTTTCGGACGATCCGAAACAGGTCGTCCGCTACGCCCGCGCATTTCTCGAAGGCCTGCGCGATGCTGGAGTCCTCGGTTGCGGCAAGCACTTCCCCGGACTCGGCGAGGGCAACCTCGACAGCCATCATCAACTGCCGGTGATCGACAAGCCGCTCAAGAAAATGTGGGTCGAGGATATCCATCCCTACCGCGCTCTCCGCAACAACATGCCTTTCGTCATGGTCTCGCATGCCGCCTACCCGCAAGTTACCGGAGACCGGACGCCCGCCTCGTTGTCGAAGAAATGGATCACCGACATCCTGCGAAAAAAGGTTCCTTACAATGGATTCGTGGTCTCTGACGACATGGAAATGGGAGCTGTGCTCAAATTTGCTCCGATCGAACAGACGATCGTCCAGCACATCCGCGCGGGCGGGGACCTCGCTTTGATCTGCCACAATGAAGAAATGATCGTGCGCGCCTACGAGGCGCTCATCCACGAAATCGAACGGGATCGAAAGTTTGCGAATCAAGTGGCGGAGACCTTAAAACGCGGGACAACCCTCCGGAAGAAACTGCGCCGCGTTTTCACCAGCCGAGGAACGCCATCGCCGACTCCCCAAAAAATCGAGCGCCTGTCGCGCCGTCTGTGGGAATTCGGCGAAGAAGTCAGGCTGGCAACGCTGGCCAGCAAAGATAAAGCTGAAGTGGGAGCCGCATGATCGTCGCCGGAGTCATGAGCGGCACCTCCGCCGACGGGATCAATGTTGCCATCGTGCGGATGCCGGCCAGCGGGCGCGGGCGCCCGCTCCACACGCTTCTTGCGCATGAGGAATATCCTTTCCCCACCCGAGTCCGCCGCGCGATTTTGGAAATGATGAACGCGGAGCTGGCTCGCGTGGCCGATCTGGCGCGGCTGAATTTTCTTCTTGGCGAACTCTACGCTGAGGCTGTCGCAAAGACAGCACGCAAGCATCGCGTAAAACTCGACCTCATCGGCTGTCATGGACAGACCCTCTATCACCAGGGAGCGGCTGCAAGATTTCTCGGCCGCAAGTTGGCGGTAACTTGGCAGACCGGGGAAGCCGCTATCATCGCTGCGCGGCTGGGTGTACCGGTCGTTTCCGATTTTCGTCCCGCTGACATGGCCGCGGACGGCAAAGGCGCGCCGCTCGTGCCTTTTCTCGACTACCTTCTCTATCGCGACGAGCGCATAGGCCGCATAGCACAGAACATCGGCGGAATCGCCAACCTGACCGCGATTCCCGCTAACGCGTCGCTCCTTCAGGTCACGGCCTTCGACACTGGCCCTGGCAACATGATCATCGACGGCGTGATGGCAGAACTCTTCGCCAAACGCTACGACCGCGACGGACGAATCGCTGGTTCGGGACGCCCGCTCGACGGCGTCATTGCGCGACTGGCACGGGCGCCGTTCTTCCGCCAAAAGCCGCCGCGAACCGCCGGCCGCGAAGAATTCGGCCGCGAATACGTGAGCCGCTTTCTTCAACTCTGCCGCGGCGCCAGCAAGCCCGACGTAGTGGCAACCGCGACGGCTCTCACCGCACGCACCATCGCCGACGCAGTTAAGCGTCACGTCCTGAAACGAAATCAGAGCTTTCAGGAAATGATCATTTCCGGCGGAGGAACAAAGAACCCGACGCTCGTGGCCATGCTGCACGGAGAACTGATCGCTCTCGGGATCGCGCTGCGCTTTTCCGACGAGTTCGGCGTCCCGTCTGATGCGAAAGAAGCTCTGGCCTTCGCCTTGTTGGCCCACGAGACGTGGCATCGGCGTCCCTCGAACGTTCCCTCGGCAACAGGGGCAAAGCGTCCCGCGATCCTGGGGAAGATCTCGTATGCGTAGATCTCGTATGCATAGAACTCGTAGGTTTAGACCCCTCGCATCGCTCCCGAGAGCAATCTTTGTGATCCTGACCGCGAGCTTCCTGTCGCCTCTGCTCTCCTGCTCACATCCGCTCGACCGCTCGACGCTGGTCATGATCATTGAGAGCAGTCCTACCAACCTCGACCCGCGGGTGGGCATCGACGGACAATCCGAGCGCATCGACGAACTCCTGTTCGACGCACTGCTGACGCGTGACGAACATTTCAACGTACAGCCGGGACTCGCCGAACGCTGGGAAAATCCAGACCCGCTCACCTACATCTTCCACCTTCATCAGGGAGTGAAATTTCACAACAGACAACCGCTAACCTCGCGCGATGTGAAATGGACTTTCGACTCTCTGCTCCAGGGTAAGATTCGCAGCACGAAAACCTCGACGTATCGTTACGTGAACCGCATCGACACTCCCGACGACGCCACGGTCGTGTTTCATCTGAAGGAGCCTTTCGCCGCCCTGCTGTGGAACCTCTCCGAAGGGGCGATCGGGATCGTGCCTTATGGCGCGCTTGACGAGATGACGAGCCAACCGATCGGGACAGGACCCTTCAAGTTCGTTAGCGCCGAAACCGACAAGGAAGTGGTCCTCGCGCGCAACGACAACTACTGGGGCGAAAAAACCCGCCTGCCTCGGGTGCGCTTCGCGGTCGTACCCGACGCCAACACGCAGGCTCTCGAACTGAGGAAGGGCAGTGCCGACCTCACCATCAATTCGCCTATGCCGCCGGATACCATCGTCACTCTCGCGCGCTATCCATCGCTGGTTGTCCAACGTGGGGCCGGTACGCGGCTGGCATATTTGGCATTCAATTTGCGCGATCCGATCCTAAGCGACGTTCGAGTACGTCAAGCCATCGGCTATGCTCTGGACCGCCGACCGATGATGCAGTATTTATGGCGCGACGAGGTTCAGCCGGCGTACAGCATTTTGCCGCAGCAGAGCTGGGCCTACAACGATGACGCGCCTCATTACAACTACGATCCCGAAAAAGCCCGGCGACTTCTCGACAACGCCGGCCATCCGGCGGTCAACGGCGTACGTTTTCACATTACGATGAAAACATCGACCGACGAGAACACGCGTCTGATGGTTGCCGTGATGCAGCAGCAACTGCGAAGCGTGGGCATTGCGCTCGACATTCGCACCTTTGAATTCGCGACGTTCTTTGCCGATGTCACCAGCGGCGCTTTTCAGCTATACTCCCTGCGCTGGATTGGGGGGAACGAGGACCCCGACATTTTTGATGCGGCCTTCAATTCGCGCAATTTTCCCCCAGCGGGCAGAAATCGCAGCTTCTATTCCAATCCCAGATTGGATACGCTGATCGACCAAGCGCGACGCGAAACCGATCAGAAGATTCGCAAGCAGCTTTACGCCGAGGTCCAGGAAATTCTGGCGAATGATGTCCCTTCGATCAACCTGTGGTACTTCGACAACGTCCTGGTTCACACCCGCCGCGTACAAAACATAACCCTCAATCCATCGGGGAACTACGATTTCCTGAAGACTGCCGAAATCGCCAGCCAGTAGCTGAGTTCCGATTTTTCAGCGTGATACCATCGAATTCCAGGGACAAGTGCAAGAATAATCGCGACGTTCCTGAGACCTGACACCTGAGATCTGCTCTCTTGAAAATTCTTTTTATCGGCGACATTTTTGGCCGTCCCGGCCGCACGATCGTTAGAGACCGTCTGCCAGAAATCCGCAAGCAACACTCCATCGACCTCGTCATTGCGAACTGTGAAAACGCAGCCGCCGGGTTCGGAATCACGCCTCCGCTAGCCGAAGAGCTTTTCGATCTTGGCATCGATGTCATGACGACCGGCAATCACGTTTGGGACAAGCGCGAGATTATCGAATATTTCCAAATGGCCGATGGCAATCCACACAGCCCCGCGCGCCGCCTGCTGCGCCCGGCCAACTTTTCTCAGGGGCTGCCCGGATGGGGCGTTTACGAGGGGCAGAAAAACGGCGTCGCCTACGCTGTTGTCAACCTGCAGGGGCGCGTCTTCATGGGTTCGAGCGACGACCCGTTCCGCTACGTCGACAAACTTCTCGAACAAATTAAAGCGAACATCGTCTTCGTTGACTTCCACGCCGAGGCCAGCTCTGAAAAAGTGGCCTTCGGCTGGTATCTCGACGGGCGCGCCACCGCCGTCGTCGGCACCCACACCCACATTCCGACCGCCGACGAGACCGTTTTGCCTAAGGGCACTGCCTACATTACGGACGTAGGCATGACCGGCCCCTACGACAGCGTCATCGGAGTGAAAAAAGAATTGGTCATCGAGAAATTCCTCAACGGAATGCCCTCCCGCTTCGAAGCCGCTAACGGCGACGTCCGCCTCTGTGCGGTCGTGGTCGACTGCGGCAACCAAACCGGCCGCGCCACCAGCGTGGAACGATTAATGTTGCGGTAACTGGGCAGGAACCGCCAGCCTGAAAATGGCTTGCCAGCAGCCAGGGCCTCGTTACGACGGTAGTTCCCTTCCGAGTATTTCGCTTGCAAGACACCGGCGGCGAGGCATTCTATAGTAGTTACTATGCGATGGTTGCCAGCCGGAATCTGTGTGCTCGCGGGAGCGTGTTGGGCCTCTGACGCGCCGACCACCACCCCGGCCTCGCTCTGCTCCAACACGAAAGGCGCGCCCGCTTGCGTTGGTTCTCCTAACGACTTAAAGGCCGCTCGGCAGGCATTCGCTCGCGGCGTCAAGCTGGAAAAATCCTCGAGCCGAAGTCCGGGCCGAAGTTCCGATAACGACGACCTCCAGAATCTCGACCAGGCGTTCTACGAATTCGAAGAAGCCGCGCGCCTCGTCCCGCGGAACGTCGAATACCTGACTGCCCGCGAAATGACGCGGCAGCATCTTGCCGGACTTCATCTCGAACGCGGCAACGATGAACTGAACCGTGGCCGCCAGATCGAGGCCATGGCCGAATTCCGGAGCGCGCTCGATCTCGATCCGCAAAATGAATTCGCCCGGCAGCGCGTGCTCGACGCTCTCGGCCCGCTGCCCGTGCGCACAGCTAGCCCGCCGCAATTGGTCGAGAGCGCCGACGCGATCACGCCGAAGCCGATCGATGGCCGTCATGATTTTAGCTATCGCGGCGATTCGCGAGGTCTGATAACGGCGATCGCCACCAGCTATGGACTGTCCGTTGTGTTTGACGACACGTTCCCGAGCCGCCGCGTACGCTTCGACCTGAACGACGTCGATTTCGGCACCGCGATGCAGGCCGCGTCGTCGGTCACGAAAAGTTTTAGCGTGGCTCTGGAAGATGGGGTTCTATTTGCCTCCGCCGACACGCCCGAGAACCATCGCCTTTTCGATCGGATGGGATTGCGCTCGTTTTACATTCCGAGCAGCAATTCAGCCCAGGATTTGACCGAGTTAGTGAACTCGCTGAAGACGCTATTCGAGTTCAAACTCGTGAGCCTCAACGCTGCATCCAGTACGGTTACGCTGCGCGGGCCCAAGGCTTCGCTGGAGGCAGCGACGGAATATCTCGGGCAACTGGACAGCGTTCGCCCGGAAGTGATGCTTGACCTGAAGGTCTACCAGGTCAGCCACACCTACATGCGGAATATCGGGCTGCACGTTCCAAACGTGTTCAACCTTTTCAACATTCCGGCCGCGGCTCTGGGTGCTCTCGGCGGACAAAACATCCAGCAGGTCATCAACCAACTGATCGCCTCGGGCGGCATCAATCAGGCCGGCAATCAGACCATCTCCGCTCTTCTGGCCCAATTGCAAAGCCAGCAGAATTCAATCTTCAGCCAGCCGCTGGCAACGTTCGGCGGCGGACTGACTTTTTTTGGCCTCAGCCTGGATCAGCTTTCTGCCGCGCTGACCATGAACGAAACCTCCGTTCGCCAACTCGATCATGTGAGTCTCCGCGCCGCCCAACAGAAAGACGCCACTTTTAAGATGGGATCGCGCTATCCCATCCTCAACGCCAGTTTCGCCCCCGTCTTCAATAATCCGGCGATCTCGCAAGCCATCGGAAATCAGTCCTTCACGGCGCCCGTTCCATCGGTCAACTACGAGGACATAGGACTCACGCTCAAGGCCAAGCCCCTGGTCCACAACAATTCGGACGTGGCCCTCGAACTTGAAGTCCAATTCCGCACTCTGGGCAGCACCAACACCAACGGCATCCCGACGATTCTCAATCGTGAATACAAGGGAGGAATTCTGCTCAAGGAAGGCGAACCCGCAGTGGTCGCGGGCATGATCAACCAAAGCGATCAGAGGAGCCTGGACGGTCTTCCAGGATTTTCAGAGATCCCGGGCTTCCGCAACCTGGCGTCGCAAGTCTCGAAACAGGAAGAAGACGACGAACTGCTCATCCTGATTACGCCCTATGTGATTCGAGGCCCCGAGCGGGGCGAAGCGAAGGAAATCTGGATCGGTAAATAGAAGTAGGGTTCTACTTGTCGCCTTTTCCCTGACTGATCTGAAAATCCACAATCTTTTTCAGCACATCGACCGGCGCCCCCCCGGGCACGCTGCGGCCCTCGATAAATAGAGTCGGCGTTCCGGTCACGCCAACCGCCTTGCCGAGCGCAACCGAGGCCTCCACTCTCGCCTTGGTATCGGGCTTGACCGCGCAGGCAGCGACCTCGTCGCCATTCACACCCGAGGCAGTGGCGATGGCCTTCAGTTTTTCGTCGACATTTGCCGTCGTGATATTTGTCTGTTCGTCGAAGGTTTTCTGAATAAACTTCCACACGGCATCGTTCGAACTTCGTCCCACGCAGTCCACGTATCCGGCAGCCTTGTCCGCCCAATCATGCGCAGGCAGCGGAAAGTTCTGAAAGACAAAACGAACCTCGGGCTCCTGCCCAAGCAATTGTT
Source organism: Terriglobales bacterium (assembly GCA_035308395.1). Lineage (GTDB taxonomy): Bacteria > Acidobacteriota > Terriglobia > Terriglobales > Acidobacteriaceae > Acidiflorens. The sequence goes on from DATGGT010000140.1 coordinate 179,108, forward strand.
CAATCGCCGGTGCTGCTTTTTGGCAATGCGGACATTGCATATCGCTGAACTCCACGATCGTCACCGCCGCTTTCGCAGGTCCCTTGCTTGGACCGGTCACGCCTTTTTCCAACTTCGCGCGGGCATCCTCAAATGGCTTCGCGCCAAAAGGAAAGACGTCGCCCGAGATCGCATACTTGCCGTCCGCGCTTACCAGAAGCTTGGTGGGACTGGAGCCCTGCGGCCCAGTCATGATGATCGAAACCTCGGCCAGTCCCGCGATCTCAGAGGGACGGATGTCCGTCACCTTCCAGGTAATCGTGGGTTCGAATCCCTTCATCTGAAACAGGAACGAGTTGACGGTCTCTTCGCTTGGGAGAGGCGAGGGTCTCTCCTTGAGAGTAGGCGTCGATTGCGCTATGGCGATGCCAGACAACAGCAGAGCTATCAGGATGGAACGTTCGACGATGGTCATAGGTGTTGGAATACGAATCGGAATTTTCGATGTCGGAATTCGATTGTTTCAAAAACAACGGGCGCTGTCATTTCCGGAACCGTTCAAGACTAAACCGTCACTCCGACTTGGCCGCAATCGGAAACCTCCGCCCGTACCCAAACGCCTTGGCGGAAATTTTGATCCCCGGAGCAGCTTGTTGTCGCTTATATTCGCTGCGCTCTACCATCCGGATCACGCGCTGCACCAGCTCCAAGTTGTAATTATGGGTTCGCGCGATCTGTTCAGCCGAAGATGAATCCTCAACGAAGTCTTCGAGAATCGCATCGAGCACATCGTATGGCGGCAGCGAGTCGGAGTCTTTTTGGTCCGGACTCAATTCGGCCGATGGCGCTTTGTCGATGGTTGCCTGAGGAATCACGGGCCGCTTCGAGTTCACATACGCGCTGAGCCGATAAACGAGCGTCTTCGGCACATCCGAAATCACGGCCAGCCCGCCAACCATATCACCGTAAAGAGTGCAATATCCGACGGCCAACTCGCTCTTGTTGCCGGTCGAAAGCACCAGCGCGCCAAACTTGTTTGAGAGCGCCATCAGCAGCAATCCGCGAGCGCGCGATTGAATATTTTCTTCGGTCACATCTTGCGGCAGACCCGCAAAAACCGGCGCCAGCGTCTGCCGCGCCGCTTCATAGATCTCCTGTATCGAGAGCAATTCGAAACGAATCTTAAGATTCGCAACCAGCTCTCGAGCGTCACTCACCGACCCAGCCGACGAGTAGGGTCCAGGCATCCCCACCCCGACAATATTCTCCGGACCGAGCGCATCGACCGCAATTGAGGCTGTCAGCGCGGAGTCAATGCCTCCGCTCAGCCCGATGATCGCCCGCTGGAAACCGCATTTGTGAACGTAATCGCGTGTGCCGAGCACCAGAGCCTCGTAGGCGCTGGCCTCTTCGCCAACGGTCTGGGGATGCATTTCTCCGATAAGGGTGTCGGAATCGAAATAAATCAGGTCTTCTTCGAAGGACTTGCCCTGCGCGATGATCCGTCCGTCAGGCGCGATGACGACGCTCGATCCGTCGAAAACCAGACTGTCGTTGCCCCCGACCTGATTCACCATCGCCACCGGCACTTTTTGATTGCGCGCGATCGCTGTCAGCATGTCGCGGCGCAGTTCGCGCTTGCCCATCCAAAACGGCGAAGCCGAAATGTTGAGCACAAAATTGCCGCCGGCTCTCACCAGCTCTTCCACTGGGTCGATGATGTAAAGCCGACGATTCCAGAAGCGCTTGTCGTTCCATGCGTCTTCACAAATCGTCAAGGCCATCTGGTTGCCGCAAAAGTTGAACAACTGCTGGCTCTTGGCGGGGGCAAAATTCCGCATCTCGTCAAAGACGTCATAGGTCGGCAACAACATCTTCGATTGGATGAAATCGACTCGCCCCTCGCGCAGCAACGCAGCGGAGTTCATGACTTTCTTACCCGAGTCGGCTTCGGCAGGAGTGACCGTCCCGCAAATGACGGCGATGCCCAGAGTCTCGGCGGCGATTTTCTCGATGGTCGCACGACTGCGCGCGATGAACGAAGGCCGCTCGACGAGGTCGCGCGGAGGATAACCAGAAACCGCTAGTTCGGGAAAAAGAATGAGGCCAGCGCCAGCACCACGTGCTTGCTGTGCAAATTGAATAATCTTGGCGGCATTGCCGGAAAAATCCCCCACCGTGGGATTAATCTGGCCGAGAGCAATCTTCACACTATTAGTGTAAATCTATTGACGCGATTTTCAGATGGCTGATCATCACATGGCCGATCGTCCCATGGCCAGTCACTCGGTGGCCCGATCCCCACCAACCCAGTCCGGTCCAGGGTGCGGATCGGTCGGCGGAGGTGTCGGAGAGCTGACGGGATCCTGCCGGTTCGAGGTCGGCAGAGTCGATGCCGGCATTTCCTCTCCTGGACGACGTAAAGTCGGAGCGGTCGCCGGGCGTTCCTCCTGCTTTTTGGCGACGGTCGGTGCACCCACATCGACTTCTTTTTCCACCCGGACAATCTTCTCCCCGTCGACCTTCATGGTCTCGACGCGAACCACTTCGTCTCCCGTAAAGCGCACGAAGTCCACGTCTTGCGGCGGCACACCAAAGATCCATTCTTCGTAGTCGACGTCGTCCGCGCGCTCGCGCACTTTCTTCGGCGGACGCCCTTTGGCATAAATCACCATCTCGTGATTCATCCCGACCAGCACGTGATGGTTCTGGATCGCTTCTTTGATCTGCGGCGAAACCGTCTCAAGGTATGCGTCGAGAGCGGACTTGGAATCGAAATCAAATACTGGCCGCAGCAAGTCTTTCAACTCAGGCCCGGTCAAATCCGGCACATATTTATCGAAGTAGAGATCGACAAACGAGCCGCGCGCATTGGCCTGCGAGTCCCCGGGCGCGATAGTCGCTCCATTCCCACCTTGAACCTGGATGTGTTGATACCACTTTTGTTTTTTGATCGGGCCGCCGTTAATCTCAAATCGGATGTGATCGTCTTTGATGGTCACTTCGCTGATACGGGCCCGGTCGCCAGGTTTTGCCGCCGGCCCCCACAGCGCCATCAAATGCTGCAGTTCCGTTCCACTCGGGCTTACGTTTCCATTCCTGAGTTTCAGCCCCGTTTGCCCCATGGGAAAACTCACGCGTATGTAAACCAGTTCCTCATCGAAACTATGGACGATCTGCTCTCGCGTCTCCTTGGAAATCCTGGGCGCGCTGCTCCCAGCGAGAGCAACAGAAGACAGAGCCACAAGAATTGTCAGGAACCGGCAGGAACATGAAAAGGAGGAAACCCGGAAGCACTTCATGGAGCACCCCAAGCCAATGGGACTAAGCGATGGCAACCATTATAGACCCGTTTATTGACGCGTTGCCCTAAATCCCTGCGAACGCAAGGCGGTTCATACTGAGAACTGGCCCGAGCACTTGAGACCACAGTGACACGGGGCTGAGTACTTCGGTAACGGACAGGTGTACTTTGAGCACCTGAGGTCACCGCGCCCCACCACCTTAGAATAGGTGCAGAACGGACCAGCTAATCCCCGCGCTTGGGCCGACAGGACTGCCTTTTGCCCTTAAAGTTGCCCATTCCCGCGCGCATCCCGCTGCTGTACGTCATCCTTGGCGTGCTCTTGGCGATCAGCGTTCTCCCCATGTATTTCTACTCGGCTCAGATCGAGGACATGAACCGGGAGCGCCTGAAAACCAACGAAATGCTGCTGCAAAATACCGTGACGCGTTCGCTCGCGGACGACATCTCGCAGCATCAGGAGTCGTTGCGCATGATGCTGGCGAACCTGTCTTCCTCGGTCCAGGTCATGATGTTGTCGACGACTGGGGGAGACGATCTCAGTTCTCAGCAACTGCCGACGCCGGAACTCCGGGCCATGCTCGAGAATTTTGTGTCGTCGTCGAAAGATATCGCCTACGCCACCCTGCTTAACGCGGACGCCAAAGGCGTTTCGGCCGGACGCATCGAGCCCGACGCCTTTCTGCAAAGAGAATTGGAGCGCGCCTTTCAAGCCGCTCGCGAAGGCCGTATTTATAGCGGACAGACGCTCATGGTCGGCAGCGGAAAATCGGCACACACCGTAATGCTGGTGAGTTCGCCGATCATGTACGACAAACGCTTTTTGGGGATGATTGCCTCGGTCGTCGACATGGATTACCTCATCCGCCGACTGCAGCAAGTCAGTATGACCGGATTGACGCCCTACGTCGTCGACAGCCAGGGACGACTCGTCGCCGCCGCGACCCCTCAATACGCCACCGGTCAAGAGATGACGCATTTCGATATCGTCCGCAACTTTGTCGACGAAGGATCGAAAGCGCAGCTTGCCGCGACGCGCGAATTCACTGTTCGCGGGAACAACAGCAAAGACAAAGTCGAAATGCTCGGCACCTACAGTCCTGTAACCTCGCTGGACTGGGCGGTCGTCGTACAAAAACCGCAGGAAGATGCCTATCGCGGCATCTATGACATGCAGCGCACTGGCCGTCTGTTAGCATGGCTCGCTGTATTTGTAAGCGTGGGTCTGAGCATTTTTTCGGCGCGCAGAATCACGAGCCCGCTGCAAACCCTCGCTCACTCCAGCCGCGCCATTGCGCGAGGAGATTTTTCACAGCGCGTGCATGTAAAGACGCGTACCGAGATCGGCGAACTGGCAACCACATTCAACACCATGTCCGAAGAACTCGAACAATTTGTCGAAGACCTGAAGCGCGCCGCCGAAGAAAACAAAGCGCTCTTCATGGGATCGATCCAGATGCTCTCGGGAGCGGTCGACGAAAAAGATCCCTACACCCGCGGCCACTCCGATCGCGTCACAAAGTATTCGCTGATGATCGCAACCGAAATGGGTCTCGATCCCGGCTTCCTCGAGATCCTGAGGATCTCGGCGCAACTCCACGACGTCGGCAAAATCGGCATCGAAGACCGCATCCTGAAAAAACCCGGCGCGCTGACTCCGGAAGAATTCGAGATCATGAAGACGCACACCACCAAGGGCGCGAACATTCTGCGTCCGGTGACGCAGTTACGCGAAATGCTCCCCGGAATCGAACTGCACCACGAAGCGCTCAACGGCCGCGGATATCCCTATGGCCTCAAAGGCGATCAGATCCCGTTGCTAGCCCGCGTGATTGCGGTTGCAGATACGTTCGACGCGCTCACGACGAACCGCCCTTATCAGAAAGCGCACGACCCCATCGATGCTTTCAAAATCATCGAGAATCTCTCGGGACAGCGCCTGGACCCAAGCGCGGTAACCGCGCTCATGGCCGTCTATTATCGTGGCGACATCCGCATACCCAAGCCACTGCCAATGGCAACGCCAACGACACCGACGCCCGCGCCAGAAATCGTTGTGCCCGCGCGGACGCTAGCCCTGCCGCCCGACCCGATCACCGTAGAAACCACCCGCACCTAAGCTGGAAGGAAACCGTTTACGCGCGGCGCGTGGCCGGCAGCTCGTGGGCCGCAGCTCGTAGTCCGCAACTCGTGACTCCACCCGCCTATATAATCGAGTCGGGCACCTCATGATTCAAACTCTTTTCGGCAGCCTAGACGAAGAAAAGAAACCTAGTTTTATCGAGCGCATGAAAGAGGCCGTCTCGCGCACCCGCGAGAATCTGGCTGAACGCATCGATGATGTGGTCTCGATCGGCAAGGAAATCGACCGCTCGACGCTGGACGATCTAGAAGCGACTCTGATTGGCGCCGATCTCGGCACGACCACGACCCAGGAAGTGCTCGAGAAGCTCCGCGACAAGGCAGACCGCAAACAGATCAAAGACGTGACCGAACTGAAACGGCTTCTAAAAGAAGAGTTGTTAGCGATCCTCACAGCGACAGCATCAAGACCCCTGACCAGAGTAAATGGCACTCCGGAAGTGATCATGGTGGTCGGCGTAAACGGCGCCGGCAAAACCACCACCATCGGAAAACTAGCGCAGGTATTTCGCGCGCAGGGAAAAACCGTGCTGATGTGCGCAGCCGACACCTTCCGCGCAGCTGCGATTGAACAGCTTGAAATCTGGGGACAGCGCACCGGAACCGAAGTGATCAAAACGAAAGCCGGAGGCGATCCCTCCGCCGTGCTCTTCGACGCGCTGCAATCGGCAACTACTCGCAAGACCGATTACGTGATCGTCGACACCGCCGGACGCCTCCACACCAAACAAAACCTGATGATGGAACTCGAAAAAATGAAACGCACCGCGCAACGAATCGTGCCCGGCGCGCCGCACGAAACTTTGTTAGTCATGGACGCCACGACCGGCCAAAACGGATTACAACAGGCGCGGCAGTTCACGCAATCGGCCGGAGTCACTGGAATCGTTCTGACCAAACTCGATGGAACCGCCAAAGGTGGCGTGGTCGTCGCGATTTCGCGCGAACTGGGGCTGCCGGTGCGGTTTGTAGGCGTCGGCGAGAAGGCGGGGGATCTGTTGCCATTCGATCCCAAAGAGTTTGTAGAATCGTTGTTTGCCTAGTAAAGGCGGAATGTAAACGCGGAAATGTTCGTGTGATGGAGTAGCGGGCGCCTCGCCCGTTCGGCCGCAAAACAAGAAGGAGGCGAAGAATGCGACTGATAAAGTTCAATTCGCTCTCTTACCTGCGAAGACTGCTCGCTCAACTGAAGCTCCTATTTCGTCGCAAGCCAGAACCCGAAGACCCCTATGCCTATCGCACCGCCCCGTTGCGTCGTCCTCCACACGGGAAGAGTGGCGCCGCGGTGGCGGAACTGGATGAAGAGTGAAGCTAGCCTCGTCCTCAGACGAACAATGTATGCGCCGGGCGCTGGACCTAGCGCGAGCCGGCCTTGCCCTCGTGTCTCCGAATCCCGCGGTAGGCGCCGTGATCGTAGATCCGTCAGGACGCGAAATTGGTTCTGGGACGCACACCTACGACGGCGTCAAGCACGCCGAGGTCCTCGCCCTTGAACAAGCCTTCGAACGGGCTCGTGGTGCGACCCTATACCTCAATCTGGAACCATGCTCTCATCAAGGACGCACACCTCCCTGCGCGGATGCGGTCATCGCTGCCGGAATCAGCCGTGTCGTCTGCTCCATGCAGGATCCGAACCCGCAAGTCTCGGGTCAAGGATTCGCCAAGCTTCGCGCGGCTGGAATCAAAGTCGAAGTCGGAGCATTCGAAGCCGAGGCAAAAAAGCTCAACGAGAGCTTCGCGAAATACATTCGAACCGGCAAACCGCTCGTCACCTTGAAGTCGGCGATGACCCTCGACGGCAAAATCGCCGATGCCAAAAAACCCGGCACCGAACGCGAGACGGAAATAAGCGCCGCAATGGCTACAACCGAAGGCGCTCATCGCGGCTACCACTGGATCACCGGCGAGGTCGCCAGAGCCCACGTGCAGCAACTCCGGCATCAACACGACGCCATCATGGCCGGAGTCGGCACCGTGATGGCAGATGATCCCTTGCTCACCGATCGCAGCGGCTTGCCTCGCAGACGCAAGCTGTTGCGCGTAATTCTTGATTCTTATCTCCGCATCCCCATCGATTCGCGAATCATCCAGACCGTAGAGAATGACGTTCTGGTGCTCTGTTCCAACGGCGACGAATCGACCAAGAAGTTGCTGGAATCCAAAGGCGTGCGCGTCCAACAAGTCGCCGCGGCCGCCGAAGGACACCCCGACTTCGCCGCGATTGTGAAGAGTCTGGGAGAACGGGAAATCACCAGCCTCCTCATCGAAGGCGGATCGCTGGTCAACGGCGCAGCGCTCACCTCAGGCGAGGTCGACAAAGTCTTCCTCTATTACGCTCCCAAGTTTTTCGGAGCGGAAGCAGTTCCCTTCATCGCCGAAAGTCTCCACGGTAAAGCACAGTGCGTGCAGCGCTTCGAACTCCACCGCTTCGGCGAAGACTTCGCAGTCGAGGGATATCTCCGGGACCCGTACACGACGGCATCCTGAACCGCCCCGAATTCAAGATGGTATCTTCAATAGCAATATCGTGAATATTAATGTTGTAGAGAGCGAGAACGAAATGTTCACCGGAATCATCGAAGAAGTCGGTAAAGTCGTAAGAATCGAACAAAACGGTTCGAATCGCTGCATCACAGTCGAAGCCACCAAAACTCCGAAAGAGTTGCGCACCGGCGACAGTGTTTCCGTCAGCGGCGTGTGCCTGACTGCGATCGACATCAGACCAACGTCATTCGCGGCCGACCTGGCGCCCGAAACCTGGGCGCGAACTTCTTTCTCCAGAATCCAGGCAGGCGCAAAAGTAAATCTCGAACTATCGATGCAGGCCAACGGCCGTTTCGGCGGCCACATCGTTCAGGGACACGTCGACGGAGTCGGCAAACTGCTCGCGCTCGAACGCATCGCGAATTCCGAAAACTGGTGGTTGCGAATCGAACTGCCATCCGAAATTGAAAAATACACAGTCTTCAAAGGTTCGATCTCGATCGAAGGCATCAGCCTCACCGTCGCCAAACTCGATGGCCATCGCTGCACCGTCGCCATCATCCCCCACACCGTCGAGATGACCAACCTCGGCTCGCTAAAACCGGGAGACCCCGTGAACCTCGAAGCCGACCTGATCGCAAAATATGTTGAAAAGATGATGCAGGGCGCGCCGGTCCAAAGTGCGCTCAATGTGGAAGAACTGGTTCGCCAGGGTTTCTAAGTCAGAGATTCGTGGTTGCGGCGAGTGACTTGTACTCAGTCGTAGATCTAAACTCCCAACTTCAACTCATCTAGTTCCAGAAACTCCTGAATGATCGGCTCGGTCGATTTTTCCATATCTTTGTAAGGCCCAAAGAAAATAGCCTTCGCTTCGTAGAGAAAAACAATGCGGTCTGCCAGCTTTTTTGCCAAACGCATGTCGTGCGTGACCACAACGGAAGTCAGGTGCAATTGCAGCTTGAGCCTGGCGATCAGGTCGCCAAGCAAATTTCCCATCATCGGATCGACCATCGTGGTCGGCTCATCGTAAAGCACGCACTCCGGTTGCGCCGCCAGCGCGCGCGCGATAGCCACCGAGCGCTTCATACCCGTCGACAGATCGGACGGCAGCAGATCGCGCATCGCGGCAACGCCGACCATTTCCAATAGTCCATCGACGACCTGGAGAATCTGCTCTTCTGAAAGCTCTCTTTTTTCGCGGAGTGGAAACGCCACATTTTCGCCAACCGTCAGCGAATCGAACAACGCTCCGTTCTGAAACACCATTGTCACTTTCTTGCGAATCTCTTCCAGTTGCGCTTCGTTGTAGTCGGTGATGTCCTGCCCCGCGACGATGACCCGCCCCGAATCCGGCTTCAGAAAGCCCATGATCTGATGGAGCGATACCGATTTGCCCACGCCGCTGCGCCCCAGAATGCAGACCATCTCTCCCGGGAGCACTTCAAAGCTGACGTTCTGCAAAATGACCCGATCCCCAAACGCCTTGGAGACGTCCTTGAATTCGATATAGGGAGCCAGCGTACCCGAAGCCGCCATGCCCAACAGAATGGCACGAGATGCCAGCCCCGCTCAAGTCTTAGTAGCTTTGGAGTGAAATTCTTCGTGTCAAGCCAGCTGACCAGCGGCGTCCGCGCGATCCTTTGGGGTATTGACGTTAAAAAAACATTTCTCCGGAAAACCTGCGGCCGCCAACTCACTTTCTTCAATCACACGTACCGTCAACCCCGAAAATGCAGCGTCGATTTTGTACTTCCCTGCCCGCAGCGCCTGCTCCGCAACCCCAGCAAAGTCTCGCCGATAGACGGCGCATAGCGGCTGCGTTCGATTCCGGACGCGCGGCACGGTCACCACGGCATCACCATTCGCCGCAATCTCAAAGAGCAACTCAAGAAGCTCACTGCTGACAAACGGCATGTCCACCGCGAGCATCAGATTCGAATCGGCCGTCGAATGCAAAAGAGCGGCGTGAATTCCCGCCAATGGCCCGCACCCCGGAAATATGTCCCGCACCGACACTCCGTATTTCTCGAACTTGGCGGGCTCGCCGACGATGGCTACACTCTCACTCACCGCTTGCACAGCGGCCAGCGCTCTTTCCAGCAAGGTAACGCGACCCAATTCCACGAACGCCTTGTCCTCGCCCATGCGCGAGCTTCGGCCGCCGGCGATGACGAATCCCATGCGCGATTTCACTGCTCCCGGCATATGGGAAAGCATAAGGCCTACGAGCCTTTGCACGAAAGTAACCTACCCAGAATGACGTTGCCGTCGGAAGATGGAGGTGTCCGATTCCGACGGGGGCCCTAGTCGTCACATGCCGCAGAAACTGATGGACGTTCTCATGCTTGGACGCTGTTCTCATGAATTTTCCTGGCCGCGCCGCGCGGCGAGCGGCGAGTATTACCAGGTCTGCCTGGTGTGCGCGACTGCGTATCAGTATGACTGGAAGTCCATGCGTCGTGGAGACAAGGTGGACGAGCCCGTCGCCGACACCACCATCGTCCGCCGTCGCTCCGGCAAGAAGCAGCCCACCTGGATGCCCCGTGCCCGACGTTTGCGCTCGAGCCTACCGGTCCGCTACCGCGGAAAAAATCTCAGTACCTGGTACGAAGGGAAGATCCAGAACATCAGCCAGTCTGGCGTCATGTTCTTCGGTCCACAGCAATTGCCCGCCAACGCGCTGGTCGAGCTGATTTTCGAAATGCCCGAAGAAATCTCAGGCCAGAAAAACAGCAATGTTCTCTGTCAGGGACGACTGATCCGCACCAAGGACGCAGTCGAGAATGCCGACGACGCGTTCGTGCTGGCGGCCTCGATCCTCGACTACAAGTTCCTCCACAAAGACTAATTTCAATCACGAACTGGTTCGGTACCCGGGTTCTCCGTGTGCCCCGTGGTAAAAATCCGCACCTCTGGTCCCAGCTAGGTCACCTAGTTTCGCCATTCCGATCAATAACTTACGAACGAGAGAACTAGCCGATCACCCTTTGCGTCTTTTTTTCCCGTTCCTGCGTATGTATCGATAGCATGAACGCCACTGCCTGCTATTTCGTGAATACGATGGTCGACGATAAAACCGAGATCGCACGTGGACTCTCGCGCCGCGATCCCGACCTGCTCGACCATCTGATCGAAAAGTACCAGCACCGCCTTCTGCGCTATCTCCTGTCTCTGACCAGAAGCCGCGAACTGGCCGAGGACATCTTCCAGGAGACCTGGATCCGCGTCTTAGAACGCGGCCGCCAGTACGACAGCCGTCATGAGTTCAGCACATGGCTCTTCACCATCGCGCGCAATCTTGTGATCGACCATATGCGCCGCAAGCAACCCGTGAGTCTCAACACCCTGGCCGATAGCGACGACGCCGCCCCGTTCGAAATCGCGGAGACTGGCCAGCCTTCGGCATTCGATACGACTGTGCAGCGCGAGCAGAACGAGCAGATTTCCGCCGCGATGCTCCATATCGCCAGCGAATACCGCGAAAGTCTTGTCCTTCGTTTCCAGGAAGGTATGTCGCTCGAAGAAATCTCCGCTGTAACCGGCGCTCCTCTGGGCACCGTGAAATCGCGCATTTATCGCGGATTGACCGCGCTCGAGCCGTGGGTGAAAGGAGCCCGCTTATGAACGCTTATCTTACGAATTCTGATCCTCACGAACGCGCGCGAATGATGATCGCCAGCGCGGAAGGAGCGTCGGGCGCGAGAGAGATTTCCGACGCCGACCAATCCTGGCTGTTCGCGCATCTGGAGTCTTGCCTGGCGTGCCGCGAGTTCGAGGAAAATTCGCGGGTGGCGATAAGCGCGCTGCGTGGCATTCCGGTCATGGCCACGAGGAATCTCGTATCTGCGACACAAACGCGAGTGCGCCAGCGAGCAATCGAGTTGCAGCGCCATCAAGAACGCCTCTGGGTCGTGTTCATTTGTTGCGCCGCCGTGACGTTCTCGGCCGTGATCTCGACGGCCGTTCTGTGGCGCGTATCGGAGTGGATGGGCCAGCATGCGCGACTTTCTTCGCCGGTGTGGGAAGGCGGTTTTGTTGTTTTCTATCTGCTGCCCGCGGTTTTTACAGGAATTGTTCTGCTGGCGCGCGGGACTTGTTTAGCGGATCACAACGGCTCCTATCACGAATGAGGGTCACGAGTGAGGTGTCATAAGTGACGAGCGGAAACGATTCGGGGAACGGGCAACGGATTTAGGGGAGGTTGAATATGCCAATCAAGAACGAAACTTCAACACGCTTCGCGGACGAGGTCCGCATCATTTCGCGGTGGGTTTGGGCGGTCGCCGCTCTCGGCTATGTCGTACCCGTGGCAGCTCTGCTGTTCGCGCGTCACACCGAAATGAGTGGAGATCCATTTTTCAGGCTGGCGATACTCATCCCGCTCGTAATCCTTGGAGGAACTCTCGTCGCTAGCGCCATTTTGCTCATCGGCTACATTTACAAAGACGCTGGCCGGCGCGGCATGAGCCCGGTTCTCTGGACGCTGCTGGCCACCTTCATTCCCCACGCGCTAGGGATCGTGCTCTATTTTGTTCTACGGAAGCCGCGCACCTTGAACTGTCCTCAATGCGGCACCATCGTCCAACCCGGATTCGGGTTCTGTCCAAAATGCCAATGCCGGTTGAACGCCATTTGTCCGCAATGCCAGCGCGGCGTAAGCCCCGCGGACAAATTCTGTCCCTATTGCGGCCGCGACATTGGGTCGAGCGCCAACCCGTCGTCTGCGCCTGTGCCCAGTGAGAGTTGAGAAAGGTTCGACAAATGTCCTCCTAAACGGCGCGGCTGCCACCGTAATTCGCCACTACTCGCGCCACTTTTCCACTCGGCGAAAGCTCCATGAACTCTGCCGTTCGCGTCCCATTTTGATTCTTGTAATAGAGGACGACGGATTGCAACCCCCAGAGCACGTCGGCGAGTTCGAAGCGAAGATTCGGGTATGCCTCTAGCCCGCGCTGGAAGTAGGCTCTCAAGTTCGCTTTCCCGGCAACCTTGCCATCGGTCCCAAGCAGCCGGGCCGCGACTGGAGAAGTCAACTCGATGGTTTCTTCGTAGTGCGACATGATCGCGTTCAAGTCATGAGCGTTCCAGGACGCGATCCAATGCTCAGCCAGCTTCCAAGCCTCGTCTTCTGTCATTCTTGTCCTCCAGCGCAAAGGCAAAGAACGAGGATAAACAACGTACCGCTCACTAGACGACTAAAAATTCGCTGCGCCTTGAAGAATTTATCCAGGATAGGCGAGCGTCCGCGCAATGGCACTCGATGGCGGTGTTACTCGGCTTGCCAGACGCGCCAAAGCCTTGACGGTGACCTGCCGCCATTGACCAACTGATGTCGGCAGATCTTCTCTCGCCATCAACTCACGCAGCCAGTCTTCGGCGCAGAGGTGTGCAATTCTTGGCCCGAACGACTCAGTCGCTGCGCTGACGAATGCCGCCAACTCTCGTTCAGCCATAGTCATCCGGTCGCCGCAAGCAGGATCGTAATTCTTTGGTGTTTTATCTGTTTTATCTTTATCAAGGACTAATTGATTCATATATTCCAAACCTCCAACGTTGCCTATGTTGACGATTCAGTTTGCGAAATATTGCATTTGTTCGAGGTCGGCGATCAGTCCAGGCCCGGTCGGCCGCCATCCCAATAGCTTCTGCGTTTGCTTGCTCGATGCCGGCATGTCGACACTAGCGAACATTGCCATCCATCCGAAATGAGCGGCCGCCTCATCGGGCGAGATCGAGACGACGGGAATCTTCAGGCCCCGGCCAATGACTTCAGCGATGTCCCGCAACCGCACTCCTTCCTCGCCGACTGCGTGATACTTTGCGCCTGCCTCATGTTTCTCGAGAGCGAGCCTGTAGAGGCGGGCAACATCGAGGACATGCGCGGCCGACCAACGGTTGAGTCCTTCCCCAACATAGGCAGAGACGCCTTTCTCGCGTGCCAAATTGATCAGATAAGTGACCAGTCCCTGCTTGACCGGGTCGTGGACCTGCGGAAGGCGCACCACGGCAGCGCTCACCCCCCGCGGGCGCAGCGCCATAGCGGCCTGTTCTGAAACGCGGGGCATGAGTGAGTTGTCCTGGGGATTCAAGTCTTCAGTCGCCAGGTGGCCTGGATTCAAAGGCCCGATCCCGGCGCTGACGATCAAGGGACGATCGGAACCGGCGAGCGTTGAGCCGATAGTCTCGATGGCGAGTTTATCGACTTCACAGACTTCCTTGAATCTTGAAAAGTCGTGAATAAATGCAGCGTGGATCACTCCATCCGACTTGGCCGCTCCAGTGCGCAAGCTTTCCAGGTCTTCAAGATCACCTCGATGCACCTCGGCGCCCGCAGCCGTGAGCGACTTGGCGCCCGCATCCGAACGAGCCAAGCCGAGCACCTGATTCCCACCATCGAGCAACTCTCTTACGACCGCGGACCCGATGAATCCAGTAGCTCCCGTAACAAAAATTTTCATATATTTACTCCTTACTGTTTGCTCCTTCGAACTTTGAGAAATCGACGGTGCCCCAGGTTCGCGCCCGTTCTTTGGGCGCTAACCTGGGAACTGCCATCCTTGCGTCAATGTCGATCCGCGGCAATCAGCGAACTTAGAAAGACTCGCCGACGAGTTCTTCGCTCTTTTTCCAGAGCGCCTCGGCATTTTTCAGATCGAGTGCATAACCACGGACTCCTTCACTGACGCCACTGATCGTGGTGTCGTCCGGCACGACACGGCCGACGTGGCAGTTTTCGCAATACTGCCCGCCGATCTCCTCGGCACGAGCAACGGCGCCAGACCACACCGAAGTGGCCGCGCCTTGAGGAATGGTTTTCCACTGGAAAGGTGCCTTCCCTTCCGCCGAGAGTTGCTGCTTAATGTTGTCGACCAGCGTCCGTAATTGTGCTGGGTCCATGTGGCGGCCTAGTTCCGTCTGGATGACTCCCGGATGCACTGCGGCCGCGCGCACGCCGCGTCCGCGATGCCGCTGGTCGAAGGCAACGGCAAATAGGATGTTCGCGGTCTTCGAACGTCCATACGCAACGAAGGGGTCATAGGGAGTGCTTTCAAAATTGGGGTCTTGCAGGTCGACGTCGGAATAACGGTGCCCTGCGGAAGACAAGTTGATAAGCCGCCCACCGGTCCGAATCAGCGACGCAATCCGGTTGGCCAGGACAAAGTGGCCCAGGTGATTCGTCCCGAACTGCGTCTCAAATCCGTCCGCCGTATGGCCAAACGGTGTCGCCATCACGCCCGCATTCGCGATGACCACGTCGAAGGGTTGACCCCTTGTCATCAGCCGATCGGCACAGGCACGAACGCTCTTTAGGCTCGCCAGATCAAGCTCGGTTAACTCGAAGCTCCCGCCGTTCGGAGCCGCATCCTTTCGTACTTGCGCGGTTGCCGTTTTCGCCTTGTTCAGATCCCGCGCCGCGCCGATTACCTGAGCTCCATGCGCCGCGAGAGACCGCGCGGTTTCAACTCCGAGGCCGGCAGAAACGCCGGTTATCAGAATTCGTTTCCCGGTGAGATTGATTCCAGCCAAAACATCTTCTGTTGTTGAGGTCGCTCCAAACGTAGTTGTCATTTCCTGTACTGTTGCCATATTTTTTCCTCCTGCACCGGCAGGCTTGCCCGCCGCGTGGGTCTTGACGACTTGCCACCGCATCTAATAAAACGGAGGGTGTCTCCGAATCACTAGATAAGATAACCGGAGGATGTCTCCGGTTGCAAAGATTTTTTATGCCAAAGAAACCTTCGGAACCCACCCGGCGAAAGCCCCGCACCGACGCCCAGCGGAACCGCGAACGCATTCTGGAAGTCGCCAAGCAGGCGTTCACACGCTCGGGCGCAAATACCAGCCTGGATGACATCGCCCGCGATGCGGGAGTGGGAGCGGGAACCCTGTATCGTCACTTTCCGACGCGCGATGCTCTGATCGAGGCGGTGTATCGCAGCGAGGTGGAAAAGCTGGCCGCTGCCGAAAGGAAGTTCTCCGAGACAATGCCTCCAGTCGCCGCGTTGCGCGCATGGATGCTACTGTTCGTCGATTACATCGCTGCCAAGCACATCATCGCCCCTGCCTTAAATACGTTTGTTGGGGGCCCTTCGAAGCTCTACGAAGGGTCGCGAGCTCAGATTCAGGGAGCCATCGATGCGCTAGTGAAGCGCGCTATCAAGAGCGGCGACATCCGCAAGGACCTCGATCCGTTCGATCTACTACGCGCGCTCATCGGCGTCTCAAATGTGGCTTCCACTCCCGATTGGCCGCAGAGCGCGAAAAGACTGGTGGATATCCTGATCAGCGGTTCGCGTCCAGTCAAATAGGCCGAGGTTGATCCGACGGGATGGATATTCCTCGCCATTTGCCCCGCACTCGAGTCCCTGCTACAGTTTCCTGAACGAAGGAAGCATCCTCTCTGCCTTGCCGCCACTCGTGACCGATGTTGGCTGAATAAAATGCACGGAGTCAGGGCCAATCTCAAGGGCTGGATCGCACGCCACCGGCATTCGACGTGGCTATGCTACGGAGGAGCTGCGCTCGCTGTTTGGGTCGCGCTCTGCCTCTGGACTTTTTCTCCGGTCCTGCATCGCCATCCCTTTGCGATATTGCTGGCAGCCGTTCTTTTCACTACGCGTTTTCTCGGGTTCGGCCCGGCGGTGTTCTCCTCTCTCCTCGCTGTCATGGCCATGGATTTCTTCGTCGTTCCGCCCTATTTCAGTTTCGGCATCCAGACCAGTGCCGATTTCGAACGGCTCTCCGTCTTTGTGGTCATCTCCATGTTTGGCGCCAGCATGGCCCGGCAGAAGAGCCTTGCCGAATCGCGCGCCGACCGCTCCGCCCGCGAAATGGCGGCCATCGTGCAATACTCCCGCGACGCGATGTACTCCGCGAGTCCCGACGGCATTATCACCAGTTGGAACAACGCCGCCGAACATCTCTACGGCCTAACCGCCGAAGAGGCAGTAGGCTCGCCTGTCACTCGTCTCGCGCCGCCCGAACGCCATCTGGAAGTGGAACGTAACCGCGAAATCCTCAATAGCGGCGGCCACGTCGGCCCTTATCGCACCGAGCGCGTCCGCAAAGACGGCACACGCTGGCCGGTGATGCTCTCGATCACCCCACTGCAGAACTCCCGAGGAAAAATTGTAGGATCCTCGGCCATTGCGCGTGACCTTTCCGCCGAGAAAGTCTCTGAAGAAGCCATCCGCCGCACCGAAAAACTCGCCACTGCCGGGCGGCTCGCCGCTTCCATCGCCCACGAGATCAATAATCCTCTCGAAGCGGTCGTCAACTTGCTGTATCTCGTCCGCCACGATCCGAGCCACGCGGATGACTATCTGAACCTGGCCGAGCAAGAGGTCGCGCGCGTCGCACAGCTCGCGCAACAGACTCTGGGATTTGTCCGCGATACCAACTCCCCCGACTCCATGAATCCTTCCGCCATCATGGATGAAGTCTTGCAGCTCTACTCTCGCAAGCTGCAGAGCAAGCATGTCGTGGTCGTCAGAGATTTCGACGGCGCTTGCCGTGTCAGCGGTTTTTCCGGCGAGCTACGACAATTATTGGCGAACCTTCTCGTCAACGCGATCGACGCCATGCCCGAAGCAAGGTCTGAAGCAAAGCCTCAAGTAACACCCGAAGAAAGCATTCTTCAGGTTCGTGTCGCCAAGGGTCGCGACTGGTCGACTGGGCGCGAGGGCGTCCGCATCATCGTCGCCGACAACGGCAGCGGCATTCCCCGCGACCATCTCGAACAGATTTTTCAGCCGTTCTACACCACGAAAAAGGGCACTGGCACGGGCCTGGGATTATGGGTCTCACGCGGCATCGTCCAAAAACACGGCGGATCGATTCGGGTCCGAAGCCGCTCGGGCGGACACCCGACCGGGACGGTGTTCCTGATCTTCCTGCCCCAGCAACAGCAAGTCACACAGGTGGCGTGAGTCGGCGGCTATGTGACTTTCGTGAGTCGATCGTGCGACCGCACTGGCCTATAGTCATCCGATCCGAGACCAGAATTAGCTACGGGAAGAGCGTCGGCTCAAGCAAAATTGTGCAAGTCCTCGTCTCTCGACCGTTCTTCCAAGCAATGCCGTCCGCGGCTGGCTAAAACGCACAGATTCGTTGTGACGAGATATCTGAGGAGGTACAGGGATGAACAACCGGACAAGAACACTATGGATACCCAGTCTAGTGAGCTTAGCGGGGTCGGCGACTGCGATGTTGATCTTGCAGCGAGCCGTCTCATCGCCGCAGACGCGGATGCGGTTGAGCCATGCAGGCCTCCCATTGATCTACCAGTTGATCTGGCTGGCCACGCTGCCTCTTTTCGGCGCAGCCGCCGCCCTTCTGTCCCGTCGAGCAGGAGGCGAACGGCGGACAGCCTTTGTTGCGGCGGTATTTCCCTCGATCGTGATGATCCCGCTCTGGACCATCCTGGCCACCAAGATGAGTCATCCATCCCCCAGCCAATGGCTTGGTCTGTTTTGGGGCGTGCTGAACTGGATCGTTCTTCCCGGCCTCGCCCTGTCATTGGGCGCATCGCCTTTCCTGAAGGTTCACTCTGTGAAGGTTCACTCCGTGAAGGACATCGAGAGCGAGAAAACCCCGACATTGAACGCCCGCACAAAGTCGTTTTGGTTCCCGTCGTTGGTCAGCCTGACAACGGCGATGGCCGCACTGGCGGCCTCGACATTGGCAGGATCACAACCTCAATTTGTGGCGCGGGGCTGGGCAACTTTTGTGGCCTACGTCCCCTGGCTCTTGCTACTGCCGCTATGCGGTGCCGCTGGAGCTTATTTATCCCGGCGCGCCGGAGCCGAACGGAGCGTCTGCCTCGCCGCGGCCCTGTTTCCAGTCATTGCGCTGGCCGGCCTGGTCGGTTTCCTCACGTTCGCTGGCAAGTTCGTCTATGCCAAACCTCAATTCCTGTATTTTTCCATGTCGGTATTACTGGGAGCTGTTCTCCCCGGAGTCGCTCTACTACTGGGGGCAATCCCGTTCGCCAAGACTCGACCGGCCCACGCTGCGAACTGACGCCTTCCGAGCCATGCCGAGGTCATGGTGCAGGGCCCACAAAAGTGATTATTCCCAATCACTTGCGAGACCCAGAGGTACAGTGACTTTCGTACTTAGAAGCCCCGGCTGCCGCGACTTATAATCGTCCCAAGTCCAAACACTGTGGGCACTTAGCTAGTTTTGCGCCAACCAACGACGGTGGAAACCTTTATTGCAGTCGCGATCTTCGCCTATGGGCTGTGCTTTGGCAGCTTCCTGAATGTCTGCGTCTACCGTTTACCCCTCGGCAAGTCGGTTGTAAAGCCTCGCTCCGCGTGCCCTCATTGCGGAGACATGATCCCGCTCTATCACAACCTGCCCGTGGTGAGTTGGTTCATCCTCGGTGGCAAATGCCGCGCATGCAAACAGCCGATATCGCCCCGCTACCTCGCCGTCGAACTGCTGACCGGCCTGCTCTTTCTCGGCTGTTACAGTCATTTCGGTTTCACCCTGGCTGCGCTGAAGTGCGCTGTCCTCGGCTGGTTGTTGCTGGGCCTGATCTTCACTGACGCCGAAACGAAACTGTTGCCAGACGCGATGACGCTGCCCGGCATCGTCATCGGAATCGCCTTTAGCCTGCTCGTCCCGGTCAATGATCTTGCATCCCGCATCATGCCCGGCCTGGTGCCGCTCACGGTCAGCAGCGACATTTCATGGCGTATCTGGTCCTTCGCCGACTCAGTGCTCGGAGCCGTGATCGGCGCGTCGTTCCTTTACGGAGTCGCGGCGATCTACCTGCGCGCCCGCGGAGTCGAAGGCATGGGCTTCGGCGACGTCAAGCTAATGGCTTTGATCGGCGCATTCCTTGGAACCAAGCTCACTGTCTTAACTATTTTCGCCTCATCTCTGGCCGGGTCGCTTTTCGGTCTCAGCACCGTGCTCGCCGTCTGGATCAAACGTATGCGCCGCAATCTGGCTCGCGCTAAGTCGTCGCGTGGTTCTGTGGGGGCTTCTGCTGGGGTTTCTGGAAATGACGCTCGCCGGCGTGCCTGGCAATCCGCGCGCCTCGCGCTCCGCTATTACGAGATGCCGTTCGGAGTTTTCCTGGGCGCCATGGCGATCCTGTCATTCCTGTTCGGCAATGCTGTCCTGCATTGGTATTGGAGGGCTCTGTGAACCTGCTCGCTAATCCGATGATCATGCGCATGGGACTGTTGCTATTCGCGGCCGCGCTGGCCTTCGGCCTGGGGCTGTTCCTGATCCGTCGCCTGCGCACGAATCTGGTAATGGAATCCGAATCGCTCGACCACACTCCTTTGACGGCGGAAGGCTTGCCCGTCCATGCTTATCATGCAGTCATCCAGCAACTGAAGCAGCAAAAGCACGAACTCTCGAGCCAGCAACTCGCCGAGCGCCGAAAAGCGAAAGCCTCCGACACGCTGAGTTCGACCATCCTGGCAAATCTTTCGTGCGGAGTTTTGTTCTTCAATTCTAGTGGACTTGTCCGCCAGACAAATGCCGTCGCGCGCGATCTCCTAGGATTCGCTTCCCCCGTAGGACTGCACGTCGGCGATCTCTTCCGTTCGGCAACGTTGCGCCCTGAAAGCAAGATGTCGAAACCGGGTTCCGAAGCAACACTGACCGTCGAAAAAGCTTTGGCTCCCGCTTTGGCTGGGACTGCCGCGGTTCGCGGCCTAGTCGTGAACTATGCAAGGCGCGACGGTGAAAGCCAAGTCCTCGAGATCACAGCCTCTCCAGTTCTGGCGGAGGACGCGACTCTTATGGGCACAACACTTGTGATCACGGACAAAACCGATATCGAGCGGATCCGTCACGACCAGCGGATGCATCAGGAGATTTCCTCGGAGATGGCACTCGGACTGCGCCATTCTCTCACCACCATTGCCGGATACGCACAACAACTGGTTTGCAGCCGCGATGGGGAACTGGCCCGTCAGTTGGCCGACGGCATTTCTCGCGAAGCGGCTCAACTGGATCGCACCATCGGCAGTTTTCTCGGAGGCGCACGCAGCGCTTCCACGAGTTCTTGACTTAAGGCAACGGCAGGTCGTCAATCATCGCGGCTTGCGAAAGGAAATGAACATGACGCACATCAGACAGTTCGCCTCCCCGCTCCTCATTGTTGTTCTTGCCATCGGCGCAGCATCCGCCCAGTCGCTCGGCGATTACGCTCGCACCGTTCGCAAGAACAAAACCGAGCCCACTTCCACTACCCGAACTTTTGACAACGACAACCTCCCGACCGGTGGCACTCTGAGCGTGGTTGGGCCAGCCCCAGCCGCCGACGTCAGCCCGGCAAAGGCCGCGCGAGCGACCCTCGCCAACCCGAACGTAGCCGCCGCCCAGCGTCAGAAAGTGGTTGACGATTGGACGAAAAAACTGGCAAAGGCGCAGGCGAACGTCGACTCACTGAACCACGAACTCGACATCGATCAGCGTGAATATCGGCTACGCGCCGCCGTCGCCGCCAGCGACCCCGCCAGCCGGTTACGCAATCCCGAGGCGTGGACCAAGGAAGAGGAACAAAGCAAGAGCAGTATTGACGAGAAACAGAAGGCCCTCGACGCCGCCCGTCAGGAGCTGTCTCAGATGCAGGAAGAAGCGCACAAGGCGGGTATTGAGCAACAAGACAAAGACAAGGGCAACCAATAGGCGTCGCCGGCAACTCACGACGTGTTCATTCGCTCCCGAATCTGCAGCGCATGATGGCGTCCGTGGACCAGATGAAACTTGCGCCATTGATTCGCCGTCAACGGCCCGAGGATCGGGTGGTCAAGAATTCTTGTCCGAGCGCCAAAGCGGCTCTCGCATTGGTCCAGACCCGATGCCATCTTCTCCAGTTCAGAAAACGTAGCCGTTCGCGCCTCTTGAAACGGAAGTCCTCTCGGAGTCGTACGCTCCGGGGCCTTCCGTCCATTCGGCAGGTATCCAAGATCGACCACCAGCAGAATTCCGACGCGATCCTTCACCGTGATCTGTCTAGCCAGCGGAGCGTCCGCAGCGAGACATTTCGCGAGCCCCGCATTGGTCCCTTTATAAGTAAGAAGGAGGTGTTCGATGATCTGCGCCGGAGTCCACTTCCCGTCCGTAGGCTGCGTCAGCGCGCCGGCATCCGCGCTGCCTGTTGCTTCATCGAGTTCCCGGCGCAGTCGTTCGAGATAGGAATGCATGACAGTGATTCAGTACAATCATCCACAAAACAGAACAGGAAGTCTCTTGTTAGAGCCACGAAGGGCGAGATGACGCGGTCGGCCTCAAAAATTCCGATTCTCCGATTCAAGGAATGATTCGATGAAAAAACTAATCGCGGCAATTCTAGCATCGGGATTACTAGCCGGTTGCTCGTCGGAACCCGCCAAACCAGCGGCGTCAGAGACCGCCAAGGCCGCTCCCACATCCATCACGGGCAGCAGCGCCTTCTTCAAATGCTATGTCTCGGCCCGTCTGTGGGCGCCTGATGCGCAGCCCTATCTAGCGGACTCGGCTCCCGGAGCGGCCGGAACCGGACGCGACGGCAAAATGCCCGAATGGCGCGCCGGCTTCGCCTCGCCAAAATTGCGCTCGACCAAATTTTTCACCTGGTCAAATGGCGACATTTCGCACGGCGTGGACGACACCTACAGCCCGACCAATTCCAGCACCCAGATTTTTAACGTCCAGTTTTTGAAAACCGATACCGACAAAGCCTTCTCCGTCGCCCAACAACATGGCGGAGACAAGTTGTTGGAGCAAGAGCCGACCACCCCAGTCTTCTATATCCTCGACTGGAATCACATCACCAACGAACTCCTGTGGCACGTGATCTACGGCACCGATCGAGAGTCCGCGAAACTACGCGTTGCCGTTAACGCCACTTCAGGGGAGTTTTCTCGGGTAGAAAAATAACCGCTTCAGAACCGCCGAGCGTCATCATTTGCTGGCCATCTTGTCCAGCGAACTCCGCGCATCCTTGGCCCACGGTCCCTGCGGCAGAACTTTCAAATACTGCTCGTAATACTTCCTGGCTTCGGCCTTATCTCCGAGTTTCTCCTGACACACAGCCAGGCGGAAACTAGCCACCGCATCGCCATCCTTGTAATAAAGAGCTTCCTTATATCGGGCCAGCGCCGCTTTATAGTTTTTCTTCTTGAAATAAAAATCTCCGACCTCGATATCTTTGATCGCTTTCATCGGGTTCCAGGGATGGAACTCCTGCACTCCGGTGTCGATGTTTTCCGGCACCTCAAGATCCCCAACCGCGTCCTTGCTGCCCGGGTGATCTTTGGCATCGTCCCTGGGAGCACTAATGTCGATGCGCGTATCGTGACTGGAGCTCTCTTCGGCTTCGCGGCTGCGATCCGAAGGCTGCGGAGAAGAAGAGGCAGGAGTAGGAGAAGAAGACGAAGGCTGTTGCGCAAGGGCGCCGGCGCCGGCAAGGACTACCAGACATCCGAGTAGTGTGAATCGATTCATCGTGTAACTATTCTAGTGTAGTACGTCCAACAGATCGACATTGATGATCGTCGGTTTCCTCCGTGATCCTCTGTGCCCTCCGTGGTCAAAGCCTTTGAAATCCTCGGCGAACTCATTCCGGCGGCAACAACTCGTCAAACAATCTTCGGACAAGTTGATCGTAGGCATGAACGCCATGCTCCTGCTGATATTGGTATGCCGCGGAATGCACCGGCTGTGACGTGGTGTTCGCAAGAAGGACGCCGCTCTTGAATAAGTTTGCCTTCGTCGAAATGGCCTGCGCCGGTTGCTGCTTGGGAGCGCGCCGGGCAAACTGCACTCTGAAAAACTGATCGTGCATGCCGACGATAATCTTGAGGGCCTCAAGCGCTCGACATCCATCCGCTAGATTTCCGTCAGCGTCGAGCGCATAGATATTCGGCACTGACCAAATCGACTGCGTCACATCCAGCTGCCAGTTGTGCTGACTGAAATGCAAGTCTGCCGCACGAAAGGTGTGCAAGTCGGCCAAAGTAATCAGGGCCTCTTCGGGCGCATCGATTTCGCGAGCGTATTCGTTCCAGACATCGACGAGCCGCTCTTCGGGAATGAGCCCGGAGGGATCGGAAACGGACTCAAACTCCGCATGTGCCACCCGGTGCCGGTATTTCTCCGCAGCCCAAAACAGGTGCTTATGATGCGTGAGCTCTTCGGCAACGGCATCCACCAGTTTTCGCGCATCGGCTTCGGAGTGAATGTTGCCGGCAAGATCGTTAATGCGCACCGCCTCTCTCCGCTGCGGCTCGTGGCTGATCCTGAATTGCTCTTTCTTCTGCCGTATTTGTTCTTGCTGTTCGGGCGTGAATTGGATCGGCGCTTTTAAGACTGTCGGTGGTGGAGCGGGAACGGGAGTATCCGCCGCCTCATCCTGCGGGCTTCCAAGAAGCAATGCCGCGAGAAGTGGGATCGCGATCATTGTGCTCTCCTGACCTTACCGAATTGTAAGCCGACTCTTCAGTTCGATACCACGGTCTTGTGAGGAGTTGCCCGCGGCTGGAGCGTATGGGTAGTGCGGGACCAGATATGGGATATGGCGCCAAAAAAATCAGGCCGCCCACATCGGGGCAGCCTGGTTAGCAAAACCTCCGGGGAGGAGGGTGAAGTTGAATCTTACAAAGATGGCGGAGTCGAACTCGCCGTCCCGCTCGTCGTGCTCGGCGTCTGCGCCGGGGTGTTCGCTCCGGTGTTGGTCATCAGCCGAATGTCCACGCGACGGTTCTTCGCGCGCCCGTCGGCAGTCTTATTCGACTCGACCGGCTTATCTTTGCCGAGACCGATCAGATAAATCTTGTAGCCCGGAACGTTCTTCTCCGCCGCAAGATACTGAATCACGGCGTTGGCGCGGCGCTGGCTCAAGTCGTAGTTGTACTCCGAGCTGCCGACAGAATCCGTGGCGCCCTCGACCGTGATGATGTATCCCTTGGTCGTAGCGACGCTCGCGGCCAGCTGATCGATCGCTTCCTTGGCGTCTTTGGTGAGATTGTCTTTGTTGAATCCGAAATGCACCGCGGTCTCGACCACCGGACGATAGTTATCGAGATTGACGACCGTGTTGGTCAAAACGTCCACACGCTGAGTCGCGGCGTTGGCGGACAATTGAGCCTTATCGGCTTCGCTTCCCGCTGCCAACGCCTTCTGGTCGACTTCCGTCGCCTTCGCCTGCACGGCCTGAATGCCGGCCTGCGCGCGCTGATCGACGTCCTTGATATCTTTCGAGTTCTTCGCCGTCAGATCATCCAGCTCATTCGTTTTGTTGATGAGTGGCGTGGTCTGTTCGCGAACATAGTTCTTGGTTGTACATCCGATGGATGCGGCCAGGGTTGCGGCCAGCGTTAGGGTCAGCTTCAACTTCAACGATGTGGGATTCATCTTGAGGGCTCCTTGCCCGGGAAAATTGCGCGAAATTGCCATTCACGTCGGGCCCCTTTTAAAGTCTCTGCGCCGGACCCGGTCTTTAGTAATGCACGGGGGATGCCATTCCGCATTCCCGAGCGAAAACCATAAACCATTCTATATCAGTGCTTTGGAAATCGGTTGTAAGAAGCGGTCCTTCGCTCCACCAAGGCAATGACGGTACGAACCGTAGAAATTTTATACGGTTCCGGTTTTCGACACAGGCGGTAATGGTGCTGCTGTCAACACCGCCTCACATGACCGGCGGAACGCTGATCCCCATGGTGGCCAGCGCGCGAATCAACTCCCGGCGCACGACGGCCGCCGTAGTCAGCAGAAATTTCTTCCGCCCTTCATCGGTCTCACTCAAAATCGGAAAGCGATGGTAAAAAGCGTTAAACAGCTGCGCAAGCTGAAACGCGTGCTTTGCGAGGTAGGCAGGTTCTGTCGTCGCGATGCACTGTGCAACGATGTAGGAAGTCTTGGCCGCCGCCAGCCACAGCTCCCAGATATCGTCACTCGATTCGCCCGTCAGGTATGCGGCAAACGCCTCCGCCGAGATACGCGCCGCGCTGCCCGACGCCGAACCCGCGCCGCCATCAGCGTCCGCGCAAAAAACAGCCGGGTCGAAACCACCCTTGCGGAAAATATTAGAGGCCCGCACCACCGCGTACTGCGCGTAAGGCCCGGTGTCGCCCTCAAAACTAAGCGCGTCCTTGAAATCGAACGCAATCACCGAAGGCTTGGTGAATTTCAGCATGAAATACCGAAGCGCCCCAATCGCGACCTGCGTAGCAATCCCCGCGCGCTCCTCTTCGCGCAACTCGGGATGCCGCCCATCCACTTCCCCTCTCGCCGCGGCGATTAGCGCATCCAGAAGATCGTCCGCCTTCACCCCGAAACCCTTGCGTCCGGAAACTTCGATCCACGACCGCGCCTTGTCTTCCTCACTCAGCGTGTACCCCAACTCGGCCGCGCAGCGCGGAGTCAGCGCAACCATCTCATAGGAAAAATGCGTGTACCGGTCGGCAGCCTCACCATGCCCCAACGCACGCAGCGCTTCAATCACCGTGTTCTGCGCCTCCGATTGCCGCGCATCGATGACGTTATAAATCTCCGCGACATCGCCGAAGTGCGGATGATCTTTTTCTCCGTGCGTAGTCGAGATCCAACATTCGTGGTCGTTTGGATAGCGGAAGAATTTCCGATATCCAAAATCCCTCCCGAGCAGCCCGAACTTCCACATGTGATAAGCGATATCCTTACCCACGTAGCCGACGGTCCCGTTCGAACGCACGATGACTTTCTGATCTTCCTCGCTAAGTTTTTCCTCTTCCTCCGTGCTCTCCGTGCCCTCCGCCGTTGAGGGTTTTGCCGCTGTCCCCGCCCTCCGCATCACCCAGCATCCTTTGTTCTTCCCTGAGTCCTCAAAAGTCAGCACCCCGGCGTCCTTGAGCTTTGTAAACGCGGCGTCCCAAAAATGCAGGTGCAGGATCTCGCTCTCGCGGGGCAAAAAGTCGTACTCGATGTCGAGCCTTTCCATGGTCTCGAGATGCCGCCGAAGCACCGCCACCGAAATCAAATCTGCAATCGCCGCCGTCTCGTTATTCCCTTCTTCAATCGCATGCAGCGTAGCTGCGCGCGTTTGCAAGTGGACCTTGTCCTCGTCATACCAATGGGAGACGCGAGCATAAACGTCCCAGCACACATAATCGAACCTCGGACCAGCCGCCAGCGCCTCAATCTCGGCTCGCGACTTCTTTTCAATATGCATAAATCCCACGACGACATCCGCCACCTGCACCCCGGTGTTGTCGATATAGTTCTGCACATCCACTTCCCGCCCCGCAAAACGCAGCAGCCGGACAAACGTATCCCCCAGAATCGCGTTTCGCAGATGCCCAATGTGCGCAGCCTTGTTGGGATTAATGCTCGAATGCTCAACCAAGACTTTACCGGCGGGAATGTCATCGGGAGGGCGACGATCCACGGCGACCTCCGCTGCCAGCGCCGCTCGGTTCACGCGAACGTTGATATACCCGGCCCCCGCAACTTCAAATTTCGCGAAGCCCGGAATGGCCCCAATCCCGGCGACAATTTCCTCCGCAATCTTTCGTGGAGCCTTACGCAACTTCCGAGCCAATTCGAAAGCAAGGGGTAGCGCATACTCGCCGAATTCAATCTTCGGAGGCTGCTCGACGACGATATTGACGGCTTCGAGGCCATAGGTCCGCTGCAGAAATTCGCGCAGATGTTCGACCAGCCGCAGTTCCAGATATCGATACAAGGATGTCCTCTAAATGATTGAAGAAACAGTGATTCTAACAAACTAGTAATCGGCGGCGAGTTTGACGGACCCGCGAGACGGCCCCTATCATGAGAATCCGAGCTTCTTGTCGTTGAATTCCTACGATGCGCATTGCCTACCTAGACTGTTTTTCCGGGATCAGTGGCGACATGTTCATGGGCGCCATGGTCGATGCCGGAGTATCGCCAAAACTTCTGGAAGACACCGTCGCCGCACTTAACATCGGCGCGAGGCTGGAGATTTCTAAAGTAAAGCGCGGAGGAATTTCGGGCACCAAAGTCGACGTCTACGCAAACGGCGAAAAAGACTTACCGCGCGAGACCTTCTGGGAGCAAAAACACGACCATAGCCACGAGCATATCGATGCTCATTCCCACGGAGACGGTCACAAGCATTCCCACGAACATTCACACGACCATTCGCACTCTGAACCCGCTGGTCACGTTCATGGCTCGACTCACCACGAACACGCCCGCGGACTGGCCGAGATTCGCGAGATTATCGAAAAATCCGCGATCAGCCCAACCGCCAAAGCCACGGCGATCCGAATCTTCGTAGCTTTAGGCGAGGCCGAAGCCGAAATTCACGGCACCAGCATCGATCACGTGCATTTCCACGAGGTCGGAGCCATCGACGCCATGGTCGACATCGTGTGTGCCGCCGCCGGCGCTGAATCCCTAGCCGTCGACGAATGGATTTGCTCCCCCCTCAACGTCGGAAGCGGCACCGTAAAATGCGCCCACGGCACGCTTCCCGTTCCGGCGCCCGCAACGCTGCGGTTGCTCAAAGATGCGCCAATCTATTCGTCAGGACCACAGGTCGAACTGGTGACACCAACCGGCGCAGCCATCGTGAAAACCCTCGCCAGCCGCTTCGCCACGTTCCCGGCGATGAAGATCGACCACTCCGGCTACGGCGCCGGAACTCGAGACTTTCCCAACCACCCGAACCTGCTGCGCCTCACCATCGGCGAAGCCATGCCCGCGCCGGCCGCGAGTTCCTCGCAGACTCAATCGCATCTTGGCCCGGCAAATGCTGGCCTTCCAACTGAAGGCTTGGCGAACGAAACCATCACCGTCCTCGAAGCAAACCTCGACGATCTAAGCCCGCAAGTCCTCGCCTACGCCATGGAGCGCCTGTTGGCCGAAGGCGCGCTCGACGTTTTCAGCGTCCCGGTGCAAATGAAAAAGAGCCGGCCCGGCGCGGTGCTGACTGTCCTGGCAAAAACAGAAGACGCGAATCGCCTGACCAAAACCATCTTCTCGGAGACCACCACTCTCGGCGTTCGCCGCCGCGACGAGCAGCGCCAGACGCTCTCGCGACGCTGGCAAACAGTCGACACAACCTGGGGACCCGTGCGCATGAAGATCGCCAACATGAACGGCAGCGTCTCTAACTACGCGCCCGAATATGAAGACTGCCGGGCCCTGGCCGAAGCCAAGCAAGTGCCGCTCCGCAACGTGATGCAGGAAGCAATCCAGCGGTACCTGGCAAGCGCGCACAAATAAAGCGTGCGAAAATGAAGCTACCCACGGCATGAACCTCTACCTTACAAGCGCGCATCTGTTCAATATTGCGCAACAATATCGCACCACAACGACTTTTATGAGGAGAATGACACAGTGAAAAGCCTACCGATTCTTGCTCTTTGCCTGACTCTCTTTGCTCTAACGCCACTGTTTGCGGACTCGACTCCAGCCGTCGGCAGCGCCGCGCCAGAATTTACGCTTAACTCCCAGGAAGGCACGCCCGTCAGCCTTAAAGACTTTCGCGGCAAGTGGGTAGTGCTGTATTTCTATCCGAAGGATTTCACGAGCGGCTGCACCGTCGAAGCTCACAACTTCCAGCGCGACCAGGCGCAGTACGAGCAGAAACATGCAGCGATCGTCGGAGTGAGCGTCGACACCGCCGACTCACATAAACAGTTCTGCACCAAGGAAGGCCTCAACTTCAAGTTGCTGGCCGACGTCGACCACAAAGTGTCGACGACCTACAACTCGGTTATGTCTTTTGGGACGACGCAGGTCTCGGCCCGCCACACCTTCATCATCAATCCCGACGGCAAAATTGTGAAGGTATTCACCGAAGTAAATCCGAGTCAGCACAGCGCCGAAGTGCTGGCAGCGCTCGCGGATCTGCAAAAGTAAAAGTAAAGAAGTCGCTAAGAGTGCAGCGGGGTGCCCCATTCTTGCGCGTACTTGGCGCAAGGGTGGGCCTCCGCGACGAACGTGCGATCACCCTGATTTAAATGAGCGAAACTTTCTACATCACGACCCCGATCTACTACGTGAACGCGCGTCCCCACATCGGCCACGCCTACACGACGATCGCGTGCGACACCATCGCGCGCCGCCACCGTCTGCTGGGTGACGACACATGGTTCTTGACCGGCACCGACGAGCACGGACAAAAAATCGAGCGCGCCGCCCAAGCCGCGAGCAAAACGCCGCTGCAATTCGCCGATGCTGTTTCGGCCGAGTTCCGCGCCCTCTGGGATCGCATGGGCATCACCTATGACGATTTCATCCGCACCACGTCCGACCGCCACAAGCAAGGCGTACAAGCGCTCTGGCGCAAGATTCGCGACAACGGATACATCTATAAAGGCACCTACACCGGTCAATATTGCGTTTCGGACGAAGCGTACATCGACGGCGCCAAGCCCGGCGATCCCTGCCCGGACTGCGGACGTATCACCGAAACCGTCCACGAAGAGAACTATTACTTCAAGCTCTCAGCATTTCAGGATCAATTAATCAAGCTCTACACAGAGCATCCCGATTTCATCCGCCCAGAGACGCGCCGCAACGAAGTCCTCGCGTTCGTGCGCGGAGGCTTGCGCGATCTCTCGATCAGCCGCTCCACTTTTTCGTGGGGCATTCCCGTGCCCGACGATCCGAAACACGTGGTGTACGTCTGGCTGGACGCGCTCGCGAACTACATCACGGCGCTCGGCTTTGGTTCGTCTGACCCAAGCAGATTCGAGAAGTATTGGCCCGCCGACGTGCATATGATCGGCAAAGAGATTGTGCGATTTCATTGCGTCTACTGGCCCGCGTTCCTGTTAGCGGCAAGATTGCCGCTGCCGAAAAGCATCGTCGCGCACGGTTGGCTGCTCTTCGAAGAAAGCAAAATGTCGAAGTCGCGCGGCAACATCGTGCGCACCGAAACCATCCGCGATGTTCTCGGAGCCGATGCACTCCGCTACTTTCTGCTGCGCGAAGTCGTCTTTGGACAAGATGGATCGTTCAGTTTCGACGCGCTAGTTCAGCGTTATAATTCCGACCTCGCGAATGGTCTCGGCAATCTAGCCAGCCGCACGCTGACCATGATCAACCGCTATTTCAAAGGCGAGGTTCCTTATCCATCGCAGACCGCGCAAACATCGGCGGATGCCGCCATCGCGGAGGCGGCCAAGAAAACCATCGCGGAATTCGGTCAGCTTTTTGATCAATTCCAGTTCTCGCGCGCCCTGGAACTCGCGTGGAGCCTCGTCGCCGCCGTCGACAAATACATTGTCGAAAACGAGCCTTGGGCCCTCGACGAAAAAAAGGACGAGGAAAGCCGCGCCCGCCTCGCGACCGTCCTCTACACCAGCGCCGAGGCCCTGCGCATCGTAACCGCGCTGGCCCATCCTGTCATGCCCGACGCCACCGCAAAAATCTGGGCGCAACTCGGTCTCGGAGACATCGCTAAGTGCGACCTGAAGCGATTGCAATGGGGACAACTGCAACTCGGCACGAAGTTAGGTGAAGTGAAAGCCGTTTTCCCGCGAGCCGACAAATCAGCCGTGGAGAGGATGCAACAAATGGAAGAACAAAGTTCAAATGGGGTCACGGCAACTGCGGTGACGAGCGCATCGCCCGTCCAGCAGGGCGAAGCGAAGGCTCCCGTCGCTACCACCGTCGCTCCGGCCAAAGCGGCTGCCGTCCCAGCCGACGGCAAAATTACCATCGACGACTTTGCCAAGGTCGAGCTGCGCGTGGCGCAAGTAAAGACCGCCGAACGCGTAAAGGGAGCCGACAAACTGCTCCGCCTTGAAGTCGATCTCGGAACCGAAGTCCGCCAACTCGTCGCCGGAATCGCCGAAGCCTACGCCCCCGAATCCCTCATCGGCCGCAAAGTGGTGATCGTCGCCAATCTCGCCCCGCGAAAACTGCGCGGCCTGGAATCCAACGGCATGATCGTGGCGGCATCCCCGGAAGGCGGCAAACCGGTGCTGGCCAGCTTTCTGGAAGATGTGCCAATCGGAACAAGATTGAAGTGATTTCGATATTTAAGTAAGACGCGCCTCACCGTGTTTACACTGGGAAATAGCGCGATTAGTTCAGAGGATTTCCATGCAGCAGTCGTTGGCGCCTAAGCTTCTCCTAATCGTCTCGACAGCCGTTGTTCTTCCGCTAATCGCATCTTCGCAAGACAACTGGCCGCTACATCCCCGCTACACCGCGCAAGTCTACTCAGAGACATCAATATCCGGAATTGATCTCAACTTCACAACAATCGAACAAGTAATCCAGCGGCTTGGCAAACCTGATCGAGTAGAACGAACCTACGGTCATTTTTTTGATGAGAGCTTTAGGGAGAGCGAGACCGAGCGGCTCGCTAGTATCAAGTACGAATGGCAAACGACGAATTGGCGGCTGAGAATCATCACCGTTCCAGACTCGCAATTCCGGCAAATCGACGTATGGGGCACACGCGCCGATGGCGCGATCGGCTCCACCGGACACGGTTTAAGCCTCGGAGACTCGCTTCAAGATGCGCAGCGCATTTATGAGCTTCGGCGGTCTTTTCACGCGAGCCTTCCGGGGAGCCAGATTGGGAAGTTTGTGTTTCATGAGCCGGAGGACGATCTGCAAGTAGGGGTCGACAGGAATGGCAAAATCTGTCATCTGCGCCTCTCGCCTCCTTGTTGTGAATTCTGACAACCACCGATGTTCATCGACTCCCACGCGCATCTAGAAGGCACTCGCTACGACGCCGATCGTGACGACGTGTTGCAGCGCGCAAAACAAAGCGGCGTCGAAGCCTATCTCGCGATCGGCAATGGAGAAGGCCCCGACTCCGCCGATTGCGGCATTCGGTTAGCCGACAAATACGACGGTCAAGCTGGCTACCCGAAGATCTACGCCAGCGTCGGCATCCATCCTCACGAAGCCAGCCTCGCCGATGACACCGCTTACGCCAAGCTCGCCGAATGGGCAAAGCATCCGAAAGTCATCGCCTGGGGGGAGATCGGCCTCGACTATTTCTATGATCACTCGCCACGCGAATTACAAAAGAAGGTTTTCCAGAATCAAATGGATTTGGCGCGGGCCGCGAAGCTGCCCATCATCATCCACTGCCGCCCCTCCGACAACAGCGAAAACGCATGGGAAGACTGCCTCTCGCTGATCTCCGAGCACTGGACCCAAACCGGATTGGGCGGCATTCTGCACTGCTTCACCGGTAGCATCGATCACGCCCGTCGCGCTCTCGACATGGGCTTTATGATTTCTTTCGCCGGCAACATCACCTTCCCAAAAGCTCAACCCATCCGCGACGCAGCAAAGATCATCCCGCTTGATCGCATGTTGATCGAGACCGATTCCCCTTACCTTGCGCCTATCCCGCATCGCGGCCAGCGTAACGAACCGTCGTTTGTAAAAGAAGTCGCGCGCCAAATCGCCGAACTCCGCGGAACAGCCATCGAAGAGATCGCCGCCCAAACCACACAGAACTTCTACAGATTCTTCAACCTCTCGTAGCGTTGTCGTCCGGAGCGAAGTCCTGAGCGAAGCCCTGCGCGGACGCTCCCTCTTCTGTTACCCTCAAGGGTACGATTTTGAATCACGCTCCACCGTGACACACCATGCCCGACAATAGTTTCGACATCGTCAGCAAAATCGATCTAGCGGAAGTCGCGAACGCCATCCAACAGGCGACGAAAGAGGTCACCACACGCTTCGATCTCAAAGACTCGAAATCCTCGATCGCCATGGAAGGCACGGACGCGATCATGCTGCACTCCGCCGATGAATACAAACTGAAGGCTGTCAATGACATCCTGCAAGCCAAGCTGGTAAAGCGCGGAGTGTCGCTGAAAGGCCTGACCTACGCCGCCGTCGAGCCGGCGGCCGGAAGCAGCGTAAAACAAAAGATCACCCTGCAGCAGGGGATTCCCATCGAAAAAGCAAAAGAGATTGTGGCTCTCGTGAAGAACTCGAAGAAAAAAGCGCAAGCGTCCATTCAAGCGGATGTGGTGCGGATCAGCGGCAAAGATCGCGACACGCTGCAGGAAGTCATCGCCATGGTCAAAGGACGCGACTTCGGCATCGATCTACAATTCACGAATTATCGAAGCAACTGAAGCGCAGTGAGCACAACCACCTCCATCAACGGGAAAGAAATCTTCGATCTGCTTCGCGACGATATCGTCGCCATCGAAGAACAATTCGGGCGCGACACGATTTCCAACGTGGCCGCGATCACCGAAATCGGCGAATACCTCCGCGTGGGCGGAGGCAAGCGCATCCGTCCCGCGCTGCTGCTTCTCTCAGCGAAACTGCTAGGCTATAAGGGCGATGGAGCCGTAAGGCTTGCGTCGGTCGTCGAAATTATCCACACCGCGACCCTCGTCCATGACGACATCATCGATGAAGCCCAGATTCGCCGTGGGCGTCCCGCGGCCAACACGCAGTGGGGCAACTCGATGTGTGTGCTGGCCGGCGACTGGCTTTACATGCAGGCCTTCAAAATCGCCGTGCAAGAGCGTAATTTCCGCATCCTCGACGTGCTCATCGAACTGACGCAGCAAATGGTCGAGGGCGAACTGCTCCAGATGGAAAAGCTCGGCAAGCTGATCTCTCTGCAAGAGCATCTCGACCTCATCTACCGCAAAACGGCGTGCCTGTTCTCGGTCTGCATGCGAGTCGGCGGAATCCTCGGGGGCGCATCCGAGCAGCAAGAAGAACGCCTCGGTCAATACGGACGCGACCTCGGCCTCGCGTTTCAGATCGTAGACGACGTCCTCGACCTGACTGCCTCCGAAAGCGTGCTGGGCAAGCCCGTAGCCAGCGACCTGCGCGAAGGCAAAGCGACGATGTCGGTGATCCACGCGCTCGAACGCTGCACTCCCGCCGAACGCCGCCAGATCGAAACCGTTCTGACCGACCGCGCTTTCAACGGCGTAACTCACGCCGACATTCTTGCCATCCTGAACCGCTATGGCTCCCTCGAATACTCCTCCAAAGAGGCCGCCCGCTATGCCGAATCTGCCCGGAAAGCCATCTGCACCTTCCCTGACTCCGAGATCAAGCGAGCCCTGCTCTGGGCGCCGGAATTCGTAGTCGCCAGAGAAAAGTAGCAAAAGAATCCATTCAGCAAAAGGCAGCATCTCTAAGCAGTAATGCAAGTTCCGGGCCGCCGAAGCTTTCGCGGCCGATTGCTATACTGAACCTAGTCGCCTTCAATGAGTCATCTGCTCTCAATAATTTCGCACAATAGCTATTTGTTTCTGGCACTGGTCTGTTTTGCCGAGGCCATCGGACTCCCCGTGCCCGCCGCGCTCGCCATACTGACTGCCGGCGCGGTCTCGGCCTATGGCGGCGTGCACTTGTATTTCGTGGTCGCCGCCGGCGCGCTCACCATGGTGGTCGGTGACATCATCCTTTATTTCGCCGGCCGATTCAGCGGATGGGCCTTGCTCGGCATCCTGTGCCGCCTTTCCGTGAACCCGGAAACCTGTATTCTCCGCTCAGCCGAATATTTCTACCGCCGCGGTCGCCAAACTTTGCTCTTCGCGAAATTCATTCCCGGCATCAATACGATGTCTCCGCCGCTCGCCGGCAGCATGAAAATGCGGGTCGGAGATTTTCTGGCCTATGACACGCTGGGTGCCATCTTCTATGTCGGAGCCTACGCCGTCGCCGGAAACCTCTTCAGCGACGCGCTCCGCGCCATCACACGCGGACTCCGCTCGGCTGGATTCGCCGTCGAAGTCGTCGTCGCCGTCGGCCTCGTTGTCTACGCTATTTACCGCATCTGGGTCTATCGCAAATATCGCCTGCTCGACGTCATCCCGCGCATTCCAGCCGAAGAACTGGCGAAGCGACTGGCCTCCGCTGCCGCGCAAGCCCTGATCATCGCGGACGTCCGCAGCCACGGCTACTACGACGCCGACTCCGAACGCATCGCGGGATCCATCCGCATCGAGCCCAACAACCTCATCGAAGAGATCAAGCGGCTCCCAAAGGATCAAGAGATTTATCTCTACTGCACTTGACAGCGCGAAGCCACCAGCGCCCGTGTGGCGCAACAACTCATCCAACTAGGATTCAAAGTCTACGTAATCACGGGCGGCCTCCGCGCCTGGCGCAAAGCCGGACAGCCCGTCGAACGCGTCCCCCACGACGACCTGATCAAACTGCCAACCTTCAGCTGACGCCCTTGGCATCCCTCCACCGCTTTGCTATCGTCCACTCATGTCCCCAACTCTCTGCGGATTAATCCTCGCCGCCGGCGACTCGACCCGCATGGGCCGCGACAAGGCTCTCCTCCCTTGGCCTCCTTCAACCGGAGCTCAAACCTTCCTTTCGGCCGCCATCGAACTGTTCTTCCCCTACGTCGACGTGGTTCTGGTAGTCGCCGGAAAGAACCAAGCCGCCTTAGCACCGGTCATCTACGCCAACGGAGCGTCGCTCGTCGTGAATCCCGATCCCGACCAAGGCCAGTTCAGTTCCCTGCGCGCAGGCCTGCAAGAAGTCCGCAACCGGGGCCGCGACTCCGCTATGATCACACTCGTCGACCGGCCTCCGGTCCGTCGCGAAACCATCGAAACTCTGCAATCCGCCTTCGAACGCGCGACTGCCAAGCGAAAGTGGGCTGTGATCCCGGAGTACGAAGGCAAACACGGACACCCAATTCTCATCGCGAACGAACTGGTCGAAGCCTTTCTGGAAGCCCCCGACAATTCAAACGCCCGCGAAGTCCAACGCGCGCACCAGCGGGAAATCGAATACATCCCAGTCGACGATCCAAACGTGGCGCTCAACATAAACACTCCTGAGGAATATGCCTCACTGCCGTCGCCCCTTCCCACACTCTCCTAGTTTAGAAATTCTTGGTTTAAGATTTAAGAGCTGCACTCTTATTCTCACCAGATTCAAACAAGGCCCAATATTTCATGACAGCTCTCACCACCACGCAAACCGCCTTCATCGAGTCCGTGCTCGCCTTAAACCCTAGAGTCGCCACCTTGGACTGTGACGGCACACTCTGGTCCGGAGACGCCGGAGAAGGATTTTTTTCCTGGGAAATAAAAAAAGGCCTGGTCTCGAAAGAAATCGCCGACCAGATGCAATCGCGTTACGCCGACTACAGAGCCGGAAGAGTCGCAGAAGAAGTCATGTGCGGAGAAATGGTCACCATGCATTGCGGCTTGCTCGAAGCCACCGTGCAACAAGCCTGCGACACATTCTTTTCGGAGTTCATCGCGCCCAATATTTTTCCCGAGATGCAAGAATTAGTTCGCCGGCTGCGCGCTGGCGGATGCGACGTCTGGGCCGTCTCGTCCTCCAATCACTGGGTCATCCGCTCCGGCATGAAAAACTTCGGCATCGCGCAAGATCACATCCTGGCCGCCGAAGTGGCGGTCGAGAATGGCATCATCACGGATCGTCTGATCCGAGTCCCAAGCGGCCCCGGCAAGCCCGAAGCCATCCGATCCGTTCTAAAGTCTCTGCCGGACTGCGCCTTCGGCAATGCCATCTGGGATCGCGAGATGCTCGCCATGTCAAAACACCCTTTCGCCATCAATCCCAATCCCAACCTGAGAGAAATCGCAAAAGACAAAGCGTGGACGATCTACCAGCCCTGATTGAGCGCGCAGGGCCCCATCTTTATTAGCGGACGGCTGATTCCCTAACCACCAGCCGGTCGACCGTCAACTCGCCGATACTCAGTTTGTCGATACGTCCGCGGTGGATCGCAAGTTTACGAATGGCCAGGGCTCCGATGGCGACCGCGCCAATCGCACAGGCCCCAATCGCGAACGCGCCCAGAGCCATCCCGCCTGCGGCAATGCCAGTACGGGTGGAAGCGGCTTTGATCATCGAATTTTCGTCGCGCACAAAAACCTCCCGGGCGAGAATCTTCTCGCCCCATTTTGATTTCTCATTTTTCGGTCGCCATGCGCAACACCGCCGACAGCGTATCCATCGCCAGATGACTGGCGTGTTCCGACGCCTGCGGCAAGCCACCGACCTCGCGAATCAATTCTTGCCTTGTGACCCGGCGCGCTGTTTCCACCGTTCTGCCTTTGACCAACTCCGTTATCGCAGAGCCACAGGCAACAGCGGCCACGCAACCCTTGGCGCGAAAACGAATCTCCGCAATCTGGCCGCCTTCTAGTTTAAGACTGAGTTCTAAAGTGTCTCCACAGACAGGATTTTCCAGTCGAGCAGCCGCATCGGGCGCTTCTATTTTTCCAGGATTGCGAGGATTCTGAAAATGATCGAGCAATTCGGCGGAATACACAGGGTGATTGTAAACGCCAATCGCGGCGGATTTTCGCCTCCCCTACAATAGGAAGCGTGACCGAATCGCGCCTTCCTCAAGACACGTCCAGCCACGCCCCGCGCCGCATTGCGTGCCTGCAACCGAGCGCGACAGTCATTCTGGCAAGTATCGGCGACTTGGATCGCGTTGTAGCCTGCACAAAGTACTGTGCGGATGTCGTTCCAGAAATACGTGATAGCGGGCGGCGCATCGTCGCCGATTCATGGACTTCGAAAGCCAGTGAGATTATCGCCTCCGCACCCGATCTCGTGATCGCCGCTGTCCCCTATCAGGAGGCCGCAGTGATCGAGATCCTGAAAGCCGGCATTCGCTTTCTCGGTCTCGCCCCGCGCACTCTGGACGACATTTACTCCGATATCGCCTTGATCTCGGGCTGCGTCGGAGCCAGCGAACGCGGAGAGCACGTGATTTCAGAAATGCGCCACGCGATCGAAGAGGTTCGCCACAAAACATCAGGACTTCCAACAAAGCGGGTTTTCTGTGAAGAGTGGGGCAAGCCGATCATCGCATCGCAGCCCTGGGTTGCGGAACTCATCCGAGCGGCCGGAGGCGAATTCCTCGGCAGACCAGCCGCTCAATACACGGCCGAAGAAATCGTGCGACTCGATCCCGAGGTCATCATCGCCGCGTGGTGCGGCGCAGGGGACCGCGTCCCCTTAGAGAAAATTATCGAAACTCGCGGATGGTCGGGCACGACCGCAGCTACCAACCAGCAGATCTATTGCATCTCCGACGAACTGCTGAACACCCCCGCGCCCACGCTGGTCGGGGGATTGCGCGCGCTCGCCGGAGCGATCCATCCCACAACCTTCGGTCCGCAGACAGGACTTCGTCAGATTAACCAATCTCCGCATATGCAAGCACCAGGACAAAAACGATTCACAACCCCATGATTTAGGATGGTCGTTGTCGTTTTGGTCGATGGTCGTCGGCCGTTAGTCGCTGGCAGTGCCTTGCGATTTTCGTAAACCGTACGAGAAGCCAAGCAGTCCGAAGCAGTTAGTCACACTATGAAACGAGTCGTAGCCGCGCTCATCATAAAAGAGGGCCTCATCCTCGCCTGCCAGAGGACGCGGCACCAACCCATGCCTTTGAAATGGGAGTTCCCCGGCGGCAAGATCGAAGAAGGCGAACAGCCGCGCGATGCCATGCGCCGCGAGTTAGAAGAAGAACTGGGCATAGCCGCGGAAGTCGGCGTAGAAGTAGCGCGCATCGTCCACGAATACCCCGGCGGGGGTTCGGTGGAACTGCGCTTTTTCGAAGTTCGCAATTATGAAGGAGAAGTCGAGAACCGCATCTTCCGTGAAATTCGCTGGGTAACGCGGCAAGAACTATTGGGACTGGATTTCCTCGAAGCTGACCTCGGGATCGTAAGAGATCTGGCGGCCGGAAAAATCATTTGAGCGAAGCGCTGTCCCCGATCACGATCCGCGCAGCTGACCATACACATACAACACAGTCAATCCGATCATGATCGCCGTAGTCGCCCAGGCGATGATATTGAACGTCCGCTTATTCGCATACTCGCCCATTAACTCTTTCTTGTTAATCAACAACAGCATAAAGATCAACACGAAGGGCAACACCGCGCCGTTCACTACTTGTGAAAATACTGCGATCTTGATGAGCGGAAGGCCCGGAATCATGACCACGGCTGCTCCGGCGGCGATGAGCACCGTATAAAGCCAATAAAACGCGGGGGCCTCAGAAAACTTGCGCTCCACGCCTGACTCGAATCCCATCCCTTCGCATACCGTGTAAGCAGTTGAAAGCGGCAGAATCGACGCCGCAAACAGCGACGCGTTGAACAGTCCTAGCGCGAACAATATGTAAGCCCAGTCACCCGCCAATGGCTTCAGAGACTGGGCCGCTTCGGCGGCGTCGCGAATGTCGCGAATACCGTGCACATAGAGAGTCGCCGCGCACGCGACAATGATGAACCAAGCCACCACGTCGGTAAAAATGCACCCCACGACGACGTCGAGCCGCGACGTGTTGTACTGCCGGCGCGTCACTCCTTTCTCGACCACCGATGACTGCAGATAGAACTGCATCCAGGGCGCGATCGTCGTGCCGACCACGCCAATCACCATATAGAGGTAAGGCGTCTGCTTGAAGGCCGCCAGCGACGGAGGCTTTACCGTGGCTTTCAGCGCTTCAATCCATGCAGGTTTAGCCAACACGCCGGCGAATATGTACGTGACATAGAAAAACGAAGCGACCAGAAACACCTTCTCCACGCTCTTGTACTGTCCCTTGACCGCGATGAGCCAGACGATCACAGCGCAGATCGGGACGGCGATATATTTTGGGACCCCGAACAGCCCCATGCTTCCGGCAATGCCGATAAATTCCGTAATGACGTTGCCGAAATTGGTGATCAGGATGCCAATCATCATCAGGAACGTAACTCGCAGGCCAAATTCCTCCCGCACCAGATCGCTGAGGCCCTTGCCCGTGACCGCTCCCATGCGAGCGCACATCTCCTGCACCACGATCAGCGCGATAGTGATCGGGATCATCGTCCACAACAGCGTGTAGCCGAATTGGGCGCCGGCCTGCGAATAGGTGAAGATGCCGCCGGAATCGTTGTCGACGTTGGCGGTGATAAAGCCTGGTCCCACGACGGCGAAGAAAAGCAGAATCCGGACTTTCCAATTTTTCCAGAATTTCATGCGAGCGGGCCACGGAAACGATCAAACTGGCAAAACAGAACGATCAGAATAAATGCAGCAACAGGAATCTGGATAGGTCAATCTGCAACTTATCGAGGTTTTCGCAAACCGGTCCCTATAACCCGGTCCCTATAACTTCGAGCGAAGCATGGCAATCACGTCGTCGGGAGTGATCACACCGAGCAAGTGACTGTGTTCATCGACCACAGGCAGGGTGAGCAGGTTGTATTTGTCGAACAATTCGGCGAATTCTTTCTCTTTGGCGTTTTCCTTGGTGGAAATCAGCGGCTCCTGTGTCAGCGCCAGAAGCGGCGTGGATGCGGTCGCCAGCACAATTTTCACCAGCGGAATCGCGCCTGACAGAGTTCCGTGCGAATCGGTCAGGTAGATGGTGCTCATGTTTTCCATGCGGCCTTCGAAGGCGCGCATGGCTTCAATGGCATCGTTGGCGCTGGCCGTCACCGGCAGCGCTATATATTCTGTAGTCATGCGCCCAGCGGCGGTGTTTTCGCGGAACTCCAGCAGGTCGGTGACTTCCTGCCGCTCCTCGGGCTGCATCTGCACCAGGATTTCTTCCGTCCGCTCGTCCGAAAGATCGCCCAGCAGATCGGCAGCCGCGTCCGGTTCCATCTCCTCGACAATGTCGGCGGCGCGGTCGGGCTCCAGCGATTCCAAAACCGATTTCTGCACTTTGGGTTCGAGTTCTTCGAGTGCACCCGCAGCCACCCCCTCATCCAGCGTCTCGAACACCGCCTCGCGCTCATCGGGAGCCAGACTTTCAACGATGTCGGCAATGTCCGCCGGGTGGAGTTTGGCCAGACGGTCATGCGATATCTTTAATTTCACGCGCCGCGCCGGATCGGTCTCGATCAGATCCACGAAATCCCACGGAATCTCGCGCGGCGGCACGCGCACCAGCAGAGCTTTAAGCGCAGCTGCGGGAATCATGCCCTTGAGCAAGCGCCGAACCGCTCCCCGCGCACCGACGTCTACGCCGCCAACCTTCAAAACCAGCCGATTCTGGGCACTGTCGTGATGAAAATCGACGTCGTTCACGCGCACTACTTTGCGGCCGTGCACGTCTATGACTTGCTGATCGAGCAAGTCGCGACTCATAAGAAAAAGGCCTTCCGAGCCATCCGCAGCCGCCCATTCAACGGCCGCCGTAGAAGCACGAATACCACCGTTGATGGTGGTCACGGCCGTCAAGGGCAACATGCGGTTTCCGGCGGATGTCTTGACGATCAATTGCGAAACGCGTGTCCGGTCTTCCTGCGGAGTGAGCGCCACCTCGCGCACGCGCCCGCTGGCTGCGCCCGAAGCGTCGTACACGGTCGCCCCCAACAGTTCGCAAAGTGACACGGTCGCCATCTTGAAGAGAATACTCAAGAGCGCGAGCGGATACCAGATGAATGCGGTGCTTTCGACGAAAATCCGCAACCAAATAGACGCAGCGGTCACTAAGCGGAGACCGGCAGTTGACAGGCCCCGGTCCGCTAAATAGACTCTGCCTTCCTTACTTCGAAACCGCGGCAAGTTGCACTTCACGGTTTCTGCGAGCAGATTATGTCCAAGCGTCCTCGTATCGCAGTCGTCGGTAGCGCCAATGTTGACCTGACCACGTTCTCAGACCAGTTCCCCAAGCCCGGAGAAACCATCTTCGGCCAGAAGTTCGATCTCGGATTCGGCGGCAAAGGCTCGAATCAAGCCGTCGCCGCACGGCTCTGCGGTGCCGATGTTTTCATGGTGGCACGCGTGGGGGACGACTTGTTCGG
The DNA here is from genome assembly GCA_035308395.1 of Terriglobales bacterium. Taxonomy (GTDB): domain Bacteria; phylum Acidobacteriota; class Terriglobia; order Terriglobales; family Acidobacteriaceae; genus Acidiflorens. Next base: position 221,723 of record DATGGT010000140.1, read on the forward strand.
TCCATCCACCATCAAGAACTTTGAAAAGCTGGGGGTCGATACGACCCACGTTCGCCAGGTCGCCGGCGTTTCCAGCGGAGTGGCCCCAATCTTCGTCGATCCGTCGGGCCAGAATCGCATCATCGTCGTGAAAGGCGCCAACGACGAGCTGAAGCCAGCCGACGTAGACGCCGCGGCTGAAACGCTCAAAAGTGCTGACTGCATCGTGCTCCAGTTCGAGATCCCCCTCGAAACCGTCTATTACACCGTCGGGTTTGCTCGCAGAAACAGCATCCGTTGCATCCTGAATCCCGCACCAGCGGCTCCGATCGACCTCGAAGCGATTGGCGAGCTCGATTACCTCGTTCCGAACGAGCATGAGGCCGAGGCAATTTCTGGAATGCCGGTGCGCGACATCGATGACGCCAGGCGCTGCGCCACCAAGCTGCTCGGCAGTGGCATCCGGCGCGTGATCATCACTCTGGGCGCAAACGGATCATTGCTGGCTGGAAGTGACGGAATGGAGCACGTGCCCCAGTTCGTTGTGAAGAGTGTGGATAGCAGCGGTGCCGGCGACGCCTTCATCGGCAGCTTCGCCACTTTCCTAGGCGAAGGGCTTCCCGAGCGCGAAGCCGTCAAGCGGGCCAACCTCTACGCCGCGCTTTCAACAACCGGCGTGGGAACGCAGAAGTCCTTCTATGATCGGCCCCGCTTCGATATGGAATGGAGTTCCAGGGGCGGCGTTTAGATTACATCTGTCGCTGATCGAGCTGCGCGGTTTGGTCCGCGTGGTTTGCAGAATTCTTGAATCGATTCAGATTTGTGGTGGCCTGTGCGAGCTGGCGAGACACGGCTGAGGGTGCAACACAGTCGAATCCATCGGGACTCACTACGCCCGGCTCTTTGATTCCGCCCCAAATTTTCAGGCTCTGGTTATAGAACGAAACCGCCCGCTCCCAGTGGTCGACTCGATAGGTCCGTGCCAGACGGGAACCGATCGCCAGGGCCGCTTCGACATCGCCGAGCCCGGTGTTGGCATCGGCAACGGTGTAGAGCCCCTGCTCGCTTGGGCCGGTCGAAGTGGCTTCTGGACCGGCGAGTGCCAATGCCTTGTGAAATGCTGCCGCCGCTGCATCGAAATCACGCATCTTTATCTGCGCTCGGCCCACCTTGTTATAGGTCGCGGCCAGACGCCGCCGAGCTCCGCCATTGCTGGCATCTTCGGATAGAACTTTTGCAAGGACGGCGATTGCCTCTTCGTAGTATTTGAGAGCGCGCTGGTCGTCGTTGGACCGTGCGGCCTTGGTTCGTCCAGCATTGGATCGTCCGCCCATGGATCGTCCGGCCATGTCGCCGATGGTGGTGTAGATCGCGGCCTCATCGCCACGGAGTTCTGCATCATTCGGACTGAGAGCCAGGAATTTGGTGAGAAGGCTCGCGGCTCTGTCGATGTCGAGCGAAGCCGCGTGCGCATTTCCCTCTCTGGATTCGAGGTCGGCGAGCATCTCATAATCGTTCGCTAAAGTCTCACCTGATTGCACGTCCTTGGGATCCGCGCGGCTGAGGCTTTTCGAAATTTCAAGCGCTTCACGGATCGTCGCCTGCGCCAGTCGCGGCTCTCCGTTTGCAAGTTCGGCTGTGGCAATTCGTTCGTACAACAGATCTAACAGATAGGAAGCTCGCGCTTGTTTGTGCGAATGCGCGGCCAACTCGATAAAGATGGGGCGAGCGTCGGAATAGTATTTCAATGCCGAGAGTCTCTCGCCGCCTTGCCAAATCTGGTCTCCCAGGGTGGTCATCGCGATGGCCAGATTGCCTTGCCCATTTTCGCCGGCAGGATCGAGGTTGACGAGGTGTTGGGCGGCATCGAGCTGTTTGCGACGAAACTTGATTGAAGCCGCGTTGTCTCCGACAGACGACAGGCCACCGCCACCGCCCAGAATATTCGCGAGCGACTCGTAGTCCCCAATGAGTTCAACCAAGACGTTCGGGTCGCTGGGGTGCGATGCTGCGAGCGGCTCCATTGTCTCAACCGCTTTCTCGCCGTCCTCGACGGCGCCGCTTACATTGCCCATGTAGAGCTTGGTCTCCGCGACCTGCCGCAAGGATTCGGCCAGTTGCAGCGTGTCTTTAACCTGAATCTCAGCGTTTCCGCTGCTCGACGACGCTAGCGCTTTCCGAACCGCCAAAGCTTTCTCGTAGCTCTGGAGCGCTCCCTTGGTATCCCCGAGATTGGCGGAAAACGCATATCCCTGAACATCTCCGATTCTTTTGTAGGCGGTCGCCAGCTCGCGCTGCAATGAAGGATCATCGTTGGACTCTCGAGCCAGGCTGTCCAGATATTGCAGCGCTTTTTCGACAATCAGTTTCCGTGCGGCAGTGGTTCCGGGCACATTCTGAAGGGAATCGTGGATATCAAAAATCAACGAATTCGCCAGCGCTCGAACGTCCTGGAAGCGTTGCTCCGCTCGCACCCGCTGGACCTCGGCGATGTGCGCTTCCCGGAGCGTGGCCGCCAACGCCACTAGCAGAGTGATCACCATGGCGGAGGCCGCGAGAACTCCTGTTTTGTGTCGAGAAACGAACTTCGACACCCGATAGCGCACCGTATCCTCGCGAGCGATCACCGGCAGGTTTTCGAGGTGGCGGCGAATATCTTCTGCGAACTGCTGAGCCGATGGGTAGCGCCGATGCGGGTCTTTGCGCAAGGCCATCAAGACTATGTTGTCCAGGTCACCGCGCAAGCGCTGGCTGACCTTGCGCGATGACTCGTCGCCGGCAGCGCTCGCACTCGACTCGGTCGTGGCGGCATCGCCGCCCGATTTCGCCTTTTGCCACGATCGGGCGACGGTACTCGGCTTCGGCGGCTCGCTGTCGCAGATTGCCCGCGCCAGTGCGTCTGGCGACATTTGGTCGATGTGGAAAGGGCGACCCCCGGTCAACAGGACGAACAACACGACCCCGAGCGAATACACGTCGCTCACCGTGGTGACGCTGCCGCCCATCACCTGCTCAGGACTGGCATAATCGGGCGTCAGCATCCGTGGGGAGCCTATCGTGGTATCGGCGCTCCCCGGCGACGACACGGGATCGAGGATCTTCGCGATACCGAAATCCAAAAGCTTCGGCGTGCCGTCGGCCGTCACCAAAATGTTTTGCGGTTTCAGATCTCGATGCACAACCAGGTGCTGATGGGCATATTGGACTGCCAAACAAACAGTTCGGAACAATCCGAGACGCTCTTCGATGGAAAGTCTGCGGGCCTCGCAATATTGGTCGATCGGCTGACCTTCGACCAACTCCATCACGAAATAGGGGAGCCCGTTCTGAACCGTGCCGCTATCGAGCAACCGGGCAATGTTCGGATGCTCGAGGCTGGCAAGAATCTGCCGCTCGGCTCGAAAGCGGGCCAGCGCGAACTGGCTATCCAGTCCGCACTTGACGACTTTGATGGCAACCTGCTTCTTGAACTGTTCGTCGGCACGAGCAGCGCGGTAGACGGATCCCATCCCGCCCTCCCCGATCCTCTCGATGACTTCGTAGGGACCGATGCGCCGTCCGGTCCAGGACTCGGTGTCCGGCTGCGAGCCCTCCCGGCTGCCGATCGCCGAGGTCCCCAAGAATTTCTCCGTGCCCCCGTAGTCAGCAGCTAGAAGCGACTCTACTTCGTCTCGCAACGGTGCGTCGCCTTCACAGGCTTGATCGAGAAACGCCGTGCGTTCGTCCGGGGAAAGCCGGATCGCGCCATGCAGGACGTCCCCGATCTGCTGCCAGCGCTCGGGAGTCATACGACTTCCTGCCTGGTCGACACGGAAAGAACGCCGAGAAAGCGCAAGTCCACGACCCCGATTTGTCTGAGACTATTCACGCGGACGTTACCCTGAAAACGCTGCGTAGTTTATAGAAGGGAGAGCGGAGGAGGGTGGCGCTCCCTTATCTCTAACTCTATCTTTACTCTATCTTTCCATCAGCAAAACCTTCTCGGCGTTGTCGATTTCGGTCAACTTCACTTCGATGACCTCGCTGTCCGTGGTCTGCACAGCGCGGCCGACGAATGTGGCTTCGACGGGGATCTCGCGATGGCCACGGTCGATCAGCACCAGCAACTGCACCAGGCTCGGACGTCCGTGGGAAAAAAGAGCATCGAGGGCTGCGCGCGTCGTTCGACCGGTGTAAAGCACGTCGTCGACGAGCACGATTTTCTTCCCCTCGATGGAAAAACCGATCTCTGACTCCTGCACTACCGGCTTCGGCCCGAGCGTAGAAAGGTCGTCGCGATAGAACGTGATATCGAGCGTCCCGACGGGCACTTTCTTCTTTTCTACCTGTTGAATCATCTTGCCGAGACGCTCGGCAAGAGGAACTCCGCGACGGCGTATCCCAACCAGCCCTAGACCCTCGATACCGCCGTTTTTTTCGAGGATTTCGTGAGCGAGGCGCACGAGCGTGCGCTCAATTTCAGATCCGGACATCAACTGCGCTTTTTGTCTCAGCGCTGCATTGCGAACAACATTCTTCTTGATGGACATGTCCCCAGTACATTATCAAAGTCGGCCGACTTTCGGGAAATGTCTTGCGTGACGGGCGCCTCTACAGTTGTGGTTTGGTGATTGCCGCGACGAGGTCGCGCATGAACTCCGCTGCCCGCGCACCATCGGCAACGCGATGGTCGGTAGAAAGCGTCAGGTTCATCATCGGACGAATTCCCGGCTTCCCATCCACGGGCACAACCCGATCGGCAATCGCCCCAACCGCGAGAATCGCGGCCTGCGGAGGAATAATGATGGCGGTGAATGCGTCCACGCCAAACATTCCGAGATTGCTGATAGTGAAGGTACCGCTCGCAAGATCGGCTGGGCGCAACTTCCCGCTCCGCGCGCGTTCCGTGAGATCGCGGCGTTGCTTCGCAATTTCGGCCAATGCAGCCCGGTCGGCATTCTGAATCACCGGAGCGACCACGCCGCCATCGACTGCCATCGCCAACCCGACGTTCACCGCGTCGTTCTCCCTCACACCTGAGGCCGACCAACTGGCGTTCATTCTCGAATGCTTGCGCAGAACACGCGCCACCAACGCGACCAGCAGGTCGCTGTGTGTCAGTTTCACCCCCTGCGCCTTTTCAATCTCCGGTCCAAGTCTCGAACGCGCTTCGTTCAAGGCGGTTGCATCCACTTCACGCGACAGGAAAAAATGCGGAACTGTAGTCCAACTTTGCGTAGTGCGCTCAGCCATCAGACGCGAAATGGGATTGCTGCCATCGACGATCGCCGTCGGCGGCGCGGATTTGGCTTCAGCCGCAGCCACAATATCGGACGCGAGAATTTCGCCGCCTGTACCCGACCCACGAACGTCGGCGAGGTTGACGCCACGTTCGGTCGCCAGCCGCCGCGCCTTGGGAGAAATCTTGATGTCCTCAGTACGAGCAGGAACCGGGCCAGCCACGCTCGCGACGGCAGGCGTCGGCGCTGTGATTTTCCTTCCCGACTCAACCGCGACTTCATCCGCCGGAACGCTTTCTCCCGGACGAACGATCCAGGCAATCGTGCGGCCCACCGGAACCTCTGCCCCAGCCTGAACCTTAACGCCGGCCAGCACGCCGTCGCCAGGAGACTCAATCTCCATGACAGCCTTGTCGGTTTCGATCTCCAGCAGCGGCTCGCCTTTTGCTACCGCATCGCCTTCTTTTTTTATCCACGAAATGAGCTTCCCAGTTTCCTGGGCCATTTCGAGCGCGGGCATTACGACACTGATCGCCATATTGTTGGATTTTTCTCGACGCGAAATTTAGTCGCCGACTTCCACCCGCTCGTGCTTCGAACTGGCTTCAATCATCTCGCGCACGCGCCGGCTGGGCTTCGATTCCGTTTCCCGAATTGCGGAGAGCGGTCCATCCACCGTGAAATAGTGCCGTCCGGCAACCAGCAACTCTTCCGCCGGGAAGCGCGTAATAACTTCGTGACCGGTTTCCGTGACCACAATTTCTTCCTCGATGCGCGCCGCACTCCAGCCATCGGTCGATGGCCAGAACGTCTCGAGCGCAAACACCATGCCGGGTTTGATTTCCACGGAGTGCTCCAGCGATACGAGCCGGCTGATCACGGGTTTCTCCCAGATCGCAAGCCCGATCCCGTGACCATACTGCAGCGCAAACGCCGCCTCTTCGTTCGGGAACCCGAAGTCCTGCGCCCTCGGCCAGACCGAGGCGATCTCAGCCGTAGTCCTGCCCGGACGCACCAGTTCAATCGCCGCATCGAGATATTCCCGGCAGCGCTTGTAAGCGTCGTTCATGGCATGCGAGGCGTAGCCAATGGTGAAACAGCGGTAATAGCAGGTTCGGTACCCCATGTACGAATGAAGAATGTCGTAATACACGGGATCGCCCGGACGCAGCACGCGATCGGAAAAGACGTGCGGATGCGGATTGCAACGTTCGCCGGAAATGGCATTCACGGCTTCAACGTACTCGGATCCCATATCGTAGAGAACTTTGCTCACCAGTCCCACCGCCTGGTTCTCACTCATCCCCGGCTTCATGGCGCGATAGAGTTCGTCGTAAGCGGCATCAACCATCATCGCGGAGTGATTGAGCAACGAGATCTCGTCGCGCGTTTTGATGACCCGAGCCTCCGACATCAGTGCCTGCCCGTCGACAACTCTGATTCCTTCTTTTTGCAGCGCAAACAAAACCGGCAATTCGATGATGTCGATACCCACCGGCTCTTTATGCAATCCCCGCATTTCGAGTTCGACACGAATCTTCTTCGCCACATCCTCGGCCCGCCCCATCTCAGGAGTCATAGCTCCGCGGAGCACCGAGATTCCCGCGCGCGATCGCTCGCCAAGCCACGGACAATGCAGTTGATGATGCTTTGCCGCCGATCCAAAATCCCACAAGATCGGCTCATCGTTCTGCGGAAGCAGGGTGAATCGATTCGCTTTATCCTGCGCCCACGTGCCGATGTGCGTCGCCGTTAGATAGCGGACGTTGTTCATGTCGAAACACAACAACGCTCCCATCTCCGATTTTTTCAGCAGATCCTTGGCCCGCGCCAACCGTTCGCGGCGCAGACGGTCAAAGTCAATCCGATTTTCCCAATCCACCGCCATCGATCCGTACGTTGGTAGGGCCATAGATTCTCCTTCTGAGGTCAGAGGTTAGAGGTCAGATTGCAGAGGTAAAAGTCCAGTCCAAGTCGGTCTAACCTCTTCAATCTGACCTCTCACCTCTGACCTTTTCTTTATTACTTGCCGCAGAGTTTGCGCGCGGCTTCGAACACCGTCTGTTCCGTCGGCACCGTCGCATCTTCCAGCGGCGGCGAAAACGGAATTGGAACATGCATCGCGCCCATGCGTTTGACCGGAGCGTCGAGATCGTAGAATGCCCCGGTCGCGATCACCGAAGCAAGTTCGGCCGTAACACCGTAGCGCTCATAGCCCTCGTCAAGAATGATCGCGCGCGAGGTCTTCTTCGCGGAGTCAACCAGTGTCTTCTCGTCCAGCGGCCACATCGTCCGCGGATCAACGACCTCGGCACTGACTCCGATTTCTTCAAGCAACACAGCTGCCCCGAGTGCAACCTGAACCATGCTGCTAGTCGCGACTAGTGTGATGTCTTCGCCTGCGCGTTTAATGTCGGCCACTCCCAGCGGAACAGTGTAATCCCCCTCAGGCACCGGACCCTTGAGCTTGTACATCATCTTATCTTCGAAAAACACCACGGGATTCTCGTCCCGAATCGCCGCCTTCAACAGTCCCTTGGCATCGTAAGGAGTCGATGGCAGCACGACTTTTAATCCCGGAACATGGCAGTACCATGCGTGCAGCGATTGCGAATGCTGCGCAGCGGAACGGCGTGTGGCTCCCATGGTAGTCCGCATCACCATCGGAACTCTCCACTTCCCGCCCGACATGTAGTGAACCTTCGCAGCCTGATTCACCATCTGGTCCATCGTCAGCGTAATAAAGTCGCCGAACATAATATCGACCACCGGACGCATCCCGGTCATGGCGGCGCCCACGGCGAGTCCGGTGAATCCCGCCTCGGAAATCGGCGTATCGAGCACCCGATCTTTGCCGAACTCCTCGAGCAGCCCCGAGAGCACTTTGAACGGAGTGCCCGCCTCGGCCACATCCTCGCCCATGATGCAGACGGTCGAATCCAGACGCATCTCTTCAGCCAGCGCTTCGCGGATCGCCTGCGCGAATGTCAGTTCTCGAGTCCCGGCGGGAGCGATAGTTTCAGGCATAGTGTCAGGCATAGACATCCTCTTCCACTTCACTGACTCCCGGATACGGCGCAGCCACCGCGAACTCGACCGCTTTTTTCATTTCGCCTTCAAGCTCGGTCTGCACTTGAGCAAGCGTGGCCGCGTCGGCCAGCTTCTGTTCGATCAGCCATTTCCCGAAGTTCGCAATCGGATCGCGCTGCGTCTTCCACTCCTGCTCTTCCTGTTTCGAACGGTAGTATTCGCGGTTGATATCTCCGACGTGGTGTCCGTGATAGCGGTATGTATTGCAAAGAAGAAATGAGGGCCCGTCGCCACGCCTCGCGCGATCCACCAACCGCTTCGCAGTCTCATGCACAACCCGCACGTCCTGACCATCAACGCTCGCAGCGTCCAGGCCAAAAGCCGTCGCCCGCGTCAGAATGTCTCCGGCGGTCGTCTCCGAGAAATGCGTGTATTCGGTGTAGAGATTGTTCTCGCAGACGTAGATCACCGGCAGCTTGAAAAGCTGCGCCAGGTTCATGACTTCATACAGCACGCCCTGGCCCAACGCGCCTTCGCCGAAGAAACAGACAGCCACGCGCCCGTTTCCCAGGCGCTTCGCCGAAAACGCCGCTCCCGTCGCGATCCCGGCACTCCCGCAGACAATCGCGTTAGCCCCCAGGTTGCCGGTGGCGGGATCGGCAATGTGCATCGACCCACCCTTACCCTTGCAGTAGCCGGCCTTCTTTCCCAACAGCTCGGCAAACATCAGATCGGGAGATGCGCCCTTCGCCAAACAATGTCCGTGACCGCGATGTGTACTCGTGACGTAGTCGGTGCGATCAAGCGCTTCGCAGACTCCTACCGCGATCGCTTCCTCGCCGATGTAGAGATGCGCCAGCCCAGGCATCAGGGCGCGCGTATAGAGTTCGTTGACCTGCCCTTCAAACTGCCGGATCGCAACCATCTGCCGGTACATTCGCAGCAAGAGGTCGATTTTCTCCGAAGCTTCTTTCGGCTCAGCTGCGGTGGTCATTTCTTGTCTCCCGTCCCGGTCGTCCTGCTTACGTGCGATGTCTTCACCCCAGACATCGTCGCCAGGACATCAAACATCACCGCGAAGTCCAGCTTCTCCCACCCCATGCCGCGCGCCGCCGTCAGAAATTCGTTGCTGACCGCAGTGGTCGGTACGGGGACATTCAACTTGCGGCCCAGATCCATGGCAAGCAGCATATCTTTCTGCATCATGTTGCAGTCGAACCACGCTTCCGGCGGCTGCTGCAACACGAACGGCCCGCGATACACAATCATCGGAGACGCAATCGCGCTATGGACCATGACGTCAACCGCAACTTCGCGTGGAATGCCGCTCTTTTCCGCCAGCAGCACGCCTTCGCAAAATGCCAGCATCTGAACTGCAAGTTGCAGATTCACCGCGATCTTCATCGACAAAGCGACGCCGTTGTCGCCGACGTGCGTCACCTTCGGACCAACATCGAGGAGCAACGGCTTCAGACGCTCGAAAGTCTCCTTGCGACCGCCGACCATTACCGAGAGTTTGCCCTGCTGCAACGTGATCACGCTGCCGGAAACCGGCGCATCGATCATGTCCGCGCCCTTCTCGCGAACTTTCGCGGCCAGAGCCCGGCTCACCTCCGGACTCACCGTACTCATGTCAACGTAGAATTTGCCGGGGCCAATGCCGGCGAGCAAACCCTCGGGACCTTCCGTAACAGCCCCGAGCGCGGCGATGTTTGTGACCATCGAGAAGGTCACATCCGAAACCTCGGCAACCGCCTTCGGAGACTCGGCAAATTTCATCCCCTTGTCGATCAGCCACTGCGCCTTCGCGCGCGTGCGGTTGTAGCCCGTCACGGTGTGTCCCTTTTCGAGCAGACGGGCGACCATGTTGCCGCCCATCACACCGAGGCCGATAAATCCCAGCTTCGCCATAGATCGCGTCCCTTTCGCTTACAAACCCGGCTTCGACCCCTTGTCGATCAGCCACTGCGCCTTCGCGCGCGTACGGTTGTAGCCCGTCACGGTGTGTCCCTTTTCAAGCAGACGGGCGACCATGTTTCCGCCCATCACACCGAGGCCGATAAATCCCAGCTTCGCCATAGATCGCAGTCCCTTTCGCTTACAAACCCGGCTTCGACCGTGAGGCGCTGTGCACACCGATTTTCGCTGGAGCCGACGAATCGTTCAGCACCTGCTGCAGGTGCGCCCGCATCGCTTCGCGCGCTGCCTCCGAATCGCGTTGCTCGATCGCCGCCAGAATGCGCTTGTGATGGAACTGACCGCGCTCCGGACCGCCGCGCACATCGAAAATCCGCGTCCTCTGCTCGCGCAGCAGACCGACGATCGAATCGAGCAGCGATAGAATCAGCGGATTGCCCACCGCTTCCGCCAGCGCCAGATGAAAATCCAGATCCGCCTCGACGTAGGCGTCCGGCTCGTTTAAGCTGCGGTCCATCACAACCACCGCTTCTCGCATCGTGGCCAGCAGTTGGTCTTCGATTCGCGGCGCGGCCAGCCCCGCAATTTCCGGCTCCAGTACCAACCGCAACTCAGCCAGATTGGCCGACCCTTCTTGCGGGTTGATCCGGATCATCAGATCCAGCGACTGCCGGATCGCCTGTGACGTGCCATTGGTCACGAACGTACCGCGTCCCGAATACGCTTCCACCAGACCTTTTTCACGGAGGGTCTTGACCGCCTCCCGCACCGCCGTGCGGCTCACGCCGAAACGCAACGCCAAATCACGCTCGGCCGGCAGCTGATCCCCAGGCTTCAGCTGGCCCTTTAAGATCGATTCCTCCACCTGTTGCACAATCTGTTCGTAGAGACGTGAAGTCTTTACGGTTCGATAAATCGGCTTGGCAGCCAGAGAATCCACGGCGTCGCTTCGCATTTGGCCCTCAATCGTCGCGGAGTAAACCATAAAGGTTCGGTGGTATGACCACTATACCACGTCCGCGAAACTCAACTGTATTCGTTCTTCTCACTCCGCATTATTGAATCCACACCGTCTTGATGTTCATGAACTCGCGAATTCCGTGCTCCGCCAATTCGCGGCCGTGCCCTGAATACTTCACGCCTCCGAATGGCAGGCGCGGATCCGATGCAACCATCTTGTTCAAGAACACCATGCCCGCATCCAGTTCATTGATGAAGCGTTCCGTTTCCGCCGGATCGTTGGTCCATGCGCTCGCGCCCAACCCAAACCGGCTGTCGTTTGCAATCCGGATCGCCTCATCCACATCCTTCACGCGAAAAATCGACGCCACCGGACCGAAGAATTCCTCGTTATAGGCGGGCGAATCTTTGGGGATATCCGTCAGCACGGTTGGCGCATAAAAGTTCCCGGGGCGGCCTAGGGGATGGCCTCCGGTAAGTACTCGCGCACCAGCCTCGACCGATTTTTTTACGTCAGAATCAAGAGAAGTAACAGCGTCGGCATTGGCCAGCGGCCCCAGTTGCGTGCTGTCGTCAAAGGGATCGCCGATGCGGAGGTTCTTCATGCGCGTGACGAACTTGCTCTGAAACTCATCGGCAATTTTTTCCGCGACAATGAAGCGCTTCGCCGCAATACACGACTGCCCATTGTTCTGCACGCGGGCGTCGACTGCGGTTGCGACCGCCGCGTCCAGATCGGCGCTCGGCATCACGATAAAAGGATCACTGCCCCCAAGTTCGAGCACGACCTTCTTGATTCGCTTGGCCGCCGAAACACCGACTTGAATTCCTGCCTGCTCGCTGCCGGTAAGAGTCGCAGCGACAACCCGCGGATCGTTCAAGATGCCGTCGACCGGCCCCGATCCGATCAGCAAGGTCTGAAATACGCCTTCGGCAAAACCTGCCCGGCGGACGATGTCTTCGATCTTCAACGCGCATTGCGGAACGTTCGAGGCGTGCTTCAGAAGTCCAACGTTCCCCGCCATTAATGCGGGTGCGACGAATCGAAACACCTGCCAGAAAGGGAAATTCCACGGCATCACCGCCAGAATCGGACCGATCGGCAGATACCGGATAAAACTCCGTTTCGCTCCCGTCTCCACCACTTCGTCGGCGAGAAACTTCTCGGCGTGCTCGGCGTAATAGCGGCACCCGAGAGCACACTTCTGGGCCTCGGCCACGGCCGCCTTCAGCGGTTTGCCCATTTCGAGCGTCATCAAATTAGCGCACTCGTCTTTTTCTTTCTCCAGAATCTCGGCCGCGCGCATCATTTTTGCCGCGCGATCGGCGAACGTCGTCCGCCGATGCACTTGAAACGCGGCCACCGCCAGTTGCAGTTTCCGCTCAATTTGCGCCGGGGTCAGGGGTTCAAACGTCTTTACCACCTCACCGGTCGCGGGATTTATCGTCGCAATCGCCATCCTCAAATTCGTCCTTTACGATTTGCACCTGTCCGATTGTCGCCGCTACTGGTCGGATGGCCGCGATTTCCGCCGGCCGGTCTAGGGAGCCGGCGAGTGGTTGGACCACAATACTACTTGACGGGTGGGCCACGTCAAGGCTATACCTTCAAAACGCCGTCGTTTTTAATTTCAGATCGAAAGCCGCCGCCAGCACTGCGGCCGAATTCTTCCATCCTTATTTAAGGATTTGGAGGTTGTAATGCGTTCTCCGTCGAATGGCATCCGGATCCTGGGCGTGATTTGCCTGTTGATCGCCGTCTCTGCGCCGATGTTTTCCCAAACCACCACAGGCAGGATCTTAGGAACTGTCAGCGACCCATCGGGCGCGGCCGTACCCGGAGCCGCCGTCGTCGTCACCGACACGCAGCGCGGCAGTGTTCGCACCGTGGCCACGGATGACTCGGGAAATTACTTCGTCACCCAGTTGCAACCGGGCGTGTACAAGGTTCGCGCGGAAGCGAAGGGGTTCAAGACCGTCGACCGAGTCAACATCGTCATCGAGGTGGCGACGGACGTGCGCGTTGACATCGCCTTGCCGACCGGTCAGGTGTCCGAGACCGTTGTGGTTACAGACGAAGTCCCGCTCGTCAACACTTCTTCCGCGACCTTGGGCGGAACGCTGAGCAATAAGGAGATCAACGACCTCCCGTTGAATGGCCGCAACTATGAAAACCTGCTCCAGTTGCGTCCCGGTGTCATACGCTATCCGGGCGGCGGATTCTCAACAACCAGCTCGAACGGCCTGCGCGCGGAAGATAACGCGTACTTCCTTGAAGGGCTCTTTAACAGCGAACCCTACTCCGGCCAGGCGATTGTTAACGGTGCTGGCATCGCTGGCGACTCGGCGACGATTCTGCCGATCGACTCGATTCAAGAATTTAACATTCAGCAAAATCCCCCGGCGGAATACGGCTGGAAGCCGGGATCGGTGGTCAACGTCGGCCTCAAGTCCGGTACCAATGGATTTCACGGCACGGCCTTCGCCTTCGGCCGCGACGGCGACATCGCCGATGCGCGAAACTTTTTCAACACCGTGCCGAATTCCAAGATCCCGAGAACGCTGGAACAATACGGCGGCAGCGCGGGCGGCCCGATCATCAAAGACAAAGTCTTCTTCTTTGGCGCCTACGAAGGACAGATATACGACGTAGGCAACTCTTTCGGCGGCGTCACCAGCCCGTCGATGGTAACCATGCCGACACCCGCCACACCAAACTGCTTCTTCAATCCAACCGTTACCAGCGGCGACTGCCAGAACAGCATCGTCGACGTGATCAACGACATTCAGGCAGGGGGAGCCACCATTAGCCCCGCCAGTTTGAACATCGCCGGGTGCTCGGTCACAGGCGGTACGGTCACTTGCAACGGAACCGGATTCCCCACGAACAATCTTCCAGGCATTGGCATCTCGAATGGCTTCCCCAACGACGTAAAGGTTTACAACGGGGTGGGAAAAGTGGATGCCAATGTCAATCAGAACAGCCGCATCAGCGCCAATTACTTCTTTGGCAATAACACTGGGACCGTCGAAGACTTTCCTGAACTCCAATCGCGGTGGCGCTCCCACATCCACACCCGGGCCCAGGTCGTAGGTGGAAGCTGGGTATGGACGCCCAGTCCGTTTTGGGTCAATGAAGCCCGCGGAGGATACAACCGCCTCTACCAGCCGACATTGCCCGGCGATCTCAACACAACGGCAGCCAGTTACGGGCTCGACAGCGGCGTCTCCGGGCCGAACACGGGCGGACTTCCGCGCATCGGTTTTGGCGGATACTTCACAGGCCTCGGCGCTTTCAAGTGGCCTAAGTTTCAGGGGCCCGATTCCATTACGCAATTTGTCGATCACATTTCGTACACCAAGGGAAATCACGCGATCAAGTTCGGCGCAGAAGTACATCATGACCGGGTAACGAATGCCTCCTACGGAAACGCCCGCGGCAGCATCACATTCCTGGGCGGGGTGATTGCGACGGAAACGCCGCTTGAGGATTTCTTCCTCGGCTTGCCCTTCAAGTCGTCGGTGGAGGTGGGAAATCCGACCCTGCATCTGCACAATTGGGGATACGCGGGATTTGTGCAGGATGATTGGCGCGCCACAAAAAAGCTGACCCTCAACTTCGGACTGCGCTATGAGTTCAGCAGCGTGGTGGGAGAAGACCACGACTTGCTCGGCAACTTCGATCCCAATGTCGGCCTTGTGCAGGTCGGCCATCAAATCAACAGTCTCTATAATCCTGATCACAAGAACTTCGCTCCGCGCGCGGGCTTTGCCTGGGACGTCTTCGGCACCGGCCGCACAGTGATTCGTGGCGGAGCCGGACTGACTTACGAGACTGTGAACTGGCAGTCGTTCATCGCCTTCAACAACGCTTTTGGTCCGGGAAGCGTTCCCACTGGGGCGCAAGGCATTCCTCCTGGAACCGGCACCATTACGACTGGCAACGTCACCGTCAAGAATTTCTTGGTCGGTCTGCCGTGGGACACTACGCCCGTCTTCGGCGACACGGTCAACTGCGCTCCGCCCAATCCCTGCCCGATCATGACGGTCAACCGCAATCTGACAACGCCATATGTGACAGCGTGGAATCTAAGCTTTCAGCACGCCTTCACCCCGAACGTATCCCTGGAAGTGGCTTACGTGGGCAACCACGGCTCGAACCTCACGGGGATTCGCGACATCAATCAGCCTCCGGTCGGATCGGGATGGACGCCAGCGGACATCGCTGGTTGCGTCGGAAGTGGCTATAACCCCAACTTCTGCGGTTCGGACACCGGCAACGAGCAGGCGAATCAACCCTTCGCCACGAAGTTTCCTTATCTTGCGAATATCTTTCAGATGGCCAATGTTTATCGGTCCAACTACAACGGATTGCAGGTAACGCTGAACACCAGAAACTATCATGGCCTCAGCATGGTGGCCGGGTACACCTTTTCCCACTCCCTCGACAACGTAGGCGCCAACTGGGATTTCGGTTACGGATCGGGACTTCCCCAGAACGCCTCTAACCCCGGTGGAGAGTATGGGAACAGCGATTTCGATGTTCGCAATCGCTTCACAGCGTCATTTACCTATGCCGTCCCGAGCAGGAAGGGCTACGCGCAATCTCTGGAAGGCTGGGAGCTCAACTCCATCATCACCTTGCAAAGTCCGCAATACTGGGGACCGATGGATGAAGGTACGGATGCTGCCGGGATTGGTCCCTTGCCCGTCAGCCCTCCGGCGCAAAGCCCCATTCGTTGGAATTTCTTCGGTAACACCGATGACTTCAAGCCCGGGCCGAACGGCATTCCTTACTTCCCTGGCTTGTCGAGTCAATCGATGCCTACCAGCAACGCGACCTGCAACGCAAAAGCGTTGGCACTTGACGGAGGCAATCCGCAAGGTCCAGCAACCACGGCTCTCAATCTCTTCGGTTGCTACGCCCAAGGTAGCTCCGTCATGATCCCTCCGGCGCTGGGACAGTTCGGTAATATGGGCCGCAACATTTTCCCAGACAACGGCTTCAAGAACGTGGACTTCTCCGTGGCGAAGAACTGGCATTTCGGCGAGCGCCTCCGTGCACAGTTCCGCGCGGAGTTCTTCAACATTTTCAATCATCCCAACCTTGCCAACCCGTATGGCGGACAGAACGGATTCGGATTCAACGATCCTTCGGTTCGACCCTTCGGCTGCGCCTGCGCTACGCCAGACGTCGCCGCCGCCAACCCCGTCATAGGATCGGGCGGCAGCCGTGCCATGCAACTAGGACTCAAGTTGATTTTCTGATCGCTGTCGTTTCGCAATCCGGGGCCGGACCCTCCGGCCCCATATTTTTTCGATCTGAAAGGACCCATCCCGTGTCTCGACCATCAGGAAGTACTTCCCCACTGGTTCGATCTTGTGTCTTACTAGGCACGCTTCTAGCTGCGATCTTATCTCTCTGCATTTCCTCCGCGGCGCAACAGCACGCCGAGCGCACCATCGAAGAAATCAAAACCGAAGCCGTGCGCCGCGCGGAAGTCGGACAGTATCCGCTCATCGGTCTTGACGCGGGCGATGTCAGCGAAGCTCTCAAATCGGTCCACACCAAAGATAAAGACGAATGGGCCGCCGCCTTCATGGGCGTCGCTGATCGCTACATGAACGAGGCCAAATCGCTCGAAAAAACCGATCCGACGAAAGCCAACGCCGACTACATTCGCGCATGGCGTCTTTACTCCTTCGGACGCTGGCCGATCCCGGCGTCTCCCGGCAAGCAGCGCTCGTACGAAAAAGCGATCGAGGCGTTTCTAGCGCACGCACGCTTCTGGGATCCACCGCTTGAAATCGTGAAGATTCCATTCGAAGGCAAAGAAATCATCGGCTATCTGCGGCTGCCGAAAAACGCCGCTGGTCCTGTGCCTCTGGTCTTCGCCGTCAACGGACTCGACAGCCGCAAAGAAGACTTGGCTGAGAGCTTCAGCGCCATCCTCCCCTTCGGCGTCGGCTATCTGGCCGTTGACGGACCAGGCACCGGACAGAATCCAATCAAAGTCAGCGAAAACGCCGAGCGCGTTTTGTCGCGCGTGCTCGACTACATCGCCACTCGCCCCGAGATCGACAAAAACCGCGTTGCCATGCATGGAGTGAGTTGGGGAGCCTATTGGGCCACGAAGATGGCCATCGTCGAGCGTGCGCGTTTGCGAGGATGCAGCGCCCAATCTCCGCCCACTGACAAGTTCTTTCAAAAAGACTTCCTCATGAACTCCCTACTCGGCAATCGCGAGTATCTCTTCGATCAGGTCCCGGCGCTGATGGCAATTTTCGACAACGTGACGACCATCGACCAGATGGCCGAAGAGTTGCCGAAAATATCGCTGGTTAAACAAGGCCTGCTCGGCAAACCGATGGCGCCGATGCTCATTCTTGCTGGAGTCAAAGACACGCAGGTTCCGATCGACGATATCTACCTGCTCATGAATTCAGGTGATGTGCCAAAGACCGCATGGGTCAATCCGCAGGGAGGTCACCTCGGCCGGCAAGTAGGAGTATGGCCCGATCCGCGGATATTTAAAGAAGTAATCATTCCATGGCTGGTGCGCACGTTGGAGCCCGCACCGCAGAAGTAGCAAGACTGCCTACATCAGGAACAGACAATACTCAATGGACACAAGCACTCTAGCGCAGCCGACTCCGGTCGAGGATTCAGCGTCCGCCAAACCGCCCTTCTACCGCGTCCTCTGGGTGCAGGTCATGGTGTGCATCGTCCTCGCCATCATCCTCGGCTATGTTGATCCGATTCGCGCGATGGCGATGAAGCCGCTGGGCGACGCGTTCATCCGCGCGATCACCATGATCATCACGCTGATCATTTTCTGCACCGTGGTCAGCGGCATCGCGGGCATGGAGAATCTGAAGAAAGTCGGCCGCGTCGGTGGTATGGCGTTGCTTTACTTCGAAGTCGTTTCCACCATCGCTCTGCTGATCGGTTTGCTCGTAGGCAATGTCGTTCGCCCGGGAGCCGGGTTTAACGTGAACGTCGCCGCGCTCGACACTAAAGCCGTCAGCGACTACGCCGGACAGGCCAAAGCCCAGGGCGTTGTCGAATTTCTCATGCACATCATCCCGACAACCGTAGTAGATGCCTTCGCCAAAGGAGACATTCTAGAAGTTGTCTTCGTCGCCCTGCTGTTCGGCTTCGCTCTCTCCGCCGCCGGACCACGCGCCAAGCCACTGGTTGACCTTGTCGACTCGCTCACCCAGGTCGTCTTCATGGTGACAAACGTATTGATGAGATTCGCGCCCATCGGAGCGTTCGGCGCCATGGCCTATACGGTAGGCAAATTCGGTCTCGCCTCTCTCGGCCCGCTGGCCAAATTGATCGGAACGTTTTGGATCACCTCGGTATTCTTTGTCATTATTGTCCTCGGTGTGATCGCGTGGGCAGCTAGCTTCAGCATTTTTCGTTTCCTAGTCTATATCAAGGAGGAAATCCTGCTGGTGCTCGCGGTGAGTTCTTCGGAGATCGCCATCCCAACGCTCATGGCGAAGCTCGAAAAGCTCGGCTGCTCCAAACCACTTGTCGGCCTGATCGTACCGACCGGGTTCACTTTCAACACAGATGGAACCAGCCTTTACATGACGCTGGCCGCGCTGTTCGTAGCGCAGGCGACCAACACGCATCTGACGCTCATGCAGCAACTCACGATTCTCGCCGTGGCTGTGCTTACTTCGAAGGGCGCAAGCGGGGTTCAAGGCGCATCGTTCATCGCGCTTGTCGGCACTCTCTCTGTAATTCCGACGATCCCGGTAGCGGGCATGGCGCTGATCCTCGGTATCGATCGTTTCCTCAGCATGTTTCGAGGTTTGGTCAACATGATCGGCAATGGCGTGGCCACGCTCGTCCTTGCGCGCTGGGAAGGCGAGTTGAATCGCGAGACTCTGCGGCAGAACCTGGCCCACCCTTCCTGAAGCGTCGCCACGCGTCACACTGCGCGCATGACGGTGGAAGAGCGGGCCTTCAGGGCCGCGTTCGCATGCTTAATCGGTACGGGCTTAAGCCCCCGGGCACTTCCGAGTTTTGCCGTCAACCTCAAGCTTCGGTTAGAATCGTTTTGCCCACTTCCGTTCGAACCCGGCAACAGCCGACTCGAAACCCGCATCCAACGCCGCACTTCGAGGTGTGTCATGAAACCAGCTCTCCCCGCTCGCGTCCTCATTCTCTCCGCCACCCTCCTCGCTCTAGTGCTACCGTCGGTTCTTTTTCTGCACCGCGAGATGAACGTCGTGGCGGCTCCAGCCTTTCACGGCATCCTCACCTATCACAACGACAACCTTCGAACCGGCCGGAACCAAGCGGAAACCGCACTCACGCTCAATAACGTTAACTCGACCACATTCGGGAAACTTTTCGTGCTCTCAACCGATGGCCGCGTCGATGCTCAGCCCCTTCAGGCACCCAACGTGAGCATCGCCGGAGTCACTCATAACGTTCTTTTTGTAGCTACCGAACATGGCACGGTCTATGGATATGACGCCGATACCGGAGCGAATCTCTGGCATGTCACGACGCTAGCCGCGGGTGAAACTCCATCGGACAACCGCGGCTGCGGTCAGGTAAGCCCCGAAATCGGAGTCACCTCAACACCCGTCATCGATCCGGCCTCCGGTCCACACGGCACGATTTATGTCGTCGCCATGAGCAAGGATTCCAATTCCAACTACCACCAACGCATTCACGCCCTCGATATCACCACAGGAGCGGAAGAGTTCGGCGGCCCGGTCGACATCTCGGCTAAGTTTCCCGGCAACGGTGATAACAGCCAGAATGGTTTTGTGATCTTCGACCCCAAGCAATACAAAGAGCGCGCCGGCCTTTTACTCGTCAATCACGTCATCTATACTTCGTGGGCCTCGCATTGCGACATCCGCCCCTATACCGGATGGATCATCGGTTACAACGAAGCGACACTCGCTCAGCAGACGGTGCTCAACGTAACCCCGAACGGCAGTGAAGGAGCGATCTGGTCTGCCGGCGCCGGACTCGCGGCCGACAATAGTGGGAACATCTATTTCCTCGACGCCAACGGAACCTTCGACACCGCACTCAACAGCAGTGGATTTCCTATCAACGGCGACTACGGCAACGCCATCATGAAACTCTCGACCAAAGGCGGAAAACTGGCGGTCGCTGACTACTTCAACATGTTCAACACCGTGAGCGAGTCGAATTCAGACGAGGATCTGGGCTCGGGCGGTGCCATGGTCGTCCCCAACATCAAGGACTCCACCGGAGTGGAACACACCCTGGTCGTTGGCGCTGGCAAAGATCAGAACATCTATTTAGCCAACCGCGCCAAGATGGGCAAGTTTAATCCCAGCAACAACAGCAACATTTATCAGGAACTCACCGGAGTCTTGAGCGGGCAGGTATTTTCATCGCCGGCTTTCACGAACAACAGAATTTATTACGGAGCCGTGGGCGACGCGATAAAGGCGTTTGCCTTCAATTCGAACGCGATGCTGAACGCAATCCCTGCCTCATCCACGAGCACTACGTTCCCGTACCCGGGAGCCACACCCAGCATCTCCGGTTTCACGGCAAAGAATTTGATTCTGTGGGCGTCATCAAACACGTCACCCGCAGTGCTCTACGCCTACAGTGCCAATAACCTTAGTATGGAGTTGTATAACTCAAACCAGGCATCAGGAGGCCGCGATAACTTCGGCAACGGAAACAAATACATAACGCCTATGATTGCGAACGGCAAGGTCTACGTGGGGACGACAAACGGAGTCGGTGTCTTTGGTCTGCTGCCGACGCACTAGCTCTCTGCACTAGCTCTCTTTTAGAAATTTCCCGCGCTCCAGTTCGTCGAACGCCTGGCGAAGCTGTTCCTGCGTGTTCATGACGATGGGGCCGTACCATGCCACGGGTTCTTCGAGCGGCTTCCCGGAAACCAGCAGAAAGCGTATGCCCTCGTCCCCGGCCTGCACCGTGACTTCGTCCCCGCGATCGAACACGACCAAAGACCGGTTGTCCGCCTCGGAAGGCGGATGGGTGTCCGCCCACTCCACCGCTTCCGTCGGCACCGCCAGCGGTCCCGACGCGTTGCAGAATTTTCCCGATCCGCCAAAAACATAGGCGAACGCGTGCCGCGTCGTTTCCACGGGGAGCGTCTTCCTCCGACCTGGAGCGACCGACACATCGAGATAAATCGGATCGGCCGCAATGCCATCCACCGGACCCGTCTTACCCCAGAAATTCCCGCAGACGACTCGAACATGCGTCCCGTCGTCATCTTTCACCTCAGGAATGTCGAGCGACTTCACTTCCTGGTATCGCGGTGAAGTCATCTTGAGCGACGCCGGGAGATTCGCCCACAACTGAAAGCCATGCATGCGTCCCGCCGGATCGCCCTTCGGCATCTCCTGATGAATGATGCCGCTTCCCGCGGTCATCCACTGCACGTCGCCGGCAGCGATAGCACCGCGATTCCCCATACTGTCGCCATGTTCAACGGTGCCTGCCAGAACATACGTGATTGTTTCGATCCCGCGATGCGGATGCCACGGAAAGCCAGCAAGATAATCCTCGGGAACATCATTGCGAAAGTCGTCAAGCAACAGAAATGGATCGAACTCAGCCGTGTTTCCGAAGCCAAACGCACGCCGCAGATGCACGCCTGCGCCTTCGCGGGTCGGCTTCGATTTAATCAGACGCTTTACGGGACGAATCGACATGAGAACCTCCGAACGGAGCGATCGCGACGCTTTCCGCGAAGTCCGTTCCACTGATTACGGAATGGAAACCTAGCTGTCTCCATATACCGGAATCGCAGCGCCCTGCACCACCTTAGCTTCGTCGCTGCACAAGAAAAGAATGACACGCGCAATATCCGCTGGCTTCGGCCACTTGGCAAAATCCGCATTCGGCATCGCCTTGCGATTGACCTCGGTATCGATGATGCTCGGAAGGATCGAGTTCACCCGCACACCGCTTCCCTTCACTTCCGCAGCCAACGAATCCATCAACGCCACCGCACCCGCCTTTGACGCGGCATAGGCCGACGCGCCAGCACCATGGTCGATCGCGGCCTTGGCCGCGACGTTCACAATCGCTCCCGACTTTTGTTTGAGCATCACCGGAACGACTGCCCGCGCCAATGTATAACCCGCGCGCAAATTCAGATCGAGCATCTGATTGAATGTCTTGGTTTCCAGCTCCCACAACGGAATGCCGCCCGCGTAGGCGCCGACAGTATTTACCAGGACATCCAAGCGGCTCTGTTTTTCGAGAATGCTCCCCACCAGTGAACGCACTGCCGTTTCGTCGGTAACGTCAACCGCCAACCCCGAAAGCAAAGTCCCACTCGCGCCAGCCGCCGCCTTCAGATCATCCAATTCTTTCGCTGCGCGATACGTAACTACTACCGTTGCGCCTTCCGCGAGAAACGCGAGGCTCACCGCGCGCCCCAATCCGCCGGTGCCGCCGGTGATCAACACGACTTTCCCCGAGTATCTCGTGCTCATTGGGCTCTCAATTCTGGTCTCTCGTTCTAGGCTCTCAATTCTTCGCGTTCATCGCCGCGCCATCGGATAGTGGCAGCCACACCTGAAAGCGCGTATCTCCCGGCTTCGACGTGACCTGAATATTTCCCCGATGCTTTCGGACAATGCGTTGCACGGTATCAAGTCCAAGACCGGTGCCTTCGCCGACTCCCTTGGTTGTGAAGAAGGGCTCAAAAATGTGCGGCTCGGTTTCTGGCGGAATTCCCGGACCATTGTCGCCAATTTCCACCACCACGCAATTGTCTTCGCGGTAGGTGCGGATTCGAAGTTCGCCTTTTCCTCCCATGGCGTCAATCGCATTGTCGATGATGTTGGTCCACACCTGATTGAGTTCACTGCCGAAGGAATTCACCAGAAATGGAATTTTCTGGTAGTCGCGCTGCACCACAATTCCGCGCTTGAGCTTGTGATTCAGGATGGTCAGCGTCATCTCCAGGCTCTTCACAATGTCGACGTTTTGCACCGGCGCCTGGTCCATGTACGTGTATTCCTTGATCGCTCCAACCAGATCGGAAATACGCGACGTGGCGCTCTCGATTTCATTCAGCATGTTGTAAATCTCAACCGAGGCCGCGATCCTCACCAGCGCGGCGCGTGCCGCCGGCGGATCGAGGATGGCGAACAATGATTCCAAAACCTCCGGCCCGACGTTTTTGTGCGCCAGGTCCGCCGCCAATTGCCAAAGATCGTTCTGTCCATGGCTCCGCAGCAACGAATCGACTTTTTCCTCTAAATCGCTGATCGCCAGAGCATCGCCCGGCGGCTGGTCGCTCTGCACGAACGCTGTTTCCAGTTTTTCAATCTCGGCTTTTTGCGCGGACGACAGTTCTCGGCGTCCGAGCTCAACGCTCGCATCTTTAATCCTCTTTATGGCGGTCCGCAGCTGAGCGGTCGCGCGCTTGGCGGCGGCCGCCGGATTATTCAATTCATGCGCCAGCCCGGCGGAGAGTTTTCCGAGGGCAGCCAACCGGTCGCGTTGCTGCTCCATCCGCGTGGTTTCGCGGATACGATCGGCCATGAGCCCGACCAACTGCTTCACCAGTTCGGGCATCCTCTGAATCAGCTCTGGGAAAAGCGCCGCCGGAAAACGCAACAGGCGGCTGTTAGTGAGCGCCCGGCCACCGATCGTGAATTGCTTCATTCGCGAAAATGGGAGCACGCCTGTGACATGGCCGGAATCGATCGTGAACGCAACCGCCTCACCGCTGATCTCTCCGCGAAGCTCAAGCTCGCCTTCGAGAACCACGAACATGGTGTCCGCGGGACTTCCGGCACGCACGTACGTATCGCTGGGTTTCAGGTTCAGCTCCTGAGCCTGGCTGAGAAACCATCTCAGTTGATCGTCGGTGGAATCCGCGAAGGGAGCGACGCGACGTAATTCCGAAATTTCTACCATTTATACCTTGCTTAAATATTGATGGATAAATTGCACTGCCACCGAGCCTTCACCAACGCCCGATGCGACGCGTTTCACCGAACCGTGCCTCACATCGCCGACGGCAAAGATACCGGGAATATTGGTTTCGAGGAGAAATGGATCCCGGTCGAGCGCCCACCCTTTGGGGTGTTGCCCGTCGCGGATCAGATCAGGGCCGGTCAAAAGAAATCCGCGCTCATCCCGCTCGACCAGATCGCCCAGCCAGTCTGTGCGAGGCAGAGCTCCGATGAAAATGAACATGGCATTCGCGGGCACGCGCTCGATTTTATTGCTGTCAGAACACAGAACCGAAATTTCTTCGAGATGCGATTCGCCGTGAGCCTCGACAATGCTGGCATGAGCCCACACCTGAATGTTGGGAGTTTCTTTGATCTGGTCGATCAGATACTGCGACATGGTGGCAGCCAGAGAGTCTCCGCGCACCAGCATGGTGACGCGGTCCGCAAACTTGGCAAAGTTCATGGCCGCCTGGCCCGCCGAGTTCGCGCCACCCACAACGTAAACCGTTTCTCCTTTACAAGAGAGCGCTTCGGTCGCTCCGCCGCCGTAGTAAACACCGGCCCCTTGCAGACGATCGATGCCCGGAGCGACCAACTTTCGCCACTGCACTCCGCTCGCGATCATCAGGGCGTGACAAGAAAGTTCGGTTCCGTCGGCCAGTTTGATAAAGCGATACGAGCCTTCGGTGCGAACTCCAACCGCCTCTTGTGGCGAAAGAATTTCTACTCCGAATCTCTGGGCCTGGGTCACGGCGCGCCGCGCCAGATCATTGCCGCTGAGGCCCGATGGAAATCCAAGATAGTTTTCGATCCGCGAACTCATGCCCGCCTGGCCCCCTGGCGCCTCGCGCTCAATCATCACCGTGTGCAGACCCTCGGAAGCGCCATACACCGCGGCGGCAAGTCCAGCGGGGCCACCTCCAACAATCGCCAGATCGTAGAAATCAGTCTGAGCCCGGGTCCGCAGGCCAACTTTCTGCGCAACCTGTGCGGGCAAGCTTTCGAGAAGTTTCGTTCCGTCAGGAAACAGGACCACCGGCAAACTCGCGGCCTCCGGGCCAAGCGCATCCAGCAGCTGTTTCGTCTCTGGATCGTTCGCCGAAAACTCGACATCGATCCATTGATACGGCACACGATTTCGTGCCAGAAAATCCCGCAACTCGTACGACTTCGGCGACCACCGCGTCCCGAGAACCCGAATCCCCTGAAACGCTGGCCTGTACGAAGCCTGCCAATCCTCAAGCAGATCGTTCACCTGCGGATACAAATGTTCCGAAGGCGGATCCCATGGCTTCAGAAAAAAATAATTGATGCTGGCTTGATTGATGGCGCTAATGGCGGCATTGGTGTCGGCGTAAGCGGTGAGCAGCGCGCGCTTCGCTTCGGGAAAAACCTGCATCGCCTCTTGCAGAAAGGCAACTCCGTCCATCTTGGGCATGCGCTGGTCGACAAGCAGTAGCGCCACGCTGTCATTGCGAACCTTCAGCTGCTTCAACAAATCCAAGGCGGTTTCGGGAGAATCGCTACCGATGACGCGATAGTCCGCCCCATACTGGGAACGCAAGTCGCGTTCAATCGCCCGCAACACATCGGAATCGTCATCGACACTGAGTAAAATCGGTTTCGGCATTAATCAGATCTCGGATCTCAAAGACACGCTGCCCCGACTCCCGCGCGCATCTCGCGCTCGGCGTCCCTGCAAAACGTCGCTAAGCGGCCAGTTCCGTCGCTTCAATCTCATCTACGTAGCACCACACCCACGTTTCGCCGCGCTCAATCGAGCGCATCAGCGGATGCTTCGTGTGATGAAAATGTTTCGTCGCATGTTTGTTCTTGGACGAATCGCAGCATCCCACATTGCCGCAGATCAGGCACATCCGGAGGTGAACCCACTGGTCGCCCATTTTCACGCACTCCGGGCAAACGTGCGTAGTCGTCTTTGTAACCTTAATTTGGTCGAGGTGCGTACATTCTTCTGCCATCGCTTCCTCCATTCACAAATGAAGATGAAAACCGAGAACGGTTGCCTGGCGAATCAAATACTATAAACCTATTCCGCAACCAGCAAGTTCTCGGCAAACGGCCACTGATCGTCAATCCACTGCGCCTGGCATCTGAATCCAGCATCGCTTGCCATCTGGAACACTTCCCCAGCCGAATACTTATGGCTGCTTTCCGTCCAGATCGTTTCGCCCTCGACGAACTCGACAGTCAGATCCGCCGCAGGAATGCGGACAGTCTGCCGCCGCTCCGATCGCAAGTGCATCTCCACGCTCCGATCCTCGTGGTTGATCCTGGCAACGTGTTTGAATTGGTGCAAATCAAAGTCAGCGTCCAGTTCGCGATTGATGCGCGCCAGCAGATTAAGGTCGAAGGCCGCCGTTACACCCACTTCGTCGTCGTAGGCCTTGAGCAATTGCGAATTGGATTTTTCCAAATCCGTTCCCAGCAACAGCGAATCTCCTGGCATCAGAATACGCCGCACGTCCGACAGAAATTTTATTCCCGCCGGACGATGGAAATTGCCGATCGTGCTCCCCAGGAACAACACCAGAAGTTGCTGATTGCGCTGCCGGTGTGCCGCCACCTCCAGTAAACCGTCTAGATACTCCCGCTCGAAGCCGACAATACTGATCGAATCGATATCGCGCAGTTCCCTCTCGCACATCACCAGCGCTGAGCGCGATATTTCTACCGGATAATAAAACGTGCGTTGCCAGCGGCTCAACGCCTCAAGAATCCAGCGTGTCTTCTTGCCGCTGCCACTGCCCAGTTCGGCGACCGCGACCGGAGCGTTCAATCGCTCCACAATTTCATTCGCATGGCGCTGCAGCAAACGTTCGTCGGCCCGCGTCAGCCCATACTCCGGCAAGTAGCTGATCACCTCAAACAGCGCGGACCCAACATCGTCGTAAAGATATTTGGACGGAAGTTCCTTCTGCCCCGACCGCGTTAGTCCCGCGTGAACGTCAGCGGCAAAATCGTAAGTGGCATTGGTAGTGATCGCCTGCACCAGCATGTCCAGAATCCCCTCTCGATCGTCGTTCGTACGTCGTTTCACATTCGCAAGTCAGCGCTTGACGCAGCGGAAACCTGCATACACATATTGGTAATGCGCCTGGAACCAGTTACGAAAACTGGGCCGTAACATGCACGCCGCGGTGCGCGACGAACCGCCCTTCATCACGAAGTGCTTGCCATCAAAAAAATCGGCCGAATATCCGCGATAAAACGGAAACGGCTCAAATCCAGCAAACGGACCAAACAGCGTGGAAGTCCATTCCCATCCATTCCCGAGTAGATCGTCGACGCCAAGAGCGCTCTGGCCCCGGGGAAACGCGTTCACCGGCGTCGGATCCCACCGCCGAAAATCGAAATTTCCTACCCGGGCGCTCGGCTCTTTGCCATACGCCGCCCGTTGCCATTCCGCCTCGGTAGGAAGATCCTTCCCCGCCCACCGCGCATAGGCCGACGCTTCCGCCTGACTCACATAAACCGGCCAATCGAGCACGCCTTGCTCCTCGTCCATCGGCACTTCGCGGAACATGCAGCGAACAAGCCATCGATCCCCGTCCCGCTTCCAGAACAAAGGATGCGCAATCCCGCGCTCCATATTCCAGTTCCAGTCGTCGCCCGTCCAGAACGAAGGCGTGTCATATCCGCCGGCCGCCACGAATTCGAGATACTGCCGGTTCGTCACCTTATAGCGATCGATTTCAAACGCTGGAACTTCTGCCGCGTGCGCCAGGAACTCGTTGTCCCAGCCAAACCTGTCACCACGCGCCAGACCGAGCGCAGCAACGCCGGCGGGAATCGAAATTGTCTGGTGAGATACCGGAGGACCGATGACGAAAGGAGGATCAAGCTGCGGCACCTTCGCCGCGAGTGGCAACTGATGCAGCATATAGGCGAGCGTCTCGACATGCATCAGGCGATGCTCAACCGCAACATTCAGCAAAGTGCTCACCGGAAAACCGTCCCGAGTTGGCGATTCAGCGCCGAGAGTCATTTCTTGCAAATGCGCGTCCAGATCGCGGCGGACGTCGGTCACGTAACCACGCACCACGTCCAGTGACGGCCAGTCAGATGGCACATCCGTTGGCAGACCGCCTCCGACCGGATCAATGCCGAAAGCAAACAGCCGGTCGAGCTCCGGGCCGCGACTCTTGAGTCCAAGAGCCCCGCTGCCAAGCAAATTCCAATCGAACGCCTCCAGGTGCCCGATATAAAAGATGATGCGGTGCCGCTCGGGAATCGGCCGCTCATAAAGCGCTCCGTCGCGCACAATGCCAAACAGCGCGTCGCTCCGCCGCCGCGTATCCGACACTCGTTCCAGCAAGTCGTGGATAAAATCGCTGGGACCTGCAACAGCCTTTTCCGCAGAAAGCATGGGCGCTCCCGATCAGGCAACGATATTCGACGAAGGGCTTAGTGGAGGCAGCCGACCCCGACTACCTCCGAGATTTTCTTAGATGACAGGTTCTCGCCAGCGGTCGCAACCAAACCCTCTTTTTATTCGGGATGATTTGACCCACCCGCAAACCTCAGCACGGCTTTAGAATCGTGGTTTAGACTCTACAATCTACGCCGTTGCACTCAATGTGAGGATAAGATGAGACTCCCCCTGCTTCTGATCTGCTGCTTTTTCGCTCTGTTGTCGTTCGCCTACGCGTCTCCGTTGACGCAGACGTTTCCAACCTCCGCCGGTGACGTCAGGATCACTCCGCTCAATCACGCCAGCACGCTCATCGAGGCCGGAGGGAAAACAATATACCTCGACCCGGCCAAGCCCGTGAAGTTCGCCTCCATGTCAAAGGCCGACCTCATCCTTATTACGGATATTCACGGCGATCACATGGATCCCTCCTCCATCGCCGATCTCGTCAAATCCGGAACCGATATCCTCGCTCCGCCCGCTGTGGTTGCCACCGTCACCGCGGCCAAGCCCATCGCGAACGGAGAAACCAAAACGTGGGGAGCTTGGACCATCGAAGCCATTCCCGCCTACAACCTGCAGCGCGGCCCCGCACCCGGCAAACTCTACCACGACAAGGGACGCGGCAACGGATACGTTCTCACCTACGGCGGCAAGCGCTTCTACTTCTCCGGCGACACCGAAGGCATACCCGAAATGCGCGCCCTGAAAAATATCGATGTAGCCTTCGTCTGCATGAACCTGCCCTACACCATGCCTCCAGAAGAAGCCGCCGAAGCGGTCAAAGCGTTCCACCCAAAAATCGTGATCCCGTATCACTATCGTGGCTCCGATCTTTCGGTATTCAAAAAAGCGTTGGAGGGCACCGGCATCGAAGTGCGCTTGCTTGACTGGTACCCGCAATAGAGCATTATTCCCAATTAAGAATCGCCCTGGATGCCCTCTCCCGAGAATCGCGGCGCGGAGGGCATCTTTAGCGGCGATCGTGCGCATCCCAACGGAATCGACATGGCCATAAATAGCACGACGACCGTTTTACAGGAACCAACGGTTTCCACCTCAAACTACCGGGATTACGTCAATCCTCAGTGGGTCGCCCTGCTCAATCTTCTCGGCATGAATGTCGAGTACGAGCGTTGCCTCGGCTGCGAATTGTTCACAAAAGACGGCCGCCGCATTTTGGATTTTCTCTCCGGCTACTGCGTTCACAACGTGGGCCACAACCATCCCGACGTGATCCAGGCACTGAAAGACGAACTGGACCGCTGCGGTCCGGCGATGCTTCAAAGTCACGTCCCTGAACTTGCCGGAGAACTCGCCCGCCGCCTTTGTGAACTCGCGGGCGGCAGCTTGAAAAAAGTCTTCTTCGCCAGCAGCGGCAGCGAAGGCGTAGAGGCGGCAATCAAATTTGCCCGCGCCACCACCGGGCGCAACGGCATCGTTTATGCCAGGAGCAGTTTTCACGGACTGACCAACGGCGCACTCTCGCTGATGAACGATGCGTTCTGGCGAGAAGGTTTCGGACCGCTCTTAGCCGATACAACCGGCATCCCTTTCGGCGACATCGCGGCGCTGGAACGTGCTCTTGGCGACAAGCGGAACGCCGCGTTCATCGTCGAGCCGGTTCAGGCCGAGGGCGGCATTCG
The DNA here is from genome assembly GCA_035308395.1 of Terriglobales bacterium. GTDB lineage: Bacteria > Acidobacteriota > Terriglobia > Terriglobales > Acidobacteriaceae > Acidiflorens. The sequence goes on from DATGGT010000140.1 coordinate 251,878, forward strand.
AGTGCCTTCGGCGGAATATTTAAAGCAAGCCCAAGAAGCGTGCCATCGCACCGGCGCGCTCTTCATCGTCGACGAAGTGCAGACGGGAATGTACCGCACCGGAACCTTCCTGGCCTCACATCAGTTCAACCTGCAACCCGACATGGTCGTTCTGGCCAAGGCGCTCAGCGGAGGCTTGGTTCCTGTCAGCGCGCTATTGATGACCAACTCGATTTACGAGGCCGTGTATTCATCGTTGCGCCGCGCCATCGTTCATACTTCAACCTTCGGCGAAAACAGTCTCTCGGTTCGCGCCGGCCTTGCCACTCTCGATGTTCTCGAACGCGAAGACCTGGGCGCGCAAGCCCTGCGACTTAGTGCGGAATTTCGCGCTAAACTGCGTCACGCTCTCGCGGATTTCGACATGGTTCACGAAGTTCGCGGCATGGGCATGCTCAGCGGCATCGAATTTGTCGCGCCCAGGAAATTAGCCTTTCGTGTCCTCTACGAAACATTTCACAAAATCCATCCCGCCATGTTCGGCCAGATTGTCGTCATGCGAATGTTTCGGGAGAAAGGCATTCTCACCCAGATCTGCGGTAACAACTTCATGGTCCTGAAGGCCGCTCCTCCGCTCACGGTGAATCCCGAACAACTCGATGAATTCGTGGAGGCGATCCACGACGTGGTGCAGACGGCGCAAACCTCGCCCGCGTTCTGGACCGAAGCTTTGGCGATGGTTCGCCGTGTCATCAATGTCAATCTCTGACGCTGTCATTGTTCACGATACGAAGCAAAGTAACCATGAATGATTTTTCTCCCCGGGTCCGCAGTTTGGCACTCGCGACCATCACCCTCGTTCTGCCAAACGCAGTCTCGCAATCGCGTGCGCAAACGACGCCGGCAACAGCCGCCGAGATTGTGCTGACCATCGACCCCACGCAGTCACGAGTGCACTTTAGCGTGGACTCGACTCTCCACACAGTTCACGGCACGTTTGCGTTAAAGAGCGGTACCGTCCATTTCGATGCCGAAACCGGCAACGCCGGAGGCGACATTATCGTCATCGCGACCAGCGGCGAAAGCGGAAACGGAAGTCGCGACAAGCGCATGCACAAAGAAATTCTAGAAACCGAGAAATATCCCGAAGTAGTGTTCCATCCGGCACATATCGAAGGCAAGGTCAGCCCGAATGGCGCCTCCGATGTAAAACTGGCCGGTACAATGTCGATTCACGGTGCGGATCATGCCCTCACCGCGACGGTTCACGCCGACCTCAAAGGCGATCATTGGACCGGCTCCGCGACATTCGATGTGCCATACATCCAGTGGGGCATCAAGGATCCCAGCAATTTTCTGCTTAAAGTGCAACCCGTAGTGAATGTCGTGTTAGAACTGTCCGGCCCGATCCAGCCCTCCAAGTAACTGATCTCACGCGGCTTTTCCGAGTTGTGACATTCATCACTCACGCCCGTATCGTTCGTTATGGCTGCGCTGCCGCCCTCGTGAACAATAGCAACAGCAGATGGAGACGGAGCATCCCATGACAATGTTGTATCGCCTCGTTCGACTCATCGAGACCGAGAAGATATAGGCGGAGCGAGGAGGACCTGTGATAGGCAATCGGCTAGATGGACGAAACGCGATTTGCGACAAGCTTCAACGGCTTGGCTACGAAAAGGAACACGACATAAAGCTCTACGGAGAAAAATTCCACTTGGTTTCCAATCCAATTCCTGATGGCGATGGTTTTGCCATCGAAGCCATGACTCGCGAGTCCGCCGAGGTGCGCAAGATGCGGATTCCGCTCTCGCTCGTTTGCACCCTGAAAAAAGAACTCTCGCTCGACGAGTAGTCTCGTGCCGCTTCTAGCACACAGACACTCCACTCGGTTTAACCATCGGTCCGGTCAACTGCAACAACCGAACTCACCCCAACTCTCTCATCCCGACCGAAGTCGGACCAGCCGAGGTTGGACCGGCTAAAGAAACGCCGACGATCGCCGCCGCCATTGCAACCTTGTGATCCTTTCCCCATGGCGGTCCAATGGAGTTCCTCAGTTTGAGACAGTATTCGTCGAGATCTGAAACTCCCAAAACCTGGCTCGCCGCATCCATCACCTTCTTGGCGTCATACCAGTGGACACTCCACCCAAGCTCCTCGGCGGCGCCGGCAAGCGCCTTGCGATACATCACCCAGTCAGCGTTGTTCTGAGCCCAGTAGTCTTTGATCCGCTCGGCAATCGTCGGAGGCAGCTCCGGGCACTGGCGAAGCGCGACACCCACAACCTCGGCGCGCCCTGCTATCGCCGCCGCGACCTCGCCGAGCCGGAGCTTTGCGTGCCGTTCCGCGGACGCTCGCACCCGCTCCACCAACGCCACCGCCTCATCAATCGGGAGCCTCTGCGCTTCACTGTGGTGCGGAATCTTCGGGAGATCCTCGTCCACCAGTTCGACTCGCCGCCGGTCGAGCAGCGTCCCGTCGTCCCCAACCGTCACCAGAACCGCCCACCCGCCGTGATCCGACATCCCGATAACCGCGCTGTCCCTTGACATGCTCTTTGTTCCCTATCGACAGATCGCCATGGTTACGAAAGCGTCCGGTCGCTATTTTTGCACCATTCCTTGTAGTCGAGCGAACGGTGCGCGATTCCCAAGTGAAGGACGTCTGCCAGATATAACCCGGCAGGGAACCAGCAGAAAATAAAATAGGCAGCGCCAATCAACAGTCCAGCCCCTGGTCCCAGATGAGCCGGAGCGGAAAACACGCAAGCCAGCAGGTGGAAAAGAATAATCAGATAGCCGTAGACGTTGTAAATTTTCAAGCCGGCGCTCCTTTTCGAAAGGACGAGCTAAAAAGAGCTAGATTCTACAACCAGCCATCATTCCACTGCCAGATTTTTTTGCCGCAAGTTGTCGCTCGCGGAGCGAGTAGACTATGATCCACCTTTTATGAACTCCCTTATGATGAACCTTCCCTGTCGCGCGTCTCTTCGCAACATACGGGTAAACGATTACTCAAAGCGCCCGCTTCGGGCGTCGTGTCCCTCGTCGTCTTCATGGGGCATCAACTGTGCGCTGCCCATGCTCATGGCAGTTGCGTTGATGGCATTCGCCCTCGCCCCGCCCCGGAGTATCGCGCAGAGTGTTGCGCTATCCGTCGATGCCTCGAAACCCGGCCCCAGGATCGATCGCAATATTTTCGGCCAGTTCGCCGAGCACCTCGGCCACGGTGTTTATGAAGGGATCTGGGTCGGACCCGATTCCACGATCCCGAACACTCGCGGCATCCGCAACGACGTGGTCGCGGCGCTCAAAGCGATCAAGGTGCCCAACGTCCGTTGGCCAGGCGGCTGTTTCGCCGACGAATACCACTGGCGCAACGGCATCGGGCCCGCCGACAAGCGAGTCGCGACCCTCAATCCCAACTGGGGCGGTGTGATCGACCCGAATACCTTCGGAACTCAAGAATTCATGGACTTCATTGACCAGATCGGCAGCGAAGCCTATGTCTCGGTGAATATAGGTACTGGAACTCCGAAGGAAGCCGCGGACTGGCTGGAATACATGACCACGGCCCAACCGACAACCCTCGAAAAGGAACGCGCGGCCACTGGTCATCCGGCTCCCTACAAGGTCGCGTACCTGGGGCTTGGCAACGAAAGCTGGGACTGCGGCGGCAACATGACCCCCGACTACTACCTCAGCCAGATGAAGATCTACACTCGCTTCGTCCGCAACTTTAATCCCGCACAGCAGGACAAGCTGCAGATGCTGAAGATCGCTGTCGGCCCGGGCGGCAGTGAACCCCGCTGGACCGATTGGACCGAGACCATCATGAAGGCCTACCAGCAACACACCTGGAGCTGGGATATCAGTGGTCTTTCCATGCACTCCTACACAGTGGCGGGCGGGTGGCCGCCCTCGTTTGCATCGGTTGGCTTCGGGGAGACGGAATACGCCAAGGTTCTCAAGTCCACGCTCGAGATGGATGCTCTGATCGCCAAACACTCGGCCATCATGGACAAATACGATCCCGACAAAAAGGTCGCTCTTTTCGTGGATGAATGGGGCGGCTGGTACGCGCCGCTACCGGGCAGCAATCCGGGTTTCCTGGTCCAACAAAACAGTCAGCGCGACGCGATCCTCGCCGCTCTGAACCTGAATATTTTTGCGCGCCATGCCGACCGCGTGCGCGGCGCTAACATCGCGCAGATGATCAATGTGCTGCAGGCCTTGATTGTTACCGAAAAAGAGAAGATGGTTCTGACGCCGACCTACTACGTCTACAAGATGTACGTGCCGTTCCAGGACGCAACCTTCGTGCCGGTAAAGTGGGATGCCGGTTGGTACACCCACGGAGACATCGCGCTGCCGCGCATCGACGCCATCGCCGCCAAAGACCGGAACGGCAAGTTGTGGTTGGAGATCACCAATCTCGATCCGAATCAGCCAGTCGAGATTGACGCAGCCCTCCCCGGCAGCGCGGCGAAATCCGCGACTGGAGAAACGCTCACAGCGCCCAAAGTCGACAGCGTCAACACCTTCGATGCACCGTATGTTGTTACACCGAAGCCGATCGCGGCAAAGTTCCGAGACGGTAAGCTGGCTCTACGTCTGGAGCCGAAGTCCGTAACCGTAGTTTCGGTGGATCAGTAGACCGTCGATCAATAAACCTCGGACACTCGGCCAAGTGGGCAGCAAACCGCGGGTTCAGATTAGGAGACTGCGCCTGTACTGATCTGAATTCCGTCTGCTACAATTCATCACAGAGCATAGACAGATGCTCGGCGTCGCGATAGCCTGCGGATAGTTTTTGACGGTTTTCATATGTAAACATGCGGGTTTGGCCCTAACCGTATGAAAAGCAAGTGGGGACGTAGTTCAGTTGGTTAGAACGCTGCCCTGTCACGGCAGAGGCCGCGGGTTCGAGTCCCGTCGTCCCCGCCATTCTTTTCAATAGCTTGTGAGGAAGGAATGGGTCGCCACGCAACCTTCCGATCAGGTCCAATCCTTTTCCGCCGCAACCTTCCCGTACGTTCTCAATACCTCTTGCGATCGGCTTTTGCGGTCCATGCTCGAAAACCGGCCAGGGCCTCTTCACGCATGATCTGTATCGTCAGGATCCGCCGTTTCCCCCACGGCAACTTCAGTTCCCGGTCGATCAGGGAATCGTCAAACCCCACCTTGGCCGCATCCTCGGCGGTGCTGGCAAAATAAATGCGCTCCAGTCGCGCCCAATAAATCGCGCCCAGACACATCGGACACGGCTCGCACGAAGTGTAAAGTTCGCACCCCTTCAGTTCAAAGACGCCAAGCTTTGCGCACGCCTGTCGAATCGCCAGCACCTCGGCGTGCGCCGTCGGATCGTTCGTCGAGGTCACGCGATTCCCGCCTTCGCCGATAATCTCCCCGCGTTGTACCACCACGGACCCAAACGGCCCGCCACGCCCCGATTCGACGCTCTCGACCGCAAGCTCAATGGCCCGTGCCATGAATGGATTACTCATATTTTGCCGCTACCTGTTTTTCCGCGACCCTCTTCGAAGCTATCTCCGTAGCCAGAGCCGCGAGCAAGTATAAGGCCCCATTGCGGCCTCTCTCGTTTATTTCTGGTTAAATTTATCGATGACGGTGATTTGAAAAAGAGCGTACATCCCGATACGCTCTTGCCTGACACTAACCGCCCTCGACCCTCATAAGTCGAGGTACTTACCCATGACCTTGCGCGCCTTCCTTTCGGAACGCATCGTGACCCCGGAAGGAGTTCGTCCCGCCGCCATCCTCGTGCAAGGCGACCGCATTCAACAGGTAGTCTCCCCCGATCAAATTCCCGCGCACGCCGTCACTCGCGACTTTGGCGATACAGCGATCCTTCCGGGCCTGGTCGATTCTCACGTTCATATTAATGACCCGGGCCGCGCCGACTGGGAAGGCTTCGAGACAGCGACCCGAGCAGCGGCCGCAGGAGGCTACACGACGCTGGTCGATATGCCTCTCAACTGCCTGCCCCCGACAACCACCGTCGCCGCGCTCGAAGCCAAGAGCGCAGCCGCCCATCGGCGATGCCGCGTCGATTGGGCCGCCTGGGGAGGAGTCGTCGCGGACAATCAGCCCGACATCGAAGCGCTCGCCGCCGCGGGCGTCCCCGGCTTCAAGTGCTTCCTCATCCATCCCGGCATCGATGGATTCACCATGGTCACCGAACGCCAATTGGAATCTGCCCTGCCCCACGTGGCTCGCACTGGTTTGCCGCTCCTGGTGCATGCGGAATTGTCCGCTCCAATCGATGCGGCAACCAACAATTTGCTCAACGCCAACTGGTCGCATTATCAAACGTACCTCCAGTCGCGCCCCGAAGAAGCCGAATTGTCGGCGATCGATATGTTGTTGGCACTATGCCGGAAATATAAATTTCATCTGCATATTGTGCATCTCTCAGCCAGCAGCGCTCTGCCCACGCTGCGCAGCGCTCGCGCCCAAGGCCTGCCAGTGACTGTCGAGACCTGCCCTCACTATCTGCATCTCACCGCCGAAACCATTCCCAATGGCGCAACGTTGTGCAAATGTGCGCCACCGATTCGCAGCGGCGAGAACCGTGAACGATTGTGGCTGGCGCTAAAAGAAAGAGACATCGATCTCGTAGTCACCGACCACTCACCCTGTCCTCCGGAAATGAAGCGGCTCGCGGAAGGCAACTTCAGAACCGCGTGGGGAGGCATCGCCAGCCTCTCGCTGGCTTTGCCCCTGATGTACACCGAAGCACACGCGCGGGGATTCTCTCTGGCTGACATCGCCCGTTGGATGTCATCCGCCCCCGCGGCACTGGCCGGCTGCCACACGCGTAAAGGTAAAATTGCGCCGGACTACGACGCCGATTTTGTTATCTTCGATGCCGAAGGCGAGTTCGTCGTAACCGAGGATCGGCTCCACTACCGGCACTCGATCTCACCCTATATGGGAGAAACACTGCGCGGAATTGTCAAAGCAACTTATCTGAGAGGCGCACTCGTGTTTGACGAAGGTAAGTTCCCCGGAGAGCCCGCCGGGCGGGAGTTTCGGCGAGAGTTGCTATGAACGACCGTCGCATCGTCGGCACATCCGTGGCGCGCATGGAGGGCCGCGACAAAGTGACCGGCCGCGCGCGCTACGTTGACGACATGTCTCTGCCCGACATGCTCTACGGAGCAACTGTTCGCAGCCGCATCCCCCGCGGCCGGATCAAGAGCATCAGCTTCGGCCCCGGCATAAACTGGAACGACTTCGTCATCGTCTCCGCCAACGACATTCCCGGGAAAAATTGCGTGGCCCTGATCGGTGAGGATCAGCCATGCCTCGCCGACGGCATCGTCAATCATCCCGAAGAACCGATTCTCCTGCTCGCGCATCCCGACCGCCATCTTCTGCCGGAAGCGGTTGACGCGGTCAAGATCGAATACGATCCCCTCCCCGCAATCTTCACCATTGACGCTAGCGAACGCCTCTCCCAAATCATCTGGGGCCGAGATAACATTTTCAAAACCTACCTGATCGAAAAAGGTAACCTCGACGCCGTCTGGGGAAAAGCCGATCACATCGTGGAAGCCGAATACACAACCGGCGCCCAGGAACAGCTCTACATCGAAAACAACGGAATGATCGCGGCCTTCGATCCCGAGCAAGGCATCACGGTCTGGGGTTCGCTCCAGTGTCCTTATTATGTCCACAAAGCCCTCATGCGTCTTTGCGGATTGCCCGAGAATCGAGTCCGCGTCGTGCAAATGGAAACCGGCGGCGCCTTCGGCGGCAAAGAAGACTACCCGTCGATCATCGCGGCGCACGCGTCACTTCTCGCCATTAAGTCGCGAAAGCCAGTCAAGATCATTTACGACCGCCTCGAAGACATGTCGGCCACCACCAAGCGCCATCCCTCGCGGACCCGGCACCGCACCGCCGTGACTCGTGACGGTAAACTTCTGGGCGGAGAGATCGATTTCACCATCGACGGCGGGGCCTATCAAACTCTTTCGCCGGTTGTCCTCTCGCGCGGAGCCATTCACGCCGGCGGTCCTTATCACTGGCCAAGCGTTCGCATCCGCGCCAAAGCCGTCGCCACGAATGCCCCGCCCCACGGCGCTTTCCGCGGATTCGGCGCGCCGCAGTCCATTTTCGCCATGGAGAGGCACATGGACCGGATCGCGGAAGTCGTCGGATTATCGCCAGTCGAAATCCGCCGTCGCAATTTCCTCAAGCCCGGTCAGACGACAACAACAGAACAAACAATCCGCGAAGAGATCGATCTGGGCCAACTTCTCGATCGAGCCCTCGAACTCTCAGACTACGCGGCGAAAAAAGAAACGTTCGCAAAGCGGAATCTGCAAACTCCTGCTAACAATCTCTCCACGAAAAAAGGGATCGGCATCGCGACCTTTCTCCACGGCGCTGGTTTCACCGGATCGGGCGAGCGTTATCTAAGCTCCCTCGTCGGAGTCGAAGCGTGCGCCGATGGCAGCGTTCGCGTTCTGGTCTCAAGTACCGAATTCGGTCAAGGCACCAACACCGTCCTCTGCCAGATCGCAGCCGAGGCGCTCCGCGTGCGCTACGAAGATGTGTCGATCGCCCAACCTGACACAAAACAAGTCCCCAATAGCGGACCCACTGTGGCTTCGCGCACCATCATGGTCGTGGGAAAATTGGTCCAGTCGGCAGCGTTAGGAATTCTGCACACGCTGACCACCTCCGGCAAATTAGTCGATCCCTACACGCCAGAAGAATTTCGCGCCGCCTGTCGCGCCCACGTGGCCGAGCACGGACCTTTCCGCTCCATGTCGCGCTACGAGCCGCCCGAGGGCATTTTCTGGGACGACGAAAAATATCGCGGCGAAGCCTACGCCGCCTTCGCCTGGGCCGTCTACATTGCCGAAGTCACTGTCGATCTCGTCACCTATGGCGTAACCGTCGACGATTTCGTCGCACTGCAAGAAGTTGGCCGCGTTCTTCACCCCGTCCTCGCCGAAGGCCAGATCATCGGCGGAGTCGCCCAGGGAATCGGCTTCGCGCTCTACGAAAAAGTAATTTGGGATCAAGGTCGCATGCAAAACGGCCAGATGACCAACTACATCATGCCGACCTCCGCCGACCTGCCTCCGATTCGAGTGTTTTTTGAAGAACTCGGCAACGTTCACGGCGCATTCGGAGCCAAAGGAATCGGTGAACTCCCGATGGACGGCCCTGCTCCCGCCATCATCAACGCGATCGTCGACGCGTTGGGCGCTCCCTTCGACTCCATTCCCCTGCTGCCTGAAGACATTTTCGACGCTGTCGATTCTTTGCCCGCGTCGGAGACCGAACACGCGACGGTGGATGGCCGATGAACTCGATGCCAGACTCTGAAATCACTCTCACCGTCAATGCCAAATTGCATACTTTGCACGCCCACCCGATGGAGCGCCTGCTCGACCTGTTGCGCCATCAACTCGGATTGACAGGAACAAAAGAAGGTTGCGGCGAGGGCGAGTGCGGCTCGTGCTCCGTCCTCATGGACGGCCTTCTCGTGAACAGCTGTCTCATCCCGGCGCTTCAAGCGAGGAACGCGACAATCGTCACTATCGAAGGCTTGGCCCCGGGCGACCAACTGACGGCCCTCCAGCAAGCCTTTCTTGATTGCGGTGGCGCGCAGTGCGGCATTTGCACTCCGGGAATGATCCTCGCAGCCTCCCATCTTTTGAAGAAGAATCCGCAGCCGACGCTGGACGAAGTCCGCGAGGGTCTCGCCGGCAATCTCTGCCGCTGTACCGGGTACAAACAAATTTGCGAAGCCGTATTAGAGGCTGGGCGACACGGAACAAAATCGGAAGCGGCTAAATGAGATCCCATCCCAGCGAATACGAACTCGTTGTCCCTGGCACCTTGCCCGCCGTGTTATCGCTTCTCAACCGCGAACCCGGCGCCTGGCTTCCCATCGCCGGCGGTACCGATGTCATGGTGCAGTACGGAGCCGGCAGACTCTCCGCCCACAAACTCGTCAGCATCCACAATCTCCCTGAACTTCGCCACATCGAAGTTTCTCCCGCCGAAATTCAGATAGGAGCCGGCTGCACCTTCACGGAATTGCGCGAGCACGCCCTAATCAACGCCGAGTTCCCGCTACTTGCCAGCGCCGCTCGTTGGACCGGAGGAGTTGCCAACCAGAATCGCGGCACTCTGGGAGGCAACATCGTCAACGCGTCCCCCGCCGCCGATTCCCTACCGGCCTTGCTCGTCTACGAAGCCGAATTGATTCTGGTCTCGGCCCGAGGCGAACGCCGCGTTCCCTACACAACCTTTCACACCGCCTACCGCAAGACCAAACTCGCTCCGGACGAATTGGTGCGATCGATATGTCTACCGAGGCAATTTTCCGCGTACCATCACCACACTCGTAAAGTCGGAGCCCGCAATGCGCAAGCCATCTCAAAAGTGTGCATTGCGGCCCTCGCGCAAATCACCCATCAAAGTGTCGACGACATCCGCATCGCGATGGGCAGCATCGCTCCCATCCCGCTCCGTTTAATCGAGACAGAGCGCATCATCAGGGGCAAATCAATCGACGCGAAACTCATTCTCTCCGCGAAGAACACGGCTGCCGCAGAGGTCCGTCCCATCGACGACATACGCTCGACCGCCCGCTACCGGGCTGCCGTAGCGGGAAATTTAGTAGCCGAATTTCTGAGCAACCTCGCTCCGTCGATAAAATTGGAGCCCACCTCGGAGCCCACAAATGACTGAAGCGCCGGTCCTGGGACAATGGAACGCCCTTCCCGCCGGCGCCGCCGCCAACGAAATTCTGCCCTGCTGCGGCTCGACAGCATGGGCGCACGCGATGGCGTCTCGAAGACCGATTCCCAACCAGTCACTTCTGCTCGCCACCTGCGATGAGGTATGGTGGGGGTTGCCCGAATCGGCATGGATGGAGGCGTTTTGCAGCCATCCGCGCATCGGCGAATCGCGAGCGTCTGCGGCTGCATCGGCGCGCGCAGCAGAATGGTCGGGAGAAGAACAACGCAGCGTTGCCGCAGCCGGAGATGACACAAAGTTCGTTCTCGCGAGAGCGAATCGTGAATATGAAGAAAGGTTCCATCGGATATTCATCGTCTGCGCCACCGGCAAATCTCCGGACGAGATTTTGCAGATTCTCCGACAGCGACTGCGCAACGATGACGAGTCCGAACTTCGCGAAGCCGCCGAACAGCAGCGGCAAATCATGCATCTCCGGCTGAAGAAATGGCTAGCCTCATGAATCGAATTTCCACTCACGTTCTCGACACTTCCCAAGGCAAGCCGGCGAAAGACGTCCCAGTCAAACTCGAGCGTCAAAATAAACCGGGCGAGTGGACGCCCATATCTTCCGCCCGTACCGACGCCGACGGCCGCTGCGCGCAGTTGCTCCCAGAGGACGCAAACCTCACTCCGTCGATCTACCGTCTCACTTTCGACACCGCGGCCTACTACGCAGCGCAAAACATCGAAGCGCTCCATCCGCAGGTCGAAATAACATTTCAGGTTCGCGAGGGCGAATCCCATTTCCACCTGCCCCTGCTGCTCAGTCCGCATGGCTACACGACTTACCGTGGGAGTTGAATGGAGAGATAGCATTGGGGAGACATCAATGATTGCCTTGGCCGAAAACAAATACGGCAAATCTCGCGTCCGGCTCGTCCGGGTTAAGCGTCAACTCGGCCGCCACGATTTTCGCGAGTGGACCGTGGAGATTTTGCTTCAAGGAGATTTCGAGTCCTGTTTCGTCGACGGCGACAACAGCAAAATTCTCCCCACTGACACCATGAAGAACACTGTCTACTCGCTGGCCCGAACCTCCAAGGCCGATTGCATGGAGGAATTCGGCCAAGAACTGATCTCCTTCTTATTAGATCGAAATCTCCAGGTGACGGCCGCGGAAGTGAAAATCGTGGAAAAGGCCTGGGAGCATCTTACGACCGAAGGAAAGCCGCACCCCACAACCTTCATTCAATCAAGCGCAGAATTGCAGACCGCCGAAATCTCCCGCACTCGCACAGCCGGCGCAGCGGTCTGGGCAGGCCTGGAAAATCTCGTCATCATGAAAACTGCTGGCTCGGAATTCGCCGGCTTCATCAAAGACTCCCTCACCACCTTGCCCGAAGCGACGGACCGCCTGTTTGGCACTGCCGCGAGCGCCCGCTGGAAGTATTTGCCCGCCGCCAAGTCATTCCCGGCATTGCGAACGAAAATCCGCGAGATACTGCTCAACGTGTTCGCCAGCCACACCAGCAAGTCAGTCCAGCACACGCTCTACGCCATGGGCAAAGCCGCGCTCGAACAGGTTCCCGAGATTGATGAGATCCACTTGTCGATGCCCAACAAACATTGTCTCCTCTTCGATCTCTCGCGTTTTGGACAAGACAATCCCAACGAAATCTTCGCCCCCATCGACGAACCCCACGGCTCGATCGAAGCGCGCCTTCGCCGGCAGGACTGACCTTTGGCACCGATGTCGCTAAGCCTGATAACCCGCGCCGAAGAAGTGATCGCCCGCTGCAAGAGGTTGGCGTCTTTCAGTGAAGATTCCGGCAGCACGCGCCGCACTTTTCTTTCTCCGCCGATGCGCGACTGTCACCGAGAGGTCGCCAACTGGATGACCCAGGCAGGAGTCGTGGCCACCCTCGATGCCGCAGGAAATTTGCGCGCCCTCTATCCGGCCTCGCAGCCGAACGCACCGCGCCTGCTCCTCGGCTCACACCTCGACACCGTTCCCAACGCTGGAGCCTATGATGGAGTCCTCGGCGTAGTCATTGCCGTCGCCCTGCTTGAGAATCTCCGGGGCCAGAAACTTCCCTATGCGATCGAGGTCGCGGCTTTTTCAGAAGAAGAAGGAGTAAGGTTCGGAACTCCGTTTATTGGCAGCCGCGCCCTGATCGGGCGACTCGACGACGAATTGCTAAATCTAATCGACGCGACCGGCACATCCGTTCGCGCGGCCATCGAACATTTCGGACTCAATCCCGCCAACATCGCTGACGCCCTTCTAAGCAACGACACTCTCGCATACCTCGAATTTCATATCGAGCAGGGCCCCGTGCTCGAATCGCTGGGGCGCCCGCTGGCAGCGGTCGACGCGATCGCCGGCCAAACGCGCATGGAATTTTTGTTTCGGGGCCACGCCAATCACGCTGGTACCACGCCCATGCGCCTCCGCCACGATGCTCTCGCCACTGCCGCGGAGTGGATCGTCGCCGTCGAGCGCGCCGCCCAGAGCGACCCGAATCTCGTATCCACGGTCGGACGAATCGAAACCAAGCCCGGAGCTGTGAACGTGATCGCAGGCAAAGCCCGCGCAACTCTCGATGTCCGTCATAAGTCAGACGAAGTCCGTGAGCACACCACCGACTTTCTGATTCATCAAGCCGAGGAAATTGCCAACCGCCGCGGCGTATCCTTACAACACGCCGTCCTGCTAAATCAGAGTGCCGTTGCAATGGATCCATTTCTTGTTGAACAAATCGAAGAGGCAATCCGACAAACCGGCTCCGAGCCGCATCGCATGACGAGCGGCGCTGGACACGATGCCATGATCCTCGCCGAAAAAGTCCCGTCCGCTATGATCTTTCTGCGGACTCCCGGCGGCATTAGCCACGACCCCGCCGAATCCGTCGCAGTCGAAGATGTCGCCAGAGCGTTGGAGTGCGGATCGCACTTACTCGATCAGCTGGCGAGTTCACCGAAGTTCACTAACAGGTTCACAAAAAGGACCACCCGTGCATAACCTAGGCCAAACGCGCAGCTCGCAGCAGCCGAACCATCTGCTACTGACTCCAGACACTTTCGTCCGCACAACGCTCCCCGGCATGAGCAAATGTTGCGCGATTGTCCACGCCAATCCGGCTCTGGGCGCGGACTTCACGCAGTACACCGCCGAATTCGAAAAAAACGGCGAGCTTGGCCCAACCCCCTCCCAGCGTTTCATTTTTGTGCTCGAAGGCGATCTGAATGTTGAAGTGATGGGAAAGAAGAGCAAGCTCGGGCCGCTCGGCTTTGCCTACTTGCCAGAAGGTACTGGGCACCGCGTGATCGCGACCAAGACGAGCCGCGCAGCCGTGATCGAAAAACGTTACCAACCTCTTGCGTCCGCTCAGTCGCCCGCAGTCATCATCTCCAGCGAGGATGAGGTCAGTTCCCATCCGCTGGGAGACGATCCCGCGCTGCAAGTGAAGTGTCTGCTCCCTGACACCATGAGCCACGATTTCGCGGTCAATACCATGGTCTACCAGCCGGGCGCAGCGTTAAGCATGGTCGAAATGCATGTCATGGAGCACGGCCTCCTCATGCTCGAAGGCGGCGGCATTTACCGCCTTGGCGATTCCTGGTATCCGGTGACTGCCGGTGATTTCATCTGGATGGCTCCCTGGTGTCCGCAATGGTTTGGAGCCATCGGGAAAGTAGCCGCAAAGTATCTCATCTATAAGAACTCGAATCGCCACCCGCTAGACGCCACATAGTAGGGTTAGACGCGCCGTTTGTGACAGAGTTACCACACGAATGTTGAACATCGATATCGACACAAAGGGTCTGTCGGCCGAGATCGAGGAGTTATCGACGATCTCCTCGGCCGAACCTCCCGCCGTCACCCGCATCGTCTTTACTCCTACAGATTTGAAAGCGCGCGCCTGGCTGCGCGCGCGCTGTGAAAATGCTGGCCTATCAGTGCGCCGGGATGCAATCGGCAACACTTTTGTCCGCTGGGAAGGTTCCGATCCGCACGCACCCGCTGTCGGCACCGGCTCCCACATCGACGCTATTCCAAACGCAGGAAAATATGACGGCGTCGTCGGCGTCTTAGGCGGTTTAGAAGCGATCCGGTCATTGCAACGCGCCCGATTCCGCCCCAGGCACTCGATCGAGTTGCTAATCTTCACCTCAGAAGAACCAACCCGCTTCGGCATCGGGTGTCTCGGCAGCCGCCTGCTCTCCGGAACCTTGTCGCCGGACGCGGCCAGAAAACTGGTTGATAAGGAGGGGGTGTCGCTGGAAGAAGTTCGCCGCGGTGCAGCACTCCAAGGAGAACTCGAAGCCGTAAGACTCCCCGAGGGTTACTACAAGGCTTTTCTGGAGTTACACATTGAACAAGGCCCTGTGCTCGAACAGCAGCAAGTTTCGCTAGGCATCGTCAGCAGAATCGCCGCTCCCGCCAGCCTGAGCCTCACCCTCCACGGCTCTGGCGGACACGCCGGCGCGGTCCTCATGCCCGATCGTAAAGACGCGCTCTGTGCCGCCGCTGAATTAATCCTGGCGATCGAAAACGCAGCGCGTTCCAGCGGAGCTCCCGATACCGTCGCCACCGTTGGCATCTGCGATGTATTCCCTGGAGCCGTCAACAGTATCCCCAGCCGCGTTCACCTGACTGCCGACATCCGCGACACCGATCTCCCACGGCGTGACGCCGTGATGCAGGCTGTCGATGCCGCCTGCCATCAAATCGCCGCTCAGCGCCACGTTTCGATTCAGCAGGAACTCATCAACGCCGACGCGCCCGCCGCTTGCGCGCCCGAGATCATCGAAGCTCTTACCGAAGCCTGCCGTAAACACAAATTGACTTCTCTTACCATGGTGAGCCGCGCCTACCACGACTCGCTCTTCATGTCTCGCGTCGCGCCCGTCGCGATGTTGTTCATCCCCTGCTACAAGGGTTACAGCCACCGCCCAGACGAATACGCGTCCCCTGAAGACATCGCTCGCGGAACACTCGTGCTTGCCGAGACTTTGGCAGCTTTGTCCACCTAATCCGCCAGCATCGAACAATCAGTCCCGCTACGGTGCGTGCGCCGGGATAGTCGCCTCGCGCTCGCTCCAGTGTTCGACGATATCGCGCACGACGCGATCGCCCACTATCTGCGCCGCTTCCAGGGCCGGCAGATAAGCCGAATAATTCCCCGACACCATTTCTTTCAAACTGTCCGCAACCGCCGTTCCCGGAGGTTCGCGGTCGTAATTGCTCACCGTGCGCAGCACCAAAACACGCTGCAAATCAACACGTCCGGCGTGGCTCAGAAACGTTAGCGACTGCAGCGTCCCCGAGTCCTCCATGCCCGCGATCATGTAATTACCCTGGCCGCCGGTGAAATAACGCGTCCAGGCATTGGCCCAGTCTTCGAACTTCGAGCCGTGCCAAAATGTGCTGGCCGATAACGTGTCCCCGCGCGTCACAAACGGAGGCTTCAACGCATTCGGAAATCCAGCGAACCGCGCCCGCGACTTGCGCAGGATATCGGAGTCGGCAAGTGCCACATCCCGAGTGAGCCGAAACGCCCAGTCCACGAGAGCTGGGTTCAGGGTATAAGCCTCCCCAAACAAATCGCTAGCCGGAGGTTCGTAAGGTGTGCCCTTCCGCAACGGAACATACCCGGTAGACCAGGACTCCGGAATCTGGCGCGCGTCAATTTCATACGACAGATCTCCATCGACAACGTGCTCCGCCCAAACCGCAGATCCCGCCGACACGTCCGCCGGATCGCCTCCCCCGATGCCCGCGACAATCCAATATGCCTTCGACAAATCAAAACGCGCATCAAGCCCCAAAGCCATCACCGATGCGGCCGCCTTTGCCGTCCCAACTCCGGTAACCATGCCGAGCACCCCATCCTTATTCATCCGCACATGGTGATATCCCGCAGGCAACTCGAGGACCTGATCCAGGTGCTCGCGCTCCACCCACAATTGATATTCGCCAGGAGTATCCCCGGTATCTTCGCCGCGCTCAAACATCGTGACCACCACGACCTTGACTATGATCGGCTTCATCGCGCCACTCTGCGCCGCAACTGAACCGCAGAGCGTCATCCCCGCCAGCACGCAAAATAAACCCGCCACTCGGCCTCGACCGTAGATCACATCTCCTCCCATCAGGCTTCCCGTTCTTCTTACCCCTTCGTTAACGACTCGCGCTTTAGGACTCGCGCGTTAAAGACTCGCGAATTTTGGCATAGCCCGGTTTAATCTTCGAATAAATAAAATCAATCCGCTGATCGTACGGCAGGAATGCGCTCTTCATCGCATTGATCGTGAGTTTTTCGAAATCGCCCAACTGCAGGCCAAACGTATCTGCCCCCGCCTCAAATTCTTTGGTCATCGACGTATTGCTCATCAGCCGGTTGTCGGTATTGAGCGTCACGCGAAACTTCGCCGGCCAGAGAATCTTGAACGGATGCTCCGCCAAACTACTCGCCGCCCCCGTGTGCACATTGCTGATCAAACAGATCTCCAGCGGAATTCTCTTGTCGAGAACATACTGCGCAAGATCGCCGAGCTTCACCACCTTGCCGTCCGCGACCGCGATGTCATCGATGAGCCGCGTCCCGTGCCCGATGCGGTGCGCACCGCAATATTGAATTGCCTGCCAGATCGATTCCTTGCCGTACCCCTCGCCCGCGTGAATCGTGATATTGAAATTCTGTCGTTGAATGTAGTGAAACGCGTCCACATGTTTCTTTGGAGGATGCCCGCCCTCCTCGCCCGCCAAATCGAATCCGACCACGCCCCGCTCGCGAAAATCCACCGCCAACTCCGCCATCTCTAACGACACATCCATGTTCCGCATGGCGCAGATGATTAATCCCGAAGCAATTCCAAAATCCTTCCGCCCGTGCTCCAGTCCCTTGAGCACCGCTAAAATAACTTGCTGGTGCGTCAATCCCATGCGCGTGTGAAAGACCGGAGCATAGCGCGTCTCGAAATAAACCACTCCGTCCTGAGCCAAGTCCTCGGCCTGCTCATACGCGACCCGTTCCAGCGCCTCTTCTGTCTGCGTGACCGCGATCGTGTGCGCAAAGCCTTTCAGATATTCCGGCAGGCTTCCCTGGTTCGCTCCGCGAAAAAACCACTCTCCAAGTTCCGTCGGATCCTCCGTCGGCAAATGTGCATACCCAACGTTCCTCGCCAACTCAATCACCGTCTTGGGACGCAGCACTCCATCAAGGTGCTCATGCAACAGAACTTTCGGGAGGCTCTTCAGCACTCCGCGATCGAGTTTCATATACTCTCCGTCTTTCTGCGGAAAAGTCCGCAGTTAGTCGCGGCTGGCTGCAGTTAGCCGCGGTTAGACAACGATCTTATGCCAACAACCGACAATACAGGCGAGAAACCCAGCCTGAGTTGCCGGCAGCAAACTTTCCGCTTCATCAAATCGAAAATTCCCAAGCCACAATCGATGCGATCCGTCGGATGCCTCTTGCGTCCTCCAGTCGAGACCTTTATCGTAAACCGCCACGACACTCTCCAAACTCTTGCTCACGAAGGAATGAAAGCCTGATGGCCACACCCGCGCCACCCCCCACCGCGCAGCCGACTTACGGACTCCGCGGTGGAGCGCTCTCGCCCCTCGAAACGTTGGCACAATCCGTTTCCACGATCGCGCCGACAACGACTCCCGCTGCGACGATACCGCTAGTGTGCGCCCTCGCCGGAAACGGCACATGGCTGGCCTATCTGCTGGCGACGCTCGCCGTCCTGCTCGTCGCCCTGTGCGTCGCCGAATTCGCGCGCTATTCTGCGTCTCCCGGTTCACTCTACATCTACACATCGAAAGTCATGCCACCGTTCGTCGGCGCAACATCCGCCTGGAGCCTGCTCCTCGCCTACATCGCGACCGCCAGCAGCGTCACCGGAGGTTTCTATCACTACGGAAATCTGCTCCTCCATGACGCCACCGGCCATGGCACTTCCGCCGTCTTTCTGGCGGTCGTCTGCGCCGCCGTTGCCATCTGGATCGCATGGCGCGACGTCGAAATCTCCGCCCGCCTGATGCTGTGGATCGAAGCCCTCTCCGTCACTCTGATTCTCACCCTGGTAGTTTTGGTTTTGGTCCGGACCGGTTTCCATCCCGACCTGCAACAATTCCGATTGCGCGGCATGACAGGCAGCGGCCTGCGTCTCGGCCTCGTCCTGTCTCTCTTCAGTTTTGTCGGATTCGAAAGCGCCACCACTCTCGGGTCCGAAGCCCGCAACCCGCTCCGCACCATCCCCCGCGCCGTGATTCAAAGCGCACTCCTGGCAGGCGCGATCTTCACTCTCTGCGCCTACACCGAGGTTCTCGGATTCCGCGCCGCCGGTCAGGACCTGGGATCAAATCAAGCGCCATTGCGTGTTCTGGCCGCACTCGGCGGCTTCCCCATTCTCGGCCTCCTCATCGACATCGGAGCGCTCGTCAGCATGTTTGCCTGCACCCTCGCCTGCATCACCGCTGCAGCCCGCGTTCTTCTGCTGATGTCGCACGACGGCCTCGCTCACAACGGATTGCGCCACACTCATCACCGCCACGAGACTCCCGGCCGCGCCATCCTAGTCACCGGAGTCGTCTCCGTCCTACCCGTGATCGTGCTCGCCGCCCGCGGCGCCAGCGGACTCGATGTCTACGGATGGATGGGATCACTTGCCACCTACGGCTTCATCGTCGCCTACGCACTGATGACACTGGCCCTGCCGAGATACTTGAAGAACCACGGCGCCTATCGTCCCAGCAAACGAATCCTCTCGGTGCTGGCATGTACCGCCATGCTTCTTGCTCTCCTCGGCAATCTCTATCCCGTCCCCGAAGGCCCTTACGGTAAGCTCCCATATATCTATCTGGCATATCTGGTCGGTGGTTTGTTGTGGTTCTTCTGGCGTGAGCGCAACTCTCCCACAACACCAGAGAATGCTGCCAATACCGATAAGAATTTCTGATCCGACCCAAGTAAATTTTCACTGCATCGTATGCTTTCCTTCCGCACCTGACTCGCGTAAATTGGGCAATCGTTTCAACGTGCAGCCTTGCAAAGCAAACCAGCTCTGCGCGCACAACATGAACAACAATGTACGGGCTCAATCGTTGGCAAGCGATGCTGGATACGTGTACCTAAAAACCGGTTCGAGGTAATGGATGCTCAAGAAACGAGTCGCACTGGCCGCTCTCGTCGCCGCACTTTCCCTGGGGATGTCCCTGATCTCACCACCGCGAACTGAAGCACAGCAAACGCTCGGCGGTATCACCGGCGCCGTCGCTGACAAGACTGGCGGAGTGCTGCCCGATACCACCGTCACCCTCGTAGGAGACCAAACCCAGCTCACGCGCACGCAGAAGACTAACACCGGCGGCATCTACGACTTCGTCAACCTGCCCATCGGCACTTACACTCTCACCTTCACCCATGAAGGATTCCAAACCCAAAAGATTCCCTCCATCACCGTGCAGGCCGACCGCACCGCGACCGTCAATGTATCGCTGCCCGTGGGTCAGGTCGGGACGGTGGTCGAAGTCCAGGCCGAGCCCCTAATGAACGCCGTCGACACCACCAACGGCTACATCCTGGAAAAAAATCAGATCGATAACATCCCGCTGCCCACCGGCAGCTTCACTGGTCTCGCGGTCCTTTCCGCCGGAGTGAGCGCGGAATTGCCGGCCGGCACCGGCGCAAACGCAGGCCTTGGCAATCAGCCCATCTGGGCCAACGGTCAGCGCGACACCAGCAACACATTCCTTCTCAACGGAGTCGACGCCAGCAACTTATTCAACGGAAAGAGCACCAGCAGCGTTGCTTCGGCGCGCGTAGTAAACAACACCGGCATTGCCGGAGCTTCCAGCACCACCGCCGAAGTCCTGCAAAGCTCCGCGTCTCCCTATCTCGCCATCGGCCAGGCTTTGCCCACGCCCGCGCCAGAGACGATTCAGGAGTTTCGCGTCAATACCTCGATGTACGACGCGCAGCAAGGCTCGACCAGCGGCGCCCATATCGACATCAGCACCGCCTCTGGCACCAACCGTTTTCACGGCAACCTCTATGGTCACCGGGAAAGCGACTGGCTCAACGCCGCTCCCTACTTCTACAACCAGGATCCCAATATCCCGAGCAACGAGAAAGTGCCCGAGTTACATCGCTACAACGCCGGAGGCACACTCGGCGGTCCGATCATCAAAGACAAACTCTTCGCCTTTGTCAGCTACCAGCATCTGCACGTTGCCGACTACGAAATCGGAACCTCGCGCACCGCCGTGCCTTATGGATTAACCGACGACCGTTCGGTGCCGACGCTTGTGGCTTTAGACAATGTGGATTTTAGAACTACTGAGATGGGCTCGTGCGTCCCGCAAGATCCTCCACCAACTGGGCTGATGACGTGTTTAACTGCCGCTGGCGTGGATTCAAACGCCCTCGCCATGTTGCAGTACAAGTTGCCGAACGGCCAGTTCCTCATCCCGTCAGCCAATCCGAATTTCGTTCCGAGCATCAACTTCCCTGAAAACGTCTTCCTCACTCAGCCCGCCTACTTCATTTCCGATCAGGCTGTAGCCGACTTCGATTATCAGCCCAGCTCCAAAGACACGCTGTCGTTCAAGTACTACTATCAACACGATCCGACGACGGCTCCCTTCGGATACTCATCCTTTGAAGGCTTCTCGCAACATCTTGACGCCGGCAGCCACGTCGCCAGCATTACCAACACGCAGTCGATTACTCCGACCCTCAGCATTAGTGAGGTCTTTGGCTTCATTCGCGAGAAGGTTTACAGCACCATTGCCCAGCCTTTCACACCGCAGACTTTCAATATCAATACCTTTGGTTCGACCCGTTTCCCCGGCATGACCATCAATGACGATTTCGGAAACAACGGCCCGGGCAACGTAAACTTCGTTTTCAACGCAGGCGCTAATATCGGTTCCACGGCAGCCTCGCAGGGCGCATTCACCGGCGCTTTCCAGAATCGCTGGATGCCCTCCGTCAACGCCATCTGGAACCACGGCAAACACACGCTGACCTTCGGTGGCAGCTACGCCTATACCCAACTCAACGCCCGCGATCGCAGAACAGACGACGGCATGGTGGGCTTCACCAGTTTCGACAGCCTTCTTACTGGTTCTCCGATCACGTATACCGCCAGCGGATTCATCACCACGAACTTCCTGCAAGGCGATGCCAACCGCCATTTCCGCGCCAACGACACCGGCTGGTACGTACAGGACAAGTTTCAAATCCGCTCCAACCTCAGCTTCACTGCCGGCCTCCGCTTGGACTACCACGGAGGTCTCAAGGAAAAATACGGCCGCATCTTCAACTTCGATCCCTCGAAATACAGCTACGACCCGGCGAGCGACACCATCACGAACGACGGCTTCATTGTGGCCGGAAAGGGCGGCGTGAGCGACTCAACGCTCACCGGGCGCCAATGGGGTCTTGCCCCACGCTTCGGTGTGGCCTGGAGCCCGCGAATGTTCAGCGACAAAGTCGTCGTCCGCGCCGGATGGGGTATGTACTACGACCGCGGACAACTGTTCACGTATTTGTCTCCGGGTTTTGCCTCCGGCGTCATCGCAGGTGGCCCGTTCGGTGTCAACCAGACTCCCCCATGGGTGAATACGTCCGCGTGCAGTATCTTTGCCTACACCAACTGCACCTTTGAGAATCCCTTTGGCCCGACGCAGGGTCCTCTTCCGACAGGCGACCCCACCCAGTTGAATCTCCCCAACGCGGGAACGATCGAGGAAGGTGTGCCTCTATTCTCCTTCGCCGACTACAACCGTGCCAACAAACTGCCGTATTCGATGAATCAGACTCTCGACATTCAATGGCAGCCGCGCCACGATCTGGTCATCGACATCGGTTACGTCGGCAATCTTGGCCGCCACGAAGTCGTCCCTCTGCCCTTCAATCAGGCCCGCATCGCCTCGCCGACGAGTCCCATACTCAAGGGCACGCAATTTGAGCAGGACTACACCTACGGATATTCCATCGTCACTGAAAACACGTCCTTCCCCTACCCATCGATCAACCTTCCCAACGGCCAGCCGTACCAGCAAACCTTTGAAGGCGGAAACGTCGATCTTCGCGTTCCCTATATCGGTTACTCCGCGGAATCCGAGTCTTATACCGCCGCAGGCATCTCCGCCTATCACGCTCTGCAAACTCACGTCGAGAAGCGTATGAGTCACGGCCTGCAAGTCGGTTTTTCGTATACCTACTCCCACTCCACCGACGAACAAAGCGCGCTCGGACTGTTTTACAACGGCAATAACCCCCTCGATCTGCGCTCCGGCTATGGCCTCTCTGATTTCGACCGCAAGCATGTCATCAATTTCACCTATCACTACGAACTGCCGACATTCTTCGGGGCTGCGACTTTGAAAGGCAAGTTCGCCGATGGATGGGCTCTTTCCGGTTTGACCGTGATTCAGAGCGGCCAACCATATAGCGTCGTCGATTATTCCGGTGCGGTCGGCAGCATTTTTTACGGCGTCAACGACGGCATCACCAATCCCGTTGTTCCTCTTTCCGGCTGCACCCCTAAAAAAGCCCTCACGGGTGCTTCCGGAGCAATTCCCGGTTTTCCCGCACTCGACGCCAACTGTTTCGGGATCAATTTGTTTAATCCGGGCGATTTGAACGGAGCAATTCCTTCCAACGACCCTTACGAAACTAACTTCATCAGTCATGGCCAGCGCAATATCTTCCGCCAATCATGGCAAAGACGCGCGGACCTATCGATCATCAAGATGACGGCATTAACCGAACGCTACTCACTGCGGTACAGTTTTGACGTCTTCAACCTGACCAACACCGCCAGTTTCGATATTCCGATTGACGACGTAAGCCAGAACATCAATTTCCAGGGATTTCCCGTCGTCAACACCCCTGCAACCTTGAACCCCTGCAACACGGGTTTCTCCGGCTCCCTCTATGTCTGCCCCACCACCGGAAGCGGCCTCGGCGTAACGAACAAAACCATCGGCAGCCCACGCCAAGTCCAGATGTCGCTGAGCCTGACCTTTTAGCTTTGGATTTAGTGCGCAGCAACGTGCGCACAACGACAAGGACGGCGGTCAAACCTGACCGCCGTTCTTAGTGAGTTGATCGTTGAATCTGATCGATTGAGAAGGGTTGGTGCGAAAGGGGGGACTCGAACCCCCACGGTTTTACCCGCCAGATCCTAAGTCTGGTGCGTCTGCCAATTCCGCCACTCTCGCAAACAGGATCGTCCTGATTTTAACTCACCACCGTTTGACCTGAAAATCTACGAGAACCACCCGATTGTCGCTTTCTATGTCACGGACTATACTGACGGGCGAAAGAATAGTATTAAAGGAGCAGTCATGGCTAAGCTCACCTCTGCATCCCGTGATCGGATGTCCGCCAAGAGTTTCGCATTTCCTGAAGAACGTAAAGAACCGCTGGAGAATGCGACTCACGTGCGCAACGCCGCCGCCCGCTTCAATCAGGTGGAAGGCGTCAGCGACGCCGAACGCCGAGCCGCCTGGAAACGGATCGAAGCCGCCGCCAAACGCTTCGGAGTGAAGCTTCAGAAATCGGCCTGACCTACCGGGCCTCCGCGCCAGCCTCGGAGGCACCAGCCTTAGCCAGCAGACCCGTGGAAACGTGCTCGCAAATGAATTGTTATCAACAGTTTAGACAAATAAGATGCATCCGCTTGACAATCTCTCACTCACATTCTTATAATTAGCACTCGTAGGGCTTAAGTGCTAACACCTCCCGGTTCACGGGCAATTTTCAATCGATTCAACCCGAACGATCCACTCTTGAAAGGAGTACGCAACTATGGCTACCAAGTTCACCCCGCTGCATGACCGCATTCTGGTCCGTCGCGTGGAAGAAGCTGACACCACTCGCGGGGGCATCATCATCCCCGATTCCGCCAAAGACAAGCCGCAGGAGGGAGAAGTCATCTCCGCCGGCAAAGGCAAAATCAGCGAAGAAGGCAAAGTTCGCCCGCTCGACGTAAAAGAAGGCGACCGCATTCTCTTCGGCAAGTATTCGGGCACCGAAATCAAGATTGACGGCGAAGACTTCATCATCATGCGTGAGGAAGAAGTCCTGGGCGTCCTGACCGGCTCGACCACCGGCGCCAAGAAAGAGACCGCCAGCTCGCGCAAATAGCTGTCAGCTCTCAGCCATCAGCCGTCAGTTAGAACCTGAGACCTGAGACCTAACACCTGAGACCTTATTAGTCCCGCAGGCACGGCCTGCAACAACACACTTTAGGAGCGAAACATTATGGCAAAACAAATTCTTCACGGAGAAGAGTCCCGCCAGTCCATCCTTCGCGGCGTCAACCTCTTGGCCGATGCTGTGAAAGTAACCCTCGGCCCCAAGGGCCGCAACGTTGTCATCGAAAAGAAATTCGGTTCGCCGACCATCACCAAGGACGGCGTCACCGTAGCCAAAGAAATCGAACTTCCCAACGCGCTTGAGAATATGGGCGCACAGATGGTCCGCGAAGTCGCCAGCAAGACCAGCGACGTAGCCGGCGACGGCACCACCACCGCGACCGTTCTTGCCCAGGCGATCTATCGCGAAGGCGTCAAGACCGTTGCCGCCGGAGCGAATCCGATGGCGATGAAGCGCGGCATTGAAAAGGCCGTTCAGAAGATCACAGGAAAGTTCGACAAAGAAGGCAACCGCGAACCGGGCGAACTCGACAAGCTGTCGAAGCCCGTCACCGGAGAGATGATCGCGCAAGTCGGCACCATCTCCGCCAACAACGACGAGACCATTGGCAAGATCATTGCCGAAGCGATGAAGAAGGTCGGCAAAGACGGCGTCATCACCGTCGAAGAGTCGAAGACACTCGAAACCCAGCTCGACGTCGTCGAAGGCATGCAGTTCGACCGAGGCTACCTCTCTCCGTACTTCGTCACCGATCCCGAGCGGATGGAATCGATCCAGGAAAACGCCTACATCCTCATCCACGAAAAGAAAATCAGCTCGATGAAAGACCTGCTCCCGCTGCTCGAGCAGATCGCCAAGGGCGGCAAGCCGCTCCTGATCATCGCTGAGGATGTCGAAGGCGAAGCGCTCGCCACACTCGTCGTCAACAAACTGCGTGGCACGCTGCAAGTCTCGGCCGTCAAGGCTCCCGGCTTCGGCGATCGCCGCAAGGCCATGTTGCAGGACATCGCGACCCTGACCGGCGGCAAGGCCATCACCGAAGACCTCGGCATTAAGCTCGAGAACGTCACCCTCGCCGACCTCGGACAAGCCAAGAAAGTCACCATCGACAAGGACAACACCACCATCGTCGAAGGCAAAGGCAAGCCGGGAGACGTCCAGGGCCGCGTGAAAGAGATTCGCGGACAGATCGACAAGACCACCAGCGACTACGACCGCGAGAAGCTGCAGGAGCGGTTGGCGAAACTGGTCGGTGGCGTTGCGGTAATCAAAGTTGGAGCCGCGACCGAAACCGAAATGAAAGAGAAGAAAGCGCGCGTGGAAGATGCAATGCATGCGACCCGCGCGGCCGTAGAAGAAGGGATCGTCCCGGGCGGCGGCGTAGCGCTTGCGCGTTGCGTCAAGGCTCTCGACAGCCTGAAATTGGAAGGTGACGAGCAGATCGGTGTCAACATCGTGAAGCGCGCCATCACCGAGCCCCTGCGTCAGATCGCCGAGAACGCCGGCGAAGAAGGTGCAATCGTGATCGGTAAGATCAACGATTCCAAAGACAACAACTACGGCTACAACGCCCTGACCGGCAATTACGAAGATCTGGTCAAGGCGGGAGTGCTCGATCCGACGAAGGTAGTGCGCACCGCGCTCACCAACGCCGGCTCGATCGCAGCCCTGATGTTGACCACCGAAGCCCTGGTAGCCGAAATTCCGGAAGAGAAGAAAGCTCCGGCAGGCGGCGGCCACGGCGGTGGCGGCGGCATGGAAGGCATGTACTAAGAGCAGCCGTTAGCTCTTAGCTGTTAGCTCAAAACAAAGCCCCGCTCGCAAGAGCGGGGCTTTTGCTTGTTTAAAAAGGATACAGATGCTTTTGGGTGGCGCAGCGCTTTCAGCGCTGCGATTCAAGCCACAAACCCCGACGGCTTTAGCCGCTGAGGGACCGCATCCAAACCCATCCCTGCCGCAGCGGAGGAATAGGGATACTGCTCAGACAGAACAGCCAATTCCCTCTTCACCGGATTCAGATGAATGTACCGCCGAAACGCGCAATACTCTTCCCAATCCCTCACTCTCCGATCATGAAAGCTCTTCTCCCATATCTCGCCACTAAATCCCGGTTCCCTTTTCGCGCGAAACGAAAATCCACCTTTAATGAGTTGCAGTGCTCTCTCCAGAGTTAAGACAGGAGTTATCAGCAGATGAAAGTGGTCAGGCATGATGACAAATTCATGCAGAAGATATTTCTGCTGCGACCTGTAATGGAGAAGCACTTCCAGGAAAAGATTGGCCATGCGATCGGATTGAAACAAACTGTGCCTTTGGAAAGTCGCGGCCGTGATGAAGTATGTGCTGAACCCAGTATTGCCTCTGTG
The DNA here is from genome assembly GCA_035308395.1 of Terriglobales bacterium. Classification (GTDB taxonomy): domain Bacteria; phylum Acidobacteriota; class Terriglobia; order Terriglobales; family Acidobacteriaceae; genus Acidiflorens. The sequence continues at coordinate 279,145 of DATGGT010000140.1, forward strand.
TGGCGCAACCATCGAGACCTCAGCGGCTAAAGCCGTCCTGACAAACCGACCTTATCGCAGCGCTGAAGCGCTGCGCCACCCTAAAGCAATATATTGTCGGAACAATCTCCTGCGTCTGCTCCAAAGTGGGAAAGGTGAGTCCGCCGCTTGCCCCACCCAACGCGCATTTCGTTCCGCGGGAGCTGCATTCGAGATCAAACTCAGCCGCCTACGAAGCTCTGAACACCGTCTTCCGCGGAGAACAAATCGACTCAAACCACCGCGAAATATAAACCTGCGCATGCGCCTCGCCGCAGAAATGCCGCGCCGTGGGACTATTGGCCGCTGCCAAATCCCACTTAATCACCGCCAGCTGCAAATCTCCGCACTCAATCACAAACCAATGAACGGGATTATCGCTAACAATCCCACAAATCTCGCATTGAAATTCCTTCAGCGTCGACATACCTTCTCCGTGAGCCGTTGTTCTCCAAAGACCGTAGTATAACGAAGTCCCACGTGGTCCGCGGCCGAGCCTGCCGTGAGCAGGAGAAATAAACAGAGTTAGCTTTTTGCAGTGCAGTTCTGCTTCTGCAGTACAATTTTCACTTCCCCGATATACCCGGCCCCGCACGACCCATCCTCTAGGTAGGAGATCGTCATGCCCAGTGAACAGAGTATCCAGGCAGCCATCGAGTTAGGGCGAAAGAACGCGGCTGGCATCATTCAACGGCGCTCGGCAGCGCGAGCCAGCCGCCAGCAAGCTCTCACTAACAATCCACGTCTTCAGTCTGTGCGCCTGCGTCTGGCCGACGCTCAAACAATGACGGCCGAAGCGGGGATGGCACCGGTCGCACCCGCCGTCACTCTACAAACTGCGGGCTTTCTGGTGGCCGTCGGAGATTCCTGGTTCGACTATCCTTTCTTCGACGTGCTCAAGGACCTCGACGATAACTACGGCTACAACGTGGAATCCACTGCACACCGCGGCGACCCAATCGAACAAATGGCGTACCACCTGGGCCAGCTCGACGATCTGCCGCGAAAGCTCGACAAGATCGAAGCCCTCGGCGCGGTGCCACGGGCAGCCTTGCTCTCGGGCGGAGGCGACGACCTTGCCGGTCCGGAGTTCGGCATGCTGCTGAACAACGCATTTTCTCCTATCAGCGGGTGGGACAACGATATCGTCGCAGGCGTCCTCAATGACCGGCTCTACACCGCATTCATCGCCATGCTGAGTGGCATGGACAGTCTGATTCAGAGCCGATTCGGCAAGAGCATACCCATACTCTTGCATGGCTACGATTATCCGGTTCCCGACGGCCGAGGCTACCTTGGTGTGTTCGGTCATTATCTGTTCGGTCCCTGGCTCGAGCCCGGCTTCCGCGAAAAGAACTTCGGCGTCCTTGGCCAGCGCGTCCAGATGATGCGCGACCTGTTGGACCGGTTCAATGAGATGCTGCAGTCGTTAAACAGTCGGTTCCCTTTCGTTCATTACATCGATCTTCGAAATACGCTATCCACGGTCTTAACTGGCGACGCCTACAAGACATGGTGGGACAATGAACTGCATCCCACGGCCCAGGGCTTCAAGAAGGTGACCGACAGATTCGAGAGTGTGCTTCAGAGCTTACCGTAGCGGACAGTGATCCGTCAGCACCCTGTAAAATAGCACCTCATCGCAGATTGACGGAGGGCTGATGGCGGGCAAGGCACTTTTTCTTGGCGTGAATCGAGACACGATGCTCGACTCGATTCGAACCACCCTCGCGGCCATAGCTGCGATGTTTTTGGCTCGCTTGCTGAAATTGCCCGAATATTATTGGGCTCCGATTTCGACGATCGTGGTCGTGCAGTCCACGATTCCCGCGCACTTGATCGGATGGCAGCGCTTCGTAGGAACAGCGTTCGGAGCGGTGCTGGGCGCGTTGTTGGCAACGTTTTTTCATCCAACAGCGTTGGTCTACGGCGTCGGCGTCTTCGCGTGCGGAATCATAGCGTGGCTCCTGAGGATCGGAGGCGCATACCGCTTTGCCGCCATCACCCTGAGCATTGTGTTGCTCGTTCCGCGGGATCGACCTCCATGGATCACGAGCTGGCATCGCTTCCTTGAAGTCTCGCTCGGAATCGCGGTTGCGCTGGTCGTGACAGTTGCCTGGCCGATTAAGAAAGCGGGATAGCGTCGCGCGCATAAGGTCAGCGCCTTACATCACGTCGCGATACGCACTCACCCACTGCTCGCGGACCGTTTGCCAGGTATAGTTTTGCGCCTCGCGATGAGCGTTTTGCCCCAGACGCGCAGCCAGCGCGGGATCGCGCAACAGACGGATAACATTTGCCGCAAGAGCTTTGTCGTCGCCCACGGGCGAAAGCAGTCCGGTGCGTTCGTGCTCGACCAGATAGGGCATGCACTCGGGAGAAGTCGTAACAACGGGAGTGCCGGAAGCGAAAGCCTCGATCACCGACAGCGGCATGTTGTCGAGCCACGATGCGTTGATGAAAATATCGGCGCGATCGTAACACTTGCCGATTTGCTGGCGCGAGGCGACACCAGTGAAGTTAACTCCGGACAGATTCAGGTCAGCGACCAGGGTGCGAATGTCGGCCTCGAGCGGGCCGCTGCCGACCAGATCGAGTTGCGCTTCAGGAAACTGCTTCTTCACCTCGGCAAAAGCGCGGACGACGACGTCAACGCTGTAGTAACTAGAGAATCCGCGAGTGCAGACCAGATGCGGGCGGAGCGATGTGCGTTCGCGGTAGACGAATTGCGAAAGGTCGACGATGTTCGGAACGGGACATGCCGAGAGTCCGAACTCGCGGAGCACATCGACCAGATATCCGGACGGAACGACGATCTTGTCGACCCGAGAAAGAACGAATTTGGCCGAGCGGAAGCGCTGGAGATGATCGCGCGCTTCTCCGCTGTGGTAGTTGATCAGGCTCTTCGTTCCACGCGACTTCGCGAACAGCCACGCGGGCGCGGGAGCCAGCAGAAATGACCAGTAGGACGCAGAAAAGATGTGCGCGACGTCTATGTTTCTAAGATCGCGCCACAGCCGCCAGAAGTAAATCGGCTCGCGCAGGACCGTGCGCAAACCGGGAACATTTTCGGCCCAGGCGAGCAAGCTGGGCAAGGGCGGATCGACGGCGATGAAGCTGATCTCGACGTCGGGATCGTTCTGCCACGAACGGAGCAGCAGGTCAGCCTGAGCCGATTGGCCTCCGATGTAACGCAGGCTGGGAGCGACGATGGCGACGCGCATGCGCTTTCGCTTTGGCGGGTCGCTCATGCGCGGGAATTCCTTCTCTGCTTCTTGTCGAGCAACGCCCGGTAAAGATCGATGTAGCGCTGGCGAACGCGGGCGAGGCTGAAGTTCTCCTGCGCGTATTGTCGGGCTTTGCTCCCTTGCTGCTGGCGCAATGCGGAATCGGTGAGAAGGCGAATGATGGCCGCGGCGAAGCCAGTTTCGTCGCCGGCCGGAATCAGCGCTCCGCGCTCTGGATTGAGTAACTCGGAATTTCCACCAACATCATAGGCCACAACGGGCAATCCAGCAGCCATGGCTTCTAGGATAACGTTCGACAGGCTCTCGGAGTCGGAAGTGTTCACCGCAAGGTCGAGTGAGGCGAGTACAGCGGGCATGTCCTGGCGATCGCCGAGAAAGATTGCGGACGCGCCGAGGCCAAGAGTCGATGCTTCCCTTTCCAGTTCGGCGCGCAGCGGACCATCGCCGACAAGAACGAATTCAGCGTTCGGCAATTGCTGGTGCACCTGGGCGGCGATGCGCAGAAATCCGGAGTGATTTTTATAGCGGTGATTCATGCGCGCGACCATGCCGACGCGGACGACACCGGGGCACTTCGCGATGGCCGCGGCAGACGGCATGAAAGCCTCGTCGGGCAAGGCATTTCCGATGATGGCGATCTTGTCGGGCGAGAGGCCCGCGGAGATGAGGCGATCGGCAGCGGCTTGCGAGTTGCAGACTACGGCGTCGCACCAGCGGAATGCGGACAACTGCGCGATGAACTGTGCGGGCGTCATCAGGTCACCGAGTTGGCGATGGCTGCCGATGACGACGGGGACGCGCGCGAGCTTCGCGGCGGGAATCATAGTGAGGTTGGCGTAGAAGTCGAACGCGTGTGCGGCCTGCATGCGATGCTCGCGGAGATAGCGGCGCAAGTTAAGGCGGCTGCGCAAAGAGCGCAGTCCGAACAGGCTGCCGCCGAGGGGAAACTGCCGGGCGTTTGGGAAGTTGTCGGCAAGCGGGCCGCGGCGGCTCACGCATCCGAGGTGAGTTTCGAACTGCCGAGGAGTCAGATTCTGCGCGAGGACGGTGTATTGGCGCTCCGAGCCCCCGGTCTCGAAGGTGTTGATCATGAGGAACAGGCGCAGTGCCGAACCCTCACCGGCCGAAGCCGGAGTCGTCGTGGGATCGATCATCGAGCTGATCATCGAGCCGACCATCGAGCGTCGTTCATCCCACGACCGGCGCGGAAGCGAGGGCTGCGGCAGTCACAGACCGGCGGCGCGAGTCGGCGGCCACGGGAAGCGAGAACAGGCCCGCGGGCTTCACGAATTTTTCCAGGAAATTGCGGTGCCAGAGTTCGAACATGAGCAGACGCCAGATGCGTCCGGTCATGGTTTTGCCGTGGACGAGGTGGTCGTCCATTAATTTGCGTACTCCCTCCGGGGCAAAGTAGCCCCGGTTGAGCGTACGGGGCTCGAGGAGTATGGTCAGCATGTCTCTGAGTTCGTTCCGCATCCAGTGGACGAGAGGAAGGGAAAATCCCTGCTTCTGGCGGTAGAGGACTTCGCGCGGGACACCGACGCGCTCGGCAAGCTTGCGAAGAATATATTTTTGCTGATTGCCGCGGAGCTTCCATTGCGGTGGCAATCCAGCGACCCACTCGACGAAAACGTGATCGAGAATGGGCACTCGGACTTCGAGCGAATTCAGCATGCTCATGCGATCGACCTTGGTGAGAATATCGCCGACCATGTAGGTCTTCGTGTCGACGTAGAGAAGCTGGTCGACAGGATCTTTCGCCGGAGCTTTGGCAAAGTAGCGGCGCATGACGTTGGCGGGATCGTCGCCGTGTTCGAGAATCTCACGGAAGTCTGGCGAGAGCAGCGGCGTATCGCGTTCGAAGGCGGGAACAAAGGATAAGTGGTCGATGTAGCGCTCTTGCCAGGGAAGCGAAACGTTGTAACTGAACTTGCGTCCCTGCATGCTGTTGGGCAAGCGCGGAAAGACCTGATCGCGAAACAGTTTGCGCGCCCATTCGGGAACATGTTCGAAGATGCGACGGCCTTCGTGAATGCGATAGCGATCGTATCCGGCAAACATCTCGTCGCCACCGTCTCCGGAGAGAGCGACGGTGACATGCTGGCGCGCCATCTGCGAGACGTAGTAAGTCGGCAGCATTGACGAATCGCCAAATGGTTCCTCGAGAGAACTCGTGAGATGCTCGACGGTCTGCACCACGTCGGGCTCGAGAATCATCTCGTGATGATCGGTGGCAAATTTCTGTGCGACCAGGCGCGCCCATTTCGCTTCGTTGAAATCGTCTTTCTTGAAGCCGATGGAAAAGGTCTTGACCGGTCCGGAACTGGCGCGCGCCATCAGGGCGACGACCGTGGAAGAATCGGTGCCGCCACTGAGAAACGCACCGAGCGGCACGTCGGAAATCAGACGAATCTTCGTGGCTTCGAAGAGCCGGTGCTCCAATTCATCCAGACACTCTTCTTCGTTTTTCGGTACGTGGGTGTTGTATTCAGGCAGATCCCAATACTGGCGGATGCGAATCTTTCCATCCTGAAATTCGAGCAGATGTCCCGGGGGCAGCTTGTGGATTCCGGTGAAAGCGGTGATGGGATCGGGCACGTATCCGTAGTAAAGATATTCGAGCAGACCCTGGGAATTGACTTGGGCCAGTTCTGGAGCGACGGCGAGAATGGATTTTATTTCTGATGCAAAGTAGAGATTGCCCTTGTGTAGCGCGTAGTGCAGAGGCTTCTTGCCAAAACGGTCGCGCGCCAGAGTCAGCTTGCGCTGTGGCTTGTCGTAGATGGCGAGAGCGAACATGCCGCGCAGTTTCTTGACGCAGTCTGCGCCCATTTCTTCGTAGAGGTGAATGATCACTTCCGTATCGGAGTGGGAGCGGAAATGATGGCCCCGCGTTTCGAGGTCGGGGCGAAGGTCGGGAAAGTTGTAAATTTCTCCATTGAAGACGATCCACGAGCTACGGTCTTCGTTGAACACAGGTTGGTGGCCGCCGGAGAGATCGATGATGGAAAGGCGGCGCATGCCAAGGCCGGCGCCGTCGGCGACGTAGAGGCCTTCATCGTCGGGACCGCGATACACGATCTGTTCGCACATGTGGTGCACGAGCGCTTCGGTGATGTTGCTCTCGCGTGTTGTGCTGACCACTCCGGCGATTCCACACATGATCTGTTGCCTCGTTCTATGAAGCTTATCTCAGGCGCTAAAGCGCCGATTTGACTCTGGCCATACCACCCCTAAAGGGGCGACCGATCGCGTCCGACTTGCGGCGTCGCGAACGCCATACTCTGATACGAAAGCGAATCTTTCGATTTCTCCGTCGATCGCGGTTGATCCAGAATGCGTTTGTAGCGGTAATCGCGATAGTCGCGCGGATTCCCATCCCGGCCATCGCACGCCGCGAGCAGAATATTCGTCATCTCGCGCGCGGTGGCGAAGTGCAGGGTTTCCTTCCGGTCGGCAGCGCCACTCACCAGCCCTTCTAGAAATTCGCAAAAACTGTCGCCAATGACGGCGTCTGTCTGGGTTGGGTCCATGCCGTGACAATGCAGCTTGATGAAGACCCAGTCGGGACGCCCGTGAACTTGCACTCGCGCCTGCTTCCAAAGCTCGAGGCGCCGCAGAGTGGGAGGGAGATTTTCTGTTAGAGCTGCGTTTTCGAGCGCCGGACGGGCACTCCGCCGAGTGCGTTGAAAGTCGGTCAGCAGCGGTCCCTGGATGATCAGTGGAAATATCGAAGGGGCGCGGCCAACGATGAGGTCGTTGCCCCTGTTCTGGGGCGCACGTTTGTCGAGCGGAAGCCCACACTCGTAAACGGAATTGATCTTCGCGGTCTGCGCGGGATGCCAGAACCCGGTGGGCAGCGTCATATCCGCATAGCAGCCGGTCTCGGCCAGAACTTGCATCTCCGAATCGACGCCGCAGAAGCGGCCAGCGGCGGAGTTGGCGAGCGCAAAATTGCCGTGCACGAAGGCATAGCGCGGACTCTCCGAACCTTCTTCGGCGGCAAGACACCGATGGCGAAAAGCGAGGTGGTCGCGGAATTCAGCTAGCATTTTCCGAGTGTTTTCGGCAGTGTCGGGATGAGCGACGCCGTGATGGAGATGGATCTCGACTTCTCCCCAGCCGGCATGGCAATGATCGGCCAACATCTCGAGCAAGCCTTCGTCATACTGCTCGGCGGGATAAAAGTAAGTGTGGACGAATGGCCGCCCGTCCGGATCTCGCCAGCGGTCGACGATTTTTGGGTATTCGCGCGACCACCATTCCAGGCGACGCTCCTGCTCTGGGCGCGGGGCGCGCTTCTGGCCGTCTTCGGGAACGATGCCCGGCTCGAAATGATCGGCAAGGGCGATGATCAGATGGACGGGGCCGCGCGCAGACGGCTGCAAAGCGCGCCAAGTGGCCGCGGGGAGCACCTTTCTTGCGTAATCGATCTGTTTCTTCAAGCGCATTTTGAAATCTTAGTATTTAAATCTTAACCGCTATGCTCCATCACTCTTCCAGATGTCAGCGAGCCGGAGAGACGGTACCCGGCGTTGTCCGCGTCATGCCGCGGTCGGCGTAAACATCCAGGAAATGGCGTGGCTTGTTCGACGGCACGGTGCTGTCAGGGGCGGGCCCTTTATCTTTCTCGGCTTGTTGCTCCCGAACCGTTTGCAACAGAGTAGCTGTAAACGCGGCGGCGAAATATGGATAAAACTGGTAGGCTTCCGGCGAAAAAAGCGCACCCACGACGAAGCCGACCTGAGTACCGGTCAACGCGCCGGCAAACAGGCGGACCTCCGGATCGAGGACTTTCATGCGGTGCAGCGTAAACATATTCTGGAAGTCCCGATAGAAAAACATCAGATACAGAATCAGCACAGGAATCCCGCCCTCGACACAGATCTGCAGGTAGGTCATGTGCACTTCATGCCAGATGAGGGAGTAAGTTTCAAAGTTGCGTGCGCCGAGGCCGAACACCGGATAGTGCTCGATGCCCTCGAGGGCGCGAAACATGAGGTACTTGCGATCTTCGAAGGAGCCGTAGGCGTTCCGATCGGTAGAGCTATTGCCCCCTATAGCGTCGAATCGCGAGTAAAGCTTGCCGCCGACGGTGGCGAGAATAACGACGCCGAGGAAAACGCTCGCGACGATGAGCATGGGCCGCTTCCCCTTGATGGCGACGTAGTACAGTGCGGCGCTATAGGAACAGAGCAAGTCGATGAAACCAGCGCGGGACGCGGTCAGGAAAATGACCGTCACCATCAGCATCATTCCGAAAAACCAGAACACTTTAACCAACATGTTCTTGGAATTCACGAAAAAAGCGAGTGCATACGGCAGCGACAGAACGACGGCAAACGCCAGATCGTTTGGATTGGAATAGAAGCCGCCGAGCACCTGATCCAGCCGCGGCACGTTATGGCCCTTAATAATGACCGCTGCACAAACCAGGACTACCGAAAACGCCTGGATGAAGATGATGCGTTTCAGGCGATCAAAAGTGGTGACGATCAGAAAAATAAGAACCCAGCAAATATAAATCTTCGAAAAGTCGGTGGTGCGGGTCACCGCGCCGCCTCTCCATATGGGAGACGTGAAAGCTCCGATGTAGAGAAGGACGATCATGTAGAGCAGGTAGTTCGCCATCCTCGGCATGTCTTTGAAAGTGCGCTTCGTCTTGCCGAGAGCGTTGTAGAGACCCCATAGAGCGAAGAAGACGGGAACTTTGGCGACGGGGAGATATTGAAAGCCTGGGATGAAATCCTGGAAGCGAGTGCAATAGACGACGAAGAAACAAGTCAGCCAGAAAAAGGCTTGCTTGGTCGGGTCCGACACCTTGATCGACATGCGTCGAATTGGCGATTCCACGGTTGCCGCACTGCCGTCATTGCCGATGGTGCCTATAGCCACAATTCCTCTTTTCCTCGTTATGCTTTGGTTCGCGCCAGGCTCGTCGGAATCGCCTCTTGCGCGACCGATCTTTTTTTCGCCACCAACTGCAGGATCTGACTGAAACGTTCGCCGATCGCCGGCCAGTCGTAGCGGGCGGCGGTTTCGGCAGCGGCTTTCTCGTAACGTCCTCGAAGTTCGGGATCGCGCAGCAACATGATGACGGCTTGCGCGAACGAGCGCGGATCGTCGGCGAGTATGATGTCGCGTCCGTGGTGGACGTCTAATCCCTCGGCACCGATCGTGGTCGAGACGACTGCTTTTGCGGTTGCCATGGCTTCGTAAATTTTAAGACGGGTGCCCCCACCGATGCGCAGCGGGACGATTACCACCGAAGACTGGTGGAGGTGCTCGACCACGGAAGGAACGCGTCCGGTGACCTCGATAGACTCAGATGCCCAGTTTTGCACGCGGCGATCAGGATTGCGGCCGACGATGCGCAATCGTGCCTCCGGGACTTCGGCTTTGATCGCAGGCCAGACTTCGCTGCAAAAATATTCGACGCCGTCGACGTTCGGCTCCCAATCCATGGCGCCAACGAAGGTGATGAACGGGGTCGAGGCGTTCGAGACTGTGCCCCAGGTTCGCGCCCGTTCTGTGGGCGCTAACCTGGGACCCATCTCGGACGCCGGCCGGTATTGCGCGAGATCGACACCGGTGGGAACAACAGTCACGCGGTCCGGGTCTACCCACTTCGTCATCAGCGCGCGGTCGTTTTCGGAAACGGCGATGACGTGCTGGAATTTGCAGACGGCGGCGCGCTCGTAGCGCATCATCTTTTTGAATTCCATGCGATACATCATTTTCTTCGCAGGATTCCCGGCAGTATCGGCGTGGCGACGCCAGATCTCGCTTTCCACGTTGTGCTGGAACAGGACGCTCGGGATGTTGAGGCTCCCGGGGAAATTGACAGCGGCGTCGAGGAAGTCGCAGACCGCAACATCGAAGCGCTGCTCGCGGAACCAGCCTTGAAGCTGTTTCTGGACTCCCGCGTGAGCAAAACGGCTAACGGCATAGGGAGGCTGAGCGCTGAGATGGGCGAGGTAGTCGAGACCGCGCACGGCTCCGGTGAGTTCGGGCTTACCGGTACAAACCGCGACAGATCCGGGTAACTCCCGTTGCAGGTCGCGCTCGTAATCGGGGTCGGGAGTTCCACCGTAGTAGGAATAGAAGGTGAGTTCGTGCTGGGCCGAGAGATAGCGCAGGACATGATACGTGCGGATGTTGCCGCCGTTCTGCACGGGCAGGAGCTTGTCGGCTTTGACCCAGAGAATTCTCATGTCTTATCTACACGAGCGCGGAAAAACTCAGCGTGCCCAGACCGCCTTTCTGCCGGAGACGAAGTTGACAAACGCAACTACGGCGGCGGAATTGAGTACGACGAAAGTTCGCGCGGGATCGGCGAGACGCGAGAGCGGCCCGATTTTTATTCCGGTCAAGGCAGCCAGGCTCAACGCGTAGAACGCCACTTGGGCGACGAGAGCGGCGCGGTAGAACGGTTGCGGTAAGAATAGCGAGGCGATCAAAAGCGTCACCAGCGCGAACGGGACGGCCAGGCGCGAGAGCTTATGACTGATGAATTCAAATCGAATCGGATTCTGTGAACTGAGGAGCCACGGCGCCAACTGCAGAAGCTGATAGTTGCCGCTGAGGGTGCGGACTTTGCGCGAAAATTCGCGGCTTTCGCCGAGGTTGGGCAAGTCCCATGCGCGGGCGCGGGAGTCGAAGATTACCCGCGATCCCTGACGAGCAACCTGCATGGGCAGAAGCACGTCGTCGAGAATCGTGCCCTCGGGCAGCGGGGACGACTGGAGCAGGCCGCGGCGAGCGCAGTAGATCGCGCCGGTTGCGCCAGCCACGGAGCCGGAGGCGGATTCGAGTTCGCGAATCTTTTTTTCGATGCGCCAGTAGAGACCCATGCCCTTGCCGGTTTCTCCGCTCGAGGGATCGCCGAGCATCAGCTCGCCGCTGGCTGCGCCGACGGAGTGGTCGGCGAAATTTTCGATCAACAAGCGGAGAGCGGCGGGTTCGATCGTCTGGCGGGCATCGGTGAAGAGCAGGATTTCTCCGGTCGCGAGCGCGATCGCGTCATTCAGGCCGGCAGCTTTGCCTTGAGACGATGGCTTCAGCAGAGTTCGAACTCTAGAGTCGACTTGCGGATGGTTCGCGTACGCGGTAAGAATCTCGGGCGTGCGGTCGTTCGAACCGTCAGAGATGACGACGACGTCAAGCTTGTCCGCTGGATAGTCGAGCGTGAGCAAGTTGTCGAGCTTCGGCTCAATCACTGCTTCTTCATTGCGGACGACCATCACGGCCGACACGCTTGGCGCGGCAGAACCACGGCGGACGGGCCGCGGCGACCACCGGCTGCGCAGCCATAGCCATACTGGATAGCCCAGATAGGAATAGCCAACCAGCAGCGCCGAGATCCAGAAGATGTATTTCATCGTCCTCATTGTTTTTGCGCAACCGTTGCCAGGCTCATTGGGCACCGCGGCGCAGCAGCACGGTCTTGACCGTCTGGAACATGATGAGTAGATCCAGGCCAATGGACGCATTCTTGATATAGAAAAGGTCGTACTGCAGCTTTTCGCGAGAATCTTCGACGGTGCTGCCGTATTTATATTTCACCTGCGCCCATCCCGTTAGGCCGGGACGTACCATGTGGCGGACGTTGTAGTACGGAATTTCTTTGGAGAGCCACTCGATGAATTCGGGCCGCTCAGGACGAGGTCCAACAAACGCCATGTCGCCTTTGAGCACACACCAGAGTTGCGGAATTTCATCGAGGCGCGAAGAGCGCAGAAATTTTCCGACGGGCGTGATGCGCGGATCGTTGTCGCCGGCCCATTTCGGACCGCTGACGGCTTCGGCGTCCTGACGCATGGTGCGGAATTTCACGACCTTAAACGTGCGGCCACCTTTGCCGACGCGCGTCTGCGTATAAAAAACCGGGCCCTTAGAGTCGAGGCGGATGGCAAGAATGATGAACGGAAACAATGGCAATGCCAGGACCAAGCCAATGAGTGAAATGACGATCGAGATGACGCGGCGAATCAGGATAAAGGTGGTGCTGCGGCGAAAACCTGTGCCAAACACCAGCCAACTGGGATAGAGGTTCTCGACTTCGATCTTGCCCGAAATTTTTTCCAGCCAGGTTGTAGCTTCCTCGATCTTGACTCCCCGCAGGCGAAGCTGCAGAAGTTCCTGCATCGGAATGGCGCCGCGGCGATCGGACGTGGCGACGATTACGCGATGGATTTTTTGCTTGTGATCGACTTCCATCAGGTGGGCGGCGATGGTCTCAATGTTCACCGCGCCTTCCATCTTGCCGGTCCAACTGGCAATCTCGATGCCGATTTCAGGGCTCTGGCGCAGGCCTTGTACCACGCGCTGAGCGCGCTCGCCGTTGCCAAGGACGTAGACGCGTTCGACCAGGATGGGCAACTGGACCAGCCATGTAAAACTGGTCCGCCAGCCGAAGAGGGCAAAAGTCAGAATGATGAGGCCGACCAGCGAAGAAGCGCCTCCCAGCAAGAATGCCGGGTGAACGTAGGCGACGCCAGCGAGAATGAAGGCCAGGAGGCCGGGGAGCAGCAACAAGCGGAAGTAAAGCTCGCCCTTGGTATTGAGGCGCGCTGTGTCGTAGAGGTCGAGCCAATGCGAACAGAGCAGGACCAGCGCCGTGACTGCCAGTATCTTGTAAACGCCTCCGTTGAGCACGATTTCAATGTAGCTATCCGGCAACACCAACCAGGCCCCGAGCAGGAACGAGGTCAGGACAATCAAGGCCTCTCCGATCAGCAGGACCAGAGTGCGCACCGGGTAATAAACATTGAAGAGCCGGATCAACGGGGCCTCAGTTCATCGATCAACCGCGTCTTTTTACTTCCTTCCAACTAAATTGCGCTGCATGACACAAATCTCAGGCTTGGCTGCTTACGGTCTCACCGTAGTAATACCTCGATTGCGACGACTTTTCCGGTGAGGCTCCGTTGAGCACAACGCCCAGCAGGAGTTTCTCCGGGAACTCCTCGCGAGCTTTGCGCGCCAGGTCCGACGGGGTGACATTGGAACGAACCACCATGAGAACGCCGTCGCAGGAACTGGCGACGATGGTTGCGTCCGAGACTGGAACCACGGGCGAGGTGTCGATAATGATCCAGTCGAACAGGGGTTCAACGCGCTGCAACAACAGTTTCAGGCGGCCGTTGGAAAGTAGTTCGGGCGCACTTCCCGCGTTGCGTCCCGCAGGCATGAAGAACAGGTTCTCCATAGGGCCGCGCTGCAAGGCGGCGAACTCGTCGCATTCGCCGAGCAGGTATTCCCCTAATCCTGGAGACTGCGGCGCACCGAGGTGGCGGTGCATGCCCGGATTTCGCAGGTCGGCGTCGATGACGAGGGCGCGACGCCCGTGCTGACGCACCAGCACCTGCGCCAGATTCGCTGCGACGAAAGACTTCCCTTCTTTTGGCAGCGCGCTCGTGATCATCAGGCGCTTAAGCGGCATTTTCTCGCGAATCTGATACAGACGCGAACGCAGCGTGCGGAACTCCTCGGCCCCGGTGCGGCTGTCATCCTCCTGAAAGAAGAGCATGGTGCGGGCGTCCGGCCGCCATTCCGTCTGCGGGCAACGGGCAAGCAGAGACTCGTAGGTAAATCCGCCGCCGACGTTTTGCATCATGGACTCGGGAGCGTGGAGTTGGGTCACGTTTTCGCGGGATGGCTCATTGCGCAATTCAGGTTGGTCAAAAACGGGATCGACGTGCGTCCCCATGGAAGTTGCTCGTTCCTGCTCGGCGCGTTTTAAAGCGTCATGGATGCGGCTCATATTTTCCTTTCCTTGGGGAGATCCTGTTGTTCCGATTGACGTAAACGATCGGCTAGAGTTGCCAAAGTGCGTAAAGCATCGACCAGATCAAACTTTTCTGACGGGGGAACCGGGGCGATCATGGCCGCCGCGGCGTTCCCATCGCTCAAATCGAAATCGCGGGCGACGGAATCGACGACTTCGATCGGGACTGTCTTCTTCTGGTCGACGAACGCGCTGACCAGACAGTGTTCACAAAGCAGATTGATGACGCGGGGGATGCCCATTGAGTAACGGAAGACTGCGACCGTGGCTTCAGGCTCGAAGATCGCTTCGCCGTTCGATCCCGCGATGCGAAGGCGCTGGCTGATGTACGACTTGGTTTCTTCGAGATTCAACGGATGCGTCTTGGCTCGTAGCGTAAGACGCTGGCGCAACTGGCGCAACTGCGGCTGCTTCAGGCGTTGTTCCAGTTCCGGCTGGCCGACCAGAACAATCTGCAACAGCTTCTCGGTGAAGGTCTCGAGGTTGGTCAGCATCCGGATCTCTTCCAGCACTTCGTCGGAGAGATTCTGCGCTTCGTCAATCACGAGCACCGCGGTCTCACCAGCGCGGTAACGATCGAGCAGCCAGTTATAGAGTCGTTGCAAGAGCTGGCTCTTCGACTTGGTGTCGCAGGGAATGCCGAAATCAGCCATCATGAAATCGAGAAGCTGGGGCACATCCATGCGCGAGTTGAAGATGAAGGCGGTGGCTACCTGCTGCATGCGGAGCCACTCCATCAGCTTGTTGATCAGCGTCGTCTTGCCCGTGCCCACCTCGCCCGTCAGCAGCACAAAGCCTTTGCGGCTCTGGATGCCGTAGGTAAGACAGGCGAGCGCCTCTTCGGTGTGCCGCGTGAGAAACAGATAGCGCGGGTCCGGATTGACGTTAAACGGGTTGGCTCGAAGTCCGAAAAATTCTTTGTACATGGCTCTCGCTAGACCTCGACACTCTCGTGATCTTTTGCTCCGCCAGAATCGCCTCCGCCCCAGAAGCGGCGGCGGCCGTTCCCATTACCGTTGCCATTGGTCGATACTTCTTCTTCGTCAACCACCCACGGTACGGAAATCAGCAGCGGCAAATCCATAACCGCCGCAGCGTCTTTCTCAGTCCGGATCGACTTGTCGCTGAACTCGAGGAAGACCGCGAGAATAAGGCCGACCGCCAGTCCGCCACCGAGGCCCGCAGCCGCCAGCAATGGACGGTTCGGAAAGCTTGGAGAATCGGGCAATCCGGCGGGCACGGCGATGTTCATCTGTTCGCCCTGTTGCTGGCTCTCCATGTTCGTGCCGAGTTCGGCCTGACTCTGTTTCCCCAGCAGGTCTTTGTAGAAAGCCTGAGCGTTGTCGTTATCGCGAGTCAGCCGCTTGTATTCGTCCTCGACATCGGGACTCAAGACGGTCCGGCTTTCGTAAACACCGATCTGGCTTTGCAATCTTTTCTGGTCGAGCGTGGCCTGGTCGATCACGTCTTTGTACTGATGGATTTGCAGCCGGAGCTGGCGAATTTCCGCCGGCTCGGCGCCACTGGCCTTTTCGGTAGCGTCGGCATCGTTGCCGGTTCCGGAATTGATTTCCTTGAGTTTCTTCTGGACTTCGGCAATATCGGCCTTGGTCTTGATCACATCCGGATGATCCGCGGTATAACGCGCCTGGAGTTGCAATAACTGCGATTGCAACGTGGTCAACTCTTGTTCCAGAGTCTGAGGATTGGTGCTCGATTGCGAACTTTTCCAGGTGGCAATTTGCTGCGTCAATGAGCTTTCGGCGTAGGCTTTATCCTGCTGCGCCCGGCTCAGGGTCTGGGTTGTGGTGTCGAGCTGGGTATTCAACGACATCAGCATGCGCATGTTGTTGTCGCTGTCGGTCGGCAACTGACCAACGTGCAATTTCTTGAATTGGGCGAGTGCGGCATCCTGCGCGTCGAGTTTGTCCTTGGCGTCCTTGACTTGCTTCTCGAGAAACTCCGTGGTTCCTTTGGCAACTTCGCCGCGACTGTTCAGGTTTTCGTTTCGGAAGGCCTCAGCCAGAGCCTGGCAAATCTTCTGCGCACGAGTGGGATTACTATCGAAGTAGGTGACGTTAAAGCCGGGAACCGGCTCGTCGAGCGGCGAAGGCTTCTTCTTGGCGCCAGCGACTCCGGCCGTCGCCTGGCTCATCGATGTCGTGATGGGCACGACGCCGATGTTCGACTGAATTTCGGACATCAGCTTGGGCTCGTCGTCGGGGTGGATCAGGTTGGGATTGACCGCTGCGAGATCGCGAATCATCACGCGAAGTTTGGAGGGCGTGAGAATCTGCTGCTCGAGGGTTTGGACGCGCTGAGCGAAGTCCGCCGTGATAATGGGCGGGACGTAGCTATCGGGCACCTTCTGGCTTTCCACCAGAACAGTCGCCTGCGAAGTATATTTCGGCGGAAAAACATAGGAGATGGCAAATCCCGCCAAGGGAGCCAGCAGCGCGGGGATCAGGATCACCTTCAGCCGCCGCTGCAACATCGCCAGATAATCTTCAACACCTAATTCGCGATCTACACTCATACGGTTCACCAATCCGGCCGCGCGATAAGTCCCGCGGCCAAAAAAATCTATTCGATGCGAGTCGGCGTAGGATGCCATTCCACGCCCACCGTGCCAACGTGACGCGAAGACAACTGACCACAGCCCAATCCGATCGTGCAATTTTGAATCGGGGCGCTCAGCCCGAGTTCGCTAAATCGATACGCCATAAAAAAATCGTAGTTACGTCCATAATGTTTGCGGACGACAGCGGCGGCATAGCCTTCGTCATAGGTGTCGGCGTTGACCCCGATATTGGCGTCCTGCAGCCTCTTATTGTGGGAGTAGCCTAAATCGGTATAAAAGTCGATTGTTCGCGTCAACGGACGCTTGAATGCGAACCGCGCTGCCTGGGTGGATGCGCCGGCGAACAGGCCTGATCCCTCCGAGGTGAATTTCTCGTAAGTCGCAACCAACGAAGAATGCGCGAACTTGTAATGCAATTGAACGCGAGCACTCAGCGACCAGTGAGTGAAAGGTCCGCCCACCTCGAGGTCGGTATATTGCGGACCAGCGCCGACGACAAGACTCATCCGCCCGGTGATAGTGTGGCTCCAACGGACGTTGAGCACGTGGTTGTAAATCTCACCACCGGTATCCTGCGGAAACTGGAACAGTTGAAAGGCGTAGATCACGCCGACCTGATCGCGACGGGAAACCAGATGGCTATAGCCTCCCTGAGCCGTCATCTGGTCGCTGTTGGCCAGAAAATTTGTCGGGTCGTAGAAATGAGCGTTGCTGAACCCGCCCGCGACGGTGATAGCCGACACAGGGCTGATCGCCTGCACGATGTCGAGCACCGCGGTATTGGCAAGCCGCGGAATGTTTCCGACGCCGGGACCGCCGCTGCCAAACTGGTGTCCACCCGGAATACTTCCACCGAGACCACCGACTCCGGTCGCCAGTCCCAGCCCCGGGACGCCGCCAAAGGTTCCGATTTCGAACGAACCGTCGGGCAGGTAGTTGAAGGAATCGCGCAAAGTCGCCTGTCCGGTTCGCCAGCGGGTGACGGCGTCGAGGCCGGCCGCCTGCAACTGTTTGGCGGCGTACGGGTCGGCATAAAACGCTCCGCCGCCCAGATACTCGAGAAACAAATCACTCTTGGGCCAGAATTGCTGCATGTCGACGGCACCCAACACGCGACTAACCGAGTCAAGGCCGTTGGCGCCGATCTGGTTGCCCGCGTTGGTGTCAGCCGATTCACTGACCTGCAACGCGGGCGCGATGAAACTGCGGCTCGCGCTGCGCAAGTCGAGACCGGGTTCGTCAAGGCCCGTGACGGGGGGGGTTTCCGGACTCAATATCGGCACGTTCTGACCAAAGGCCGGCGCCGGAGTGGGCGGTTGCGGCTGCGGCTGAGTGCCGGTTTGCGCAGCCGCGCACAGCCCGATCCCGAGAATCAGCACTGCCAATCGGATTATTCGCATTCTCGTCATTCTTTCCACGTGTTTTACTTGCCCGGCCCGACCGCTCGTTTCGAATCCCAGCACGAAAGCATGTTTACGGGACGACAATTGTGTCCCCTGGCTGCAACAGATAGTTCTGGTCGATCTGTTCCCCTTTGACGATCTTCTTGTAGTTCACCGGCATCTTCGTCTGCTTGCCGTTTTCGGTGCGCAAGAGGTAGATGCCTTTGGTCTTGGCAAACTGATTGAGTCCCGCGCTCGACAAGGCCTGCAGAACCGTCATGTTCGGCAGCATCGGAGTGGCACCGGCATGGATCACTTCACCCACGATGTAAATCCGCTTGCTGTTGATCTCGGTCACAACAACAGTGACGCGGGGATCGGCAATGTATTTCTTCAGCTTGTCAGTCACCGAGTCGGCCAGTTGTTTTGGCGTGAGCCCTGAAGCCTGAACGTCATTGAGCAGCGGCAAGGAGATTTTGCCGTCGGGCCGCACGGGCAAAGTGGCGGTGAGATCAGTCTCTTTCCACACCGCGATGTGCAGAACATCTTGCGGGCCGATCACGTACTCGGGACCGGCTGGGCTGGTCGATCGCGCGATTGCGTTGTCGGGAGCGGCCGTCGTGGCGGGCGTATCCTGAGCGAACGCAATGCCGCTAACCAGGATGAGTGCCGCCGTCATCGCTCTCCATGTCAATCTCATATCTTCTCTTCTCCTCTTCGTCTAACTCGTCCTTTAAGCTTGTAAGCTTGCACTGCATTGCTTCTCGACAGCCTACGCTCGAAGCTCACGCCCCGTACTCTTGGTATCCGATCTGTTTCAGCTTGTAGAGAAGCGCTTTGTAGCTGATCTGCAATTCCTGGGCAGCGCGGCGGCGGTTCCAGCGGGTTCGAGTCAAAACCTGCAGGATGATTTCTCTCTCCGCTTCGCGGGAAGCGGCGCGGGCCGCGTCTTTCAGAGAGATTTTCTCACCGTTGCCACCTCGATCGACGCGACGCATGAGCGAACGCAACCCTCCCATGGCAAGGGTTTCGTCACCGAGCGCCACGATGGCGCGAGCCGCGTCTTTCAATTCGCGGATGTTGCCCGGCCAGTTGTACTCCACGAAAAAATTGTTGGTTTCGGGGCTGAGCATAGGGACGGGGCGGCAAAAATCGCGCGCCGCAGCCGCTAGAAACCAGTCTCGCAATCCAGGAATATCTTCTTTCCTCTGCCGTAACGGAGGCAACCGCAAACAGACTCCACTGACTCCATAGTAGAGATCTTCGCGGAACCTGCCGGCTTTGACCTCGGGCTCAAGTTCGCGGGAGGTGCCGCAGACGAATCGAGGGACGCGCGGGCCGGATTTGCTTCCGTGGCCGCCGTTCAAACCGATCTGACGAACCAGTTCCTTCTGCGCGTCTGGAGTGAGGTCGCCTACTTCCTGCAGATAGATGGTGCCGCCTTGAGCCTCGCACGCGGCCAGCGTCGATACGACAGCCTCGCGGCCCAGATAGAGCTGGAACGGTTCGGAAGCGCGGCGGGAAAGAGCATGAATGCGGGCCGCGGCTGCCGCCTTGCCTGAACCATGCTCCGCGACGACCAACACGGGAAGTTCATTTTGCGACAGTTCCCGGATCACAGCTTCGACTGTCCGCATGCCGGCGCTGACACTTTCGAGCCATACGCGGGCCCCGGCAACTGGCGCTACTCCAGCCGCAGACAGGATGTCAGTTTCTTCGAAGCCCATAAGGTTAGGTGACAACTTATAACGAAACCGAGATATTCAAATCGCAGCCTCGGTTTCACAGCCATGATTCCACGGCCACGAGAACGGGGGGCTCTCAGACAAAAGCGGCCTGTACAAGTGTAGAGCACACCTGCTGCCATTCCGAGGAAAATATCGGTTCGCGTATAAAAGAACATCTCCTTCATTATCAGCAACTTGGTGCCTGCAGTCGCGCTTTAACATGAGGACGGACATGGCAATGTTGCGGACAAATGGGAAATTAATTGCCCACTCGGGCGGTGCTGGTTGGGGATAACTTGCCCACTGCTACAGGAATTGATGGCCTTTAACCGGCTCTCGGTCATGGAATTGTGATGGGACAGGTTTGGGCGGCGACGGAAAGGGACGGAAACGGAAGGACTTTCCTGCATCTAATCAGCACTGTCCCAGACGGGCCAGGGTTTCAAGTTTGACTTTGCACGACGAAGGTCTTTCGCATATTCTCGAAGCAAAGTAAGCATCATCGCGCGCTATGAGTCATTCGGTCGAGGTAGCCCCACTCCCGCCCCCGACGGAGAGTCGCAAACCGTCAAAGCCTCCCAATCGGCGGGGCGGTGCGCTGCTTCTGCTGATTCTTCTGATCGCCTGGCTTTACTCCTCGATCCTCTGGCGCCTCGTTCTGGAGTGGGTCGGGCCTCATAACGACCCGAACTTCGAACACGGGATTTTCGTTCCGCTGTTTGCTCTGTTTGTGCTCTGGCTGAACCGCAAGAAGCTCAAAGCAATTCCGCCTGCGTCGTCCTGGGCCGGCCCTCCGCTAGTGGCGCTGAGCATGGTCATGCTGGTGCTGGGAGTGTTGGGAGCCGAACTGTTTTTCTCACGGACGTCGCTGCTCGTGCTGGTGGCTGGTCTCATCCTTACCTTTCGGGGATGGCGTTTCTTTCGCGCGGTGCTCTTCCCCTTGGCGGTTTTGATCCTGATGATCCCGATTCCGAAGTTGATCATCAACGAGATCACTTTTCCTTTGCAGTTGCTGGCCTCGAGGCTTTCGACGGACCTGCTTGAAATAGTTGGCGTTCCGGTGCTGCGGCACGGGAACATCATCTGGCTGGCCACCATGCCGTTGAATATCACCGAGGCATGCAGCGGAATCCGCTCCCTGCTCTCGCTGGTAACGTTGGCCGTCATTTACGGCTACCTGCTTGATACTCGCACGTGGGTCAGAGTGGCGCTCGTCGGCTTCGCGGTGCCGATCGCGGTCGCGGCGAATGTCTTCCGGATTTTTGGCACCGGGCTGCTAGTGCAGTTCGGGTACCCGGATCTGGCGGAGGGTTTCTACCACGCACTCGGCGGCATGCTGATTTTTGCAGTGGCGCTGATCATGTTGTTTGTCGTGCACAACGTCATCACGCGGATTTGGGGTTCCAGCTCCGCGATGCGGGACCGCATCAACCTGGAGAGAGGACTCGATAGAGCACGACCCGGAATTGACATTGGCGATGGATCATGGTCATTTCGTTTCGCGATTGTGGCTGCGTTCTTGTTGGTGCCCGCCATCGGCCTCAAAGTACATAAGCACGGCGAAATTCTCCCCGAGCGCGAGTTGTTGAGTTCCCTGCCCTTGCAGATCGGCGGCTGGATCGGCGGCGCGGATGAGACGCTCGACGAGGAGACGCTCAATGTACTCGGACATCCCACCGAGTATCTACTGCGGTCTTACGCAAACCCGGCGGAACCGCGACCCATTGATGTCTATCTCGTGTACTACGCTTCGCAGAGAGCAGGCGATACAATCCATTCACCAGCGCATTGCCTGCCCGGGGCAGGATGGATTTCGACTTCGCGCGAAGTGGTTCGGGTTACGCGCCCGGACGGCTCTTCTTTCGCCGCCAACCGTTACGTGGGGTCATTGCCTGGACAGGATCCGCAACTGGCGTTGTTCTGGTATCAGGCGCATGGCCGCGGCCTGGCCAGTGCGTACCAGGCGAAGGAATACTTGATTGCCGATGCCATTCGGATGAACCGCAGCGACGGCGCGCTCGTGCGCCTGATGACAGATATGCTGCCGGGCGAGTCGGCCGACGCCGCGCAGGCGCGAGTGATGAAACTCGGCTCGCAGCTCCTTCCAATGCTTGACCGATATATTCCGCGGTAGTCCCGAGCGCTGACGTCCGTTTAGTCCGATTTCCCGCTCCGAATCACTTCCAGATACTCGGTTGGTGAATAACCGGTAATGGTTCGGAAATCGTTGATCAGATGAGCTTGATCGAAATATCCCAGGTCGAGCGCAAGCTGAGACCACTCCGGGCCGTCGGCGCAATTTGAGCGTTCGATCAGTTCGTGCAAGCGATACCGTCGGATCACCCACTTCGGGCTGGCGCCAACGTATTCACGAAAGATGCGCTGCAAAGAACGCTTGCCGATGCCCGCGGTGCCAACAAGATCGTCTACGGTCTTGATGGAGCGATCCTCGAGGATGCGATTCACCAATTTCCCGGAGAGCGAGACTGTGGGGTCATGCTTCGGGAGGCGCGCACGGAAAAAATCGTTCGCCGCCTCGACTTTGTCTTTCTCGGCGCGGGACGAAAGCACGATCGCAGCGAGAGCATCCACGTTTCCAAGAATCCGCTCTGCGGAAATGGTGCGGTCGGCAATCGTCGAGGCCGCAGACTTCAAAAAAGGACGAAAACCTCCAGGCTTGAATTTGATTCCGAACACTTGCGATTGACCTTCGAGGAGGCGCGTAAACATGCGGGTCTGCACGCCCGCAACCACTGCGCTACCCGATTTCGCGCCAATCGGTTCAAAGATCACGTGGACGTTCGGATGAGGCAGGCTCTCGGCCAGGTGAGGCTCGCAACCGCGCAGGTCCCAGCGGATCATCCAGTAATGAGCGATCCATTCGGCGAGATCATCGGCCGGAGCGCGGCGCGCATGACGCATCTTTCCGGCAGGCAGCGGGCGGCGGATCATTCCCCGGGCCTGGCCGACCTCCGGATCGAAGACCTCTTCGATCTCGGCCGCTCTTTTTTGAGGCGCTTCCTGCGCCGGTCGCGTTTTTCCAATTCTCACAGCCACGATGTCTATATTCTCAGAAGAACGATACGGAGGAGAAAACGATGCCCGAACTGTTGATCCGCAAATCAATCGAAGTTGCCGCGCCAGTTGAAACGCTCTGGAAAGTTCTTACTGATTCGAGTTTCATCAAGCAATATATGTTCGGCTGCAACGCCGAGACCAACTGGACGCCGGGCTCACCTCTGCTTTGGAGGGGCGATGCGGACGGCAAGGTCTACGTCAAAGGAAATATCGTGTCGATTGATCCGCCGCGCTATTTGGCCTACACGATTTTCGATCCCAACTCGACGATCAAGGATATTCCCCCCAACTACCTCACGATGACGTATGCGCTGAAGAAGCGCGGCGATCGCGGGTCGGTGTTGGAGATCACGCAAGGCGATTTCTCGGTGGTCGAAGATGGCAAGACGCGATATGAGCATTCGCTCAAAGGGGACGACTCCGTGTTGGACGGGATCAAGCGGCTGGCGGAAGCAACAGCGCAAGCAGCCTGATTTCGCACTTACGCGTGATTTTGGACTTACGCATGAACGACGACATCTTCTGATCTCGGACAGCGCGTCCGGGCAAACGCCTGCGGCAGGAATCGTAGCAGATCAGTCGCGACCAGAGAATTTTCTCCGACCGCTTCGCATGCGAGGTCACCAGCCAGGCCGTGAAGATAGACAGCCAGAGCCGTGGCCTCAAGCGCATGCTGTGGGTGCTGCGCTACCAGACCGGCGACGATTCCGGTGAGGATGTCTCCGGTGCCTCCGGTGGCCATTCCCGGATTGCCTGTCGGATTCACCCAGACTGTCCCGTCGGGCGCGGCGATCAGCGTGCGATGGCCTTTGAGTACGACAATCAACTCGTGCTCGCGGGCAAATTTTCGCGCGACATCCAGACGATTCGCCTGGATTTGCGGAATGGGCAATCCGGTCAGGCGCGACATTTCTCCCGGATGCGGCGTGATGATGACGGTGTGGCCTCTGCCGTTGAGCTTGTCCGCGGCTCCTTCGAATGCGTTGAGTGCGTCGGCATCGACAACTATGGCAGCGTTGCGACCAGCCACGACGGCGCGCACGAATTCCGCGGTCTCGGGATGACGCGAGACTCCCGGGCCAATCGCGATCACAGTCTTTGTTTCGAGCATTGCATCGAGGCTGGAACCGAGGGCTCCGAGTGAGATGGTGCCATCCTTCGTCTCCGCCAACGGCTCGGTCATCAGCTCGGGATGAAACGACGCTACCGTTGCCAGCGTGGATAGCGGCGTGGCGACAGAGGAAAGACCAGCGCCCGCCCGCAGCGCCGCGAATCCAGCCATGGCCGCCGCTCCAGCCTTGCCAAGTGAGCCGCCAATCACGAGGACGTTTCCGTAGCTCCCCTTGTTGCCTTCGCGTGCTCGAGGCGCGAGCAGAGACGCGAAATCTGGAGCCGTGGTCAGATGCAATCCCAGTTGTGAAGCGATCGCTTCCGGCGGTGCGCCGATCGGCGCGATCACGATTGGACCATTGCTCAAAGAGGCGAAAACGTGGGCCGGACGCGGCGCGGTAAAAGTAACGATCGCGTCTGCGCGAGCAATGTCGGAGCGCGCGGCTTCCGAACCAGCAACGACGGCGCTCGCGGCGGCGTTCATGGCGTCGGCATCGGCGCCGGAGGGGATGTCGACGGCGACAATCGGCGCGGCAGAACCATTCATCTTGCCGATTGCGGCGGCGTAGAGCGGGCTGACTGGCGGACGAAAGCCGGTGCCGAGAATCGCGTCGACGATTACGTCGGCGGTAAAAATCTCCGCCGCTTCAGGAGAGTCGAGTTCGCGTATTTCGCGCACGATCAGCGCCGTGATCTTGACCGCCGGCAACTTCTCGTACATCAGTGCGGCGTCACCGCGCAGTTCTGCCGGGTCGCACAATAAAAGGAGGCGCACGGCGCGGCCCGCTTCCAGCAGTCTGCGGGCGACGACGAACCCATCGCCGCCATTGTTGCCTTTGCCGCAGACGATGGCGACACGCTCGGCTCGTGGGTACGTGGAGACGACGAAGCGCGCAACCGCCGCGCCGGCATTCTCCATCAAGGTGAGTGAAGCCACTCCGAACCGGTCGGAGGTGACGCGGTCGATCTCGCGCATTTCCGCGGCGCTTACGATTTTCATGGCGCGACTTTCACCAAGCCATTCTCGTTCAGTGCTGGTTGCAAAATGCGAGTATAGCGCCAGCCCTAAAGAGGACGATAGAACGCACAGCTTGGGCGACGCGCTCCAAAGTTTGCTAGGATTTTCGCCATGCCAACTCTGATTTCACGTCCCACGCGTATCGAAGCTGCAGGCAGCAAACCGAAGATCATTGAAGAGTACGTCGGCCGCGTCAACACCTCGACTCCGGCAGTGAGTGTAGCCCGCATGCGTAGTCCGGAAGGATGGGAAGAACCGGGACAGACGCCGGAGTTCGACGAATACACCGTGGTCTTGCAGGGCACGCTGCGGGTGCAGCATAAGTCCGGTGAACTGGATGTCGCGGCGGGGCAAGGCGTGATCGCGCATCGCGGAGAATGGATTCGCTATTCGACTCCGTTTGCGGGCGGCGCGGAGTATATCGCGGTTTGCCTGGCGGCGTTCTCGCCACAGACCGTGCATCGGGACGAGTAGACTGGGCGCAGCGAGATCGATAATCAGGGCTGGGGTGGTTCGCGCTTTGGGAGATTCGGAGTGAATTTCCGCACCACGAACTCCTGAAAGAGGTTGGCAGCAGCGGTCGCGCCAATTCCGATGAGTCCGTTCTCAAAGGTTAGCTCCGCGCCTTCGCGGTCCGCGGCAGGATAGTAAAGATTCGAAATGCCGCCCGCGGCAAAGTTGCCCAGGATGTTCGAGTAGTTCGTCTGCCAGTGTCCGTTGTCGCCTTTACAGATCACCGCATTGGCCATCGCATAGAGTGCGCGAGAGCGCTTGCTCCCCGTACCTTTGTAGAAATAGCGGGGATCCTGCTTAAGCAGTGAGGGCAGAATGGCGCTGCCGATGAAGGTGCCGGTAACGTCATTGGTATAGGACGCGCCAAATCGCTTTCCGTAGCCCTGCGCACCCTGTCCATATCCGCTGAAATCATTTTGCGCCTGCTGCACGCCGGCGATGATGCCGGTAATCGCGAAGTTCACTGGATCGATCGTCGATCTCCACGCGAGTCCAAATTTTTGCTTCGGAGTAAGGGGCGCGGCGTCAGGAATGTAGCTGACGTAAAAATTCGGTATCACTCCCAGCACACGTTGCTTCTCTTCCAATGCGATCTGTTCCTGCGCCACCTCGACTTGTGTGAGGCTGACGTCGACTTCCGAAACATTCGCCGCAACGGCCAACGCAATTTGCGGGATGCTCAATATTTCGCCTGAATGAAGAGCGCCCGACGTCGTTTGTGGCGCGAATCCCTTGGCCGTGACGGTTAGATGAAATGTTCCGGGAGCGACGCCGACAAAGGAAAATTGACCGTCGCTGGCCGAGAGCGTGTCCTGAGCCGGAGACTGATCTTCATCAGTATGAGTAAGCGTGACCTTGGCCGCGGCAACGACGGCTCCGCTTTGATCGACCACCGTCCCATTGATTCTTCCGGGAGTGATCGTTCCAGGGTCAACGGCAGCCGGCGCGGAATCTTGCGCCACTGCGCTTATCGCGGCGGCGAGCAATATCAAAACGAGAATTGTCGGTGCCGCCTTGAACTCAAAAACCATGAAGGCCGATCTGCTTTCTCTTTAAATTACTGAGATGCAGAGAATCGCTTCCGCGCAATTTGGGGATCGTTGTAGAAAGCATACAAGAATGCTGGAATTGCGACCCGCATCTTAGGTAACCGGGGCCGGGTTTACAATCGGGACCAGTTCCACAACAGCCCGCGACGTATCGACACTTGCGCAGACGTATGAAACTTTCAGTGGTCATGCCGATTTATAACGAACGCGCCACGCTGCGCGAAGTGGTCGCGAAGGTTCTCTCCGCTCCGGTGTTCGCCGTGCCCATGGAGATCGAACTGATCTGTGTTGACGATGGATCGGAAGACGGGTCACGCGACATTCTGGCCGCATTGCAGTCTGAACATCCGCAAATCCGGGCCATTTTTCAGCCGCGCAATCTGGGCAAGGGTGCGGCTCTGCGGCGCGGCATTCAGGAAGCAAGCGGCGATTACGTGATCATGCAGGATGCAGATCTTGAATATGATCCAGCGGAGTATCCGTTGCTGATCGACCCGATGATCCAGGGGAAGGCGGATGTCGTCTATGGATCGCGATTTCTTGGTGCCGGTCCCCATCGCGTGCTCTACTTTTGGCATTCGGTCGGCAATCAGGCGCTCACGCTGCTTTCGAATTGCCTGACCAACATCAATCTCTCGGACATGGAGACCTGCTTTAAAGCTTTTCGCCGCGAAGTCATTCAGTCGATTCCCATCGAGGAGAATCGCTTCGGTTTCGAGCCCGAAATTACGGTGAAAGTCGCGCGCCGGAAACTGCGCATCTACGAAGTCGGGATCAGCTACTGGGGACGAACGTACGAAGAAGGCAAGAAGATCGGTTGGAAAGATGGAGTGCGAGCGCTTTATTGTTTGCTGAAATACTCGTTCAAACCTAACCGCGCCGAGGTTGCGCCCGCTCCGGTATCGGCACCAGACCGATCGACCGTTTCACGATAAAGAGGGCGCTGCGATCACAGATTTACTACTGGATTTCACTGCTGGCGGGTGTGCTTTTGACGCAGACGCCCTTTGTAGGGGTTCGCACCTTGATTGACCGGCGATGAAGCCTTAGCGCCGTTTCCGTTGAAGTTGATAGGCGGATTCGGCTTATCTTTGACGGGCTTCAGCGCAGGAGCCTTTTTCCCACTCGATTTCGGTGCCTCGGACTTGAGGCTCTGGTGCTCGATCCCATTCAAATCCTTGGCGGATGCCGCAGCCGGGCTGGTGACGTTTCCGGTCGGACCGATAGGGGCTTTCGACTTGGAGGCTTTAGCCTGGGGTTGCGAAGGCTTCACCTTGAACGTGTTTTTTTGCTGCGCGACGCCGCTCACCGCGATGCTCGCCAACAGTACCGCAACCATCAACGAAAATCTCATCACTATTCCATTCCCTCGCTCCCTAAAGGAGCATCTTCCGTCGCCAGGCAACTATCGCCAACCATGATCGCTGGGCAGACCACTCGTTAGATGCACGCACCCTGCCGCGAAGTTGATTTGGACACTATCATCATAAACCCGAGCAAGCCTGAAAACTCTCGCGCTGAACAGCAAGAGAGCAAACAAGTTAGCGGCGACCCGGAGCTGCGTCCAGGCTCGACGGGCGATTCCCTGCCCCAGCCAAGGTGTCAGCGACAGGCAATCTCTTGCACAAGGATTCCCGGAATAATGAGGTTAAGCCCGTTACAAAACCTCCCGACTCGCACCTGCAGAAAAGGCTTCATTCTGATGGTAATTGTGGTTTATCCCTTCATTAGCAGGCACTTAAGGACGATAACTGAGGTCCGTGCTTTAACACTACAGTTCAATCCCTAAAAGCGGATTTGGTCGGTGCTAAAACTGGCCAGATGCCGCGCCCAGCTGGGTCTTTCGCAATCTATGGCTTACGGCACCCCTTAGGGGAGACTGGTTGTGCCGAAGTTGGGACTTCCCGGCCTCGGTGACCAAAAATCCCCCCGGCCGTGGGTAGAGCATACGGCGATTGAGGTCGCATTGACATCGAACGGTGCGCAGGTTTTTCGTCGGTTAGTCGCATCCCTAGTGATTGCTGGCGGGCTATTGTTCCTCAGCGGGTGCCAGGGCCTTATGGGCAACAATCAAGGGTCGGGCACGGTGACCGTGGACGCCTCATCCTTGAACTTCGGCGCGATCCCAGTCGGCACTACTAAGACCATATCGGACACACTGACCAACGGCACTTCATCGCCCATCACCATCAGTTCGATCGTCGGGCTCGGCTCTGGCTTCCAGATCACTGGCGTGAGCATGCCGCTGACGGTAGCAGCGGGGCAATCTGTTTCTTTCAATGTCCAATTCTCGCCAGTCAATTCTGGCGATCCGACGATTACGATTGGGTTCGATACCCAGAGTTCCCAAACACCTGTGGTGTCCGTGAGTGCAACCGGCACCGCGGTTACAAGCGGTCTACTCAGCTTTGCGCCATCGTCGGCTAACTTCGGAAACGTCACGGTCGGCAGCAGCAAAACGATTCCTGTCGTTGTTTCGAATATCGGCGGAGCGGATATCCAAGTCACGCAGGCGACCTTGAGCGGTGCGGGATTTTCCATGGGCAACATGGCTCTCCCCCTGACCATCAGCGGTGGGGCGACCACCACGGTTTCGATCACATTTGCGCCAACCTCGGCGGCGAATTTCAGCGGCAGTGTCACCTTCGCGACGAATTCCGAGCAAGTCATCGGCAGTCAGATCCTGAGTATCTCAGGCACAGGCATTGGCGTCGGAACACTGGCGCCGAATCCCACGAACATTGCCTTCGGCAGCGTGACTGTCGGCAGCAACAGCTCAAAGACCGAAACCTTGACCAATACCGGAGCGGCGAGCGTTACCATTTCGCAGGCGACGGCGAGCGGTGCGGGATTCTCGATCAGCGGCCTGACTCTGCCGGTAACTCTTGCCGCGAATCAGAGCGTCAGCTTCACATCGAAGTTCGCCCCGACCACGGCTGGAGCTGTGACTGGGTCGGTGAGCATTTCTTCGAATGGAACGAACTCGACATTGAGTGTTCCGCTCTCAGGCACAGGCGTTACGGCAGGCGCGCTGACAGCGAACCCAACCAGCGTTAGTTTCGGGAATGTAACCGACGGAACGAATAAAACCACGGCCGTGGTCGTCACCAACTCCGGCGGCACCGCTGTAAGCCTGTCGAGTGCGTCGGCCAGCGGCGCGGGCTTCAGCTTCAGTGGTCCTGCTCTTCCCGCGACACTCAACCCAGGGCAGACAGCGACATTCAATGCAATCTTTGCTCCAACGGTTGCTGGCGCGTCGAGTGGAGCACTGACCATCCAATCGAACGCGAGCAACACAACTTTGTCTGTCCCTCTGTCGGGAACAGGCATGGCGCAGGGCCAACTAGGAGCGAATCCGTCGAGCCTGGCGTTTGGAAGCGTGCAGATTGGCAAGAGCACGAGTCTCACCGAAACCCTGACCAACTCAGGCGGGACCAGCATCTCGATTTCCGCCGCGAGTGCGAGCGGCAGCGGATACAGCCTGAGCGGTTTATCGCTACCGTTGACACTGAACGCGGGCGCAAGCACTTCGTTCACCGTGACGTTTGCGCCCACGGCGAGCGGCGCAGTCAGCGGCAGTGTGGCCATCACATCAAATGGGTCGAACCCGAATTTGAGTATTCCTCTTTCTGGCAGTGGTGTGACGCAAGGATCGCTGGCAGCGAATCCGACTAGCCTCGCGTTTGGCAGCGTTCAGGTGGGCAAGAACGCGAGCCTGACGGAGACCTTGACCAACAGCGGTGGAACCAGTCTCACAATTTCGGCTGCCTCTGCCACAGGCACAGGTTTCAGCATCAGCGGTATTTCGCCGCCGTTAACGTTGACGGCTGGGCAGAGCACTTCGTTCACCGTAACGTATTCACCTACCACCAGCGGCGCGGCCAGCGGCAGCGTTGCGATCACCTCCAACGCCGCGGATCCGAACTTGAGCGTGCCTCTCTCTGGCACGGGAGTGACTCAGGGAACGCTGGCGGCGAATCCAACAAGCCTGGCTTTTGGCAGTGTTCAGGACGGCAGCAACGCCAGTCTGACGGAGACGCTGACCAACTCCGGCGGATCGAGCCTGACGATTTCGGCGGCGAGCGCCAGTGGCACTGGCTTCAGTATCAGCGGGCTCGCGTTGCCACTGACGTTGAACGCGGGGCAGAGCACTTCGTTTAGTGTGAAGTTTGCGCCCACAACCAGCGGCGCAGCTAGTGGCAGTGTGTCGATCACGTCCAACGGCTCAAATCCTAACTTAAGCATCGCATTGTCTGGGACGGGCGTCGCACCGGGCGCGCTCAGCGCGAATCCGACGAGCCTCGGCTTCGGCAATGTTCAGGTCGGCAGTAATGCGAGCCTCTCCGAGACCGTGACGAATACCGGCGGATCGTCCGTGTCGATCTCGGCCGCGAATATGACTGGCTCGGCCTTCTCCGTGACCGGACTCAATCTGCCGGTTACGCTCACGGCGAATCAGAGTGTGACCTTCAGCGTGACCTTTACGCCGACGAGTGCAGGTGCAGTCAGCGGAAGTCTTTCGATCGTGTCGAATGCCAGCAACTCGCCACTGAGTATCGCACTCTCGGGTACGGGAACCGCTCTCGGACAACTCGCCGTGTCCCCGACGAGTTTGAGCTTCGGCAACGTCGTGGACGGGCAGAGTTCCGCGCTCAGTGGCAGCTTGACTGCCAGCGGCGCATCGGTGACGGTTTCCTCAGCAAGCTTGAACAACAGCGAGTTTGTGCTCTCCGGAATCTCGCTGCCTAAGACGCTTACCGCGGGTCAATCGGCTACGTTCACGGTCACGTTCACACCACAAGCCACCGGCGCCACCTCGGCGACGTTGTCTTTCACGAGCAATGCTTCGAACTCGCCGACGGCCCAGTCGATGACGGGAACCGGGACGCCTCCGGCGCAGCACACCGTCGACCTCACCTGGACCGCCTCGGCGAACGCCGTCGGCTATAACGTCTACCGCGGCACGGTGTCGGGGGGACCTTACACGATGATCAACAGCGCGCTCGACGGCACCACTGCTTACACCGATAGCACGGTCGTTTCCGGAACGACGTATTACTATGTCGCGACCGCGGTGGATGGCAGTTCGAATGAGAGCGGATACTCAAACCAGGCGCAGGCCGTGATTCCGTAGCCAAAATCGTCCCTCAGGGAATCACCGCTCGCGCTTCTCGCGAGAACTGGCTCTCGCCGCCTTTGCTATCCACGGAAGTCACGACGTAATAGTAGGTGCGGCCGCTCGTAACCAGCCGATCTTCGAAGGGCGAGCCGGAAACCCCCGACGCCAGTTTCACATAGCCACTGCCTGAAGTGGTGCTCCGGTAGATGTTATAGGCGGCAATCGATGTTCCTCTCGACGCTGGAGACGCTTGGGGCGGATCCCATTTGAGGGTGACACTGTGGGGCTCGGCGCTACGGCAGCCCAGAAGACTCACGCAAAACAGCGAGCAAACGATCAGCAGCTGACGGCCAACCCTTACTCTCATGAACGACCCGAGACCCACCTGTTATCTGCCGCCTGCGCCGGCTTTTGGCAGGGTTATTTTGCCAATGTTAGGCTGGCTCCGCCAAAGCAGCCGACGCCGGGAGATAGTGGCACAATCGTGCCACTGTTGCAAAAAGTATCATCTTGACAGCCGGTTGGCGATCGCCGTTTAATGTAGGAGGATCATAGGCGCACTTGGGGCAGCCCCTCTCACACTCCCTCAGCCCAGGTGCTTTGCGAATGTTGATCACAGGGGAGCTGTAATGAGCAATCAAAAAAGCAAATGGCTATTGGTACTGGTCGTGGCTTGCTGTCTGGCGCCTGCGACGTTTGCCGATCAGCGACGCAATCGGGATCATCGGGATCAAGGGTGCGATCCCCGTTCGCCGAGAAACTGTCAGCAGGTTCCGGAGGGTGGCTCGACCGCGATCTACCTACTCGGAGCGGGCCTGACATGTTTTGGAGCAATGTTTCTTCGGTCTAAAGCAGTTCGGTCTAATGCAGTCTAACGCAGTAAGACCGGAGCAATCGTAAACTAACCGTCAACCAGAGGCCTGCTATGCGATTCCGCATGGCATGCCTTTTTTGTTGCTCGCCTTACGCCACCAGCGCCGCGATGCGTTCGCCAGTGTGTCCATCCCATAGCGGCGGAATGCTTCCCTTCTTCGCCTTCCCTGCCAGAACGAGTGAGAGTTCGGCGCGGAGCTTTGCCGGGTCTCGTCCCACCAGAACATTAGTTCCTACGGTAACCGTGACCGGGCGCTCCGTGTTCTCGCGCAGCGTCAGGCAAGGAACACCGAGGTATGTCGTCTCTTCCTGAATTCCTCCTGAATCTGTAATAACGACGGTTGCGCGCGACTGCATGGCCAGAAACTCGATATAAGAGACAGGGTCAATGATCTGGAGTTGGTCAGCGTTCAGCCCAAAATCGGCAATGCGCTTTCGGGTGCGCGGATGGGCAGGAAAGATGACGGCCAGATCGCGGCTGACATCGAGCAAGGACTCAAGGATGCGCTTGAGCGCAACACTGTCGTCCACATTCGCCGGACGATGGAGAGTGACCAGAGCATAGCGCTCCGGAACTTGGATCGGTGACTGGCTTCGGGCAGAGGGCAAAAGGCGGACCAGAGAATCGATCATCACGTTGCCCACGCGAAATATCTTCTCCGGCGTAACGCCTTCTTTCGCGAGATTGAAGTCTCCGTCTTCGGAAGGCGTGAACAGCATGTCGGCGAGCTGATCGGTGACGAGGCGGTTGATTTCTTCCGGCATGGTACGGTCGAAGGAACGCAATCCGGCTTCGACGTGGCCGACGCGGACGCCGAGCTTCGCGCACACCAACGCCGTCGCGACGGTGGAGTTGACGTCCCCGTACACGAGCACGAGGTCAGGAGCTCGTTCCAATAAAACCGATTCGAAACGAGTCATGATTTCGGCGGTTTGCCGAGCATGCGACCCCGACCCGACGGCCAGATTCACATCCGGAGCCGGAATGCCCAACTGCTCGAAAAATACCTCCGACATATTGGCGTCGTAATGTTGACCGGTGTGAACCAGCGTCTGCACAACGCGCGGCCGCGCCTTGAGGGCGTTCATCACAGGCGCGACCTTCATGAAATTGGGGCGGGCGCCGACGATGTGAAATACGTGCACAAAGTCTCCGATCAACGAAAACTGCGGGGCGAATTTGGAATTTCCAAGAGTAAACCATCCGGGGGACTACAGCTTGTGTGGACGGCTTGGACCAGCGGCATTTGAGGGTTGGATGAGCTGCGGAAGAGCTACTTCGGGTACTTTGAGGAGTACCGAGGAAATTTCTACGGTTCGCTAGTGTGGAGCGGGTGGGACGGAGTCGGCACCGCCGCTGTGACCCTGGTCGGGCCCATCGCCTACTTCACCCGCGCTTTCGAGCGCCGATCACCAGTCGTGGCCCACCAAGCGGCCGTCGCTGACGATCGTCGCCCCTCGGCAGAGCACTTGATCCATATTACTTCGTTGGACGGATGTGCGCTGGTAACGAAAGTCTCGTCATCAAACTCGGGGAACAACCAACGTTACGCTTGTTTCGATTGGAAGCTCCGAACGTCTAGTAGAATTGAAGTTGTTCAGCCGTAGTGTGACCGCCGGTTTATTTCGACAAACGACCTTATGAAAGATTTGATTCTCGTTACTGGCGGTGCCGGATTCATTGGATCAAACTTCGTTCTGCAATGGCTTCAGCAAGAGTCATCTCCCGTCCTCAATCTCGACAAGCTGACCTATGCAGGGAATCTCCGCAATCTCGAATCGATCGCGGAGCGCCCCGCCTATCGGTTCCAACACGGCGACATTTGCGACCGCGACCTGTTGCAAAGCTTATTGCAGCGCGAGAAGCCACGCGTCATCGTTCATTTCGCCGCTGAGAGCCACGTGGACCGCTCGATTCATGGACCGGACGATTTCGTGCGGACCAATGTGAATGGAACGTTCAGTTTGCTTGAAGAGACGCGGGCCTACTGGTCGGCGCTGCCGGAAGCTGAGCGTCAGGCGTTTCGATTCCTCCATGTTTCGACCGACGAGGTCTATGGCTCGCTCGGGCCCAACGATGCCGCCTTCAGCGAGACGACACCGTATGCCCCAAATAGTCCGTACTCAGCATCCAAGGCCTCTTCCGACCACCTGGTTCGCGCTTACCACCACACTTACGGATTGCCGACCCTGACCACGAACTGTTCGAACAACTACGGGCCTTATCAGTTTCCGGAAAAGCTGATTCCTCTGATCCTGCTGAACGCGGGCGGGGGCAAGCCTTTGCCGGTTTACGGCGACGGACAAAACGTCCGCGACTGGTTGTATGTGGAAGATCATTGTGACGCCATCCGTACTGTACTGGCGCGAGGGCGCGTTGGGGACACTTACAACATCGGTGGGTGCAACGAGAAAAAGAATCTTGAGATTGTGCACACGATTTGCGGACTGCTCGACGAACTGCGCCCCGGCGATCCCGTGGTCCCGCACAAGGACCTGATTACGTTCGTGAAAGATCGTCCCGGCCACGATCGGCGCTATGCCATGGACACGCGCAAGATCGAGCGCGAACTGCATTGGCATCCCAAGGAAACGTTCGAGACTGGCATCCGCAAGACGGTCAACTGGTACCTTGATCACCAGGAATGGGTAAAAGACGTTACCAGTGGAGCGTATCGGCAGTGGATCGCAAAACAATATACGGTGTGAAAACAAATTAGATCATGATGACTGCGACGACTCCATCACCTTCGCCTTATAAGGGCATCATCCTCGCCGGCGGCTCCGGGACACGCCTGTATCCTGTGACCCATGCTGTTTGCAAGAGCCTGCTCCCGGTTTACGACAAGCCGATGGTCTACTATCCGCTGTCGATTCTGATGCTGGCCGGCATCCGCGACATTTTGCTTATTTCCACGCCCGAGGATTTGCCCAAGTTTCAGCATTTGCTCGGCGACGGCAGCCGCTATGGCATTCGCATGCAATACGCGGCGCAACCGAAGCCCGAGGGGATTGCGCAGGCTTTCATCATCGGCAAGCCGTTTATCGGGCAGAGCGGGTGCGCGCTCGTTCTCGGAGACAATATTTTTTATGGGCACGATCTTGGGAAGGACTTGCGCGAGGCGACCACGCGAAAACAGGGTGCGCGCGTCTTTGCATACGCGGTACACGATCCCGAGCGCTACGGCGTTGTCGAGTTCGACAAGGACGGCAAAGCACTCAGCATCGAAGAAAAACCGAAGCAGCCGAAATCGCGCTATGCGGTGACCGGGCTGTATTTCTATGACAATCAGGTGGTCGAGATTGCGGCGAACCTGAAACCTTCGGCGCGCGGAGAACTCGAAATCACCGACGTGAATCGTGAATACCTGCGGCGCGGCCAGTTGGATGTCTGCGTCATGGGGCGTGGCATGGCCTGGCTCGACACTGGCACCCACGAAGCTTTGATGGAAGCGTCGTTATTTATCCAGACGATCGAGAAGCGGCAGGGATTGATGGTCGCGTGTCCCGAAGAGATTGCCTATCGCTCGGGTTATATCACGGCGCAACAAGTAGAAGCGCAGGCGCAGCCGATGAAGAACAATTCATACGGCGCATATTTGTTGCACATGCTCCAAGAGCAGGTTTTTTAGGCCAACGGCGAGGGTTCGAACCAGAGTTCGAACCCGAGTGCGAACCAGAGACCGACACCAGAGATCGAACCAAGAATGAAGAAGATCGAAACCAGTCTGCCCGGAGTGCTGCTCCTGGAACCGCGCGTGTTTGGCGACGATCGTGGGTTTTTTCTCGAAAGCTACAACCAGCGGACATTCGCGGATCTGGGCATCCACGAGAGCTTTGTTCAGGACAATCATTCTTTTTCCAGCCGGAACGTGTTGCGTGGCCTGCATTTTCAAATTCAGCAGCCGCAGGGAAAACTGATCCGCGCCATTACCGGCGAGATTCTCGACGTGGTCGTTGACATGAGGCGAAGCTCGCCGACCCTGGGAAAATCCGAGTCTTTCCGCCTCTCTGGCGACAACAAACGCATGCTCTGGGTGCCGGTTGGATTCGCCCACGGCTTTCGTGTGATCTCGGATGACACT
This sequence comes from Terriglobales bacterium, assembly GCA_035308395.1. GTDB lineage: Bacteria > Acidobacteriota > Terriglobia > Terriglobales > Acidobacteriaceae > Acidiflorens. The sequence goes on from DATGGT010000140.1 coordinate 315,735, forward strand.
CACGTCACCTACAAGACTACGGATTTTTACGCTCCCGAACACGAGCGCAGCTTGCAATGGAACGATCCTGACCTCGCGATCGACTGGGAACTCGATGGCGAGCCCACTATTTCCGCGAAAGACCAGCGCGGCATTCCATTTCGCGATTGCGAAAAGTTCCGGTAATCCGCAGCTAGGCAGGCGCCATCGGCGAAGCGTTCCTCACGCCGCGCCGTTCCGTTCGCTGCAAGATCCAGAGCAACAACGCCTCCGCCGCCACCGCGATTCCCAGGAAAATAATTCCTCCCTGGCGATGAAGGTTTCCATGCAGATAGCCGGGGTCCACACGCGTCCCAAGGACAGCGATGGTGACGATGCGCAGCGCGTTCTTCGCGACAGAAAGCGGAATGGCGGCTGCGATCAGCAAAGTCTTCCGCCAGCGCGAACGCAGAAACAGTTGCGCCAGGACCATCGTGATCAGGATCAGCATCATGCTCGAGCGAATGCTGCTGCATTCGGTGGCGACCTCGATATCGAGATTGGGGATTGAGAGCATGACACCGTCTTGTGTCGCAGGGACGCCGATTGCGTGGAAGAGCAGCCGTGCACCGAAGGCTGACTGATGTTGCAGAAACCGCACCGTCGGGTTCAAGACAAATTCGGGAGCGGGGACGATCCAAAACAAGAAACAGAGTGGAAACATAAACGTGCGAAAGACTTCAGCTCCAAAACACAGAACCACGCTGCCGATCCACCAGAGCACGAGAGCAAACATGCTGATTGACAGAGCCGAGTTCGTCAGGATCTCGGCGTGGCTCCAGCGCGCCAGGCATGCGACGAGAACTGCAACGACGAGGATGATGATGCCCAAAGCCACTGGCATGCCGTGTTGCGCGTCGATGCGACCGTCTTTCCGATCCAGATATATCAGCGCCAGGCTCAACGGAAGAACGAGAAGAATGTGGGTATAGGCATCATTCGCCTGCGCGAGACTAACCGTCCGAATTATCGGACGCCACCAAAACACGACTGAAACGGCGAACAGAATCGCGAAAGCTAAGAATCGGTTTCGTCTCGTCATTTTATTTTTTCCGACTCTCCGTTCTTAGAACCGCTCTAACGAGATTCGGCTGTGCCAGCCATGCTCCCAACGCCGATCCCAGCGTGTTGGTGATGATATCGGTGACTCCGGAGACTCGCTGCGGAATATAGGCTTGCGTCACCTCGATTGCGAAACTCAGGATTCCCCCTGCGAGCACAGCATACAGAATCGCATTCTTTCGAGGACGAGTCAGAGCGAAAAAGGCGCACAGTAGGAACCCGACGGGCACAAATCCTGCAATATTCAGCAGCACGTCGCCGAGATATCTCCAGGTCATTTCGAACTCCCGGATGGGCGAACGCAGTAACGCCTTGTGAGGAATTCTGAAAGTCGACGGTATCTCGAGGTCAGGTCCAGAAGCGACCGAGCTGTGAATCTCGCGGCCAGCTTTCTCAGTGAATGCATAGCGCGCCACTGCTCCGTCAAGATCGGGGGAACCAGCGCCGGTTGTAGTCCAGGTTTCGTAATGCCGAAGCGCTTCTTCCGGCAATAACTCTTTGGAATATATCGCCAGGCCGTGGATTTCTCCGGGCCACGTTTGATAGTCGACGGCCGAAGTTCCGATTACGATTTCGCCTGCCAGATCAGTGCGCAAGATTGAGAAGCGGGGAAAGACCTGCGCTTTGCGGCCATCCAAATAGACGGTGGTCCCGCCGGCACCGGATGTAATTGTCAGCAACAACAATTTTCCGGGCTGAAAAGCGTGGTCCACATCAAACTTCACCGCTTTCACTTTATGCCGGACGTCATTGCCTCGTGAATCGCGAAAATTCCGAGTGACCAGGAGGCCGTCGGTCCACTGTCGGATTCGGAATTGTCCAGGATTCTCGGGAACGTAGAAATTCAAAATGGTGTAGCTCCGCGCCGTTTCTCCGGGCGCTAGAAACAGTTCGAGGCTGCACGATTCTCCCGCGCTTGTCGCCGACGCGGTCAAGGGTGATTTGCTGACGATGACGCCGTGAGTCCCGAAGACGACTCCATTTGCATTTGGCATCCAACCGACTCGGTTTGAAGGAAAAGGATTGAACGGCCAAAGGGTTGCGAATAGGACTCCCACGATGACCAGGACGCACAGTGTTCTGAGGCGCTTCGTGTCATCATCCGGTTCAGGCATCGCGTGTCGTCCCTTCTCTGTTAGCGCAGCACGCGTCCTGTCCCAGTCCAGAGCAGCGGCCTAGGCGAGCGCGCCAGAGATCTAAGATGTCTCGCCGTTAACAACCTTACTTTCAATAGTTTACATTCACACCCTCAACTATCAAAAGACGCGATACTATGGATGAGCGTGCCAACAACACGCCCATAATTGGTTTAGTTCGCGAGGGGGAGCGGTGAAGACCTACCGGCAATTCTACATTGATGGGGCCTGGGTTCAGCCCAGTCAGAGTCGCGATTTCGCCGTCATCAATCCCGCCACTGAGGATGTGATCGCGACCATTTCGCTTGGTAGCGCGGCCGATGTCGACTTGGCCGTTGGTGCAGCGAAAAAGGCTTTCGCGACATTTTCCGAGACCACCGTCGATCAACGGATCGAGTTCCTGCAGAAAATTATTCAGGTCTACCAAGCCAAAAGCGACGAGATGGCCGACGCGATTTCTCAGGAAATGGGAGCGCCTCTATCGTTCTCAAAAAAGGCGCAGGTCGCTGCCGGTCTCGCGCATCTGGCGGAGACGGTGAAGGTGCTGCAAAGCTTCCCTTTTGAGGAACTCAAAGGCTCGACCCTGATGCGAAAAGAGCCAATCGGAGTCTGCGGCCTGATCACTCCGTGGAACTGGCCGATGAATCAGATCGCCTGCAAAGTGGCTCCAGCGATCGCGGCCGGTTGCACCATGGTGCTCAAGCCGAGCGAGATGGCGCCGCTGTCGGCATATCTGTTTGCCGAAATTCTGCACGAGGCAGGACTTCCAGCAGGCGTTTTCAATCTGGTGAATGGCGATGGTCCCACGGTTGGCGCGGCGATTGCCTCGCATCCCGACGTCGACATGGTTTCGTTCACCGGGTCGACGCGAGGAGGGATTGCCGTGGCACAGGCCGCCGCTCCGACAGTCAAGCGAGTCACACAGGAACTGGGCGGCAAGTCGGCCAACATTATTCTGGACGATGCCGATCTCGCCGCGGCGGTCAAGGAAGGCGTGCAGTCGTGCCTGCGAAATACCGGACAGTCGTGCAACGCGCCGACGCGCATGCTCGTTCCGCAATCGAAAATGGCGGACGCTTCACGCGTCGCCAAGCAAGTCGCGGACGAAACAAAAGTCGGTGATCCGGCTGCGGAGACTACAAACATCGGTCCGCTTTCAAGCAAGGCCCAGTTCGAGAAAGTACAGTCGATGATCCGCAAGGGGATCGACCAGGGCGCAGAGTTGATCACGGGTGGTCCCGGGCGTCCTGACGGAATCAACAAGGGATACTTCGCCAAGCCCACCGTCTTTGCAAGCGTGAATAACGACATGACCATCGCTCGCGAGGAAATTTTTGGGCCGGTGCTCTGCATCATCGGATACGAAAATGAAGACGATGCCGTTCGAATCGCCAATGATAGCCCGTATGGGCTGGCCGGTTTTGTCACTTCAGGAGATCTTGATCGTGCGCGCCGTGTGGCGAAACGAATTCGCTCGGGCAACGTCCATATCAACGGCTCGCGAGTCGATTTCGGCGGTTGTTTCGGAGGCTACAAACTATCGGGCAATGGCCGCGAGTGGGGCGAGGCTGGACTCGAAGAGTTCCTCGAATTGAAAGCGATCTTTGGTTACGCACCGCGCAGCAAATGAACTGTTCCTCAAGATTTGCTCGTTATAAACTTTAAGAATTCAAGTGGCGCAGGATCACATACCAGAAGTACATACAAAGACCGCGCGGTTGAGCCCTGGGGAGGGTGAATGGAGATCGGAACCGGCTGGACAAAGACCTGGACGTATTTCGAGGGCAAATGGCAAGAGGGCAACATCGGCATCATGGGCCCTCGAACCCACGCCGCATGGCTCTGCTCGCTGGTATTCGATGGCGCGCGGGCTTTCGAAGGCGTAACTCCCGATCTCGAATTGCACTGCGCGCGCGTCAACGACTCCGCCAAGAAACTCTATTTGAAGCCTGTCGTCTCGACCGAAGAATGGGTGAGACTGGCGCGCGAAGGGATCAAGCTTTTTGGGAACACGGATGTCGCGCTCTACATACGGCCGATGTATTGGGCTGAGAAAGAGAGTCCGTGGGTGCAGTCGCACGATCCAGAATCAACCCGGTGGTGCCTCAGCATCTACGAAGCGCCGATGCGGGTTCCGAAGGGTTTTTCGCTGACGCTGTCGCCTTTTCGCAGGCCGAGCTTTGAGACGATGCCCGTGGATGCCAAGGCCGGATGTCTTTATCCGAATAACTCTCGCGCTTTGTTTGAAGCTCAGTCGCGTGGATTCGACAACGCGATTGTCTGCGACATGCTCGGCAATGTAGCCGAGTTGGCCACTTCAAACGTCTTTATGGGGAAGGATGGCGTCGTCTACACTCCCATCGCCAATGGAACGTTCCTGGCAGGCATTACGCGGCAGCGAGTGATCGGGTTGCTGCGCGATAACGGCGTCAGCGTCATCGAAAAAACCTTGACCTATCAGGACTTCGAGAAGGCCGATGAAATCTTCTCGACAGGAAATTATTCCAAAGTCGTCCCTGTAACGCGGATTGGCGACCGGGCACTGGAATTTGGACCTCTGTACAAGAAAGCCCGCGAATTGTACTGGGCGTTCGCGCACTCATGAGTGTGAGTGAATCGACGTCCATGGTCGAAGTGCTTACACCGATCTGGCAGCGCGTGCTCGGACGTTCAGGCGTTGGCCCTGACGACGACTTTTTCGATCTCGGCGGCGATCCGGCCCGAGCGCGAGCGCTTTTCGCCGAGATCGCCAAGGCCTGCGGACGAGAGTATTCGCCAGCAACCATATGCTACGGGCCCACCATCTCAGCCCTCTCTGCGATTCTCGAACAACCAGAGCAGAAACCACTCGCTCCCATTGTTTTATTGAAATCGGGTCTCGCGGAAAGACCCGTCTTCATGACCTACGGAAGCGGCGGGAGTGTGGTCGATCTGGCCGTTCTCGCCCGGAGAATCCAGACCAGACAGGCGGTCTATGGGCTGCAACTAAGGGGCCTCGACGGACTCGGAGAACCCATGGACCGGATAGAGGACATCGCCGAGTACTACCTTGGCGCGCTGCGGCAAGTGCAACCCCACGGCCCTTATTTCTTCATCGGTTATTCGTTCGGTGGGTTGGTCATGTTGGAAATCGCCCAACGACTCTCGGGGGGCGGCGAAACTGTCGCACTACTTGCACTGTTGGATACCTACCCCCACCTGCAAAATTTGCGGACTCCACAGCGCATCGGGGTCATGGCCCGTCGCGCAACGCGTCATGTTTCCAAGATGGCGAGTTTGCCCCTGCATGAAGCGGTCTCCTATGTGGGCCGCCGCTGGAGTCATCGATCGCGAATTTCCCAGGTCGCCAACGAAGGCGCGCAGAGTAATTCCGATCAACAAACCAGTCATCAAACGCCAGGCGCTCAGGCCGCCCACCGCCAAGCGGAACTTCTCCGCGAGAAAACGGAAGTGGCGCTAAGTCGCTATCGCCCTGCGCACTACCGGGGCACAATCCGATTCGTAAAGAGCAAGATCGACTCTTTTTATCCCGTGGATCCGTTTCCGGTCTGGGCCCATTTAGCCACACATTTTGAGTTTGAAACTCTTCCGGGTACTCATCTGACCATGCTCACCGAGCACTTCGCCGAATTGGCCTCTCTGCTTTCCCGTTACCTGCGAGAAGCGGATGTGCGCGACAACTTATAACCAATTTCTTACAACCATATTTGATGTGCGCGTTTGTGTGATCTGGAGGAGGAATGTTCAATCGCATCCATCACGTCGCCATCATCTGTTCGGACTACGCGAGGTCGAAGCGCTTCTATGTCGACATCCTCGGGTTCAACGTCGTGCGCGAGGTTTACCGCGCAGATCGAAAATCGTTCAAACTGGATTTACAAGTCGCGGGAGACTATCTGATCGAGTTGTTCTCTTTTCCGATCGCACCAGCGCGGCCATCGTTTCCCGAGGCATGCGGTCTGCGCCATATCGCATTCGAAGTCGAGAATGTGGAGGACGCTAGTCGAGCATTGAAATCCCGCGGGGTCGATGTCGAACCGATTCGCGTTGACGAGTTCACTCACAAATCGTTCACTTTTTTCCGCGATCCTGACGGTCTGCCCATCGAAATCTACGAGCGCTAAGTTTTCGTAGAACCCACGGTCGAAGATTGGCCGTGTGCAAGAGTTTGCGATGACGCAAGAAGATGACGCAAGACTCTGCGTTTCTCTCCTGAGAATTTCTTGAGTTAAGCACCTCCTATTCTTGACATCCGTTGACGGCTATATGAAGCTTGTCGGTAATCCTAGCTGAGGGCGAACCAGCGTCGGGAAATCGGTTTGAAAGGTGTCCAGTCGCAAATCATGAGACTCGAATCGTTATCGACTCCCAGCAAAGTACTGTTCGCTATCGCGCTCGCCGTCGTCATCGTCGCATCTCCTGGCGCGCAAGCTCAGACCTTCAAAGTCGTCCACGACTTCACCGGTGGCAAGGACGGCGCCAATCCCCTCAACGGCTTCACGATCGATCCAACAGGAATTCTCTACGGCACCGCCAGCGCCGGTGGCGCTTACGGCAGCGGAGTCGTGCTCAAAGTGAACAGTAAAGGTGGGGAGTCCGTGTTGCACGCGTTCAGGGGCGGCACCAAAGACGGTTCTGGTCCGCAAGGCTTCTTGCTCAGGGACACGGCTGGAAACTTATACGGCACGACTGCAGCGGGCGGCGCGCACGGCAATGGAACTGTATTCAGAATTGCTGCCACCAAAGAAACCATTCTGTATAGCTTTGGCAGCAGGCAATCTGATGGGGCAGATCCGGAAGCAGGTCTGGCGATCGACCAAGCGGGAAATCTTTACGGAACGACTACCGCAGGCGGCTCGAGCGGCAACGGAACCGTCTTTATGCTTGCTCCGCCTTCCATTCAGGGTGGGTCATGGACCGAGACTGTGCTTTATAGTTTCGGAACCGGCACGGACGGGGCAGTGCCCGTGGGCGGTGTCAGTCTCGACTCCTCCGGCAATCTCTACGGAACAGCTTCTTCGGGCGGCCGCTATGGGCTTGGGACAGTCTTCCAATTGATCAAAGGGAGTCCCTGGACAGAAAAAATCGTTCATGACTTCCAGGACGCGAACGACGGAGCGGTTCCCTACGCCGGATTGATCGCGGGTTCATCTGGTAGTTTTTACGGCGCGGCGACCGAAGGCGGCAATCAGGGCGGGGGCACGATTTTCCAATTGACGCAATCCAACGGCGAATGGACGTTCTCGGTAATCTACAGCGTTCCGGGATGGGGTATTTCCGGAAGTTTCCGCGACCTCGTCTTGGATACGGCGGGAAACATCTACGCTACCACCCACTGCGACGGAAACAACAACGCCGGAACCGTTTACGAACTTTCGCCTTCCAACGGTTCCTGGACCTACACATTGCTTTACACTTTCACCGGCGGCAGCGATGGGCTCTACTCGTTCAGCAACCTGGCAATCAGTGGCGGAGCGCTTTACGGCACTACAAAGCAAGGCGGGACGCATGGCGCCGGCGTCGTGTTTAAGGTCACTCCTTAATCTCCAGACTCTGTAGTCACCGGACTCCGTCACCAAGAACTAACGCCGGCATCCAGAATTTCTGGGTGCCGGCGTTTCGTTTGCTATCAACCTATCTGATTGCCCAATTTAGCGGGACTTGTCAGCACTTAGGGCGAGCACCGCGTATCCGGTCGCCGCATCGTCCATGAAGCGCCCGACATGTGAAGAAGGGTCGCGATGCTTGGTTAAAGAGTTCGAAGGCCAGAAGCCATCGACCTTGTCTTGATTGCGTCCTAACCAGGCGAGTCCCCGTCGCAAACGAGCGTCGTCCTTCGAAACCCCCGCCTGCTGCAGGGCAAATACACTTACAGCGGTAGCGTAGCCGTCACTTTGATTGGATTGCCGCGTCCCATCCACGCGCCAACGCGCACGGACGAACGAGTGCAGGCTCCAATCATTCGGCCAGGCGAGTGATGATAATTTCCAGCCACCGTCAGACTGTTGCTCATCCCAGACATTCTGAATGATCGCTCTTTGACGTTCCGGGGAGACGAGTCCCGGCAGTTTCGCCGAAGCCCACAGAAGCACGACGCGATTCATCATCGACTGCGTTTTGTAGTTGCGGTCGAGATAGTCTCGGAGCAAAGCGAGCTTCTCCTGGATTTCAGGGCTCGATCCGTAGTTACCGGGCGCTGATCCAACAGCGATCGCAGCCAGCACTGCACCGTAGTATTGCGAGTCCTTGGCTTCGAAGGGCTCCATGTTGAATTGCAGCCACAGCCATGCGCCCTTGTCATCGCCTTCGGTCTGCTGCAGTGCCCACATATTCCGGAAGGCGACGCGGGTTATATCGCCCATTCCACCGTCCACCGAATGGCTCGTGGACGCATTCGTTGAGCGACTCGACGCATCATGACTTGCGAGGATCAGCGCATTGAGAACGGCTTCGGTTCCGCGGGACTGGCCGGGTTTCGCTCCATCGTACCCTTCGCCTGAGTAGAACGGGCCGATTTCGTTCCACATCTGAACGCGCTTCCTGACGTTGTCGAGAAGTTTCTGCTCACTGACGGAAAGTCCGTCTTCGCCGACCGCTCTGCGCAGCGCCGGACGCGCGAGCGCATAAGGCACTGCCGTATGACACGAAACGCAGAACGTGCCGTGATCCCGGGCCGCGCCCTGCCATCCCATCCACGTGACTTCGCGCTGGTCGAGGTAGGCCGCCGCAGCTTTAGGATCCCACGACGCTGGCGAAACTGCCTCCACGCTTTGCGTGCGCGAACAGGTGCTCATCGCCGCGACGGCCACGCATACAATCACGAGTTGCAAAGCCCGGACTCTTAATCGGCACTTCATGATCTGCATTTCACGCGGATCGCTCCCAGGCAGGCGCTCCCATCTGGCGCTCACCTGAACCATCAAACGAACAACCAGAATCTCTCACAGTTTGGTACGCCTTACAACCGGCGCGGTACCGCGTCTTAGCCTCTCCGCATCGTTCGGTATACTCATTACCGACACTATGGAAAATCTACGATGAATGGCGCTGAAAGCCTGATTAGGACGCTCCTCGCGGCGGGAGTCGATACCTGCTTTGCAAATCCCGGGACATCGGAGATCCATCTCGTCGCCGCGCTCGATCAAATTACGGAAATGCGGTGCGTGCTCGGCTTGTTCGAAGGAGTAGTCACGGGCGCAGCCGATGGTTATGCACGGATGGCGGAAAAGCCGGCCTGCACACTGCTCCATCTCGGCCCCGGTCTCGGCAACGGTCTGGCCAATCTCCACAATGCCAGCCGCGCCCAAGTCCCCATCGTCAGCCTCGTGGGACAACACCCATCGTCTCATTTGCCATACGACACACCTCTCACGTCTGACATTGAAGGCTTTGCTCGACCATATTCCAAGTGGTTGCGGACGTCCGTCTCTGCGTTGGCGCTTGGCAGCGACGCGGCCGAAGCAGTTGTCGCGGCTCGGACTGCGCCAGGGCAGATCGCTACTCTCATTGTTCCCGCCGATGCCGCCTGGGGAGAGAATGCCCGCGTGGCGGCGATTCCCGCAGTGCCAAAGGCTCCGATGCCCGCCGATGCCGCCATTGAGCGTGCGGCGGCCATGCTCCGTTCGGGTGCGCGAACCGCTTTCCTGCTCAACGGAAATGCTCTCTACGGCAAAAGACTAATGGCCGCAGGACGAATCGCCAGCGCCACTGGAGCGAAGCTGTTTTCACCGTATCCCTTGACGCGTCAAGAGAGAGGCGCTGGATATCCGCCCGTCGACCGCATTGCCTATGTGCTCGAACAGGGGATTGAGCAACTCAAGGAATTCCGGCAATTGATTCTGGTCGGAGCGCGCTCTCCCGTCGCGTATTTCGCCTATCCGGGAAAGAACAGCGAGTTCACTTCACCGGAGTGCGCGATTCACCAACTGGCGGCTCCCGGTGAAGATTACGTCGGCGCGCTGGAAGCGTTGGAAATGGCTCTTGGAGCCAGCCGCACTCCAGCGGTGGTAGAAAAAGCGGAGCGGCCGGCCCTACCCGATGGCGACATTAGCCTCTCCGGTTTGGCTTCGGTCGTGGGCGCGGTTCTGCCGGAGAATGCCATTGTGGTTGATGAGTCGATGACCTCGGGACGAGGGATGATGGCGGCAACGAAGGGGGGGCCGCACCACGATTGGCTCGCCAACACCGGAGGCTCAATTGGCATCGCGTTGCCGCTCGCGGTGGGCGCGGCTGTGGCCTGCCCTGATCGGAAGGTGATATGCCTGAGCGCCGACGGCAGCGGGATGTACACACTCCAAGCGCTGTGGACGATGGCGCGCGAAAGTCTCAAGGTGACGACCGTAGTCTTCGCGAACCGCGATTATGCGGTTTTGAAGCGGGAGTTTTCTTACCTGGGAATTGGAAGCCCGGGGACCCGGGCTTTAGACATGTTCGAGATCGGACGTCCCGACCTCGACTGGGTCAGCCTGGCCAAAGGCATGGGAGTGCCGGCCAGCCGCGTCACTTCGTTGGGAGGGTTTGTAAAGGCCCTGGGGGAGGGATTTGCCTCCGGCGGGCCAATGCTGATCGAGGTTCCTCTACCACGGACTTAGAGAGTCACAGGAAGACTTTTCAGGCCTCGAAATCCAAACGTATCGGCCCACTCCGGCTTGGGGCCGGTGAGCTTCATCTTTGGGAAGCGCTGCACTAGATTCAGTAGCGCCACCTGTCCTTCGAGGCGCGCCAGTTGGCCTCCAATACAAAAATGCGGACCCGCGCTGAAGGCCAGGTGCTGGTTATTCAGGCGGCCGAGGTCTAGTTCATTCGGATTCTTAAACCGTTTTGGATCCCGATTGGCCGCACCCAACATGCACAGGATCGTCCATTTCTTCGGTATACGCTGGCCGCAAACTTCGATATCTTCCTTCAGCACGCGCGCGGTGAATTGCACGGGACTCTCGTAGCGCAGTAGTTCTTCGACCGCGGTACGGATCATCTCTGGCTTTTCTCGCAACTCGGCCGTCTGTTCCGGATGTTTGAGCAGCGTATACATTCCGTTGCCGATCAGATTTCGAGTTGTCTCATGCCCGGCGAAAAGCAAGGCGATACATTGCGCGTATAGCTCCTCTTCGGTGAGCACCTCTCCATCTTCTTCGATGTCGATCAAGAGACTGATCAGGTCGTTGCCTTTGTTGCGCCTGCGGTCGGCGACGGTTTTGCGGAAGAACTCCGTCAGTCCAATTAGAGCGTCCTGCGCCGCTTGCGCATGTTCCACGGTGCGATTGGGGCTGCCGCGAAATACTGCGATGGCTCGTGACCAGTCAACAAATGTCTCCTGGAGTTCCTGCGGAATTCCGAGCATTTCCAGAATGATGCTGACCGGCATCGGGTTCGCAAACACGCGCATGAGATCGATTTCCGAGCCGTTCTCGAGCGGCTTCAACATGCGGTCTACGATGGCCTCGACTTGCGGGCGCAAGCCTTCGATCGCTTGCTGCGAAAATCCTTTGTTGAGAAGTTTGCGCAGCCGCGTGTGTTCTGGAGGATCCATGAAAATCAGCCACAAACCGAACATGCGCGCCAGTTCGCTGAACTCCGCCTGGCGGCTGAGCGGCAGCGGCAAGAGCATCTGCTGCGCGCGTTTTGCCGAGAGTCTGGGATCTTTCGCAACCGAAGAGCACTCGGCATGGCTGAAAACCGACCACACTGCCCATTTGCTGCCCACATCCACGTAGTGGATCGGCCCTTCTTCCAGCAGTCGGGTGTAGGTGGGATACGGATCCTGCAGAACTTCTTCGCTGAAAACAACTTTCTTGCTCGGAGCGCCAACGTTCGACAACACTTACCTCCTCTGATAAAGCAGCGCGGTTTCGACTCGCGAAAACACGATTCAGTCGCCGGTCGCCAATCGCCGCCACGTCAATTCGATGGTTTGGATTTTCCCGTTCACACGCGTCGGCGGCGTCGCCAGAGTGATGCGATCATCCTCGAATTTGACGCTCCGGACCAATTCTTTGTCCACGTAGTTCTGGATCGACGAGATTTCGACGGAGTGAATCACTTGATCGCCGTTCAGCGTGTAGTGGCCCGCGTAGGCGAGAAATGTTTTGAACGCCTCGGCTTGCTCCTCTATCTGTCCGCCACCGACGGAGAGCGGCTTGCGGCCGCCGTAGCTGATCATCGCGGTGACTCTGCCATCTGTGCCGTAAATCAGAAAACCCGCGGGGTTCGGTCCGTAGGGAGTTTCGTTTCGCTCCCCGTCCCTGGTCACGCTCGAAGCGGAAACCAGTTTCCAAGTGCCCACCAGTTTGTTGGTTGCGTCCACGAATACCGGGCCTCTCCAAGCAGGCTTCGCAGGATCTGCGCTTGACGCGACCTCCGTCCAAGGCCTACACTCCGCGTTCTATCCTGACGTGTCTGACCTATTTTCACACGTCTGACTCACGAAGGAAAACGGGGAAAGATGGCAAAGGATTTGGAAGGCAAAGTGGCGCTAGTGACCGGTGGAACATCGGGGATTGGCCGCGAGACCGCCGTGCTCTTTGCGAAGGCGGGAGCCAAAGTTGTGGTCGCAGGACGACGGGCACAGGAAGGCAACGAAACTGTCGCACTGGTTAGCGATGCCGGGAGCGAGGGCTTGTTTGTGAAGGCGGACGTATCGACGAGTGCCGAAGTCGAGGCCCTCGTTCAAAAGGCAGTCGAGAAATTTGGCCGCTTAGATATCGCCTTCAATAACGCTGGGATCGAAGGCGCCTGGGTACCGATCACGATCCAGACAGAACAGGACTTTGATCGGACGATCGCCATCAACCTCAAAGGCGTCTGGCTATGCTTGAAGTATGAGATTCGGCAGATGCTCAAGCAGGGTGCCGGCGGGGCAATAGTCAACATGGCGTCCGTTGCCGGCTTGGTCGGTTCGGCCGGCGCAGCAACCTACTCTGCCACCAAACACGGAGTGATGGGGCTGACCAAGAGCGCCGCCCTGGAAAACGCGCGCAAGGGGATTCGCATCAACGCGGTGTGTCCTGCGGTGATTGAAACCCCGATGGCCGACAGGATATTTGGCGCTCCTGAGATGAACAAATTCGCTCTCGGTCTCCATCCCGTCGGCCGTTTCGGAGTGCCGTCAGAGGTCTCCGAAGCCGTGCTCTGGATGTGTTCGGAACGCGCCTCTTTTATGACCGGCCAGTCCCTGGTCCTCGACGGAGGTTTTCTGGCGGGACCTAATCCCCCGGCCTAGGGCCACGATCGGGTGTTGAGCGGCGCTCAGGCGGAGGCGGTAACACCGGTCTCAGCAACTTTCTTCAATTCGCCTTTGGCGATCTTCCCTGTAACCGTCGTGGGCATGGCCGCGATGACCAATATCTGAGATGGGCGCTTGTATCGGGCCAAGGATCCTGCCGCATATTCCGACAACTCTTGAGTGGACAACGTGCTCTTGGGCAAAAGTTCCACGAACGCGACGACTTCTTCATCTCCATCCACGGTTCGGCCAACGACAGCGGAACGAACTACTGCCGGATGGCTGTTCAGGACTGCCTCGATCTCCGCCGGATAGACATTAAATCCGCGGCGGACAATCAAATCCTTGGTGCGCCCGACGATAAATAGATTCCCGTCATCCAGCCGGGCGAGGTCGCGTGTATTAAACCATCCCTCAGAATCGATTGCCGAGGTCGTCTCTTCGGAGTTGCGATAGTACCCCTTCATAATGTTGGGACCCCGCACTTGCAGTTCACCCACTTCACCGGCCGCCACCGATTGACGATCGCTTCCGAGCAGTCGTATTTCGACCCCCGGAAATACCGGACCAATCGAAATGTCGGTTCGAGGCGCGTCCGGGCGCGTTAATGCAATGGTGGGAGAACATTCGGTGATTCCATAACCGTTGTGCAGCGTCATGCCGAACAGGTTCTCGACCGCCGACTTGGTCACCGGATCGAGTGGTGCGCCCGAGGAGGTAATGATTCGCAGCGACGGGAAATGCAACGACGACAGCTTGCGCAGCTTCGCGTATTGGATCAGCTGATTGAAAATGGCCGGCGTACCGAAGAGGAGCGTTATGCGTTCTTTCTCCAGAGTCACTCGCGCACTCATGGGATCGAAACGCGGCGTCACATAGACCGAGGCTCCGGCAATCAGGGAACCGAGCAGCACGACCGAAAGGCCGACCGCGTGGGACATGGGCAGAACGCCGAGAAGGCGGTCATCGGGAGTCACGGATCGCACGGCTGCCGATCCAGCTGCCATGAACAAGAGGTTCCGATGCGTCAACATCACGCCTTTCGGAAGGCCTGTCGTGCCGGAGGTATATATCAGGGCTGCGACGCGTTCGCCAACGTTAGCATCGATCTTCTCAAGTTCCGCTTCTTCATTGACCGGACCCACTCCCACTGAACCAAGCCCGTCCCTGAGTACGATTTCTGCGCCATGGCGCGCCGCGTGTTCCGCCGCGTTCGGCGACACGCTCGCCGTGTAGAAGACGCGCCGCGCCCTACAATGTTTTTGTATCTCCTCGATCTCGCGTGCCGACAACCCCGCGTTGACTACGACTGGCCAGGCATCGAGCCCTGCGACTGCGAAGAAAATCGCTACAAAGGCCCGGCAATTTTCGCCGACGATCATCACCCGGTCACCCGCACGCACCCCCAACGTTCCGAGCCATGTCTGGGTGTCAGACACAACGGCGGCCAGCTGCGCGTAGGTCCAACTGCCCGACGTCTCGATCAGGGCTGGATGGTCCGGCGACCGGTCCGCCCAGAATCCGATGACATCGCAGATGTGCACGGGAGTCGGCCGCGGAATCTCGGACTGGGAGTTCATTGTCTTGGAGTTGATTGACGAAAAGTTCGCGAGATGATCGACCGACATATTCGTCTCATCGTTTTCGACAGGATCGGATGGGCGACTTTGTTATTGCCCGACATTCACTCGAACACTTTCGTGGAGGGACGGAGAGGCACTGCTGGTAAAGACAGCATTCTTCGCGCGGTGTGCGGCCACGTAACGCACCCAGTTCCTGTAGACACAAGCCGCAGTCGCGTTCCATCCATTCTGCAGGCCGCCGATGACGGCGTCTTCGGGGAAAGAAGCCATGATCTCTTCGCGGCGCTCTGCCATCGCTTCCGTCTTAAATTTGTCGAGAAGCCGGGCAGAAGAAGGATCGAAGTATCCTCGCGGCATCGTCGGATAAGTTTCGCGCTCACGATTGAGAAAGCGCTTGATGTCTCTGCGGTATTCCTTAAACAAGGTCTGAGCCCCGTATTCTGGATGTCCCTGAAAATGCAGAAACAGACTTCCCCGCTTCTTCTTCACGAAGGTGTCGACGCCGGCATCTTTCGACTTCGCAAGTATCGTATAGCCCGCCTCCGACAGGTCCTCCTCACGCACCTCGTTCCATCTGGAATGCGGGAAACGCACCTGTTCACCCACATCGTCCATCAGCGGGTGCGCACTGGTCTTGCGCGATTCAAACACGCCAAACTGCTTGTCGGGCAAGGGGTGTCGGCTGATGCCATCGCCGTGAAGAACGCTAGCATGTGCCGCCAGGCAAGACAGGATCGCAGATGCAGTCTGGCGCTCTGCCCAATCGAACACATCCGCGAGAAGCGTCCAGTACGGTTCGTTCCGCAAATTGGATTGCTTCGGCTCGGTCCCGGTAACGATCACGCCGTCGAACTGGCTCTTCCACAGATCGTCGAAGCCGTTGTAGAACTCGCTCAAATGACGCTGGCCGCGCTCGGCACGCGGAACTCCCGGCAGCGAGTAGAGCTTCACGAAAATTGGGACATCACCGGACGCAATGTCGAGCAGCGTGAAGAATTGGATCTCGGTATCTTCTAACGCTGCGTCCGGCATGTTATTGATGAACGCAACACTCAGGTGCTCAGCCGCTCCGGTGCTGGAACCAGTCGGACGCGAGTTCCCCTCTAGCGCCCAGCGTGTTGGAATCCGCCCACCCTCGACAATCAATGGCATGTCATCCCTCCCCCACAATCGCTGCCCTGCCGGACGTCCTGCCGGACCGCGAAATCACCGCTACCGTGCATGTTCCAACGCCTGACCAAGATCTTCAAGAATGTCGTCGATGTGCTCGATGCCGACACTAAGTCGAATCATTTCCGGAGTAACTCCGACTTGTGCCTGTTCTTCTGGAGTTAGTTGCCGATGCGTAGTCGACGCCGGATGACAGGAAAGCGACTTAGCGTCTCCCATGTTGACCATGCGCTTGAATAACTTGAAGGCGTTGAAGGTCTTTCGCCCACCCTCATAGCCCCCTTTCACGCCAAAGGTCAGCAGCGAGCAGAAGTTATTTCCGAGATAGCGATGAGCCATCGGATAAAGCGGGTTGTCGGGGAACCCGACGTAGTTCACCCATTCGACCATGGGATGCGCGCGAAGGAACTCCGCTACCTTGCGCGCGTTCTCTACATGCCGCTCGACGCGGAGAGCAAGCGTCTGAATTCCCTGCAGGAACAAGAAGCCGTTAAAGGGAGACAGCGTGGCCCCCGTGTTGCGTTGACAAACCGTGCGGCAGCGCGCAACGTACGCCGAATCTCCGTAGTGATCGACATAGACGACGCCGTGATAAGCAATTTCCGGACGATTGAACATGTAGAACTTCTCCGGATGTTCGCGCCAGGGAAATTTGCCGCTATCGACAATCATGCCGCCGATACTGGTGCCGCCCCCTCCAATGAATTTCGTCATGGAGTGCACGACCACATCGGCGCCATACTCGATCGGACGCAACAGGATTGGAGTTGCGACCGTGTTGTCGACCACAAGCGGCACGCCATGTTTGTGCGCCACCCGCGCGAGCCCTTCGATGTCTGCAACGTTGCCCGCCGGGTTACCCACGCTTTCGCAATAGACCGCACGCGTGTTCTGGTCGATTAGCTTTTCCACGTCTTCGGGACGGTCGCTCGCCGAAAAACGGCCTTCGATCCCGCGCTTCGGGAAGATGTGTGCGAGCAACGTGTAAGTTGCCCCATAAAGCTGTGGGAGCGAAACAATGTTGTTCCCTGCCTCGGCAATGTTGATCAGCGAATATTCAATCGCCGCCATCCCGGAACTGACACTGAGACCGTCCACGCCGCCTTCGAGCTCGGCCAAGCGTTTTTCGAGCACGCCGTTTGTGGGATTCCCGATCCGGGTGTAGATATTTCCTTCGACTTCCAGATTAAACAACGCCGCTCCATGCTCGGCGCTGTCGAACTCGAACGCGACAGTCTGATAGATCGGCACGGCGACCGCTTTAGTCGTCGGGTCGCCATCATAGCCGGCATGGATTGCGATGGTTTCCCTCTTCATCTTTGGCTTTCTAGAATCGTCATCGTGGCAGGGTGAGATCCTTCACTTCGAGGTGCTGGCTGCGGCTCGAACGGCAACCGGCGCTGCACTGCGCGATGCCGATTTCTTCAGGGCACGCGTCACCGTCTCTGCCGCGAACGCTGCGCCGTAAGCAAAGCGCATGACCGGGCCAAAGCTGTTCGCTGCCGCTAGGCCGACGAAATGGAGACCGGGTTCTGAAGACTCGAACTTTGAAGAGAGCACCGGGGTACCTTCGACAGTCTTGATATTCGACCGAATCGCCGGACTCAGAAAAGTGAGGCGACCCATGTCGACTCTATACCCGGTCGCAGCAACGACGTGATCGGCCGTGATCTCGCGAGTCGTCCCATCGTCCGCCTTGAGATGCAACACCACACGGCCGTTCTGGATCTCCCCACTCGTGACGGAATTACCGGTGAGTGTTGTCACCTTGCCAACGACTTTGTCGCGGATCGTCGCTCCACCTGCCGGCCCCAGGGCGCGGTGGACAATCGCGAGGCGGACGGTCTCGGGCAGATAATGGAACAGCCCGGGTGAGTTGGCATAGAATCGCGACCGCACCCCGGGTCCCAATCCCGACTTCGGATGCCGGATCCGTTGCCACAACGTCCGGCCTTTGTTATTTCCCTTGCTATGAAATTTGAGCGCTGGCTGGCGGCACACCAGTGTCACATCCGTACCCGCTTCGTGGAGCAACCCGGCTAAATCCAGCGCCGAAGCCCCGCCTCCGATCACGACCACGCTCCGGCCGCGAAAAGGTTCGAGTTCGCGGTGAGTTGCGCTATGGGTCAAGTACTGCGACGGCAAATGCTTCAGGTTTTCAGGGATGTTCTCGAAGTGAGTTACGCCGACGGCAAGCACGACCTGCTTGGCCTGGATCTTTTCGCCATCCTCCATTGTGACCAGAAAGCCGTCAGGCGACCGGTCGACACTAGCCACAAATTTTTCTTCCAATTCCGGGACCATCCGGCGTTGGAACTCGATTCCGTAACCGGAAAAGGTTTCGAGCCGAACCGGAATTCCCGAATCGGCATACTCAATGCCCCGCTCGGCGCAAAATCGACCCAGCGTGAAATCGCTCTTTGGATCGGAGATATTCGAGGCGAAGCCATCCGATTTGAGCAACATGCCCTTCGGCATGTGCGCCACCCAACTGTCCATCGGGCGGCCGAAAATGCGGAAACTTATCCCCTGAATCCGAAAATGAGCGGCAACCGACAGCCCATACGGTCCTGCGCCAATGATCACAGCGTCGAGCATAGCGTTCTTGAATCCTTCCTTAAGAGGACTGGAACTGAATCTAATTCTTGGGGGAGACGACTGGGGAGGGGTTAAGTGTCTACGATAGTACCATGCTCGGGAGCGGTTTTGACAGCGTGAAGTGAAGCATATCGGCGCCGCTAACCGGCATGTTTACAATGGCTTGCACTCCGCGAGAAGTCCGGTTCAGGCTTTTTCACCCAGCTTTCGCTCGACGAATCGAACCGCATTTTTCACCGAGTCCAGGTTTTCCGTGTTCACTTCGTCATCACCGACGGTGATCCCGAAGCGGTCCTGAAGAAACATGACCAGTTCCAGAACCCCTGCGGAATCGATGACGCTACCCAGGAGAGAATCGGACTCGCGTAGGCCATCGGCGCGGCCGCCGAGAAAATTCTCCACCAGAAAACTGCGAATTTCCTGTTCGATATCTGTTGTTTGCATCGCCAAAATAGTCTCCTTGTACTCGATTTGCTTTACCTTTTTCGCCGCAAGTTCACGGCACACTCAGGTCGATCCGCCGCCGGCAATTCTTGATCAAAACCTAGCGGTCAACCCCCGCTGCGTCGATGAAGTTCCGAATCGTAGTAATGAGTTCATCCGAGGCCTTGGCCTCGATGCGCTCGGTTTCGCCGAGCGTCACGGCGTAATCGAGAACTTCCGCCAACCGGTTCTCATCGTCAGCGACGATCACGCGACCCTGGGCTCCAAAGTGATTTGCAGCCGCAACCTGATGATCGTTCCGGGTCTCGCGATATCGCGCGCGCCGAGGCATCACCACGATGGGCTTGCCCATTTCCAAAGCGGTGATGATCGATCCCATTCCTGCGTGGGCCACGATTACCTTGGCCTCCTGCACAAGTTGCCGGAATTCCTGAGGCTCGACGAATTTCTTGTATTTGACGTGGACCGGGCAATAATCACCCGCCGCAATCTGCGCGAAGACATCCGATCGCTTGCGCGAGCCCGCCCAGTCGTCGACCGCGCGAATCAACCGGTCAAACGGCGCCTGGGATCCCACAGTCGCGAAAATCACAGGACCGACCCTCCGTACTGCGGTCCTTCAGCCTTGGCCAGATGCGGCCACTGCGTCAGCCACAGGTTCGCATGTTTGCCGGCCAGCGCGCCTGACATGGAAAGCCGTTCAATATTTGTGATGCTATCGATCCAGATCGTCTTTGCCCCGAGTAGCCGACCGACCAGCACCGCGAAGTATCCCGGCGCCGCGCCGGTGGAAACGACCACATCGGGCCGCTCTTTCGCCACAATCCAGGCGACACTCGCCGCCAACTTGATCAGTCCAAATTTATTCCAACGGTTGGCGTCATCCACCAGATAGAAACGGTGATCCGGCACGTCGGAACGGTAAGCCTCCAGCACCGTGACAAACGCAACTTCGTGACAGTCAAATGCCGGCATCACCCGCAGCAACTGAGTCCAGTGGCCGCCGCTTGAGGCAACCGCCAAGACTTTCTTCCGGCTCGCGAGTTTCTTCACTTTGTCCGGCATAGTTCTCCGAGTGTGACGACTTTCAAGGATTCCTGCTCCGCAACGTCGAGCAGCGCTTCCGTCGTCTTGAGCACAAAGTCCCGTCTTTCTTGACCTCGATCAAGATCGTGCATCAGCACGATGCCTCCGCGGTCGCGGCGCAGTCGATCGGCAACTTGACCGGGCTCAGGGCGAGTTGCGTTCGTGTCGCCTGAATCGAGAGTCCACCACCACACCGGAGCCCCACGCCGGCGAAGTTCCCAATAAGTTGGCAGTGTCATCTTGCCGTGTGGCGGACGGAACAGCGCGTCCGGACGAATCCAGCGGGACAAGCCCTCATAACCAGCCTGGATATCGGCAACGGCACGCCAGGGTGTCGTCTTCCATGCGTTCAAATGGCGGTAGGTATGACATCCGACTTCGTGACCTTCAGCAATCGCGCGATCGACGATCTCTGGATACTGCCGGGCGTTACAACCGAGCATGAAAAACGTCGCGCGGACACCGCGGCGGCCAAGCAGATCTAGAACTTCCGGAGTCACCGTATTGCTAGGCCCGTCATCATAGGTCAGCGCCAGGACTCGACTGTCAGCCACTTGACGGCGAATCCGACTCATCCGCCGGTGACGCCAGGCCACCGGTGAAAAATAGGCCGCCGCCCCACCGGCACTGACGCCGGCCGCTGCTGCGGCAGCGGCCGCTTGTCCAACACCGACTCCGATCTCAATAGCCAAGGTCATGAAGTTCTAGGCCATCACTCTGGAGGTGTCGTCCCGTTCCCAAACGGTCGAAGTTGAGCCGAGGCGTTTCTTGGCTCTTTGTTTAGCCCACGCGGTCACCAGACAATAGATGGTCAGTTTCATCCACAGTCGAGGATGTTTGAACAATCGCAACAGGGAGTTATTGTTGCTCTCTCCTCGATTGCGCCAGAGTTCCGGAAACAGACTCATCAACTCGAAAGAACCGAAGTGGGCTCTGGTCTTTGTGACGATCAAATCTCGAACGGTCCGCGGAGGAAACACGGTGCTTCGCGCGTCGGCAACAGTCTCACGTTCGTCAGCCTGAAAGTGGATGCGAACGTAACCGTCGTCAGCCGTGACCGCTGGAAACTCAGCGAAGCGTCTACGTCCGCTCTCCGAAAGAGCATAGACGCCCGAACCACCGATTCCTTCCTTGGCGGAAGGCAGCAACGACCGGATGTCATAGAAAGCCCGAACCGCCCACGAGCAACCGGTGAGATCGTAGGTCGGCATCGGAGCCACTGCCAGCACATCCCGCTGATTGAGACGACGATCCAGACGACGCGCCAACCGCCGGATCGAATCCACCGTCAGTATGACGTCGGCGTCGACATAAATGCGCGGAAACCCTTGCGCCACACTATCTCCCAGATTCAGAGCGTGCGTCTTGCCGGCGATCGGCGTTTCGATGACCCGGACACTCCCGCCAAAACGGCGCGCAACTGCCGCGGTATCGTCCTGGCAACCGTTGCAGACCACAACAATGTCGAGTTCGCCGGGGTTCGCGTCGCTGGTCATCGCTTTGAGGGTCCGCGCGATAACCTGACATTCGTTGTGGGCGGGAACAATAATCGAGATCATAAAGATCAGCTCTGTTTCGCCGACTCCGCCAGCACGCCCGCCCCAAGCACCCATTTTCCTTTGGCAAAGTCGTACCGCTTCACGACTCTTCCAGGATTCCCGCTCACAATCGAATAGGGAGGCACACTCCGGGTCAGAACCGAGTTCGCGCCGATCACGGAATTTTTCCCGATCACCAGTTCGCCTTTATTGCAAACGATGGCGACACCAAAGCCGATCCAGGCCCCTTCCTCAATTCGAATCGTCCCGCCCTCGGTGACACCCTGATCGACAATCGGACGGGTCACGTCTTCATAACCGTGGTTGTGGTCCATCACAAGGACTGAGGGCGCGAAAATAACATTTTTCTCGAAGTGAATCCGATTCATCGCGGAAATGACGCAACGTCTGCCAACTTTGCAACCGTCCTCAAAGATGATTACCGGCTCCGCGTTCGGCCGCAGTTCCGGAATATTGATCCATACATCACTCTCGATCCAGACCGCGTCGCCGATCTTGACTCCCGCCGCCGTCCGCCGGCGCAGATCGCACGTGTAGTGAACACGAAAGCCCTTACCCACAGAGACGAAGGGATACGTGCTCACCATCCACAAACGGCGGAATAAGTTGGCGAACCGGGTTATCAACGAGAGCGGGTCGTCCGCCGGTTTTCGAATGGGAGCACTCATAAGTTGCGGGGTCTCTGCTGCCGTGGGGCTGAGCAAGAACGTGTTCCTAGAGCTGTGGCTTTCTGAAAACTACTTCGAGGCTCGGTCCCGCGCCGGCCCAACTGGCAACGTGAGCAAATGGCCGAATCGCCGCCACTCGCAGACCCTTGCGCACCACCTTCTCGGGAAAGCTGAGAGCCCGCGGTGTCGCTTGTGCAGTGGGAGTGAATCCCATCTTCTCCATGACGCCGGAAGCCACGTATCCCGCACTGCGCTCGATATAACTGATTGACGGAGTCTTGACTACGACTTCTTCAAAACCGAGATCGTTCAGAAGGTATCGCAGCGAACGTGGCGAAAAATGGAACAGATGACGGGGCATTTCCAAGCCGAACCAGCGCGTGCCGAAGACCTGCGCTTCCCACGAGCCGATGTTCGGCATCATCGCGTAGTAGATACCGCCCGGTTTCAGCCATTCCTTTACCTTCGTCAGGAACTGACGGGGCGAATAAACGTGTTCAAGAACGTCGAAGCAGGTAATCACGTCAAAACTATTCGGAGCATACGGAGCCAGCACCGCGTCGCCCACGAATACTTTTGCGCCGGTATTGGCTCGCGCTTTCTCGGCCGTCGATTCTTCCATCTCGATTCCGTATAACTCCCACGCCGGCCCTCTCATCGTGCTGAGGAAGCCGCCAGAGCTGCATCCGAGATCGAGAATAGCGCCACCCTTTTTCATGCTGGAGATCAGCTCCACCTGAGGCTTCCAGCGTTCCGCCGCCGAACCCTCCCCCGCGGCCACAATCGCGCGATGGTACTCCTCCGTGTAGTGCTTCCCCATCTCGGCCGGCTGCGGTGGATTGGTCTGCCAAACCGTCGCGCAGGAAGCGCAACGAACCAGCGAATACTTTTCGGTGCGCAGATGAAAGCGGTCGGGAGCCTCCAAAAGCAGGGTGACTTCGCCGCCACCGCAGATGGGACAGACGACAGCCTGATCGGAAGTCGCATTGCCACTGGTTTTTGTCATCACTTCAGCCATTTTTGTCGTTACTTCGTCGTCAGCCAACCCCACTTCCCTAACCATGCGACCGTACCCACTTTCCGCTGCTTGGATCGTATTGCTTGATCACTTTGGCAGGATTTCCTGCGATCACGCTATACGGGGGGAAACTCTTGGTTACGACTGCGTTCGCCGCCACTACGCTATTGCGTCCGATCGTGATCGGACCATCACCGCACAGGATGGCGGCGCGATAGCCGAGCCAGCAATTCCGGTCGATGAAGATTTGTCCAGAATTCTGCGGCCCCGTTCCGTTTGCCGTGCCCTGAAGTTCCGGGACTTCACTCGCTCCGCCCATATGATCAGAGATCACGACCGCGGGGCCGATTAAAACGTCCTCTCCAAGCACAATCTGATTCCGTGCCGATATCGTCGTATCCCGCCCAATCCCACATCCCCTGCCAATGACAATCTTCGCTTGCGCGTCTGTGCCCTGATCGGCCGTGCCTTCATCAACATGGAGCGAGACATTCGGAGCCAGGTAAACTCTCTCGCCAAGTTCGATGCCAGTCGCCACCGCCCGCTCGATCTGACACGAGTAATGAACGGAGACTCTCCTCCCAAACTGCGCAAATGGATAGGTGTACCTCAGCCAGTTGGTGTAAAACTTCGTGGCCAGGCGAGGGATCCACTCCAGCGCATCCTCGCCGATTCCCTCTGCCGCAACCATGGCGCTAGCTGACACTGTCCACACACGGAGCACCGGTGCGAGCGGCGCGTGGATTGAATATCCGCATAAACGCGTGGCGTTCTTTTTCCGTCAGCGATTTCGTCAGCCGGAGCGCCGGCCATGCGGCCAACGCGCAGGCTGCCAACACTGTGCCGAGACTCGCCACCGCCAACATGCGCGCATTCGCAATGGCGGGCAACGGGATCCGTGTCGCGGCAGCGCCCGCAAGCAGAACCAGACTCGTCGCCGCAGCCAATTTCAATCCGTCAGGCAACAGAGACTTCAAGTGAAACGACGGAAACGTTCTGGCAACGGCGAACATCATGAACACCATGCCCAGAAACTCCGTAACCGCGAGACCCGCTAACACGCCAAAGAATCCCAATGTGTGCGCGAAACCAACAATCGACAACAGGATGACAATCCGCAGCCCCTGCCGTATGTTATCGAGCAACGCTTTTCCGGACACACGGTATAACACCAAACCGAGCACCGAGAAGACCTGAAAGAGTCCCGCGAAACACACCAGCAAAAGGCCGGCACGGAACGAGGCATTGACTTCCCCGGTCCATACATACACCAGCGTCGGTCCAAACGCTGCGATGAAACTCAGCGGAAACAGACTTAGGCCCAGGCTGATCTTGAATGACTTTGTAATCAGCCGCGCCATTTCTTCGGCGGAGCCAGACGCGTGTACCATCGCTCCTCCAGAAAGGATCGGCACCAGGAACGCTTCCGAAAGCATCGCCGCCGACATTACCAGTCTGCTTGCGAGCGCGTAAACACCCGACGAATCCGGACCAAACATCCGCAAGATGGCAATCGGCAGGATCGAAACGTAGAGCACTTCGAGGACATTGACCAGTTGATAGCTGCCGGCAAATCGAAACAGTTCGCCCGCCACGCTCCTTGTCACCAGCTCGCGAGACACCCGCACTTGCGGCAGGATTCTCTTCGATGCCACGTAACAGCAGAAAACGAATCCCACCTCCGACAGCGCCATGACCATCGCCATGGCAAACAGTCCGTGGCCAAAATGCAGCAAAACTACGATTGCAACCGCTTCCGCCACTGTGAAGAAGGTTGCAAAGTTGCGCGTCAGGTCGATCCGGTGACCGCCCATCACGATCGCTTCGTAGACGGCGCCCACGTTCGACATCACCATGATCAACGCCAATACGGACGTTGATTTGGCTGCGGCATGCAGAAACTCGGGAGGCACCCCAGCGGCTCGCGCCAGTGCCGTCGAAAACCACGCCACCGGAATCAGCACCGCCACCGACAACACCAGCATGGCCGCGCATCCAGTGCTCAGCAGCTTGTTGGCTGTTTTGAAATCGCCATTGCCAGTCGCCTCGGCAACGTACTTCTGGAAGGCCGATTTGATCCCCACGCTGCCGAAGCGCATGTACGCCGCGGTCGTCATGATGATGGCCCAGATGCCATATCCGCCAAGCCCAAGGTGGGCGATGACAATCGGAATGGTAATCAGCCGGGTCGATACTTGCGCAAATCTGGCTACCATCCCCCACAGAGTGTTTCGCCCAACCGTGACCGCCACGTCATGATGATGATGCGCGGCCTCGTGATGCGACGCGGCCTGCGCCGAAGATACCTCGACGTTGTCGGCCTCCACCTGCGCGGCAATGCTTTCCAACCCGAGTTCAATGCCCGGATCAGGAACAAACGCCGCGTCCATCGGCATCTTCTCAAGTGTTTTCTGGAGTTCGCTCACGGTATTCGCTCGTACAACGTATTCAGTCCCCGCGATCGCTGGACATCGGCGGGCAGATCAGCTCTGACATCAGCTCCGTGCTTCGCAAGTTCGCCCGCCCCCGCAAGCTGGACCATCAAATCCTCATCCGGCCCGGCCACTGCCACCGGTATCAGGGATGCTTCCTTCTTCGGACGAACCACTGTCACAGCGGAGATCGTGGCCAGCAGGCAATACCAGCTCACCATGTTCTGATCCCAGTAGGAAATGCCGATGTAAGCAATCACATTGGCGAAGAGAGCCGCGCCCATCGCCCACAAAAAGAACGCCGACCTGCGGTCTTTTTCGGTGGGGCGTTCCGCCACGCGGCGTGCCCGTCCCAGAAACTTGAACCCATAAACCAAAACGCTGATGAACAGGATGAAGGGAAGCAGGCCAGAGTTATCGCAGATCGCAACGTACTGGTTGGCCGTGTCCCACATATCCCATCCCCAGACGCTCGTGTCCTTCACTCCCAAAAGCCACCAATCGCCAAAGTGGCGGATGCACTGATCGATCAACTGGTAGCGGTGCCAAGATGAAGAGCCGCCGGTCAGGTCGATTTTCTCGATCAGACTCCAGACCGGACCTTTCATGACGATGTGGAGAGCGATCACTAATAGCACCAGTCCACGCCGCACGAAACGCATGCTGCGACGAATCGGCCACAAGAAAAGAGCGAACACGCCGCCCGCATACGCCAGGATCGGCGTGCTGGAATTGCAGGCTACCGTGATAATCGTGCAGGCAACGATTGCGAATACGGCGAGTTTGCGGCTTTTCCTGTCCTTCCACCATAGGGCCACAAATAACGGAACCAGAACCGCGCCGAATGTACCGGCCAGGATGGAGTGTCCAAAAGCGGCCTGTGCGCGGAAGCGATCACCTCGCGCCGCAAGCGCGGAGTAAATCCATGCCTGCGCTCCACCGAGCATGGCATAGGGGTTATGTCCGGTGAAAAACTCGAAACTCATGATTACTGCAACCGCGCAGGCGATGTAAGCCAGCGTCCGAAAGGCGCGGATCACGTCGTCCTGGTCGCGAATCAGGAATCGCAACAGAAAATAAATTCCGAACACCGTGTAGAGGTTGCCCAACTGATTGACGACTGCGCCAAATTCGCGAAAGAGCAGAATTCCATTCAGCGCCGTGACCACGGTCAGCAGAACAACGACAAGGTCCAGCTTGTTCCAGCCACCGCTGAACAGGGGCGCTTTCGAAGAGAGCTTATCTTTCAGGATGCGGACAAACCCGAAAATAACCAGAACTCTTATCATCGGGAAATGCATTCCACCGAGGACCAGCACCTGGTCCATCGGGATGAGAAGGCCCGCCGCAAGAAATGCCGCCACGGCTTTGTTCCGCGGCCAAATCCACAGCAGGATACCGACGACCACAACCACCGCAAGCACGCCGGGGTTAAGGACGCTGTCCGAAACGCCCCCACCAAATTTCAGGTTTTGTGGTCCTTGTTCTACGAACATGTGTTATTTTTTGACGACCGGCGGAGCAAACTTGAGGTAGGGAGATCGATCTTGTCGGATACGCCGGCGGAACTACAAAGGCGCCTCCGGTAAAGACTTCAATATTCGCCGACACCTCCCGCACGCCAAAGCGGTGCGGAAGGCGTCAGCGTCACATTTTAGTGAACAACGGCCGTCAGATTTGTCGGAGGAACAGGCCTCGCCGAAGTACCGAACTGATGAGCGCCGACGTCCCATGTAGGCGGACGTGAAATCATCGCAACCGCTGGGAAGTTCGCGACCTGACCACCATTGGCGTTTTGCAAGGCCGCGCCATCGCTGGTGCCGCCACAAAACTCTCCGTCCGCGGAAAAGACACTACAAGAAGAAGTCAGAACTGCTCCGACTCCAACAGTGGCGCCGCTAGTCTGCGTGGGAGCATAGTTGTTGCTGGCGACATAACCTTGTGAGTTTGCAACGCTGGTAGTCTGGAAAATCTCACTTCCGGCGTCGTTAATCGCGCAGGTCCCGCTGGTATGACAGACGTACACACTGTTTAGAGCGGCCGGCGAGAAGCCAATCGCGTGGTTGTTTTGAAAGTTTCCCGTTCCATTCCACGGCGTCAGAGGCGAGTTTGCCAACTCAAACTTCAACTGACAGGTCGCATCTCCAAAGGTGTTGTTGTAGATGTAGGCCGTCTGACTCGATGCGCTGTTGCCTACCGCGTTGAACCTTATGCAGCCACCCGGGACGGGTCCGACAACGCTGTTCATATTGTCGAACATTACGTTGTTAAAGAAGTAAACGTTAGTGCGCACCGCGAGGTAAACATCTTCCGTCGCATAAGTGTGGCGCATGACGTTGTTGTACCAGTAAAGGTTGTCGCCGCTTCCTCCTCCCAGGCAATTCATCACATTCGGGTGCTGCTGGATCGAACCGGAAGCAAAAGAGTCGTAAAGATATTCGAACAAGTTGTCGTGGATCGTGTGGCAGTTCATCGTAACCATCATGTTCGAGAGATATCGGAAAATCGAGCCGTGGACGTCGTAAGCCGAACCGTTAATGCCTTGGCCACTCGCACATCCAGCCGAATCGTTTTTGAACCACTGACAATTCGAACTTCCGGAAGGGAAATGGGGTGAGTCCGAGCCGTCGAATACATCGCTCGCAAACTGCCCCATATTATTCACGCTCCCCGATCCGAATGAAATCACGCATGGGAAGTTATCGGAAGCCGAACTGGTCATCGTCCAACCATGGCAGTAATTGTTCGAAAAGATGAATCCCTTGTCCGACCCCGGAAGGTTCCACATCCCGTTGTCCGAGATCTGGCTGGACCAGCACACTCCCGTCATTTCAAAATTGTCGAATTGCCAATAGTTCGCGCTGATCGACACCAAGCCGTTTCCCGCGTTCTTGTAATCGTAGGCGCAACTTGAGACAAAACCGGATCCGCTCCACAGAGCGTTGTCTCCGCTCAGGACGGGACGCGCCCACGAACTGCCCGAATACCAGTTCTCGTCGACTCCGATATAGACGGGATTTGCGCTGGTGCCGCTCCAGTTCCAACTCCAGCCGCCCGATCCGATGTAAGTGGTCTGCGAGGTGTCGCCGAAATGCCAAGTGTCGCCTCCGCGGAAGATGAACTTATCTCCGGGCTGGGGATTTGCGGAGGCGCACACCGATTTGCAGCTCGGCATACCCGGCGCGTGCGCCCATGGCGCGGAATTTGAAGTTCCGGAGTTCGTATCGCTTCCGTTAGCGGCGATATAGTAGGTGGCCGCCGAGGCATTCATGGCCAAAGCCGTGAAGAAAACGAGCAACAAGGAAATGGGGGAAATTCGGGCGCTCATTGTGCTCCTAAATGTCAGAATCCTTTGCCCCGATCTTTGAAAGCGGGCTAGGGACATGCTAAGCGCCTCCGCTGGTACCGCCAACTCTCACAAGTGCATGGCCAGTTTCAGGCCATTGCTCTCGAACGGACATGGCCAACCGCGTCCCCGCTTTGAACCCCGATCGCTTCGAGCGCTCCCTGCACCGTCAGCACCTGGCTTCCGCTATCAACCGCAGCGGCTACGGCCGCCTGGAACAGCGCCGGGGTGCATCCATGTGGAGACGGATGGGCCTGCACGTCGTGGGTATAGAAGATCAGCCAGGCCTTCTTTTTGACGTTTTCGGCGATCAGCGAACGCACCCGTCCAGACTGATCGATGCCCCCGTACAAACTATTTGCCAGCAGCAGGTTCAGGTCAATTTCGGGGCCGTTAAGGCCGGGGAAAATACCACGCGAACTGGCGAATCCGGGGCCGACAGTGCGCTTGGCGCGGAGCGTCACGGCTCCAAACGGATACGCGAAATTCAGACTGCTCCGGCCGGCAACGTCTTCGACGGCTTGGCGGGCTTTTTCGACGTCGGCGAGAAAGGTTTCGCTCGCAACCGACCGGCTCGAAACATGACTGAAGGTGTGGCAGGCCAGTTCGTGCCCGCGCTCGGCGACAGCGTGAAGATCGTCAGGACTAAAGGGACCTGCGGGATCGTTCGGCGTGTGCATCAGTCCGGGGGCGGCGTAATAAGTGCCGCGGACTCCAAGGTCTTCGAGAATCGCGCCACCGGATGACCAGGCGCTGTGCGGAAAATCGTCGAAGCTGAAGGAGACGATCGGCCCGTGGTCTCCGAAAGCGACCGTACGGCGATGCATCGACAACAGCAGGTTGCGCCGCACCGCTCCGGCGGCCGACCGCAGGTTCATACTTCGGCCACGACCTGTTTCGGTCGGGAGTTAATTTCAGAGACTATGGTCGTCTCCGGAATAAAGACAACGTCGATGACGCCGTCGTCAGGCACTTCCATCTCTTTGCGGAAGCGCAGAGAGAGCACGCCATCGTTGTCTTTGCTGGGGTTGGACTCGGCTCCCTCCATGCCAACGTCTTCAAATACCTGTCCCGAGGGAGCGTTCCGTGGAGTCTTGCGGTAGTTGGCCCAGAAATCGTGGCCCGTTTCCGCGATGTACTTGCGGATCACGTAGGTCATGAAGGCGTGTTCGACGCGCTTGGACTGAACGCGGCAACTGAACATCAGGTCGGTCATGCGCGGCTCGCGGCGGTCTACGATGGAAAACCCGACCACTCCGTAGCTGCCAAAACGGTCTTCGCAGCTCAGAACGTAGGTGTCCAGATGCGGCATCGAGAGCAGGCTGCGGAGAACTTCGCGGTCATAACGATTGCCGGAAAAGTTCATCTGGTTGGTGCGCTGCGTCAGTTCGTGGACGCGCTCTAGGTTTTCTTCCGTCATGGGCCGCATCTTCAGCTGGATCTGGCAGTGCCGCAGGAATTCCATGTAGTCGTCGCTGAAATCCTGGGCGACGGCCTGGCGGCTCATCTCCACTTGATAGAGCTTACGGCGCTCGCGGCTTTCGTCGGTCACCGGAACCTGAAACTCGCTGCGCTCGGCGAGCGTGCGATATTGATCCGCGTTCAGGACTCGCACTTCCGGGCACACGGTGCTGACTTCTTCGAGTTCAAACTTCGAATCATCGATAAATAGAAGCGTGTCGATGCCGATATTCAGTTGCTGGGCGATCGCTTTGATACTTTCGCTCTTCGGCTTCCAGGAAATCTGCGGACAGAGAAAATAGTCCGCCAGGCCGAATTTCTTGAGCGCCTGCATGGCCTCGTCCGCGTTGTTCTTGCTGGCTACGGAATGCAGGATGCCCTTGGCGTCGAGGCTGCGGATGACGTCACCGATGCCGTCTTTCAGGCGCAGTCGTTCGATTCCGTCCTCGACCAGGATGCCGTCCCACATGGTGTTGTCGAGGTCCCAGACGACACACTTGACCTTTTTCTCGCCCGCCTTCTTATCGCCAGACTTCTTGTCTCCCTTATCTTTGTCCCTGTCTCCGTCTTTTTCCGCGGATTGGGTTTTGGCCTTCTTGATCTCCTGGACAAATTCCATCATTCCAAAATAGAGTGTGGTCTCGTTGACCTCGTCGTTCGGAATAATGTCGATGCCGAAGGGGTGCTCGACGTCGACGCGCGCGGCGATTTGATCGAATGGGACGCGGATGCTGTGCACGCCCGGCGTCAGATCGATGCGCATCTGAAACGGCATCCGCGACTGCTTGTCTTCGGAACGGATCGTCAGCGACAACTGCACCGCATGATTTTCCGGGTTGTAACATTCCAGCAGGAAGCAGGTTGGGACCGCAGCGCCGATGGCCCGGGCAATGGCCGTTCGCTTCTTAAAACCGTAGCGCTTCTTGGCCACGGTGATCTTCACCAACGAAGGAAGCGGAACGCGCTGGAGCGACGTCCCGATCAAATGGTCCCTCTTTTCAATTCGGTCGGCCTGGCCTGGAGAATGGAGCTGTACGTTGCCCGGAGTCCAGAGCTTGGCCCAGCGTTTGAATCGGATCTTGAGCAGATAGGCGCCGGGCGCGTCCGGCGATTCGACACGAATCATGCCTTCTGCGAAGCGCCGGCAACGGCCGTCTTCGCGAGGACTATAGAGGTCGCAGGTCGAGTAGCAAGTCGGCCACACACACTCGGTGCAGTGCTCGCTCCAAGGGAGCACGGTTCGCCAGAACCTCCCCTCGCGGAGTTGCTCGAGCGAGCGCAAGGCATCACGGAGGGAGCGATCGGCAGTCTCGATTCTATGATTTGCTTCTGTTTCGTACATGAATTGAATCCGTTTGGACTACCACTGAACGAAGGCTTGTCCGATCACGACGATCAGCTCGCGCGCTTCGATTGCGCTTCATAGGTAGGAGCGACGTTCTTCAATGAATACCTGTAGCCGAGCGCGGGCGACGGGCGACCAATCATTTGCCCCACCCATCGCAGGCATGCGACACCAGCGTCGATCTTGAGTCTGGTGTTTTCTCTTTGCCCCGGCAGAAGCAAATACTTCGCGAGCGCGCCGAGAAGTCGCAGGCCGTGATGCAGGGCTAGACTGACCAGGTACATCTGTTGCGCCAGCCATCCGTGGTGCTTTTGCCAATATTGCAGGCTGGCGCGCCACATCTCTAGTTGAAAGCGGATGGGGGCGTTGGCGGAACTCGCGCCGCCATAGTGGATGGCTTCCGCCCCGGCAAAGAAGACAATTTTCTCTCCTGCCTGCCGAAAGCGGTAGCACCAGTCGATATCTTCACCGTACATGAAGAATGCAGGGTCCCAGACGCCGACGCGCTGCAAGGCCGATCGGCGCACCACGAGGAACCAGCCGTTCAACACTTCGACTTCCGCCGTCGTGCGGTGATCGAAGTCGGCCATGAGCAGTCCGCCGAAAAAACGCGAGTGCTTAAACAGGATGTCCAGCCCCACTGACCGGCAGAACGAGTTCCACAGCGTCGGGAAACGCATGGTCGACCGCCTTACATGGCCATCCGCCGCCAGCATCTTGGGACCGAGCATGGCTACGTCGGAGTGCCCAGCAAGATATTCGAGCATCGGAGTGATGCAGTCATCCGTAAACTTAACGTCCGAATTCACCAGGCAGACGTATTCTCCTGAACTCTGGCCGATCCCAATATTATTGGCCTTGGCGAACCCAACATTTTCGGAGTTTCGGATCAGATGAAAGCCGGGATAACGCTGCGCGACCAGTTCCGGAGTTCCGTCGCTCGAAGCGTTATCGACAACGATGACTTCGAGATCAAGCTTGTCGCACTGCTGCTGCAGCGAATCCAGGCACTCGATCACGTATTTCTGCGCGTTCCAAACCACCACCACCACCGATACCCTTCGGCTGGCGGGGCGCAGGTCGATGCGGTGTGGGGGCTGCGCCTCAGTTTCGGACGCTTCGTTCAATGATTTTCTGCTCAAGATCGTCGACATAGCTGGGGGAGTATTGCGTAGTGGATTCATTGTAAGAAAAACACTGGGTGCCTTCGACCGTCCCAGCTGAAATGTTGGTTAAAAACGACCGAACTTTACGATCATCAACTCGATCATTATCCGACGTGGCCGTAGAGTGAACTGCCGATCATGGCCACGGCCCGCGAGGGCAAGTGCGACAGCACGAACTTAGCCGCAGCGGCTTTCCATTTTCCTCCCCGCAAGTCGAACAGGTGGGCTGACGATCCGGCAGCGCTGTAGCGGACGTAATCCAACACCGTCTCGGCCGCTCCCCACCGCCCTTTGAACGTGATCAGGCCCTGTTGATCGGCATCGGTGCGGCCGAAATCGAAGCAGCTTAGCCCAGCGGCCTTTGCTTCCTGGATGGCATTCCAGAACAGCAGGTGCATGCTCCCGAGCCGGTTGTAGCGCGTATCCGAGCAGCCGTACTTGTACATCATCGTGTCTTTATAGCGGACCGTGATGATGGCGGCTACGGCGCGTCCCGACACATACGCGGCGCGGATCTTCAGGCCATCGCCGCACTCCCGGATCAGGTTCTCAAACCAGCGTCGCGGAGGAGGAGGCACGCGGTGACGGGCGCGAGTCATGCGAAACAGCCGGTAGAAGTCATTCAGGAACTGGTCCGACCTACCCTCGCGATAGACCAGCTTTTCGCGTTCCGCTCGCCGGATCTTCCTCTGAATCGAACTCTTGTGAAAGTTCGAGAAGATCGTCTCGAGTTCCGGCCGCACGTCAAGAGCATGGAACGTATATCGAACCGTGGAGCGGGAAAGCCACATGGGAGTGCCAATTGCGTGCAAGGGACGCAGTTCCACATACCGCCAGTCCTCGGTCGCAACGGCCCGTTCCAGGGCGCCGCAGATGGCGCGTTCGTCGTCCCTGTCCCTGCCCCTGTCCTTGTCGTTGTTGTCGACGTTGTCGACCAGCCACTCGCAATGATCGGAAAAGGGCAGCGAAACCAGGCGGCGTCCGGTGAGCCAACTGTCCACTTCACAGAAAACGGCGGCAGTGCGTAGAGGTTCGCCGGGTGCGGACGTCGTGTACGCCACCGGGCGATATCCATAGGTGAGAGCGAGCGAACGCAGCCAGCCCGAAGAATGAAACAGCGAGGCCCTCGGGTGCGAGGCCACAAGCTTGTCCCAGCGCGGATCGCTCAGCGGGTCGACGATGTGGACCGTCTTTGGACTGGGACGGTTGCCCCTCGGCGAACTCGAGCGTTCAGCGGCAGGCTCGATTTGCTCGATTACCCGAAGTGCCCATTGCAACTCTGCGACTTGCAAGCTCATTGGCGTGGCACTCGTGCGGTCGAAAATGCTTCTGTCCAACTCCATGGTGAATACCACGCTTTCTGCTTGCGACGCATTTGCAGACAGGCGCGGACAAGTTGGCTCTCCTGCCATGGGACGTCGTGATAAGCCGACGTCAGATAAGGACTATCGGGATCTCGCAACCATTCCTGCGGAAACAATGCGATGGTGTCTTTGTCCGTCACTTTCGGCGCGGGCTGCAAAGCTTCTTGGGTAACGGCCGAGTAGAGTGCGGCTGGCAAGTCGCGTCCCGCGCCGAGCGCCAGGTGTCCGACTTGCGTCGTTCGCGGATTAATTTCGATGAGATAGGCGGAGCCCGTGTTGGCCTCGAGCATGAAATCGAACCCGTGGAAACCCGAAAGCCCGAGACGGGAAACCGTCTTCTCTGCCGCCGCCGCCATTTCGGGATTGTCGACCAGGCGTAAGACCGTTGCCGGTCCTGCCGAATCCGTCTTTTGCAGAACCTCGAAATGAAGGCTGGCCAGTACAACACCCTGCCAGCATGCCACCAGACTCGTCGCCTCGCGACCGGCGATGAATCCCTGCGCGTTTACGACCGGACGGCGCCTGAGGAGTGCAGGCCAGACCAGCCTCGAATCGCGGTCGAAGAGTGCCCGCTTGGCCGCCCGCGCCACTGCCGGGACAGAGTTCAACGCACGAAAACTACGCTTTGCCTCGTCGAGCGTTCGTACCACCCGAACCCCTTCTCCACCCGAGGTCACGTCCGCCTTCAGAACGAAAGGCAGACCGAAGCGACGGGCGAAGCTGTCGATATCCTGCTCGCTTGCGATCCGCTCGGTCGCGGGACAGCGAATGCCCTGCTCCGCCGCCACTTCCATGAAGCGCGTTCGCGCATAGACAACCGGGAAACTCTCGCCGGTCCCGAGCGACCGCTCAATCGTTGTACAAATTTGTCCGCCCACGTCTCCACGAGTTGTCTCGCGGGCATACAGTTGATGGAGATGCAATGCCGCCAAATCGTCGCCAGGCACGACAAGTGTGGGTTGCGATCGCGCGATCGCATCCCCAAAAGAGGACAGTGGCGACACTCCGCTGTAGAGAAACGTCTCCTGCACGGCCGCGGTCTTCGACAACTGGTGTCCCGACGGACACACAGCCTTCACCCTGAAACCGGCGTGTGCCAAAGCCACCGCCAATCGGGCAGTCGGAACCCAGCGAGAGGTGGTCGCCACCAAAACGGTTGGTTTCACCAAGTTAAACGCTCGCTATCAGGCATGGAGTCGTTGCTGATCGCCATGGGAGGTTTTTCGTGGTTTGCTCGTACTTGTACTTCTACTTGCACTTGTGCAGAGGTGGTGGGCTTTGTTTTGCGGAGGTCGCCTAAAACGCGTCGTCCCCCATCAGCACGGCCTTCGGAGTCTTGATGAGTATCTGAAGATCGAGCCAGATCGACCAGGTTTTCACGTACTGCAGGTCGAGTCGCACCATATCGTCGAAGCGCACGCGGCTGCGGCCCGTCACCTGCCACAGGCCAGTAATGCCCGGTTTGGCTTCGAGCACGCGGCGACGGTGCCAGATGGCGTATTCCTCCCATTCGTAGGCCAGGGGCGGTCTCGGTCCGACGAGGGACATGTCGCCTTTCAGTACGTTGAAAAATTGGGGCAGCTCATCGAGGCTGGACCGGCGCAGGAATGCGCCGATAGCGGTGATCCGCGGATCGTTGGTCATCTTGTAGACCGGCTTGTCGCCGCCGTGCGCGTTGCCGTCGTGTTTCCCGGCGATGACCGTCTTCATAAATTCCTGATGAATTTTCGGGTCGCTGTCGCAGCGCATCGAACGGAATTTGAGCAGTTGAAAGGTTTCGCCGAACTGGCCGAGGCGCTGCTGGCGATAAATGATCGGTCCCTTCGACGTCAGCTTCACCAGCAACGCGATGACGGCAAAAATCGGTGAGAGCACCAGCAAGGCTGCGGCACTGCCGATCACGTCCATCACTCTTTTTGTGACCCGCAGGTGTTTCTCCTTCTCATCTCGGTCAACCAAGTCCGGGTAGAGCGTCGGATTTCCCGGCCGTTCGGCCGTCTCCTGATCCCAGTCTTCCGGATACAGATGGAATGACATTCCGATCTGGCTGAATTGCCGCAAACTGAGATTGCGTTCCAGCACTTGGCTGACGCGCGCCATCATTTTCGTCACGATCGAACTGCGTTCTTCGGCCGTGATTTCGGTGAACATGATGCCGACCACCGCATTTTCCCAGTACCAGCCCGTGACATCAGTCTCGCGCGTCGACGACGACAGCGCCGATAACAGTTTGCGCAAGACTTGTCCGTTCCGTTCGCTCGGCAAGCCGTGACCGAGGTCGAGCAGCATCAACAGAAACGGAGTCTGGGAGCGTTCCGTACGCTTCCGCTCCCGCGTAATCATGCGCTGGAAGGTCGCTTCGTCGAGCATTTCGCGGTCGTGCGCGGCACCCGATGGGTCCGCTGTCATCTTCATTGGGAAGCCGTTGCTGGTCCGTCGAGACGTCATCACTTTCCCCTTCGTTGATGTTTCGAAACTCAAAATCCAGTTCAGATCGAATTACTTCTTTGAATCACTTGTTTGGCCCGGTGCAGAGTCAGTGCCGAGCTGCCTTCAGTCCGCACTGGCATGCTCTGAACGGTAGTTAAAGACTGTGGACGGCCGACTCGCCCGGGAAACCGGTCTCCGCTCTTCGTGCTGACCGTCAAGTCTGAGTTCGCGATGGATAGCGGCCATGGCCCCGTTCAGTTCCTGCTGCGCCACAACGCGCCCCACAACGAAAGACAGACTGCAGCCCGACAATGCCGCCACCTTCGCGATCACATGGACCGACTCTTGTCCAAGGGCTGCCAGAGTACGATCCGCCGCATCCGACTCGATGCGCAGATTCTGGCCGACCAGAGTAATCACACTTACCGGCGCTTCGGAGACCGTTTTCTCGTTTTCATTCCGTGGGCTGGAGAAGAATTCGCGCCGCATCGCTTCAACCGTGCGCTCGGCCGTACTCGATTCGACCACTAAGCGGATTTCGTTCGCCGACGGCTGCAACAGGA
Source organism: Terriglobales bacterium (assembly GCA_035308395.1). Lineage (GTDB taxonomy): Bacteria > Acidobacteriota > Terriglobia > Terriglobales > Acidobacteriaceae > Acidiflorens. The sequence continues at coordinate 353,405 of DATGGT010000140.1, forward strand.
GCAGCACATCCGCTCGGACCGCTTCTGCCGCGGCAAGCGCGCGTCCAGGAACATCCTGCACTCCGTGCCTGGCGTTGCCGGCGGCCGTGATCCCCGTAACCGTGATCAAAGAAGCGTCCCGGAGCACAGTCAGAGCCTTGACGCCCGCGACCGTCGGCGGACCGGCCGGTGTTACCTGAGTCCCCCCATCTTCGGGCTCAAACGTGTTGCGGATCCAGACTGGAATGCCGCTCTGCATCACCGGGCGCAGCGTCTTCGGGTGCAACACCTTGGCACCAAAGTGAGCCAGCTCCGCGGCTTCGCGATAAGAAATTTCCGGGATGATTCGGGCTTCGTCGACCAGCTTCGGATCGGCGGTCAGCAATCCTGACACATCGGTCCAGATCACGACTTCATCGGCCCCAAGGGCCGCGCCGATGATGGTTGCGGAATAGTCGGACCCGCCACGGCCGAGTGTCGTGGGCACACCCTCTTCGGTCGCTCCGATAAAGCCGGTGATCACGGGAACAATTCCTTCCTCAAGTACCGGGAACGCGCGGGTCTGGCAACGAGCACGGGTCAGTTGCATCCGGGGCTCAGCCCCGCCGTGGTAGGAATCGGTCACGATCAAGCTGCTGGCCTCAATCGCCCGACTTCGAACTCCGGCTTCTTCGAGCGCAGCTGCAACCATCGGAGCGCACAGACGTTCGCCAAGTCCGGAGATCGCGTCGAGTGTTCGCGGAGTCAACTCTCGCAACCGCGACGTCTCGTGGCAGAGACGTTCACCTTCGGCAAATAGGGCTTCCATCTTGCTGTCGAGGGCGTGTCGCTCGTCGGCGGAGTGGATCAAAATCTTGACCGCCTCCCGGTGACGCTGTTTCAGTTGGAGCATGACTTCAGTGGCGGCACTCTCGTTGCCCGTTTTCGCAAAATTCGCTGCCTCAATGAGGCGATTGGTTACTCCGCTCATCGCCGAGACGACGATTGCGACACCGCCCTCAAGAGCCGCTGCTCGAGTGATCTCGACCACTCTGCGGATGCATTCGGCATTGCCGACCGACGTGCCACCAAACTTCATCACTCGCAGCGGACGCCTGACGCCGCTGTTGCGGTTCTCGATTCTCGGTTGCACGCGATTCACGATCGGTTTCCCGTCCGCCTGATCTTCGGTCACCGGCAAACCGACGATCCGTTCCGAAACGGGATTGAGCTGTCTGAGCGCCTCGGGAAACAGCTGGCACGAAAACTTGATTTCGCCGAACTGTTGCGGCGTGAGTTTCTGCCGCAGAGTCGCGTTGACGCGCGCCAGGATGTTGTTCAAAATCAAACCATCGTCGGACATGATTTCCGTGAACAGGACACCCACCGACGCGCCGTTCCCGTACCAACCCATCAGATCGGTCTCGCGAGTACCTGGCTGAAGAATCGCCAGGAGGTCCAACAGAATTCCGGCATCCTTGTGGGCGCCTTCGTTCGGTGCAAAGTCGCCACCGTGATTCGTCCCAACTTCTGAGTTCGCCTCGACCGCGCTGCCCGTCTCCATCAACAGAAGCGCAAACGGACGCGCCGAGCGCTCGCTGCGTTTGTGCTCGAGCGCGATCATCCGGCGGAACTCAGATTCCCGCAGAACTTCATTGGAATCCGCCCAGTTCTGTGCCCGGGGCCTGCGACCAGATACTCGGGACTTTGGGGACTGCGACGCCACGCGAACATCTCCTCGCCCGCGCCTGACAGCGCGTTCGGTTCTGATTGAAAGTACTGGTAGACGCGGGGGAGAATTCCGCTTCAGGGGGAAGGAAGCTTTTTACTTCAGTCTTATTTCAGGCTTACGTCAGTCGTCGCCAGAGGTGGACAGACTTGGTTCACCATTGGCCGAGGGATTGTATCGCGAATAATAATACTTGTGCTCGTTGCTGCTGCAACTATTCACGACGACACCGAGCATAGTAGCACGGTCGAGCACTTCCACTGTGCGCTCCAGCTGCTTCTTTTCGCACACACCCTCGCGAGCCACCAGAAGCACTCCATCGGCGAGCTTCATCCACAGCGGAGTATCTGCCAGAGGCCGGATGGGCGGCGTGTCGATGATCACCCAGTCAAAAAACGTTTCCAGCTGTTCGAGCAACTGCGTCAACCGGCTCGATTGCATCAGCTCAATCGGATTCTCGGGAGTCACACCCGCGGGAATGAATCGCAAGCCAGTCCCTTCGAGCTTGTACACCACATCCGCCAACTCGCGCTCTCCGCGCAGCACTTCGCTCAGGCCGGGCAGGTCGCGGCGAAAACCAAAACGCTTGGCCAATTCCGGCCGGCGCAAATCGCCATCCACCAGAACCGTGCTCAACACCTTGCTGCGAGCCTGATTCAGCGCCAGGTTCGCGGCGATCATGCTCTTGCCTTCTTCCGGGATGCTGCTGGTGATGACGATGCGTTTCAGTTTCCGTTTTTCGCGAAGGGTACGCAGTTTCAGTCCCAGAACTCGAAACTTCTCAGCCGCCATGCCTCCCTGGTCGGTCAGGCATACCAGGCGCGAATCGGCCGCAAGGGACGGAGCGATAACGCGAGACGAAGCGAACGTTCCCACGGCCGGAGCTTCCATCTTCACAGCTGGAGGCAATTCGCCGAGCGCCTGCTTGCGCTCGATTTCCTGTTCCACTCCCTGCAGCAGATCGGCCACCGAGTCGGCATTTTTGGGCAGCACCCCGCCCGACCGCTCCGCCTCCGCCCGCTGCAACGCTTCAAAGATATAACTCATGAGAAATTGACTCGCTCTTGCCTAAAGCCGTCCCTTACTGCAACCGCCCTTTTGTCTCCGCATCCATCATGCGGTTCCGTACTTCGAGCAACGTCTTCACCGCCTGCAACAACTCGGTCTGTTCTTGTTCTTTCGATGCCGAGCCAGACGCCGCCGTCAGTCGCGCGTTGGCGCTGTTTCTTGGATCGACCGCGACCACGCCAAGCCGCAAATCCCGCGCTACTCCGTCGATGATTTCCGAGGTGATGGTGGCCGCGTGCTGGGCATAACCCGCCAGCAGCGCGTTTTCGCAAATCGTGTTGATCAGGCGCGGCACCCCGCGCGAGTGCCGGAAGATAGCTTCGGTCGCGGGAGCGGAAAAAATCTGCACCGCACCGGTCGCGCCGGCAATCCGCAAACGGCGGGTCAGATATTCCTTAGTCTCGGTCAGGCTGAGCGAATCCAAATGGCAACGCATCGCAATGCGTTGTTTCAGCTGGCGCAGTTCGTGGGAATCGAGTTTCAGATCCAGTTCCGGCTGTCCGGCGAGCACGATCTGCAGCAATTTCTGTTGCGAGGTTTCGAGATTGGTCAGAAGCCGTATCTCTTCGAGCACTTCCGCCGACAGATGGTGAGCTTCGTCAACCACAAGAATTGTCGTCAGCTTTTTCTGATAGCGCTGGACGAGGAAGCTATTGAGTAAATGGATAAGCTCGTCTTTGGACTTGTCCCCGACCTGCAATCCGAAATCGCGCGCGATGTAGCGCATGAATTCGAGCGGCGAAAGCGTGGGATTGAACACCAGCGCGAAGGCCACGTCGCGGCGCTGCAGCAATCCGAGGAGCGACCGCAGGATCAGCGTTTTGCCCGTTCCTACCTCGCCCGTCAAGACCACGAACCCGCGATGCGCCGTCACTCCGTAATACAACGAAGCGAGCGCCTCGTTGTGCCGCACCGTCGGAAAAAGAAACGACGGGTCGGGAGTGATCTCGAAGGGGTTGCGCTGCAGATTGTAGAAAGCCTTATACATGGTTTCGAAATGCCTGCGTCCAAATACCTGCTAGATGGTGCCTGGTAGATAGTGCTTAACCGTACAAATACGTTACTGCGGATCCCAAAAGAATAAAACCCAGCACCACCACTGCTGCCGCGGCTGCGATCCAGGCGCCACGACGGTGCGACGATTGTTCCTCCACCGTTTCGATCGGCGGAATTTCCGCGATCACTTCGAACGGGATCAGCTTCTTGATCTCGCGCTCGCTATAGACCTTGCCGCTCAGTTTCTCCTGGCCAAACACAAATCCGCCACCGAGAACCAGTCCCACTGCAAGCCCCGCGCCGCACAACATCAGACGGTTTGGCTTGTACGGCCGTACCGGAAGATTCGGCGGATCGAGCATACGAAAATGTTCGCCCTGCTGCGTTTTCTCGAGGTCAGTGGACATCTCCGACTCGTTCTTCTTTTTCAGCAGCGACTCATAGTCGGCCTTCGACTGGTCGTAGTCGCGCGTGATGTCGGCAAATTGCTGTTCCATCACCGGAGCCATATTCAACCGCGCCTGGTATCCGTTGATCTTGCTCTGTTCGTCCTTGATCTCCGCTTCGCGGTTGGCGATTTCCTGTCGGTTGGCCTTGAGTTGGCTGTCCAGTTCGAGCATCGGGCCGGTCTTCGGTTCAAGTGAGGCGGCAGGCGTTGGGTCCGACGCGGAATTCTTCGCCGGATTATTCATGTCGGCGACGGCACGTTCGCGCGCCGCTTCCACGCGCGCAATCTGTTCTTTCGTTTTGCGGACGTCTGGATGTTTGTCGGTATAGTGCGAAGTCAAATCCGCCAGCTGTGCTCTCAACTGATCAAGTTCTTTGTCGATCGCAGCCAGGCCCGCGGGACCAGTCTCGCCGGGCTTGGTACCGCGCTCCGCGGCTTTAGACTGATTGATCAATGATTCCAGATAGGTGTTTTGCTGCTTGGCCCGGTTCAACGAATCCTGGTTCGCGGTCAACTGGCTCTGCAATCCGGTCAGGATCTGGAGATTGCTCTGCGTCTGCGTGGGCAGTTCGCCCAGGTGCTGGTCTTTGAAAACTCGCAGCTTCGCTTCCTGAGCGGTCAGCTTCGCCCGCGCCTGTTCGAGCTGATCTTCGAGGAACGTGGTCGTGTTCTCGGAACGCTTCTGGCGCTGTTCCAGATTTTCCGTGATGAACAGGTTCGCGAGTTCCGCAGTCGCAGCCTCCGCCATTTTCGGGTCACGGCTGGTGTAATAGATATTGAACGCGGAGAGTTTCTTGTCGTCGCCGTGCGACAACTCGATTTCGATGTCTTTGCGCATCTTGTCGACCAGATCGTCGGGAGTCTTGCGCGTCCGGTCGTTGGCGTAGAGGCCAAGGGAATCGATGATTTTCAGAAGTCGCGTGCGGCTCAGGATCTGCTGCGTAATGCTGTCCAACTGTTGTTGAATATCGCTGTCGATGTTCGAGACGACGTACTTTTCAGGCACCGAGGGTTGCTCGACCAGAATCAGCGTTCCCGAACGGTAGGTCGACGGGATCAGCCAACTCGCTCCCCATACCAGCAGCCAGCCGCAGAAAAACGGCACCAGAAACTGCCAGCGCCGGCGACGGACAATTCCCTTGATGTCGCTAAACTCGATGGGTTCGCCGGATTCGAGTAATTCTTCGTCCATAACTAAATTTCCCAGAACTAAATCCCCAGTGGCTTCGCCCACTGATACGACAGCGTTACAAAATAACGGTTGCGATGGGCATCGAGCGTCGGCAGCGGTGTCGTAAACATCTGCTCCTGAAAATCGTGGCTGTAACCCATCCGGAATCCGAAACTCTTGCCCACGTTACGTTCGAGCGCGATGCCAGCCGAGGTCAAATTGACAGAAGTCGCGCTTGATGTCGTCGGCAAGGTCAGCGACTGGTTGGTTCCATGCAGCGCGTTTAGCGCAACCGCCCATCCAGGAACGATTTGACGCCGGAAGTTTGCATACACATTTTGCAGCCGAACCGTCCCCAGCACGCCGCCACCATCGCTGATCGTCCGCGAATAGCCGCCGGAGACGCTTGTCCTCTGATCCTGCCAGCCTACCTCGGCCCCACCCGCCGTCGACCAGTCGTTCGACGACGGCAACGGGCTGCCGATCACCAGTCCCTGGTTTTCCGAATACTGCGGGCCAACGAAAGCACTGATCGTGACGTGGCTCGAAAGGCTCAACGTGTTCACCACGAGAAAACTATGAACTCGAGTCTCACCGTCTCCTGGGCTGAAAGTAATCCGGTCGAAACGATAGCTGACGCCAGCCCAGTCTCGCCGCAAGATCCGGTGCAGCCAGAATGCCGATCCGGATGCAGTTTGCGTGTCAGTCAACTCGGTCCCCATCGGGACGTTGGTGAAATGCAAGTCGTAAAACGATCCGCTCGCCCCGACGAGATCATTCAAAGCAAAATGATAATTTGCCTCCACCGTGGTCGTGCTTGATCGTTGCGTCGCGAGAGGCGCGAGCAGACTGACGTTGGGCCCGCCCGATCCCGGAACCCCTGTACCGGTGCCCGCATCAAAGAACCCGGTCGTCAGCGAAAAGTTCTCCGCCACACGCAGGTTCACGTGGGGGCTCAGCCGGAATTCGGAGTCGAAATTCAAGTTGTGCGATCCTTGGTTTTGGACTGTCAACTTCTGGTTTATGGTCAGTCCACCGGCGTAGCCAAGTTCCCAGCGAGTGCGCGACGTTGCTTCTTCGATCTTGATATTCGGGAAGATGGTTTCGCTGGTATTGCTCTCCGCTCCACTCGACAGCAGAAGCGGGTTGTCGTCGTAGGTTGCGCCAATGTTCAAGCCACCGCGCAGAAAATTAGACCGTTGCATCTCGGAAAGGAAAGCGGCCGAAAATCCCTTCCCGCCGAGAATCTGCGGAATCACCGGCAGGCTGGCGCTGGTATCTTCTTCAGCGACGCCCGAGATCTGCGAATCCGCGATACCTGTAATCGCAGTGGCCGGGGCTGTTCGTGCGCTTTCCGTGCCCCCGGTCTGCGTGGTCGGAGTGCTCTGCGGACTTTGATTTTGCGCCAGCGAGAGAATATTCATTCCAGCCATCATCCATCCGAGCATCGAAGCGACGATGAAACCGCGTCGTAGGGTCATGACCATGCTGCGAAACCAAAACCGCGAATCAGCACTACGGAATCACGACCGTGTCGCCGGCCTGCAGGCGGACGTTCTGTTCCGCACTCTTCCCTTTGATCACGTCTTTGTAGTTGAAGGGCATTCGCTGCTGCGTCCCATCCGGAGCTTGCCGCAGGACGTACACCGACTTCTGCTTGGCAAAATCTTTGAAGCCGCCGGCCATCGCAATGGCGTCAAGCACCGTGGTGTTGCTCGTCAACAAATAAGCGCCCGGCCGAGCCACCATCCCCAGGATATTTACCTTCTGACTCTTGCTGTCGGTCACAATGACCGTGACTTCGGGCTCGGAGATGTAGTTTTGCAGGCGTTTGGTGATTTCCTGTTCCAGTTGCCGCGGCGTTTCCCCGCTCGCCTGTAACTCTCCAACCAGTGGCAACGAGATCTTTCCGTCGGAGCGAACCGGAACCGAACGCGAGATGTCAGGCTCTTTCCAAACGCTGACGGAAAGCACGTCGTTCGATCCGATGACGTAGGCACTATCCGAATGTGCCGCGTGCGCGGCATCGGCAGGCTTGTCACTCTGGGTATTGCCCGCTTGTTTATTGTCCGTCGGCTTGTCGGTCGCGGCCGTAGTGGGCGCCGACGGTTGCGACGTGGAATCCGATTGCGCAATGGCCGCCACCGACAGCAAGGCCAGAAACGTAATGACAACGATCTTTTTGATTACGATCTTTGTGATTGCCGTCATCGCTTGTGTCACTGGTTGGGTCATAACCTTGCGCCTCTCAACAATTCCCTTCTCTCAGCGTTTGGAGTTCGTCCCAATCCTAGTCGCACCCACGACCCGCTTCAATCGATCTTCGCGGCTGGTACCAGCCTGATATCTGGCGTATCACCTCAGCGGACGAGCCAGTTATTTCGCCTGCCGCAACGGATCGACCAGCACGCGCGCGTATTCCGCCGGCGGCGCCAGGTGATACTCCTGGATCTTGTAGAGCAGAGCGCGATAGCTGACGTTCAGCAATCGAGCAGCCGCTTTCCTGTTCCAGTTCGTCTGTTCCAGGGCCTGCGCGATCGCACCCCGCTCAGCTTCACCTTTGGCGTTTCTTACCAATAATTTGAGAGACGATTGCTCGTCCGATGCATGCAGGTTCAAAACATGCGTGCCGCTCTTCGTCTGCCCGTTGCCGTTGCCATTTCCGTGCTCGGCTCGAATTCCCGATCCCGATTCGGGACGCACTCGCAACTCCCGCATCGCCTCGTTTTCATCCCCGTGCGCTAGGAAACGTTTGGCAAAATTCTCCAGCTCGCGGAGGTTGCCCGGCCACGCATAGTGCTGGCAGGCATCAAGCAAAGTGCTCGAGAAGTGCGGTGCCGGGACTCCATAGCGCCGCGTCAGCCGGTTCATCAGGTGGCCAAGAAGAAGCGGGATTTCCTCGTGCCGATCCCGCAGTGGCGGGACACGCAATTCAAAAACGCTCAGGCGGTCAAACAGCTCTTCCTCCACACGTTTGTCGGCCGCCGCCGACTCCAGATCGCCACACACCGCGATCACTCGCACGTCGGCCCGGATCGGGTTTTGCCCGCCGCCCCGTACGAACTCACCCGTGGTCAGCAGTCTTAGCAGCCGCAGTTGTACCGCCCCCGGCATCGAGTCAAATTCTTCGAGCAGGATCGTGCCCTTAGCGCACTGTTCGAACTTTCCCGGCGTCGATTCCGGGCGTCCATCCGCCGATGTGTGCTCATAACCAAATAGTTCGTTCTCCAGAAGGTCCGAGGTCAGCACCGCGCACTTGACGCGCATGAACGGAAAGCTCGATCGAATCGAGAGCGAATGGATCAAACGCGCCGCGGTCGTCTTCCCGCTGCCCGATTCTCCGGTAATCAATACCGGCACGTCGGTCTGTGAGAGCAATTCCGCTTGCGTGCGCAGTCGCCGGGTAGCCGGACTGGCGGCAATGAAATACAGCTCTTCGCCGATGCGTTCGATTTCAGGTTGATACATCATTGAGATTGGGTAAGAAGCTTGAAACTAATTCGTGAAAAGGATTGTTGTGGGCTTAGACAGGTTCGACGTGATAGCCGTCGATCCGCACCGCCATCGACCGTTGAATCGCATCGACGGAGATGATCAGGCTGTGATCCCCATTTTCGGAAACAAAGACGCCTTCGACGCCGTCCATCGCCCCGCCGCGGACACGCACTCGCTGACCCGCCTTAAGAAATGGATACGAGCGCCAGGGTGCGGTCTGGGTCAGAACCTTGCGGATGCTTTCGATCTGCTCGTCGGGAATCGGCAGGCTCGACCCGCGCGTGCCGACAAAACCATGCACGCTGTCCACCTGGTAGACCCGCGTCCGGTCCGCCGCGCTCAATGCGCAGCGCACAAAAACGTAGCAGCTGAATAAAGGAACTTCCACTTGCTTCTTGCGATCGCTCCAGCGATGCACTTCCATCGCAGTCGGAACATAAGTTTCCATGCCCGAGTCACGCAATCGCCGCTCGACGGTTTTTTCGTGCCGCGCCCGGGTGTGCAGCGCATACCACCGCAGCTGGACTTGATCCGATACCAGCTGGCTCATCGCGCTGCTCATCTCGGGACTTTGACTGACGCTGCTCATAATTGGCGACTCATTATTTCCGATTCTTAAACTGCCCGATCGACCCCATTCACAGCTTCGCCCTCTGGGTCCCATCGCAAGAAAATGCGAATGGCTCCGCCTGAATCACGAGGGATTGCGTGTAACGCCTATCTGGGGGAAGGAATAGACAACCAGGGGGGAGTACTAGCTGACTGAGGGTAGTGCCACTTGCAAGACTGTGCAAGTGGTAGGACGTCCCAGTGCATATCGTCTCTTCCGGCGCTAGAGATGTAGAGCCCGCGACCAAGCTGACTAGCTCTAGAGACGTATTTCCTTGGCACAGTCGTGGTGTAGGCCAAATCCGGCGGCTTTCCGGAGCTGAGTCTGAGAACAAATCCTACCTAAACAAACCAATGTATCATATTGATATAGTTACACTTATATACGATTTACCGGCCTACGATGCCCGGTTGTAAACTTGTGTAAATCCGAATGAATCCTGGGTGCACCATGACCTCGAGTTGCGGGCACCTATGCAAAATGAGGACCGTTGCACTTTTTTGCATATATTGCATTCTGTTGCTTGCCCATCTGAGGGAATAATGCTACCTTCACCAGTAGCAGGAGACTTTGGCCGGCTGTTTGCCTCGTTGTAACCCTCCCCTAAGGCTATCGTCGAAATCGAGCGGAATCTTTTTGCGCCCTCCGCTCGCACAAGCAATAGGTATTCGCGGGCAATAGATATTGAGGAGGCTTTATGCCATCCCCTGGGGAATCGGGATCGGATTTTGTCAGCATTGTGGTTGCCGACGGCACGCGCATCCACACACAGCTTCTGGCCGACGCTTTGCGCAATGACCGCGGACTCCAGGTTGTCGCGGCCGCCTCGAACTCCGAAGAATTACTCGCCGCTGTCACTCGCGTTCCCATTGACGTCGTCGTGATCAGCCACAATCTTGACAACCAGCCCGGTCATGGCGCCGAGGTGTTGCGCGAAATGCGTGCGCTTCGTCCGCAGATCAAGGGCGTCATTCTTCTGGACTCATCGAAACCGCAAGACGTACTCGATTGCTTCCGCGCCGGCGCGCGAGGAATCTTTTCCAAGCAAGAGAGAATCGAGAGTCTCTGCAAATGCATTCGGACGGTCCATGAAGGACAAGTCTGGGCCCGCAGCGTCGATCTCGATCACGCCCTCGAAGCTTTGGCCAACGCCCCACAAGTTCGCGCCACGAATTACAAAGGACTCGAACTGCTTTCCGCCCGCGAACGTCAGGTCATCCAGCACATGTCGGGAGGCATGACCAACCGCGAGATCGCACACGTTCTCAAGCTCAGCCCGCACACGGTGAAGAACTACCTGTTCCGCATTTTTGACAAACTGGGCGTGTCCAGCCGCACCGAGTTGCTCTATCTGACCATGAACACTCCGGGACCGCAGCCTACTCGAGCGCCGAACCGGCATGGCGAAGGCAGCGCCATGATCGAGGCCGCCGAGGCGGGCGATCCCTTCGCACAGATGAAGATGGGTGACTATTTTTGCAACGATGCGGCGGGTGCCCCGGCGGAACCGATCTCCGCCTACATGTGGTACCTGCTGGCTGAAACAGCAGCGGCCCCGATGCTCAAGGAAATTGAGAGCCGGAAAAAAGCTGTCAGCAACACCATGACCCCGGAAGAAATGGCCGAGGCCGCTCGCCGGGCGGGTGCCTGGTTAAGCACGGCGAAGAAGAAAGCCGCCTTCGCTGCGGATGAACCCGCGGCCCCTGAAACGTCGAAGCGCCGCGCGGCCGGCGACTAAGAGACCTTCGCTCTCAAAGCTGCATGAGATTGGCTTGCAGTTTCGCGTAGCCCTGGCTCCGCGCCCACACGTCCAGCGGAACGGCGGCAAGCTCGTCGACAATCGGCTCAGCGCGTCCCTGGGTGGTCATGTTGACTGTCTTGATATAGGTCTTGCAACTCTCGCACGCCTCCACCCGGACGTGCTTCATTTCCTCTGCCTCATAGACGGGCAGTTTGGCGTGATCTTCTTCTCCGCACCCGGGGCACACGATTCGTCGAAACTCCCACTCCGCTAAACAGAACGAGCATACCAGCGATCGCTGCCCGCCATCTCCCAGGGGACGAAGCACGCCCAGCCCCGGTTTGCGCTTGCAGAAGGGACAGAGGCACGGAGTTGGGCCTGACCAGTTCAATTGCGAGTGTTCGCGAAGGCTGATGGCATAGGGCTGAAGAAAGGCACGCGCGAAGAAATCTCTCGGACCAACTGGCAACGCTCCGGTCTCTCTTCCATTCCAGAAAATCTGGAGCAACTGGCGATGCGAATCACGGCCTTCGCTCCGCAATGCGCGTGCAGATTGCTTCAGCGAATTTGGGCCGTGCTTCTCTGTCACGGACAGAAACTCATCGAAGCGGCCGCTCGATGCCAGCGGCAGATCAGATGCGAAAGGGTCGGAACCGGCAGCCAGACCAACAACTCCGGCTCGCGATCCAGCAAGGTCGGCATAGAACTCTTGCTGAAAGCGCGCGATGGGAATGTAAAAACGCAGGATTTCGGCGGCAAACATATATTGAGCGCAAAGTTCTTCTGCTCGTGCGATTCGAGACTCCCATTCCTTCCCCATCGACGCCTGCACCGGTAGACCACGATTCGACATCCGGCGATTATCAGTCGCCCTCCTTGGCGAAGCAATGGCTTTTGCCCGATTGACGATCCTGCCGCAGCGGGGTTATATTCTTCGCATTCGCGCGCCGTACTCGTTGGACGCTCGGTGTCGGGCGTCTGCAAAAGTTCACCTCCGTAACTCTGGAAAGCGCAGCACGGGGGCAGCACGATGGAGCTTTCTCGCAGGACTTTTCTCAAAGGCACCGTTCTTGGAGGTGCTGGACTCTCCGCACTCGGCTTTGACCTCGCTCCGGTATACGCTCAAACGGAATCCCTGAAGATTTCCCGAGCCAGCGAAACCCGCAGCACCTGTCCTTATTGCGCCGTCAGCTGTGGCGTGATCATTTACACCATTGGCGACAAAGCCAAGAATGCCATCCCCCAGGTCGTCCACGTCGAAGGCGATCCCGACCATCCCATCAACCGTGGCACACTCTGCCCCAAGGGATCGTCGCTCGAACAAGACATTCTCAACGACCGCCGCCTCTTGAAACCGCAAGTACGCCGCCCCGGAGGCACCGACTGGGAGGACATCACTTGGGATCAGGCCTATGAAGAGATTGCGCAAAAGGTAAAGAAAACGCGCGACGATACTTTCATCGAAAAAGACGCAGCCGGGCACACTGTGAACCGCTGCGAAGGCATCGCCTTCACCGGCGGCTGCACCGACACCAACGAATTTAATTATCTCGCCGTCAAAAGTATGCGCAGCCTGGGGGTCTGCTACCTGGAAAACCAGGCCCGCGTTTGACACGGCCCCACGGTCTCCAGTTTGGGGCCCACATTCGGACGCGGTGCGATGACCAACGGCTGGATCGACATCAAGAACACCGACATGATGTTGATCATGGGCGGCAATCCGGCCGAAAACCACCCGTGCGGCTTCAAATGGCCGATCGAAGCCAAGCGCACGCGCAACGCGAAAATGATCGTGGTCGATCCGCGCTTCACCCGGACGGCGGCCACCGCGGATCTTTTTGTCCAGATCCGCGCCGGCACGGATATCGCCTTCCTGGGCGGATTGATTCACTACGCCATCGAAAACGGGCGCATCAATAAAGAGTACGTCGTCAACTATACCAACGCGGCCTTTTTAGTCAAAGACGACTTC